>PHBY01000037.1 GCA_002840735.1 Chloroflexi bacterium HGW-Chloroflexi-2
TTCTTTGTAAAATGCGCCTGCCCAGGAATTCTCAAGACGTTTGCGCTGTTTTTCCGGTAGCTCACTGGCGGCACTTATTATCGCTGGTTGTTGGTGATTAGTGTTTTTTCTGAACATAGATTCATTATATTAACGATTTCCCTTTTTGTGAATCCTTTTCTACCTTTTTGCAGTGAAGTCATAAATGATTTTGTTTTCTAAACATTTGGTTTTTACTTTTGCTCATCTGTATAATAAAAGTTAAGGAATGATGGAAAAAAGGTTAGGAAAAAATGGCAAAAAAAGATAAGAACAAGAAAACGAAAAATAATGTTGAACTGGAAAAAGAACCTGAAGAAAAAATCAACAATGATAAAAAACCCAAATTAGAAACAAAGTTCTATGAAAAAGAATTAGGGAAACTTCAGGTAGAGCTCGTCAAGTTGCAGGAGTGGGTGAAAGATCAAGGATTAAAAGTCGTTATTATATTTGAAGGGAGAGATGCAGCAGGAAAGGGTGGAGTGATAAAAAGAATTACAGAAAGCCTTAATCCCAGAAATGTGCGTGTAGTTGCATTACCCGCTCCAACAGAACGTGAAAAAACACAATGGTATTTTCAAAGATATGTAACCCATTTACCTGCAGCAGGTGAGATGGTGTTATTTGATCGATCCTGGTACAACCGGGCCGGTGTCGAAAAAGTGATGGGATTTTGCTCTGAAGATGATTACAGAGAATTCTTAAGATCTGTTCCTGAATTTGAAAGAATGTTAGTTCGATCAGGAATTATTCTTCTAAAATATTGGTTTTCGGTCAGTGATGATGAACAGGAAAAGCGTTTTGAAGATCGGATCAAAGATCCAACCAAACGTTGGAAATTGAGCCCAATGGATTTACAATCACGATCCAAATGGGTGGAATATTCGAAAGCAAAAGATCAGATGTTTGCCCACACAGATATCAAACAGGTTCCCTGGTATGTGGTGAATGCTGATGATAAGAAAAGGGCTAGATTGAATTGTATCCACCATCTGCTCAGTATGATCCCATATCAAGATCTTACTCCACAACCAATCGATCTGCCACCCAGACAAAAAAATGAAGGGTATGTAAGACCCCCAATAACAGATCAGTCTTTTGTACCGGAAGTTTATTAAACAAAATACCAGGTCAACCGATAAGCCGCATTCTGTCTTTTCATTGGGTATCCTTTTCGGACGGCAATTCAAAGGATGATCATCTCTCTAGGTGAATTGTCACCAATTCACTCGTGCAGCCTACCCGGAACTTATAAGGAGACGAGCAGCCTCCTGCCAAATGGCTATGTTCCTGCTTGGCCTTGCTCCAGATGAGGGTTGCCTGGCCGTTGTATTACTACAATCGCCGGTGGTCTCTTACACCACCTTTTCACCATCGCCTAAAAGGCAGTTTGTTTCTGTGGCCCGATCTAGCAGGTTACCTAAAAAGGCATCCCCGCTCCGGGTATTACCCGGCATCTCGCTCTTTGGAGTGCGGACTTTCCTCGACACAATATGTGCCGCGATCATCTGGTCAACCTGGTAAATTGATCATAATCGTTCTTGAAGCGATCGTCAATGGGTGGAGGGGATCAGTGATTTGGGTAATATCTGTTTTGTCACCTATCAATTCCAATTCTAAGAATCAAACTTATTGTGGAGAAAATCCCTTCCCAAAAACTGGGTTGCGGTAAAATAATTTTAATAAGTCTATTCTTGAGAGGAATAAAATGCGAAAACCTATAGTAGCTGGAAATTGGAAAATGCATAAAACTGTTTCAGAAGCCGAAGAGCTTGTAAAGATGTTACAAAAAGATATTGAAAAAATCTCATCTGTTGAGAGTGTTTTTTGTGTGCCTTTCACAACATTATTTAAAGTATCATCGATGCTGCAAAATAGTTCTATCGGGGTTGGTGTTCAAAATATTCATTGGGAGAAGCAAGGAGCTTTCACAGGTGAAATATCACCATTAATGGTTAAAGAATTTGCCAAATATGCAATTATTGGGCATTCTGAACGGAGAGCCTTCTTTGGCGAAACAGACACCACTGTAAATATACGGGTAATAGCCGCTTTGACGAATGATATTGTTCCTATTATGTGTGTGGGTGAAACACTATATGAGAACCAAAAAGGACTGACCCAGGAAGTAATTACCCGCCAGATGGAGATCGGACTTCAAAACATAGGCATTGAGTTCGCTGAAAAAATTGTCATTGCCTATGAACCAGTATGGGCAATTGGCACAGGTCTGGCATGTGATCCTGCGACTGCCAACGACATCATTTTCCATGCGATTAGAACACCTCTAAAAAATATTTTTGGAGAAAGAGTTGCTCAAGAGATTCGAGTGCAATATGGTGGCTCTGTTAATGGAAGCAACGCACATGATTACTTCTCTCAACCTGAAATTGATGGGGCATTGGTTGGAGGAGCTTCCTTAAAACCTGATTTCATTGAAATTGTTAAAGCAGCTGCAAAGTGAGAACTTTTGAAATTTGATGGTTTTATTATCTTTACGGTAAGTATCATGGTTTTGATTCTTACCCAACGCATGTTGCAAAGGGAAATACAAATCATTTTATTATTACTCACTCGTAAACCTAACCTGGCAATTGGAATATTTTCAATAATATTGTTGCCAGGTGTTTTTATTCATGAATTCAGTCATTTATTAATGGCAATCATATTGCGGGTACCAGTGAGAAAGATATCACTGCTTCCTGAGGTCACGAAACATGGAAAAATCAGGTTGGGTTTCGTTCAAACAGCCAAAAGTGATGTTATCAGAGATTCACTGATTGGTCTTGCACCTTTAATTATCGGTTTATTTATTGTTGCTTACATTGGCACACAAAAATTAGGATTTACAGCTCTCATGGATGCAACTTATGAAGCAAATTTAAATTCATTCCTGATTTCACTAAAGAATTTACCCAAAATGACTGATTTTGGTTTATGGTTCTATTTCGCTTTTGCAATCAGCACAACTATGATCCCTTCAGAAGCGGACCGTCAATCCTGGAAAATAATCATCCTTGTAATATTGATTATCCTGGCGGTTGTGATCATCTCTGGTCTGGGAGGTTGGATGGTGGATCATATTTACCCTGCCATAAATAAATGGCTACTATCCATATCATTCGTTTTAATGGTATCTGTATTGGTTCATTTGTTGATTTTCTTACCAACATGGATTTTAAGAGCGGTAATTTTTAGAATAACTGGATTGCAATATGTTAATCAGCAAAATTAGAAATTAAATATTCAATAATTTTTTGTATCATCTTAATAAGACGGGGTAATCGGGTGTTTTTGGCGAGCATCCGCTCGCCAAAAACACCCTGACCGCCCATTATTGAAAGGATACAAATTTTTGTACAAAAAGAGGGCTTTTTTCATTGATGTTTACCTTTGAAAAAATTGCCCTTTTTAACTTTTATATTTTGTTCAGGAATGAATGACTAAAAATTTAATTATCCCGTTCCAAATTGACGATCTCCTGCATCACCTAGACCAGGCACGATATAACCAACTTCGTTGAGATGATCATCTAACGCAGCCAGATAAATCGGTACATCGGGATGATGTTTTTGGAGTTGCGCAACACCTTCGGGAGCTCCAATTAAACCCACAAATTTAATACGGTTCACTCCCCAGCGTTTAAGAACATCTACTGTTGCAACTGCTGATCCACCAGTTGCCAACATTGGATCCAATACAAGGCAAACGCTAACTGTAGGCTCTGTTGGAAGTTTATTGTAATACTCAACTGGTTTCAGAGTTTGTTCATCGCGATAAATGCCAATGTGCCAGACTTCTGCGGATGGCATGAGTTCCCAGATACCTTCTACCATCCCAAGACCCGCCCTCAGAATTGGCACCAGACCAATTTTTTCTTTCAACTCAAAGCCAGGTGCAATTTTTAGAGGGGTTTGAACTTCAATTGGATCAATTTTTAAATCGGCTGTGGCTTCATACGCCAACAGGCCTGCCATTTCCCGCACCAATTCCCTGAATTTCTTTGGTTCGGTCTTTACATCACGTAATTTCGAAAGTTTATGCGCTAATAATGGATGTTTTGAAATCATCAAACTGGTCATAGATAACTCCTGATGAAATAATCAAGGTCATTATAGCATGTGATGGATAATAAAGGAATTTATTATTTATCTGTAATATTATGTTGGATAAGCGATTTAAAAGACTCACCAACCAAAGTCAGGTTGTTTTTTTCCAGGTCTGCAAGATTAGCAGAAGGAAAATTAGGATCACTTAAGCTAAACCAGGCAAATTTTTGAACCAGCCGGTAATTGTCATCAGGGAATCCGTATTCAGTATCCTGATACGTTAACATCCATTCACTTGTATCTTTCAAGTAATCTGAGATAAATTCTTGTGAATAGCCAAATTCCTCCGGGAGTAATATGCCATATTCAGTGACAACCAGAGGAGTATTTTGATAACCATTTTCTTTCATCCATTTTCGGAAATCGATTAGATTTTGCTGAAAAATGGATATGTCTCCATGTTGCTCAATTTCATAAAGTTCACCATGATCGATGGATAAACCGACGGGTAAACCTGCACCCCAGGAATCATCTTCCTCTCTCAAAACATAGGCATGAATATTCCACCAATCAACGGGTAATTTTTCGTTGTACAACTTTTCATAACTTTCCAGGACTTGATTGAGATAAGCCAGTCTGATTGGGGTAGGTTGACTCACACCAGCGATTGCTATTTTGGCACGCCTGTCTTTCGATTTGATCATGATATATAACTCGTGATAAATTTGAGCATACTTCTCCGGTGATGTATTATCCTGGAAAACATTATCAGGTTCATTTCCGATAATCCATGTATATCCTGAAAATTTACTTGCAATCGATGCGATTTTTTCCCTGGATGGAGAATAACCATTTTGATTGACACGAATGGTTTGCCAATATTCTAATTGTGTTGACCTGCGCGATGCTTTTGTGTCCCAATCAAAGTACCATTGAGCCCCTAATTCATCTGACCAATAATCCGCATCTGCTTTAGAAGCTAATCCAAATCCAATCGGATTGCTCAAATCAATGGCTGGAGAACAAGACGAGATGAGCAAAACAATTACCAATGACAAGAAAAATCTAATTGTTCGTTTGTAAATATGATTGAAATATGAATAAAAAATTTTCATCTCTGGAAGAATTTTGCAGGTATAATCGAACACATGAGCGATGAAAGAATGATTAGTCCTGAAGCAAAACCTGATGATCGTTTGGATCAAACATTACGACCGACCTCCCTGGCCGATGTCATTGGTCAGGATCAAGTTCGTGAGAACTTATCCATTCTAATCGATGCAGCAAAACAACGCAACGAGTCCCTCGACCATGTTCTGTTTTATGGACCACCCGGTTTAGGAAAAACCACTTTATCCCATGTTTTGGCAAATGAAATGGGTGTGAATATTCGAATTACATCCGGACCAGCCATTGAAAAAGCAGGTGATCTGGCTGCTATTCTGACCAACTTGCGGGCTGGAGATATCCTCTTTATTGATGAGATCCATCGGTTGGGAAGAGCGATTGAAGAGATTCTCTATCCAGGCATGGAAGATTTTGCTCTGGATATCATTATTGGAAAAGGTCCAAGCGCACGTTCGATCCGACTTAAATTACCCAGATTTACTGTAATTGGTGCAACCACCCGATTGGCTTTAGTCACAGCTCCGTTGAGAGCAAGATTTGGCGCTGTTTATCGACTGGATTATTATGATCAAATTTCAATGGAAAAAATTGTTCAACGGGCATCTAATATGCTCTCTGTTCCATATGAGATCGATGGGATTAAGGAGATTGCCCGACGAGCACGAGGAACCCCCAGAGTAGCCTTAAGATTATTACGCAGGGTGCGTGATTTTACGCAGGTTCGATCGAATGGTGTTGTATCCTACCAGACAGCTATTGATGCTTTGGACTTGCTCAATGTGGATATTCTTGGTTTGGATGAAATTGACCGCCGTGTCATCCGAACAATCATTGAAAAATATAGTGGAGGACCGGTTGGTTTAAGTACAATCGCAGCCTCTATCAGCGAAGAACCTGATACGATCATGGATGTAGTTGAACCTTATCTTTTACAGTTAGGGTTTTTAGATCGAACTAGTCAGGGCAGAGTAGCGACCAGAATTGCTTACGAGCATTTGGGAATGGTGTATCCAGAAGATGATAAACAACCACGTTTATTATGATAGGTTAATTTGAAAACTGAAGATTTTAATTACCATCTCCCAGAAGAACGAATCGCTCAAACACCAATCGAACCTAGAGATCATTCCCGTTTATTGGTTTGGAATCGTAAAGAGGAAAAATTACACCACAGGAAATTCTTTGAGATTGATGAATTTCTAAATCCGGGTGATTTATTAGTCATAAATCGAACCAGGGTCATTCCTGCCCGTTTATTTGCCAGAAAACCCAGCGGTGGAAAAGTCGAAATACTTTTACTTAAAAAACGGGGAAACGACCTGTGGGAATGTCTGGTTGGTGGTAAAAGTGTTAATGCGGGTTTGGAATTGAATACGGAAGTTGATATAAAAATTAAGGTTATCGAAAATCTGGAAGGATCTGAAAGACTCATTCAATTTAGTGGTTCGATTGATCCGTATTTACCAGCTATTGGTCAGATGCCACTTCCTCCCTATATACATATACCTCTTCAGGATCAGGAGCGATATCAAACTGTTTTTGCGAAAGAAACGGGATCAGCCGCTGCACCCACCGCCGGACTTCATTTTACAAATGAATTAATGGATCAATTGACAAAAAAAGGCATTGAATTTTGTCAAATAACTTTACATGTTGGGCTGGACACTTTTGCGCCTGTTACTGAAGATGACCCGGAAAAACATAAAATTCATACAGAGTGGTGCGAAATTAACAAAGAGTCCGCTGATTTAATCAACAAGACTTCAAAAAATGGTGGCAGAATCATTGCTGTCGGAACGACCAGCGTGAGAACTCTTGAAACAGGTGCCATATATGCCCGGGATGGAGAATTGATTGGCGTTTACACCGGGCCAACAAACATATTTATCCTACCTGGATACAAATTTAGAGTGGTTCAGGGGATGATTACCAACTTCCACTTACCGAAATCGAGCTTAATCATGCTGGTGAGTGCATTTACCGGCAGGGAGAAGATACTGGAACTGTATCAAAAGGCAATTGAAGATGAATACAGGTTTTACTCTTTTGGTGACGCCATGCTGATTTTATAGCGTTCATAAGGGGAGGGAATTGTCTCGAATGAATAACTATGATGAATTAATCCACTGTCGTTTATGTGAACGTCTGGTAAGCTGGCGAGAAGAAGTTGCCATCACAAAGAAAAAAGCTTACCGAGATTGGAATTATTGGGGAAAACCTGTACCTGGTTTTGGTGATCTGGATGGGCAGGTGTTGGTAGTAGGCCTGGCACCAGGAGCCCATGGATCCAATCGCACCGGAAGAATGTTCACGGGCGATGCTTCAGGAGATTTTTTGTATCCTGCTTTGTTTCGTGCAGGATTTGCATCACAACCTGAGGCTGTCAACATTCATGATGATCTGACTTTAGATAATTTATTCATCACAGCAGTGTGTCGATGTGTACCTCCGCAAAACAAGCCAACACCTACAGAAATTAAGAATTGTCTTCCCTATTTACAGCATGAGATATCCCAAATGAAAAATCTCAAGGTGGTGGTAGCTTTAGGCGCTATTGCTCAAAATCATATATTAAGAATATTTTCTGATCTGATTCAACAAAAGCAACAATTTCCATTCATTCATGGCAAACTTGACAAGTTTTCTGGGGATATGCCTTATTTAATTTCATCCTATCACCCCAGCCGGCAAAACACGCAAACTGGAAAATTGACCTTAGAAATGTTTGACCAGATCTGGTTTCAGGTAAATCAATTAATTCGCTAAATTGTGTAAGATTTGCACGATGTTTATTACCCGAAAGCATTGTTGATTGGGATAAATTTATTACAAAGGTAAGAAAAAGGAACACATGAAAAAAATTAATCCACTTGGTTTATTTATCATCTTACTTTTACTATTTATTGTAATTGGTCCATTAATTATTCCTTTACCCCCCTTAGATGGAATTCAACCCATGGAAACATTGGTCTATTCTGACAGTCAGTTTATGGAGATTAATGGGGTAAATGTTCATTATCGGGAAATCCAAAATGATCGTGAGACCTTGATAGTTTTTTTACATGGATTTGATTCAAGCACCTATAGCTGGCAAAAAGTGATGATACCTTTTTCATCCTATGGTTCAGTTTTGGCATATGATCGGCCCGGGTTTGGATTGACAGAGCGGGTAATCCCTTACAGGGAGGTAAATGCCAATCCATATTTACTGGGATATCAATCTCAGATTTTATTGGCGTTTATAGAGGCTAAAAAGGCTGAGAAAATTATTTTAGTTGGGAATTCAGCCGGTGGAACTGTCGCGATGCAGACAGCTTTGGCATACCCTGACAGAATAGATGCATTGATTCTCATCAGTCCAGCTGTCTATGGCAGTGGGGGTGCCCCTAAATGGATCAAGCCGCTTCTTAATCTACCTCAAATGGACCGTTTGGGACCTGTTTTGGCTCGAACAATACGAGACAGAGGGCTGGAAATTCTTGAGCTTGCCTGGTCGGATCCTGAAAAAATTAGTGAAGAAGATTTAGCAAACTATCAAAAACCGCTTTCAGTCG
>PHBY01000004.1 GCA_002840735.1 Chloroflexi bacterium HGW-Chloroflexi-2
TTCAATGGGAAAGATTTGTATGCAGAACCAATCATACCCACAGCAGTTTCTTCAATTTTAGATTTGTTATCTTCAGGACACTAAAATGAGCAAGTCAGGAGTGCTAAATTCGGAGAAACCTATGCAATTTACCAAGTCAATTCTGACGGTAGCTATTTAGAACGGGTGACTCCTGAGACATATTTGTTTGACATCACTGCTCCGATTTGGAGCCCGGATGGTAAATTTTTTGTTGCTTATTCTCAAGACCATAACTCACAAGAAATCTTTGGTACGCCAACGCTATTTACATCAGACGGAGAAATAATAACGCAAACAGGCCTTGAAGGAACAGCATTATCATGGATTTATTGAGGTTAAAAACAATTTCGTTTACCAAACAAACCAACAAATCGCAAAAACTGCTAAATGCGGAAAGAGAAGCATTTAGAAGAGCATCAATCAGGAACCAACAATTGTAATTGGATATACTATTTTTGAAATATGAGATTTCCTTTTCATAATCTAATCATATCCGTTCAAACTAATAAATACACTGACTTAAAAATCTTTTTTTTATGTATCCAGATTGTACTGTCTGAGCTATTCCTTCCAAAAAGTGTCATCAACAATATTTCGAATTTATTTATACTTTTCGCAAGAAAGCGGATTAGGGATCGTATCAATCTGATGGATCATTTGGAATAAAACCCAGAATCCCGCTTATCAGTACGCAGCTACCGGCAATTAACACTAAATGTGTGGGTTCGGGAAACTTGATTGGCTTCAAATTGAGGGCAATTCGAATATAAGGGGCAAGAGGAGAAGCAAGACAAACAACAAAACCTCCTAGAAAAATCCAAATTAAATTGATATATCGGGCCGCATCTTTCTTTTTATAGAATAACCAAATCCCAATCGCAATTACAAAACTAAAGGTTGTTCGGACCAGTAATATCAACCACCAGGACAATGCTGGATTAATAAGCCTAAAATTAATGCGAATAACTGTCTCGATCTTCTCCAGGCCCCAAGTACTAAGAATAATCAAGAACGGCAAGATACCAAGGAGGAAATTTCTATACCACAATTTCATAAAATTAACAAACCCCAAACGATCCGCCCTGACAAACGTTCACGGAGAAGGACCAGGAAGTCACCCCTCTTAATAAGTATACTGTTGAGGTTCCTCTTTGCTGATACGTGTCATTGATTGAGACATACTGCCCGGCCCAAGATGGTGTCTCTGTGTAATACATGTTGTTGGCGGGATTATTCACGGTATTGGTCTCCGATTTGTTTATCTGCCCACCACCGTATACTTCCCCAAAAACACTGGCTTTAATATCAAGGCGTGTACAACTTACCTGGGAATCCAGTCTTTCCCACTTCCCTTTGTAATAATTCACCCTGACGTAATCGAGCCCTCCGTATACAGCATGGTCGTAATTTTGTAGAATGTAAACTCGTGCGGACAAAGTTGGATCTTCATCAGATTTCTCTGAACTCGAGGTTAAAACTGAATGGGGAATTTCGGCTATGTATTCAGTTTGGAATTTGTTCACTCCAATCTGATGTGTACTCGCCACTACTGGAATTTGATAGCTATCTCCGGTTGTCAAGTTTGTAATTGTTCCCGTGATCCGATCTTCATAAATGGAAGTTTCTGCGTTTTGGGAGTTTAGCCGTCCGGTCGATGGTGCAAAGACCATTGAGGTAATCATAAAAACAATGATGGTGAGCTTCATGTCATTCCTCTTTCTGTGTTCACAGATTGTCTGGTCGCTTGAGCTTGAGAGTTGTGCTCATTATCAAATCACACGAAGTACAACAGTTTCTTTCCAGATAGATTGGAACTTGTTCATCTCCAATATCATTATAGCAATTCAGATGTTAAGTCTGTGTTAAGTTTTTGAAATTTATAGAAATTGAGGTAAAACCTTACCAAGGTTGAATATATACTGTGACATAGTGGCATTCATAAAAGGCAAGTTAAGTTACCTTGGGCTGAACAACAAATCTTAAATAATTGGGCCATACTTTTGAATCGAAGAGACATCATCACAATAATTTACCCCCCTTTGATAACACCTTTATATCTCTATAATTAGGGTTAGACAATCTTTGATTAACCGTTGGCCAGACAGAACCTTCTGTGCAACTACGCTGAAGCGTGTCCGGTTTTGATTTTAAGCACATTTCTTTTATGCGGAAAAGGAAGGAGCACCAC
This sequence comes from Chloroflexi bacterium HGW-Chloroflexi-2, assembly GCA_002840735.1. Lineage (GTDB taxonomy): Bacteria > Chloroflexota > Anaerolineae > Anaerolineales > Anaerolineaceae > UBA6170. The sequence continues at coordinate 2,210 of PHBY01000004.1, forward strand.
TGAAGAACACTCCAGATATAAAAACATTGGTGTCAATGACTACTTTCACTCATGACCACTGGCTTTTTTGATTGCTGCTTTAATGTCCGACTTCTTTAATCCAACGTTTTTTGCTTGCGCACGTGCTTGCTGAATGAGGTTGTCAAAATCTTCCATTATAGGTGCTTCGATGGTCTTAAGCATCACAACGTCATTTTCTCCCACGACAACAAATTGAGTGCCTTCCTTGAGGTTTAATTGCTTCCTGATGTTTTCAGGAATTACTATTTGTCCCTTTGAGGACATATGAGTAGTTGCTATTGCTTTCATTGGTCGTCTCCTTAATTATCTTACTAGTAAGATAATAACACAAAGGAGGGGAAATTCAACAATTACATCGTAAATCATGACAACAACTTTATCATTTGAAAAAGTATCACTGCAATTAATAGTAATGGTAAACCGGGAATTCTATGCAAACGAACCGTGTTTTCCTTGACCAAAGATTTAATTGTCAACCATATGGTTACGATCACATGGACAGTCAAAAAAGCAAAAATAAATTTAATCTCTGGATAGATCATAATTATGGTCATGGTAGCCACCGCATCCGCCCCACCCCACCACTTCAACTCCCAGGCAACCCAAAAGCCGATGATCGCCAGAGGTGCGAAAGGTGAAGTTTGGACGGAAAAGTATACACCAAGAAATAATAAAGGAAACCAAATAATCATTTTCCCGATCTCTTCCCATCCAATTAGGTGGGATATTCTTTCGCGCTCACTGACAGCTGCCACCAACACTGTGAGCAAAACCAAAGCCCAATTTCCCTGCCAGGTTCGATAAAAACATGCTCCAAAAAGCGGGATGATCACCCAGACACTGTGTGGGATCTCACTTTTACGAATATCGAACCAGGATACAATCCCTAACCAGACCACAACAAGAATCAATAATATCCAATCCATGAAATACCTCTACCCTAGGGTTTGATCTGCCCTTCGATACGTCGGATGTATTCTGCACCACTGGCACACCTGCTGGAAAAATTAGCAGCTATGCTATTCCAATCCCATTCACTTCGTTCAGGGACGTTCCGGCTATTTGGGTTTCCGGTCTTTTGAAGCGCCTGGTAAACGCAACCAGCTCCAGCGTGATAATTTGCCAGAACTAAACGCCAATAATCTTCAAAGCTCAACAATGCTGCAGGAGATTTCCCAGTAGCCAAATAAATAACCCGTGTAGACTGCATACAACTGGCGTTAAGGGTTTCTGTCAAAACTAGTACAGCCTGATTGCCTTTTTCAATGTTCACTCCACCCACACAACTAGAGCAGGTAGCATCGATTTCTTTCAATACCAATCCACGTAGAAGCAATTGGGTCGCTGAGTCAAGGAACTGGTATTGGGTGCTACAACTTTTTCCTCCGAACGCTTGCCGGCAAATGCTTTGGTAATAATCCGGACGCCACATCAGGACAAGATCAGCGCCATATCCAGTCATTTGGCCTAATCCAATCTCTCCCTGTATCCAATTCGCTGCTGGCCAAAATTGCGATTCAACCGCGATAACAGCTTTGACCACCTTCGGGGGCAAATCATTGGATCGAGAGTAGGTAAGGATCGTCGGATCAAATCGGTTCTGCCAGACCTTCACTTGATCTGTGGTGAGTTCGATACCACAACCATTCGCAGAGCCATCTGGATTCAGACCTTGAGCTGGGCAGCTTGAGCTATCAATTAGTCCGGATGACAATAGCTTGGCAGCCAAAATGTCATAGCGGTTGGCGGTAGTTAGGTCTGTGTTTTCTTCAGCGTGCATCAACCAATCTGGGATTGAGGTTGGGGTAAGTCCATACGCTATCTGGCAAGTTCCCCCGCTGTCTGCTTTCACTGGTACAGCATTCCAATTGGCGGTAGTCATACCTAAGACGACCAATAGAAAACGGATTACGGGCGACCATGCACGGGATGCCATGCCACCTCCCATACTGCACTAGCAGTTCGATAAGTCTGACCGGAATTATCCTGTAAATCTGCCCAGGCAGTCCAAATACCTTCTTCGGTGGTGCCAAAATTGAGATCTCCAGAATTTTCAGGAATTACAGACCAGGTTGATCCACTGCGGGTCAGAGAAATCAGAGCGCCCGATGGTGTACGAACCCATACAAGAATCGAATAAGGTGAAATACCACCTGACACGGTTCCAATCAGGGTTTGTGCAGGTTGTCCAAGATTTGGCGCAAACAAGATCAATCGTGCGTATGTCACTGAAATCGTTACGCTCAGTGGCGCAACGACAACCACCGTAACCGAATCGCTGACGGTTTCATACTGATTCGAACACGTAATGGTATAGGTATGGGTTCCGGTGACGGATCCATTCAGGGATCTACTTCCAGTTACGATAACATTTCCCGTCCAAATTCCATCTGTACTCAGCGCTGTGCAGCTGGTTGCATCCTTACTAATCCAACTCAGCGTAAAGCTGGCCCACGACAGGCGGATTGTAGACAATGACTGTGACACTGTCCGAAGCAGATCCAATTGGATTGGAGCAGGTCAAGGTGTAGGTAAAGGTTCCGATGGTAATACCGGAGTAATTCGAAGAGCCTGTTTGGCTCTTACTTCCACTCCAGCTTCCAGAAGCGGAACAGGTATCTGCATTGCTGGAAGTCCAGCTCAACAGATATTGTGCGGGAGAAGTCAGGCGGATTGTCCCATTCTGGTTATTCGCTTTCAAATCCACACTGGGCGGGAGTGAGCACCGAATCGTTTTGTTTGTTCCTGACAAATCAAACCAGGAGGAATTATAGGGATTTTGACCTTGAACGCGTATGGTGTGTTGAACATTGGGCGAAATCAATCCCCACAAATCTTGAGTGAACCCACAAGTGCCACCTGTACAGGTTCCAGTCAGATCCGCCCTGTACTGGTTAGCGACTCCATTCGCTACCAAATTACCATCTACCAGGATGCGGTAATTGATATCCAACCCTGGAGCGGCATCTTGCATCACCCAGCCGTAAGCACGACATTGGGATTGAGGTACTGTTCCAGAGGCTCCATCATGGTAGCCAGTAAAGGTATCTCGATAAGCCCAGATTAAGACGAAATCTTCAAAGTCGTGGTCATAACCGCCATTACTATTATCTTCATCCCAATCTCCCCAACATTGTGGAGTGCCAATAATGGTATCCCCGGAAGCAAGGAATGCTGTCATTAAACTGGTAAAGTCTCTACCACCAGCGCTTGGGTTGTAGTTTTGCGAATAGAAGTAATTTGGGCAAAAGTAATCGTGATGAGGCGTTTTCCAACCCACATGCGGGTTAGCACATCCCCCTGAGCCGCAGTTACCTCCATAACAATCACAACCTCTGATCTGGATCGTCTCACCCGCTGCAACCGTGATCGGGGTTAGCACAGTTTGGTTGTTGATCACATCCATATAGGTGCAGTTCTGCCCTACCCTGCAGCCATTACGGATGAAGTAATAGCGCGAAAAATACCCCGGTGAGCTTGAGGTAATGACATTCCATAAAACAATTCTTCCGGCTCTGGGAAATGTGATCGATACTGGATTTGGATTATATGCAACAATGGTATGTCCATAATCGGCGAGTGCAGAGATGGTGATCACCAGACCAATCACAACCGCCAGGATTAATCCCAATATTGTTTTCTTACGAGTTGTTAGATTCGATAATAATTTTTTCATTGAGCAACCCCGGCAGAAGCAAATACTCGAACGGTTTTCAAATCAATCCCAAAAATATCCAGAATTGTCCACAGAACTGGTACTTCAAGATACACCCCGACCGCAGGCTCATTGCTTGACCAGTCGCTTAATCCTTCTCCCAACCGGACTGGACGTGGTGGAAATCCAGATACAGTTCCGCCAAAGGGGTCAGGTAACACCCGGATTGACGAGGTGTACCCAATAATTCCACGTGCTTGCATAGCAGAATTAACTACGTTTTGGGCTTCATTACTGGCCACGGCTTGATCCAGTTGGATAAAGCCTGTATTGAGAACAGCATCCCAGTCCCTCCCTCGAGATGCACCAGCAAGCGCAGCCTCTTGCGCCACAGAATAAGCCCAATTACGTGCCGCATACAGCCTGTAAATATCCACACCCACCTGCAATCACGACAAGCACGAGGATGGATAATAATCCCCACACTGCGGATTGTGCTTTTCTTTCAATAATCATCCCATTTCCAGTAAAAGCTTTTAAAGGTAATTGGATCATGGATACCGCTCCACGATTCCCCAGTGCTGAACTCGTATTGTCATGATGGGTTCAGAAAGGAAGGGGATATCTGCCTGAAATGGTGCAGAAGCCTCCAAGATAAAAGTAGTTCCAAATGGGCTGCCTGAAAGCCAGGCTGAACTCCGTGGAGTGCCGGTAGCATCAAAAACTTGAATGGTCGTAGCCTCAACCGTACCCATCACATTTTGGTTCGTCCCTTCTTGAATCAAGTTCTTTGCATAACTCCATTGGGTAGGATCTAGGGATAAAGCACGAACAGCTGCGCCGGCACTGCTGTCCAATGCCTGCCTCATGGCCACTCCACGGCTGAGTTCAATACCACCAAAAATGACCAGTGCAAGCACCATCAGAACTAACAAGGCTTCAACTGCTGCCTGCCCCTTTGAATCTGATTTAAGACCCAATTTCGGCGTTGACATCATTGAACTTGACCTTTAAAGTGGAAAAGACTTCCCAGAGCGCGCCGCCAACCAGAGCGATGAAGATCGCCAGGACAACGATATACTCAACAACGCTTTGTCCATTTCGATCATGTAACATAATTCCTCCTCTCCTTGGAATGCTCCTCTGCACTTATACAGAAGAAGCGGAGTGTTATTGTTTGGTAGCTGGTCTTCAGGATAGAAGACCAGCTACCAGGTCTGCTAAAAAATTATGGGTGTGCAGCTGGCACAGCGATGCTGTTAATCCAGTCCGCAATGCTGCCGCCCTGGGTACCGATATTACTCAGGATGGCCCAGATAGCCACTGCTCCCAAGACAACTGCGATCGCCAGAACAACAACAAACTGTGGAATTTCGGATGCTTTCTTATCGAACAACATAAACAGGCTCCTTTCCCTCGCACTTTGAGCGGGGGTTTTGAAAAATGGGCTGGTACGCCCCCATCGCGGAGCGATAGGGGGTTAGAAACCGCCGCCAATCGACACCCCGGAGAGGGTTTTCAGGATGCGGTCAACAAGCGGGTAAAACAACAAGATAACAATTGGACCAAGGAGAAACGGCATAGCCAATAAGGTGATGCGCAGGGGCAAACGCTGCATCTGTTCTTCGGATTGGTAACCGATCTCTTCGTTCAATTCTTCGATGACACTGGCAATCGCTTGATCAACATCGGAGACTCCTCCGGATTGTTGAGCAGCCTGGACACGTTGTACAACGCGAAGCAACTGGGGGGATTTCAAATCGTCAGCTAACTGGTTAAGTAAATCCAACCCACTGCGAGCAGAACTACCCTGCAGCCTTTTTTGTAGACGTTGGTATACAACTGAAGTTTCGATGGTCGTCTTTGCCAAGCTCTCTAATCCAAGCAAGAGCGAACCTTGTAAGCTCATATGCAGACGTACATCGATCAGAAACTGTCGAATTTGTCCGACCATGAACCGTTTTCGCTGCTGGATCAAATAGCGTTTGGCTAACCACACCAGACCTGGCAATGCCAGGAAACCCAACCGGATGCTGGGAAGCTGCGGTCCTAAGGCTGCCAATAGGATCAGTCCAATCAGGGCTGTACCCGCATAAAGAGCTCCCCATGGAATGTCGCCGAACCCCATAATTGCTTCTTCTGTTCTTTTCTCGTCGCTTTGATATTTGGTTCCGAGTCCGAGAGCGTGTAAACGTCCACGCTGTATCGGACGGCTAAGCCTCCTTCCTGTTTTAAATAAAATGGATATTACGGTATTGGCAATCATGCCCACTCCGATTGCCAGACTAAAGCCCACCACAAGGGAAAAGGTATCCATTCTTAGACCTCTCCAAAACTCAATTGGTAGACTTCGTACTCAAAATACAAGCTGGCTAGCACGACCCCACAAATCATGACTACCAATAACACCCGATGAGGTGCATCTTGCAGGAAAAAATCACGCCAGGCTGGTGATAAAACTACGAAGGACACGGAAGCGGCAACTACACCTTGTAGCAATCGGATTGTTCCACGAACAAGCGAAAGGGTCTGACGAGTCTTAGAGCGTAGCAGTTTTTGTCGGTGAGCTTCCTGTTCCAGTGAGACAAGCAACTCGTCCTGAATTTCTTCTGTCAGCTGAGCATTATTGGCAATCAAAGCCGAAAGCCTTGATGTGACATTTCCGGGTAATCCCTTTAATGCCTGTGCAGCCTGGGCAGGGGGTTGATGCATTCGTAAGCGGCTTGCAACCTGCTCGATAGCGTGGTTCATCACTCCCATAGGCAATTTGACCTTCATCAAAGCATTCAAAAGAGAGTGATCTACACTCATCAATGATCGAATTTGCAAGGCAACCGCTTCCGCATCCTCGTTGATTTGTGCGCGCTCGACCTGTTTTTGCTGAAAGTTGATCCAAATCAGGATGATCAAACCGATCAACAGTACAAGCGGTGAGAGCATAAAATCGTGGACTGCTATTGCTAACCCTGGCGTGGCAATCAATAAAATTAATCGCTTCCAATCCAATTCATTGTGTGCCTGGTAAGGCTTTTCTTGAATAACGCCCATCGCCCGTAGTCGGCGACCTGCCCAGGATACAAATGTCCTGCGCCACGTTTTCACTATGATTTCTACGCCAGATAACAGCGTATTGTATAAAGCCAGAAAGATGCCGCCCGCCAGGAACACTGCTCCTGCATCAATTAAGAATCGAAACGGACTCATGCCTCTTCCTCCGGAGAACCTTTTATACGATCCAGTCTGGTCCAGTACCCGCGCGGAGGCTTTGGAATACCTAACGTCCTGCAGCGCTTTTCAACGGCTTTATCAGAAACTCCGTATAAGACAGCAATCTGAGTAGTTGGAATTTCCCATACCAGTTGGCGTAATTCTTCTGGATCAATGATAAATTTCCGATCAGCCAACCTTCGGCAGGAATCGTTATGGTAGATCCGCCAATTTTTATGAGAAAGGGTGACTTTGAAAGGTTCTCCGCAATATGGGCAAATCAAAATTACTGCCTTATGATCCGGGTCATGGGAAAGCTTGCCGAGGGTTGTCAGAACTAGATTTTCAATCGTCAAGTTTTGCGGATTCCCATCCTTATAAATAACAATCTCAAATGAACGCAGCCACCGTCCTAAGCTGACTGACATCAGATGCCGGCTCAAGATCACCTTTCCATCTTTTCTGGCTAAAGGGTGATGACAATCCTGGTATTCCTGCTGTCCGGTTTCAGGATTGGCGATTGGATGTATATCTTTGTGATAATCACAAGGTTCCATAAGTCACTCCTGGCCAATTAATAACGACTTATCCAGGTCATCATCTGTGGAGATAATTTGCCAGCATAAATAACCATACATTGGATAAGTTGGCGGTTCCCAACCATAACGAATAAACCCGTTCGTGAGTCCAGTTTCCACATCATCCAGCACAATCATGGTGTCAATCATTTGCGCCAAGTGGCAATAATCAGACTCACAATCCTCCCAATAAACGCCATTTTGAGTGACATAATCCCCTTTCAGTTGAACTCCAATCAACTGGCCTTCCTGGATAGGATGGGAAATCAATGAGTATGCCGGTTTTCCAGAAAATTGAATTTCAGTAGCCGCCCAGGTGAAGCTAAGATCACCGTCTGCTTCGAGATAGTAGACTTTCACCAAGCTCATCGGTTGGATAAAATCGATCTGTTTGGTTTCACCAGCTACCCCATAAAAACGCCACGTTCGTTCTTGCCGGATAAAACGCAACCCTTGCCAGGGGGCATTCCGCAATTTGCTCTCGATTTCCTCGTTCTTATGATTCACATCTTCGGAAGAATCTAAACTTGATGGTGCTGGGTCCACCTTCATTAGGACATTCAGGTTCCCGAAAACAAAAACCAGGCATCCTACGACAGCAAGTAGAAATACAACGACAAGGATCCACTTTAAGAAGCGGTTCATTTTCTTTCCTCCAACTGGTGATAGGCTTGTTCAAAGACAGGGAGGCTCTCATCACCTTCTGCCCTGTAAAGGTAGTTCAAACAATAATCACCTTTCGCATTAATTCCTTTAATCGTGGCGATGGCCTGTAAGGTGCGTTGAACTCTTCCAGATCTGTTGACTCTTCCCATCAAAGCAACAACATCCAATCCCATCGCAACCATTGAGCGAACAGCAGCTAATCCCAATTCCGGCGCTGCAGCAAGGGCAAGTTGTTCAAGGCGCATTAGGGATTCTTCTATCGTCCCACCGTGAATGGTTGTCAATGCTTTGCGCCCCAGGCAGGTGGCTTTTAAGAATTGCAGTGCCTCATTTCCTACCACCTCACCCACTAGGATGGCTGCCGGGTTCATACGGGTATAAATGACGTTTAGGACCCAATCCAGGGTCACGCCAGGTGTGCCAGGCGATAATTCAGCTGGAGCTACAGTACGCAATAAAAAAGGGTGCTGGATTTCCAATTCCCGGAAGGTTTCCAGCGCAGCAATCGGTGCAGATACAGGCAAGAAACCCGAGAGAGCGTTGAGTAAAGTCGTCTTGCCAGAACCCATTTCACCGGCAATCATCAGGCTGCCAGCCAGGTTGGCTACCATCCAGGCTAGAAATCGATCTGGTGTGTCTTTCAGACATTGGATCCGATAGGTCAGTTCGGACCTGGTATCTTTTTCGGCAGGACTGGTAAATGTCTGCAGCAATCCGATTGATGTCGGATCACATTTAGCAAAAGTGCCAGTCTGCTCCATTTCTTCCAATGTGCGAACACGCCGTCCGAAGGTACGGATATTGATTGCAGTCCCCTCAGTTGACAGACGCGGAACGATAGCGGTAAACCGTTCTCCTCCAGGGAGATCAATTAATACTGCCGGCCGGTCGCCTCTTAGGGTGGCTCCACCTTGATCAGCAACATGCACTGCCAGGTTTTCGAAATACCTATCATCTGCCAGTTTCCCAAGATGATAGAAGCTGCCGTCATATTCCACAGCCACTACCCCATTGCGGACGAATATTTCCTCCACATACGGATCTCGTAGAAGTTGATCGAGCAAGCCAACACCGGATAAGGCATCGGTGATGATTTGTGCATTTCGGTTGACTGCAATGCGGTCTTCACCTTGTTCGATCAGGATGGAACGCACCTCATCAAAAAATCGGCGGCGCTTTTCGGGATCTGCTTCGCGCCAGCTGGGCGGGTTGATTCCACGCTGTACCAATTCCTCACGGACCCGTTCAATCAGGAGCAGATCGGATTGGTTTAAGGGCTGAATGGTTGGTGGAGCGGTTGGATGGATCAAGGAAGGGCCAGGGTTGACCATAACAATCCACCTTGTTTTTTACTTACTGCAACCGCAGTGAGAATAACGTCCACATCTTCCGGCTCCACTGCCAGGGTAAGGATTTGGACTTGTTCGTTCTGAGGGCTGCCACCAAACGTTGAGTTATCCTCACTCTTCTGATTGGATTCTGCAGCGACACCTTGTGCATTGCGGACATCTACTACCAAAACACTCCTGGCGATGAGCTCTACCTTGAAGGTGGGCTGATCGTTGGCCGAAATTGCTGTGTTCTCAGGGTCGTTTTTCTCGGGAAGCACCTGATAAAGATTGACTCGTTCTCCAATGCGGATCTGTCCACCAACAGCAGAGACAGGTTCAACCGGGATGGATAGCACCTCAAAAGCTGCATCAGCAAGACGAAATTGTGCAATGGGAACTGCGTTAACCTGAGCCACCGGCAGACCAGCCGGCAACGGAACCGTGCTAATCTTTCCTTCCAGATCCTGGGTGGATTGGTAATAGGGTAAGGATTCTATCGTGCGCGGCATCTCGCGCATTTGGAACATGTCTGCATTGAGAACGGTATAAGCCGGGATAGCACTGATCGGAACAGGCACCTGGTAAGTGGATACTTCCTTCAAATATAGATTGCGTCGATAGAACCCTGCCCCCAGGGCTACCACAACGGAAATTACACCGATAATAAATTGAACAGTTCGATTCATTTATTCCCCCGCTTCCAGCCGGCATATGCTTGTTCTAAAATGGGATCAGCCAGGCGTGGGTCGAGCGACTGAGCCCATGTTTCGTTGTAAGGCAACACAATCGACACGCCGCTTTCTGCACGATCAGAGACCGATTTGGCCATGTTCAAGACTAAATGGTGTGGTTCTGAAACTTCGCTCATCAATCGTCTGGCTTGTAATATGGCATCATCGCGCGGAGAGGTAACGACCAGGTTGATCAATCCAGGCTTGGGCTTTGACAATTCCGAGAAAAGGGGATGACCGGGAAAACAGTCCACGGCAAAAAGTGTGTGTTTCCGTTGGATCTCTGCCAGTAAATTTCGAACCCCTTGCGGGTCTTCACTCCAGAGGACATCGATCGTGCGGCCATCCATCGGGTATAAGCTGACCCCATTCCAAAGTGCAGGCTCTGCTTTATGAGTGGCAATGGTAAAGAATTCGGGAAGGTCGGGTGAAATTCGAGCGTGCAGTGCGCTACCGCCCATACTAAGTTCAAGCAATGCCGCTGGCAGTCCTGTATTCCTGACGAAGCGTTTACAAACAGCCATCGCAAGGGTTGTTTTTCCCACTCCTCCAGACCAATTCACCAAATTAATCTGACGGGCTGGTAGAAACGAGACTTGTTTGGCACTGGTCAACCGGGTTCGCCCTAACCATTCAGCCGGGTCTATTACAAAATTGTCTTGAGTAACCACCTGGATCCCACTCTTATCCAGCGCACTATGAAGTATCTCTTCAGATACGTCTGATAATGGGAGCAGGTTACCGAGAATAACCAGGTGTACTCCAGACAGGTTCTGTAAAACACCACGAGTAGAGAATGCTTCCCGTACTGAGAGATTGTCAGTCTGGGAGAGTGCTTCCAATACTTTTTGATCAGGTTGGTAAGCCCCAAGCAAAATATCAAGAGCCGAATTCCGTTTCAAATTAAAGGAATTTCCAAAACTAAATTTCATGTTATTTTTCATCTCCTTGGATGTTTTTCGATGGGTAGGACAAATCTGCATAGATTGCCAGTAGCACCGCAGTAACCAAAAGCAAAGTGGTTAAGACCGTCAAAATGGTTCCAGGTAGTGAACTGCTACCCAACTTGATATACACGATGGATAAACCGCTAATCCCGGCAATTCCAATGGACCGAATCCACATCAAATTGGTCAGAATGGCAGAAACAAATACACTGAACACCGCCAGCCAGACCAAATCGTCTTGGACAGCAAATGATTTCATGAGTAGAGCGATACTCAAAGCCAACGCAAAGCACATGTTTGAAAAGTTCCGCGCCATATTTTTCACCAGAGTCAAGGAATCAATCGCCAAGGTACAATCCGCATGTAGCAGGCATATCCGTCAATCATTTTTTCTTCTCGAAGGATTCGCCAACATTGAATAAACGTCAGAGCAACAGATAAAAGAATGGCAGTGAACCAATCTGGAGAACTGAAGACCATCATTGCCCTGAACACCAGTTCTCCTAGATACATCGGGTGACGTAAAAACCGATAGGGACCACGACTGGTCAGGCCACGATCCGCAGGAGCAACCCCAAAACGTGATCCTAAAGTGATGAGAGACCACAAGATCAATGAGTAGCCAGCCAGGGCAGGTATGAGCAAATACCACTCGCTATGGCTGGAAGTTGTGAATGTGGGCAAGAATGCGGCGATCATTCCGAGCCATAATCCGGTGCGATCATATTGTTTCGCCGGTGTTCGCCGGGTGTAGAAGAAAGCTAATAACCCGTTATGAATCGCAAACAGCCAGGCCAGGATAGAAGGATGCTGCCAGGCTGCCAACCCGGAAATAAGCGTGGCAAAAAGGAAGAAGCCAAAACCAACCAGGTCACGTATGCGATCGGAATGTTTCCGAATGAAATGGAGGGGATTGGTGGCCATTACATCGCACCTAGATTCTGGACAATTGGCCATCCGATTACAGCCAGCAACGTCACCAGGAATGGCAGGAAATAAAAAACCACCATTGGGATTACCAGTTCGGACCCCACCTTTTCTGCTCGCTGCTCAGCGGAGCCAATATAGTCAGCTGCAATACTGGTTGCCAGCTGTCCCATCAATTCCTGTTGGGCAGTACCGCGTCGGATGAATTCCAATTGAACAGACATGCCGATCAATTCGGTGAGATGCGATTCCTGGGCTTCGCGTTGCATTTGCTCAATCAGATCACGACCTTGCGCCATCTGAAGAACCCACCGCATCCATTTGCCTACCAAGCTTTGCGCTTGAGCTGTCCGACGCAAGGCTTCTTCCATCGAAACATTTGCAGACATCTGGGCTGAAACTAGCTGAACAAATTCTGGAAGTTGAGCAATAAACTGACGTGAAATCCAACCAATCCACCTACCAAAGCAAATACTGGTTCTGCAGTGGCTACTATCCCCAATCCAAACCCTGCTACAGCTAAAGCCACCCGCAGAGAGGTGAATTGCACTTCATTCCAATCGTTCCAGCGATCTCCGATGTGAGCCCAATACAGATCTGCCCGTGTTTTCCGTAAAAAACCAGCTGGTGTCCATCTAGATACAGGCTTGTCTAGGGGAGATAGGGATTTACGCCATCCGGTCAGGATAACGCCATCTGCTGGCGTAAGAATCTCAGATAACCGGCCTGTGGGTGATGCAGGTGCAAGTTCAAGTGTCAGGTAGATAACCAATGCAAAAACAGCGATTCCGGTGAGATAAATGAGTGCTGTCATCTACACTGCCTCCATAATCATGGAACGGATAATGAAGTACCCACCCACCATGGCTGCCATCGTGCCACCAATTACGATTTGAACAGGGAGGGCGGTTAACGAAGAGCGCACCATTGGGTCCTGGCTGAGATAAATCAGAATGAGGATCAAGACAGCTGGCAGGACTTTTGCAGAAACCAGCGAATCGCCGGCTTTCGCCTGGGCACGATTCCGAGCAATCAGGATTTGCTGAACCCGGCTTGAGATATCCATGAGGACTGCGGTGTAGGCTCGTCCGCCTGCTTCGGTATATCCTTCCAACAGTTGAGCTAGATTGGACAGGGACACCGAAGGGCTGCGCGATGCCAGACTTCGCAATGCCTCCACCCTATCTTTGATTCGCATTTCTGAAGCAGTGAGAATAAACTCTGGGGTGAGTGGATTGGTTTTTTCTATCTCCAAGGACTCACCGACTTGCTGTAAAACATCGGGCACGGATCCACCAGCGAGTAAGCCAGCAGCAGTCCGACCAATAGCAATTGGAAGCAGCTGGTCAATATTCCGACCACGACTTTTCACCCGATCATCCAACCATGCGCCAGGAATGTAAATTAGGATTCCCCCAATAACAATTGCTGGTAGGCCGGGGAGGAACAACCAGGCAATGACCATGCCGCATACACCAGCAGCGATACGCAGTAGGCGGAAGGTAACGGGTTTGATATTCAGACCGGAGGCTAATAGTTTATACTCCAGCGATTTTTGATCGAGGCTGGATAGAGTTCGGGCTGAATCAACAGTATATAAAGCGGATAATCTACCCGTTTTGATTTGTTTTGGATACCACAGTAAGAGCACCAAAGTAGTGGATAAGAGCCCAACCACTGGAATTAATAACGTCACAGATCCTCCAGGTAAGTATTAAAAACAAAAGCCAGACACTCGTGCTTATGCGCCTTTGACGTGTGCATCCAGCAGGTAGAGTCCGGCCAACGATTGAAAGAATAAATAATTAAGTTGTCAGATTAGATTGAGTATAGCAAGCGAAAAGGGCTTATCCTAGGGGGACAACTTCGGTATTTACAGATTTAATATTTCGCAACTATTTCTCATTTCATAACTAATTACAAAGTTTTATTGTTACGGGAAAAGAATAACAAAGAAGTAGTTCAGTAATGAAGTCCCTTTATATGATCGATTAGGAAATCAGACAGTTATAATTCAGGTGGAAGACAAAGGGAAATCTTATTGGCACTTCTTCAATATTGGATCAGAAAATAATTGGACAGCCACATCTTGAACATAACTTGGGTATTACAGAACCACTTGTTGAGAAAGCATGGATTTTATTCGTGTCTTTATAAAATACAAGTCTGACAGCGTCATCAGGTCGAAATATCTCACCATTTACTAAAGTGTATCCAGTTGTTTCACCCGCAACAAAGATCAGGTTTTTTCTACCATGGTCATCAATTTCAAGACAACCTGACGCCGATGTATTTACTACATATTGAGAATATTTGAGTAAATTTGGCTCCTTGAATATTGAGTGAATTTCTTCAAATTCAGTTGGGAAATTATGCTTTACGAATTTTTCTAATTTGTATTCATTCCCTATGAGATTGTCTGGAATTGGAAACTCTTCACTTATCTCTCCTATCTCTACAGCACATTTACGGCAATAATATATACCCATGTTTTCCTCCTTTAAAAAATTAAAACAAAACTGGTCGAAGCGAGAGTAAAATCTCGCACGTTAAATTTGTAATTTACCCCTGATTATTTTGGCGCATTTTTTACCATAAAACTAGGCAAACTGAACGGAAACATCTGATATGGATAAAATTAGGGATTATTTATGATTTCATCCAGGAGTTGTAAAACGCACTGCCAGGCTTTTTCAAAATTCACGTCTTTGTTTATTACCAGATAATTAAGCCGACGCTCCCAGTCTCTCTCAAATTCAGATCGCCTTTGTTTGATGTTTTTTACATCAATACCCATCAGGCTTAATCCCCGTATCTCAAACTTATCAGGTAAGATCTGCATAACGGATTTTTTATTGATTCCAAATGAGACAAGGTTGTAGATATCATAAAGGTCTCTTGAAACTGCAAACCTTCGCTGACCTCCAACCGCTCGGATTTTTTCAGCGATTACTTCTTCCAGGCAATAACATGGAAAAAAGAGATCATCAAAACTCACTTGATCTGAATATGGGTGTATGATTTGTTTTTCCTTTACCGGCAGTAGGATTTTTTCTGCTCGTGTCACATCCAATTTAACAGTTCTCAGTGACCCGCCCCAACGCAGAGGGCCACGATAATAGATTCGAGCCTGATAAGATTCACTTCCGTATTCATCATCCACTACTTCAAAGTGGATCGGCTGGACTCGAAAATCAGGGCCATCATGATCACTAATCCAATCAACACTTTTAGTGATCCAACTTTCGACCTCGGTAGGTGATAGATGATTTGTGGCAGTAAAATCGAGATCCTCTGAAAACCGGTAATCAGGAAAGTAGCACTTTCGTAAACAGGTACCTCCTTTGAATATCAAACCTCCGAATGAGGTACTTGTTTCTCGCATACCAAGCAAAAACCATCCAAGACTATAATCCAGGTCGATCACCATCGGATCAACTTTTGCTGCAGCTGCGATCCGGCGAACTTCAGCTTCACTTATCATTCTTTACTCCAATTATTGTTCTTGGGATTCTATTTGAACATTTATCTGAAGTTGCCAACGAGTAACAACTGGTCCCGATTTTCCTAAACCGGGTTCTAATTGGCTAATCCCTTTAGAGATCATGGTTTGCCAGTGATTTATCGTCGAAACTCGATCTGGGATAGGCAAAGAAAGCGTTTCTATTAAATATCCAAGTCGTTTAGCCACCACGCCACCACCCCATTGGTCCAAATAACGGTCGAGTTTCTCCCAATCAACGGAATTTATTGAAGACTTCATTGCCTGTGCTAATTGAATGATCCCCCCACTTAACTCAGGCCGGCTTGCTGCATCGATTATGGTTTTTTCGCGATCTGTCACCATAATTTGCAAATCTTCAATTTTCCGGGTACTAATTCCAAAAAAATATCGTTCCGACACATAAATAAATTGGAATTCAACTCCCTGAATCACAAGGGGTCTTTTCCTTTTCGTTGTCTGTATAAATTGAACACGAGGAATTTGCTCCGTCATATTCCAAAAACGAAGAGCTGACCAATATGCAACAGCTCCCGGTGAGATCAAATTAGATGCCAATACCAATGCATTCTCCGACCAGAGTCTTTCGGGTCCAGCCTCCAGTGGAATGATCATGTATAATCCGCGTTCCAAGCGCTGGAGCCATCCTTTTCGGACAAGACGGCTAAGAGTATTCGTTGCAGCTACCTTTGACTGCCAATAATCAGTAGCCTGTTGGTAACTGAAAACCCTCTTTCCAGATGCGGAAAACGTAGTTAGAAATTCGGTTTCTTGTTTACTGAGTGACATTATATTTTATGTACCACAACCGTCAGAAATTGATATTTCGGTTACACAAAATATTATAACAACAAACAGCAACAATGCAATACTTGGAAATTTCATAAATTACTACTTTGGAAAATTATGTTGTTTGTGCTATTCAGGTATTAAAACACAAGCAAATTAACCAAGAATATTCAAAGAAATATAATGGATTTTACAACCATGCTTATTTTAAGAAAAATATAAGCATGGTTGTAAGTTTTATTGACTTGTTTATTTCAATTCCCCTAATTTTTCCCAGTAAGGTTCTTCCGCTGAGGATTCCTCTTTATATCGATAGATGGGTTCAAAATATACGTCACCGTTCTTCAAATCCTTGGACACATTGGATATGGCAATCACCCGGCGAACTTCGTGACGGATACCGATCTGTACCAGCAAATCAACCGCATCACAAATCATCTGATTGGCTTCGTGCGGCCGTACGCCGGCATCCGCGCCCATGACTGTTGCTAATCGGCGAACTGCTTCGCGGGGACTGTCTGCATGGAAGGTGCAAGCTCCACTGTGACCTGTCATCAATGCCCGGAATAAACTCATGGCTGCTATTCCATCCCTTACCTCACCAATCACCAGGTAATCGGGGGACATACGCATGGCATCATCCACTCCGTCTGCCAGGGTATACGGTCGGACATCCGTGCCAATCGCTTGTGGACGTGCCTCTATTGTTTGTACAGTCGGCCGATCTACCCAGATTTCCTCCGGATCTTCAATCTTCACAATGCGCCAAATTGACGGCAAGAAATTGCACAAGGCACTAAGCAGAGTGGTCTTTCCGGTCCGGGTTCCCCCGGAGATTAAAATTCTTTTACCTCCTTCCATGGCCTGACGAAGAACCCCCATTATTTCGGAGCTCATCATTCCTCGCTCCAATAACCACTCTGGTTTGACCGGCTTTTGTTCATAAAGGCGGATATTGATAGAAGGATTACGACCTGGTGGTGCAATAACCGGGTGAAGCGCCTTGATCCGTCCACCACCTGGATTATGTGGCGTTGCCGGCAGTTTGGCATTGATACTTGGGTTGGTCTCATTCAGAGTTTTGTTTTGCGGACCAATCAAGCGATCCAATACACGCCAGATTTCACCTGGTTCAGGCCGCAGTTCGATGGTTTCCCAACGAACCGATCCTTTACGCATGATTTGAAGAAGGCCGCTGGAGTAAATGGTGATTTCAGAAATATCTGTGCGAGCCGGCGGCAAGAGCAAATCTAAAAAACCTAATCCCAATATCCGCCGGGTGAGTTCCTCAGCAATAGCAGCTTCCTGAAGGGCACCAGGGCGGCAGTTGCGTTTTCTTAGCGCAGCAGCAATCTGTGCTTCGACCCGCTCCCGAATGCGCTGCCGGTCGGTTTCACTAGGACTCTGAAGAACAGAAGTTGGGAAATCATGGTTGATCAGATCGATCACCTCGTTGAATACCTCAGACCGAATAGATTCGTCCAGGTTATTCCCGTTCGTGACAGTGTCGTACAAACCTAATATTCCCGGCATAGGTAACCTCCAACATTATGTACCTTTTCCAACTCAAGAGACAAAAATGTTATTCTACGTAAATCGGATTTTGGGTAGTCGCAAAATGCCCTTTTTCCCATCCGCACGAGCAAGATTGTTTTCCACCAAGGGAAATAAAGTGTTGATGATAGCGCGTATCCCTTTGGCAAACTCATCCCCTCGCGTCACCGGCATCAAGCCATCATCTTGTGCCTGAAGAACCCCTGGATCAAAAGGTACAATGGCTGCGATGGGTGGAGCCCACCCCAAGGATTTGGAAAGCTCCTCCTGGAATAATCGGGGGGTAAAGCTGCTGCGATCAGTAGTTTGATTTAGAACCAGGTAGATCGAATCTCGGGCCAGGCGTTTCTCACTCTTTAAGCCGGTCAACAATAAGTTGAGGGTATGGCGAATCGCAGTTAAGTCAGCCAGAGTAGGTCGGGCAACGATCAAGGCATAATTGGCAAAGATGATTGAATGCATCATCCACAAATCTTCTGTGGTCGGCACATCCATGACAATAGCGGCATAGCGACCATCTTCCGAGTCAATCAGCATCCCATTAATGCTGCCTTCTCCGGTTCCTTTACTTGAGCTTTCCAGAATGTGCATATATTCCAGGGAGGATTCTGGCGCGAGCAAGATCTCCAAATTTTCCTTGCGTTGGATTGCAGCCTGAAAAGCCGCCTTGCCCGGACGATCAAAGTATTCGGTTAAATTGGGGACATATCGTAACCCTAAATGTGGTGCAGCAGCTGGTGGCAACCCCATGGACACCAGCAACGTTTTCACACTGAGCCGGACAGACAATTCATAAGCCAGGTTTTCCGCAATGGTTGAGCATCCAGACCCACCGGCGTGCGATAAGACAGCGATCCTTTTCGTGCCGGTGATGTAGGCAGATGTTCCGCTGTTGGTATAGCCGGATACCCCTTGCTGCATGGGCGCAGCTTGAGTCAGGCTTGCCCGGGCTGTCATCGCAGCACCATAAGCAGCCTGGATGATCTCAGTCCAGTTGACCGGTGCGACGAAAACTCCTCGCACAGTATCCACCTTGGTAAAAGCCCCCTGAAAATCCTTTTGAGCCAAAGGCAATACAACAATCGCAATTCCACGCCAGGCTGAAATTTTCTGAAGACTACGAATTAAGGTGTCCGGGTCGGGGGCAATATCGGTCTGGACGATCACCAGATCCGGCCGCAGGTTGTTCAAGTTCGTCTCGAACATGGACCATTGGGCGGCGTGACCTGAGATCATAAAGCGTTGGTCTGCCAGGATCGACTGCTGCATCTGGTAGTAAACAACATCATGACCGGCTCCTGCCAGCATGACGGTGATTTTATTGGTTTGGTAAGCGTTATCGCTCATTTTGACCTATTTCTCCCCTACGGGGATGTTCCGATTTCGATAATCGTTCATCTCGGTATACAACTCACCCAGATTGAGGGTAAACACGTCCGCAACATCCAACGCCAACCCTGAGGTGGGTTCCAAGGCAAGGTGAATCATGCCATATTGGTCGAGAGCAGCCAGCAAAGTTGCCGGATCAACCTTAAATCCTGGAGTGACCTCGATCAACCCCGTGGGAACATCCAGAACGATCACACTGCCTTCCTGAGCTGACATGCTTGTTCGAGCAGAGGAAAACAATTCTTCTTCACTGGCACCGGCTGGAACCTCTTCATAACGAAACGATTGAGGCACTAAGAGAACTCGCACACCTGTGATTGCCAACCGAGCGAGAGGAGAAGCCGGCTGAGCGGGGGTAGGAGTTGGGGTAGGTGTTGCGGTCACGCCAGGAGTGAGTGAAACAATGGGTGAAGTAAATTCCGCAATCGGCGCCGTGAACACCGAGGTGGTACTCGCCTTGAGAATATCTGGAGAAATCATACCAATCACCGTAACGGTCTGTCCTGGACGAAGTAAACCAGCCACGCCACTGGCCAGGTCGACATGGATCGCCAGAGCAACATGCCCTTCTGGAAGTTCAGCGGGAATGCCTGCACTGGCTATCTCTCCCAAAACGGAAGTAACGATCAGATCCCCCGGAGCTCTTCCAACAGCCAGGATCTTCCCGGTCACATCTTCAATTTTTGAAGTGGCATCCGCAGGTTTAGCTCCCATCGGGATGGTGCGTAACTCGACCAATTGGTCAGTCAGAACGGTTCCAGGGGCAATGGCGACTTTGGCGACCACCACCTGGGTTGGACGGATCACCCCGTTCAAAAGGGCGATCACAAGCAAACCGATGACAACAGCCAGTACAATTGCGGCAATGGGGGAACGTTTTTTTGTTTGCATGAATTATTCTTTCTCCTTTTTACAAATCATTGGATTCAGTGCCCCGACGCGAAGCGTCAGTGGGATCGATTGGTTGCCAAGATGTCAGAAGCTGTCCGTTCCAGAGAAACGGCTCCCAATTCCTGGGTAATCTCGAGGTCAGAGGGTTCATTACTACGGATGATCATTGGGCGGACTAACACGGGTTCCAGCCAGAATACATCATCGCTATAACCCAGCTTGGCAATCGCATACGTACGCGGAATGCGCGCCAGGTAGCGTTTGTATTCGGTATTGACCAGCCCTTTTTCGGAGCGGCCTAAATGTGGCAAGATCAAATCCCGATCTTTGGGATCTTTGGTTTGGAACACAAATACATTCGCACAGGAGGATAGGATGCCTGAGGGTAATTCGCTTACGGTTTGAGCCATCAGATGCAGAAAAACGTTGTATTTTCTTCCGTCACGCCACATCGTTTGAAAAAGATGGCTGACCGGGTTACCCGACTCTCCTGATCCTTGATCTGAAGCGGCTCCACCTGAGACGCCGGTCAGGACTTTATTCGCTTCTTCAAAGAAGATTTGCATAGGCGGGAAATGTTTGCCACCCAAGGCTTCGCACCGGCGGGTGACCGCATCCGAATACAATATGCTGGCCAATAATGAGAGCAATGCTGCTTTGGAGTATTCATCCATTTCAGCGCCACCTTCGATGACAATGACGCCCCAGGGATTATCAGGATTGCCCATCAATCCCAAATCTTCCACGCCGGTTCCACTGGCTGAAGATCCGTATTGCTTTGCCATATGTCCTTCGGAGAACTGCTCCAATCGAAGGAGAACGCCCTCCAGACTGGTACGACTTACCTGATCCCGTTCAAGCTTCTCTTTGTAGGTTCGCAGACGATCAACCCATTTGGAGACATCCAATTTCCGGCTACGATTGACCGCTAGAACTTGTAGTTCGGACGGCGAGAGACTTTCTAATAAGGTTCCAGGATGAAGATCATTCAGATCCTCACCAAGACTCTGACGCTCATTGCGGATTAACTCCACTTCATGTTCATCCTGAAGATGCCCTAAGGGACCATTCTGCAGCTTGGGGTCGCCGGTCAGAACACCCGCTTCAAAATACAATTCGGTCAGCGCGCGGCGCATGAAGCCCAACTGTCTGGCTCCCATCCTGCCAGCGTTCGCAAATAACTCAGCCACCATGCTGCGGTAACGTCCGGGTTCTATCCTTTTCGGTACTTGCAGGATATTCCACCGGAGAGGGCGTGGAGAACCGGGGTAGAGTTGACGGATATCCACATGTCCAAGACTGTCTTCTGAACCTTTCGGACCCACCCCTGGCCAGTTCAATGCTTTACGCCAGCCCTGTCCGAAATCCAACACAATGGTGCGGTAATGCCAGAAACGGGTCGCCTCATAAGCCAGGCGTTCAGCAGCAATCGATTTTCCAAAACCGGTATCCCCGACAAATGCAGTATGAAAATGACGGTCTGGAGATAACTTTAGAAAAGTATCTGTTAATAAACCTGTTTCACTCGACCACTGCCGGGCGAGGGTGATATTTCCAGGCATATCCGGATAAAAAGCAAATGCTGGGGTTTCTTCCTGGGTGGTGAGCGCTGATCCCTGCTCGAACATGCCTGGTGCGGTATAAGCTGCCACCTGAAGCATGGTGAGTAAGGTCGAATCTGCATACCCACTCATTGCCTCTGGAATCGTCTCGATGCGGGTCGATGGGGTAAACGCTCGTGCATGTAAGCCGATATAAGCCTGTTCCGGATCGGTTAACGCACGGGTTTGCACACCTGCGACGACATCCTCGGTGCCATGAAATGCTTCTGGGATGAGCCCCATCATCGCCTGAATGCCTTGTTCGCTGGTAGCCAAAGCATACAAATCTGTATAAAAAGCACCTTCCCGACTGGCTATATCCAACAACTTGCGTTGAGTTCGCATGATATCCGTGAGGAGGATATAAGGATCATCCTGCCATTGATAAGCGTTTGAAAGCGAGAAAGAAGGAGCCACACCAACACTCATCCCGGCGCTAATTCCACGTCCAATACTTTGCCCCAAGCCAACACCATCTGTCTCAGATCGGGCTGTGCTTTTTGTATCTGCATGGCTCTGGGTGGTAGATGTGCTGGTCGTGTCGGCTACTGAATCCGTCTCAGCTCCAGAGGTTGTCCAAGCTTCCGATTGCGTCGTCGAATGACTTTGGGAGGTTGTATTCGATTGACTCTGAGTAGTACTTTGCGAAACGGTGTCTGCCTGGCTGTGTGTGACCGAACGCATGCTTGAGTCGGATGATCCGCTACTGACAACCACACCATCTGCTGAACCCCAATTGGCATTACCTCCCACGTTAGCCGATAAACCTACGCCGGCCGGAGCAATGCTCCCACCCACACCGCCATTCACGCCATAAGAAGAGCTATCCGTATGAGAGTTCGCTACACCGGACGAATCAGAGTGGGACGTTCCATCGGTTACTGCTGTTCCTTCGGTATGAGCTGTCCCTTGACTGACTGCAGTTCCAACCGTGGAAGACGAACCAATCGTATCGGTTTCGGAGATTCCAACTGTGTGCGCCCAACCGCGAGTGCTGGCATGACCCGTGGTGTGCGCCTGGCCTTCTGAATTTGCGACGCCATCTGTGGCAGCTTCACCCTGGGTGACGCCGCTCGAATGGTTTGTGCCATAAGACCTGGATGCGTTTTCAGCGAGTCCCCCAGTCAAAATGGCAGGCAGGCTGATTCCAAACGAAGCAGCCCGGGTTCCCAACTGACGGGAAGCGTAAACGGAGGTATCTTCCAACATACCGGCCAACATGCGGGTAATATCTTCAAGACGAACATGATTTGTGAGCAGCATCAACAAGAACTCTTCTTCCAGGCTGCTCATACCGCGAAAGAGCAGTTCATTCTGTTGAATGGAATATTGTTGTGCACCCTGACTTCCAGACACTAATGGATCACGCATCGAAGAATCTCCACCGCGGGCGTTTTCACGTGGATCTGGATGCCCGACAGCCACAATGGCATAAGGCATCTGCTCCAGAGCACGCGCTAACCATTGAGCCACTTCAGTTGAAAGTGGTTCAAGGCGGATTTGACGGTAAGTACCCACCAATCCGGCTCGTAAGGCAGATAGATCACGTAAAGAGCGCTGGATAGCTTCATCTTTCTTTGGCGAAAACGCAGCGACTCCATAGCATTGAACAATTCCAACATTGGGGTTCTTAAAAACGCCGGCAGCCAGATAAACTAGATCCACTTGAGCGCCATACAAACCACGCAAGACCGTACGCATCTTCTGTAGCAGCCCAGCATCCCGGCGAGCTTCTAGAGAGATGTAGCGTAATTGCAGCAGCCGGACCGCCCGGTATCCCTGATATTCCCGCGGGCCTTCCCGCTCTGTGACACGAAAGACCAGATAGTCCAGCTCATTTCGGTCGTTGAAATGTAGCTCTGTGCCTTCCACTTCCAGGTCATTTGGAATGGAGAGAGGATCATCTGATCTCAGCCAGGGTATTTTTTCGGTCAGTTTTCCAATAATCATCGTTCTCTTTTCTCCGTACTTGGCGTTCTGCCTCATCAATTCGCCAACTTAACCAGCTGGTGAATTCGTGAGGCTGCTCTTGCTTGCGCAAGAGAAGCCCTGGATTGCTATTGCTTCACTGTTTCCCACCAGATTGCATCAACCACCTCATTCGTATTTGGTTCGACAACCACCACCTGTGGTGAACGCTGGCGATGGGGAGATGATGCTCGCTGGTCTTCACGAGTTGCGGAACGTTGCTCAAATGTTTCTTGTGGGCAACCTTCATTCCCTTTTTCACTTCTCTTTTCGGAAGTATTCCAAGGTCGAAGCCGGAACAAGAGACTCATCTGGGCAATTAGCGCCGCAAATGCAGTGATGATGAGGACGCCTGCCATCAGGATGATCATGACGATCACGCCTAAAGCAGGTCCGCGCAGCAAATCCATCAGTTGTGACATATTGACCTCCAATCGTTGAAATAGAATCTGGCGTTAATCAAGAATTTCCGACGTTCATAAGACTCTCACCTAAAAAGGTAGAGTAATAAATCATGCAAGCTCACGATTTTGTGTGCTGGTTTCATCTATCACCCTATCTTCTGGTTCGATAGCGATTGATCAACTCGCTCGCGCCTGCCAATGGATTGACCAACGACATCGGATTGATCAGAACTTGCTGCAGTAACATGGCAAAATAACCTAACGGGATCACCAACCATAAAGCCCAAAGAATAATCGTAGTTACATTTCCGCGTGTATTCGCAATCACTGCTGATGCGCTTTCAGATGTCCCTATCAGTGCAGCCCATTGATCTGCTGATAATTGAGCGGTGTATGCCAGGTAGAGCCGGCTTCCGATGACGGCCAGGGAATAAATCGCAATTCCCGATTTCATATTCCACAAAAGGGTATGTTCCTGCATGTGCACCAGTAAGAGGATGATTGTGCCAGCGATCCACATCGCTGTACCCAGCCAGGGGACCGGTGCTCCCATCCCCCATTGACTAATTACCCACAGCACCAGAATAATCGCCGTCGTGATTTGAGCTGTGTATAAATCCGGAGTAGTTGCTTCCCGCCCACTTCGTCCAGGTCGGAAAGCTGCTCTGGATTGCACACGTTGATCCACAAAACGGATGATCAACCCTGCGCAAAGAATACTTACCAGAGCAGCTCCAGATTCGCCAAGCCAGTAAACGGTTGCGAGAACACCGTTCAACAGGTAAGTAGGCAGAGCGGCGAGAAAATCTCCAAAGACGACAAAATAATCTGTCATGAACTAATGCCTCCTTACTTGTCATAATCGTTTCGTGGACACCACAACCCTATCGCCAGTAGTAAGTAGATGACGGACATGAAACCCAGGACGACTGTCAGCAACACACCGACCCCAATTGATAAAATCTGCACTTTGACCTTTTATGGCACCAGTGCCGGAAGAGCCACATATACTTGCATCGTTCCATCAATCCCTACTCGCCTCGGTTGGGTGATTGGAACTCCACGGAAGCGAGTGCCCGTGGTCACAACGTCCATTCGCAAGTTGAAGGTTCCTGGATCTGCAAATGGAACACGGAGTGCCTGGCCAGTAGCAGTACAGGTGCCGCCGCCATCACATCCGCCTGTCCATGAACCAATTCCGGGAATCAGGGTGAAATTCGCCTGGTGGACGAAGGCTTCATAATGGGTTTGCCCTAATCTACCTGTGATCCAATCCTGGCTGGCGGCATCCAATGCTGCAGTAGCTTGTAGGGATGCTACCGCATCCGGTAAATGTTCTACGTGTGTCCGGCATTCCTTGAATACCATTTCGGTATCTGAGACACCATCATTGATAACTGATCCAGCTCCGGTATTGCAATTGGCGGTTTCTCCGGAATTGACTGAGCGGCAAACATCTCTTTCTTCATAAATCGGCTCATACCAGGTGAAAATCACTGGAGGAACTGTCACCCTGACCTGGATATCTGCACCGCGTCGATTTTCAGTATCTTGTCCCACTACCAGGGGATTGTTCGGCGCAGTTTTTTGAATGACGAGGACAGGTTGTTGCATAGAAACTGTTGGATCAGGACACTCCCTTGGGGGAGGAGGTGGGGTGACAATTCCCGAGCACCCCCCTGGAATGGCCGCACAGTTTTGTGAACCATTCAAATACAACAAATACAACGAGCGGAGAGCGCCGTCATTCCAAGTCATTTGAAGCAGGGTTGTGATGAATCCCCACCCGGAGAAATAGGTCCACACATCTTGCTGACCATTGAGAACTGCTCCCCAGAATTGATCCGGGCTGGTGTACTCTGGATGTTCCGCCTGTACCTTGCTCCAATCCAGATTATCGCCGGCAACAAGCCCAAGAAAAGAGATCAGGCTGCCGTAACCATTTCCCAGTGATCCATAAGAGCCGGTCAAACCGCTTTCTTGGGGGTTCATGGCCATAAAAAATAACGTCGAGGCAGAGGGTAAGACAACGATATTCCCGCTAGGTGTTTGATAGCGGTGATAATTTGCATCAAGATCAATAGACTGGCCAAAGGGCAGTTCAATTGACATCCAATCGGGGTGATCTGTGGTTACTCCCAGATCAATCAAATCAGGATTCAGATTTCCATCCGGCTGAAAAACTTCTGACCAGGGATCAGTGCCCTGAGCATAAACAGCAGATGGTATGAGCAAGGTCAAGACGACAATGATCAGGAAGAATCTTTTCACTACTTCTTTCCTTCTTCTACAGTTGTGGTGGGGGTTTTTCCCCGAGCGAGAATGGCATTGATTTCTTCTTCCATCAGGAAACGATCAAACTTCCAACCACTTTCTGTTTTCGCGAGAACAACATATGCTGTATCCTGGGTTTTATTGCTACCCGGTAAGGGAGAAGATAGCGTGATGGTCATCTGCCAGACTTGCTCGGAACCATTGTCTGCTACTTTTTCTACTGCCTGAGAGGCAGCTGTGACCACAGATTTGGCATCCACGTATTTTTCCCACATACGGTCTGCGCCGGTCGAAAACAGCTCGCATCCAGCGGGAGTGCTTACCTCGCAGATACGCTCAAGCCAGGCTTCTTTTCCTTCCTGATAGTTCACCTGGAAGACCTGGTCGATGGCATTGACCGCTGCAGTAGACCCCAGACTGTCTTCGTTGGTTGCTGCTGCTGAACTCTGCTCCGTACGAAGTGGCCAGTTTTCGATCACCAGGATACCGACAGCAATGACAACTGCCAGGATGACGGCAATGATCAGATTGCGCTTTGAGACTGGAATTTCTTTCAATTTTTTCTCCTTTTCCGGTTAACGGGTTTGAAAGTTAGTTAAAACAAAAGCGACCATTCAGATCTCAACACCTATTTACACGCACTCAAGTTGCGTAGACAGGGAAGAAGCTGATGGTCGCTCCAAGGATTCTTTGGAACAGCTGATGATTATCAGCGACCGAACAGATATTTGGTTGTGACTCTAATCATAGCAATAAGAAAGCACCTATCCTAGGGGGACATATTTGACTAAATTAGCAAAAATGCGGAAATTAACTTGACAAAGAAATACTAGAGTATTACATTATAAATAACCTAACCGATAAGGAAAACGAGCATGCCGAAAACAAATTCTGCGAGTAAACCAGTACGATCTTTTCGAATAAGCCCAGAAGGCGTGAGTCAATTAAGAGCGATGGCAAGCGTTATGGGACGGAGTGAAAGCGATGTGATTGAGGTTGCTCTAGATCGAATGTATCGCGAGGAGATTCGTTATAACCGGGTCCTACGAGATGGTGCCCGACCAGAAGATAAGTATCAGACAGATAAAGAGAATGAAGGAGAAAATGAAATTCATCGTAGTGATTCTTAAGTTGATTGGATGGGTTGTCAAAACTGCTGTCATCCTGGCGATTTGCTCCAGCATTTTATTCGTTGCCTACAAGGGAAACCAGCCTATGCAGGTTCCTGAAGCTCCGAAGGGGATGACTTACTTTGAATTCGTTGCTGACCGGATAGATGCAGCTAAGACAGTAGAACCTTCCCGATGCGGGTGGGGCATGATGTTATCTTTAGCCACTTTAGGCCCAATTTATTCATTTGTTTATACTGAAGTTGGCATCCACCCGGATGGAGCTCTTGCGCATGGCACCGCCCCAGATCCAGATATCCCTAAGGATGTCGCAAATGCTAAGTGGTATGAAGTACCTGGAATCTGGTGGAATACAGTTGAAAATCTATCCTGGACGATGGTGGGGAAGCCGGCAATGTATGGATGTAAGTTTAGGCCAGTTCAAGCTGTAAAATATTGAGACGTGCGTGTTGTTAATAAAAGAAGTTTGGGATATACCTCAAATCTTATAAAGATATATTCCTGTTAAAAGTATCTCTGCTTGGTACATGAATTGTACAAGCGCACAAGAAAAGACAACTCAACTGCAAGGCTGATGTCAAATTGGGATTCAAAATTAACTGCAGATACAAGAAAATTTTAAATACAAATCTGTCATAAATAATCCAAATTCATGGTTGATTTTATGACAAAACGCGCTATAATCATGTTATAAGAAGGAAGAGGATAATTATGAACGAAACTATCGGGAATAAGATAAAGGGATTGCGGGAAATGGCCGGCTTGAATCAGGTTCAAATTGCACATTTCTTAAATGTCGATCAAAGCACAATATCAAAATGTGAAAAGGGTGAACGCCAATTCCAAGTGGATCAATTGGAACTATTGGGAAGTCTATTCGGGTGTGCCTTAACAGATTTAGTTAAAAGAGAATTGGAAGTAAAACCTTTACGTATCGCCTTTCGCGCAGATGCCATCGGAAACGAAGATTTGATGGCTATCGCGGATATTCACAAGCTCGCATTAAATTTAACCGAAATGCGCAATTTACTTCAGAGGGCGGCAGTTGAAGGCTAAAAGCGAATTAAGTTATCAAGCGAACGATTTACGAAAACGATTCGGAGAGGATTTGTTCTCTCCGATTGATGTGTTTGCTATTCTGCAATCTCAGGAGCGATTAACTCTAGTTTTTTATCCGCTATCCGAGCACATTTCTGGTATGTGTGTACGTACCCACAGTGGAGATCAACTGGTAGCAATCAATTCCAGATTGACGCAAGGTCGGCAACGATTTACTGCCGCGCACGAGCTTTACCACTTGTTTATCCAAAAAGAAATTCAAAGTATAGTTTGCGGGAAAGAAATTGGTGCCGGGAAGGACGAAGAGGAGAAGAACGCTGATGGATTTGCCTCATTTTTCCTGGCACCCAATGACGCTCTACGCAGTTATATTGAAAATAATTTAAAGAAGGGCAAAAATCGTCCAATCTCGTTGGAAGACATAGTGCGTATTGAGCAGTATTTCAGGATGAGCCGCCAGGCAACGCTTTACCGCTTAGTAGGGGACGGATTTATCACACTTGATTTTGCTAATACTCTAAAAAGCAATATCATCGCTTCTGCTCGTAAGTATGGATTTAATGAAACGTTATACGTTTCCACTCCCTCCGATCAGCAATACTACACGACTGGAAGTTATATTGAATTAGCGGAACAACTCAAAGATCGCGATTTGGTTTCCAACGGTAAATACGAAGAGCTTTTGCTCGATGCGTATCGGGCTGACATCGTTTTTAACTTTGAAACCGAAAACCAGGAGACGTATGATTGAGTCATTATTCCTGGATACGGACTGCCTTTCGACGTTTCTAGTTGTTGGGCAAGAAAATCTTATACTCCAGTTATATGCCGGGCGAATCGGTATCCCTCAGCAAGTTTATGCGGAACTAAAAAAAGTGCATTTCATGAAGAACAAAGTGGATACTTTACTCAAATCAAATCGAATAATCCTCTACCAGATCGATGCCAGTACGGACTCGGGGGCTTTATATCTTAAAATGATTACTAACCCAGACAAAGGGTATAAGATTATTGGTAGCGGGGAGGCTTCTGCAATTGTATTGGCAAAACAATATAAAGGCATCTTGGGAAGTAATAATATGCGAGATATTTTGCCATATATTCGATTGTTTGACTTGAAGCACCGCACTAGTGCTGAAATCATGGTGGAAGCTTTTGAACAGCATTTGATCAGCGAAGGACAGGGAAATGTGATCTGGCGGGATATGCTTCAGAGGAACCGAAAACTTCCCGCTGATACCTTTAGTGAATTCCTGGCAACCCAAAATTAGTCGGGGTAAATTGTTCGAAAAGTTGTTGAGTTATCTCCAACCACTAAAAAAAATTCTCAATCTAATTTCTCATCTCGCTAACATTGCAATAAATTCGTAAGAGCACTTAGGTGGTATTATTTTGGAAAGATTCAACTATCCACAACAGCAGATCGTCACTTGCATATGATGAGGTCTAAAAACACATGAAATCATTATTAAAACCTCCGATGCAAAAAGGGAAAGAACCGCCTTTCTTTGATATGGGAGCTATACCGTTTCAAGAGTTATGTCGGGATTTGTTAGCTGTGCAGGGCGAATTTACTGATTGCAGAATTTATGGTGACAATGGAGAAGGGCAATTCGGCATTGATATTCGTTGCGACCGGAAGACTGGAATTCTGGAAGTTGCACAATCCAAATGTTATAAAAATTTCCCGCCAGCAGAAATAGTTGAGGTTTCAAATAAATTTTTCGAAAGCATTCAATTTTGGCAAAAAGAGGGAGTGAAAAAGTTTATCCTAATAGTAGCATGTAGGATAACATCCCAAAAAGCCAACACTCAAATTTCAATTGAAAGACAAAGATTCAAAGATGCGGGTATTGATTATGAATTATGGGATGCAATCCGCATTCGTGACATTCTCCGAGATAATTCCAAATTAATTTATACACATATTGAGAATAGTCAATTTTGGTCTGAACAAATATGTGGTCAAGTAACTGCATCTCCATTTACTAATCAGCCGGGCTTTGGCATAAATTTATCATTAGCCACTGATTTTAACAACTTATTAACACTTCTAAATTCAAAAGCATCAGAGGAACTTGAAAAGAATAGAATATTATGGCGGGAAGGGGATAAGAAAAAGGTTTTTGAATGGATAAAACAGAAAAAAACTAATATTGATGAGTGGAAAGCAATAGATGTAAAAACAAAGGCGGGAATTATTCGATTAGAAGCAATTACATATATTGATTTTTATGAAGATTTTGATAAAGCTGAAAACCTTCTTCAAGCAGCAAAAGAACTCGACCCAGAAGGACTTGATAGGAAATATTGGGCAATTCTTGCTTTACATCGGTCGGGTCTGGAGGACAGTTTAGAGACGCTTAGCGATGCGGATGATATTGATTCAATATGCGCTCGAGTTTCTCTCTTGCTTCAGAAAAGTAGCATTTATGAAGCAAAAAGCTTGCTTGAACAATTACAGGTAGAGACCAGTAATAATGCTGAAGTTTTCCGTCTGCAGGCATTGTTACATTTGGAGTTCCGAGATTTACAAAAAGCTAGAGAAACCATCAACCAAGCAAAACAAATCGCAAGCAATTGGGAAAGCATTCAGATTGCCGACGCGGTAATTTCTTATTTTTCTGCGCTCTCGCCAGCAGTCTTTTCTAGGACAACGACATTGTGGCCAGAACCAATTGAACTAGACCTTATAAAGTCTTCTAACGAAGCCATTCATGCGCTTGATTATGCGGCAGAAATATTCCGAAAAGTTTATCAGAATGAGTATTCAGGTGCTTCCTACAGACTTTCCTTGAAGCTATGGTATGCTGCTTGTTTAGCATGCAATTTTAGAAGACAGAAAGAAGCAGAAAATTTTTTCAGTAGTCTGCTGACCGACTTTCCTACTGATCATCGAATAATCTCTTGGGTATTCTATAGAAGATATCCATTTCAGTTACAGAAAAGCCATCAAGAGTTAAAAAAGAAACGTGAGAAAGGTTTGGCCACTGCAGCAGACATTATTAGCAGTGCTATGCTAAATATTCAACTTAAGAAAGTACGAAATACTCTGTATCTACTCGAGAGCAATAAAAAGTTATTTATTACAGAAGGACTCGAGCAATTATGGGATTTTTGGCATATTCAAACACTCATCGCACAAAAAAAGATGAGTGATGCCAACAGAGAATTTCAGGAATCAAGTTATCGCGAACAGTTAAAACCTATTCAATATTTATTGCTTAGTCAAGAAAGCAACGAAGGTGAAGGTTTAGATAAATTTATTGGCTTATTAATAAAATCATATGAGGAACAGAAAGATGCATTGGCGCTAATGGAAATGTGCCAGTACTACGCAGCAAAACAAAAATGGCAAGAGATCAGTTCATATCCGGACCGATTGGTCTCTGAAATCCAAACAGAAAAAGCATTTAAGATTGGTGTTGCAACTCTTTATAACCAAGGAATGTACCAGGAATGTAAACTTTATATCGAGCGAAATAAATCTTTATGTTTTGATAACAACCTTCCAAGTGATCTGATATTAATTTACATACAAAGCAAGGCACTATCTGGTGAATTTCCTGAAGCCCTGTCGGATTTACGTCAAATAGCCGAGAGCAACCCAACCAAACAAAATCTCCTATTGCTCCGTGACTTCTATATTCGTAAAGGTGATAAATTGGGTTTAAGGGATGTTGCAATTCTGATAAAGAAGCAGCCGGATTTTAAGGCTGACGAACTTATCCAAATTGCCAATTCTCTGCTTTGGGCATCTCCCGAGCTCGCAATCGAGTTTTTTGATTTAGCACCAGTTGACCAATTAAGTTCACAGCATGTAGTCGAGAAAATGATGCTTGGTTTCTCGTTAGGTCTTGATTCTGAAATGAAAGATATCCACAAACTGATTCCTAATATTATGAGTGCGGAAGGCGCACTAATAAGGGTAACAACATTCGAAGAGACAATTGACATAATAAAACAGAGGAATCAGCAGTGGAATGAATTAGTCTATAAATACAACTCCGGAGAAATACCTATCCATTTTCTTTCCATGAATGCCAGGTCCAATTTATTCACGCTTTACAATATGGCATTTAGTAACAATAATTTAGCTTCTCCCAAGCAAAAATTCCCACTATTTATCCGCTTTGGCGGGAGACCATCCCTTGTCGATTTTAAAGAGCCTGATGAACCAATATTGGATCATTTATCCCTTGATGTAACGAGCCTTTTATTATTGGATCACTTTTCTCTTCTTGATGTCTTTGAGGAAATTGGAAAACCAATCAATCTACCCGGTGAAACTGTCCTTGCTCTAGTAAATATGAAACAGTCACTTGAGCAGTATCAACCGGAAATTGTTCAGGCATCAAAACTATTGCTAGAGCTTTTAAATGTAAACAAGATAAGAAAAATTGAGATTAATTCAAATCAATTTACTGGTGATTTCGATATAGACATCATATTAAATTTGATCGATAGTCTTGGAAACCTTCAAGGTTTTGTGGTTGGATTTGCTTCACAAAGAAACATTTGGGATAGCCTTGAGCACAGAACTAGTAATTTAACATTCATTACCATCGCTGACATTGTTGAAAATATTCGTGCAGATGCGATCATTTCTGAAGTTGAAAGAATTACAGCTATTGATCGATTGGGAACAGAGGGGCTTGTTAAAACGGATAATGGAGTACCTAAAGGGTCAAACTTATTTTTTGTCGCTAATACTATTCAATTGCTTGCACAAACTGATATCTTGAACCAGGTTTGTTCGGCGTATACTGTTTGGGCAGAAAGTAGTGAAACATTCAACATACAAGGTTCTGTGAGTGAAGAGCGAAATCGTTCTATGTATGCGAATCGGCTCCAAAATCTTATTGATAGAATTAGTAAAGGTATTGAAGAGAGAAAGTATTCATTTCTTCCTCAACAGAAGCTAGGTAATGAAATCAAATCTACTGCTAGAGAAGATTCATTATTACACAACCTCTCAGAAAATTTCATCGCAGGACAAAGTAGTAACTTTCTACCTGCTATTGATGATCTTTTTATTCAGAGGGAACTTCATTATCATGGCGTTCATGCTATAGGTATTTATGAATTAGTTTGGTCGGCGTTTAAACAAGGGTTGATTGAAGAAGCTAGATACTATGATCTCCTTATAGAATTTCGAAAAGCTGACTTACGATATATCCCAATTTCAAGTGCTGAGATAGTGTTCCATATCAAGACGGCATCGATTGAGAATAAAGCGGTTCAGGAAAATTCCAATCTTAGGATTCTCAAAGAATATGTATCGTCCTCTCTTGTAACAGGTAGGAAGATACAAATACCAAGGCTGCCCATTGACTCTGTAGAGGCAATGGGAGAATTCGAATATATCATTAATTTCGTGCACAGCATTTCCTATGCAGTAATGAAAATCTGGCAAGATAACGTGTCTGAGGAATTGAAGCAAATTCGCTCATCGTGGATTTTTGAAAATCTTTTTCTCGACATACTGACTCTATGCAATATTGTTGGATGGGAAAGGGATCACAAAGATCATGTATTCCTTGTAGCATTAAGCTTGGCAGAATTTTTCTTGAATGGTTTGCAGTTTATAAAGGATGACTCTGATAAGTCACCGCGTAAACAGTTCTATGATTGGTTTTATTATAAAATCTGTGAGCCGAGATTTGCTGCCAACTCAGGATTGCTCGAAAGAACGGCCGAATTAATCAAGGATTCTTTATCTTCCCAAATTTCCAGTAATGCCAATTCGGAGTTCGATCCATACATACGCCTTTTTAGTCAAAGGCTTTACCAGGATCTTCCGGATCCATTAAAAACAATAATTAATAGGGACCCAAAATTTTTAGAGCAAATTGGGATTGAGATCATCTCTGTGATTGATGTGGCTGGCCTAATGTTTCCAGCCGCAAACTTTTGGGACAATTTAGCCAAGACTTTAGAAGGAGAATCCATCGCAATTGAGGCTGTTAATCCCAAAGCAGAAGTCTTATTTTCACCAAATACATCTAAGAAGAAGTTAAGCGCAACTTTCATCAATCCCAATAATGGGGAAAAAATCAACATAGAATCTGGAGATTTTGTATTTATTCTTAATGCAAATAAACAATTTTGGCTTGAAAGTAACTATGATTATTTCTGTGAATGGTCAGCAAGCGAGCTAGAAGCCACTATCTCAAAGATTTGTTTACTGAAAAGTCCAGCAGAACGGATGGAAGAACTAAACGAATTACGAAAATCAAGTATAGGAAATTATTATCATAGTCTCAAAGAAAAACTCTTATCCACTAAAACTCTCGATTTTGCGCGTCTATTACCGCCATCTCGACAAGGTTTACACCAATTCTTCGGTTTTGTTTCAAGTGATAATGCCATTGCCAATATAGAAGAACAAATAAATTTGTCTGCGGGAAATTTAATCACTAGACTTGGTTTATTTACTGCGACATCAAGAATATCGGCTTTTCCAATTGGAATCCCTACCACTTTACTTGATGAAATCCAAAAACTATCATTTGATGAACGACAGAAATTCCTCTCAGGACTTTCCGATGTTCTTATTACCCCTATCAGCCGGTTGCAATATCTTCGATTGATATGCCAATTCGGTGATGAAGAACAAACCGCAATGTTAGTAACTTCTTTCTTTACAGAAGAAATGAACATAGAAATATCTGCTTTTCTTCTTTTATTAGGATGGATTTCAGACGAACTTGATGATCTTCCGGGGGGCAACCAGTTTACAGCAGATGAAAAACTTTTATTTTCATGGGGTCATACCAACGAACTGTTTACTATTTTCAAACAAGTTGGAGTTCCATTTGATTGGCTTATAAGTGTTTTGAAAGAAAGAAAACCACAATTACCTTTTAGATATATTTTTGCTTCAGCACCCCTCGAATGGAATGATGTGATTCATCCAAGTAGATTGGATGTATTACCATTCAAAATTCTTGGGTTAAATTACGCGCTTGGAGATAATAAGACGCTTAGTAAAGAAGAACGAGATAAATTGCTAAATGAGGTCTTTCCATGGAAAGAAAATAACATTTTGCCGGCTGTGGATTTGTTAGAACAAAGGGAATCATATACAAATATCTTGCATTCTTTCTTTGGTAAGGAGATATCAAATTCACTTTTATCCTTGACTTCTGGTGAAGAAGAGAGAATTACAGCATTATCAAATTCATCATTAAAAAATCTCGCTTCTGAAGCTATAGATTGGTTGTCTTCACCAGATTCCGCTATAGCAGGCTTCCAGTTCCTTTTTGGTTTATACCATACACAACTTCTTCCTAAAGACCTCTTATTTGATTTTGAGAAAAAAATCTCCGGTTTTAATTTTGTAGGATTGATCAATTTGAACCCGATGATTGTCATTCTTGGTCTTTACTTCTCAACATGCCAGGCTAAGCAACTATCGGATAATGCTAAGAACCACTTGATTGAAGAATTACTAGGACTTGCGGAGGCTTGTTCGAAGTTGTATCCCGGACAGAGTAGCATACCGGATGATAATGTTCTAGAGGTTGAATTATCCGCATTGCTTTTTGAATCAGCTGTCCAACTTTCAAAATCTATGACAGAGAATAAAGTAATTGATGAATTTGAACGCCTTATGATGGGAATTCTATCTCGGTGGAGTGAAACAAAACCGATAGCCCTTCGATTACTAACTCGTCTATACTCGGATATTCCCATCCCTATCTCACATACTCTTGGTAAAGTACTCCTTGAGATTCGTTTATTAAGATAATATCAATGCTTTTTTGAATTTTTTTGAAAGGTAAGGATTATTCTAGGTGAACCATCGAAAACCATAAAAATATGATAGGATAGATCACACCATTCCCCCTTAAGACTCTAGAGGAACGATGCAGACAGAACGGAGTGCACTCCGTTCTATTTTTCATTCGCCCTTCTTTGAGAAAACCAGATGCTATCGTCCTTGCCTGCTCGCTTCCCATTTCGCAATCCGTGTAGATTTGTCAGAAATGAGTTGTAGTTTAACCCACTTAAAGCAAGGTTGATTTCTCCCTGAATAGCTCTCTGACAGTTTAAGTTGTCGCAAAATACATACAGGTTTCCATTTGAAGCTTCATAAAACTTCATCCATTTCGTTTTTCGGGATATTTGATCCTTACTCACATCCCGCTCTACTTCGACGAATATTACCTCGCCTATTTTTGGATCCACAGCAATAATATCTGGGATATAAGTCTCACCATTGGATAAACTAATAGCTTGTGCCCGTCCTTGAATTCTGTAACCTTCATCTACCAGGATTTCCCCGGCCTGAATATTCAGAATGGTATGTTCCGGTGAAGAATGATGTCTTCTTAGGATGTCAAATTCATTTTCCTTGGGAATTTTGCCTGTTAATACCTGGTATGCAACTTGACCATTACGAGTCAAATGCAGCACCGCAGGCTGATTTCCACCAGAACTGGATCCTTGCTCAACAACGCCATTTATCTGTTCAACCAGGATTGGGACTTCATTTCCTTCCGGTGACACTAACCAATTCAAGGCTTCATCCAGGTTTTTGTTTGCAGCTGATAAGGAAAGGCGATTTGCCATCTGCTTTATGATGGATGGTCGTAAAGCAATCCCCATTTCACCCATCACAAAAATTGCCGCCGATGTTTTTTCAAAGTTCTTGGATGACTGCCAGGTTTTTACCCAATCTGGAACAGGCGTAAGGTCCCTCGATTCTTCAGTACCCGATTTTGGGGATTGAATGTCCTGGGCAACCTCATCTTTCTGGATCTGTCGAAGGGCAGCTAAGTGGGCTTCCAGTGCTGCCTTCTCTGCCTGTATATTCTTTTTCGATTCCTGTGTGGCAA
The DNA here is from genome assembly GCA_002840735.1 of Chloroflexi bacterium HGW-Chloroflexi-2. Lineage (GTDB taxonomy): Bacteria > Chloroflexota > Anaerolineae > Anaerolineales > Anaerolineaceae > UBA6170. Next base: position 39,677 of record PHBY01000004.1, read on the forward strand.
TGAGCTCTTGTTCCAGATCAGAATATTTCTGATTGAGTTCTTTCAAGCGCTGTTTTAATTCATTTATTTCCACGGGCTCAATTTTCTTCGATGCTGACCCTTGCAAAGCTCGCAGTCGAACATGAATCAGATATGCCAGGTCATCATCGCTAAACGATTCCAGTGGACGGCTCGCTTTTTCGCAGGATTCATCGTAATCCTGATCGAGAAGCCTCAAGAGTGCGACAAGATGTTTGTGGGCATTTTCCCATAATTTCTGAGCATTGGCTTGCATTTTTTGCTCGTGCTCCTCGCTTTGCCCGATGATTTCTCTGGAGATTCGAGTAGACTGATTTCGTTGGAATTCTTCTAACGTGAGATCAACCACTTGTTTTTCTCCAATTCCGATTTCATTTGCCGAGCATCTTCAAGTAATTGGATAGCCTGGTCCTGATTTTCTTGCTCTGGCACGCTGACCCACTGTAGAGCGCTTCGAGCAGCTTCAAGATAACTCAGCGTTGTCGAGAGCATTTGCTCATGCATCCCCATGCCAATTGGTGGCACTCGGGTTCGATCAACCTGTTGAGCGAGTTCAACAGCATGCTGGAGGGTCTGTTGGGAGGCTCTGGACTGTGAAAAGAGATCACCTTGTTGGTCAGCAGCAATAATGTGCGCGATCTCGCCATCCAAAATGTTCAACTCAGAAATCCATGATTGTGCCGCCTTTCTGTAATCTTCCACTGCTTTGACCTCCGGCAAGAGAAGTACCGGTTTCCCCTGGTCATCCAATGGGGAAACGAACGCACCAATAATGGTAAAAAACACCGCAAGACCGAATAGTATCCAACCAAGCTTTTGTAGTTTTTCTTCAGAGATTTGGATTTCCGGTTCAGTAGGATTATTCACTGTCATGACCTAATTCTCCAACTTCAAGGATCTGTGTGATGATTTCCAGATCGGTTACGGAATTTCGTTTTCCACGCTGTTTTAAATCTGCGATCACTTGTTTTCCGCGTTCATAATCAATATTGCGGATAAATTCAACTCGTTCGGCAACGACTTCAAAAACAGGGGTCGTCGTGTTTGGCCGGTAGCGCAGTTGAATATGCCCTTCAACACCGATCCGGCTGCCTTTCTGAACATGTCCGTACACCAATTCAGCCAGGGTGCCATAAACCAGCACTCGTAATCCCTTCACCGGTTTTGATTCTGGGCTGCCAGCGATCATCAGGTACAGGCGAACATAAGGGATAGGGTCCTGATTCTGGGGACGCAAATAATCAAAATAGATATCCCCGGTGATGTCGCCACGTTGCCACGTAAGATTTCCTTGCGCCATAATTTGTTGTCTCCTTATTATGAATGTTTGTTTGAATTCGGTAGTCCACAAAGTGCGTCTGGCTTAATTACTCATCCAACCTGTTTCCTCCTCGATATCCAGAACCAATCCCAATGCATCCGCTAAAAGCCGGATACGATCCCTTTTCACTTCTGCAAAAAGCCGTCGCCAATTTTGGTCGGTTGGGGAACAAAAGGTGAACGACTGCTCAATCAGGCGGGCAAGATTTCGCGGCTGTAATGCAGCCAGGCGTTCACTCGCTCCGCCGGCTCCGATTCTGGGGTTCTCTTTTAGCTTGGCGATGGCCAGACTGTACGGATTCTGGATGTTGGGTTGGGAAGCGCCATGAATAATCCAAGATACAAAAGGTAAAGCATTCTTTTCCTGATCGAGTAAAGCCTGCCGATTTTTCTTGTCTGCGCGCACCAATAATTTATCCAATGACCAATTTCCACTCGAATCAGTCACTACCGCCACCGATTGACTGGTTGGATCGTTCAGCAAAATCGATGTATCTTGGGTAGAGGAGGTATCTTTTTCTTTTGGGGAATCTTTAAAGCTTTTGAGAATCTTTAAAAGGGTCTCAAAACAACCCTTGGCTTCCGGGTTGAGCGTCGCAAAACAATCATTGAGGATACCCTTGAGAGTCTCAGAACAATCTTTGGTTAAATCTGAGAGTCTCACGCCAGAGGCGGGCAGTCGCCAAACAACCTTTGGTTCTGTTTTGACAGTCTCAGATCCCACTCGCTCCGCTCGGGGACGCTCCGCGCAACCATTGCCCAATAAAGTGATCCAAGAATCTAATTCATCCTGAACACCTTGACTTTCTGATTTCACAAGAAGGGACGAAACAGCCTGTTGGATGGCTTGGTGTTGTGGAGTAAGTGGATCCACCCTCTGTACCTTAAATTTCCAACTATAGCTGCCCTCAGAATTGATCCGATGATCAATACGCTCAACAAAAAGAGCTAATAGATCCTGAAGACGTTGCCGACGAGAAAATTCATCAACGGTACGATCTCTTAATTCATCCTTATGTTTTCCTCGCTCTATCCAGGCTGGAAGCCAATTTGCCACAACGCGAGGGTTATTGATCCCTAGACGATTTGCGATAGATTGATATCCACCTTCAATCCAGACTGCATCTCGGATCTCACCCGTTTCATCATTGAAGTAGCACAGATTGCGCAAAACCAGGATAAACATGGCTGCATCTGCTCCGAGAACCGGTAACCAGTTTCTTAGGAAATACCATGTAACCAGGATGAAATTCCCCTGACCTAACAATCGGTCAGTAAGCTGATCCGCCAGGGTCCCAAGTTCTCCGTCGAGCCGATGACCAATCAATTCCCGGATGACATCCTGAACGGTCAGATAGTGTGGAATGGTTTTGTTGAATTCTTTTTGAGGAAGCCGCACCGGATAATGCAAGATGTCCTTCGGATTCGCGTTGATAGCCAATTGCAGAGCGGCCTGAGGGGAATCCTCGATACCATGAGCCAGTAAGAAAGTTTTCAAGTCTTCAGCATCCCCAGGTGTCAGCGGTGATTCGAATAGTTCATATTTGTTGGAGGACTTTTTGGCTCTTCCTGAGCGCTTATCTACTTCATGATCGGTGTCAATCTTTCTCGCAAACCATCCCAGACTGCTACCGGGTTGTAACAAGCGAAAGAACTGAGCCCGGCTGATCCCAGCCCATTGGCAAATACGCTCAGCGCGAACGGCAACTTTGCAGCTCCCTTTTCGAGCCTTTCTACCGCTTGCCAGGTAATATTCCTGCCACAATGCCATGATCAAGAAAATCATTTGTGATCCGACGTATGGCAGCCAGCGCAGGTAATATACCGGCAAGCGAACTACCCGGCTTGGCTCAATTAGGTTATTCCGGATGGAGCTGTAATGGATATCCAACGCAATGGCATTGTCCTCAGAATCTTCTTGTTCTGGACCCTCTTCCTGAAAGAGATCATCTCCGCCATCAATTTCCTGATCACTGACGACAAAACGAACCTTTACTTCTCTGTTCATCACCCCCATAAGGAATCGCTGTAAGGTGGTCGTTAAACGGTTTTCTAACCACTCACGGCCATACGCATTTATGCAGCCGATCACAAAGGTGTCATCTGAAAAATCCACCAGATGGGTTGGTTTCACCCAGGCGCTAAAAGTCACCCGCGACATAACCAGTTCGAGGTTAGCAATTGCCGCTTGCCAGGCTTTTTCCGGTGAAAATTCAACAACTGCATTCATAAAAGAAATCCCTATCGATAAAAAAAATCAATATCGAATAAGACGAAATAAAGGCACAATTACAGCCTTTTTTGGAAGGACAGTGGTTATCCCATTTCTTCTAGAAAAGACCCCTTTACGGGCTTCCTGTGGTTTCAACGTCAGCAACTCCGTCTGCGTCGACGTCTGCGGTGTGTCAGCAGTGCGTCTGCGGCACGTCAGCATGGACGCAGACGGAGTTTTTGGAGTGAAATTGAAATTATTGATTTTCCAAGAAAGGTCAGTGGTCATTAGCATCACTCCAGAAATAACGTCTTTCCTATTGTTTTAGGTGATGGTTGTAGGACTAGGCTTCCGTTGTGAAAAGCCTTTGAACCTTCCATTACGAAGAAACGGACAACTTCTCCGACCGGTAAAGTATGCTCCCCCGCAATCGACCGAACTTCTTCCTTTAATAAAGCTGGAATTCGGAATGTCGCTCTTACTTCCCATTGGGGGATGGCTTCTTGGTCTTTCTTGATTTTTTTCTTTTTGGTTCCACCAGCTTTCTTTTCCGTAACTGGGAATGCATCAGCCAGCCATTTATGGTTTGCCGGTTTTTGAGCAGGAAAGATGGTGCTTCCTTCATTGCCTTCAGAGTACAAGGTCATTCTCTGCGCCTTGGGGTACGCTAAAAGTTTGATCTCTCCATTGCGGTAAAGCCTTGCGCCATATTCCAGAAATGCCCTAACGACTTCATCTCTAGGAACCGAAAGAGACTGAGCATCTTTGATAATCAAATCCACAACCTGCTGAGGTATTCCCCGGTACGTTACAGTTTCAAGCCGATGAACTTGTTCCCACTTACGGGATCTTTTCTTCCTGAAATCTGCCGTGGGAATTAAATCCAAGGGCTGTTGTTGGACCATCTGGGATCCTTGCTTTTGATCCTCCTCGACCTCGGTTATTGGATTAGGATCACGTAGACCCGTAAATGCGTCTCGCCTTGCCATCGTAACCTCTAATATTTCAATACGAGAGTTGCCAAAGCTTTATATTCCTCGGCAGCCCGCGTTTCTGGCGCATACTCAAAAATGGTCTTTGCCTCAGACCAACATTCACGCAAGACAGTCGCCCGATGAATGGGGGAAAGCACCTTGTCGCTGAATGTTGCCTGCAGATCCTGAAGTGAGTCGCGTGACTCGTTGGTACCATCAAAAAAGGTAGGTAATATTCCCAGCAATCCCCCTTGCCAATTCTTTTTGTCCCTCAATGTCTGGATAGTTGTGACTGTCTTCGCTAAAGAATCTAATGATGCGAATTCTGTTGCCGTAGGAACAATCACCAGGTCAGCCGCCCATATTGCACGTTCCTGTAAGCCACCCACAGATGGGGAAGTGTCGAAAATGATGTAGTCAAACCGATCTTTAGTGAATGTTTTCAGCAGCCCTTTTATGTAGGAGATCGGTTGATCCTGGACACCCAACATCATTTGCGCAGCGGAGGTCATTGAGTTGCCTGGAATCAACTGTAAGAAATCACGACCTGTATCACGGACCCATTGGCGGATAAATGTTATTTCACTTGTAGAGCCTGGTTGGGTTGTCAGGAAATAATACGTTCCCATTTGGCTATCCATACCCAACTTGGTTGCGCACTGTCCTTGTGGATCAAGGTCAATCAACAACACTTGTTTATTTCTCAAGGTGAGAGCATGTGCCAGATTTACGGCGGTGGTTGTCTTTCCTACCCCGCCTTTTTGATTCGAAATGGTGATGATTTTTGTGGTCATTTGATTTCTTCTTAATCGATAAATTGCAACTGTGTTCGGCCTTCATGACCATGGACAGAAATGACATCTTCGAGAGTCTGATAAACACCCATGGCATAAGGTTCCCTGAGCCAGTGAATGACTGCCAAGCCACTACTAAATACAGTTCCTTCTGCTACCTCACCAGTCCCTGAAACTCCGGTGAGATCCTCCACTCGAATCAACACAAATCGACGCATCTGGCTGGTTGATGAAATATGATTTTGTTTTCGCGCCATACTTTCACCTTTAGCTTGGTTTCTGCAATCTGGCTGCCGGCTGCGATCACGGATTCTTGGCTTTTTCTGAATGACTTTGGAATTTGTCAGATCCATCAACAAGCCATCTTTATAAGTAAGGCGGCATCCTGAGGTGATGTGTTCAAATACGATCTCTTCCGGCCAGGTTGATTTCTCGTCCCGGTTGAGGCGGATATCGATCATTCGAAACAACCTCCCAAAGAACATCCCAGGATCATCATCGACCCTGGTTGGATCCATAATGACTTTCCAAACATAACCTCGAAGTTCAACGGGGTTCTTTTTATCTTGAGCAATAAAAAAATCTAAATCTTTACCTGGCATCTTGAATGGCTCTCCGAACCTTATAAAATTAGCCGGCAAACAGGTGCGCAAATAGACGGGCAGGGGGAAAGGATTAGCCCTTACCTTATGCAGGCTTATTGAGATTGTGGAACACCCATGACTGGGGAATCAAAAACTAATAGTGTGTTGCACCATTATTGAATCAGGGAGGACGCATCCCCCATGAGAAAATAGATTTGAATAAATTGAATTGGAAAGAGGAATGAAGAAAAGCAAGAAAAACTACTTGACGAACCCACGTAAAACAGATACTATACGAACATCGATTAGCTACCGCAGCGTGCCCGGCAAGCGTGGACCAGAGTTCGTCAGGTCGGCTGATTTGCAGAGCCCGCCGCACAAATGGCACGGATTCAGGATTTTGACTCATAACCCGGAGGTCAGTGGTTCGAATCCGCTCCCCGCTACTAAAGTCAAACCAGAGTCCTGTCCCCAAGGGGATGCTACGCGAGGCTCTGGTTTTTGCTTCGCGAAATGGAGGAATTTCTTACACGTCTGTGCACCTTAGGTGTGAACCGCAGTTCGCTGGACTTGTCCCACAGGGATACTTCGTTATCAATTGCAAAACCTATCGATGGCTCCCTAAAATACAAAACAGCGTCAATTTCTCCAGAGCAGATACTTTTTCACTTTAATCATTAACTTCTTCGGCGTGCCTATTAGTAAAAACTCTCTCAATCGATGCGGCAGCATCCAACACAATAATACGCATGGCGACTGCCTCTACCACGTTTCGGTCAATGAAAACGTGGTTTTGTTTCAAATCGCATGCTTTGATATCCACCGTCAGATCAGTACAATTCTTGGATTTCCGCGCTTTGTTGATAAACTCTTCCAAGCTTTCGCGGAATTCTCGAGACTGAAGGAAACCATGCACTCGCAATCGCATGCCGCGGCGAATATGGATCAACCCATTGGCTCCGCCATTGGCCCGAATGTTGCATGAAGTCATTCCCAGCCAAATGCTTGAGATATCCTATACCGTTCACTAACCGCTGCAACTACAGCAGCTAGCAAAGCCAATTTCCAATCTCCCTGCCAGATCCAATAAAGACCTGCACCAATGAGAGGAATAACCACCCAGATTTGCGAATAACCTTCTTGGCTTGTTGTATCTTACAACCGGAGAAGTTATAAATTCGAGGACGAACAAGACTTTTACATCTCACTTGAAGTCAATCAGTCAAACTGTAAAAGACCAAACCTAATGTACCCGGCCCAGCGTGAACCCCAATCACAGGTCCCATTTCGGAAGTGACCAATTCTACACAATTGAACCTTCCGCGGATCTGTTGTTCCAGCTCATGGGCTTCATCGGGGATATTGCCGTGTAGAATGGCAACATGAACCTCATCGCTACCAACTTTTTCTTCCATGATTTTTAATAATCGAGCGACCGAACGTTTGCGGGTACGCTGCTTCTCTAAAGGTTCAATTCTTCCATCTTTTATGTAAAGAATTGGTTTTATGCTTAATGCTGAACCAAGGAAGGCCGTCGCGCCACCGATGCGTCCCCCCTTGTGCAGATACTCTAATGTGTCCACGGTAAAAATGACATTGATCCTTCGTTTGATCTCCTCTACTAGCTGAATCACGGCTTTTGCATCCTGTCCCTGCGCCGCCACCCGGGCAGCAGCAATCGCCATCATGCCAAATCCCAAAGAAACTGATTCGGAGTCAATGATATGGACTGGAACTTTGGTAAACTGTTCTTTTGCCATCTCTGCGGACTGGAGAGTGGCGCTCATGTGATGCGAAATCACAACAGTCACAATTTCATCTGCTTCATCGGCCAGTCTGGTATACAGATTGATAAAATCCGCAGCAGTGGGTTGTGCCGTAGTGGGCAGTTTCTTACTGGCATGCATCAAACGGTAAAATTCAGAGGTTTCCAGATCCACACCCGCCTGGTAGGTTTTGTTATCGAAATTCACATAAACCGGGGCTACATGGACTCCAAGTTGTTCCCCCTGAGCAGGGCTCAGAGAACAAGCACCATCCGTTACAATTGCAACCTTTTGCTTTTTCATGTTTTTCTCCTTTATCAATTAATTAACACTTCTTTTTTATTACGGAAGCTGTGCCAATTTTCTCCATTAAGAACGGTTGCGCTGATGCGTTCTCTAATTTCAAGTGGTGAAGCTTCCGTTCCTGGCAAGTCAAAATGGATGGGAAGGATGTATGGAGCATCAAATTGCATTGCCGTTCGGATTACAGTAGATTTGTAGCGTTTTGACCCAAAGGGTGTCGTGCGCCATGGCAGGCACAAAATGTCCGGACGAACCGTCAGGGGGGCTTCGTGGGCATCGCCAATATGCAAAAGGTCTGCTTCATCCTGAATGAGAAATGAAAGTGGGGTGCCGCCTGGATCTGGCAGTCGAAAACGGAAAAATAAATTCATAACAATGTACATTGGACCTTTTACAACACTAAAGCCAGGAAGAATATTAATGTTTTCTATCTGTTCTCCAGCCTTTACCGGTTTAAGTCGCGATGCGGGGACGCCCATTTTATAAGCAATTTCGCATACATCAGGCGCCGCCAAAATAAGACCGCTTGATACAGATGCAATCTTACCAATATGGTCTTTGTGAGCGTGAGATACACAAATGAATTCCACATCGGGCAACGGCGGATGAGTAAAATCCGGATCTATTAAGATATGGTGCTTTCCGAGAATTTCCACGCAAGAGTGGCCAAGATACCTGATTTTCATACAAATCCTTTCTGCTGTCTCAGAATGAGCCAGATCATTAAGTCGCCCTTCTACCCACCATCATTCGCCACAGAGCAATCACACCCAGACCGAATCCAAGAAAATAAAGCGGCCAATTAAATTGCGAGGGTTTTAGACTACTCAGGGTTGATATGTCTGTGGGTAACGCCATTAAAGCGTCCGCCATAAATGTATAAAGCATGATCAAAATGCCAGTGATCAGACATATCCAAAACCAGGCGTCTATGTGAAGAGCACCATTGTTCTCCACTCTGATCACTGCAAAAATTCCGCCGATCACCATCAATAAGGCTATCAGGACGGGAGATAGTACCGGTCCCCACCAGGGGAGGGGAATCAAGAAAAGCAAATCCGGTTCCATTATGCTCTGGGGCCAGCCAATAAAAACCCGTAACCAGATGTAATAAAAAATATCCCACAAGCCAAATGTAATGAAAGCAAAACCGACCCTGGATTGAAACGTCTTTCCAGCAATCCACCCAATGCAAAGGAGCATTACCAATGTGGCCAATTCTCTCCCGATTTCAATTGCAGCAATTTGCGCATCAAAAGGTGGAACCTGCAGAATTAAATCGGTGATGCCGTACACCCGCCTTAAATAAACAACCACGGCGGCTTCCAAATATGCCATAGCAATTGAAAAGACCGAAACCCAAATAATTTTAAAAAAAGCTCTATCCATTTTTAGACTCGAAATTCTGAATGGCATCCTGGTCAAGAAAATGAGCGCCCTCAACATAAATGCCTTTGGCAAAAACCGCCACAGATCTATCCGGCAATAAAATTTCACCTGAAGTTTCAATACGCCTTTTCGCTTTGCCGCTCATCGCACCGCGGATCAGGATGGGTTCACCTAATGGAACCGGTTTACGATAATCTATCATGAGGTTTACGGTAACAGCGTGGTAACCAGCTTGCCAAATCGCCAGTCCCATGGCTTCGTCTAATACGGCAGCGGATGCGCCTCCATGGACATAACCAGGCGGGCCTTGGTGATGAATGGTGAAGATGAAATTTGCTTCAATTTTTTTATCATCATCAAGATACCATTCAACGCCGATACTATTGGGGTTGGCTTTGCCACAAACAAAACAAGAACCATGCTCACGTATTTTTTCCCTCATGAAAACTCCGGTTTGCGCCTAATTATGCTGATGAGGTTCTCTTTGTATCCAGCTCTTGTGATCTTGAATATCACGATCTAAGAAAATTCGCCGAAGGATTACTTTCCGGCGTTCGACTGGATCGGTTGGGAGAGGTCTGCGGTTTGCCTCAAGTCGTTTGACAATGGTAATAACCGTCATTCCTGCCGCTAGCCACAGCACGGTGGGAGAGCCGTTCAAGTATGGGGAAACGATTGGCAAACCCATCACGACAAATAATGGTATCGCTGGCGATCGAAGTGGGTTGCCGATGGCCAAGCCCGCCAATGTAATCGCAACTCCCCAGGGGAAAAGAACCAACAATACACCTAAAAATGGGCTGAATCCTCGTCCCCCATGAAAATTCAGGTAAACCGGCCAGTTATGACCAATGATCGCCGCCAACCCAACCAGCATGGCCGCGACCTCTCCCAAACCCAGACGCAACCCCAACCACGCAGGCAGCACGCCTTTGAAAATATCAAAAAGACCGACCGGAACCACCGCCCACCTGGTGACATGTTCCCAGACCATCGAACCGCTGACTGTCCCACTGCCGTAATTTCGCAAGTCGATGCCTTTAATCCATTTTCCGGCAAGATACCCGCTTGGTATTGAGCCTAGCAAGTATCCAAATAATAATAAGGGAACAAAAAGGGCTATGGACCAAAAGTGAGTCGGATTGATCATTTTAAAAATCCTCCATATGCGATTAACCTGTTATTCATAGTAATACCCCACTCCCACCAATCCCGGTCCAGCATGAGCTCCCATCACTGGCGTAAACTCAAGAATTGGAATCTCGATGGAGGGATAAAGTTCAAGAAGCATTGTTTGTAATCTTTTTGCCCGTTCCAGCGCATCCGCGTGCATCACAGATAATCTAAGGCTCTGGCAACCCTCAGTTTTTTGCTTCACGATTGATGTAATCCTGGAAAATACTCTGTCCTCCGTGCGGACAATAGCCTCAGGTGCGACAATACCATCTTTAATTGTCAGAATTGGCTTAAGTTGAAAAGCATCGCCCACCAAAAAAGCTGCTCTTCCAATCCGTCCGCCCTGCGAAAGGTATGATAACGTATCTAGTGCAGCTAAGAACCCAGTCTTTTGCCGGGCAGTATTTAAGTAACTCACGACGGAATCCATTGATTCCCCTCTGTGTAAGTGGTGAGCTGCCTCAATGGCTAAATAACCTTGTGGTACAGCTGCCGCAAAGCTATCAAAGACAATGACCTTAGCGGTCTGAAATTCCTCCTGGGCCATATTGGCAGCATTTACAGCGCAAAGGTAATCCGAGCTTAATTTGCTTGAGAGGGTAATACATAGGATATCACGCTCTCCTTGTTCCAAAATTTTCTTGAAAGATTCATAGTACTGTCCTATGCTTGGCGCGGCTGTCTTCACATCTATCTTATCGCTTCGCATTTTCTGATAAAGATCATTTGGGGATAAATTAATGCCATCCAGGTATTCCTTCCCATTTACATAAATTTTCAAAGGGAGTATTTCAATACCTAGCTGCTCTGCTATATCAGACGGCACCTGGGCAGCGCTACCGGTGACCACTATTGAATTGATGTGTTGATTCATTTTATGCTGGTCTCCTTAAAGTGAATTTTGTAATCATCTTCCGGATTTATGAATCCTCCAGAAGCAATCCACCTGTTACTCATAGTAATAGCCCAATCCAATCAGCCCCGGTCCGGTATGAACACCCATTACAGGCGTGAATTCCGTGTGAAAAAATTCTGTCGGTTGCAATTGTTGCAAGGCTAGTTCCTGCAAACGTGCGGCCTGTTCCGGGGCATCCGCTTCCATAATGGACAGGTACAGTAACCGGTTTCCTTCGACTCGATGCGCTACGTAATCCACGATGGCCTGCAGAGCATTGTTTTCGCCGCGCACCTGGCGCACCGGCATCACTTCTCCCTCCTTGATGGAGAGGATGGGGTTGATTTTGATCAGGCTTCCAAGCATGTAGGCGGCCTTGCCGATGCGCCCGCCGCGCGCCAGATATTCCAGTGTTTCCAGGGTTGCTGCGAAGCCAACGCGCTGTTTCGCTTCTTTGGCCGCTTGCCGCACTTTCGCCAAAGGTTTTCCTTGTGCGGCGGCGCGGGCTGTGGCTATGGCTACAAAACCTTGTGAAATGGTCGCCAACTGGCTGTCCAGCACCTCAACGATCCGGTCTGGGAACTCCTTCTGCACCATCTTGGCTGCATGGCAGGCTGTGCTGTAGCCCGAGCTCAGTTTGCTGCTGAGCGACACGTAAAGCACAGCTTGCGCCCCGGCGTGCAGACAAGCCTCGAAAGCCTGCTGATATTGCCCTAGAGAAGCTGCAGTGGTGGTCGGCATGACGTTTTCGAGGCGCATGCGGCGGTAGAGTTCCTGGGGTGCGAGGTCAATCCCATCCAGATACAGTTGTCCATCAATAGACACGGTAAACGGGATGACCGTAATATCCAACTGCCGCACCACCTCTGCCGGCACCTGGGCCACGCTATCGGTCACAATAGCAACGTTCCGCCCGGAATCAGTGATCGCTTTTTGGGAGTTATCGGTGAAATCCATAGATTGTTTTCCTTTCTCTCAAATTATTTCGATAGGAAACATTGACCGAGGCGCTCTTCCATCAGAAAAGGACAATGCTTAATTATGAACTGGTATTACTTCAGGTGAAAAACTACATCCGCCGGCATACCAGGCTTGAGCTTCAGGTCGGGATTGGGCACAATTAATTTAATGGCATAAACCGTAGCTTGCCGCCCATCGACGGTCTGGACATTGCGAGGGGTGAATTCGGCTTGCTCCGAGATGTGTGCCACCGTTCCTGTAAAGGTTTCATTGGGGTAGGAATCCACAGTGAGTGAAACCTGATCGCCAAGCTGTATCTTTCCGTATTCGGTTTCGGGGATGTACACTACCAGTTCCACCTCTTCCAACTGTCCAATTACCATGACCACGCCAGCCGGAGCGACGGTTTCGCCAACTTCCAGGTTACGGATCAACACAACCCCATCGGATGGGGCAAGGATGATCGTTTTCGCAATCTGCGCATTAATCAATTCAAGATTTGCCTGCGCCTGTTTAGTAGCGATCTTTGCTTGCTGGGCGACAGCCTCAGCCTGCTCAAGGGCTTTCTTGGCAGCTATCACTCTGGGCGCATACAACCCGGTTTCGAGTGTACGCGAGTAATCCAATGCCGTGTTATAGGTTTCCTGGGCAATAAAGACTTTGGCGCGTGCTTCGAGCACATCAACGGCGCCCTCGGTAGTTAACGCTCTATCATAATCTTGTTGGGCATCTTCTAGGTCATCTTTTGCATCGTCGAAAGCTGTCTGGGCTTCATCCTTTAAAGCCTGGCCTTCACGTGCCTCATTTGCCTTATCCAACACACTTTGAGTAATTTGGTAAGCCAGGCGGGCATCAGCAAGCCGCTTCTCTATATCGAGAAAACCCTTACTGGTGGATCGTTGTTCGATCCATGACAAGTTTTCCTGGGCTTGACTTAAAGCTTTTTCAGCATCTTCCAGATATGCTTGGGCAGATTCCATTTGTTCAGCCTTGCTAAAATACCAGGAAGGCTGATCAAAATCAGCCGGCATATCAGTCAACCAGTCAGCCGTACGATTGGGCTGCTCCTCGCTCAAGGCGGCTTTGATGGCCGAGTCATATTGCACCTGAGCAGATGCTAAACCCGCCTCAGCTACGACAACGGCAGCTTGAGCTGTTTCCAGGCTGGCAGCGGCAACATTACGTTGAGCACGGAGCAAACTGTCATCCAGACGGAAGATTTCATCACCGGTCTTGATCTGCGCACCTTCCTCAAAGCTGACCGAAACAACTTGACCGCCAATTTGAGGCGCGATGTTGACTTTAAGTGCGGAAATCGTACCGGAAGCTTTGAGATCAGTAGTATTTGTGCCGTTAAATGTTACGCAGGCGCTTAACACTATACTTAAAACAATGATGAGAGCTGCTAGTAGATAGAGATGTTTTTTCATTTTAAACTCCTGAATATTAATGAATTCTTGTGTCAAGAAAGGGAATGTTCCAGATTGGAGGCTATAAGCGCTTATGGAACATAAAAACACTGGCAAAGAACACAACAAGACTGAATACAGACATTGGCCAGATCCAATTCCATAGGACAAAGAAATCAGCGCCCTTGAGAATGATGCCGCGTACAATCTCAAGGAAATAGGTTACTGGTAATAGGTAGCCAGAATAGTAAGCCAGCCAGGGCATATTCTCGCGCGGAAATAACAATCCTGCCAGCAGGAAAGATGGCAGCATAATAAACGATGACATATACATTGCCTGCATTTGGGTTCGCGAGATAGTAGAGATCAATACGCCCAGTCCGAGCGAACCGAGCAGGAAAATCAAGCTTAAACCTGCCAGTAAGGCAATGCTTCCAGCCACTTTCACGCCAAACAGGAACGTACCAGCGCCTACAGTCATGGCTACATTCAGGAAGGCTACCAGCACAAAAGGCAGAATCTTTCCGAGAATCAATTCCCAAGACCGTACAGGTGAGACAATTAACTGCTCCAAAGTCCCCTGCTCGCGCTCACGTACGATAGCGAAGGCGGTCAGCAACAGGGTTTGGACTTGCAGAATGACCGCCACCAGGCCGGGTATCATAAAATTCATTCGGCGCATGTCTGGGTTGTACAAATAGAGTATGTGCGTGTCTATTGGCAGGCTGATAGTCAAGCCTGCTCCACTGCGTTCAAGGCGTTGAATGAGAATTTGTTGCGATGTCGCCTGGCTTACAGTTTCTGCAGCCAGTTGTGCGGTCTGGGCCACGGTCGGATTTGAACCGTCAATATAAAACTGGATTGCTCCCACTCCGCCGGTGCTGATGTTACGCCCAAAATCTTCGGGGATATAAATACCCGCCTTGACCGTGCCAGCATCAAGCATCTCCAGAATTTCAGCTTCATTTTGAGCAATGTGGGTGACCATGTAGAATCCACTCGCGCTGAATTTCTCCAGCAGGGTGCGGCTGGCGTCCGTACGTGAGAGATCAGCTACTGCCAAAGGCAAATCTTCCACATCATTGGCAACTGCATATCCCAGCAGAATCAACATCATCACTGGCATAATAATGACTAATGCCAGCGTACGCGGGTCGCGGATAATATGCAGCCATTCTTTGCGAACAATTGTCGCCATGCGGCGAAAACCCTGTCCCATGTATACCTCCTATTCGATTTCTGCCCGCAAACGCAGGCGATTTTCTTTGTCGACCAGGGAAACGAATACGTCTTCCAAAGATGGCAGAACGCTGTCGATGCGTCGGGGATCAATGCCATTCTGAACCAACGCCTGCCGGATGGCGTGCTCTGCTGTTTCTGTCTCGACCAGTACGTGGAGCGACACACCGTGCGCAGCCACGTCTGTCACTTCAGGCAAGGCTTGCAGAACAGGTTCGGCGGCTCCGGGTTGGTCGCAGTCTACTTCAAGCAAAACCCCTTCCATCGCTTCCTTGAGCGAATCGGGGTCGTTCAGCGCGATTAGCCGTGCATTGTACATCATGCCGATCATGTTGCAAAACTCGGCTTCATCCATGTAGTGGGTGGTCGCCAGCACGCTTACGCCCTGCCCGGCGAGGGTATAAATCATCTCCCAAAACTCGCGGCGCGAAATGGGGTCCACGCCTGCAGTAGGTTCATCCAGAAACAGCATTGGCGGCTCATGAACGATGGCGCAAGCCAGCGCTAACCGCTGCCGCCACGCGCCGGAAAGGTCGGCGGTCCGTTGCTTTTCATGCCCGCGCAGGCCCGCCATGTCAATCAATTCTGCCAGGCGCGATTTGAATGTCTCACGCTTTACGCCATACAGGTTAGCGTAAAAATCCAGATTCTCATACACAGTCAGGTCGTTATAGAGTGCAAATTTCTGTGACATGTAGCCAATATGCTGCTTTACATCCTCTACCTGCCTGGCGACATCGAATCCCATCACCCGCGCTTCTCCTGAAGTGGGCTTTAGAATTCCACACAACATCCGAATGGTGGTTGTCTTTCCCGCCCCGTTCGGTCCAAGCAATCCGAAAATCTCGCCGCGCGGAATTTCAAAATCGACCTGGTCCACGGCTGTAAAATCACCGAACAGGCGTGTCAATTGAACAGCTTCAACGGCGTTCTCTACACTCATGCCTGCTCCTTCTGCTTTTCCACCAAATATATGAATACATCCTCCATCAAAATACGCGCTTCTCTCAGAATGCTGATTTGCGCCCCGGCTTTTTTCAAATTATCATCGATTCGTGGCATGACCGTATCAGGGTTGTCAACCGACAAGCGCAGGCGGTCGCCGACGGCTCTCCAACTCAACACACCATCGGTCTGGTCTGCTACGGCGCGCAAGGTGTGCCGTGGTCTGGCTTTAACCTCCACAATTTGGAAGGGCATTTGATTTTCCAGTTCGATAGGAGCACCGGTTATAAGCATACGTCCCTGGTTGATGATGCTTACGGTACTGCACCGCTCGGCTTCATCCATGTAAGGTGTGCTGACCAATACGGTTACGCCTTGCTGGATGACCTTTGCAAGCAAATGCCACAACTCACGTCTTGAAACCGGGTCCACGCCGGTGGTGGGCTCGTCCAACAGCAAAATCTTCGGCTCGTGGATAAGGGCGCAGGCGAGGGCAAGTTTTTTGCGCATCCCGCCAGAAAGGTTCTCACTGCGGCGGGTGGTGAACTCAGTAAGCCGGGCAAACTCCAGCAATTCATCAATACGTTTTTTTTGTTCCCTGGCAGGTACATCGTTGATGTCGGCAAAGAATTTCAGGTTTTCCATCACGCTCAAATCGGGATATAAACTGAAGGCTTGTGGCATGTACCCTAACAATGCCCGCACTTCTTCGGATTGTTTCATTACGTCAAAACCCGCCAGTTGAGCGGAACCTGATGTCGGTTCCATCACGGTGGACAGAATGCGGAGGAGTGTGGTTTTTCCCGCACCGTCGGGACCGACCAGTCCATACAGTTGACCGGACTCGACAGTCAGGTCAATCGTATCAATAGCCGGACGGTCCTCTTTTTTTTGCCCGGGATAACGTTTTATAAGTTGAAGAGATTCAATCGCTATACTCATGTCACCTTTCCAAAAAGACCAAAGAGTTATGCAAAAATTTTATGCCTTGAAGATTGGAGCAAATACATCTTTCATACTGTCACCCAACCGGCGGCACAGGCGCGGTTCCATATCCATGACAAGCGACTGGTAACGGCGGATGTGCCCCAGAAAGAGCTTATTCCATTCCACATCACTATTACTTTCATTGGCCAGTAATCCCAGTGTAAAACCGCCCAGCAGCATCAGACCCGAGCGGGTAACCGTGCCCTTCCATTCAATAATCTGAGGCAGGTGTTCAGCCAGAACCCGACGTCCCGCTCCTTTGCCAAGCCGCAGGATAACGATGGTCATGACTTCAATGCAATAGCGAAGAACATCTGGAACATCCGGTGGCACACGCGCCAGTATTTCCTCTGCCAAAACAAGGTCATTCAATCCTCCCCCTTGAATCTTCTCCATGATTTGTGTCCTGACATTTTCCCAGTTGTCTTGGTCAGTATCTCCAGCCAATTCATTGAACACCTGGTGGGCGCGCTCGGTTGGCAGAAAGACTATTTCGGAACGCCCAACTACTGGTTTATCAGAATTGAGACGGTATTGGGAAGTCACCAAACCTTTTTCTTCGAGCAGGCGCAGCATGTCGTACGCTGTGAATGGACTGACCCCAATTCTTTCGGCAAGCGCTGAATAATGAATCGGACCATTCAATTCGCGATACAGGTCAAGCAAGCGGTGAACAAAAGTTTCCTGACGATGAGTGAGTTTCATAGTTGTTTTTTCCAAAAAGACCAAAAATTAGATGAAATTTTACTTCCTCGTAGTGAATATGTCAAGAAGAAGCGGACAGGAGAAGTGACATAGGTTTTTTTAAAATTGTAATTTCAGTAACATAATATTGTATAAAAACAAGAATTAACAAATTTTCATTTAAGAGATTTAGACTCACAGGGATTGTTATCGATAAAGTCGAACAAACATTGAGATATTATCACCACATTAAGAAAGAAATTTATGATTGGAATAAATTTTCTCTTGATTTTGGTCACCTGAATTTGCAATAATAATCTATACTAAAGTGATGGAGAATTCACATCATGCACCGAACGAATGAGGATTGGTTGACAGATCTGCATGCTGCTGGGGAACAAAGAGAAACAGCCCTGTCTGATTTGCACGCCATCATCATCGCCGGGCTTCCGTATGCATTATCAAAATGGATTCTTCCTGAGGATCCTCGTTTTTCGGCGCTGGTAGAGGAAGTGACCCAGGAGACGATTTTACGTACCATTGCAAAATTAGATACTTTTGAAGGACGCAGCCAGTTCACCACCTGGGTTCATACCATTGCCGTCCGAATTGCATTATCCGAACTCCGCAGGGCGAAATGGCGTGAGGTCTCGTTGGATGAAATGCAGCAGGGAAACGACCCTGAGGACGAAGCTCGTGAGATGCCTGATCAAGGCCAAAGTGTGGAAAAAAGCATTGAAAATAAAGAAATGATGCACATGTTGCAACAGGTAATGTTGCATGAACTTACTGATAAACAACGTAAGGCTTTAATGGCGGTGGCTGTACAGGGTATGCCACTGGAAGAAGTTGCCAGACGCATGGGAACGGAAAGAAATGCACTCTATAAATTACTGCATGATGCACGTTTAAAGTTAAAAAAACATCTCGAAAAACACGGTTTATCGCCATTGGAAATTCTGGCAATGTTTGAACAATAACGTAAGGTTTGGAGGTTCAACAGCATCTAATGGTATGGAGAATAAAATGAAATGGTTCGATAAAATTTTTAAACGTAAACAATCTACGCCACAAAAATCATCTGGAATGGAAATAACTCCTGAGCATGCGAAAAAAATGCTGATGATGATTGAAAAAACACAGGAAAAAGAGCTCTCCTGTGATGAAGTGCATGCATTACTGGATCAGTATGCAGAAATGTCGTTGCGTGGGGAAGATCCAGCCGAATTGTTACCCCTGGTACATTATCACCTGGATATGTGTCCGGATTGTAAGGAAGAATACGAAGCCCTCGCCAGAATTCTCCATGCGCCGATCGAATACTAAAGAAAAAAAAATCCGGATTGCTACCGGATTTTTTATTTAATCAGCGAAGACCAATTAACTTTCTTCCAGATTGAGGATAAGTTCATCAATGATGACGGATAATTGCTCGAAGGAGGGTGGACCGATTAGACGCTGACCATTCACCAGGAAGGATGGTACACCTCGGAATCCAAAACCGAGCGCTTCCTGTAATTCAATTTCCACTGTTGCAGTGTGTTTTCCGGAATCGAGACACTGATTAAATTCCTCAGAATCCAGTCCTAATTCAGCCGCATATTGTTTTAAGTTATCGGCCTTCAGGGCTGGGGCATTTTGATAAAGCACATCATGGTATTCCCAGAATCTCCCCTGGTCATGTGCACAGAATCCTGCTTCAGCTGCCATGGGAGAATCAACAGTGATGACAGGAAAATCATGCCAGACGAAGCGCACCTGATCACCATACTTTTCCAGGACCTGTTCTTTGATTCCAAATTGATGCCAGACCTTGCATGTAATGCAGCCAAAATCCGCAAATTCTGTGATGGTTACCAGCGCTTCTACAGCTCCCACTGCCCGTAGCGGTGAACTTTCTGAAACGATGGGTTCGTCAGTTTCATTCTGGTTAAAAAAGTTATTACTAAAAATTACGACGACAATAACCAGACCTGCTGTGAGCAGCAATAAGGGTAGATACTTCTGAAATCCACGTTTATTTTTATTTTTCTCAAACTTTTTCATATGAATGACTCCTCATTAAGTGGTAGGGATTAACCCTTTTGACGACGAAAACACCTCAAACCTTACCTGTTTTTTCAGTCGTATCAGGTAAGAAACCATGCAGCATATGCATCTAAAGGAAAAATAGCGGTTTGATGAGAAAAAGAGAGGTATGAAATGAAAATTTACTTTGTATTGTTAGCAACAATAACCACATTTATCGTACTGGCTGCCTGCCAGCCATCTGGTATCTCTGAAAATGAAATTGTTGTTGCCAACCCGATTCCACCTGAGAACCCCACTGACAACATCGAACCACTTCTGACTGCCACACTGACACCTCAATCAACCAATACTCCCCAACAAAAACCTCCGGGAGGGGCTGATCGGGAATTTACTACCGACTTTTCGATTACCTCCATCGATTTTTCGGAAATCTTATCCGGTGGTCCATCGAGAGATGGTATCCCTGCCATTCTAAAACCGAAATTCGTTGATATCAATGAAGCAGATTCCTGGTTAATGCCTCAGGAACCTGTTGTGCAGGTATTGGTGAATAACGAAGCCAAGGCTTACCCGATTCAGATTTTGATGTGGCATGAGATTGTCAATGATGAGATCGGCGGTGTCCCGGTATTGGTCACTTTCTGTCCTTTGTGTAACACAGCCATTGCTTTTGAAAGGACTGTCAATGGAAGAGCGTTTGATTTCGGCACGACCGGGAGATTGCGCTTCAGCAATTTGATCATGTACGATCGCCAGACCGAAACATGGTGGCAGCAAGCGGAAGGCAAAGGGATTGTGGGTAAATTGACAGGCACCCAGCTGGTATTCGTCCCGGCTGCTATCATCTCCTGGGAGGAATTTAAGAACGCTAATCCCAATGGACTCGTCTTATCAAAGGATACCGGTTTTCTCCGTAATTATGGATCCAATCCGTATGTTGGCTATGACGATGTAAACCGGCCACCATTTTTGTATCAGGGTCCTGAAACACCGGACAAATTACTACCAGTAGCACGGGTGCTTGCAGTTGAGATTGAAGAAGAAGCTGTCGCCTACCCCTATGAACTATTAAGTGAAGTAAATGTGGTCAATGATACCGTCGGAGGGAAGGAAATCGCCGTGTTCTGGTCAACCGGTACAGCGTCCGCACTGGACACCTTACAGATCGCAGACGGAAGAGATGTTGGTACAGCTATATCCTATAGTCGCCTGCTGAATGGGTCTGTTTTGACTTTCAAATACGACGGTCAAAACATTGTGGATGATGAGACCGGCAGCACCTGGGATGTGTTGGGGAAGGCAATTTCTGGAGAATTAGCTGGAAAGCAACTGGAACAGGTTGTCTCAGTCAATCATTTCTGGTTCTCCTGGGTTGCATTCAAACCCGAAACACGTGTTTACCAACAATAGACAAAGGAGAGCAGGGAAAGAAAACGATGAACATTATTGATAAATCTCCGTCCCATATATCAAAACGAACGATTGCCTTTGGATTTGTCATCATTGTAGCTTTGGCACTGATTATTGGAGCATTGCTTGCTGGAGATGGTACAACACAAACGGGTACCTCCATGCTGGCACTTATACCCGCTGCTTTTCTCTCCGGTGTTCTAAGTTTTCTTTCCCCATGCTCGCTGCCTATCTTACCTGCCTATTTTGCTTATTCCTTTCAAAGCAATCGTAAAAATGTAATCCTGACGACAATTGCTTTCTTTTTGGGATTGGCAACCACCATGACGATATTGGGTGCCAGTGTTGCCGCGATTGGAAGCATCCTGGTTCGGAATATTTCAACAATATCCATCATCGGCGGACTGGTGATCATTGCTTTTGGCGTATTGAGTATTTTTGGCAAGGGCTTTACCGGCATCCAATTTCAGGAAAGACCAGCCCGATCCGTGCTGGGATCCTTTGTGTATGGGGCGACCTTTGCCATCGGTTGGACAGCCTGTATCGGTCCAATTTTGGGTGCCATTCTGACATTATTAGCCACCCAGGGAACGGGAGTCCTTCAAGGCGCCTTCTTATCTTTTGTTTATGCATTAGGATTGGGCTTGCCATTAATCCTGATTTCAACATTTTTCAGTCGTTTAGGAAACGGCAGCCGCTTCTGGCGCTTTATTCGCGGCAGAGGATTTGAATTAAAACTGGGGAGGATCACATTGGAGCTACATACTACCGGTTTGATCAGTGGCTTGTTGATGATTGCCATTGGGTTCCTGCTGGCAACCGGAAAATTGACAGAAATTACTCAACTGGCATTGAATAGTGATCTATCCCTGTGGGTGGTGGAAACAGACGAAAAAATCCGCACATTCTTTGGGATAAGATAACCATTCTGCCTTCAACGCGAAAAATCAGGGTCATTCTGCATGTAACGTAAGAAATGGTTGCTTCTAACCGTCTATTGAACGTGAAGAGGAGAAATAAGTATGAACGAAAAATTCATCATTCAAAGCCGCGATAAAACAACGGTTGCAAAAAATGAAAACAAAGATGGATATATTAATCCCTTTGAATTCACAGACAGGGAAATGGAAATTGTTCTGGAAAGAATGATCCAAAAAAATCCGGATTTTCAGATGCAATCAAAACCTGTTAAATTGTCTGGAGGTTTACTCAATTATGTCTGGCGCATTCGAGGAGAAACAGGTTCCATATTTCCTTCTTTGATCGCAAAATGGGCACCTCCCTTCATTGCTTCCAACCCACAAATCCAGCTTGATCCCGGGCGCATCATCATCGAAGCGAATGCACTGAAAACCTTTGGAAAATCCGGCTCACTTTCACATCTGACGAATGAAAAAATTCGCCTGCCTGAATTTGTCTGGATGGATACAACACACAATATTCTAATCATGGAAGATGTATGTAATTGCCCTGACCTTGCCGAATGGATTCAACTCTCGCAGGAAAATGAGAAGGTTTACTCCATTGGCAAAAGCATTGGAACATTTATTGCCAATATTCACAAATACAGCGCTAACCAGTCGGATCTGGGATTACAGTTTCTCAATCAACGCATTCAAAAAACGCGCCTGGAAGTCCTGTATCAGAATGTGAAGATGTATGCCCAAAAAGCACATCTGGAAAACGTAGATGATGTAGGAAACGCAGCACTCGCTTATGGAAAATTGTTACAGGCACCGGGGAATGTGATCATCATGGGTGACCTGTGGTTACCTTCGATCATTGTGTCTGGTGAGGAGTTGAGAATTATTGATTGGGAACTTTCACATTATGGTCGACCTTCTCAGGATGTCGGGCATCTGGCTGCCCATTTATGGATGCACACCCATCGACCACCGTCCAAATTTACAGCAGATAATGCCAGGTTGATATTGCAGGG
Source organism: Chloroflexi bacterium HGW-Chloroflexi-2 (assembly GCA_002840735.1). Classification (GTDB taxonomy): domain Bacteria; phylum Chloroflexota; class Anaerolineae; order Anaerolineales; family Anaerolineaceae; genus UBA6170. The sequence goes on from PHBY01000004.1 coordinate 62,712, forward strand.
GTTTTTGGAAAGTTATCGAACCACGCTGGGAAAGGATTTTGACCAAATTTTTGGCGTTGATGGTGTACAGGAAAGTTCCATTCATTTCGGATCTGAAATTTTGGCCAGAACCGTGGGTTATTTTCAAACAGGTTATCTTTACCAGGGATTGGATTGGAATCATCCGGATATTCAACAAGCTGCTCAAACAGCTGCCCGGCATATTCTCAATCCAGCTGGTGAAAAAACCTTTGAAATTCTTAAATAAGGCAAAGAGAAATATCATCTCAATTAATCGTGGTTAGCAGGTGTTTTGGAGTGCACTTGCACTCCAAAACACCCTACTGCTAATTATTGAGATGATCCAAAGAGAAGATATCTATTCAATGTAGAAAGAAGGACTTATGAAAAAATATGACTTAGCAGTTATTGGTGCAGGTTCAGGTGGTTTAGTGGCAGCCATGACTGCCAATCGCCGTGGCCTTAAGGTGGCTATGATCGAAAAAAATAAAATTGGTGGCGAATGTACCCATGCGGGTTGTGTTCCCAGCAAAACATTTATCAGCAGTGCCCGGCTTTTCCATGCGATGAAAAAAGCAGAACGGCTTGGTTTACCAGCTTCCAATCCAGACAGCCGCCTGGATTTTGGCAGGGTGATGGAGCATGTCAATGATGTGGTTCAGAGCATTTACGAATATGAAAAACCCCCTGTTTTTCAAGATCAAGGGATTGATGTTTACATACATGATGCTGGTGCAGCATTCATTAACCCCACTGAAATTAAAATTGGTGAGGAAGTCATTTTTACGAAAAACACCATTATTGCCAGCGGTTCCTCACCGCGCATGGCACCACATAGTGGCGGCCAAATGCCTGATGTGTTGACTAACAACAACTTCTGGGATTTACGTGAACTGCCGGAATCCATTGTCTTCCTGGGTGGAGGTGTAATTTCCGTGGAATTGGGTCAATCTCTGGCAAGGTTCGGATCAGAAGTGAGTATTATTGAGCAGTATCCCCGAATTCTGCAGGTCACAGATGAGAAGGTTGGTGAACTGGTGAGTGAAGTTCTGGGCAGGGAAGGAGTTAAGATCTACACGAATACAAAGGTAATCGATTGTCTGGCTCTTGATAATGGAAAAGTAAGACTCTTTCTCGATCAAAATGGGGAAAGAAAGGAAATGGTGGTCGATCGAATTTTTGCTGCCCTCGGACGTGTTCCCAATATCGCCGGATTGGAACTCGAGAATGCCGGTGTGGCGTATAACGAATTTGCGATTAAAACCAATGAATATCTGCAAACAACAGCCAATAACATTTACGCCATCGGTGATGTCGCATCGCCTGCCAAATTTACCCACATGGCTTCTTATCAGGCAGAAATCGCACTGGAAAATATTCTTTCCGGTAACCATGTATTGAATGATTTATCAATTGTCCCATGGGCAATCTTTATGGAGCCAGAGATCGGGCATGTTGGTTTGAATGAAGCACAAGCAAGGAAAAAATATGATCAAGTGAACACCTTTCAGGTAGAGACCAATTCCATTGATCGCTTTAAAACAGAGAGTGAAACCGAAGGCTTCCTTAAAATTGTGATGGATGAAGAAGATCGCATTCTGGGAGCGGATGCCATTGGAAAACATGCCGGTGAATGGATCCAGTTTTTCACACTGGCCATCAAACTTAAATTACCGATTCAAGACCTGGGCAACTTAATTTTTATCTATCCTACCTTTTCAGAAATCATTAAAAAGGCGATTTCCCGATATCTTCGTACCAAGGAAAATCAATAAATCAATAATTGCTACTCAATTATTTAACGATAAAAGGTTGAGATGATGATCTCAACCTTTCCGATTTTTTTAGGCCTTGTAATATCAACTACTGCGATTCTAATGATTGCGTTTTACTGTTGACTGACTTCAAAGAGTTTTTCTGGAGGAAAGTAGACATAGATATTTTCTCCATGTGGTATTACCGGCGCAGGCATAGGAACCCTGGCCCTTACGGTTAAGGATTGAATTTCCACTTGATATTCGATATATTCGCCACGATACATACAATCGGTTACAACTCCTTGCAAAGTATTGATTTCCGGTTCAGTTTGCACCCGGATATGTTCAGGACGGATGGCAAATAAGGCGGATTCTGCATGATGTCCATTGGTATTCACAGATAATTTACCAAAATCAGTTGTTAACACACCATTCGCCAGGTTTCCTTTGAAGAAGGTGGATACACCCACAAAACGTGCTGAAGATTGGGTGGGAGGTTTGGTGAACAATTTCATCGGTTGATCAATGGCTGCTACCTGTCCGTTGATCAAAAGTGCTGTGCGATCGGACATCCCCATGGCTTCATTCAGATCATGCGTCACCAGAATCGTTGTAATGCCCAATTCCTGTTGTATCCGACGGATGGCTTCCTGCAAATTGACCCGCACTTCTGTATCCAGGCTGCTGAGGGGTTCATCCAGCAACATTGACTTCGGTTGTAAGATTAATGCCCTGGCTAATGCTATCCGTTGTTGTTCCCCCCCGGAAAGCTGGGAAGGCTTTCTTTTTTTTACCCCCGGTAGACCAATCAAATTCAACATTTTTTTGACTTCAGCGCGAATCGTTTCCGGATTAGCCCCCTGTACTTTCAAACCAAATCCGATATTTTCTTCCACGTTAAGAAAAGGGAACAGATAAGCTTTCTGAAACATGAGAATCGCACCACGTTTGTTGGGTGCAACCGGTAAAATGCTTTTACCGTCAAATAAGATTTGGCCTTCATCAGGACTTTCCAGGCCCGTTATTAATTTTAAAATGGTTGATTTTCCACTGCCTGAAGGCCCCAATAACGCCACTAATTCACCTGAATGGATCTCAAGTGATAAATGATTCAAAACTGGCTGATGACTGCCCGGATATGTTTTTTTAAGTTCAACTAATTCTATTTTCGTCATTAATACTGCTCCCTGATTGTATTCCCATGCTGGACAAGAAATCGCGCTGAAGCTGCAATGATGATCACTGGAGGGGCAACAAATAAAAGTGATAAGGCGGCAATGGAAGTTGGATTTCCTCCTGATACCGCTGAAAACAACAGCATTGGTAAGGTCAGAATCTTTCCACCACCAATTAATAATGTTAATAAGTACTGGCTCCAGGAAATTAAAAATGCAAATAAAGCAGCCACGATCAGACCAGGAAATACCAATCTGAGTGTGACCGTAAAAAATATTCGTAGGCGGCTGGATCCCAACACCAACGCCTGGTGTTCGTAATTTTCATCATAACGTGAAAATACCCCTGAAAGTGTGAAAATTGTGTAGGGCAAAGTAGGTACCAGATGTGCCAGAATAACCCCAAATAATGTACCAGACCAACCCAATCGCAAAAATAGGATATTAAGTCCCATCCCAACTGCTAAAGGAGGAACAACAGTCGGTAAAAAGAAAATTAACCAGGCTATTTGTCTACCGCGAAAAGTACGCAAACCCAGCGTTCGTGCTGCCGGAAAACCTATCAGCAAGGATAAAAAGCTGACCAACATGGCAATACCAATACTGATAAATAGCCCGGAAGTCGTCCGGGGGTCATTCAACATACGGGTTACGATGTTCGTTGTCCATGATGTGGGTAATGGCGCTGGAAAAAACCAGCGTTCAGAAAACGCATAAAGCATAAACAAAACCATTGGGGCTATCAGGATTCCATACAGGAATATGCGAAAGATTACAATTGTAAGATTTTTCATTCCTGAGTGCCCTCCTTCTCGCCCCGCAGACTGATGATCGCTACGATCATGACAATCAATGTAATCACAAAGCTGATCACCATTCCTTCTGCACGGCTATTTAAATCCGGATTCAGGAAGAAGTCCAGTGCCAGAACTGGCAACATACGTGGGTATCGTACGCCAAGTATGGCTGGGACTTCATAGGCACTGAAAACAAACCCAAATATGATTAATGAACCTGCCATAAGTGAAGGCAATACCTGGGGAATCGTGATATACCACAACCTTTGCCAGCGTGAAGCGCCCAGATTTTCAGCAACAATATCCAGATTTTCTGCCTGTGAGCGCAATACTGCCAGTACGATCAACGTCAGGAAGGGGATCTCTTTCGTAACATAATCCAGAATAATCCCAATACCTGAACGGTCTTTTACCAGGATTGGAAAATCAGCTGGCGTCTGAATGAGCCCCAAAGAGGCTGTAAATCGAGCTAATAAACCACTTTGGGAAAAAAATAGTAAGAGCGCTATCGCCCAAACCAAATGCGGAAAAGCCAGATTCCAGTTCAAAGCCAAAGTGTCCGTTTGCTGGGATTTACCTTTGTTATTACTGAGCCAGATGGCTATTGTCAATGCACCGATGGCAGAGAGCAATGTCGAAGCCGTTGCAACCCATAATGAAAATCCTAAGGATGACCAAAATTCCCGCCCAGCGGGTCCCTGGCCTGAAAAGACATTTCGATAAGCCTCAAAACTGATGGTTTCCTGCTCCGTTCCGGTCATTAATCCAAAACTTTGTGCCAAACCGAATAGAATACTGGCCCCAAACAACAGACTGATTACCAGTATTGCTGGGGCCAACTTTATCCATGGAGAAGAAAAATCCAGTCGTTTGAACATAATTATTGAGCTAACAAAACAAACTGACGCCAACCTTCTTCAACTAAACTCTGGTATTCAGCAGCGGTGTCACCCACCAATGCTTTTGCCAGGTCTGAAGGCGGTGTTGCGGCGTTACCCAATTTTTGTGAGGCTTCCTGTAATTTTGTCAGTGCTGCCGAATCGGTGACGCGATTGATATCAATGCCAAACCCAAGTCCAAATCCATTCTCGGGTAAGACCTGAGCTGCCTGAAATTCCGGATCAAGAATCAAGTTTGCCAGAACCAATGCGGCCGCTTTACTGGGTGCATTCAAAGGTATCCCAACATAATTAAAATCGCCAATCATGTAGTTGTCGAAGACAAATGCACGTGCGGTTTCCGGGACGAGACCTTGTTCAATTAATGCTCCAGCACCAACGATTGCTTGCGTGATGCTGAAATCTACTTCCTGGTTGGCAAATAAACTGTGTAATTCGTTTTCATCTTTGGGATAGGTCTCACCCTGACGCCACAAATAGGGCTTGATTTCATTGAAATAATCCCACAAGAGTGGAGAATATTCATTCCAGATTGCCTGATCAAATCTTCCCCATTGTTCCACGTTGCCACTGAGCTCATATAAAGCGCCTTTTGCAAAGCGGGTTCCCTGGAATCCTCCAGGACCTGGGGCAATATAGGTAAAACGACCCGGATTTTCAACAACCCAATCTTTCAATTCAGCATAAGAACGTGGTAAGTCTTCGGGCTGCATACGTGCAGAATCATAAATCAATTGGAACTGTGCAGATGACCAGGGGCTTTCCTGAAAGTCAACCGGGGTGCCAAAGTCACGATTAATGGCCGGGTTATCCCAATTTACCAGACGGCTATTTGGCAATTTGTCAGCCCAGGCAGGTAAAAGGAGATTGGCTTGTTTCAGCGTGGTAAAATTTTCCCCGTTGATCCAGATCAGATCGACAACACCCGGATCTTTACCGGCTTGTTTTTCACTGAGCACCTGATTGACCGCGTCGACAGTGTCAGCAACGGGCACTCTGTTCAGGGTGATATCATAACGTTCTTTTAAAGCTTTCCCATAAAAGCTATCAACGTAATTATTGATGGATTCAGATCCACCCCAGAGATACCAATTGACGGTTTGTCCTTTGGCTGCTGCAACGACACTATCCCAATCATTGATGTCGTAAGTTGTGGGAGATGTTTGAGTATTATTACCGGCAACATTGCAGGCGCTCAATAGGACTGTAAAAAGTATCAAGATTGCAATTATTTTTTTCATATCATTCCTTTTTTTAATTTTTTTCCGTATCATTTCAATTAATCGTGGTAAGCGGGTGTTTTTGGCGTGCACCTGCACGCCAAAAACACCCTACCGCTAATTATTGAGATGATACTTTTTTCCCTATGTAAGACGACGACTCTGCTGGTATTCTTACCTCGCTATCAAGAAATTCGATAGCGAAGATATGTTTTGATTTCTCGTAGCATATTAGGCAAAGTTTCGCGCATAAAAGCATCTGCAATTTTTTGGATTCCATTGGAGAATGTTGGGTAGGGATAAACCTGCCGGTATAATTTGTACATCGATATGCGCTGGTTGATTGCCAGGGTGAAGAATGAGATCATTTCGGAAGCATGCGGAGCAACAATGGTAGCGCCGAGGATCGTTCCGGTTAAGCGCACAACATCGACCAGAATAAAACCATTTTGAATATCATCGGTATAACCCCGGTCCAAATCTTTCAGGTCAAAGCGTAAATGCATAATCAGATTAGGGTGACATTTTTCTTCGATTTGTTTGCGGGTCAGACCGACCGTTGCAATTTCAGGATCGCTGTAGGTGGAAGTCGGGAAGAGTGGTTCCTTTTTTGAAGCTGGCAGATAGGGAAATAATATCTTTTGAACCACACGGCGTCCCTGTGCGTTGGCTGAGTGGGTAAATGCAGAGGTTGGGGTTACATCACCAATGGCGTATACACCTTTTACATTGGTGCGTCCAAAACCATCTACCTGAATGCCATTACGATCGTAAGCAATGCCAGCTTTTTCGAGATCCAATTGATCGATGTTGCGTACCCGCCCAATGGCTATCAATACTTGATCCACATCCTGAATCGGGAAAAGCTCATCCTGACGCCTGGCAAAAAGTGTTTTTGATTCTTCTTCATAATGATCACTGGTGGCTTTTAGATGCACATTAATCCCGCGTTTTTCCAGCTCGGGCTGCATGGCCTCCGCGACCTCAGGAGGGTAGGTTGGTAAAACATGCTCATCCAGTGCAATCAATGTAACCCGCGAACCTAATTTTTGAAAGGCAAAGGCCATTTCGACCGCAATAATACCAGCACCCATAATAACCAGATGACGGGGCAGTTGAGAGATATCAAATAATGATTCATTCGTCAATGTTCTCTCCTCGGGTAAGCCAGGAATGTCAAGGAGTCGCGGGCGTGCTCCGGTGGCAATGACAATATGATCCGCACTGATCAGTCGTTTGTCGCCATCTGGGACCGTCACTTCAAGCTCTTTTGGGTTATTGAATCTTGCATGCCCCTGGATGAAATCAATATTCGGATAATGCTGCATTTCTGTGGTTTCTTTGTCGCGCAATTGATTGCGTTTTCTGGTTACCTCAGCCAGAACTTGGTTAACATCATCTCCAGGTCGGTATTTTTTAGCCAGGTGGATTAAAGTCTTCGATGGTACACAACCCACATTGGTACAATCACCACCCACATGCAGGCTTTCGATCAAAGCTACCCGTTTTCCAAGATTCGCCAACCCAATTGCAACAGTGATACCTCCAGAACCGGCACCAATGACTACATGGTTGGAATGCTCTGTTTTCATTTTGTTATTCCTTCTCTTTTTTTATAAAGTCGCGATAAAACCAGGCTGCCAATAAAAATCAAAATGGATGCAGCTAATGTGGCAGGATTAAGTTTTGGAACCCCACCATCAAATTGTTCAATGGAGGCACCTGCCAAAATAAAGGCAATTGTTCCAGGGATTGATCCTAAAGCGGTTGCAGTAATAAATGGCAGCCAGCGTATACGTAAAAACCCGGCCAGATAATTCACCAGGTCATACGGCAAAAACAGAAAGCGCATAATCATGACAGTTTCAAAGCTATTCTTACGCATCCGCTCCGCATAGCGTTGCACGATGTTATCGCTTGAGCTTTCCTTGAAAATTCCCTGACCAAAATAATATCCAACCAGATAGGCAATGGTTGCTGAGGTATTACTGGCAATAATGGTATACAGTACACCCAACACAGGGCCAAAGAGAAATCCTCCTGCCAGTGTCAAAATTGTGGATGGAAAAATAACCAACGGTCGAATGGCGTAAAGAATTATATAAATAGCTGGCCCCCACAAGGAGTTGGTCATCAAGCCTAATAATTGCTGCATGACCTCAACAGCAGTTAAGTTTTGGCTGTAGGCATAAACCTGATATCCGGCGATTAATCCCAACCAGAAAAGGAATGCCAGAATTTTGGTCCTATTTTTCTTAATCCAGATTGGTAGAATAAGCATTTTGTTTGTTGAATTCATTATGATAGTTTCCTTTAATCCATGTTCCGATATGCCCAGGTCACCTGTTTAACAGCTGATAAAAGTACCAGGATGGCTAACAATACAAACAGATAGGGTAACCAACCAGGAAAAATGAGAAATAACGAATAAATGATGACTGCTTCTCCTCCTTCAATAATGGCTGTTGGCATGGCGACAGAAGTAAGTTCCCCGCGGATTTTAGCGCCCAGGTTCCTTTTTTCAAGGTTGGCGGCCAGCATCATCCAGGCAGCACTATTGATATAAAAACTGGCAAATAAAAAGGTTAATGCAATGAATACCGTCAAGTCCTGTGATGCAAAAGCTAATCCAAGCGGAATGCTTACATAGGCGACCATATCCAATACGATGTCAAGATAACCGCCAAAATCGCTTTGCTTTTGATTAACACGAGCAACGGTGCCATCCAGCCCATCTAAAAAACGATTAAGATACCAGAGACCAAGTGACAATCCATTTTGTCCCTGCCAGGCAGCCACGCCGGCACCCACACTTACTACACTGGCACCGATGGAAATGGCATTTGGCGAAATAGATTGCAAAGGCCCTCTGGCCAAAGGTTCCATAATCTTTTCTTTTGGAATTCTCAAGTACTGATCAAACATAGTTCCACTCCCGATAGAAGGTTTAATTACTCAAAAAAAATTTTCTCAACAAATGGACTAATATAACAATTACTTTAATATCAGTTCCAGTGTGCCCATATCCATGTTGACATCTACAAACAATTGGTATCCTGAACCAGAATTTTTATAAACATTTTGATCTGTCTCCCAAGGTCCTTCAACAATTAATCCCCTCACAATTCCATTTACTGTTACTGTTGCTGGAATAGCCTCTGGAATTTCCACTCGGATAAAACCCAGACCGGAAATAATCGTTACCTGGGCATCCTGTTGTAACGCACCTGAAAAATCAAGTGTATATCTTCCACCCGCTCCCCGAAAATTCAATTGTTCAAAATTCGCGTTGGATAATCCTGAAAGGGATAAGTTTGATCCGGCTGATCCAATCTCAAATGTTTCCATTTTCACAGGATTCGGCTTGTTGAAAATGACTTCTGTTTCACTGACGGAATCCAAAAATCTGAAGCTTCTCAGGTTGATATCGGTCAGATCAATCATGCCTTCATAAGCCCTTCCCTCAATGAACAAATCCAGAGGGTCTCCATTCAATTTCAGATTCCAATTGTTGACAAATTTCTGTGAGGGAATGGTAGAAAATTTCGATATTCCAGCCTGTGATATCGATATCTGTTGATTATCCTCAACAATATCCGGCTGCCAATTTTCAGTATTGTTTTCAATCAATCCTGTAATACCATTTTCATCACTGGCTGACACCTGCAAATTACCTCCACCCATGACTAAATTAATTTCTGCCGGGTTTGTATTAGTGAAGTTTTCTTGAATTGAAAATTGTTTGGTAGTACTGGTTTTTACTCCGCAACCTGCCATTACAATCATTATTGGTATAAAATATAAAATCTTTCTGAATGGTTTCATTGTCATAATTCATCTTCTTCCTTGATTCATAGGCCAGGTAAATTCCCTGGCAATAAATTTATTTTCGTACCTTCTGTCTTTGACGATGATATCAATTGATTTCTTACATTCAGATAAGTTTGTCGACGTATTATTGTCGAAATGTACCGAAGAAATGAAATAATTATGAAAAAAAAAGGAGATCTGTTGAGATCTCCTCCTGTTTCTTCAATGGTTTGTTCGTAAGGGATTATTATTTTTTCATCAGGCTACGGAAAACCAAACCGGCGACCACACCATAAATCACATGTCCCATCAGGCTGAACCATTGGTCAGTGCCAATTTTGAAGACCATCTCGGTCATTCCCAACCCTAGAGGCATCAGGATTAATGCTCCCAACACCCACCAGATAACACCATTCACCATACCTGAGATAATTGCAAACCCAACACTGAATTCAAAGTTTGTCAGGAATAGTACCAAACCATAAGCGAACCCAATGGCTCCACTGATAACCATGTGCACGAGAACGCCAACGATTGGGGATTGTGATCCGACCAGCATAGCCACCATGGGTAACATGCCCATCATTGCCATCATCATTCCAAAGACAACACCACCTACCAGACCACCAATCACACCATTGACAACATATTTCATAATTTGTTTTTGTTCAACTGAGACAACATTTGCAGACATTATTTTCTCCTTATTAACAACAGGTTTTTTATTCGATGCTTCTTTGACGATGACCATTGTATTTTTCTTACGAATCAATTGTTACTTCGTTCATCAATTAAATCAAATATTTTTTCTCCGGCACGAATCGGTACTTTGATCCGATTTTCTGCAGGGGGGATTGGGCAAGACCAACGTGGATTATATGCACAGTAAGGATTATAGGCGTAGTTGAAATCAATTAAAAATTTTCGGTTATGGACTCTATTTGGTTCCAGATATCGTCCAGCGCCATAAGTTTCCTTCCCTGCCAATGCATCAGCAAAGGGCAAGAAATATTCGTGATCATTTTCGTAAATGGTTAACGCTGCCTGCTGGCCATCAACACTGAAATGAAAGCGACCAAAGCGCTGGTATTCCTGGATGGAACCGGTTGATGTTTGCATGATGACCGTTTGTTTCTCCGTAAACTCTTCAACCGTCACTTCCAATTTCAAATCCGGATTTTCCGGAAAATAATTTAGACCTGCAAAAACATGTTTTTGCTCATGCGTTAATGGGCTGTGCTGATCATTTTTATAGAATTCATCTTTATCTTTTCTGAATCGGGTCAGTGTGTTCATTTTATTACCTCCAAAAGTTTATTGATTAGACGATAACTGCTACAATAATCTTACAAAACAATTTAATAGTTTACTTGTTGCTTCATGAATTCACACTGTAAGTGCCAGTTTTTGTTGCATTTAATTTCAGTAAAATTTGTGATATCGGGGCGGCTATTAAGAAAATATCAATTCAAATTTAGGAGGATATAATGGATTTACCTATGCGAGCAGATTTAAAAGTGGGAGAAAAATTCCCAAATTTTGAGTTACCTGACCATACCGGTGAAGTTCAAAAACTTTCACAACTATTGCGCGGTTTCCCAGGTATATTAATTTTTTCCCGCGGGTATTTTTGTCCAAAGGACCGCCGGCAGATGATGAATTATGTTGAAGATCTACAACCGGAACTGCGGGTTAATTATTGTAAAATGATCACCGTCTCTGTCGATGATAAGCTTACCACCCAGGAAGTTCGTGATCAACTAAATGCCAACTGGCCTTTTTTATGCGATACAGATAAAAAGCTGTTGCATGAGCTGGAAATGGTTGACACAACCGATCCAATGCACGGTGAAATTTACATTCCTTACACATTTGTGCTTGATAGGGATAGGACCATATATAAAATTTACAATGGATGGTGGTTCTTGGGTAGACCAACTGTGGAAGAATTAAGGATGGATTTACGTGCGTTGGTTAGCCAGCGTTCTGATTGGGTTTATTCTAATCCGGCTTGATGTAAATCAAAACCCATTTTCAGAAAAAACCCCTGATATTTTGAATAGTATCGAGGGTTTTTATATAATGTGGAGCCTTGGAGTGAAACTATGGCAAATTGCTGAAGAGGGTATTGAGTGACTCAGCCAATGTGGGATGAGCAAATATCCCATCCCGTAAGGTGGTATAAGGTACTTTCCCCATCATCGCAATTTGTAACATCGACATGATCTCTCCACCTTCAACACCAAGAATGGCAGCACCAAGAATTTGTTTTGTTTCAGTGTTGACCAATGCTTTCATAAAACCACTGGTGCGGTCCAACTCCAATGCCCTGGCAACATAACTCATTGGTATCTTTACCACTTCAAAATCAATATTAGCAGCCTGTGCTTCTTTTTCTGATAATCCTATTCTGCCAAGTTGAGGATCTGTGAAAAGCACATATGGCACCATTCTGTCTTTTATACTTAACGACTTCTTGTGCAACAGATTGCCTTCCAAAATTCGAAAATCATCATACGCAATGTGCGTGAATGCTGGTCCACCCTTGATATCACCGACGGCATAGATACCAGGAATGTTGGTCTCAAGTTGTTCATTGACCTCAACAAAACCCCGTTTATCAATCTTTACCCCAGTTTTTTCCAGACTCAGTTGATCTGAATTTGGGATGCGGCCGGTGGCTACCAAAAGATGAGAACCGTTCAGGTCAATTTGCCCGTTTGGCGTTGATACCTGTAAGTTGATCCTGTAATTTGCAGTTTGGGATATGGAAGCCGTCTGGGCGTTCAGATATACTTCAATCCCATCTTCCTCCAGAATTTGCTGCATTCCTTCAGCGATGTCATCATCTTCACGTCCCAACAATTGTTTTGAATGTTGTAGAATCGTCACCTGGCTGCCAAAGCGATGAAACATCTGACCGAATTCAAGTGCAATATACCCCCCACCCAGAATAATCAGGTGTTCCGGGACTTCATCCAGTTCCATAATCGAAGAGGAATCTAGATAATTGACATTTTCCAATCCTGAAATGGCAGGAATATTGGGTCTGCCACCAGCATTGAGGATGATGGTGTTGGCACTTATTTGAAATGCTTCATTCTCGGATTTCACTTCCAGAATTTTGTTGCCAATAAAAGCGGCTTTTCCATAAAGTAAAGATACTCCAGCATCAACAATCCGTTGTTCACTGCCATCCCGAAAACTGGAGACAATCTCTCTTTTTCGTTCTCTGACCTGGCTGAGGTTAACAGTAAGATTGTCTAAGGCAACACCATATTTTTGCGCATGACGTGCCAGGTGAGCAACCTCGGCACTGGCAATCATGGTCTTGGTAGGCGTACAACCCACATTTACACATGTACCGCCAACAAATTTTTCTTCGACCAGGGCAATTTTTTTCCCGGCAGCAGCAAAGGCTCTGGAAAGTGGATTTCCAGCCTGCCCTGCGCCAATAATGATAACATCAAATATTTCCATAATTTTCAACTTTCAAATTCTCTTTCCATAAATTCTAAATTCAGCCCGTTGCTCCAAATAGCGAATAAAGTAGTTGGCTGCAAAAGACAACACGGTAACCGCCAGTGCTCCTGTAAATATTTTGTCGTAATTGGCAGTGATCACCCCCTGAAAAAGCAACACGCCCAGTCCACCTGCATTAATAAAGGCAGCGATTGTACCAATACCAATGGAAGAGAGCGCTACCAGACGAATCCCTGCCAACAACATGGGCAATGCCAAAGGAAATTCTATTTGCCAGAACCTTTGCCATCCATTTAATCCCATCCCCCGGGCAGCTTCCAGAACTGCCGGTTCAATGGTCGTTAACCCCACCAGCCAGTTTCTGATCAGCAACAATTGAGCATAGGCAGTCAGGGCAATGATGGCTGGTCTGGTTCCCAATCCAAATAGGGGAATCAGTAATACGAAGAATGAGAGACTCGGAATCGTGTAAATAATACCCAGAACACTCATCACCGGACCGCGCAACCAGCGAACCCTTGCCAGCAATAACCCCAGCGGGATCCCGATCAGCAGGGAGAAAAAAATCACCGCCAGTGTCAGTTGTAAATGTTGCAGGAAAAGTTTTGCCACCACATCAAAATTGTTGACCAGATAATTCATTGTTTCAGCTTCTATTCTGAAGGTAGGTTGGAAATTAACATTTCACGCAAGTCAGAATACCCAACCGTACCCAGTAAATGATTTTCCGAATCCTTCACGGGCAGTGAGTCTCTGCCACTACACAACAACAACGAAACTACCGATCGCAAATCGTCTTCCGGGTGTAATACTGTGCCAGGTCTTTCAACAGGTTGAGATCCACCCGTAAAAATTGACTGATTTTTTCTGGCTTTTAAGATGGAATTGACATTTACAAGACTCAATTTTCGAAGAATATTGCTGGACCCCAGCAGGTCCTCAATAAATTCATTTTCGGGTTGGGTCACCAGTTCCAGAGGGGTACCATATTGCACCAGTTTTCCGGCACGCATCACAATAATTTTTGTTGCCAATCGAAATGCCTCTTCTACATCATGGGTAACAAATAGAATGGTTTTATTCAATTTTCCATGAAGATCAATCAATTCGCTCTGCAAGCGTTCGCGATTAATCGCATCTACGGCTGCAAAAGGTTCATCCATCAACAGGATTTCCGGGTCTGCCGCGAGAGCACGCGCTAATCCAACGCGCTGCTGTTCACCACCCGAAAGCTGTCTGGGGTAGCGTGGCAAGTACGAAACAGGTAACCCAATCAATTGCATGAGCATTTCCAGCCGGTCGATGATCTGCTTTTCTTCCCATCCCAGAAGATGGGGGACAATGGAAATATTCTTTTGAATAGTCATATGCGGAAAGAGCCCAACCTGTTGGATCACGTATCCGATTTGCCGTCGTAATTCATTCACCGGCAATGTATGAATTTCTTTACCACCCATCCAGATTTTCCCACTATCCGGTTCATACAAGCGATTGACCATTTTTAATAATGTTGTTTTTCCACAACCTGATGGTCCTAAAAGAACAACCAGATCACCAGCCGGGATCTTGACCGAAACCTGATCCACGGCTGGGTTTGTGTTGGTTGTAAATGATTTAGACACACGCTCGAAAACTATCTCACCCGATTCGCTAACCGGTAGGATGTTTGTGTCTGCTGTAGAGGAAATCATTTCGTTGGACATGCTTCGTTCTACTTAACCAGACCATTTTCTAATAAAAACGCTCTGGCTACATCGGCTGGTTCCTTGCCTTCCGGACCATCTACCTGCCAGTTCAAGCCAGACATGATATCATCGGTCAGCAAGGGGGCAAAATCATTCAATATTTTTTCAATTTGCGGATATTTTTCGAGAGTGTCCTGACGAATCACCGGGGCAACATTGTAGATGGGGTAAAAGACCAGATCATCCACCAGTAGCAGAAGGTCATTACCTTTGATTGCACCATCTGTGCCAAATGCAACAACTACATCCACCTGTCCTTCCAGAAGGGCTTGATAGCGCAAGCTACCCGTACCCAATTGTTTAACTTCCTTGAATTCAAAACCACCGTAGGCTTGTTGTAACCCTTTAAGACCATCCTCACGCTCGAGGAATTCAGCCGGTCCCCCTAATACCAGTTCGGACGCTTTTTGTGAAAGATCAGAATAAGTCTGAATGCCATATTGCGCAGCCACTTCTTTCGTCATCGCTAACGCCTGGGTATCATTGAATGGGGAAGGGGTTAGCCAAGTCAGGTTGTATTGTTGTTCATAACCGCTCTTCACCGTTGTATAAATCTCCTGAGCGTCCTGAATGGGATCTAATTTCAACATTGTCAATAATCCGGTTGACGTGTATTCCGGATAGAGATCTATATCACCATTCATCATCGCTTCGTGGGCAATGGGTGTTCCGCCCAGATTGAGTTTTCTTTCAACCGTAAAGCCCTCTTTTTCTAATAATTGGGCATACATTTCCGCAACAATAAATTGCTCGGTAAAGTCTTTCGATCCGACGATAACTGTTCCAACGCTATCCGCAGATGGAGAGGGGGAACAGGCACTTAAAATCAACGCTGAGCTCAGCAAAACAAACACAAAAGTAAAGATTTTTTTTGATTTTAACATTTAACTCCTCCTTAGAGTTTTACAACTTGATTAATTTTCAGGTACTTGATACCTTCTTAAAAACAATGACCAGAACGATTCGCTGGATAAAGCTAACAACGCAACAGGTATTGCGCCTACCAGCATAATCGGAACATCATACAAGGCAAAGCCACGGGTAATGAAGTCACCTAAACCACCGCCGCCGATAAACGAAGCCAGCGTAGCGCTGGAGATTACTTCAACCGAAGCGATCCGGATTCCAGTGACAATTGCAGGGATTGCCAGTGGAATCTCAATTTTGGTCATTACCTGGGTTTTGGTCATTCCCATGCCCGTTGCTGCTTCAATAGTGAATGCATCTACCCCGCGAATCCCTGTATATGTGTTAATCAATACCGGGGGAAAAGCTAAAACAGTCAACGCGATCAGGGAAGGAAAAAATCCCAGGCCCAGATAAGGCAAGGCAAGAAAAAGAATAGCCAGGCTGGGAACAACACGGAATGCGTTAAAAATATTGATAACAACCTGGGCAATGCCTGTACGTTTAGCGATCCAAATTCCAATTGGCAGGGCAATCAATAAACTGATCACCATAGCAAAGGAACTCAGAACTAAATGTTGGCGAGTCGCATTCCAAAAAAATGACTGATTGTTAATATAGTATTGGAATGCATCCTGCAGTAATTCCATAAAGAAACCCAATTACCCATGTATCATTCAAAAAAACAAACATAACAAAGTCATGATTTATTATTACACAAACACATCCGGTTGTTCAAGGTTTGTACAACACCAGGGTGTATTAAATCCAATCAAAGTAATAAACAGCTTTAACCCAAGTAAGTTTTGTGTTTTTTTACCAGGCTGGATGACTCAGTTATCGACGATGACACCTTTCCAAAAAGCGACATGGTCTTTTATTTCTTGTGCCGCACTAGAGGGCTGGGGGTAATACCAGGCAGCACTTCGATTGGTTTTGCCATCCACAACAATATCAAAATAACTGGCTTTCCCCTTCCAGGGGCAAACAGTGTGCGAATCGTTCTCCTGAAAATATTCTTTATTGATTGATTCGGGTGGAAAATATAAATTTCCTTCCACCTTTTTGACTATTTCACTTTCAGCAATTACTTTTCCATTCCAAATAGCTTTGGCCATAATAAATTTCCTTTCTACGTATATGAATTTTGTTTCAGCTATTTAGATGTTATGTATTCAAAATTTCTTACGAAAACGCTACAAACAATTAAAGCTCATAAATTCCAAGGACAGTAATCCCTATTAAATATATGAATGCTGCCACCTTGTTTGGTATGATCAATCATATCGAGAGCTGCCAATAAAACTTCTCTTTGAGTTTCATGATCATTCGGAGCGCCGAGAGGACGCCCCATGGGAAAGTCAGTCAACACAATTCTGGGTAAATGCATTGCCCGCAGACGATCACTAAATACACCAGATGCTATCACTACAGTAGCAATCCCACTTTCTTCCATCGCTCTGGCTACATGCCCCACGGACACATGACAAACCGGTCAGACCGGTACCAGAATGAGCCCATGAATTTCTTCATTGTGAAGTTTCTCAATCCAGCGCGGAAGAGCATGGTTTTGCAAGCGCATTTGAGAACACGCTCCTACAAAAGAATAAGCTGGCGAGGAAAATTCCCCTATTATGCCGTCGGCAGCCAGTTCATTCAAACGGTCAATTGGGAAGTTCACATTGCGATCCATTATTGCTCCACGTACATCGTATCCGCCATGACGGACTTTGAGCTGATCTGGAGGTGTATTGGTTGGAATGGATGTAAGTTCTGGTTCGAGACGGAGAAAATCTGTTATTCTTTCCTCAGCTTGGTTTTGGGTCATATCCTCTACACCAAAAGGTTTTGGATCTTGTCCCTGGACAAAATGCCCTGTGGATGCGATTAATGCAAAGCGCATCTTATCCTTCTGGAGCTCTACCTGAGTAAAAGCAGTTGTTTCGTACTTAAACCTTCCTGTTCCTACATAACCTTTTTGTTGATATTGATAGATGTGGCTGATTATTCTCTGCAGGTTTCCATCATCCAGTGTGTCCCCCAACTTCCATAATAATTCCTGAAAAAACTTTGTCACTTCTTCATCGGTAAGATCTTTCAAAAACTTGAAGTTCATATCTGAGCGGGAGCCATAACTAAAAGATTTCTTGAGTTGGCTAATTGTCTCTTCCGTCATAAAAATCCAGTTTTAATAAAGATCAATTCTCACCAAAGGCTTTTCGAAATTCTTCAACTGCTTTCGGTCCGTTTTCAGCCAGGCGTTGATAAAATGCTACACGGTCACTTTCGCGATAATCCAAGCGCTCCACAGTGAATGGAGCCAGCCGGACGCCTGTTTTACGTCTTTTCACAACATCCAGTAAATACTCCAGGGAATTTCTGACACTATTTGCATCGGTCCAATCGGATTTATAGACAGGGACCCCGGAGCGATTAAAAATCCAGGTCATATTAGGCATGGATCCAAAATAACGATGACAGGCTCCATCCAGAGCATCCAGCAGAATGGGACGGTTGACACCCAGCACATCCCGCAAGGCTTTGGCATGCGTATTTTTTTGCTTCATGCTAGTTAAATGAGGATAACTTTCACCTGGATGAGCTTCGTTGGTGTAAATAAAAATTGACCCGATATTCTCTGAGGAAAAATCATTTGCAATTTTATTCATAGCTGACGCCGCCAGCCCACAGTATGGTCAGGTAAAACTACCAAATTCTACAACGGTAAAGAGAGATTGATTGAGAGTTTCTTCCAAACTGGTAGGTTGTTCTTCCAAATTCCACAAGGTAAAGTTTTCTGATTTTTTCCCTAAAGATGGGCTTATATCAAAACGCATCCAGCGTTCAAATTTTTCTGGAACAAATTCATCGTAATTGTAAACATCCATCATTCCTTTATTAATTATTCCTCCAAAAAATTTAGTGATTTCCACATCCTCGCATCCATTGATACCCATCTCTAGCCAATAAATCATCGGACTGTTTTGGTCCCCAGCTACCTGGATCATAAATAGCTAATGGTGATTTTGTCGCATCTTCCCATGTGTTGATAAATGGGTCAAGGATTTCCCAGGCCAGTTCACTTCTATCACTTCTTGTAAACAAAGCCGCGTCACCAAGCAATGCATCTAACAAAAGCCGTTCATATGCCTCTGGAATGGCATTATTCCCAAAGACATCTTTATAATGATACTCTAAATCTACTGATTTAGTTTCGGCAATGGTATCTGGAACTTTGGTTTCAAATTTAAGGTGAATGCCTTCGTCAGGCTGCAAACATAATGATAAGGTGTTGGTTGTAAATGAGTAACTTTCTGGTAAAGGAAACATCAAATGGGGTGGACGCTTAAATTGTATGACAATCTCACTTATCTTTTCAGCCATCTTTTTTCCGGAACGTAGATAAAAGGGTACACCTTCCCAACGCCAGTTATCGATAAAAAATTGAATAGCAGCATAAGTTGGCGTTTGAGAATTTAATGCAACACCGTCTTCCTCTTTATATCCACGGTACTGCCCGAGGACAGAATGTTTATGAACCTCTGCTTGTGATATTCTTCTGATTGCCTTGAGAACCTTTACTTTTTCATCACGTTGGTCATTAGCTTTATGAGAAGCGGGTGGCTCCATGGACACAAGAGACAGTAACTGTAGCAAATGATTTTGGAACATGTCACGCACTACCCCAACGGTATCATAATAACCTGCACGATGCTCCAATCCAACTTTTTCGGCAACTGTGATCTGCACATTGCTGATATAGTTTCGATTCCAAACAGGTTCAAAGATGGTATTTGCAAAACGTGCAATCAAGATATTCTGGACTGTTTCCTTCCCTAAATAATGATCGATACGATAAATCTGATCCTCACGTAATACCTTCAAGATATCGTGGTTAAGTTTTTTGGCTGATTCAAGATCAGTACCAAATGGTTTTTCAATTACTACGCGTCGCCATCCATTCTCTTCCTCAATTTGTCCAGATTTTCCCAGATTTACAATAATATCTGTAAAAAAATTTGGGGGAGTTGCCAGATAAAAAACCCGATTGGCTGATCCATTTTCTAAGTTTTCCAGTGTGTTGGCTAAATGTACAAAAGAATTCTCATCCTGAAATTTTCCAGAAATATAATGCAGTTGGTTTTCAAATTCACGCCATTTTTCATTATTTACCTGGAAACCCGCAAATTTATCGATTCCCTCTCGTGCGATTTTTCGTAATTCCAGATCTGTCCAAGATCGTCCAGCAAATCCCACGATATTAAAATTACCTTTAAGCCGATCTTTCTGAAAAAGATTGAATAATGCCGGAATAAGTTTACGTTGCGCCAAGTCACCAGAGATCCCAAAAATAACAATGGTTGTCGTTGTATCCATAAAGAGACTCCTCAATAAATAATATTGCAATCGATCTTATAAACCGCTTGCATCCAATTGGATGATGTTTCTTGTACTTTTCTTACCAATTCTGTATAAAAATTCATTTGTTTGTAATAAATGTTCAGTGATCCGCATCATATACAGGTAGGAAAAAATTGTCTTCAGAAAGGAAATAAAATTTATGGGATTATTTCATCTCGTGGGAGATATAGGAGGAACAAAAACAACACTGGCGATTACCAGTGCTGGTGGTTCCCCAAGGGACTTTTTGGTTAAGCAAACTTTTCCCAGTAAAGACTTTAACTCTCTCGAGGAAATGATAACACTTTTTTTAAAAGGAAAAGAAGAAAATCTTTCTCGAGCAAGTTTTGGGATTGCCGGACCTATTATCAACGATCAGGTGAAAGCCACCAATTTGCCATGGAATATTTCAGAGAAGAATATGAGCGAGGTTTTAAATCTTCCTGTCAGTCTGATTAATGACCTATCCGCAACCGCTCATGCTGTTCCGTTCCTGAGGGAGGATGATCTTATTACACTCAACAATGGAAATCCTGTCAAAAACGGTTCGCTGGCAGTGATTGCGCCAGGTACCGGGTTGGGTGAAGCTTTTCTGGTTTGGGATGGCAAACGCTACCGTCCATTTCCTTCCGAAGGAGGTCATTCTGATTTTGCACCGGTTGATGCTTTACAAATTCAATTATTGGCATATCTTCAACGGAAATTTAATCATGTCAGTTATGAACGCCTGAGTTCGGGAAAAGGTTTGCCAAACATTTACTCATTTTTAAAGGATGAGAAAGTAGTTGAAGAGCCGGATTGGTTACGCCAGCAACTGGAAGATGTTTCGGATCAAACCCCGGTGATTTCCCGGGCAGCTCTGGAGGGCAAGGCAGAAATTGCAATAAAAACAATGGAATTGTTCACTAAAATACTGGCAGCAGAAGCGGGGAACCTGGCATTAAAAATTCTCTCCAATGGTGGACTTTATCTGGGTGGTGGCATCCCACCCAGGATATTACCCTTCTTAAAAAATGAAACCTTTCTGACTGCATTTCAAAACAAGGGTAGGTTTGCTTCTTTCCTGCAGGATGTGCCCATTCATGTCATTCGTAATCCTGAAACGGCTTTGATTGGTGCTGCCTGTCACGCATTGGAGTTTTAAAAAAAACATGACTAATCAACAAAAAAATAATTATTAGAGAGTGATAAAAATTATGAATAAATTACTAGATCAAAAAAGTATAGAATCAATTCGCTTTTTATCAGCGGATATTGTACAAAAAGCCAAATCGGGACATCCTGGAACACCCATGGGTGCTGCCAGTCTAGCTTACACGCTTTGGACTCGCTTCTTAAAACACAATCCCTCCAATCCAAACTGGGTAAACCGTGATCGATTTATCCTTTCTCCAGGCCATGCCTCGGCTCTTTTATACTCGTTACTTCATTTAACAGGTTATGATCTATCCCTTGAAGATTTGAAGCAATTTCGTCAATGGGAAAGCAAAACACCTGGTCATCCTGAGTTTGGAATGACCCCTGGTGTGGAAGTCACTACCGGACCCCTGGGGCAGGGTTTCGCACATGGAGTAGGAATGGCGATTGCTGAACGCTGGATGTCTGCACATTATAACCAGGATGATCATCAGATCGTGGATCATTATACTTATGCCATCATCTCAGATGGGGATCTTCAGGAAGGTGTCGCTTCTGAAGCCGCATCTTTAGCTGGAAAGCTAAAACTTGGTAAGCTGATTTATCTATACGATTCCAATGATATACAGATTGAAGGTAGCACGAATATTGCATTTAATGAGGATGTTGCTAAACGGTTTCAAGCCTATCATTGGCAGGTGATTGGCCCGATTGATGGAAATGATATCAATGCTATTGATGAAGCGATACGGTCTGGACAGGGAGAGACTGAAAAGCCTACCCTGATTATCTGTAAAACCCACATTGGTCATGGTGCACCTACCAAGCAGGACACTGCCTCAGCACACGGTGAACCTTTAGGGGAAGCTGAACTCAATTCAGCAAAAGAATCCAGGAATTGGCCATTGGAGCCTTTTTATATTCCTGAGGATGTCTTAGCGCATATGCGTTTGGCAATTGATCGTGGAAAACTGTTAGAAAAAGAGTGGGATCGCAAGTGGCATGCCTGGAAGGAGAGCAACTTGCTTTTGGCAAATAAATTTGAAAAAGCACTCAATGCTGAATTACCT
Source organism: Chloroflexi bacterium HGW-Chloroflexi-2 (assembly GCA_002840735.1). Taxonomy (GTDB): domain Bacteria; phylum Chloroflexota; class Anaerolineae; order Anaerolineales; family Anaerolineaceae; genus UBA6170. Next base: position 85,112 of record PHBY01000004.1, read on the forward strand.
GGTGATTGGGAAGAAGGTCTGGATGAGTTGTTCAGTCCAACAGATAAGCCGATCGCAACCAGAGAGGCTTCTGGCAGAGTAATCAATGCATTGGCGAAGCATGTTCATAATTTGATTGGTGGTTCTGCTGATCTGTCTCCATCCACTAAAACAATCATCAAAGATGCAGGAGATTTTAATGCGGAAGATTACAGTGGACATAATTTTCATTTTGGTGTTCGTGAACATGCCATGGGCAGTATCGTCAATGGTATGGCACTGCATGGTGGTGTGATTCCTTATTCAGCTACTTTTCTGGTGTTTTCTGATTACATGCGCCCTCCCATTCGTCTTGCGGCGTTGATGGGATTACGCGTTATTTTTATTTTCACGCATGATTCAATTGGTCTGGGTGAGGATGGACCGACACATCAACCGGTAGAACATTTGCTGGCTTTACGTTCTATTCCAAACCTGACAGTATTCAGACCAGCTGATGCAACTGAAACAGCTGAAGCTTGGCGTTCTGCTCTCCTCAATCAGGCTGGTCCAACTGCTTTGATTTTATCTCGCCAGAACTTACCGATTTTTGATCGAAAAGAATTGGCAGTGGCTAAAGAAGCTCAAAAAGGTGGATATGTTTTATGGGAATCAAGTACTGAACCTGAAATTATCTTGATCAGCACCGGTTCAGAGGTTCATATTGCCCTTCAGTCTGGCAAACAATTGGCGTCTGAAGGATTTCAGGTAAGAGTAGTATCTATGCCCAGTTGGGAAGCATTTGACAAGCAACCAGACTCTTATAAACATAGTGTTCTCCCTGACCATGTCAGGTCACGAGTTGCTATTGAAGCAGCAATTCCACTGGGTTGGGAGCACTATGTTGGATTGGATGGAACCATAATCGGTTTGAACCATTTTGGTGCGTCAGCCCCGGCAGAAATTCTTTATCAAAAGTTTGGTTTGGATGTCGAAAACGTAATTTTGCAAGCCAAAAAATTGTTAATAAGACGATAGGGAGTTTGTATGAGTTTAGAATATTGGTTCATGTTTCCCATGAGTATAGTGGTTTCTACCTTAGCGATGGCATCTGGGGTTGAAGGTGCGACATTTTTTTCGCCCTTGTTCATTCTTGCTTTGCGCTTATCGCCGGAGGTGGCCATTGGTACGGCATTAATTACAGAGGTATTCGGTTTTGCAAGTGGTTTATTTGCTTACACCAGGAAAAAGTTAATTGATTTTCGATTAGGGTTGAATCTCCTGGTTGTCACAATCCCATTAGCCATTATTGGAACTGTAATCGCCGGGATAATTGATTCTGTTTATCTGATGATCATTCTCGGCGTTGGTTTGTTCGTGGTGGCTTTGAGTTTTTTACGACAGCCAGAACACAAAGATGTTGTTTTGATGGATAGACAGATTGTCGATGAATATGGTGGAAAGAATGCTCAGACAGTATTGGTAACTACTGAGGGGGAAGAAATTCGATACACAGTATTTAATCGCACAGAAGGTAGGATCCTCTCAGGAATTGGGGCTTTATTCATGGGAATGGTATCAACAGGTCTGGGAGAGATGAACGGCTATTTTCTATTGCAGCGCTGTCGCGTTCCCAGCAAAGTATCCGTAGCTACCAGCGTTTTTGTGGTTGCCGTTACAGCATTGGTAGCATCTAATGGTCATTTTATTCAATTTGCAAAAAACGGTGGTGAGGTATTGGGAACGGTATTAAGTTTGATTATTTTTACTGTTCCTGGCGTCATGATTGGTGGACAGATTGGTTCCAAAATCTCCAGCAAAATTCCACAAAGAGCCCTTGAGGTTGGATTAGCAATATTATTCATCATTGTAGCTGCTTTGACTCTTGGCCAGGTAATTTTGTAATGGATTCGCATCTAAAGTTGTCTAAGTTTGAGAAAGAAGAAAAAGGAGTAAAAAATGACAAAAATATATGAAATTTCAAAATATGGTCAATCAATCTGGTACGATAACATCCGCCGTGCTATGCTAAGGTCAGGTGAATTACAAAATTTGATCAACCAGGGTGTTAGCGGTGTTACATCCAACCCTTCCATATTTGAAAAGGCAATTGTTGGAAGCAATGATTTCGATACAGCCATTAGAACTTTGGTTGATCAAGGATTGGATCAGAATTCAATTTATGAATCCCTGGTCATTGAAGACATACGGGCAGCTGCGGATGTATTGCTGCCCATTTACAATCAAACCAACGCGAAGAATGGCTATATCAGCCTGGAAGTCCGACCGACATTGTCGCATGACACAGCTGGAACGATTGAAGAGTCCCGTCGCTTATTCAGTACCCTGTCACGCCCCAATGTAATGATCAAGGTACCGGCTACACCGGAAGGAATGCCCGCAATCGAAACCTTGATTTCTGAGGGTATCAATATTAATGTGACGCTGATTTTTTCATTGGCTCAATATGAAGCTGTAGCAAAAGCCTATATATCTGGCCTTCAGCAGCGGGTTGCTGCAGGAAAACCCATTGATAAAATTGCTTCTGTGGCGTCCTTTTTCGTTAGTAGAGTTGACAGCATGACTGACGCAGCTCTATTAAAGCTGGGTAGAAGTGATCTTGAGGGAAAAACTGCCATTGCCAATGCAAAAATAGCCTACGAAAGGTTTCTGAAAATCTTTCGCGGCGATCAATGGGACAAGTTAGAAAAACTGGGTGCACAAAAACAAAGACCTCTTTGGGCGAGTACAGGCACTAAAAATCTGGCATATTCGGATACACTTTATATTGAAGAATTGATTGGTCCGGATACAGTCAATACCGTTCCTCCATCAACATTAAGCGCATTCCTGAACCATGGGCATGCAGATCTGACACTTCCCGGAGGATTCGATGCAGCACATCAACATCTTGTCGAATTAAAAAATGCAGGTATTGACCTGGATCAAATTACAGCGACATTATTGGAAGATGGATTGATTGCTTTTGTGAAGTCATTTGAAACTCTGATGGCTGGAATTGAAGAAAAACAGGAGCAATTGAAATCAGAGTGGACTTCTTTTTCTGCAAATCTGGGTCAATATCAAAATATCGTCTCCAATGCATTGCAGGAAATAAAAAGGGACCGAATTATTCAACGTATTTGGGAGCATGATTTTACTGTATGGAAATCAGATCCAACTGAAATCAGTAATCGATTGGGTTGGATGGACATTGCAGATCGAGTGCAGGCAGCTATTCCGAGGATGAATAACCTGGCGGAATCCTTGAGGAAAGAGGGTTATCAAAAGGCCGTTTTATTAGGCATGGGCGGTTCCAGTCTTGCGCCGGAAGTCCTTCGTAAAACTTTTGGCGTCAAACCGGGCTATCTCGATTTGACAATATTGGATAGCACAGATCCGGGAACCATTATACACAATGAGAATTCATTGGATTTGGAAAAGACACTTTTCATTGTTTCCACCAAATCTGGTTCCACACCTGAAACGCTCTCATTCTTCAAGTATTTTTACAATCAGGTTTCCTCCAAAGTGGGTACAGAAAAAGCAGGCGATCATTTCATTGCGATCACTGATCCGGGAAGTAAGTTGGTTGGGGTCGCTTCAGATTATGGTTTCCGCGAAATCTTTATTAACGACCCCAATATTGGTGGAAGATATTCTGCCCTTTCTTATTTTGGTCTGGTGCCCGCATCTTTGTTAGGCGTTGACCTGCCAAAATTACTTGATAGGGCGATTACTGCTGCTTGTAATTGTGATGGTTGTAATTGCCCGGTCGATGGAGATAATCGCGGTGGTCAATTGGGAGCTATCCTGGGAGAATTATCAAAATCGGGTAAAGATAAAATTACATTTGTTTTGTCCGCAGAGATCGAAAGTTTTGGAGATTGGGTTGAACAACTAATTGCTGAAAGTACTGGCAAAGAAGGAAAAGGAATTTTACCTGTTGTCGGTGAACCTTTAGGTACTCCTTCTGTATATGCTAATGATCGCTTATTCGTTAATTTAAGGATTGAGAATGATGACAGTCATGACAAAATGACAGAAGAAATGGCAAATGCAGGTCATCCAGTTGTCACATTGCTCTTAAAAGATATTTATGATCTCGGGCATCAATTCTTCCTGTGGGAAATGGCAACAGCAGTAGCGGGATCTCGCATGGGTATCAATCCTTTTGATCAACCAAATGTTGAAAGTGCAAAAATCCTGACGCGCAACATGCTGACCGCTTATAAGGAAGAAGGAAAATTATTGGAACCAGAGCCTTTTGTCATAGAAGATGGTATACGGGGATATGGCAATTTCTCCACATCATCCATAAAAGCAGCATTACAAGAATTTTTCCGGCCGGCACAACCAGATTCATATGTGGCTATTCAAGCTTATATTCAACCCACACCAGAAGCGGATGAGTTATTGAAGGCATTTAGAACAATAATTCGCGACAATACTCGAATGGCAACGACCCTTGGATACGGCCCCCGATTTTTACATTCAACCGGGCAACTGCACAAAGGTGATGCTGGAAAAGGATTGTTCCTGCAATTGACCGCCAGCATACCGCATGATTTGATGATTCCAGATGAGGTTGGAAAAGATGCAGCCAGTACTTCATTTGGCACATTGAAAACCGCTCAAGTTTTAGGTGATTTTCAGGCATTGCTTAATGTGGATAGAACTGTGATACGCTTCGATATGGGAGCCAATCTCTCTGAAAAAATAAAGAAATTAGGCGAGGTATTTTAATGGCGATTCGTGCTGTAATCTTTGATCTCGATGGTACCCTGGTACAAACAGAACGTCTGAAAGCATATTCCTATGCGAAAGCAATTCGTGAACTAAGTGCTTATACGATTGAAGAAGCAATGGTGGTCGAAGCTTTTAAGGATGTAGTGGGGCTTTCAAGACGAGAGGTAGCACAGAGTTTATTGGAACGATTTCATCTTGAAGCAGCTGCTCGTAGTCGAATGGGGGAGTTTGGTGTGGAAACCCCCTGGCAAGCGTTCGTTCAGATCCGCTTGCAATTCTATGAGCAGCTGCTCTCAGACCCACAAATCATTCTTAATAATACCTGGCCCCACAATATGTTGTTGCTGGAAGAAGTTAAAAAAGCTGGCTGTCGTATTGGTCTTGCTACTATGTCGTATTGTCCTCAGGTGAATCGCGTTTTGGACGTTCTAAATCTTGGAAAAGCATTTGATTTTGTTGCCAGTCGTGATGATGTTGACCATGGTAAACCTGATCCGGAGATCTATCGAATGGTAGCCTGCGAATTGGATGTACCGGCTGAAGAGTGTCTTGTAATCGAAGATTCACCTACAGGAGTAAAAGCTGCTTTAGCAGCGGGGATGCATGTGATTGCTGTCACCACCCCTTTCACCAGGGCAGCTTTCAGCAAAAATGAGCTGGTCGATAAACGTTGGATTGTTAATAATCCCGAATTACTTCCACAAGTTGTAAAAGATTTGATGGAACAAGGAGGAAGTGAGGAAAAATGAATTTAGAAAATAAAGTAGCACTGATAGCTGGAGCGACAGGCGGTTTAGGCCGGGTCGTTTCAAAGATTTTTGCAGAAAATGGTGCCAGTCTGGTTCTGGTTGGTTCAAAACAGGATAAACTGGATCAGCTGGTGATGGATCTGAATCTATCTGAGCAGCAGTATCGAACCGTTGTGGCTGATCTCAGTCAGGAAACAGCAGCCCCTAAAATCCTGGAAGCTGCATTAGAAAAATTCAACCATGTAGATATTTTGTTAAATTTTGTCGGGGGATGGATTGGTGGAAAGTCGATTACTGACACTACTAATGAAGATCTCTCTTCCATGATTCAACAACATCTCTGGACAACTTTTTATCTTGTTCGTGCTTTTGTACCCCACATGCGAGCAAATCAATGGGGACGGGTTATGATCGTCTCAGCTCCCAGTGTTGCTCATCCGCAAGCAAATGGATTGCCGTACAATGTAGGCAAATCAGCGCAAGAAGCTCTCATGATGACGCTGGCACAGGAACTCATTGATAGTGGGGTAACATCGAATGTATTGCGGGTGCGAGCAATTAATACATCCCATAACCTCACTCAGCAAAACAAATCCTGGGCTACCCCTGAAGAAATCACAGCTGCCATACTTTATCTTTGCTCTGAAGAAGCACAAAAGATCAATGGAGCGATTATTCCATTGCTTGGCAGTTGATGGACCAATGTATGAATCATGACTAAATTAAGGTTTACTTTCATTCTATGGAGTATTGTTTTCCTGACAGGCTGTGGCGTGGCAGAAAATTCTGTTGTCGTCTCTGAAACCAATCAACCTGAACAGGTTCAAATCAGAATAGAAAACGAGGTCGTTTCTCCACCGCAAACTGAGACCATTCCTTTACCCATCACTCAATTACAGGAGCTTGCAGTCACATACAATCGTCTGGATGGAAATAGACTAGTTGCGGGTGAGGGTGGCTTATCCTCATTTCCTGTAGAAGTTGCACTTGCAGGGACACCTGAATGGATTGTTGGGATAGCCCTTGAAGATAAGGTCGTTATCCATGTTGTTCTGATTGACGGACGTGTCCAGGCATTCGAGTTGGATAGTAATCTGGTGATTCAAGAAATTACCGCCAATATCTCAGCGCTCCATCCAGGCAACCCACCCGTGTTAGCCAGCGATGGGAATATTGCCTTTCTGATAAAACCACCCGATGATATTTCTCCCTTCACGCATCCTGTCTTACAGGAAAATGGATCACTGGTTTATATTGACGATAAAGGTGATTTAATTTGGACAACCGCAGGGACAACCTTACAATTTAAGGTCAATGCCCTGCCAGATGCACGTATCCTGATGGATGAATTGGGCAGACTGCTATTTCTTTCGAATCCAACCAGTGATTATCCTCATGGGGTGCTTGGTGATGCTCTGGAAGCCAGGTCAATAACGCTGATTGATCCAAATAGCATCCCGGTCAGCATTAAAGAATTCCAAATTGATCCCGTTGATGTAATTGAAGGGATTGCACCGCTATGGGTAGATCTGGATGGGGATGGTGTACGAGAGATAATTGTTACCCAAAGCAATATCCATGTTGGTGCTCGAATTGTTGTTTACAATCAGGAAGGGGAAGTCATTGCTCAAAGCGATCCGATCGGCCTGGGCTTTCGATGGTTGCACCTGATTGCAGCAGCTCAAATTGTCAATGGTGACACCCTGGATCTCGTGGTTGTGCGAACACCGCATATTGGTGGGGTGCTTGAAATTTATGAGCTGACAGAAGGTAAGCTTGAAATAAGTAACTCCTTAAAGGGTTACAGCTCGCATCAAATTGGAAGCCGAAATCTGGATGCATCTCTGGTTACTGATATGAATGCTGATGGAATACCAGACATTGTTGTGCCAGATCAATCTCAACAATATTTATCTGCTCTTCAAATTACGGATGCAGAATGGACAGAAATTTGGAGAGTTCCAATGAATGGAAAACTCTCCACCAACTTAATGGGCTTGTACTCACCCAAGTCAGGTCTGGTTTTGGGCGCTGGAACTGAGGGTAATAAATTAATGCTTTGGGTTCTGAAGGATTAATGCTACACCATGTAATATTTGTTGACTTAAATGCGTCTAAAACATAAGCAAGATGAAATTATAACAATTAGACTGGGATTCAATGCATATGAATTTGAAGAATTATAAATTACAGGCAGCAGAGATTGCGGTTAATCTGATACAGTCAGGGATGATCGTGGGATTAGGATCAGGAAGTACAGCTTCGCTTGCACTTCAAATACTGGCAAACAAACTAAAAGATGGAACACTCCAGCATATTCATGCAATACCAAGTTCTGTCCAAATTGAACATCAGGCAAAACAACTTGGAATTCCACTGACTACTCTGGAAGAACACGGACAAATTGATTTGACCATCGATGGAGCGGATGAAGTGGATGAAGATTTATATCTGATCAAAGGTGGGGGAGGTGCTCTTTTGCGTGAAAAAATTGTTACCCAGGCAAGTCGCCGGGTTGTGATTATTGTTGATCAAACGAAATGGTCAAAGCGCATTGGTGTCAAATGGCCTGTTCCTGTTGAGGTATTACCATTTGGCTGGGGTTCCCAAGCACTTTTTCTGGAGGAGTTGGGGGCAAAATGGAAGCTAAGGAAAAAAACAGATGGATCCAATTACCTCACCGATCAGGGAAATTATATTCTCGACAGTAATTTTGGCGAAATCGAAGAACCGCGAAAACTTTCTGTACAGTTGGCTAATCGAGCCGGGATCATTGAACATGGATTGTTTATTGATCTGACAGATGATCTGATTATGGTGGGAGAGCGTGGTTCTCAGCATTTAACAAAAAATAAATTACCGAAAATTTGGAGGGAAAAATGATCACTTTTGAACCTTCGATATTATCTGCTGATTTTTCCAGGCTGGGCGAGCAGGCACAAGAAGCTCAGGTTGCTGGTAGTCAGATCATCCAGATTGACGTTATGGATGGAGTATTTGTTCCGAATATAACGTTTGGTCCTGGCATTGTGAGCGCTTTGCGATCTTCTGTCGGAATAAAATTGGATGTGCATCTGATGATCATACAACCAGAACGATTCATCCAGCAATTTATTGATGCTGGCGCCGACCGGTTGATCATTCACCAGGAAGCCAGTCAACATCTTTACAAAATATTGCAATCCATCAAGAATGCTGGTATTGAGGCTGGGGTATCCATCAATCCAGGCACATCTTTGAGCGCGATTGAAGAAGTTCTTGAAGTTGTTGATGTAGTGCAGATCATGACAGTTAACCCTGGTTTTGGTGGTCAGTCCTTCTTATTCAGTCAATTGAATAAAATTCGGAGATTGACAAAAATTCTGGACGAACGAGGGATACAAATCCCAATTGCGGTTGATGGAGGAATTGACACACAAACGGCTCCTCAAGTAGTCGAGGCAGGTGCAACAGTCCTGGTGGCTGGTTCAAGTGTTTTCAATCAGCAAAAAACAGTTGCAGAAAATTTGAAAGATCTGCACATGAGTGTAAAAAAATAATATCAAAATAAGGAGAAGATTATGAATATAGGAATGATTGGTTTAGGTAAAATGGGTGCAAATATGGTGGCACGCCTGATAAAAGGTGGGCATAATGTCGTTGCGTATGATATCAATGAAGCTTCCATAAAAGCAGTGGAAGAACTGGGTGCAAGCGGTGCGCGAACGATTGAAGAGTTGGTTGAAAAATTACCACTACCTCGATTGGTTTGGGTGATGGTTCCATCCGGAAAAATCACCGATGATACCATCACAGCATTAGCCGGAAAACTTTCAAAAGGCGATACTATCATTGATGGTGGTAACTCCAACTACAAAGATTCGATGCGACACGCTGTGGAATTGGCTGAAAAAGAGCTAAGCTTTATCGATGTGGGTACCAGCGGAGGTATCTGGGGACTGGCGGAAGGATACAGCATGATGATTGGGGGAGATAAGGAAGTTGTGGAAAACTTCAGACCCATTTTTGAAACATTGGCACCAGCAGCAGATTTGGGATGGGGGTATGTCGGTCCTGCAGGTTCCGGTCACTTTGTAAAAATGATTCACAATGGCATTGAGTACGGCATGATGCAATCCTATGCTGAGGGATTTGAAATCTTAAAAGCGAAAAAGGAGTTTGGATTAAAACTGGCAGAGATCGCTGAAATTTGGAGATATGGCAGTGTTGTCCGTTCCTGGTTATTGGATTTGACCGCCGAGGCATTGACTGAAGACGAAGACTTATCAGCCTTAAAAGCCTGGGTACCAGATTCCGGAGAAGGGCGCTGGACCGTATTTGAAGCAATTGATCTGGACGTTGCTGCCCCGGTGATTACATTATCCCTACAGCGCAGGATTCGCTCCCGTATGGAAGAGCCATATTCTGATAAATTGTTGGCAGCCATGCGTAATAAATTTGGTGGCCATGCCGTCAAAAAAGCAAAATAATTGGAAAACAAAGTAAACGGATCGTCGCGTTAGTTTTGATTTCAATTTTATCGTCCTACTGGCCTGCTTCTGTGTTTGTTTAGGAAGCAGGCTGGAGTGTCTTATGAAAGATATGAAATTGCTAATCAAACCAAATGTTCGAACTTCATTTCTTACAATGAATAGAGTTCTTGCTGGTTTAGCCTGGTTATTTGTTTTCATCATCTTTTGGTGGTACACGACCTCACGTGAAATCACAACCGTTGAGTTGACAAGAAGAGTGATTGGATTCCTGTCAGGCAATCCAATTGGCTTTTTATTCTATATTGGCTTATACATGATCCGCCCACTATTTATATTTCCGGCTACATTGGTAACCATGGCTGCCGGGTATTTATATGGGCCATTGCTTGGAATAATCCTGGCTATTATTGCGAGTAATCTTTCATCCATGATAGCGTTTTTTATAGGAAAGTTTTTTGGAAGTCAGATGATTGAAATTTTTTTTAAGTATGATCTCATAAAACGATATTCAACGCGCTTACGTGAAAACAGTTTTGAAACTTCATTGATATTACGCTTTCTATTTTTACCTTATGACCTGGTAAGCTATTTTTCTGGTTTTCTCAAAATTAATTGGAGAGGTTTTCTACTGGCAACAATTTTGGGAAGTATTCCAGGGACCATTTCATTTGGTTTGATCGGGGCTGCTTTTGAAGGAGAATTCTCTTCTGTACAAAACATCTTTGATTTCAAACTCTTTATCCTATCTGTGATCATGTTTTTTGTGAGTATTGCCCTTTCCCGTTGGTTTAAGTTGCGTGAAATGAAACGAATACTTGTGGAAAATGATATCTGAGATATCTTATGAACACACCTTCGCACATCATCATTAACCTTGCCATTAAGCGCATAAAAGGATTAAGAAAAGCCAGAATTCCCTGGCAAGCAGTTTTTTGGGGCAGCATGATGCCTGATATACCTTTGGGTGTGCTTTCATTAGGGGTAACCTTCTATTATCGTGTCATCCTGGGAAATCAATCACCGGATTTGATGGAAGCTGTTTTACACCCGCTATATTTCAATAATCCTTTTTGGATCAGCGCTCATAACCTGCTGCATGCCCCTTTCATCTTAGGTCTTTCTCTGGCAATTTTGTGGCGGTGGCGCATTCGTCCTGGACAAATACAGCACTGGCTGTTCTGGTTCTTCTCTAGCAGCGCAGTTCATGCTGGTATCGATATTTTCACTCATTATGATGATGGGCCATTAGTATTCTGGCCGTTTAATTGGAATATTCGCTTCAACAGCCCGATCAGTTATTGGGATCCTGCTCATTTTGGTACCGAGTTTATGATCTTTGAACTTTTACTGGATGCTGTGTTGGTTGGCTTCTTATTGCTTCCAAAGATTACAAGATATCTTAACCATCGTAAAGACTCCGCATAATAATCTTTTTGCCCACTCCTCAATTTAAGGTGGTAAGAATGATCATATGGACGGCGTCATATAAGTAAGAAACTGAGATAGATCAGGCTTTCTTAGATTTAGAGGTAGTTATGAATTCACCAGATGAAATACTAGCCGTAATATTGGGAGGGGGACGAGGAACACGCCTTCACCCACTTACTCAACAGCGTTCCAAACCCACATCCAGCCAATAAAAATAAGGTCTCTTCTACGATCTGAACTTGAACATACCTAGCATAAATCGGTTGGATCAAAATCCAAAAACTGAAGATGACAAGGTAAATCTGGAAGCAACCAGGAAATTTGTCTTATTTATTTCTCATTTATCAATTAATATTTCAACATGCAAGCAAATCAAGCCAGAACGAGCAATATGACCAAAAAATCAGAGTGGCATCTGATTGATGTCCACTCTGATTGATTTCGGATTCGGTAGATCGTAATTGGATTTATAACAATAAAACAGGTTTTTATTGTTTGCTCAGGTTTACCAAATAGCTGCACTGGCTAATGGAATTGGATAATCAATTACGATAGATCCTTTATCGCTGGGGTTCATCATGGAGCCCATGTTCATGACGGTATAAGTCCCATCTCCATTGTTCATGACTTTAGCGACATCTTCTTCTTCCCAACCAACTGGTGAACCCAGGAAAGTGTCAATCCCCTCGCCTAACAATACAACCATACCTTCAAAATTTGGATAAGTTTCAACATCTTTATAGAGAGCCCAACCTGCGGGAACTTGAGCCTTGTCAGGCACAGAAATTGGTACGGTCAGGAAAACTTTGCTGTTTTCATTTGCGCCTCCCTTGGCAGGTACAAGCACATAGTAAGCGCCGTGAGCTCCCATCACCCACATGCCATTCTGGTTATGAGTGCTAACTGAAGGACAGATGAAGAACTCTTCTTTATCAGGTGCTTTTGCATTGACTACAGAAGGTGCAATCAAACTGAGAATACTGAGTGCTAAAATAGCAACCATTAAGAAACGACTTGTTTTTTTACTTGATATTATTTTCATTATTTTCTCCTTATCTACTACAAATTGACCTATCGGATCCTTTTCGAGCAGTAAGTCATACGTTTTTGAGAAATGGCCTCGCTGTTCTACTAAATTAGATAAGGTGATCAAACTTAATCTTACTTTTGTCTTTTTGTCGTTGTCTGTAATTTTATTCGTAACATATCGGCGGTTGGAAAACCCTTCATGCCTTCTTCGGTTAAGTAAACCCGGCAACCAAGAAAATAAGCCTTTCGATCTTCAGGCCATAAGTCCTGTCCATTAATCCGGAATGAGGGGGATCCAAGAAATTTCTCCTTCATTTCATCAACCTCATTGGCGATCAAAACAAGTTGAATATCTGTATCGTTTATGCCTTCACTTTTCAAAGCAGTTTTTAGATTTTCAAGACCATTTTTCCAGGATGGACATCCTTCAAAATACAATAAATCAATTTTTAGTTCTGCCATTTCGATTGATTTCCTTTCTTCATAAATCGAATTGATAGCTTAAGAAGGAACGCCCATATTTTCCGAGTAAACCCTTTTGATTTGTTTCTCTGAGAAGGTTGCGTAACAAGCGGAATAAACAAATCATACCCCATGGATTTTTGCTCAGATGGGTGGTGGAATCCAGTCATGACTGCAAAATTTTCGCAATTACCATATTCATCCAACACCGATTCCCGATGTTTTGCGTAATATTTTTTAGCATTCATTTCTTTTTTCCATTAATCTGCATTCCAATTAAGTTGTTCCTCATTTTGGTGGTGACAGTTCTCAGAATAATATCTACCTACACTGCTTTCATAAAAGATCCTCAATTACTCCGAATACTATTTCTAGGGGGTTCCTCTTAGTAATACTTTTCGTTCCAACTCGATAATGTGACGTTGGTAATGGTTTTTGCATTCAGTACAAAATCTAAATAAAGAGTTGGCTGTGGACTTCAGATCATCAATTGATGCTCCTTCAATGGCGCGGTCAGCAAGATATTCCATCATTGCCGTGCATTCTTCACAGGTTAATTTCTCACTCTGGTTGTCTCCAAGTACGATTAATAGAACTTGCCAGAAGGGACGTGGGAGTTTTGGCATTGATCCTTTCCTCTCTGTATCAACTTATTAATGTAAATTGTATCCTTTCAATAATTAGCGGCCAGGGTGTTTTTGGCGAGCATCCGCTCGCCAAAAACACCCGATTACCCCGTTTTATTGAGATGATACTGTAAATTTATAATAATTAGACTGTAATCAGGCTGATTTTCTTACCGATTTTCAGTTTTTCTGTTCTGCCTGTGCTATCTCATCCCATACCCGATTGATTTCGGCAATACTCCACGCTTGGGCTATACAGCCCCTTGGTGTGTAGGGAGCATCCCCATCAAAAATCTCACCAATGCTACCCAATCCAAAATCTGATAACTGGTTGATTAACGGCAGCAGAAATGATTTTGCAAGTGGTGGATTCTGATATACGCGCAGGTGAGCGCTGATAAAAGGACCAATGAGCCATCCCCATACAGTACCTTGATGGTATGCACCATCACGATGGATCATATCGCCTCCATAATGGCCGATATAACCTTGTTCGGTAGGTGCCAGGCTGCGCAATCCATGCGATGTCAACAAATAACGCACAGCAATCTCTACAATGGCTTTTTGTTGCTCTTTACGCAATGGGCTATAAGATAAGGAAGCAGCAATTAATTGGTTGGGTCTGATTGATGTATCAACGCCATTAGGCGTATCAATAACATCGAACAGGTAACCACCCTCTTTATTCCAGAATTTAGTAAAGTTTGTTTTCACCCGATTTGCAAGTGTCATGTATTTTTTATTGTCTTTTTCAAGTATTTTAGCAAAATTAGCCATCAACATTAAGGCGTTATACCACAGGGCATTTATTTCAACCGGTTTTCCCATGCGTGGTGTTACAACCCAATCTCCAACTTTGGCATCCATCCAGGTTAGTTGGACACCGCCTTCCCCGGCAAATAACAAACCATCCTGTGGATCAACGTGGATCCCATATCGAGTGCCGTTCAGATGGCAGGTAATGATGTTTTCCAGCTTTGGATACAGCGTTTGGATCAATGAAAGATCTCTTGTTTTTGAATAATAGGCTTGAATGGCTTCAAAGTACCAGAGGGTAGCATCCACGGTGTTATATTCAGGTTCATCGCCTGCGTCAGGAAAACGATTTGGAAGCATACCCTGATCAATGAACTCAGAAAAAGTGGAGAGAATACTGCGAGCAATTTCGGGTCTCCCTGTAGCGAGGGTTAGCCCGGGTAGGCTGATCATTGTATCTCGACCCCAATCACCGAACCAGTGATATCCAGCTATGATAGATTTCCCATGTGGGTTGGCAGAACTTGACCGATCAACAATGAATTGGTCCGCAGCCAGGCTCAGCTGTGCTGGAATTGTTGGGGCTAAATCAATCAGTTTTTGTTCATAAATTTTCCGTTCTTGATAAGCTGAGCTACCATCAAGATTTGGATTGTCTTCACTACTTAAAATGAATGTGACTGATTGGCCAGGCTCGATCGTAACGTCAAATTCCCCAGCGAAAAGATGATCATCAATGCTACCCAGGCCGCGATATTTTTCCAGAAGGAGTTCGAAATTTCTATACCATTCGTTTTTAATTTGAACAGCAGCATCTGTGCATAATATTCTATATGAAACCGCTCCATAAAAGGGGTTGATTTGAATGCCATTTTCAACATTGAGAATCTGAACATTCCATCCTTCACCCACAGTTGCGGCATGATGGTCATGATAGTTTACCAACGCTTTTACTGAGAGTTTCAATGGGTTCGAAGCCCGTTTCAGATGGTATTGTACATAGGTGGTGTTGGATCCATATTGCATCCAGATTCGTTTTTCCAGCAATGCATCAGAAATAGTAAATGTCCAGACAGGAATGCTGCCTTCCAGATGAAAGAATTCAATATTTTGATAACCGTGTGGTTTGATAATCTCGCCAAGCCAACGATTCGTGAACAATGGGATGGTTTGGTTGGCGTAGGTCACTGTTTCATCCAGTTTTGAAACCAGTAATGTTCTACCCAAAGGTGGTTGTAAGGCTGCGATCAATAATCCGTGATATCGACGGGTCAGCAAATTTGCAATGGTACCAGAGGCGTATCCCCCAATGCCATTGGTTACAATCCACTCTTTTGATTGGGCAAACTCGAGGTTGTTTGTTATGCTTCTGGAAAATGCAATTGCATCCATAATTTTCTCCTGACTAATATTCATTACCAAAGACGTAAGATCTCATTCTGGGCAAATATCGGATTCACGGTAAGAGCCAATTTTTCATTGGCGTATAATTCTGGAGGCACACTGATATCTGCTACATATAACTCGCCAATCATTTCCCTTACATCAGGATTTTGCAGACCTTGTTTGGGTAAGGCAAGTGTCAGGGTGGCTGTTGCTTTGATAACAGGGTCAAACAATGTTCCTGAGGTGGCATCCATTCCTGATGGAACATCCAGTGCTAAGATGGGATTTGATTGTTGGTTTGCCCAATTAATCAGTTCAGCGATGGAACCTCGTGGTGATCCTTTGAGACTATAGCCAATCAGACCATCCAGGATTAATGCTGGATTCTGTACACGGTTCACTTGATGAGCCGGGTAGATGGGAATATTCATTCTTTGAGCGATATCCAGCTGGTGCCCGGGAATGGGGGTGAAATTCTGAGAAGCGTTTGAAATGACGATCATGACGTTCGCTCCCCAATTGTGTAATCGTCTGGCAGCCACCAGAGCGCCACCACCATTCCCCCCGGTGCCTGCCAATACAACAATCTGTTTTCCTACAGGATTATCTTCAAGAAATCGAATTCGTGCTAAGTGAGCCAGATTTCTGCCAGCATTTTCCATCATCTGAATCAATTCGATCTTATAGTCCTCCATCATAGCACGGTCCACTTCGATCATTTGCTCCGTGGTTAGAAATGGTACTTCTGTTTGAGGGAAATGAATTTCCATAATTCTCCTTAAGTTTGAATACAACCCTGCCGTTATTGAGAAGACCAGGTTGTCGCAAAATCCGGATAAAGGGTTAATCCACCATCGACAAATAATGTTTGTCCGGTGATATAAGCTGCATCATCGGATGCCAGAAAGGTTGTAACAACAGCCATTTCTTCTGCAGTTCCTGCCCGGCCTAAAGGAATATGTTTTTCCACTTCTTTCTTCCTGATCGGATCATCTATCCAGGCACGATTGATCGGGGTTACGGTAGCACCTGGACCAATACCATTCACCCGAATTCCATATTTTGCGTATTCCAATGCTAGCGTACGAGTCAGGTTTTGCATTCCCCCTTTGCTTACAGCATAACTTAGATATTGAGGTTTCGGAATTTCCTGATGAACACTGGATATATTGATAACTACACCTGGCTTTTGCTGGGAAAGAAAATATTTGATCACTTCCCTGGCAACAAGAAAAGCACCTGTTATGTTCACATCCAATACCTTTTGAAAATCGCTCAGGGTGATTTCATGCGAGTTACCTGCCATTTGAATGCCGGCATTATTGATTAAGATATCCAGACCTCCAAAATTTTCGATTACATCTTTAACCATTTTGATCACTTGATCTTCCTTGGTTACATCCGCTTGCACAAGAAAATGGTTGACCCCGTGCTCTTTATCATCATGGTAATAGTTATCCAAAACTTGATGGACCAATTCGTCCGTTTTTTCTGCTTCAATCATATTGCTACGATAATTAATAGCTACATGTGCTCCTTCTGCAGCAAATTGTACGGCGATTGCCTGTCCAATACCAGATGAGGCTCCGGTTACTAATACCTTTTTTCCTTTAAGACCATTCATTCTCATTTCTCCAGCTTAACGCATATTTTATATTTTTTATCATTACCATAGTAACATTTCATAGGTTAATTTATCTTGGTTGCTTGGTTTGCTGTAATAGGTATCCAACCAATCCAGTCCAACCTGTTTGGTGGCCTGCGCCCAGGCCTGATCCATTTTCACCATTGAAGTATTCATAGAATAGAATGTAATTATTCCAATCAGGATTATCCTTGTATTCCATATTGTCGATATTGATTGGACGGTTGCCTTCTTCATTTTTTAAGAACAACTTGATCAGGCGGTCAGATAAATCCTGTGCAACCTGCTGTAAATTCATATAATTTCCTGAACCCGTTGGGCACTCAATCATTAAATCATCCCCATAATAATCATAAAATTTATACAGCGATTCTATAATCAGAAAATTGATCGGGAACCAGATCGGACCACGCCAGTTGGAGTTTCCCCCAAATAATCCACTCTCTGACTCGGCTGGTTGATAATTTATACTGAACTCTTCTCCTTGATATGAAAATTGATATGGATTTTCTTGATGGTATTTTGAAACGGAACGGATTCCATATTCTGAAAGAAATTCGTTTGGATCCAATAAATAACGTAATTCACTTATCAGCCGTTCACGTGTCAGGATTGAGACGATGTGACGTTTACCAACTCCCTCCACTTCGACACTGGCCATATTCCCGCTCAGGTGAGGGCGTTGTTCAGTGAACCAGTGCATTCTACGGGCAAAATCTGGCATAGTTTCGAGAACTTCTGGTTCCAGTGTTTCAATTGCGATCAGAGGCATCAATCCGACCAGGGAACGTACTTTCAATGGCATGATGCTTCCATCCGGCAGATGAAGTGCATCATAGAAAAAGTTATCGATGTCGTTCCATAAACAATGTCCCTGTCCTCCACAATTCGTCATGGCATTGGCAATTCCAAGGAAGTGTTCGTAAAATTTCGAAGCAAGATCCTGATAAATGGGTTTTTCTTTTGCCAGCTCCAATGATATTTTTAACATAACCAGGCTATAAAACGCCATCCAGGCGGTACCATCGGATTGATCAATATGACCACCGGTGGGCAGTTGATGGCTGCGATCAAACACGCTGATATTGTCAAGTCCCAAAAAGCCACCCTGGAAAATATTATTTCCATCAGCATCTTTCCGATTCGTCCACCAGGTGAAATTTAATAATAGCTTTTGGAATACCCGTTCAAGGAATTCACGATCAGGTTTTCCCCGCGCTTTCGCGTCAATTTCATAAACCTTCCAAACAGCCCAGGCATGAACTGGCGGGTTTACATCCCCCAATGCCCATTCATAGGCTGGTAACTGTCCATTGGGATGCATATACCATTCACGTGCCATCAAGACCAGCTGACGTTTTGCGAAATCAGAATCAATCACAGCCAGTGGGATGGTGTGGAATGCCAGATCCCAGGCTGCATACCAGGGGTATTCCCATTTATCTGGCATGGAGATAATATCAAAATTTGTCAGGTGAGCCCATTGATGGTTTCTCCCTTGCTTACGACGCTCTGGGGGAGTAGGGGTTCCTGGATCACCTTGCAGCCATTGTTCTACATCATAATAATACAATTGCTTGTTCCACAACATCCCGGCAAATGCCTGTCGTTGAATCGATGCCATATCCTCAGAAAAATCTTTTGGTTGGATGGCAGCATAGAATTCATTGGCTTCAGAAATTCTACGGGAAAATAGATCATCAAACTGGTTGAATGGTTTACTGTGTATCTTTTTGGAAAGTCGCAATTGAATGCTGTAGGATTGGCCTGATTCAATGACTTTATGAAAGTATGCGGCAACTTTTGTCCCGGATTTTTCAGGGTTGACAGCATCTTTGTCAACCTCTATAAGATAGCGATGAAAAGAATCTTTTTTATGTGGATTTTCATTTTCGATGTTGTATAAGCGCTGATTATTCGTTTCGTTTTCTGTAAAAAGTAAATCGAATGCATCTTGAGCATATAAATAGTATTGTCCTTGTGTGGCATGGGTGCCTTCTACAATCAAATAATTTCCGGCAGAGTCTACTTGTTTCATCACCGGTTTCTCTTTAACATCACCCATTGGACCGGCAGTATACCCCCAACTCCATGTGTTTCGATACCAGAGCGTCGGTAACAGATGTAGTTCAGCATCTTCTGGTCCGCGATTGAAAGCACTAATTTTAATCAGGATATCGTTTTCGTCTGCCTTTGCGTATTCCACAAAAACATCGAAGTACTTGTTTTGGTCAAAAATTCCGGTATCTACGAGTTCGAATTCTGGCTCAGTACGTCCGCGCTGTTGATTTTCCGTGATTAATTCAGTATAAGGGAAGCGAGATTGTGGATATTTGTACAGATATTTCATATAGCTGTGGGTTGGTGTGCTGTCCAGATAAAAATACTGTTCTTTTACATCTTCGCCATGATTTCCCTCCGCGCCTGATAATCCATATAAACGTTCTTTCAAAATTGGGTCTTTTCCATTCCAGAGCGCAACCGCAAAACATAAATATTGATAACGGTCACTGATACCGGCTAACCCATCTTCGTTCCATCGATACGCCCGACTGCGAGCATGATCATGAGGGAAATAATCCCAGGAGGTTCCAAATTCACTATAATCCTCACGTACAGTCCCCCAGGCACGTTCACTGAGATAAGGTCCCCAATTTTTCCAATTACTTTCGCGCTTTCGATAACCATCGAGACGGATTTGTTCAGTTGATTTTTTCACTTTTTTACTCCTGCCTTTTTGACGTCATTGCAACCGTATCTCTTACATTATATTTACATAATAACATGCGAGAATCCAGTTTTTATAGGTAAGAATTCACTTGAAAAGAGCGTCTTATTCGAAGAAAGAGTAAATAAATGAAAGGAAATGAAAATAAAAAAACCACTTCACATTTCAGATAATGAATTTCAAAATAAAGTATTGGATGCTTCCATTCCGGTAGTTGTTGACTTTTGGGCTCCATGGTGTGGTCCATGTAAGTTTATTGCACCTATCCTGGATAAAATCGCTGCTGATTTTGATGATAAAGTATTGATTGCCAAAGTAAACACGGATGAGAATCCTGAATGGGCAACCAAATTAGGAGTGCAAGGAATTCCAACCTTGTTGTTTGTCTCCCAGGGTGATATAAAATCCCGATTGGTTGGTGCAGCTCCTGCTCAGCAAATCATTGCGAAAATTAATGAGTTGTTGCCGGTTACTACTGGGTAAATAACTGTTTAGACTCATCTGATCTAAACTCGTATTATGAGTTTAGATCAGAATTTAATGAAAGGATATGGATGAGAAAAAGTCAGGCTGGACAAAAAGCAAATCAAATTATTTTAAACAGTGTAGAAGGCGATACTTTTACCCTCTCAGAGGAACTTCAAAAAGGCAAGAATGTTCTACTGGTCTTCTTAAGACATCTGGGTTGACTGCCCTGTCGTGAACATGCTGCACAGTTGTGCCAGCGTCAGGAAGAATTCGAACAGTTGAACACCAGAGTTGTCATCATCTCATTTGGAACATTGCCTGCCCTGCAAACATGGATGAAAGAAACCTGTGTTACATTTGATGTGCTACTGGACCCGGATCGTTCAGTCTATCGAGCTTATGAGTTAGAAGAATCTCGCTGGCGATCCTGGAGCCCAAGAACCTTATGGACCTATGCCAGATTACTAATTTCTGGTAGAAAATGGCTGCCGAAAGAAGGCGATACTTCCCAAATGGGTGGAGATTTTATTATCGATTCAATGGGAAATGTCAGGTTGGCCTATAGGAGCAAAGAACCTGCAGATCGGCCAGCTGTTGATAAGTTATTGAAAATCATAAAAGACATACCCTAAGATTTCTTTGAGGGGGTCTGATATACCTAAAAAAGTAATTTCTCAGATGCTGGCAATTAAGTCCCCTTTTTTACTATTAGGCACTAATTCACATATTCCATCAGATAGCCATAACCTTCTTTTTCCATCTCTTCATAAGGAATGAAGCGTAAGGCAGCGCTGTTGATGCAGTAGCGCGTACCAGTTGGTGAAACAGGATCATTAAAGAAAAGGTGCCCTAAATGAGAATTACCTGCCCGACTGCGGACTTCGATGCGCACCATACCGAAAGAATTATCCTCTTTAGACCTGACAGTGTTCTCATCGATAGGCTTGGTGAAACTTGGCCAGCCGGTACCACTATCAAATTTATCACTTGAAGAGAATAATGGCTCACCAGTGACCACATCCACATAGAGACCACGTTCGTGATTGTCCCAGTATTCATTATTAAAGGCTGATTCAGTACCTGCGTTTTGGGTTACTTTGTACTGCAGGTCGCTCAGGTTTTCTCTGATCTGATCTTCGCTAGGTCGTTGATAGTTATCTGGATCGACGACCATTTCACTGATCGTGTTAACCTCGTCACTGGAAATATGGCAGTATCCAAGGGGATTTTTTATTAAGTAGTCTTGATGGTATTCTTCAGCATCATAAAATCGTTCCAGTGTTTCAATTTCCACCACAAATTTTTCATGACGTGCTCTTTCAATAGATGCGATGCGCTCCACAGTTGCCTTAGAAGTTTCATCTGTGTAATAAACACCTGTTTGGTATTGGGTACCGATATCATTCCCCTGAGCATTTTTGATAGTGGGGTCAATTACCTGAAAGTAAGCGAATAGAATCGCGTCCAGACTGATAACTTTAGGTTGGTATTCAACCCGAATCGTCTCGCGATAACCAGTTTGGCCGGTTATCACTTTATTGTAAGTTGGTTCAATGTCTGCATTACCGTTAGCATATCCGCTTACCACGTCAACTACGCCGGGGAGTGATTGCATCAACTTTTCCAACCCCCAAAAACATCCTCCCGCCAGATAAATAACCTCTACTCCCTCTTTTTCCACGTATGTTGGATCAAATCCTGTTTGTGTCATTTCACTCACTTTCTCCTCTTCAGTCATGGTCGGATTGCTGATCGGTGTTTCTGTCGTTGAACCACAGGCACTGACCAAAATCATCACCAGGGCTGTTAACATAAGAATTTGTACTTTTTTTGTCACCTTCAAAATCCTTCAAACTACCTTTAAACTAGGTCTTCTACTTGTACCTTTACAAGATTACAATTAATCGTTTTTACTACACCTGAATTAAACAGAAATTAATTAGCCCAATTCGGCTTTAATCATAATCAATACTTCATTCCGTGCGAGAAACCCTGGCACCCAGGGAGAATTATAGCCGGCAACTATGAAGTCACTGACGGGTTCCAGTCCTGCTTTTTTCAACCTAACACCGAGTTGCTGCTTGGCTTTAATAATTCTTTCCCCCTGAAAATAACCTGAGTAACGAATTGCCGCCACCTTATGGGGTAGCAGACTCGTTAATTGGACAGCATCATTTTTCGGAATTGGCAGTGTGTCCTGGGTGAATCCTGAAGGCATGATGAAGGCAACCGTATAATTTCCATCCCCATGGATGGTGACAGGTTTGGTCATGGCGATCTTTTGGGATTGCGACACCTGGACTGGTGAAGTCATAGCGGTTTTTTCGAATGTTGACGTGAAATATTTACGAATTTTTTTGAAAAAATACTCTTGGTGTGTAATTGACCTGGGCTTATAGAATGAATAAAATTGGAACAAAAATAACATATAATTATTGGATGCAAAGGCTAGTAACTGATAAAATTTACCAAATCTGGAGGAATGTTGATTAAATATTGGAAGGATTATAAGTGGTCGAATGTCTTTGCAATGATCCATAATCTTAAATTAGACCCCAAAATCTGTACCGATAATTTTTCCGGTCATATGGTGGTTATTACTGGAGCAACCTCCGGCATTGGTTATGCTACAGCCAGGAAATATGCTTCTTGCGGAGCGGATTTATTATTCATTAATCGTAATGAAAATAAAACGAAAGAATTAGTAGAAGAATTATCCAGGGAATTCAATACCAATAGTTCATACATCATAGCTAATTTTTCACGATTGTCAGAGGTTCACCAGGCAGCAGAACAATTACGCTGCAACGAAAGAAATATTGATGTGTTAATTCACAATGCAGGTGTATATCTGACAAAAAGAATCCTCACAGTCGATAACAATGAGGAAGTCTTCCAGACAAATTATTTGAGTACTTTTATTTTAAATTACTACTTGAAAGAAAAACTTAGAAATCAAAAAAGCGGAAGAATCCTATTTGTTAATTCTGAGGCATACCGATTTGCTGCTTTTGGTATTGCTATGGACGATTTAACCTGGAGTAAACATAAATATTCTGGCATAAAAAGTTATGGCGCGGCAAAAATGGCACAATTGCTTTCAATGATAGAATTTAATGAATATTTTCAAGGTTCCAACATCTCAATTAATGCAATGCATCCGGGTAATGTCAGGACAAATAGTGGACAAAGTAATGGCTGGTTGTATAAAATATTCAAAAAAAAAGTTATAGATCGGGGAGCGATTCCCTTATCGATTTCTGCAGACGCTCTCTATTATTTAGGGGTTTCCGCTGATTTAGATAATGTCTCAGGAAAGTTTTTTAACCTCACCACAGAAGAAGAACTTACCCCGCCAGCATTGGATAGGGATGAAGCAGAAAAATTATGGATGATCAGTTTGGAATTGGGTGGTCTTAATGGTAGATAAAGAAAATAAAGTTGTTATTGTCGGTGCTGGTATGGCAGGATTAACCGCAGCTGCCTATTTAACCAGAGAAAATTTCAATGTGTTATTGTTAGATAAAAATGAGAGGGTTGGGGGATTAGTAGGAACTTTTGAAAGTAACGGTTTCTTCTTTGATTCCGGTCCAAGGGCTTTTGTAAATTCAGGTATTGTGAAACCAATATTACAGGATTTAGGCATTCAAGCTGAATATTTAGAAAATAGGATTACGATTGGGGTTGAAGACCAATTTTTCAAAATTCATTCGATGCAGGATTTGCAGGAGTATAAGCGTATATTGGTCGATATTTACCCTGAAAACAAGCATGAAATCGAAGAAATCATTTCGATCATTTCAAAACTTTCTGACTATACCAAAGTCCTGTATGATTTTGATAACCCGAATTTTGTTAATTTCAAGAGTGATATAAAATTCATATTCAAAAAACTGATTCCCTGGACATTTAAATTCTTAATTGCTATGAGAAAGTTGAATCAATTCAACATTCCAATGGAAGAATTTCTTAAGAGTAAAACTGCCAACCAATCCTTAATTGATATCCTAACGCAACACTTTTTTAGAAATACCCCAACAAATTTTGCCCTGGGATATTTTTATGTTTATCTTGATTACTTTTATCCAAAGGGCGGGACTGGGGTATTAGGCAACCTTCTGAAAGAAAAAATTCTTGAGCGCAGGGGGGATATTAAACTGAATAAAAGTATTGTAGAAATTATTCCTGCAAAATCAGTGGTCATAGATTCTGATGGTGATGAATATCATTATGATCATTTGATTTGGGCAGCGGATTTGAAAACGATGTATCGAAGTCTCAACTTAGCAGGACTTGATGATATGACTTCGTCTGAAATTGAAACGGAGACTCATCGTGTTTTGTCTTCCCGAGGGGCTGAGTCGGTGTATATTTTATATATGGCTGTCAATCGTCCACCGAACTATTTCCGGGAAAATGGGGGGGAGCATTTGTTTTACACACCTGAAAAACAGGGGTTAGGAGAAACGGATCAGGGCGATAGGCATGAACTAATAAATAATTTTGAGCATAAATCGAAAAAAGAAGTTTTCGACTGGCTGGAGAAATATCTTGAATTAAATACTTTTGAGATTTCTATTCCGGTTCTACGAGATTCCAGCCTTGCGCCTGAAGGGCAATCAGGTTTGATGGTCAGCTGTCTTTTTGACTATGACCTGATCCAAAAAGTTGAATCTGCTGGTTGGTACCTTGAATTCAGGCAAACTTTCGAAGATCAGATCATCAAAATTCTCTCAAAAACAATTTATAATAACATAGAGGAAGATATACTCTTTAAATTTTCATCGACACCATTGACAATCAACAAAATATCAGGAAGTTCAGAGGGAGCTATTACTGGTTGGACATTTGAAACGCCAGTCCCAGTGGTCAACAAACTGCAAGATATACCAAAGTCTGTTTTGACTGCAATTCCAAATACCTATCAAGCAGGTCAATGGTCTTATTCACCAGCAGGGGTACCGATAGCAATGTTAACAGGCTGGTATGCAACCCAAAAAATTATTAAAAAACAAAAGAATCAAAAAGTTTGATTTTCTATGATACTCTTTAATTAATTATCATGGTTAACTTTACATACCAATAGTAGGGAAATCACATTATGATCGTAAAGATTGTTATTTTTGCATTCATCATTCTGGAAACGTCTAATGTTCTCGCTTTATATTTCGCACCAGGATCAAGAAGGGCGAATGCGGTTGGTGTGTTTTCTGCCTGGGAATTATCAAAGCAGTATCCAGAAATCCATAACTTTGTAAAATATCTTGTTAATTGGGTGGCAGGCACAAAATTAATATTTCTCTTGCTGCTAGGTGTGATTGTCCTTTATGGAAATCTTGAAATCCAAAAATTGAGTATGTTAGCACTATGTCTTGCAACGCTGTCATTCTTCTGGCGCTTATTTCCGCTGATCAGAAAGATGGATCGGGAAGACCAAATTCGACCCAGGAATTACTCCATCGTTTTAGGCGTGATGATTTTTGCATTTATTGTATTTTTTGGGCTGGCAGCTTTTCTTTGATGGGTACATTAACAAAAATCATAATGTATTTTCTCAGGTCACAACTCTCTGGGTGGTCTGAGGGTACCATCACCGAACAGCGTACCAGGCAGGAAAAATCTGTTCGTTTTTTTCGCTTACCAAAACAAATTCGGAGTCAGAAAATCACCGATTTTGGCGTCCCTGCAGAATGGATCGATTCTCCGGACTCAGGTGCCGAAGTGATCCTTTACCTACATGGAGGTGCGTACGCCCTGGGTTCGATTAATTCCCATCGTGAACTGATTGCCAGGCTTGTGTTAACTACGAATTGTAAAGCACTCGCGATCAATTATCGCCTTGCACCGGAGAATCCTTTCCCCGCTGCATTAGAAGATGTAATTATGGCATATGAGGGGGTGCTGTCAGGTGGTGTAGCGCCATCGCAGATTTGTATTGCTGGCGATTCTGCTGGAGGTGGTCTGGCGATAGCCACACTCTTTGCACTGAGAGAGCAAGGGATACCATTACCTGCAGGCGTTTTCTGCTTTTCTCCCTGGCTTGATTTAACACTCAGTGGTGATTCTGTTAGGAAAAACATGAATCTTGATCCGATTTTAAGTGGCCCAATCCTTCATAAATATGTGAATTACTACATTGGTAACCATATTACAAATGATCCCTTGATATCCCCACTATTTGGAGATCTGCGAGGTTTACCACCGATCCACATTCAATCCGGAAGAAATGAGATCCTGCTGGATGATTCTGTTCGCTTTTATGAAAAAGCGCAGCAGGCTGGAGTTGATGTGACCTTGAAAATTTGGGATGATATGTTCCATGTTTTTCAGTTATTTTCATTTTTACCCGAAACGCAGGAAAGCATGAAACAAGTTTCTGCATTTATTAACAGGGTCTTGCTTGTTGAATAATTCTTGATTTGTCAGCCTGAGAGCTTTTGTATAAGTATCGGTTAAGATATGGTTGACACTTCTGCACAACAAAGCTACTATAAAAACATGAACAATATTATTAATGATAAAAAAGAATTGTCACCCGAACAAAACGAAGAATTACTTCAAACATTGAAAACTCGTTTTGAGAAAAACATGCAGCGTCATGCAGGTCTTGAGTGGGCGAACGTCCAGTTAAAGTTGGAAG
This sequence comes from Chloroflexi bacterium HGW-Chloroflexi-2, assembly GCA_002840735.1. Taxonomy (GTDB): domain Bacteria; phylum Chloroflexota; class Anaerolineae; order Anaerolineales; family Anaerolineaceae; genus UBA6170. The sequence continues at coordinate 112,208 of PHBY01000004.1, forward strand.
CCAAACCCGTGAAAATCTGGTCACTCAACGAAATGGAAAAAACTGGTGGAGAACCGGATGTGGTTGGTTATGATGCAACAACCGGTGAATTTATTTTCTTTGATTGTTCAGCTGAAACACCAGATGAACGCAGGAATGTGTGCTACGATCATGAGGCCCTTCTAGCCAGGAAAAAATTTCCTCCGGAGGAAAGTGCAATGAACATGGCTGAGGAAATGGGGATTGAGCTTCTCACCGAAGAACAATATCGAGCCCTCCAAAAACTGGGAAAATTCGATTTGAAAACCTCCAGCTGGTTAAAAACTCCTGCTGAAATCCGGAAACTCGGTGGAGCTATCTTTGGGGATCGACGCTATAACACAGTCTTCATATATCACAATGGCGCGGATTCATATTATGGCGCCAGGGGATTCCGTGGTTCGCTACGTGTCTAGATGTTGGTTGTATCTTGACTAGGTGAGTTATCAACTTTGTCGATCAGATCTTTCCTTAATAACACAAGAATCAAGCATGACCAAAGAATCAACAAAACGTGCAGGGCGTCATTCTCATTGAACCATACGGCATAATTCTGGTAGAGATTTCCCCCGATGTCCTCCAGCAAAAAAACGAAATAGCCAATATTGACGATCAGAAAACCGATCCATATGTAAATGAGTTTAAGATTTAACTTATCTTTGTGCTTTTTGTAATGAAGAATGTTCAGAATGAACATGATCAGGAAATTTACCCCAATAAAAGCCATAAAACCCTCATAGGAAATTAAGAATTTCACTGGAATCACAGCTCCTACAAACATATACACTGAATAGGCAGCGCTATCAATTATTGCAAATTTCAATAATCGTTGTCTTCCTACAATCCCCGTGCTGGTATATCCCGTTGCAGCTACGAGAAAATTAATGCAGTAGGCTGTAAGCAGCATGTACGCAAGCTCAAAATTACTGGTAAACAGACAATGCTCCAAACCGCGGCATTTCAACTCATAACCGAAAGCCTGATAACTCGTCCCGGCGACAATTGCACTGATGCCCCACGACGATTAATCCGATAACCCAATAATATCGTGACTGCTGGTTTTTTTGTTACCAAAAAATATACTCCAATAGCAATCATGATCAAACCTAATAAATAAACCAGAATTGTTGAACTTGGCTGAATAAGGATGACATCTTTGCCAGGGATTGAGAAAGTTACATAAGGCATGCCAGATAGGAATTGATCTAGGGTCGTTAATGGCAGCATTAAAAGACTCTCTGTATTGCTAAAAATCCATATAGATAGGATAACAATCATCATCCTCAAAAAGATTAATACCAAATTAATTAATAATACTATATTTTCTATTCTGATTTATCAAGGAAAATTGCAGCAGAAATAGGTTTGTAGAACCATTTGATTGCTTACAGTGATGCAGAGGTTGAATAACCTCTTGATAAGGATCCAACAATATTGGAAATTCCCCAGGCTGAACCAAGCAGTCCAATTTGTGCGACGGTTAGTTTACCAATATCGGAAAGGTAAATTGGGAATAACTCTCCAGTGAGCAAATACGAAGCATCACCATTTGACCGGCAATATTAGCCAGGATCATAGCCAGCAGAAACCAGCGTAAATTGATATTGAGGAGGGAGAGTTTGAGTGTTTTCATGGAGACCGGATAGTGAATTGTGATTGATGTTTTGTTTATATATCCATTTGCCTGAGAAGACTATAGTTATTTGATCGGATTTTACCTGGTCAAAATGCTGAAATGAAAGATATAGATCTTTATGGCATGGATATTGCATTTTAGTTCTCATCAATTCTGTTAATTATCGCCAGGTATCCATGCCACGATTTCTGAAATCACTATTTTTTGCTCTTATCATTTTTATGTTGTTCCTGGGTTCGGTTCAGGCCGAAGATGGCACTGAACCGCAATTAGTCTATTTACCCCTGATTTACAATGAAAAATACACAAATCCATGGCTAGGTCCTGACGGTGGTTTTGTGGTGAACATGATTACCAGCCCCACTAATTCAAAAATTATTTATGTCGGAACATGGGGAAATGGCGTCTTCAAGAGTGTTGATGGAGGAATGACGTGGGTGAAAACCAGTAATGGATTGGGAGATTTGTACATCAATTCGTTGGCGATTGATCCTCAGAATGCAAATATCCTGTATGCAGGTACATATAATGATGAAATCTATAAAACCACAAATGCAGGTGAAACCTGGTCTCATTCCAGCCAGGGTGTGCAAGATGGTGCCATCATTTATACCATTGCTATTGACCCTTATAACCCAGACATCATCTATATCGGGACGCGTGGAAAATTTGCGGTTGATCCACCACCCTGGAAAGGGATTGTTTATCGCAGTAAGAATGAAGGGATCAATTGGTCTCCCGTTCTGGAAAATGTAGGTGGTAGCAATCAGCAGGATTGGGCGTATGATATTGTGGTAAATCCAAAAAATCATTGTATGGTTTTTGTCGCTATGCATGAGTATGGTGTCTATCGCAGCTTGAATTGTGGGGATTCATGGGAAAGTATGAATGGGAATGGGCTGACGGATCTCTCCGGAAGAGCCCTGGTGATTAATCCCACCGCAACGAATAGTGATGCCGTTTATTACGCAACCTGGCATCGCACCGGTGTGTATAAATCGACGAATAATGGTGACAGTTGGACGAACCAATTTCTCTATTCAAAAATCTACAATATGGACCTGGATCCACAACAACCCGCTATTTTATATGCTGCAGATTTCTATGATGGAATATTGAAAACAACCAATGGTGGTGGAAGCTGGGCGAATATTGGATTGGGTGAAAACTTGTTGTATACCGTGATGGTCAATCCATTACTGCACACACAGGTATTTGTTGGCACAGCCGGGAATGGAATTTTCCGCAGTGATCAGAGTGGTGCTGGTTGGATCCACAGCCAGAATGGACTGAACAACTCAATGATTACTGGCATTCAGTTTCACCCGGGGGAATCAACCCAAATATTTACCAGCACATCTCGGGGAGGCTTTCATGTATCTCCAGACAGTGGTGAAAACTGGCAACAACTCAATAATGGATTAACCGATCTGGATGCGAGTGGGTTCGTGCTGCATCCCCAAAATCCGAACCAGGTTTATTTATTGACCTATAGTGGTGGATTGTTCACCTGTGAATTGCCGGATTGTAAATGGAGTCAGAAGAATATTGGGTTGCCGGTAATGGATCTTTTATCGACTTCTGGTTCTGGTTTTTTTCCGCAGAACGAATTAGAAGCTGAATTGGTCGCAAATTCTGAGGATTTGATGATTGAGGATACCAAATCTGTCAGTAATCAACCATTGAATGACCTGGAATTTGCACTCAATAATCCAGCCATTGTTTATCTGGCTACCAGTGCAAACGGTGTGTATCGGAGTAACAATGGCACTGAAAGTTGGTCTAATGCGGGATTAAGTGGAAAGAACATACTGAAATTAGCGCTTCATCCAGCTAATAGCGATGTTGTTTATGCATCTGTATTTAATAGTGACCTGGTTTATACAACCAGTAATGCAGGTGCTTCATGGAGCAGCAACCAGGTGCCGGGTGGAATTGTGAATGACCTGGCAGTTAACAAAGATCAACCGGGGGAATTGCTCGCTGCGACAAATAGTGGGGTCTACAAGCGGACAGATGGGGGTGCATGGCAGTTGTTGGGATTAAATGGCCAAATGATAACTGCTCTGGGGATTCATCCGAACCAACCCAATTTAATCGTGGTGGGATGCCCGGGTGCGGTGTATTATTCCAAAGATGGTGGACTGAATTGGTTTGCTGGACCAGGTGATTTAATTGAAACGAAGATTAAGACTGTCTCATTTGATCCCAACAAAATGGATATAGCATATTTAGGTACCAATACCCAGGGAATATATCGATTATTACTCAAATAAGTTTACCGTTTTGATTGTGAAACCCACTTTTCCGTAATTGTACCTAAATGATTTGCCCAAAAAATGGAACTCCTGACACAATTTATACGTCTACTTGTTATCCAATAGTTGTGGACTATTATTTTATGTACCGAACTTCGCACCAATAATTCCGTCAAAAACTGCAAAGAGGATGATTCTGATTGGCTGGATGTTCAAATTACCGAAGCAGGAGATTATATAATTCAGGCATCCTCCATTAACGGCGGTGCCGCGGTTAAGATCATGCTCTTTGAAGAAGATGGAGAAACGTTGATTGCCAACGGCGAATCACAAGGTATAGGGCAGCATGCAAGTGTCCTGTTACATGTTGACAATGTAGGGAATTATAAAATTAAAATTGAACCGTTGGTGGAAAATCTAATGGGTTCAGAAGCACTTTACCAAATTATGGTAGATGATGTAACATTCACATTTCTTCCATTAGTGGAAAGATGATTCTAAAAAAAAAGAAAGAATGTTTGGGTTCCCCCAAATATCTAAATCTATCTTCTCATTCTTCTAAATACAGCGAATCGACAATCCCGACGATCACAGAGTTGACGCATCCATCCGGGTTTTCCAGCACCTGCCGGTTTCCCCCACCTTCGCGGTTAATGAGAACAGTATCACCAACGCCAGCGTGAGTACTATCCAGGGCAATGAAATACCCTTCTGGTGTGTCATTTGGCAAAGCCAAGGGTTGAACAACCAGTAACCTGCGCTGCTTAAAATCAGGGTGACTGATGGTGGTAACGACTGTTCCAATTACTTTTGCTAAAATCATATTTGCTCTTTAAGTGTACTTAACCCACCCAGGTATCATGCTGAAATCAATCTCACCATCTGGTCGTACTTCATATTCATCCACGATACCTACCAGGGTGAGATCTACCGGTACAAATGTAATCTCAGGCATTGCCAATGCTGCCTCCCTGGCACGTGCGGTTACACAAATATCACCAGGTCCAGCCTGCACCACATCAACAGCAACCACAAGGCCGCCCTCAGGGTGAAGGGCTTTATCGAGTGGTTGGACGATTAGTAGTTTTAAACCTTCCAAACCTTCGTATTTGACTGTGCAAATTGCGGTGCCCATAACTTTTGAGAATTTCATCTGATTATTTGACTCCCGTGCTATGCAGGACTCGTTTGATGATCCGATCCAACAGAGCAGTATCAATCTGGTCACCCAGCTTCTGCTTTACTGCAATCCGGATGCGCTCAGATAAATCGATTTGATCGGAGGATTGCATTCGTTGCGATGGAGATCCTGTTGAATAACTATGATATTTTGGTTGTGAAGAGCTCGATGATAAATAAGGCCGAATGGGTACACTTGGATCAATACTTCCCTGTTGTTGTAAGATTAATCCCAGTTCTTTGGCTTTTTCGTAAGCGAGCACGGTCAAGAAAATATCATCATTAACTTGTAGTTCGCGAACACCTCTATTAACAAGATCCTCAATATCTTTTTCCGTATAAAATTCTCTGGGCATGGATCTCCATCTTTTCTGGTTTCAGTACGTGGGCTTTCGACAATTTGCTGCGAGTAGCTAGACAGTGACAAACTTTGCTCAAATTGAATTACTTCTTCTCAGCAGAACGACCACTAAATGAACCTTTTGTGCTTTGGGGCAGAATTAATTCCAAATCCTGGTGGGGTCTTGGGATGACATGTACAGAAGCTAATTCGCCAACACGTTTGGCAGCAGCTGCACCTGCGTCAGTTGCTGCTTTAACAGCGCCCACATCACCACGTACCATGACGGTCACATAGCCACCTCCAATATATTCAGAACCTATGAGAACCACATTGGCGGCTTTTACCATCGCGTCAGCAGCTTCAATTGCTCCGATGAGACCTTTTGTTTCAACCATTCCTAATGCTATCTGAGCTGTATCAAGAGACATTTTTATTCCTTTCAAATTTGCAAAACTAATTTTGGTTTGAGATTTCTATTTATTCCTGACGGTAGGTGATCGTTCCACCCACTTCCAGATGGTCGATAATTGCCATGATCACTGCATCCACCGGTGTGTCTTTGGTGATGGTTGTCTGCCGGGCACTAGATCCAGCGGCAGTCAATACCAGGTCTCCAATACCCGCATCCAATGTATCAATGGCAACGTAGGGTTTTCCAGAGGCGGCACCGGTTTCATCCGTCTGGCGTACAATCAGCAGTTTTCGCCCATGCAGTTTTTCATCTTTAATGGTTGCTACGGTCGTTCCAATCACTCTGGCAATCAACATAATAACTTCTCCGTTCTAGTACCCTTTGGTTGCTGTCGGGGCCTCTTTTTTAGTTTCAGTCACATTTCCAGTCTGAACAATTTTAACACCAGCAGATGCACCCAGACGGGTGGCACCTGCCTTGACCATATTCTCTGCGTCTTCACGGGTACGCACACCACCTGCAGCTTTCACACCCATCTCAGGTCCAACTGTTCGTCTCATCAATTCAACATCACGTACAGTCGCTCCACTACTGGCAAATCCTGTGGATGTTTTTACGAAATCTGCTCCGGCTTCCTTTGATAACAGACTGGCAATCACTTTTTCTTCGTCGGTTAACAAAGCCACTTCAATGATTACCTTAACAATGGCACCATGACGGTGGGCTGTTTCAACAATTCCACGAATATCTCGAGCCACTAACTCAGTATCTCCTGCTTTAAGAGCGCCGATATTAATGACCATGTCGATCTCGGTGGCACCGTCTTTGATCACCTGTTCTGTTTCAAATACTTTCACTTCAGGTGGGGTGGCACCTAATGGGAATCCCACCACAGAGCAGACTTTAACCTCGGTACCTTTCAACAGATCAGCGCACAATTTAATCCACGCCGGATTGACACATACAGATGCAAAACCATATTTTCGTGCCTCAAAACAAAGCTGAGCAATTTGATCCGGTGTAGCATCCGGTTTGAGTAATGTGTGGTCAATTTTCTTCGCCAGGTTCAGATCGTCCGGAATTACACCCACTGTTGATGCAATGCGTTCTGCCCCTGCAGAAATGACATGTCCGGCATTATCGAAACAGGTTTTTACTCGAACGCCGTCAGCAATTTCCGAAACACAATATGATCCATCCGGGTAATTTTCAATGACATCCTGTTCTGCCATTGCTAAAAGCACTTCCCGTGTAATAATTTCTACCAACGATTCGACTAATTTTTTATCTGGAACCATGTCACCTTCTTTTTAAATACTGGTTTTCAACCAGATTGATTTTATCAACCCGTTTGGCATGACGACCACCACCAAAATCCGTTGCCAGCCAGACTTGAACGATTTGCTTGGCCAGGTTGACGCCAATCAGACCAGCACCCAGGGTTAATACATTGGCGTTATTGTGTTCGCGGCTGTTAACAGCGGATGAATAATCATAGCATAGAGCAGCCCGCACGCCAGGGACTTTGTTTGCCACCATGCAGGAACCAATTCCGGCACCATCAATCACGATTCCTCGACAAACCAAACCATCACTGACTTGTTGGGCAACAGCCAGGGCAAAGTCTGGATAATCACAGGCTTCCTTAGAAAAGGTGCCACAATCGATGACCTCATGCCCGGCGGCGGTGAGGTCTTTTTTGAGTGCTTCTTTCATATCAAAACCACCATGATCTGATCCAATGGCGATGGCCTTTTTTCCCGATCCGGTACAGGGCGAATTATTTATTTCTATATCAGGTGCTCCCATCGTACGCGAAACGACATTTTTTACAATTGCGTGCAATTCGGAATCGGATAATTGATTCAATGATCTCCCTCTTGATTTATATCAGAAAAAGATTGATAATAATAACTGGTAATGACCACATAACAACTTGATTATAGTATCATTGAGAAAGAAATGTCAAGATTTATTAATCATAATAATGCCATACCGAAATATTTTCAACTGGCCAGCATATTGAAAAGTCAGATTGACGAAGGAGAATGGAAACCACGTCAATCAATTCCCTCTGAACGACAATTAGAACTGCAATATAAGGTCAGTCGGCCAACTGTTCGTCAGGCAATCGAATACCTGGAAAAGCTGGGGTATATCTATCGCGAACATGGTCGTGGAACTTTTGTTTCGCCGCAAAAATTGCAGAAAAAGATGTTGGAATTAACCAGTTTTTCGGAAGATTTGTTGCGTAAAGGGATCCAGCCGAGCCAGATCATTTGCTCAATTAATCACGTGGTGCCATCTGAAAAAATCCTCAGCCGTCTTGAACTACCACTTGAAAGCAGTGTATTACGGATTGAGCGAATTCGATTAGGCGATGAAATTCCGATTGGGCTGCAGATTTCCTATGTGGTGCTAGGGGATGACCAACAAATCGATGAGGATGATCTTCAGCAGTATGGATCACTTTATCGTGTTATGGAAGAAAAGTTGAATATTATTCCAACAGAAGCCGATGAAACCCTGGAAGTAACACTGGCAACTCCAGAAGAAGCTACTTTATTACAGGTCAAAGCTGGCGCGCCGTTGTTGTTGAACGAGCGTCTGACGTATGATCAAAATCGTAAACCAGTTGAGTTTGTAAAAATTCTTTATCGCGGTGATCGCTATCAGTATATCATCCGATTGACCAGATAGGAAATTCGGAAGTGATTTTAAGTTATCTATTTACTAAAAAGTTAATTTGGAGAATATAATCGCCAGGATGTTGTAATCAATTTGAACCGACAGCGAACTATGAAAAAAAGAAATTATTTTGTGATATTGATCGTAATAATTACCATTTCAATTGTTTTTCTCGTGATGCAATTGTTAACCAGTAGTTCAAGAAAAATTACTTTTGAAGGTTGCACAAACGCTGGTGGTGAAGCCTGGTTGGTCGATCTCTATCATCCGGACATTTGTCCAGATTGTGTTTCTTATCGCAATTGTTTAGAGGAAAACAGAGATCAAAAGGACCTTTCTGAATTATGTCCTCAAGTTACGGCATGTAGCGAATGCATCAGTAATAATCATCCTTATCCGGAAAAATGCCCGGATGGCAAACGAAAGATTGGCGAGATATCGGATGCTGCAATCTGGTTTCAATGTTGTAAGTAATTCAAAGCTCGCGTGGGTTTTAACTGGAAAATGGATAAAAGGAATGAAAATAGAATTCAGGAAATATGGTTTAAATTTCACCAGATTCGATCAATAATATAATAACGGTGCCTATACCGGTCAAGATGACCCCCGTAAACATGAGAAAAAGGGAGTCAGGATAGAGTTTAATAATCATTAATAGAAAACTCCAGCCAAAAATGATTAATATAATCGAGATTATTTTTAGGAGTCTTCTTCTTAGCTTTATGTCGTTTTCAAAATTTCGTTTTGGTTTGATTCCCAATTGATTGGATAATTGTATTTTAGCCATGGATAATTAATTTGCCTCCAATAGGAAAACAAAAACAATCATTTCCTATATAATTGCGGAGAAACCACAATAATCCATCAGCCATTTTGCTAGTTAATTTATGAGTAATTAATTTAATCGAATATCGAGATATTTCTTTGAAATTATGATAGTGAAGTGGATTTGTGATTCGACAATTGGTACACACAATTAGATTACAAATTGAACTGAAAAATCTGGTATAAATGCTAGATAATGAAAGTTCACTAGTGGAATTGAGAGATCTATCCATGCTATATCAAACAATTGCAAAAATACATTTAAACAATATTTGCTACAATATCGAAGGAATTCGACAAGCAATCGGTTCAGAAAGAAAAATATTAGTTGCTGTCAAAGCTAATGGATATGGTCATGGTGCTGTGGCTGTTTCTCGTATGGCTGAGAAAATAGGGGTGGATTGGCTTGGGGTCGCAACCGTGCCAGAAGGAATTCAGTTGCGAGAAGCTGGAATTCAGTTGCCCATTCTTAAATTCAGCCCGGTTTTTCCCGAGGAAATGGAAGCAGCGATAAAGAACAAATTGACATTAACTGTGTGTGAAAAACAAAATATTCTTTCATTGGAAAAAATTTGTGCGACTCTTGGAAAGAGTGTAGAGGTACATTTAAAAGTTGATACTGGTATGGGGCGTATTGGTGTATCGGTTGAAGAGGCTGAACATCTGGCATATTTTATCGAAAGCGAATGTCCCCATCTCCATCTGGACGGCATTTTTACCCATTTACCGGTCAGTGACGATGGAGATCCTATCTATACCCAGGATCAAATTCTGCGGTTTAAAGAAATCATTGAGCAGATTAACGACCAGATTGGGAGAAAAATAAATTTGGCTCATTGCTCCAATTCGGGGGCAGTATTGGGTCATCCCTCTGCCTGGCTGGATATGGTACGACCAGGTATCATGATCTATGGCTTTTATCCCGGTGATAATACCCCACAGAGTATTCCGCTGAAACCTGGACTTAGCTTTATAACACGGGTTTCCTTCCTTAAAAAGGTTGCTACAGGAACGACGATTGGATATGGTAGAACCTGGACTGCGCCTGAAGATACCTGGGTTGCTACCATTCCAGTTGGATACGCAGATGGATTCAATAGACTGTTCTCCAATACGGGCCGAGTATTGATCAAAGGGAAATCATATCCCATAGTAGGACGTGTTTGTATGGATCAAAGTATGGTTAATCTGGGGCCAGACACGGACGTTAAAGTTGGCGATGAGGTGGTGTTGATAGGAAAAAGTGGACATGAAGAAATCACCTGTGATGAATGGGCAAAGAAATTAGGAACAATTACATATGAGGTTACCTGCCAGATTAACGCCAGAGTAGAACGTGTTTTTGATCCATTTGAATAATAATGCTGATTGGTAAGGGATCAACAGAATAATTACATTTAAAAATTGACCAGCCTTCGCTTCAATTGAAGTGCGAAGGCTGTATTAAAGCATATATAAATGAAAGAAAATGATTATTGAACTTCAAATTCCAATTTTTTTCCAATTTACCGTCCATGAAATTCTCTACTTTATAGGATCCCGATGGCCATAATTGATCATGTTGCAAATTGAATGTGAATTCATTTTCACCCTCAGGGTTGAGTTCGAATTCAATGATTAATAAATTTGAATCACCTACTTCAACATCTACTGCAGTCCAGATTGCCTTAAGCGTGGTATCCTCCGACGTATTGGCTACCTTTGCTACACAATAAGAAGTCTGATCGGCTGAAAACATTGTGAAATTCCCAGAGCCATCTTCATTGGAGGTCAGATAAGCATCGGTGATTTTTGCAGTGCTTAAACTGGTTTCGCAACAAGCAAAGTAAACATTACAACGAAAATAATTATCAAGATTTGAAATTTGTTCTTTTTCACATACCCCTTTTTTTGATAAATTATATCTGCGTTAACCTAATTTACAAGAGATAGTACTTACAATATCCAAAAAAACCATTGAAACTATATAAAGAAATTTATTTGACAAAAATTGTCCAAATTGCTACAATCTTTTTTACTGAAGACTGATTTGAAGAAAACCATCATTTACAACTTCTTTGCGACATAATGGATGAATATTTTAGAAAGGATAAATTATGAGCAACGTGCGAGTTTTGGTAGGCACAAGAAAAGGTGCATTTATATTTACCTCAGATTTTAGAAGAGAAAAATGGGATATCAAAGGACCACTCTTCGCTGGTTTGGAGATCTACCATATAAAAGGATCAAGTGTTGATCCGCAACGAATTTATGCTTCCCAGGCAAGCGATTGGTTTGGACAGGTTAGTCACAGATCCAGTGATGGGGGATTTTCCTGGGAGACGATTGGCAACAAATTTGATTATGAAGGGAAAGTAGGAACCCATCAGGATTTTAGTGGTGACCAGATCCCCTGGAAATTCAGAAGAATTTGGGCTTTTGAACCGTCACCTACAGAGAAAGATACAGTCTTTGCAGGAGCGGAAGATGCAGCATTGTTCAAATCCACAGATGGGGGCATGACCTGGCAGGAATTACCGGGATTACGGGAAATCCACTCAAATATGTGGATGCCCGGCGCTGGAGGAATGGGGTTGCATACGATATTGATCAACCCGAAAAATCCTGATCAGATGTTTGTAGCCATTTCAGCTGCCGGTGTTTTTCGCACAAATGATGGCGGACAGACCTGGAGTGGCATCAACCACGGATTAAAATCCGAATATGAATTACCCAATCCGGAAGCTGAAGTTGGCCATTGTGTCCATAGTATTACCATGCACCCTTCCAATCCGAATGTTTTGTTCATGCAGAAGCATTGGGATGTAATGCGCAGTGATAATGCCGGAGATGACTGGTATGAAGTGAGTGATAATTTACCGAGCGATTTTGGTTTTCCTATAGCCGTGCATGCTCATGAACCTGAAACGATCTATGTAATCCCCATAAAAAGTGATTTGGAACACTATCCTCCGGAGGGAAAACTCAGGGTTTATCGAAGTAGAACCGGTGGTTATGGCTGGAAAGAATTAAATGAAGGTTTACCACAAAAAGATTGTTATGTGAATATTTTACGCAGCGCACTGGCGGTTGACACGCTTGATTCTTGTGGTGTTTATTTTGGCACAACCGGTGGACAGTTATACATGTCTCCCGATTCTGGTGAGACCTGGCAGACTGTTGCACAGAATTTACCATCTGTGTTATCTGTTGAGGTACAAGTTCTACAATGATACGAGTTATTTTACCAACATATTTACAAAGGCTTGCCAATGTAGGTCGGGAAGTTCAACTTGAAGTTGATGGCGATATCACTTTCTTAGAATTATTGGATGTTATAGAAGAAAAATATCCGATGTTGAAGGGAACTATCCGGGATCATGTTACCAAAGAACGCAGGGCTTATTTGCGATTCTTCTCCTGTGGTCAGGACTTATCACACCTGGCGCCAGAAACATTATTACCTCGCGAGGTTTTGATAGGTAAGGAGCCTTTTCGAATTGTGGGCGCTATGTCGGGCGGGTAACCATAGATAATTAATATTCGCATAGGTATAAAATTTCATCCTTTTAATTCCAAAATTGAAGGATGAATTTTTTGTTATGTTATAATGGGCCAAAGCAATCATTGATCATATGGGGATTTGTTGATTGAGTCTTGTTTAAGCTTTCACTTAACAATCGGTTATAAATAGGATTTATCAATTATCCTCTCTCAAACAGGAATTGAATAAATCGATCATATTTATTTTGTTGTTGGCTTCAATCATTAGCAAACAAACCAAGTTTTTTACTGTGATTAATAATTTCGTTTGATTGGATTGCTTGAGATAAAGGAGAAAAATTGGAATTGAAAAATTCTTTACAATCAGATCAATTTTCTGAGATCATCATTGTATCAAATCGTGGGCCGGTTACCATTACCAAAGATGAAAATGATGAAACCAGTTATAAACGAGGAAGTGGGGGATTGGTGACAGCTCTGACAGGTCTGGCACGTTATAAAAAATTAACATGGGTTGCCTGCGCTATGAGCCCGGAGGATGCAGAATGGAAGGAAGGCCAGATTTGTCTGGAGGATAATGATTGTAGCCTGAGTGTGCACTTTATTAATCCAGATCCAGAAGCTTACGATGGATATTACAATCAAATATCGAATCCCTTATTATGGTTTTTGCAACATTCCATGTGGGATGTGCCTCGGTCTCCCGTAATTGATCACAAAACCTGGAAAGCCTGGGACTCTGGTTATCAGGTAGTGAATCGGCAATTTGCAAAAGAAATCGCCGATCTGGTGAGGCAAAAGAATAAACCTGTTCTCATCATGTTACAGGATTATCACTTATATTTGACGGCAAGGTATCTTAAGAAATATTTGCGAGGTCAGGCTGTCACTATTTTATTGTTTGTCCATATTCCCTGGCCCGGTCCTGAATATTGGGGAATTTTACCCAGCAGAATGCGGTATGAAATACTGGATGGTTTGGCTGCTGTAGATCTGATGGGCTTTCAGACGAGTGAGGATGGATTAAACTTCATTCGCACTTGCGAAAATTTCTTGCCGAAATCTGTAGTCAGATATCGTAATCGCAGGGTTCGGTACCGTAGCCATGACACATTCATCCGAGACTTTCCCATATCCATCGATGTTGGAGCATTAGAAGCAATGGCTGGGTCGGCTGAAGTGGCATTGTATGAAGAAGAAATCGCCAGGCAGGTTAATGACCAAAAAGTGATTTTACGAGTAGATCGACTTGAACCCAGTAAGAATATTCTGAGGGGATTTCAGGCGTATGAATCTTTGTTGGAAATGCATCCTGAGTATCGTGGGAATGTAATCTTCATGGCTTTCTTGATTCCTTCGAGGGTTGGTGTTGAAGAATATCAAACGTATCTGGATGAGATTATGGTGTTTGTTGGTAGGATCAATGCTCATTATGGTAGTAGTGATTGGGAACCAGTAAGGTTGCTGGTTGGGGAGAATTACCCAAGAGCTATAGCTGCCATGAAGATGTATGATGTTTTATTGGTAAATTCGATTGCGGATGGAATGAACCTGGTAGCAAAAGAAGGACCGATTGTGAATCAAAAAGATGGTGTCTTGATTTTGTCAGAGCGAGCTGGAGCTCGTCAGCAATTAGGAAGTGGAGCTTTGGTCATTTCGCCGGTTGATATTTTTGACACACAAAAAGCATTGCATCAAGCCCTCAGTATGAGTATTGAAAAAAGGCAAGAAAAGGTGGCATTTCTCAGAAAAATTGTACGGGAAGAAGATATCAACTACTGGCTCAAATCACAGATAGATGTGTTGAATTCCATTAAAGGAAAAGGTAAGAGAGAAGAAAGCAAAAATAAATAAACTTTATGGTCACTAAAAAAGAAATTCATTTCGAAGTAAGGAAAATAAGGTAGCATGATCGACAGCCCATCTTTACAACAGTTAATGAAAATATACCAAAAAGAAAGAGCTTTTCTATTTCTTGATTATGATGGGACATTGGCGCGGTTTGCGCCGAACCCAGATGTGGTTTTACCGGATTCCGAATTAATCGACATTCTTTGTAAAATTAATAAACTAGAAAATATTAAATTGGCTATTATCAGTGGAAGAAGATTAGATCATATACGATCATTAGTGCCTATTGATGGCATCTGGCTGGCTGGTAGTTATGGATTGGAAATGATCAATTCCAGTGGAAATGAAATCCAATTATTGGAATTTGATAATTTGAGACCGGGATTGGAAATCATTAAACCTACCTGGCAGGCTTTAATTGATGGAAGAGAGGGCTTTTACCTTGAAGATAAAGGTTGGTCTCTGGCGATTCATGCCAACGGCTCGGATATACAAGAAGTAAATCTGGTTTTAGCGAATGCCAGACGAATTGATGTTCCCAAGGGATTTCACCTTAAATCTACTTATAAATTTATAGAAATTTGTCCCCCAAAAGCCGATAAAGGTGTAGCCGTTGAATATATTTTGAATTCTGAAAAATTTAATGATGCCTTACCGATATTCATTGGGGATGACCCACGGGATGAAGAGGCGTTTGCTGCAGTCCACTCGATTGGTGGCGTGGGAATCATAGTAACTGAAAATGATCGTGAAACAAAAGCGACTTACTCAATGAGAAGACCAGAACAGGTTAGAAATTGGCTAAGGGTAATTAACCAGATAAAACCATAAATTTAATTTTTTTATATGGACATAAATTTATTGGTAAAACAATATCCAATACCGGATATTGTTTCAATCATTGGTTTGGTTTCTTCCACTCCCCCCATTTTTTTCCTCAATCGATGGACCAACTGTCGTAACATTTCCTTGTTGCCATTTCCTGTCCCCCAAATGCAATTCGTCAGGATCTCACTGGTAACAACCTGTCCTGGATAGCGCATAATACAACGGATAAATCTGCATTCTGATTCTGAAAGGGAAATTGGATCCTGACCAGAAATTGTCAATGACTTCTGTTCGAGGTCAAGGAAAACGGCTCCTACCTGATAATGGTCCTCTTCAATATTTATGGAGGAACGACGCATTACAGCTTCGACCCTGGCTATTAATTGTCTGGGACTGAAGGGTTTCGAAATATAATCATCTGCCCCAACATCGAGTCCATGAATTATGTCTTCTTCGTTATCTCGTACAGTCAAGAAAATGATGGGTGTATCCCAATTTTTTCGAATGGTTTCACATACACTGAAACCATCCGGAAGTGGAATATTTACGTCCAGGAGCATCAGATCGGGATTTTCTTTTTCCCAAATTGATAATGCATCTGAGCCCGTAAACGCTTGAACAACCTCAAAACCTTCGCGGACAAACGTGAATGCCAGAATATCAGCTAATGTTTTGTCATCTTCTACAATCAGAGTTTTCATTCAAGTCGCGAAATTGGTCCACTTGTCAAAGTTTTTCCTTCAATGGGTTGTTTGCTGGTGTAAATTACTGGTGAATAAGCTGGTTCCAGATCACCAATTTTCTTCTTTTCTTCAGGCAATACTTTCGTTTTCTCATCAGCTGAGTGTGGAAATACAGCTAAATAACGAGCTGCAAGTGCGAAGACAAATGCACCTATGCTGACCATACCAATGGTTATAAAGATTTCTATCCATGATGGGGCATATGCTCCAGCTGAGAAGGCAACAAGACTTACATTAAACCGATTCAGAATTAATCCAAATACAACCAATAATGCAGTGGCGAACATCTGCATCGGTTTTCTACGAACACTGGGTAATGAGAATAATACGACTGGGATCAGTACAAATATGAGCATCTCAACCCAGAAGAGGTAAGAATATTTATCACCAGTGAAGAGGTAAATACTGTCACCGCTAATAAATAATTCAGTAAATCTACCTATCGCATAAAGGCTTAAAATGATTGGAATAATTTTTGCGATTTTTGCTAATAATCTTGTTTCCAGCTTATGCTTGAGACCAAAAAAGCTCCATGTGGATTCAACGATTACCATTGCCAGTCCTGCTCCCATAGCGGATATAAAGAATAGAATTGGTAAAATACTTGAATACCAAAGGGGATGAACACGATGTGGCATCAGAACAAATAGCGTGCCTAAAGATGATTGGTGCATTGTAGATAATACGATTCCCAGGATTACCAATGGTATTGTAATCGCACGAATAATTTTCATTGGTGCTTTCATATTGAAGCGTTCAAAAACAATCGGCGAAATTTCTAATGCTAATACTGTGGCATAAATCATCACACACCAACCGACTTCGAAGAGTGGTGAATGAATGTTCCAGTTATAAATCATGTAATATATACGGTGTGGGAACCCAAGGTCTACAGAAATTGCAAATGCTGCCAGAGCGTAACCTAAAAATCCTGTTAAAACAGTGGGACGCAAGATTGGGTAAAATTCTTTGAGCCGTAAAATGTACACAATCCCTGCCACTGAAAAAGCACCAGCTGCCAGGGCGATGCCACATATCACATCAAAACTGATCCAGATACCCCAACCACGTCCATCCGTTAATCCGGTTGTTACACCTAATCCGTTAATCCAACGATACACTACCAAAATCAACCCTAGTAGTGAAAAGAAACCAAGCACCAACGTGCCAAGGCCTAATTGCTGGGATCTATTACTATGACTGATTGCTGTCATTGATACTCTCCTCCTGCACTGCAACTTTAAGTTTTCGACCGGTTATCCAATATAAGAATGTCATTAAGGTGGCTACGACTACAGCAACTCCTGGAACTGCTTTCATCCAGGGCCAAGTCAAGGATGGCAATGAACTACTTGTGAGAACTGGTAAACCTAATTTATCATGGGCAACTTTGGATATGATCAGTACCGAAGTGCCACCCACTTCGTTTTCACCATACACCTTATCAACATAATTTACCGGGTCACTTTCAATTCTTTCATGTGCTTCAGCCAGCATGTCTGATCTTCTTCCAAATTTCAGCGCTCCAATTTTGCAGGCTTCTACACAGGCTGGATGTTTTCCTTCAGCGATTCGATCTGCACACATGTCACATTTCTGTACCCGTGGAAATACTTCTTCCCATTCATATTTCGGAATATCGAATGGGCAGGCAGCCATGCAATACCGGCATCCAATACAGATGGTCTCATCATAGATGACCGGTCCCTCTGGTGTTTTTTGCATAGCCCCCACTGGACAGGCAGACACACAGGCTGGATCAATACAATGCATACAGTTTCGTTTGATAAACGAGTAAACACTCTGGTTGTTATCTTCCTGGTAGAGTTTAATGATTGTCCAGTTATCAGCATCCAGTTCTGGTTCATTAATTGTTGGAATATCTCGTCTACCTTTACAAGCGCTTTCACATTCGCGACAACCGATACAGGCTTTTGCATCATACAAAATGCCATAAGCATCTTCACTGGCGATTTCTGAATGGTTGATTGTTTCTGGCAAAACGATCAACCCAGCCAACCCCATTCCTGTTGATTTTAAGAATTCTCTTCGGTCCATAGTCATCATATTCCTTCTCTTCCTATTCCTCAAACAGGTCTTGTTTATGTTCTTTGATCAATTGGTTGATTGTCAGAGCACCAATACTTCCGATTAGGATCCCTACTAAAACACCTGTCACACCCACATTCTCAATGGGTGGTCCTGCCTGTTTTACCTCAACTTCTGGATATAATGTCAATGCAGAAATGTTTGCCTGGATTGGGGGAGGACTTGACATCCCTACCCCATGAATACCGTGGCAATCGTAACAGGTGGGTTTGTTCGTTAGTGAGTTGGGATCATAGTCTTCTAATAAGGTGATGGTGGTGCCATGAAAGACCATATAGGTGTCCAAAACATTGGTTTCCAGACCATATTTTTCCATAGTATCAGAATCTGTATGGCAATTTGCACATAAATCTACAGATGTCTTGCGGAATTTAGCCAGTGTCGGATCACATATTTGATGAACATTATGACAATCAACGCAATCTGGCAAATCCTGACCATCACCAGAGAGAAGTCCTTGCCCGTGAACACTGGCTTTGTATTCTTCAAGAGCATCCTGGTGACAGTCAGCGCATATTTGTGCCTGCCAGCTTATCGATCCATTATCTTGAACTACTTCCAAATGATCAATATGAGTTTGACTATGAGGTTGATGACAATCAGCGCACAAAGGAGTTTCTAAATTCCCTTTGATAAAGAGGGTATCATGAACGCTATCTGACACTTGTGCAAATTGTTCTTTGTGACATTTTTGGCAGGTATCATGATAACTGACCATATACTCACGTTTATTTTTAGCTGTGATTTGATTATGAGGTGCAGGAAATTTTTCATATCCCACATGGCATTCGACGCATTGCATATCTTTATGCACAGATTGCCGGAACACATTGTAATCAACTGATAAATTGAGTATATCTCCGCTTGGTAAGGTCATTTCCCAGTCGGATTGAGCATGACAACTCAGGCAATCTGCCACAACGGGTGTTGTTTCCTGGGTTATTACAGGTAATGATTCCGCGAGAACAGTTTCTGGGGTATATACCAAGAAAACACCACAGATAAATACTGCCAGAATTATTAGAACCGAATCAATAAATAAACGTTTAGTTTTCATAACTTCCTTTATGAATTTATGCTTGGACTAGAGGGATGCCCCCGAATTATTGTTTTACAGTTCCAGCAAAAGTATTGAGGTTTTGAACACTTGATTTGCGAATAGCTAATAATGTGATTGAAAGTAAATAAATACCCAGTAAGAAGATTATCCAGGCTAATGCTTTGTGATCTGTCGTATATAAGATTACAGAGAGTGCTGTTGCCGCAACAAATGTACATGGACAGGATATCTTAAGAGGTTTAATATTTATTTTCATTAATCCTATATAGATCAGATACCCTACAACTACCAAACCTACAACGAAATAAAACATCTCACACCTCGATTCAAGTAAATTTATTACTACTTGTTAAAAAATATATTTTTTCTTGACTATATTTTATGATGTGGATGTAACAACTATCGTTATATGAGTGTGATAATCGTGTGACAATGTGAAATTTAGCACAAACAATTAATCATTGTCTTGAATGGATTTCAATTCGTATCCCAGTCCAGGGACATTATCAATGCTGATCTGATTTGGAAATTTTCTGTCTATTTTTACACGTAAACGGTGAATAAGTTGCCTGACCATGTCCATATCCCCCCCGTTCGGTCCCCAAACCTGATCAATAATGATTTCTGGAGTCACAATTTGACCGACATTGATCAAGAGACAATCCATCATGCGTAATTCTAAACCTGATAATTGGATGGGTGGATAGTCACCAATCTTTAACTCATGCCGATTAAGAAATAATGAAATATTACGCCATTCTCTCACGGTGGCTGGATTTTTCTTTTTTGCCCTACGCATTACCGCCTTTACACGGGCAATTAATTGGCGCGGGCTAAAAGGTTTTGTGATGTAATCATCAGCTCCTAAGTGAAATCCGCCTAAAATGTCTTCTTCATCACTGCGAACGGTCAGTAAAATTATCGGGATATCAGATTGTTCTCTGATTCGTCTACAGACTGTAAACCCATCCTCTTTGGGTAAATTGACATCCAGAATGATCAAATCAGGGTTTTCATCTTGCCAACGACGGTAAGCGGATTCTCCATCTTCTGCCAGAATCACTTCAAATCCTTCACGTTTAAAAGTGAATGCAATGACATCCGCAAGTGTTCGATCATCATCAACAATTAATGCTTTCATGTTTCACCTGTAATCGGGATCGTAAACCAGAATTCTGAACCTCCACCGTCACGATCTCGAACACCAACCTGTCCTCCATGAGCTCTGACAATCGTCTGAGACACGGATAGACCCAATCCAGAACCTTTTTGCATTCTGCCATAATCGTCTTTATTTAAGACAAATCCAGAAAAGATTTTATTTCTATAGGGTTCAGGGACACCTTTACCTCGATCACTAACACTGATTTCAATAAAACCATTCGTAATAGCTGCCTTTAATTCAATATCCTCATCACTGGGACCATATTTACTTGCGTTTGATATCATATTTAATAGAACCTGATTAATTCTTCTTTCATCAATCATTACCAAAGGCAAATCTGGCTGAATATTGATAATTAATCGTTGACCATATTTTTTTAATAAAGGATCCATGGTTTCACAAGCGGTTCTCACCACATTGGTCAAATTTCCTGGATGCGGATTGACATGAAAACGTCCTGTTTCAATACTTGAACCTTCTAAAAGATTATCAATCAGGTTCTCTAAATTTAATGTACTTAGATGAATAGAATTAAGTAATTCCTGGGTTTCGGAAGGTGTCAAATCCCCTATTTCTTCCATTAATATTTCAATTGAAGCAGACAATGCCGTAAGCGGTGTGCGAAACTCATGGGTAATATTTCCCAGGAATGAACCTAACAAATGACTTAATGCCTCTTCTTCGTTAACATCCCGCAGTACCAATACCGTTTGAAAGTTACCAGAGCCATTCACCGGTAATTGAGTATTTGTGATGGAGAGAATACGATCTTCATTATTGTTAAGGATAAATTTTGATCGCAATTTTTCACCTTTTGGTGGAAGTAGTTCCAAGAAAGTAGTGGATTGGTCTGAAGCAATGAGAATGGAATTAATTGATTTACCAAGAACTTGATCTTCTTTCCAACCGGTGATACGTTCAGCTCCGGGACTGAAATAATCGATATGGTCATTATCAAGAATAATGATTCCTTCAACAATGGATTCAAGCAGTAAATCACTCCACTGTTTTTCTTTTTGTAAGGAAGATATCGCTTGTTCAATTCTGTTCCGAGATTTCTCTAAAACCTGAGATAGCTCAACAACTTCATGTAATTTTGTTTTTATTATGATAGGCTCAGAGAGATCCAGTTGCTCGTACTGATTGGTGGCTTTAACTAATTGAGATAAGGGACGTTGAATGATTTGGGCTAAAAATGCCCCAACTAACACAGAAACAAATACAACGAAGAGGATCACAATGGTCAAGAATAATTCCTGCTGGCGTTGATCTTGTTGAATACTGGTTATATCAAGTGCAACCTCAACCTCCAGACCTTTACTATTGAGAGGAAAATATGAAATGTAATATACATGCCCACCCATCTCATAAGATTCCTGGAATTCGACATCCGAGAATCTGGAAGGCAAGGTATGCAAGTTGGTTTTCACTGTATATAGATCACCAAAACTGGTAACGATGGCTTCTCCTTTATAAATAATTGAATGGTACAGGTCACAGGTATCACACATCTCCATTAATAATTGATCATCAAGCTGGATTCCCAGGATGAGAGTGGGGGATTCTGGATTTTTATCTAAAATTTTACGCCCGCGTAGCAACCAGACCTGTCTTTCGCCGTTATTAAAAGAGATCGTGTATATTGGATTCGTTTCAAGATTACAACTATTAATGGGAATAATATCTCCAGACACTGCAACGATTTTTCCTGAAACATCACAAACAATAATGGAGTTAATTTTGGGTATTCCATTGTGAATTCCAGATATGTGCTCCTGTAATAGTTCAGGATTATCCAATTCATCTTTGACTTCAAATGCCAGATGGGATGAAGTTAATAACACCAGGTCTGTAAGTTGTTTTTCCTGAGTCTGATAAAAAGAACTGACCATGGATAAACTCTGTTGCCGTTTTGCCGTTTCCAGATATCTGTAATTAATCCATAATGCAGTTAATCCTACTACGGTCACACTTAGAATCGTAAGTAAAGCAATACTGGCTATAATTTGTGTTCGCAGAGAATAAGTATTAATTTTTATCTGAATATTACGGCCAAATATCACAAAAAGCTCCTGAATTTCAAGCCATGAAAATCATTAAATTCATAAAGGTGAGGAAGATAACTGATTAATTTTACATTAAAAAATCTTTATCTAAGTTGATTGATGAGCATCAAATGATTTTAGTGAAAAAGACCAGGTCATAATGCACGGTTTGTAATGCGTGATTATTAGACCAGATAAACTATATTATCAATTCTGTGGTAAGATTAGTTGTTTCAGTTGATTAATTTGAGTTTTCAACGGGCCAGGGTTCTACCTGGTTTTATTTTGTAAAGAACCGCTCTTGATAATTTAATGGTGTAACCGAATTTCGGAGCTATGGAGCGGGCGCAAATGAATGTTTGCGTAAATAGCGATACCATTGAAGGATATTATCGTGAGTTTTAAAATTTTTTCGTTTCCCCCGCAGATTAATGCAGGGATATCAGCGGCTGGATATAATACGCCAACCCCCATTCAATCACAAACCATTCCGGCGATCCTTAGTGGTAAGGATATCTTTGGTCTGGCACAGACAGGCACTGGAAAAACGGCTGCATTTGTTTTGCCCATTTTGGATCGATTAATGAAAGGTCCACGAGGAAAAATACGTGCTTTGATCCTCTCACCAACCCGAGAACTTGCTGAGCAAACTCATCAAGCGATCAAGCAACTAGGCAGACAGACCGGCTTACGTAGCATGACGATTTACGGTGGTGTCAGCGCATCATCTCAGATCAGAGCTTTGCGTGCCGGTGTGGAGATTGTTGTGGCTTGCCCAGGCAGATTATTGGATCTCAAACAACAACGTGCTATTAACATGAATAATATCGAATTTCTGGTTCTGGATGAAGCTGACCAAATGTTTGATATGGGATTCTTACTATCCATACGCAAGATCATTTCTTTTATACCAACTGCTCGGCAGACATTATTATTCTCAGCAACGATGCCAGTCGAAATTCGAAAGTTGGCAACAGAAATGCTGAACAATCCTGTGACTTTTGAGATCAGCATCACAAAACCGATTGAGACTATCAGCCATGCTATATATTCGATCGATCAATCTCAGAAGCTGGATATGTTATTACACCTTTTGACCGAAAGTGATAATGGCAAGGTTCTGGTTTTTACACGCACAAAACACCGTGCAAAAAAACTCGCCATCCAATTATCCCAGGCAGGATATAAATCTACCTCATTACAGGGCAACCTATCCCAGGCAAAACGGGATGAAGCCATGAACGCATTTAGAAAAGGTCACGTCAAGATTTTGGTAGCAACCGATATCGCTGCGCGTGGAATCGACGTGTCTCAAGTATCCCATGTAATCAACTTTGATATTCCCGATACGGTAGATGCTTACACTCATCGCACGGGTCGTACCGGTCGCATGGAAAATCTGGGTACAGCACTGACGTTCGTAACAAGAGAAGATTTACAGATGGTTCGTTCCATTGAAAGAGTTCTCGGCGAGCGGCTTGAACGTCGTGATACCAGTATATTCAATCTATCCCGGAATTCAGAAAGTCAAAAAACTTTCAATCGAGAAGATCGACCAGCAGCACGGAAAAACCATAATCGCCAAAACGCTTATGCTGGTTATTAAATATAGTTAAGAAAATGGTCAAGGTGGAAATCTTCGATCTTGACCATTCAAACACTCTGTAATTTAAGTAAATCACACCGATGTATATGTAAATGTAGCATACCCACCCGGTATGGCTAACCCCTGATTATTATATAGCTGGAATGTGAAGGTGTGGTCACCATACCATTCCGAACCAAATGCCCAAAAATCAAATTCAACTTTTTCACCTGGGGGGACTGATGTATTAATGCTGGCTTCTAATTGAACAGTAACTTCACCGGTGTAGCTGACTAATTTCACATTGGTGCCTGGCTCCCAAGCTGTAGTACCGGAATTGCGAAAACCGAGTGCTATACCAAATCTTTCATTTCCCACATATTCACGCTTATTCTCCGGATAAGATACTACATATAAGAGCGATGCTGAATAGGCTGGTTGCTGTGTGGCAGTTTCCGAGGGGACAATGGTTTCCGTGGGCGTTCCAGTTGCTGGAATCGAGGTTGCTGTTGGTGGAATCTGTGTTTTGGTTGGTAATGGTGTCTTGGTTGGATTGAGCAGGGCAGCTTGTGTATTTTGGACGTTAATTGTTTCAACCACTGCAGCAACAATGGTAGAATGATCCTGCGTCGGGACTGGCATCGGGGCTTGAGTACATCCAACTAAAAGACTGAAGGATAATGCAACGAATAGAAAGAAATTGCTGTGAATCGTGTAGGAAGATTTCATAATGCTCACCGTCATTAAAATTGTAAGACCGTATGATACCATAATTCCTAAAACAGGATGACGTTCGCGAAAATTCATATTTAAAAAACAACCAATCCAGAAAAGAATATTGGATGGGTGAATATAAAAACCAGATCACATCTTCAGTGATCTAGAAGTAATCCTAATTTATCATTTTCTTAAAATGAAATTTTGAGTTTTATGAATAAAATCTATTAGGTATTTAATTGATAAAAACTAAAAAATATTGCTTTCTCTATTGGCCATATCCGTATCCAAAAATATATTTTTCCATACTTTGGATTTGGAGATCTTTATCATCAATGCTTATTCTGACAACGTCCCCGATACTGATCAGACCAACCAATTTTTCATTTTCAATGACTGGCAGGTGACGGATTTTAGAGCTTGACATTAATGCCATGCATTCATCGATTGTCTCATCAGGGGAAATAACAAAAACATCTTTTGTCATTAATTCGCTGACTGGAACATCTAAACTCAAATTCCTGGTCTTAGCAACTTTACGAGCAAAATCTCGTTCAGAAAATATCCCAGCAATCTTCTCGTCTTCCATGACAAGAACAGCTCCAATCCCCTTTTCAGCCATCAATTCTAAAACATTGATAAGTGGTGTGTCTTTTTTGACAGTATAAACATCATTTCCTTTGATTTGTAAAATCGTAGATACAAAATTCATTTTTCCCTCCGTTGACTGGGTAGATAAAGTGGTAATCAGGATTGGATAAAAAACATATAGCTGATGCGAATAACCGATAATTTTTTATACGTAATTTGTGATTGTTCGTTGAATCGAGTTGGAAGAGTGTGTTGTCGAGGAAAATTTTTTCAAGTTTGGTGTGAAAAAAAATTTAATTACGTTGTAAAGGAAAATTAAATTTTGCCCAAAACACAATTACATATATTTTAGATTAATTGATTTTCAAATGCAAATTAAATTCTTGTATTTTTTTTGGAAAAATTTTACTTGTCCATTTTTTCACAAAATTTTTGTGTCCTTTCAATAATTAATGGTCTGGGTGATTTTGGCAGGCGCACGCCTGCCAAAATCACCCGCTTGCCCCGATTTATTGAGATGATACAATTTTTTGTATATGTTAATACATGAGATCAATAAAAAATCCAGAAGAAATGAGCACTCTATTATTGTTAACCTCCAATGCCTAGAATGCGGATTGAGGATGAAACTCTTAACACATTATTGAAAGGCTCCTAACCGGAATTCAAAAACCGCCAAAACCTGTAATGTATTGAAAATTATCATTGGCTGAAATATTGAACAAAATTGGTTATTGACAATTACTCTTTAGTTTTGTATTATTATGTTACCGGTAACGTTACCGGTAACATTTCAAATTTTGATTGAATGATCTCTACAAACTATGAAAGAATCTCATCCAACTATCCGTGATGTCGCGCGTCTTGCTGGTGTTTCGCATCAAACAGTATCGCGCGTTATTAATAATATTGAGAATGTAAAACCAGAAACTCGCAAAAAAGTTGAATCTGCGATTAAGAGGCTAGATTACAGACCGAGTGCGATTGCCCGTTCTATGGCACGTGGAAAAACCAGAACTTTGGCCTGTATCGCCCCAAATCTGACGGATTATACCTTTGCCAGTATTATTGAAGGAGCCGAACAAGAAGCCCGTAATAAGGGGTACTTCATTCTGTCTTCCTCTGCTGCTGATGCTGATTCATTTGCCGATTTGATTATTGAACTGGTTGGTTATCGGAGGATTGATGGTCTCATCGTAATTAACCCCTATGTGGATAATCGATATGAGTATATTCCTGATAATTTTCCAACCATTTTTGTTGGTGATGATTCGAATAATAAAGATATCGGTTGGGTAGCATTGGATGATGAAGCTGCGGGAAAATTAGCAGTTCAACATCTGTTAGACCTGGGGCATCGTGAGATTTTATGTATTAAAGGTATAGAAACGGATGCTTGTACACAGGACCGCACAAAAGGGTATTGCAAGGCTCTTGAAGAAGCACAGATCCAATTTGAGGAAAGACTCATCATGACTGGTGATTGGACAGCTACCTCCGGTTACCATGATATTAAAAAGGCTTTAGAGGAAAAAATTCCATTTTCAGCTGTTTTTGCCCAAAACGATCGGATGGCGATTGGAGCTATTCGTGCTATTCGTGATTCCGGATACCAGGTTCCGGATGATTATTCCGTCATCGGTTTTGATGACATGCCATTGGCTTCCTACTTTGATCCGCCTTTAACTACAATTCACCAGGATATTAATCGGATAGGTCAGGAAGCCGCGCTCATGTTGATTACAAAGGTTGATCAACCAGAACAAAAAATAATTTCTCATCGTGTTCCTGTTCACTTGATCAAGCGAAAATCAACAGCTCCTTTTATTGACAGGAGGTGAAAGGTAACTAAAGATATTTGTCGTAAATCCATTTAATTAAATTACAAATCCAAAAATATTATAAGGAGAAGTAAAAGATGAATCAAAAGTTTATTGCAAGTTTGATCGTTGTTTTGGTGACATTCAGTATGTTATTGGCTGCCTGTCAACCAGCCCCAGCTGCTGCACCTGAAGAACCAGTTCAGCCCGCGGCAGAAGAAATTACATTGCGTTGGCGTACTCGTCCAGATAATCAGGCTGAGATTGATGTTTATTCATCAGTGAGCGCAGAATTGGATGGAGCGATGGAAGGGGTCACTTTAGTTTATGAGCCAGGTGGTTCTGAAACTTCCAGTTATCAGGATGTTCTCAAAACTGAAATTGGCGCCGGCACGGCCCCAGATGTGTTCTGGATTCCAGGTACCGACATTGCAGACTTTGCCACTCGTGGTTTAATTATGGATCTGAAAAGTATGGCTGATAAAACTGATGGCTTCAAAACAACAGATTTCTATTCAGGCCCTATGTATCACATGACTTTCAACCCAACAACAGGAAAAACAGGTGAAGCTTTATGGGGATTGCCACGCGATGTATCCACCTTCGTTTTATATTTGAATCTGGATTTGATCGCAGAAGCTGGTGCTGATGACCCACGTGAATTGGCTAAAGCAGGAAAATGGGATTGGGATGCTTTCCTCGATGTTTCCAAGAAAGTAAGCGAACTTGGTTCTGATGTGTATGGTTATGGTGCAAATGCCTGGTGGGGTCCTTATGGTGTTTGGATCAACTCAGCTGGTGGTGGATTCTTCAATGCAGACCGGACAGCATGCGCGCTGGATACTCCGGAAGCAATTGAAGGTTTAACTTTTGAACGCAAACTTTATGTGGAAGAAAAAGTTGCTGTTCCTTATGGTGAGGATAGTGAACCTCCATTCTTAGCTGGGAAAGTTGGTATGTTCCAAAATGGCCGCTGGGCAACTCCAGGCACTCGCGCCAATGCTAATTTTACCTGGGATGTCGTGGAATTACCAATGGGACCTGAAGGAATGGGAAACTGGTTATTCTGGGGTGCATATGTGGTCAATGCGAAGACACAACATCCTGAAGAAGCCTGGAAATTAGTGCAAATGTTGACAACTGCAGAAACCCAGGGAAAGATTTCTGCTCTGGGAACGAATATTCCCAGTCGTGTAAGTCAAGCTGCTTTAGACTCTTTCCTTACCTTTACACCTCCTGACAATAACCAGGCCTTCCTCAATGGTATTGCAGAAGCAAGTAATCCAACAGCTGAAGGACCATTATGGGCTGGAAGTTGGCCGAATTATGACTCAATAATGGGTCCGATGATCTCTAAAGTTCTCAATGGTGAGATGACCATTGATGAATATAAACAGAGCATCTGTGTAGAAGCAAACAAAGCCTTTACTCAATAATTCAATAAATCGAACATCTCCTCCCTTTATTTTAGGGAGGAGATGTCTGAATTTTCATTAATTCTCAAAGATTCAATCCTTGGAGGTCACTATGCATAAGGATGCAGAATCAACTAATATTACACGAATTGAAACCTTCATCAATATCGTAACCGGGTGGCATTTTTTTCTTTCATTTGCCGGACTTATTCTACTTTTCTTTATTATATTCAAACAATTGTTCAGTAATCTGCCATCATGGTTGATGTTTATTGGAACAATTTCAATAATTTTTTTAGTAGGTACCAGTTTCTTTGCGGGCATTCAGCTGAGAAAGAGAACACGTGTAGGACGAACAATATCATTAGTCATTAATTATCTTGGATTCATTTTCTCATTTATTGCACTTTTACAAGTTTTGGGTGTATTCCTGGGCGTTGATGCACTGGCAAAAACTTTTGGTTCAGGAATTGGTTGGTTGGCAGGTGTATTGGCTGGTTATCTGATCCACGCTGCTGGAGATCAATTCCATTTTCGAATTCAAATCGAAGAGCTGTTTCGTAAAATCGGGAAGTATATTGCTCTGGTTTTTTTTACCATTTTTCTGTTTCGGGTTGGATTGATAAAGGCGTTAATCTACTTAGGTAAGCAGATAATCATTCCAACCAATTTAATGATTGCATTCCTGGTAATCCTATTTGGAATAGCAATCTGGTTAATGTGGAGAGAAGAAACCGGAATTTACCTTCATAGAAATAATGCTCAGACAGAAGCATTAGAAGGGTACTTATTTCTTTCACCTAATTTGCTGGGCTTTTTGATATTTTTCGCTTTTCCACTGGTTTTTTCATTTTATATCAGTCTTACCGATTGGGATGCTTTTGGAAATTCAAATTTCATTGGTTTAGCAAATTATCTGACCATCTTTAGATTGAATTTAAAACCACTCGCAAGCGCTACCCAAAATTTTATCCAAGTGATGGACGGATCGATATACAGTGAGCTTTTACGATTCAATCTATTTGGAAAATACTTTGTTCTAGGCGCAGCTGATGCCCGATTCTGGATTTCGTTACGCAATACGCTTGTTTTTTGTATAGTTACCGTTCCATTAAGTGCTATTCCAGCTTTGTTACTCTCAAACATCCTGAATTCCAAAATTCCAGGTATGAAAATTTTTAGAGCAATATATTTCCTGCCTAGTATTGCAGCAGTTGTAGGTATCTCCTTGATCTGGCAATGGCTTTACAATGCTACTATCGGATATATCAATTACTTTATTACTTTAGGGCTTCAATTCATTAATTCTATCTTTGCAACCAGTTATCCAATTGCTCTAATTCGTTGGTTATCAGAAAGTCGCACAGCATTACTTGCCATCATAATTGTTTCTGCCTGGCAGACGATGGGTTTTAATACTGTACTATTTATGGCAGGACTGCAAAATATTCCCAAAGAATTGTATGAAGCTGCTACAGTAGATGGCGCTGGCAGGTGGGCAAAGTTCTGGAAAATCACATTACCGTTATTGGCACCCACAACATTCTTTGTAATCACAACTACCACCATTCAAGCCTTACAGGTATTTGAACAGGTTTTTATTATGACGAATCCACCAGGAAGTCCAGGAACTTCGACATTAACCATCGTTTTATACTTATATCAGAATGGCTTCCAACGGTTCCAGCAAGGTTATGGGGCTGCCATTGCCTGGGTTTTATTCATTGTTATCTTTGCAGTCACATTACTTCAATTCCGCAGTCAGCGTAGAACTGGCGCATATGATGTTTAGGAGGTTAAGATGAATTCATTCCGTCTTTCAAAGATTTTGGTCAATACAATTACCTACATCATTCTGACTGCTTTTGCTTTGGTGATGTTGTTTCCTTTTCTTTATATGTTCGCTACGTCATTGAAAACACCTAATGACACATTTACCTATCCACCAAGATTCTTTCCGAGAGAACAATCAACCATTGAACTTGATGGATATGATGAACCTTTACCATTGTATTTTGTTTTAGCGAATGGAGAGAAGAAAGAGTATGCTCTCGTACAAAGTGGGATACCTGCTGGTGTGTATGCTGACCCCAACGATCTTGAAACTGCATTTGCAGTTCCTTTAGCGTTTGTAAAACCTGCTATTGGAGGGGGTGAGGTTACCCTGCCGGATGGTACCGTGCAGGAATTAATGGATGTGCCCGTAGAAGGTAAGATAATGCAATTAGTCCAGGTGAATCGAACAGCTTTAGGTCGATTTGTTGATCCTGAGGACACGACGAAGGAGATATACCAGGTCGTAAGGACCAGTGAACCAGCAACAAGAATCACTGCTCATCCTGAAAATTATATTCATGTGTTAAAAATGGAAAATATGGAACGAAGTCTGACGAACACAATTTTGGTTACTATCTTTGTTGTAGTTGGTCAGATGGTTACTTCTGTAATGGGTGGTTATGCTTTTGCGCGTTTACGTTTCCCTGGAAGAGATAAATTATTTCTTTTTTATCTTGGCACGATCATGATTCCATTTGTGATGCTGATTATCCCCCTCTACCAATTAATGGTTTTGTTTGGTTGGACAGATAAACTGGCTTCTCTGATCTTTCCATGGATTTTCACTGCTTATGGAACATTTCTGATGCGCCAATTTTTTATCACAGTCCCGAAAGATATAGAAGAAGCGGCTTTGATGGATGGTGCTTCCAGATTCGAAATACTCTATCGAATTTTTCTTCCAGCTGCTGCGCCAGCGTTAGCCACGCTTGCCACCTTTACTTTTTTGTACGCCTGGAATAGCTTCTTCTGGCCACTAGTGATTATCAACACTGGTAATTATGAAAACCATGTGCTTACCCTCACACTTAATATGCTGCGAGGTCGGGCTTCAGATTCGGCAAACCTGATTCTTGCTGGAGCGGCTATTTCCATTCTGCCACCATTTATCCTGTTTATCCTTGGTCAACGATTCTTTATCGAAAGCGCAATGAGCAGTGGGGTTAAGGGTTAATCCTATCCACCCTTTTTTACAATTATTTTTCAACACAATGGAGATCAACAATGAAGAAAATTAATGGAAAATATATTTTATTTGAAAATGAGCTGTCCGAAGGAAAATCCAAAGCTACAGATCGCTGGCAACAATTTTTTGTAAAGAAATTTCAATATGACCCAAACGAAAAATATACACTCAGTGTCCAATCCAATCATTATCTCGGTGATGCATTAGGGATAAAGGATATTGTTCGTGGAGACTCCGGGGATTCTCTTCCGTCAACAGGGACGGTAGTAATTTCCACCATTAGAATGGGGTATGGACACTATCGCATTGCAATGGCAGGTGCATCCTGCGCCAGAGCAATGGGGTATACACCACTTTGGTTGGACTTATTGGCGATTCCTGGCATCACCACGGATGTCATTAATTGGTGCAACACCAATTACAGTCGTTTTTCCAGGTTATCTCAACGGAATAGCTTCTTTAACAAATATATCTGGGAATCTCTAACAACAGGTGATCCATCACTACCAATTCTCAACTCCATATTGAATGCCTGGATTGTTACCTGGCCGTGGAGGTTCCTAAAAACAAATATTAAAGATTACAAAATGTCCGAACTATTTCGGAATCTATATCAGGCATTACCATCTGATATTCCCATGCTGACTTCGCATATGTGGAATAGTATGGGTGCCGTCGCTGGCGGAATGACGAATGTTGTTGATATGGTATTTGATAACTGGCCAATGGCTTTTCAATTAACCGAAGGTGCCAAACATGGTATACAATCCCCATCGGCATACTATGGTTTTAGGACAATGCGCGGGTTTGATGATAAAGGAAAGATCATGAAACCTGCACCAACTGACGCTGTGTATTACACAGGTGCGCATATTGATCACGAATTGGTCGAGAACATCGAGGGAGATTGCGCCGCCCGGATCCGCAGGATGAATAATAACGAACCCCGTAGGATTCTTTTAACCATGGGCGGCGCAGGTGCGCAACGCGAACTATTTAAGGCAATTATCGAATATAGCATTCCACTGGTAAAAAGTGGAAAAATGGCGTTATTTGTAAATCTCGGAGACCATAAAGATAATTGGACCTGGTTACAGGGGGAACTAAAGGATAGTTCATTAGAGATTCAAACACATTTTGACTGGGAAGATACAAAAGCATTGGCAGATCAAATCAGGGAACAATCTGCTCATGGTGTGCATATATTCTTGCATGACAACACCTTCCATGCAGTCTATTCAACCAATTACCTGATGCGTGTAGTAGATGTGATGATTACAAAACCAAGCGAATTAGCATTTTATCCAATACCGAAGATTTTTAATGCTCGCGTGGGTGGACATGAGAAGTGGGGCGCTATTCGTGGAGCTGAATTAGGGGATAGTACTGTTGAAGCTACAACCATACCATTGACTTTGCAAGCTATTGATATGCTGGTCAATCATAATGACTTGTTGGCATTATTCTGTGAGTCAATTGTAAAAAATAAAAGTATAGGTATTTATGACGGTGCTTACAATTGTGTCGCCCTGGCGACTGGTAAAAAATGGGAACGATAGATCATAAATCCAAAATCATGCACTTTGTATTACAACCCAAATGAAGGATTTGAAGAACTCTTATTAATAGATACATGCGATAAACATTACTGCATAATTAAAAAAATTAGGGTAATGGAGGTAATTTGTTTATTTTACTTGTAATAATTTTTCTTCTCATCGTTTCAATTTTGATGGGTTATGTTTTTGCTGCCAAGGTGGTTTATCCAAAAAGATTTGGCTTTGAAGAAACTTATTGTATTGAAATAGAAAAAGGTAGATTGGTTGAGGAAGAATATAAATCCTGGGTAAAGGAGGAGACTATTCTACAATCCCAATTTGATTATTCAATCTACGGGTTGTATTTTCCAATCGAAGGATCTGACAAAGTGATAATTTTTTCTCATGGAATTACCTACACTTTATTTGGTTCGGTTAAATATATGAAGATTTTCCGTGACCTGGGTTTTAATATTTTTATTTATGACAATCGATATCATGGAAAGAGTGGAGGAAAAAATTCCACATTTGGATATTACGAGAAATTTGACCTGAAAATGATCGTTGATTGGATCCAACAGAAAGTTGGACCTGATGCGATAATTGGCACGCATGGCGAATCGATGGGCGCGGCAATTTCGATCCAACATGCTGCCATTGACCCAAGAATAAAATTTATTATTGAAGATTGTAGCTTTAATGACCTCTGGGATCAGTTGAAATATCGCCTTAAGATGGAATACCATTTACCTGCTTTTCCACTTCTTCACCTGGCTAATATGATGGGTAAAGTAATAACGGGCATGGATTTTCACGAAATTTCTCCTAAAAAGGATGTTCAAAACATTCAGGCACCGATGCTCTTTATTCATGGTGAACAGGATGATTTTATCCCTGTTTCTATGGTCCATGAGTTGTTTGAAAATAAGGTCTCTGGACCAAAGAAAAAATATATTCCCAATAACGCTAAGCATGCTACTGCTTTCTGGGATAATCGATTTGAATATGCAAGCGTTATTCGTAAATTTTTAGTAGAGAATCATATCGTTTAATATAAGAGAATCATTGAGGTGATCATGATAGAAAATCAGGTTTTATACGAAGAAAAAGTGCCTTTAAAAAGTCGAATTTGGGTATCCATCGCGGATGCATCAACAGCCATGTTAAATACTTTTATCGTCAGTATTGGCTTAACTTATTACTTTACCAGTTTCAGAGGTATGAATCCAGGGTTGGTTGCAACAGTCTGGATTTTATTTGGCATCTGGAATGCGGTTAATGATCCTTTGTTTGGTTACATCAGTGATAGAACCAAAAGCAAGCTTGGTAGGCGTATTCCCTATATTCGCTATGGTGCACCGATCATCGGTTTGGCATTTATCTTCAGCTGGATCAACTTTGGGGGAGTAAATGCCAGCCAGACCGTGATGTTCATACAAATGACACTGTTGCTGTTTATCTTTGATGCCTTATATACAGCGATTGCAACCAGTATCTATGTGATGCCATTTGAAATGGCTGTATCTAATAAAGCCAGAAGCAGCATTTTAATCTGGAAACTAATTTTTGCAGTTTTTCCATTGGCTGTCCCATTAATCCTGTGGGGATTTATCAGACCTGAACCAGGTTCTGATGTATTTATATTTCAAATGATCATGGTTGCTTTTGGTATTCTGATGGCATTGTTGATTTTTATCAGTACTTTTTATTATCGAGAGAAACACTTCCAGCAGGAAGAAGAACAGATGCCGTTTCTTAAGTCTGTCAAGGAATGTTTCACGAATAAATCATTTATTGTTTTTGAAGTGCTTAGTTTTACCGTCATTTACGTACAAACTTCACTGATGCTTGGATTAAATTATTACCTGGCTGAATTTTCTACTCCCGCAGTTCCTTTGTATGCCAGCCTGGCAATTGGCATTGTATTTGGTGTGTTTTTATTTGTTAAAAATCGGGAAAGGTGGGGTGTTAAAGGTTGTACAATGTTAATGGCAGCTCTTTTCTCTTTGGGCTGCTTTCTTGTCTTAGGATTTGGACACCAGACTGTGCCGACATTAATTGGCGTCTTCTTCTTTGGGATTGGATTTGCTGGCGGTATGTATCTAATTCCATTGATGAATGGCGATGTAATTGATATGGATGAACATCGCACCGGTTTGCGGCGTGAAGGGATGTATGCTGGTGTTAATAGCTTAATTACCAAACCGGCAATCAGCCTGGCCAATTCTGCTTTCATCTGGTTTTTAACAATATATGGCTATAATTTTGCTGGAAAATCAGGCACCCAAACAACGGATGCTCAAACTGGGATTTTAATGGGCTGGGTTTTGATTCCGGGCATTATGCTGGCTGTTAGTTTTCTCACATTATTTTTATACCCTTTAGCTGGCGAGAAATGGGATGAGATTAAAGAAAAGCTGGCAATTATTCACGTTGAGAAAGAGAAACAGATTTTAGCTGCAAAAGGGATCAAATTCGAAGAATAATTGAAATAATTATGAAAATAATTAAGAATCAAAAGTTTATTACAAGATTCCTTGCATCATCTCAAAAACACATGAACCACTCGTGATTGAGGAGATACGCTTCCTAGATTTCTTAATTATTCAATTTTTTTATGAATTTCACGAATTGTGCTCTCAAACTCTGCTAATGGAAAAACTAAGACTTCCGACATCCAGTCCTGACCAGATTTGATTTGATTGAAACCTTCAACTTCATAAATTACGTCTGGTTGTAACCCCTGAAGTCTCACCTTGATTGAGTTTGTTTGAACTGGTTCACCAGCATTAAAAACAAAAAGTACTCCATGTTGATAGTCTTTGCTCATATATTGAGTGGAGTAGTATTCCAGGCGGTATTGTTCACCCAATTGTATTATTTCTCGCAGCCCTTTATAGCGGGAAATCCAATAGGTTGCCTCGTCTAGTTCATCCTCACACCACTGAAGAAGATTACCCCCGATACCCAGACTACCACACATACTGACATGAAAACGAAATGATAATGGCAGTTTTCCGCGATCTGCATCTGTCACCCAGGCTTCCATGGTGATGGCAGGATAAGCCATTGAAAATCCATGTTGAATTTGCAGACGAGCCAGTGCTTGTGTGTTATCTGACACCCAGATTTGATCTGCAAAACTTAAAATACCCAAATCTGCTCGGCCACCCCCACCAGAGCAGGATTGCCAGATCACATCCGGATGACGTAGACGTAGTTCACCCCAAACCCGATATAATCCCTGCACATATCGAACCCAGATTTCTTTTGGATCACCAGGCGGATGCAACCAACCTGGCTCACTGACATTACGGTTCATGTCCCATTTGATAAATGCTATGTTGTTTTCCTTCAATAAGCGATCAATTTTTTCAATCAGATAAGTTTGCACTTCAGGTAACGCCATATTGAGAATACATTGGTTGCGAGCAAGCGTGGGTTTTCTCGTGGGAAAATGAAGAATCCAATTCGGGTGGGATCGATATAGATCACTGTCAGGATTAACCATTTCAGGTTCTATCCACAGTCCAAAATCCATTCCAAGCTGGTTTACTTTCTGGATCAGGGGCTGTAAACCGTGTGGAAATTTCACAGGATCTGGCCACCAGTCACCCAACCCGGATTGATCACTATTGCGGTTGTAAAACCAGCCATCATCCAATACGAATAATTCCACACCCATGGATGCAGCTATTTCAGCCAATCGTGTTTGCGAGATCTCATCTACATCAAACAAGGTGGCTTCCCAGGAGTTATACAGGATTTTGTGTGGCTTAGACTCATGCGGGATTAACTGTTCGCGAATGAAACTGTGCAGGGATCGGCTTGCCTGGCCAAAACCGTTTTCTGTGTATCCCGCAAACGCGGAAGGGGAGACAAAATTTTCACCTCCATTCAATCTCCAGGCAAAATCCCAATCATTTATACCCATACTGATGCGTGTCATATCAAAATTCGTGACTTCAGCCGCAAGTTTCCAATTTCCACTCCAGGCAAGGGCACCAAACCAGACTTCACCGTGTGTTTCGGTTGCATTTCCAGCATCGACCATGAACCAGGGATTATGATGATGACTGCTGGTTAAGCGACGACTTTCAAGTACTTTTACACCGCTGGTCAAAGCTTCACGAGACAAGTGAAATTCATCACTCCATTTTCCGGATAAGTGTGACAAAAAATATTGCTGCTGCTCTGGAAAATGCCATTGTGCTGAGAAGATCCGTTCAATAGTGATTGGCTCATTGCCTTCGTTGAATACTTCCACCCAACGTTCAATCAAATCATAATCGTAGTGTGCTCGATAATGTGAAATCAACCGAATTGGATAATATGAATCACGAAGCTGAATGGCTATCTCATTTTTGGATGACCAGTCGGTGTCATATCTTAAGACCAGATCTCTAACTCCATCCGCGAATGTAATTTTTAGGCAAGGTTCGTGGTGGAACCCGCCACCATAAACCGGGTATTCTTCCTGAAGTACATTGGCAGGAGAATCAAAAGAAGCCCAGCCTTCTTTTTGACCAGGCAGGGGATAATCTGTTTTATTGTTTTTTCTTTTCCCCCAGTATGAATTAATTAAATAACCATCATCATTAATTCCGAAACAATAGGCAGAATTACAGGTTTCCAGTACCCAATATAATTTTGATATTTCCATGGTTGTGTTTTTCCGGATTAATTACTAATTTCTGATAATAATTCAAAATAATAATAGCACCTAATTTTGCAAAATTCCTCTATAACGAGGGAGAAAAAAATTCTGTGAGCGTAGATTGTCTATTTCCCTATTAGGAATCATTCAAACTATTGAAAATCGCTTGATTATTTTAAATTACTTGATAGAGGAAAATTGATAAGTTATTTTGGCTGAATTCATCTCATTTAATTTTTGGGTATCTATACCGAAAGATAAAAAAATTTGAACAATTGAAAAATTCCAATTATTCTATCGAGAAATAAAAGTAAAAGGAAAGAGGTGGAAATGCTGGACAATTTACAGAATTCATTTATTGAGAAGAATGATGTTCAGCAAAGAAGAGTATTTACTTTTAAAGCAACTCAATTAATCTGGTTATTGCTAGGTATTCTTGAAGCTCTTTTAGGATTGCGAATCTTCCTAAAATTAATT
This sequence comes from Chloroflexi bacterium HGW-Chloroflexi-2, assembly GCA_002840735.1. GTDB lineage: Bacteria > Chloroflexota > Anaerolineae > Anaerolineales > Anaerolineaceae > UBA6170. The sequence goes on from PHBY01000004.1 coordinate 150,673, forward strand.
GGTGCCAATCCAGCTAGTCCATTTACTGCATTTTTGTACAAGCTAACCGAATTATTTGTATTTCCATTTGCCTGGTTAACCAGTACTCCAGCAGTAGAAAATATGGTTTTAGAGGTATCAACATTTATAGCCATGCTGGTGTATGGATTGATTGCCTGGGCTGCTGAGCGATTGGTCTGGTTGATATTTTATAAACCGCGGGTTTGAAAGACTTTTTTCTGGTCACAAAAAATTGATCAGTGATTACCACTGATATGACTGGTCAGTAATAACTCTGAAACTGCATCTAAATCATACATTCGCTACCTGTCAGGTATCAAACTTAATTAACAAGAATCTAATATATACAATTAACACCTTTTAGGGCAATACCAGAATTATCTGTTTCCTATTATTCCTTGCAAATTGCAACAGATATGATTATTCAATACATAAGTAAAATCGGCATTCTGAAAAAGAATCTTATTGATGATGAAGATAAATTTTTACACAAAATCTTCAAATGAGCAGAATCAGATTTGATGACTTAATGAAAAATTTGAGTTAATTTTCTTGATATATAATGAAATAAGTTTCATAATTTTGAACATTGTCCTTTATATTCCAAAAAATTAAAAAAAACCATAACACAAAAATATAGCACTAAAGCAGGAAAGCGAATAATAATATTTTTTGATGGGGCATAAATGAAAATTTTCCATTGGGAAAAGGTTATCTATATAACTGCTTCAATGATTATTGGAAGTGCCAGTATATTATTCAATAATGTTTTTGCTGCATTTCTTGCTGTTTTTTGTTCGTTTATTGCTTTCAAATCTGGTAAAAATCTGAAAAAGCTAAACGCAGAAGAAAATCTATCAAGAATAAATAATGTTTCAAATAGTCGAATTGTTTTAGCAATTTCATTTTTTATTTATTCCATCGTATTGTCTATAATTACAGTCTTTTTATCCACCTCAGATTCATTTTTTACTCTTTCATTAATTAGTTGGCTTCTATCAATCATCTTACTAGTACTTTCAGGATTATCTTACGACCAAATAAGACTATTTGAATATGTTAATAGATTGAAAGCGATAAAAATACAGGATCATAAAGAAGCTGTAATTGAAATATCAACAATTTTCATTATTACCTCAATCGCCTTTTATCTCAGAGTTGCATATTTAGATATCGTTCCGGTAGCGGTACATGGAGATGAAGGTGAGATGGGGATGCAAGCACTGAGAGTGTTAGGAATTGGCGAACCGCTCGCCCCTTTTCGTGTTGGGTGGGGGTCCTCTTCCAAGTTTATTTTATTATATGCAAGCAGTTACTATAAAATTATTTGGTCGAAATGAAATTGGTTTGAGAATGTTATCACCTTTATTTGGAACTGCGTGTGTTCCATTAATTTATTATATTGGCAAAATGAATTGGGGAAAGGTTGCTGGTTTTACAGGTGCCTGGTTAATGGCTGTCAGTCATTTTCACATTCAGTATAGTCGTTTAGGTCTCAACAACATTGAATCTGCATTTTTTGTGATCCTTTTTATTTTTCTGATCTGCTTTTCTTTAACTGCACAAAAAAATAAGAGAAATAATGATGCAGCGAATTATAAAAATTCTAGTATACAAAACTTTTGTCAGAATAATCAAAACATGTCGATTTATATCTTAATTGGGATGACTGTGAGTATTGCGCAGTATATGTATCACGGTTCAAGGTTGATACCAATAATAGCAATTCCAATTTTTATTATTCTTTATATTCGAAAAAAAATCAATCTTACAAAATTATTGATTATTGGATTATCTGCATTAATTGTCATTGCACCATTAGCACTGCATTATTTACAAAATCCAAGAGATCTTTATGGAAGAATGGATACTGTTTCCATATTTAATCCTGATAATATACGAAATAAGTATGGTGAAAATACCAATATGACCAGTGGTTTCACAAAGATTATTCTTACACAGGTACAAAAAAATTTACAATTTTTCTTGAAAGAAGGGGATATCAGTGATTTTTATTACGCCAGTGTTCCCGGTTTTGATTTCATCACTGCTTTGTTGTTTTGGTTGGGATTAGGAGTCATACTTTCAGGATTGATGAAAATCCCAGAAATTATTATTTTTACCTGGTTCGTTTTTGGAATCATTTTCGGTGGCATCATCACAAATAATCCCCCATATGGTGCAAGACTGTTGATAACAACATCTGTTGTATACATTATTGCAGGTGTTTATTTACAAAGGATCTGGAATGATTTGAAATACGTTTACAAAAAAATTCCGAATAATAACATTTCATTGATGTCTGTTTCTGCACCATTAATACTTATATTAGCTATTGCAACCTTTGTAATCAACTATAATGTCTACTTTCAGCTTTATCCTTCTGCAAATATTAATATTTTATCCATCAAGGTAACACAGGAAATTATTAAAGAAGGACCTTCCAATCATATTTACCTGTTTGGTGAAGGTAATCTTTATGTCAGGCATGGAACTATTCGATTCTTAGCTGGAGTTGACAAGGCAACTGATCTAAAACAATTAGGGGATCTTCCACAACTTCAGAACGATGGAAAAGGTATCATCGTCATTGCAACACCTGCAAAATTTGAGGAATTCAAACAAATTCAATACCTTTTCCCTGAGGGAAAAATGTTTAATGTATTTGCAGGTAGTAAATTAGTTTTTATGAAATTCGAAATTTCTCCAGAAACTTGAGCATGTTTGCATATAATTGTTATCTAATTTGGAAGGTAGATTGATCGTAAAAATATTTTTAGAAATAAACCTGATTCTTTGACTTCAATTATTCTCATCTCTTTATATAATTACTTCACCGATCAGAAATTTATCAATTTAGACTGGCACTCATGAAAGAAATTCATCAAAAAATTAACTTAAATGAAGTAAGTCAAGAGGATTTAGTATCAATTCTCTCCATTTCACATCGATTGGCGAAAAGGATAATCTCTCTCCGTCCATTCCACTCTCTTGAACAATTAGATCAAATTTGGGGTATGGATGATGAAACCAGACAAAAAATTAAGGAAAATTTTTATATTCAATCTGGTAAATTAGTCGAAAAACAAGCAAAAGAGAAGATGGACAATTCTTTAGAGCAAATTGTGCTCGAAGGAAAAAACGAAGACAAAGATATTTCAAAAGTAAAGCAAAAACCAACTCACTCAAGATCCTCATGGATTTCTACTGTTTTATTGCTCCTCATATTTTTATTAGGTGCATATTTTCGCTTTACTGGAATCAATTGGGACGAAGGCAAACATCAACACCCCGATGAACGTTATCTAACCATGGTGGCTGAGAAAATTCATAGTGTAGGAAGTTTAGAAGAATATTTTGATACTGCAAACAGCACGTTAAACCCGGTTGGTCACGGGTCATACACATATGGCATGCTTCCCTTATTTGTCACCCGATATGTGGCTGAATGGTTGGATATGACCAGCTATGATTCCATTAATTTGGTGGGAAGATTCCTGTCAGGAATATTTGATTTGGCTGCAATTTGGGCACTGTATTTATTGGGGATGCGATTGTATGGTCGCAGAGTAGCCTTAGTTGCTGCAGCGTTATCTGCTGCCGCTGTGTTACCGATACAACTTTCGCACTTTTTTGCTGTAGATTCGTTTTCCACTTTTTTCGTAGTACTCAGTTTCTATTTTCTTTTGTTAGCAGTGCCAATCGATAAACCCGATCAAATCGTTACTGAAGCGAATTATGTCTATTTCGGGCTTTTTGGATTCCTGGTTGGTATGGCAGGAGCATGTAAGGTTAATACTTTACCTGCACTAGGGATGATAGTATTTGCAGGGATGTTGTACTTGCTGATGATTTTCAAAAAACCAAAATTTTGGAAATCTTTTTGGAATATTTTTCTTGGTTTGTTTTTAGCTGGATTATTTGCATTTCTTGCTTTCAGGGTTTTTCAGCCATATGCTTTTAATGGGCCAACGATTTCGGACATCACAATTAATGAAAAATGGCTCAAAGTAATCAAAGAAGTCACCAATCAGGTTGCTGGAAATTCTGAATGGCCTCCCAATCATCACTGGACTTCTCGTCCTATTCAATATGCCTGGGTAAACATGGTTCTGTGGGGCATGGGAATCCCACTAGGATTGATGGCCTGGTTTGGATGGGGATGGGCAGGTTTTCGAATTTGGAAGGGTGACTGGCGAAAACACATACTTCCATTTACCTGGGTATTTGCATATTTTATTTGGCAAAATATGCAATTCTGGCGTTATATGCGCTATTTTATTCCGATTTACCCCTTCCTGATTTTATTCGCTTCCTGGGCATTAATTGAAATACTAAAAAAATCAACGTTTGAATTCTCGATAAATAAATGGAAAATTCATAAACCTTTAATTTCGAATATTCATATTCGAAATAACTGGAAGAGTGTAATCAGTTTACTTTTAGCATTCATTGTTATATTTGGAACATTCGCATATGCGTTCGCATTCACTCGGATATACACTCGCACACATACAAGGGTGGAAGCTTCTAGGTGGATGTTAGAAAATATTCCAGGACCATTAAATCTTCTTGTTGAAACTGATGGTTTGGTAAATTCAAATCCAATTAATGTTTTTAACAACCGGATTGTTGAAAAAGATGCTCCTGTTACGATGGATTTGAAAGTCAAGTCAAGTGGCATATCATCAATGATTACCGCACCGCAAATAAAACTTGTTGGCTCATACGCTCATTTTTGGATATCGACAGATGAAGAAGGTAATGAAAAAATCAGTGAAGTACGCTGGGTGATCTCCGATGATGAAGACCAGGAAAGTTTAATCATAAAAACTGGTGAAACGGAATTAAAGTCCGGGAATCCATATTTTCTACATTATAGATTTCGCATTAATACAGAGATTGCTTTTAATGGAATTAAAATTAAAAGAGCAAATCAGGATGATATTTCCTTTGATTTAAATTTAGCATTTGAGAATCAAGAACCAGGTATCTATGTTGGAAAGTCAGAATTCATCGCAGACCAGGATCTGAAAATTAATGAAATCGTACTGCAAAATTTCCAGCAAAAATTTAACAAATCTACTGCAATTTTTAGAGTTAGCATTCTGAATGAGGATGATGAAAATTCACCACTATCAGTCTCGGAGAAAAAATTACAATTTACAGAACCAGGAATACGTTTGAGTGAAGAGTTTCCTTTCCCTCCAATTAGCCTGGAGGAGAATAAGGTTTATAAAGTAAAGTTAGAGTTGGTGGAAGGAGACGCAATTCAATTGTTGGCTGAGAATTTTACCCTGGAGACATCCTGGGACGATTCTTTGCCACTAGGTGTTGATGGTTACAACATTGGCGGTATTTATTCTGCTTTTAATTTGGAGTTGTACGGAGCTGACACACCAGAAAAACGGGATAGAATGATCGAGATTTTGGATCAAAGTGAGTATATTATCGTGCCTAGTAATCGTGGGTATGATGCAATGCCACGTCTTGTAACTCGATATCCTTTAACGCTACGTTATTACCAGCTATTGTTCGATTGTGATTGTAGCGGTGATGAAATGGAAAAGTGGGCTTATGCTTTAGAACCTCCATTTAGCAGCCCTATTGGATTTGATCTCATAGAAACATTTGTCAGTCATCCTAATTTCGGACCGATTCAAATAAATGATCAAAATGCAGATGAATCCTTTACTGTCTATGACCACCCTAAAGTATTTATTTTTAAAAAATCCGAGTCATTTTCGATAGAACGGGTTAAGAAAGCTTTGTTTGAGGTTAATTTAGAGGAAGTGGTTTTTCAGAGGCCAATCGATGTAACCAAAGCTCCAAATGGTTTAAAGTTGCCACCTGATCGATTAGAAGTTCAAACAAAGGGGGGCACCTGGTCGGAGATTTTCAATAGAAGCAGCTTAATAAATCAGAACTCGATTCTTATGGTGGTCATCTGGTATCTTTTGATATTAATTATCGGTTGGATGGTATTGCCGCTAACAAATCATATATTCGCCAGTCTTCCTGACAGAGGTTATTCATTTATCCGCATGTTAGGTCTTGTAATCCTGACCTGGTTATCTTGGTTATCTGGTAGTTTGAAAATCCTACCATTCACAAATGGAACAATTCTCTTTTGGCTTATGCTGCTACTTGCAATAAATCTATTTTGGTTTATTCGACGGAAACAAACGATTCTTGATTTCATCCGTTCCAATCTAGGATATATCATCCTTGTTGAAATCATTTTCCTATTCCTTTTTATTTTTGGCCTCCATATACGATACGCCAATCCAGATTTATGGCATCCTTGGTATGGTGGTGAAAAACCGATGGAATTTGCTTTCTTCAATGCAGTTAACAAGGCTGTTTATTTTCCTCCTCAAAACCCCTGGTTTTCAGATCATTATATTAACTACTACTATTATGGATTTATTATTGCTGCGATTCCTACTAAACTTCTTGGAATTATTCCTGCGTTTGCTTTTAATCTAATAATCCCAACTTGGTTTGCAATGACCGGTATAGGCATGTTTGGCGTTGGTTATAATTTTTATTCAGGATTTTCTAAGAAAAAAGAAAAATATGAAATAATTGAAGGTAAAGACAATCTGCAAAATAGAAAAAAATGGCGATCTCGAATATCCCCCATTCATAAATCTGCCATATTTGTTGGTTTTTTTGCTCTAATATTTATTTTATTTTTGGGAAACTTTTTCCAGGTGAAATTATTGTGGCAAAACCTACCAGAAGTTTCCGAAGTTATTCAGGATGCAGAATCAGATAATAAATTAGTATCTGTTTTATCCGGAGCGATTAATGTTTTATCTGGAGAAGCGAAATTACCTGGGAGTCCGGGACAATGGTATTTCTCCGCTTCAAGACCGATTTTGCCAGATGGTCCCGATACACCGATTGCAGAATTCCCTTATTTCTCTTTTCTGTATGGAGATTTGCATCCACATCTCTTGACAATGCCTTTTTATGCTTTAGGATTTGGCTGGTGTCTAACTTTATTACTAAGTTCATTACATAAACAAAAGTGGTATCAACAAATATTACCATTGGTTCTCGCAGGTTTGATTTTTGGCATGTATCGAGTTTCTCACACCTGGGATTTTCCAATTTTTATATGTTTGGGAACATTATCTTTAATTTGGATGATTAGTAAAGATAAAACATTATTATTGGAAGACCAGATTAGAAAGATACTCATTTACACGACAATATTTATAGGATTGAGTATTATTTTATATTTACCATTTTCTCAATGGTTCAAAACAGCATATAACTCTATTGAAATTTGGGACGGAGCAAAAACCCCGTTGAGAGATTATTTTATCGTGTTTGGAATGTCAATCTTCATTATGTTTGGTTTCCTGCTTGATGAAATTAAATCAGATATGATGAGGAATATTAAAAGCTGGAAAAATTTACAGCTGGGTCAAATAATGATCCCATTTGTTCTGATCATAATTTCAGTTGTTGGCTCGGTTGCTCTTTGGAAATTTGATTTTCAAGTTTTGGCTTTTGGATGGCCATTAATTATCGGGTGGACCTGGATAATTTTTATTAAAAAAGGCGTCGGCGAACTTCGTAAACTCATTTGGATCTTATTTGCAGGTGGATATTTTATTACATTTGTGGTTGAAGTTGTGGTGCTAAAAGGTGATGTTGGACGTTCCAACATGGTGTTTAGAATGTACAATCTCGCCTGGTTTATCCTTGGATTAGCAATGGGTCTTGGATTGGTGGAAATTCGGAAGAGTTTAAAATATTGGCCAAAAATCTATGAATATAGCTGGTTAATCATATTTGCGATTCTATTATTTCTCGGCTTGACTTATCAGATTACAGCGACTGATAAAAAAATGAATGATCGATGGCCAAATGTGGCCAATCCACCTAAAACATTAGATGGCTCTTTATTTATGATAGGAAATCTTGGGGGCGATGGAACAAACACTCCAGCAATTTACAAAGAAAATGAAGTGGATTTAGATTTGAGTTTAGATTATGAAGGCATTAAATTCATGCAAGATAATATCGTAGGCTCTCCGGTTATAGTCGAAGGGCATACCTCTGAATACAGATGGGGAGGGAGATATTCTGTTTACACGGGGCTACCTTCTGTGATTGGTTGGAGCTGGCACACCCGACAACATAATTCATTACTAGACCGACATTTGATTGATCAACGAATTGAACAAGTAAATGAATTTTACGACACTACTGATATTAATACTGCAAAAGAATTTCTAGATCGATATCGAGTGAATTACATTATTGTGTCTGGACTTGAACACGCTTATTATTCACAAGAAGGACTAGAAAAATTTGTTACCATGGAAAACCAGGATGATTTGACTATTGTATTTGGCGATTTGACAAAAGAATCTGCAATTATTTATAAAGTAAACAAATAGAAAGTAATTTCTTAAGATAACGTATCAAATAATAAAGGTAGTAATTTCAAAAGGGATTTAATAAAAACTCTCTATTTTTATATTTAGTGAATTGTCAAAATTAAACCAATTTGTAATCAGAAAAAAATAATAATTAAATTATCGAATTCTTAAAATTTTCATAATTTCACCTATTTGTACTTGACTCTGAATTTCAAATATGCTAAAGTATTCATGTAAACGCTTCCAAAAATTTGATTGTTATTGAACGGAAATTTTTACAGATTTTACTAAAGACTTTTTTGATAATCCCACTTTTTGAAATAAAAATACCTATGCCTATTTTTCTTAGAGATTGCAGGTAGGTGAATGTCACAAATGCATCATTATTCATGCCCACATAGTGAAACATAAAAATATGAACAAACGGAGAGATAGAGTCACAATTGTTGATGTAGCAGCTGAAGCGGGTGTTTCATTTGGGACTGTCTCCAGAGTGATTAATAACGATGTGCATGTGAAACCGCAGACTCGAGAACGCGTGCTTGAGACGATGCGAAGGTTGAATTTTGTGGCTAATAGACAGGCGCGTAGCCTGGCAGGGGGTAGAACAAATACAATTGGTCTATTGGTTCCAGACCTGGGAACCGGATATATCGGTGAAATTATTCGCGGAATTGATACAGAATTAGGTGATGCCGGGTATGACCTGATGCTTTACACTACGCACCGAGCCGCCACGAAGGAAGCAGGTTATGTATCCAACCTGGTCCAGGGGATGGTTGATGGGTTAATTCTGGTATTACCCAGAAATCCCAGTGATTATATCGGCATCATGACGCAGAGAAAATTTCCTTTTGTTTTGGTTGATCATCAAGGGACGGGTGAGGATTGCCCGGCTATTGGATCCACAAATTGGCAAGGAGCTTTCAATGCAACGAACTATCTCGTCAAATTAGGTCACAAGCGAATTGGTTTTATCACCGGATGGTTAGATTTAGGCGCAGCTGTGGATCGCTTGGAGGGTTTTAAAGCAGCTTTACGCACAAATAAAATTCCTCTACTCCCGGATTTAATTTACGAAGGTACTTTTGCTCAACTGGATGGTTACACAGGTGCATTACGTTTTCTGGATATGAAAAAGCCACCAACTGCAATATTTGCCTCCAATGATGTCATGGCGATGGCTGCCATGGATGCAGTAAGAGAAAAGGGCTTGCGCATACCTGAAGATATATCGATCATGGGATTTGATGATATTCCACAAGCATCCTTGATGCGACCATCACTCACAACTGTTCGTCAACCGCTCGAACAAATGGGAAGAATTGCTGCCCAGGTATTGTTTGATATTCTTAAAAATCCTGATCATAAACACAACCGAATTGAACTACCGACAGAAATTATTCTCAGGGAATCCACTGCGACTTTGAGGAAGCTACAAGAAGAGGAACCAGATCTAATCAGATTCCATTGATTGTCGTCATAAAAGTGTTTTTACCGAATGGAAAAAATAATTTATAAAGAACTCAGGTAATAAATGTTAAGTAAAAATTTTTTAGAAAAAACATCGATAAATGGGCAAAATAATTGGGAGCGCTCTCAGAAATTATTATTCAATTTGCCATTTTTATTAAAGAGTAATTTAATTCTCGATTTATTTTTTATTATCCATAAACACTTTTTGAATAGTGTTTCTATTGTATCTCTTCAGAGATGTTATGAAAAAATTTTTATAGGTAGTTATGAGCTGCTACCGTAATTTGACGGTTATTAAAGGAGGTGATTGGATTAATTTTATTTGAAGTTTAGATCTGTCGTAAAAAAATTATAAAAATTCTTGAAGGAGAAGTATCATGAAAAAAGTAAGTTTATTAATCAGTATTTTGGTCCTGTTCAGCATGTTGCTGGCAGCCTGCGCTCCTGCAACAGAAGCTCCTGCTGCCGAACAACCAGCAGCCGAACAACCAGCAGCCGAACAACCAGCTGCCGAACAACCAGCAGCCGAACAACCAGTAGCTACGGGTAAAACCGTTTTGAATGTCTGGTCATTCACCAATGAAATTATGACCATGGCTGTTGCTTTTGAAAAATCACATCCAGATGTGGATGTCGTTTACACCATGATCCCGATGACCAATGGCGAGTATCAGACCAAGTTAATGGCTACACTGGGAACAGCGGATGTTCCGGATGTTGTTGCCTTAGAAGCTGCATTTGTGAAAAGCTACGTTGAGAGTGATTTCCTTGCTGACCTGGGTGACCTTTTGCCTTATGCGAAAGAAATGGAAGTATATCCATTCGTCACTGATGTGGGTACACATGAAGGTGTCATTAAGGCCTACGCTTATCAGGCAACTCCTGGTGCAGTATTCTATCGTCGTAGCTTAGCAAAAGAATATTTTGGCACTGATGATCCTGCTGAAATGCAAGAAATTTTAGGTGACATGGATAAATTTGTGGCAGCAGCCGAAGTCGTAAAAGAAAAATCTGATGGAAACACCTACATGGTTGCTTCCAATGGTGACTTCATGAATCTCTTCTATGCAAATCGCGAACAACCCTGGGTTGTTGATGACACCTTAACAGTAGATCCAATGGTCAATAAAATGGTGGAAACAGTTAAGATTTTCCGCGACAATGGTTACGAAGCTCGCGCAACTCAATGGCAAGAAGGTTGGTTTGCAGGTATGAATGATACATTGACGGATGCTGCTGGCAATCCAAAGAAAATTTTCTCATACTTCCTGCCTACCTGGGGTCTTCCCTATGTTTTGGCACCCAATGCAACTTCAGCAGATGGTACCAGCACAACAGTTGGTGATTGGGCAGTCATTACCGGACCACTTCCATATCAATGGGGAGGAACCTGGTTGGGTGTTATGAAAGATTCCAAGAAAATGGATCTTGCCAAAGAATTTATCCGCTTCTGCACATTGGATGAAGAAAATCTGACCAACTGGGCAACCGGTGTTTATACCAACGAATATCTCAAGGAGATTGATCCATCAGTACCCGAAGGTCAATATCAGGCGGCTGGTGACTTTGTTGGCAGTCAGGTTGTTGTAAGAAAAATTACATCTTCATTTGACGATTCAGAAATGAGCAAATTCCTGGGTGGACAGAATTCCTATGGTGGTTTTGCTGAAGCAGCTCCAAGTGTCTCAGCCCGACTTTTCCAGGGTTCTGATGATGCCATTCAACGTGCCCTCAATGATCCATTGAACTCCTACCTTGAAGGAACAATTGATCTGGATGAGATGTGGTCACTCTGGAAGGACGCTGTCCGTAACGAGTTCCCTGATCTGATCATTCCCTAATTAAATAACTAGTATTCAAAAATGAGTCAGTGTATATTTATTACACTGACTCATTTCCGAGGGTCTGACCATGGTGCATAATAAAATAAGAAGAATTAATCACGGTTACTTGTTTGTTGCTCCGTTCATCATTGGCTTTCTGTTATTCGGTCTATATCCGGTTTACAATACCTTGAGCCTGAGTTTTACAGATGCCACATTGATGAAGGTTGATTCAAATTTTATTGGCCTGAAAAATTTTGAGCGGTTATTTCAAGACAAAACCTTTTTAACAGCTGTCACGAACACCTGGGAATTGTGGATAATGAATTTTATCCCTCAATTGGGTATAGCCATGCTCCTGGCTGTATGGTTTACGGATGTGCGTTTAAAAATTAAGGCTGGTGGTGTCTGGCGGATGTTGTTTTATATGCCTAATCTTTTGATGCCAGCTGCGATTGCTGCTTTATATTTCAGTCTCTTCTCATATTATGGGCCTGTTAATCAATTTCTGGTCAGGTCTAATTTAATTCCTGAAGCAATTGACTTCCTTCGAAATAAAGAAATTACCAGGGCAATCGTTGTTTTCATCCAGTGGTGGATGTGGTATGGACAGACGACAATTCTTTTAATGGCTGCGATGACATCGATATCGATTTCACTTTATGAAGCAGCCGTTATTGACGGTGCAAATAGCTGGAAAATGTTCAGATATATCACATTGCCACTGATTAAACCGGTCATGATCTATATTTTAGTAACTTCACTGGTTGGTGGAATGCAGATGTTTGATATTCCAATGCTTCTGACAGACGGTAGAGGCAGCCCAGCAAATGCTATCCTGACCAACAATATCATGATGTATATGAGATTCCGTAGCAGTCAGGGTCATATTGGTGCTGCTTCGACAATTGGTGTGATGATTTTCATTATGACTACCTTCGTAGCATTATTGATTTTTTATCTCCTGCGAGAAAAACATGATGATTTCAAAGGAAAGAGTGGTTAAGGAGATGATACGATGATTAAAAATTACAGAATTTCAACCAATATCTTAAGATTTTTCATCTATCTTTTTCTGGCAGTCTTGCTGATTATTACTTTATTACCAGTCTGGTTATTGCTTGTGAATGCCACCCGTTCTACCCTTGAAATTCAACAAGGAATCAGTCTTTTACCCAGCCAATATACGCTCAGTAATTACAAGATTTTATTGAGTAAAGGACTGGATTTACCGCGGGGATTTCTAAACAGTCTCACGATTGCTGCCGCTACCACAGTCATTACAGTTTATTTTTCAATGTTGACAGCATATGGGATTGTTGGCTATGAATTTAAAGGCAAGAAATTTCTTTACAATTCAATTCTTGTTCTGGTCATGATCCCGATGCAATTATCGATTATTGGCTTCTACCAATATATGTCGAGATTTGGGTTGACCGATAATTATCTATCACTCATATTACCCAGTGTTGCTTCAGCGGGTGCGGTATTTTTCTTTAAACAATATCTCGAATCGATCATGATACAGGATCTAATTGATGCAGGCAGGATCGATGGCGCAAGTGAACTTGGCATTTTTCATAGAATCATGTTCCCAATTGCTGTGCCAGGTGCATTTACACTGGGTATTTTCACCTTCGTTGCATCCTGGAACAATTTCTTTAATGCGTACATTTTGATTACATCCAGACAAAAATATACCCTGCCAATGTTGGTTCAAACATTGCGTGGTGATGTTTACCGGCATGAATATGGTGCTATTTACCTTGGGTTGGCTGCTTCCGTAATTCCGATTATTATCATTTACTTCTTGTTCTCAAGATACATCGTAAATGGTATTTCCATGGGTGCAGTCAAAGAATAAATTTATTTATCGATCTTGTTATTAAATTTGATTTAACCTGAAATACGGTTTGTGTTTTACAGGCTAATTTCAGTTTGTAAGGATGTAGCAACAAAAGAGAGGTACCGTAATGCGTTTTGGATATTTTGATGATAATCAATTGGAATATGTGATCACTCAACCTGATACTCCCTTACCGTGGATAAATTTTCTGGGTTCTGAAAAATACTTCGGTATTATTTCAAACACTGCTGGTGGATATTCATTTTATAAAGATGCACGCTTAAGAAGAATTACCCGCTATCGATACAATAATGTCCCGCTTGATGAAGGCGGTAGATATATTTACATTCGAGATAACCAGCCGGATAATCCTGAGTATTGGTCACCATCCTGGCAACCAACCAGAACCGCACTTGATATGTATGAATGTAGACATGGCCTGGGTTATACGATTATTAGATCTTTAAAAAATGATATTGAAGCTCAGACGAAATATTTTGTCCCCCTCGCTGAAAACCTTGAGATTTGGGAGTTTCAAGTCACCAACAAAAGATCGACAATTGCTGAGCTTTCTATTTTTTCAATGGTTGAATTTTCCCTTTGGGATGCAGTCGATGACGCCAATAATTATCAAAGAAATTATTCAATTGGCGAGGTCGAAGTTTTGGATAACGTGATTTATCATAAATCAGAATATCGCGAACGACGCAACCACTTTGCTTATTTTGCCTGTTCCGAACCAATTTCCGGATTTGATACCCAAAGAGAAGAATTTCTGGGAGCATACAGAGGTTGGGATTCCCCGCAAGTCGTAGAAAGTGGAAAAGCCCACCAATCCATTGCACATGGTTGGCAACCGGTTGGTTCCCATCAGGTAGATTTTACGCTACAACCAGGTGAAACCCGAACAATCATATTCATTCTGGGATATCATGAGAATCCTGTAGAAGATAAATTTGATCCTCCAGGTTCCCAAACAATTAACAAAAAAACAGTGTTACCGCTCGTAAAAAAATATCTGAATTTGGACCAGGTAGAAAAATCTTTTTCGGATTTGGCTTTGCACTGGGATAAATTACTTAATAAGTTAAAGGTCGATACGCCGGATATTCACACCAATCGAATGGTGAATATTTGGAATGCCTATCAAATGATGATTACATTTAACTTCTCGCGTTCCGCATCCTACTTTGAATCAGGAATTGGGCGTGGGATGGGTTTTCGTGATTCTACCCAGGATCTATTGGGATTTACGAACCTGATTCCGGAAAAAGCACGAGAGCGGATTCTTGATCTGGCAGCCACTCAACTTCATACAGGCGGTGCTTATCACCAATACCAACCCCTGACCAAATTAGGAAACAATGATATTGGTGGGGATTTTAATGATGACCCTTTGTGGCTGGTGTTGTCAGTATCTACATATATAAAGGAAACTGGTGATTGGTCTATCCTGGATGAAATGGTTCCTTATGATAATAAACCTGGTAGTGAGCAGCCCTTATTGGATCATTTACACAGATCCATGGATTATACAATTTATCGAATTGGACCCAATGAATTACCCTTAATTGGAAGAGCAGATTGGAATGATTGTCTGAACTTAAACTGTTTTTCTGATACACCCGGTCAATCATTTCAAACCACAACGAATAAAGATGGCAAAGTTGCAGAAAGTGTTTTCATTGCCGGGTTGTTTGTACTGGCTTCCAAAGAAATCGAAGCGATCATGCAAAAATTGGGAAAAAATCTGGAACACAATCGGTATACTGGCTTGAGAGAAAAGATGGAATCGGCCATCGAAAATGCAGGTTGGGATGGGTCCTGGTTCCGAAGAGCATACGATAATTTTGGTCAACCTATCGGATCTGAACAATGCGAAGAAGGAAAAATCTACATTGAACCACAAGGGATTTGTGTAATGGCAGGTGTTGGCCTTGAGAATGGGAAAGCTATACAGGCATTAGACTCTGTAAAGGAAAAACTCGCATTTGAGCATGGCATTGTATTATTGAACCCGGCTTATCAACAATACTATCTGAATTTAGGTGAAATTTCTTCCTACCCACCCGGGTATAAAGAGAATGGAAGTGTATTTTGCCATACCAACCCCTGGATAATGATTGCAGAAACCCATTTGGGGAGAGGGGATCAAGCTTTTGATTATTACCTGCGCATCAATCCATCAAACCGTGAAGAATTGAGCGACTTGCACCGCTGTGAACCGTACGTCTACGCTCAAATGATTGCCGGGAAAGAAGCATACAAACCTGGTGAAGCGAAGAATTCATGGCTAACCGGAACTGCGTCCTGGAATTATGTGGCCATAACCCAATTTATCCTTGGAATAAGACCTACATTTGATGGATTGCAGATTAACCCTGTAATTCCTCAGAATTGGAAAGGTTTTAAGGTTCAGCGAGATTATCGCGGATGTATATATGAAGTTTCTGTTGAACGTACTGGGACTGGTAATCATGTTTCATTGGAGGTAAATGGAAATTCAATCCCGGGAAATACGGTTCCGTTGCCGTCAGATGATGTCAAGAAGGTTCATGTTAAGGTTTTGATTGGACAATAGGAGCACTTTTGGATAATAGATTACTGGAAATCGCAAATTATCAAGGAGAAGGCTATCAACCATTGATCTCATTTGGAGAATGGCGTGTGGCGGCATTGCGATATCTAGAAAAATTGGAACCAGACCAACTCAGTGAAATGGAAAGACATACAGCCACAGACGAGGTGTTTATCTTAGTGGAAGGTTCAGGAATTATATTTATTGGTGGAAATCAAAGTCATCCAAATGGTATCCAATCGATCAGCATGAAAAATGGTGAAATCTATAACGTAAAAAGAAACACATGGCACACCATCTCCCTCAGCAAGGAAGCTCATGTGATTATTGTTGAAAATGACAATACAGATACAATAAATAGTGAAGTTGCAGAATTATCTCAAAACGCCAGAGAGGAAATCAGATCAATGACAATTGAGTACATGCTGCAAAAAGAAAAATTAGATACGATAAAACAAAAATGAAACAAGTTTATAAGGAGAAAAAATGACTACTTTATTACCAAAACCAGAACACAAATTCACCTTCGGATTATGGACTGTCGGTTCTGTTGGACGTGATCCGTTTGGATCTCCAGTGCGTGATCCCAAAACGCCAGCAGAATTGGTTTATCTGTTAGGTGAAGTAGGTGCCTATGGTGTTAATTTTCATGATAATGACTTGATCCCGATTGACGCTACACCAGCCGAAGAAGAAGCTATCAAGAAAGATTTCCGCAAAGCATTAGCTGATACCGGTCTGGTCGTGCCCATGGCAACGACAAATTTATTCGGTGATCCGATCTTCAAAGACGGGGCGTTTACCAGCAATGACCCCAAGGTGCGCGCTTACGCTCTTCAAAAGACAATGCGAGCGATCGATCTTGGTGTGGAGTTTGGTGCTAAGGTGTATGTTTTCTGGGGTGGTCGGGAAGGCACTGAAACCGATTCAAGTAAAAGTGCAGTCGATGCAATCAAACGCAATCGCGAAGCAATGAACTTTTTCTGTGAATATGCTATTGATCATCAGTATGATCTAAAATTTGCCTTAGAAGCAAAGCCCAATGAACCGCGCGGTGATATTTATAATCCAACCACCGGGCATATGCTGGCATTTATTGAAACACTGGATCATCCAGAAATGGTAGGTGTGAATCCCGAGGTTGCACATGAACACATGGCTGGAATCAATTTTATGCATGGTGTTGCCCAAGCCTGGGAAGCAGGAAAATTATTCCACATCGACTTAAATGATCAATATCCTGGGCGTTATGATCAGGATCTGCGTTTTGGCTCTCGTGATATTAAAGCAGCCTTCTATCTGGTCAAATTCCTGGAAGACGTGGGATACGACGCACCTCGGCATTTTGATGCCCATGCTTTTCGAACGGAAGATTACGAAGGAGTGAAAGATTTCGCCCGTGGTTGTATGCGCACCTATCTTATGTTGAAAGAAAAAGCCCAGCAGTTTAATGCTGATCCTGAAATTCAGGCGATTTTGTCAGAAATCAATGCTGAAGATCCAGCTATGGCACCATTATTCGGTAAATATTCAGCAGAAAAAGCGAATGCAATTAAAGCAATCACCTTTGATCGCTCATTGATCTCCAATCGTGGTTTGAAATACGAAAGATTGGATCAACTGACCATCGAATTGATTTTGGGATATAGATAATCCTTCATTAAAGGAAAAAATAGAATTGTATGACAAATAAAAAAGTGTTATCACAAATAGATCGAAAAGTAGAAGAGCTGCTTGCAAAAATGACTTTGGAGGAAAAACTTTCCCAGTTAAGATCCTACTGGATGTATGACTTACAAACAAACGGTATTCTGGATGAGCAAAAGGTGGCAGCAAAATTAAAAAACGGGATTGGTCAGATTACCCGAATTGGTGGTGCTTCTACTTATCTACCAAAAGAAGCAGCCAAAATCGCCAACCATCTTCAACATTATTTAAAAGAACAAACACGCCTGGGGATACCAGCTATCGTCCATGAAGAGTGTTGTGTTGGGCTGATGGCTCCTGGTGGTTCCGTATTTCCTGAGATTATTGGATTGGCCAGCACATTTCGGCCAGAATTGGCTGGGAAGATGACTTCGTTTATTCGTCAACAGACCATGGCGATCGGATCCAGACAGGGTTTGGCACCGGTTCTGGATGTAGCTCGTGATCCACGCTGGGGCAGAGTGGAAGAAACATTTGGTGAAGATCCTATTCTGGTCAGTCAATTTGGTGTTGAATACATCAAAGGTTTACAAACTGATGATCTACGCCAGGGAGTGATGGCAACCGGCAAGCATTTTGTTGGTCATTCTTTTTCTCAGGGGGGATTGAATTGTGGCCCGGTGCAATTAGGTTGGCGGGATATTTGGGATGTGTATCTGGCACCTTTCCAGGCGGCTATTCGGGATGCTGGTCTGGCAACCATGATGAATGCTTACCCGGAAATTGATGGTGAAGTGGTGGCAGCATCCAAAACGATTCTCACAGATTTATTGCGGGATAAACTTGGTTTTGATGGACTGGTCGTCTCAGATTATGAAGCTGTCATGATGATTCACAATTATCATTTTAAAGCAAAAAACCGCAAAGAAGCGGCTGTTATGGCACTTACAGCAGGGATCGATGTCGAACTTCCATCGGTAAGTTGTTATGGTGATGATTTACTGGAAGCTGTTCAATCAGGCGAATTACCCATCGAAGTGGTTGATCTATCTGTAAAACGTCATCTGCAGAAAAAATTCGAGCTAGGATTATTTGAGAATCCATACGTGAATGAAGATTCGGTGATGGAGGTCTTTGATACATATGAACAAAGAAATTTGGCATATGAAATTGCCTGCCAGAGTATGGTATTACTTGAAAACGACGGGACTTTACCGATTAAACCTGATGGATTAACCATTGGGGTGATTGGACCCAATGCAAATTCAAGCCGGTGTATGCTTGGTGATTATTCCTATGCTGCCGTGACAGAATTAGTAAATTTTATCCCGGAAGAAAATTCGTCATTTTTAACTTTGACAGACGATGATGCTCAAAAGCTGTTGGTACCAGTACCCACATTTCTGGAAGCTTTTACAGAGAGATTACCGGATTCAGAAATTTTATTTACAGAAGGTTGTGGCATCAATTCGGATGACGAAAGTGGTTTTGCCAAAGCTATTGAAATTGCTCATTCATCCGATGTTGTCATCCTTGTTTTGGGTGGCAGGTCTGGTCTGGCACCATTTTGTACCACAGGAGAATTCAGGGATACAACGGATTTATCCTTGTCTGGTGTTCAGGAGAAACTGGCTCATTTGATCATTGATATTGGTAAACCAGTAGTTGTCGTAATTTTGAACGGAAGACCATCAGCGATTCCTGAGCTGGCTGAAAAAGCCAATGCGATTCTTCAGGCCTGGGTGCCGGGTGAAGAAGGCGCAAGAGCTATCGCTTCCATTCTCTTGGGTAAGGTGAATCCGGGAGGAAAACTGCCAATTTCCATACCACGATCTGTTGGTCAAATTCCAGTGTTTTATAATCACAAACCTTCAGGGGGAAGATCCAATATCTATGGTGATTATGTAAATGAGAAAGTTGCTCCTTTGTATCCGTTTGGATATGGTTTGAGCTATTCAAAATTCGAATTTTCGAATCTGGTCATTTCAGCCAAAAATGCAAGTGCTGGAGAGACAGTTGAAATTACATGTAAGATTACAAATATCAGCAATATCAAAGGCGATGAAGTCGTCCAGCTTTATTGTCGGGATGTATATGCCAGCATTCCTCGCCCGGTGAAGGAATTAAAGGGCTTTTCGCGAGTAACCCTGGAACCTGGCCAAACGAAAAATATAACCTTCAAATTACCCGTAAATATGATAGCATTTTATGATATCGATTTTGATCTTGTCATTGAACCAGGGACGATAGAAGTGATGGTTGGAAGTTCAAGTGATGATATCCGGCTTCACAGCAGTTTTGAAATTAATGGATCAGATAAATCAATCATTCAGGATCGAATTTTTGTCTGCCCGGTTGAGATAAATTCCTGATTTTAAATAAATAGAATAAAATAGACCAAAGAAAAATTGGGATCTATTTTGTTAATATTACGACTTTTGGGTGATATTGAAAAAAGATTACCCTGATTCAAAGCCGCATGATTTTCTAATAATCAATTCAGTATCCATCAGTACTCGCTTTATGATCGGGAGGTCATTTTCGATTAATTCTATTAAGGTTTCTACAGCTTTAAATCCGAACTGAACCACGGGTTGACGGATGGTTGTTAGTTGTAGTTCGTTAACCATTGGGATCGGTAGATCATCAAAACCTACAACAGCTATATCTTTTGGTACATTCAATCCAGCATCCCGAATAAATCGTATTGCACCAATTGCCATCATATCCGAGGCGGCAAATACGGCATCCGGTTTGCTAGAAATGAGTTTTTGCATGGCATTATATCCACCTTGTTCTGTGAAATCAGATTCAATGATGGAGTTATCGTTATATTTCAAGCTGGAACTATCCATGGCATTGCGATATCCAGACAAGCGATCAAGACCCACTGTACTGGTCAATGGTCCGGTGATAATAACAATCTTTTTACGACCACAATTGATCAGGTGTCGGACAGCCTTTTCTGAGGCAGCAATATTATCAATGTCAATGAAACATACTTCATCATCATATAATGGTCGTCCAGCTACCAGCATAGGTAGATTTGTTTTACTGAGTTCAAGAATGATGGATTGATCTGCCTGATGGCCTGATTGTAAAATGACACCATCCAGGAAACCTTTACTGGATAATCGTGGGAGAAGTTTCTCCTGATATTCTTTAGAACCAGCTACAAATAATGCCAAAGTAAAATCATACTGGTTACAGGCTTGTGTAATACCTTTTATCAGATGTGGGTAATACGGATCGGTGAAGAATGTGCTGACACTATGTGGGAGAACCAATCCGATGGTGTTCGAGCGTTGCGAAACAAGTGTCCGGGCGGCTGCGTTGGGGCTGAACCCTGTCAATTTTATGACTTCCAAAACTCGTTGGCGAGCCTTCTCACTGACATTGGGTTGATTGTTGATGACCCTGGAGACGGTTGAACGTGAAACGCCAGCTCTTTTTGCGATGTCTTCCAGTCTTAATTCAGACATTTAGCATTACTCTTTTCATGAAAAAGTTATTACGAAATCTGTGAGCGCTCTAAGATAACCAATTATACTTTGAGTCTGAGTCTATTCACACTGAAAAACCTTGATTGTGATGATTAAAGATACAATTATCTTATCAACGGAATAATGGAAAAGGACAAAAATGAAATCTCGAGAACGATTATTAGCAGCCTTACATCATAAAAATCCAGACAGAGTTCCGCTTGACATTGGATCGTCCATGATGACTGGTATCCATAGAGATGCTTATCACCGTTGGTGCTCCCTTCTGGGTTTGCCACAAGATGCATCTAATCACTATTTCGAGCCCTCCATGCAGATCGTTTATGCGGCAGAAGATTTCCTGGATATTCTTGAAATTGATACGCGACCAGCTTTGCCTGCCTGGCCAAAAGATTATCCTTTAGATATCCACGAGGATCCTGATTGTAAATATTATTATGATGAATGGGGATATGGTTTGAAAATGCCAAAAAGTGACCCTATTTATTATAGCCTTTTCTACCATCCCTTAAGGAAAGCAGAGTATATATCTGATCTGAAAATCCATCCTTTTCCTGATCCAAATGATAAAACCCGGTTGCTGCCTATCAATGATCAAATTCAACTGGCTGAACAAAAAGAGAAAGCAATTGTTCTAAACAATGTATGCGCTGGGACGATGGAAGTTGCCAGCTGGCTGAGAGGTTTGGATCAATTTTTGATGGATCTTGCTTTGCAACCTGAAATGGCAGAATATTTATTGGATAAAGTGGTGGATTTCAAGCTAGCTTATTGGAAAATGGTATTAGAAAAATTTGGGGATCGTATTGATGTTGTGGTTGAATCGGATGATATTGGTACTCAATCCAGTATGCTGATCTCCCCGCGCATGTATCGAACATTCATCAAACCACGTCATAGACAGATTATTGACCTTATAAAAAGCCAAACTTCAGCAAAAGTCTTCTTTCATTCATGTGGTGCTATACGCCCCATCATTCCTGATTTGATCGAAATTGGTGTGGATATCCTCAACCCTGTGCAATTTAATCTTCCTGGGATGGATGCCAGATCTCTTAAGAAGGATTTTGGCAATGATGTTGTATTTTGGGGTGGGGGAGTTGAAACACAATCTATATTAAGCCGTGGATCGCCAGTTGATGTACGTGAAAATGTTCGCCAACAAATTGAAATACTGGCTGAAAGTGGAGGGTTCGTATTTGCAACCGTTCATAATATCCAGGGAGAAGTACCACCTGAGAATCTTAACGCCATGTGGCAGGCTGTGATGGATTTTGGTCGATACTGATTGAACATTAAAAAAATCTTTATTGATCTAACATTTTTAGAATTTTCGAAAAATAAAATGAAGAAATTAACCAAAACCCTCTAAATAAACGTGTTTTCAACTGAAAAAAGGGAGTTGGTTGAAATTGCTACTTGACTCTTGTTACTAATTTTTCTATAATGAAAGTGCTTACATAAAAGATTTTACAGCAAGGTTCTATTATGGCAAATCTCTCTCCTACTATTTACGATGTTGCAAAAGAAGCCGGTGTCAGCATTGCCACCGTATCCAGGGTTTTAAATTTTCCACATCGTGTTAATCCAACGACCAGAACAGCTGTTATCAATGCCATTGAAAATTTGGGGTATGAGCCCAAGGCTGAATCCAGAGCCAGGGCATTAATGGGAACTCGTCGAATTGGCATTTTGATTCCATTTTTCACAGAACCATCTTTCGTGCAACGATTGCGTGGGATTGCATCCGTTTTAAATAAAAAAGATTACGAAATGGTGATTTACCCGGTTGATTCAAAAGCAAGAAGCTTGAGTTATCTGGAGACTTTACCGATGCGCAGGATGCTGGATGGATTAATTATCGTGTCACAGGTATACGAACCAGCTATTTCGAAAAGGTTATTGGATTATAAACTTGAGACGGTCCTCATAGAATTTTATGATCCAAATTTTACATCACTGGTTATTAATGACGAATGGGGTGGCGAATTAGCAACCAAATACCTACTGGAAAAAGGATATCAACGAATTGCCTTTGTTGGTGGTCAAAAACAGCCTGAATTTGGTGTTGATCCAATCAGCAAGCGTTTGGCTGGTTACCTTAAAGTTATCCATCAGGCTGGATTATCGTTTCCAGATGAGTATATTAATGAGTACGCTTTCTCACCAGAACAGGTCTTAAAAAAAATAATTCCATTTGGATTGCCATTATCAATATTTGCTGCCACAGACCTGCAAGCTATCGCCTTTATGAAGGAAGCAAGGATTATGGGATTGCGTATCCCGCAGGATATTGCTATTATTGGATTTGATAATATTGACATGGCTGAATATTTTGGTCTTACAACGGTTCATCAACCTTTAGATGAATCGGGCAGAATTGCTGCCAGTTTATTAATCTCCCGACTAACGAATCCGAAACAATCTAATCAACACATCGAATTACCATTGAAGATCATTCAGAGGGAGACAGCTTAAATGGTTTTTTATAGGAGGTGATTGGAAAAGAATCAGATTTTGTAAACTCACAAGTTACTTTTAAGTTAAAAAAAATAAGATAATCGGAGGAAGATATGAAATCGTTTTGGAAGATAATTGCAGTATTCGTACTCGCAACATTGGTATTAACCGCTTGTGCCGCTCCTGCAGCTACTGAAGAACCAGCTACCCCAGAAGAACCAGCAGCTCCCGTAGTGGTTTATGAAGCAGGTCAGGAATTAACAGATGCTTATGCAGGAAAATATAAAGGCACTGTTGTGACCATGCAAGGACCTTTTACTGATGCAGATGCAGTAAAATTTGATAATTCAATTAAACCATTTGAAGATGCCACCGGTATTGATGTTCAATATACTGGCTCTAAAGAATTCGAAGCCAATATTTCGATTGTTGTTGAAGGTGGAAATCCCCCTGATATCGTTGACTTCCCACAACCAGGTTTGTTAAAAACCCTTGTGGCTAAAGGATATGGGGTTGATCTAACAGGTGTCATTAATCAAAATTGGCTCAAAAATAATTACAATCAATCCTGGCTGGATATGTCCATGATGGCAGGACCTGATGGTGAGATCATGGCCGGTGTTTGGGGCCGTGTGAATGGTAAATCACTGGTATGGTATCCAAAAGCTGATTTTGAAGCTGCTGGTTATCAAGTTCCAACTACATGGGATGAAATGATTGCTCTTTCTGACCGGATTGTAGAAGATGGTGATGCCCCCTGGTGTGTTGGAGTTGAATCTGGCGCAGCAACTGGATGGGCAATGACCGACTGGGTTGAAGAATTAATGCTCAGAACCACTTCCTTAGAGAACTATGACAAATGGGTTGCTGGTGAATTAAAGTTTGATTCTCCTGAAGTCCGTCGTGCTGTCGAAGAGGTTTCCAATATTTGGTTTAAAGAAGGTTATGTCTATGGTGGTCGAGGTGCTATAGCTACCACATTCTTTGGTGATGCACCTAAACCAATGTTTGATACTCCAGTAAGATGTTGGATGCACAAACAGGGCAATTTCATCACCTCTTTCTTCCCTGAAGGAAAAGTTGCCGGTGTGGATTATGACTTCTTCTACTTCCCCGGATTGGAAGAAGAGTATGGCAAACCAGTGCTGGTTGCGGGTGATATTTACGCAATGTTCAATGATCGCCCGGAAACACGTGCAGTCATTCAATACTTTTCGATGGGTGATTCGGTCAAAGGCTGGGTTGAAGCTGGTGGAGCAATATCACCTCACTTAGACTCAAGTCTTGATTGGTACACCAACCTCATCGATCGTGGTGTTGCAGAGATTATATTGAATGCATCATCTGTCCGTTTTGATGGTTCTGATTTAATGCCTGGTGAAGTGGGTGCTGGTTCATTTTGGAAATCCATGACAGATTACATCACAGAAGCAATTGACCTGGATACAGCCTTAAAACAAATCGATGCGTCCTGGCCCAAATAATTAATAAATTCACTATAATTAAATAGAACGACGTATTCACTGAATGAAGGAGTAGCATAACTGAATAGAAT
Source organism: Chloroflexi bacterium HGW-Chloroflexi-2 (assembly GCA_002840735.1). Lineage (GTDB taxonomy): Bacteria > Chloroflexota > Anaerolineae > Anaerolineales > Anaerolineaceae > UBA6170. Next base: position 175,963 of record PHBY01000004.1, read on the forward strand.
CAGATTTCTGCTCCTTCATTCTATATTAGAGATTGGAGGGAAAAGTTATGCAAAATAATCCTTTCAAGGGAATAATCAGCTTATTTACCTCGGCGATTGGCAGGATCTTTGTCTCTATCATCGTTCCATTAATAACCTTTCTTGTTTTATGGCAGGGTTTTATCTTCCTGAGAGACACAGAGGCAAATCAATTTCTGGTAGTCCTTGTCGCGATTGTTTGGGGAGTTGGTGGGGTAATGTTGCTCTACTATGTAACCAACTGGCTGATAGAAAAACTACCCAAAGAGTGGGTAAACCGCTTACAACCTTTTATCTTTGTGGGACCTGCTCTGGCGATATTGGCTTGGTTTTTGGCAATTCCAACCTTCAGGACCCTGATTTTGAGTTTTCAAGATCAGACCAGTCGAGTATTTGTTGGATTCGATAATTACATTTTTGCATTGACTGACCGGATCATGCTGGAGGCATTCAGAAATAATCTGTTGTGGATGATTTTTGGGACTTTCTTTAGCGTAAGTTTAGGATTAATTATAGCCGTGATGGCAGACCGTAGCCGCTTTGAAAATGTATATAAAACCATCATTTTTATGCCGATGGCTATATCCTTTGTTGGTGCAGGTGTGATCTGGAAGTTTATTTATACCTATAGAGGGGAAGGTGCAGGCATTGCTGAAATTGGATTACTCAATGCAATCGTAATTGCTCTAGGAGGTACGTCTCAACCGTGGTTACAACAACCACCCTGGAATAATTTTTTCCTGATTGTTATCATGGTCTGGTTGCAAACCGGCTACACGATGGTGATTTTGTCATCTGCGATCAAGGGCATTCCCGCCGAATTATTGGAAGCTGCCCGTGTGGATGGTTCCAATGAGCTTCGAATTTTCTTCAATATCATTATCCCAACCATAAAAGGAACACTGATTACAGTATCTACAACAATTCTCATTTTCAGCTTGAAACTGTTTGATATTGTGCGGGTGATGACAGGGGGAAACTATGGCACTAATGTTATTGCCAATGAGTTCTATTTGCAGCGTTTTACCTATGGTAATGCAGGTCGTGCTTCGGCAATTGCTATCATTCTGTTAATTGCGGTTGTTCCGGTGATGATTTATAACCTGCGCCAATTCAGAGAAAGGAAGGCATTCTGATGAGTAAAAAAACGAAAAGTTTTAAAAATCAAAAGAAGGTTTCCAGCATAATTGTCAATGGCGTTTTGACATTCATCTGCCTGATCTGGATAATTCCTACCCTGGGTGTATTAGTCACATCGTTTCGATATAGTGAAAATATATTCCGTTCTGGATGGTGGACAGTTTTCCCACATCGAGGATATGTCGAAACACGTGAAATCAATATAGATCCAGATACCGATGTAAATGGACCTATAACGATTGATGGAGTGACCCACACCTTTGAAGAATGGCGTGAAGGTATTACGATGCCTGATGGAGATCGATATACCTGGTATGGTAACAAACGAACTTTGCTTGTAAAAGTTGAGGAACGGAAATGGGTTGGATTTGAAACCGATCTAACCTTGGATAATTACAAAGACACCCTGACGGGAAAAGAAATATCATTCACAGATGGCATGGGAAATACAATTGTTCGAAAAGGCAATGACCTGGGTGGCGCTTTCCTAAATTCGATTGCAGTATCAATCCCGGCAACTATTATCCCCATCATGATTGCTGCATTTGCAGCCTATGGATTTGCCTGGTTGAATTTCCCTGGAAGAAAGTTCTTTTTTACAATTGTTGTTGCATTACTGGTTGTTCCATTGCAAATTGCTCTTGTACCAATTTTGCAGGATTACACCAAATTGAATCTCAATGGGACTTATCTAGCAATTTGGATGGCACATACCGGATTTGGTTTACCGTTAGCGATTTATCTGATGTTCAACTATATCAGTACAATCCCACGTGAATTATTAGAATCAGCATTCATTGACGGAGCCTCCCCCTTTACTATTTTCACGAAACTGATTCTCCCATTATCCGTACCCGCTTTGGCTTCATTTGCCATCTTCCAGTTCCTGTGGGTCTGGAATGATTACCTGGTTGCTCTGGTATTCCTGAGTGATAAGACCAGGGTGGTGACCAGTGCATTGGCAGCCATCGTTGGAGAAAAAGGGCAGGACTGGCACTTATTAACCTCTGGCGCTTTCATCAGTATGATATTACCACTCATCGTTTTCCTGGCATTACAACGATATTTTGTCCGTGGTATGATGGCTGGTTCAGTAAAAGGATAAATCTTTGTTATGACATGTAACAAACTATGGTACAAACAGGCGGTCATTTATGAATTAAATGTCCGCGGGTTTTATGACGCAAATTCCGATGGAGTGGGCGATCTGGCAGGTGTAACCGCAAAACTAGATTACTTGCAGAATCTGGGAGTTGATCTAATCTGGTTATTACCCATCATGAAATCCCCGTTGCGTGATGGTGGCTATGATGTCAGTGATATGCAGGATATCAACCCCAATTATGGAACGATGGATGATTTCACAACTCTGGTTGATGAAACACATCGCAGAGGCATGAAAATCATGGTGGAGTTAATTCCCAACCATACCTCCGATCAACATCCATGGTTTCAAGCTTCTCATGATCCAAACCATCCGGAATTTCAGAAATACAAAGATTATTATTTATGGAGTGACACAGATCAAAAATTTAAAGATGCCCGGATTATATTTATCGATTATGAAAAATCGAATTGGACATATGATCCGATACGGGGTGAATATTACTGGCATCGTTTCTTTTATCACCAACCGGACCTGAACTATGATAATCCAGAAGTTCAAAAAGCAATGATGCGAACTGTCCAATACTGGATTGATTTGGGTGTAGATGCAATCAGGGTTGATGCTCCTCCGTATTTATTTGAGCGTGAAGATAGTTCTTCTGAAAATTTACCAGAATCGCATGCATACTATAAACGTCTGCGCGCTTTTGTCGAAGCATATTCACCTGAAATCATGTTATTGGCTGAGGCTAATCAATGGCCTGAAGAGACTCGAGATTATTTTGGTGATGGTGATGAATTTCATATGAATTTTCATTTTCCTTTGATGCCAAGGTTATTCATGGCGTTAGCGAAATCAGATCGCACACCTATTGACAATATTCTGGCTCGCACACCGGAAATACCAGAATGTTGTCAATGGGGTATTTTCTTGCGAAATCACGATGAATTAACCTTAGAGATGGTAACAGAAGATGAACGCCAATTTATGTGGGAATTTTATGCACCTGACCCGAGAATGCGTTTGAATTTAGGGATTCGCCGCAGACTGGCACCGCTTTTGGATAATGATCAACGCAAGATTCGACTCATGCATACGATCCTTCTATCATTTTTAGGTTCTCCAGTTTTATATTACGGTGACGAAATTGGAATGGGAGACAATGTGGAACTACGCGATCGAGATGGAGTTCGCACACCTATGCAGTGGGATGATTCGATAAACGGTGGATTCTCAGATGTTGAACCTCAAAAATTACGCATACCGGTGATTGATGATGACATTTATGGATACCAAACCGTGAATGTAAAAGCATCTATGGAAGATCCAACGTCACTTCTTAGCTGGCTGAAAATTATGATCATGATCCGAAAACAGCATTCTGTTTTTGGCGAGGGAACATCTACATTATGTTCATCTAAAAATAAATCAATCATTGCGTATTTCCGTGAGAATGAACAGGAAAAAATCCTGGTTATAGCAAATTTTTCATCAGAAAGCCAACAGGTTGCCTTGGAAGAAATGGGTATTAAGGATGAAGAGCTTCAGGATGTGCTAAATCTGTATCAACCAGTTGTACTTGAAGATCGCATATTGACACTGGAAGGTTATGGTTTCCGCTGGTTAAAAGTGGGATCGGCTTAATTAATGGCAGACTTTTCGTTTCTATCGAATTTCGTTTGGGGTGTTTCTGCATTTGCAAATCAGCTTGAAGGTAGCAGGAATGAAAAATGAAAAATGTGAGAGCATCTAGGATCAAGAAGCACATCATCACCAACAAATTCTTGGAAGAAATCCAAAGATAGTTTTCATTGGTAAAAATAATTAATCGAGAACGACGGTTTAATTAATGGACATTCAATATCAAGCACAGTTTACATATGAGCGTCTATTACCGAGGTTGCAAAATCGTTTTAAAGAATATGCAAAATCTCATCCTGAAGACTGGAACCAATTTGTACATAGGTTAGATTTTTACTTTCCAACATTGTTCAGGAAATTATTTCCCCTTTATGGGGAAATTTATGACGCTATATATTTCATTGAAGAACTATTTTATGCATTGGCAGAGAGTTGGATCAATCGTCCAGGAGATTTAAAAAAGCTTGATAAAAAACGAGAAGCTAATCCCCAATGGTTCCAATCAGAAAATATGTTGGGTGCCGTCTGCTATGTGGATCTATTTTCAGATGATCTAAAAGGTTTTTATCAAAAAATACCATACCTGTGTGAATTGGGAGTAACTTATCTGCACTTAATGCCATTATTTAAGACACCTGAAGGTGAGAACGATGGGGGATATGCTATCAGCAGTTATCGGGAAGTTAATCCCAATATTGGCACAATGGATGAGCTGATTGATCTCGGAAGAGAATTACGAAAAAATGGTATCAGTTTGGTCCTGGATTTTGTTTTCAATCACACCTCAAATGAGCATGAATGGGCACTAAAAGCCCAGTCTGGCGATCCGATTTATGAAAATTATTATTGGATTTACCCGGACCGTCGCATGCCTGATGCATATGAAGCTCAATTACGGGAGATCTTTCCAGATGAACATCCAGGAGCTTTCACGTACTTTGAATCAATCGATAAATGGGTTTGGACAACATTCCACTCTTACCAATGGGATCTGAATTACCAGAATCCTGCTGTTTTTGTAGAAATGGCAAGGGAAATGTTGTTCCTGGCAAATGCAGGCGTTGAAATCTTAAGACTCGATGCAGTGGCTTTTATCTGGAAGCGAATGGGAACGAATTGCGAGAACCTTCCAGAAGCACACCTATTGATTCAGGCGTTTAATTTAATTGCCCGAATTGCTGCCCCTTCACTCTTATTTAAGTCAGAAGCGATTGTTCACCCGGACGATGTGATCAAATACATATCACCAGAAAAATGCCAGATTTCTTACAATCCACTTTTGATGGCTTTGTTATGGGAAAGCCTGGCAACACGTGAGGTGCGTTTGCTCAAACACTCAATGCAAAAACGCCTTGCATTACCCGATCAATGCGCCTGGGTAAATTATGTACGCTGTCATGATGATATTGGTTGGACATTCTCGGATGATGATGCAGCTGAATTATGGATAAATGGCTTTGATCACCGCCAATTTTTGAATGAGTTTTATCGTGGAAGATTTCCAGGAAGTTTTGCACGCGGCCTCCCATTTCAGGAGAACCCAAAAACGGGAGATAGTCGCATTTCCGGGACCTGTGCATCATTGGCAGGTTTAGAGAAAGCAATTGCTATTGAAACAGGTAAAGAAGTTGACCTTGCTATTAAAAGAATTGTTCTGATTCATGGAATCATCATGACAATCGGTGGAATACCTTTAATTTATTTAGGAGATGAGCTGGGGACTTTGAATGACTATCATTATCTGGAAGACAAATCCAAAGCACATGACAGCCGTTGGGTTCATCGTCCAAAGTTTGATAGCAAAAAATCTGATAATCGGACCAAAAAGAATACAATTGAAGGAAAAATTTATAAAGATTTCTTAAGGTTGATTCAAATTCGAAAAAACAATTCTGTTTTCAGAAATTTAAATACAGAAATTCTAGATATTGATAATCCCCATGTATTTGGATACATCCGAAAGAATAACTCTGATTATATTATCGCGCTGGCGAATTTCTCTGAGAAGCCTCAAGAAGTTGTTACGGAATTGATTCTTTCAAAAACAAACAAACAATTGGTGGACATTGAATCAGAACAGATCCTAAATCGAAAAATCATCCTCTTAGCGCCTTATGATCTAAGGTTCATTCGCGTGCAATGAAATACCAATTCATTTTCACAATACTCATTAGTTATTCGGAATAAATCTTTTTGATATCATATTATCTGGTTGTTAATGGTATTACTTTCGTTGTGTGGGGATATGATAAATTTCGCGCAAAATTACATCAGTGGCGAATTTCAGAGAATACCCTTTTTGCATTGATTATTTTGGGAGGGGGAATTGGTGCTTTGATAGGTATGACTGTTTTCAGACATAAGACCAGAAAATTAAGATTTAAGATAATCGCTGTGACCGGTGTTATTGTTCACACAATCTTATTCTTCTATTTTCAAGGTTGAGATCCCAAAATAGATATTTCTTCCTGTACACTTTTACCAACGAACTATGGTATCCGCATATCGTTTTTTAGCGAATATTTTTGCCAGAATAACACCTGCAACAAAACCTCCGATGTGAGCCCAGAATGCTACCCCACCCACATCGGGTCCACCCATTGATATAACACCACTGAATAATTGAAGAACGAACCATAACCCTAAAACGAAAGCTGCAGGAAGCATCGTCATTCGCAAGAAGAATCCAAGCGGAATAATGGTCAGCACTTTTGAGTTAGGATAAAGAACAAGATATGCTCCCAGTACTGATGCAATCGCACCACTTGCACCTACGGTTGGGATTTGCGATCCAGGATTTGTGAAAATGTGTGCCAGTGAGGCCACCAATCCTCCTGCTAAATAAAATAAAAAGAATCTTCCGTGCCCCATACTGTCTTCCACATTATCGCCAAATATCCATAAATAGAGCATGTTACCCCCCAAATGCGCCAGACCTGCATGCATGAACATGCTGGTGAAAACATCAGCTAAATCACCTAATCCGATCCCGTTTGAAAAACTTGCAGGTATGAGAGCAAACTGATAAACAATTGCTTCCTGATTTGATCCTGCCAACCATTGAAACACAAAAACGATAATATTTGTTAATATCAATAAGTAGTTCACAAACGGAACACGGCGTGTTGGGATCTGGTCTCGAATAGGGATCATTGGTCAATTCCTTCTGAAATTATTATTTACAACAGCAAACAGCTTAGCTACCTCTTGGAGCGATGAATGACATCGATAACCATATCGTATAAAATTTTTTCCAAGGAATAAATTAATTCACTCATTTCATTATGTTACATGAAATGTTGTCTTAAGTTAAATAAATGTATCAAATTTATATAATGTTTTCAAAATGAAGAAATTTTTGTGATCATTATAATTATTCAAGGATATGGCACACGTAAAAAAAATTAAGAGTCTGTGCCATTTGTTTCATTTATCTGACAATCTTTGCAAATACCAAATAAAACCAGGTGGTTGGTATAAACTTTGAATTGGTTATTGGTCTCAATTGAGTTAAAGAATTTTTCGATATCTTGATGTTCAATGGTCAAAACATTTCCACAACTTTGACAAACTAGATGGTGATGATACCCATCAGTTATCTTTTCATAAACGGATGCGCCGGTACCCATATCCGAAACAGATACCTTTCTATTTTTTACTAAACGGTCCAGGGAACGGTAAACTGTGGATTGATTAACTGCAGGTAAGATTTTTCGAATTTCGTTGTAGATTTGGAGCGAATTGAGATGAGCGTGTTCTTTTGATAACAACTCAAAAATGATTTGATCGACAGATGAATTTCGCATGAGTCCCTTTAACAATGTAGTGCAAAAATTTGCAATTGCAAATAATTGTATTATAATATATACTTATCACAATAATATTTTAGCATTATTCCAGGAGTTTCCATTGTCTCATTTGCCTTTCCTGTCTTCGAAATTGATGCATATACCAGATGGATTTCTATCCGTGCTAGTGTCTGTCATTTTTTGGATAATATCTATTATGGTCATTATTAAGGCGTTACGAGAAACGAACCGTTTATTGTCCGAACGTCAGTTACCTTTGATGGGTGTGTTGGCAGCTGCAATTTTCGCCGGACAAATGCTGAATTTCACCGTGATTGGTGGTACCTCGGGGCATCTTCTCGGGGCTGCGTTGGCAACTATTTTACTTGGTCCCTGGTCTGCCATCATTGTTATCACTTCTGTCGTTTCCATCCAGGCATTGGTTTTCCAGGATGGAGGATTGATTGTTTTAGGTGCAAACATTTTTAATATGGCAATTATTGGAGTCCTGGTCTCAAATAGTATTTTTTCACTTTCAAAGAAATTATTTGGAAGTAAAAAATGGGGGATCATAGTTTCAGGTTTTCTGGCTGCATGGGGTTCAATTTTTATAGCTTCCTTATCCTGTGCCATTCAATTGGCAATTTCGGGTACCTCACCAGCAAATATCGTGATTCCTGCCATGGCAGGAATTCATGCTTTGATTGGGATTGGTGAAGGGCTCATAACTGCAGGAGCTATTATCTTTATATTAGCTGCTAGAAAAGATTTGCTGGAAGTAAATTTGACTAATTCAGCCAATAGTAAAGGAATTCTCATTGGGGGATCAATAATAGCAGTTGTTTTGGCAATTCTTTCACCACTCGCGTCTAGCCATCCAGATGGACTTGAGTGGGTTGCTGAAAAATCAGGGTTTCTTGGTTTTGCTAATGACGCTTTTTATAATATTATTCCGGATTACACTTTTCCTGGTATCGATGATCCTTCTTTAGCCACGATTGTTGCGGGTATTCTCGGTGTGGTGATTGTATTTTCAGTAGTAGTTGGATTATCTCAACGCAAAAAACAAACAACAATTAATTAACAAACGCAAGAAATAATTTGGAAAAAACTGAAACACCAACCAACAATAGTAAATTTCATCAACTCAATCCTTTGGTGAAATTATTGTTTACCATTGTCTTCATCGTCTTCATCAACTTAACGCCAGCAAAAGCGTGGGGAGCTTATGCTCTTTTTTTCCTTTATTTAATAACAATTATTTCTTCAGCAGGTTTAAAGTTTTCTGATTTAGCTAAACGAACTTTAATTTCGCTTCCATTTATACTAGCAGCAATTCCTTTGATTTTTGCTGGTAATTCTCCTTACGAAGTTATCCCTATTTTTGGAAACGAGATTATGATCAGCGTGGAAGGCTGGCAGAAATTCCTGAGCATCACCATTAAGTCCATCTTATCAATTCTTGCAGCTCTCTTATTGGTTTCAACCTCCCGACCTACAGAAATATTTTTCGCATTGGAACGATTGAAAATTCCCTCTTTATTTATTTCTATTATCAATTTGGCGTATCATTACTTATTTGTGATCCAGGATGAAGTTTTGTGTATGACACGTGCCAGGTCTAGCAGAAGTTCATCTGGACTTACAAAAAAGTCCGGTGGCGGTGGTTTGATGTGGCGAGCTATGATTACGGGCGGCATGGCCGGGAGTATTCTCATCAGATCGATAGAACGGAGTGATCGAGTCTATGCTGCGATGTTATCGCGTGGCTATAATGGTAAAACTATTCCATCAATACAAGATTCGAAAAATATCAATAGAAGTGAATACCCCACGATAATAATTGGTGTTTTTCTGGTTCTTATCATCTGGATTTATTCTTTATTAATAGTGGGATGAGAAAAAAATGATTGAAATTCAAAATTTGAACTTTACTTACCCCGATGGAAGAAAAGCACTTGATGGGATACATCTAAGAATACAAGCAGGTGAAAGGGTTGGCTTGATTGGCCCAAATGGAGCTGGAAAATCCACCTTCCTTTACCATCTGAATGGTGTTCTTTCGGGTGAAGGGGAAATTATTATTAACAACCTGGTTTTAGATAAGCGCAATATTCCTGCTATTCGTGCAATGGTTGGTTTGGTTTTTCAAAATCCTGATGACCAGCTATTTTCTTCTTCTGTGTATGAAGATGTGGCTTATGGACCTCTATATAAGGGTTTAAGCAAAAATGAGGTTAATGAGCATGTTTCACACGCATTAGAGTTGGTAGGGATGAGTGAATATATTCACCGAAATTCATATCATCTCAGTGTAGGAGAGAAAAAGCGAATTGCTATTGCCACTGTCCTATCAATGAATCCAGAAATCCTCGTTCTGGATGAACCAACAGCAGGTTTGGATCCGCGAGGTAGGCGTGAGATAATAGGATTATTATTAAATTTACCTCAAACGTTGATTGTTGCGACCCACGATCTTGATCTTGTTGAAAAATTATTGAATCGGGTACTGATAATTTCCAGCGGTCAAATCGTAGTGGATGGGGAAGCAAAAACCATTCTTAAAAATAAAGATTTACTGGAAAAACATGGATTGTTTTAGCATCAATCGTTGGTCCACTGCCTGAAAATTTTTTATCCTTGACTTTGAATCAGAGCGAAAAGAATCGATACAATCACACTACTTCCACCAATGGTAATTGCTATCAAGGTTGATATTCTTTGTCGCATTTTTATCTCCTACACTAAGTCGAAGCGTTCTGAGTGAAAATCATAATTTTTTAATTTTGAGATCAATTTGCTTAAGAAAAAACCTGGACTTGCCAGGTTTGAAATTCAGGAAAGAAAAAATTGATAAGACTATTGTATTACTTTTTGCAGATGTAAGATGCAGTTCTGGGCTGCTGTATCCACATCGGGATAGGGGAGAAATTCTCCTGAGATAAATCCAGTATATCCGGTGTCGCGTAAGGATGTGATGATCGCTCCAAAATCCAGATGACCTCCGCCAGGGTACCAACGATTTGAATCAGCTACATGGAAATGAAAGATCCGCTTGCCGCATTTTTGAATACTTTCCTCAATCTGCGGTTCCTCAATATTCATGTGAAATGTATCCAATAACAGACCGAAATTGTCTGAATTGACTTCCGAGATTAGATCCATACCCTGTGTAACGTTGTTGATTAATGAGGTTTCATAACGGTTGATGGGTTCAAGAGCCAGGCGCACATTATAATCTTTCGCTGCAGAAGTGCATTGTTGTAATGCTTCACGAAGCCAATCCATTGCCTGTGGATGACTGATACCAGGTTTTAAGATACCTCTTACCAGACCGATGATGACGACAGCATGCAATTTTTCTGCGATGGGAATGTGACTTTGAATGCGTTGAATGGCAGCTTTACGAATGTCAGGATGCGGATCAGTAAAGGATAAACCTTCTTCACCCCAGGCCTGTCCAGTGCCAATGGCAGGAACTATCAGGTTATATTTATGCAGAATTATTTCTAATTCCATCATATCAACCAGTTTCGGATCCCGGATAGCAAGCTCTACTCCGTTGTAGCCATATCGAGCGATTTTTGCCAGATTAGCGTCCAATTCACCCGAATAGGTGGCTGCCTGAAATTTTGTTTGTTGTGTGGTATATACGATTGATAAATTCATTTTTACTTTCTAGCCGGGTATCAACCACTTTGATTGTGGTTGATACCCGTTATTCTTGAGGGAGGATCTCAGGCTACGTAAGTAATTTTTACTTCTGAACGATCCGTTTGCAAGCGAATGATGTTCTCAGGTAGTTCTTCCAGAGTGATTTTTTTGGTGCTCATGGGGGTCATGTCCATGCCGGAGGCCATACATTCGATGACACGTGGGAACGTTCCATGCCCAGAGTGTCCCTGTGCACCAATGATCTGGGCACGACGCACCTGTAATACTTCACCCATTACAGGCATTTTAGCCTCTGCGCGCGCAGTAACAACGATCTTACTGTTCAAAGTACGGCCTTCCCATACCACCCGTTCAATGCCTGGGTAAACCACTTCCGGTAACCCAGTGGCTTCCATGAATAAGTCAGCACCCATCCCATGGGTGATTTCTAAAACACGATCAGCGAAATCTTCTTTGAGGGGGTTGATATGAAAATCTGCACCCAGTTTCAATGCCATCTTGGCACGGACTTCTTCTGTCTCAGAGATGATAACCTGAGAAGCACCCGCACGTTTTAAGATAGCACAGGCCGCGATACCAACCGGTCCTGCTCCGAGAATGACAACCCGATCACCCGGGCGAATACCACCACCACGTTCGATGACTGCATTGTAAGCCACACAGGTTGGTTCAATCAGACTTCCAGCCACAAATAGGTCCTGCCCAACATACCTTGCTTTTAATGGTTCCAGACTCCAGACAGTTCTCGAGGGGACGACCAGGTATTTGGCATAGGCTCCATTGACATTAAAGCCAATTTCATCCAGGCGCTCACAATGGTTGGGATAGCCTTCGGCGCAGGGTTTACACATGCCACACCACAGCATTTCCTCGGTTGTGACTGGCTCGCCCCCCTTGAAGGGCTTGTTGGTGTATTTATCAAAAGCTTTCTTGCCAGCGGATACAACCACGCCGGAAAGCTCATGTCCTAAGATGCTAGGAAAACCCGTCAATCCTGGATAGAAAATATAGCCATCTTCGGTCGCTTGAGACATATGAACATCAGAGCCACATATACCACAGGCTTTCACCTCAATCAAAACTTCATCATCGCCCGGCGTGGGAATATCATATTCACGAATTTCAAAGCGTGGATTGCGCCAGATCTGACTGCCCAGATAAGTCTGGCGACCTTCTATATCTTTTGCTCCTAATTTGAAACCTGGTTTGGGATCCCAATCGGCAACCAGGGTGACGCCTTTCATTTTACCGTTCATCAATTACTCCTTTGTTGAAATATTCTAGTAATTAGACTTCTGTCCCCTGACCAATGCGGGGGATACCATAAACAGGTTTCCAACCCTTACTGAGCGGTTCGCGCAGGTAGGGTTCCATTTCTTTTTCGGTGCGTAAGGTGACTTCCTCAACGGGAGGAACAGTACCTGCCGGGAATGCTTCCAGAACATCATCATGCCAGAGGGTGAGGTACTTTAATATGGCAGCCATGGGACGTTTTCCTTTTTCTGCGGTGCCGGATTTGGCTTTGCCAACGACGCCTTCTGGTGTCGCGGCAATCTCGATTGCAAAGTGACCTTCACCTTCTGACCAGCGGCTGGGTCGTCCATATGGATCGACTGATTTATCAAAATGTCCTTCTGGCAGATAGGCTTTCCCTTCTGTATCCACCGCATAATTCATATCCACCATTTCGGGATGCAGTAACAGGCTTAATGATGTTTCAGATTCATCGGCATGCACGAAATTGGTATCCATTTTGCCACCACGTTCCACCGGACGGAAGAATTCACGCACACCGCGATGCCAATCGATGACACGGAAGATGCCGGGTAGTTGATAGCGTTTCTGGAATTCCTGAATGGCAGATTCCAGCACCCAAAGTTGTCCATGATTGTTGACGATTAATTGCTTGCGGAAACCATCATTCCATAATCCCAACATCACATCAATCATCATCTCGCGTACTACATGTTCTCGCACAATGACGGTACCTGGCATGCCTAAATGGTGATAGGGATGCGCGCCATAATTCAATGGAGGAAGTGCCAGGTTAACCGGCGCACCGCGTTTCGCTGTGAAGCGTCGCACACCTTCAACAATCGCGCTTACGTATAAGGTGTCCGCTGCACTGGGCAGATGTTGTCCGTGTAATTCGGTACAACCAACAGGAATGAAAACAATGTCATTCTTCTTGCGATTCTCTTCTACCTGCCAACGGGTTGTAGTCTGAATATATGAACCAGGTTTTGCCCATTCCACCGGTGATGGCACTCCATAATCTGCCAAAATAGCGTCGATTTGTGCGTCGCTGGATTCCCAAACTTCTTTCTTTAATCTTCCAACACCATTGTCTTCAAAAAACAAATCGGGTTGGTCTGATGATAAATATCCTACTGGTACTTTTTTGTCACTCATAATCATTCTCCTTTTTTATTTTTTTAATGTGATTAATCTGGTATTACTTTTCCAGGGTTTAAAATATTTAACGGATCCAAAACCTGTTTAATTTTCTTTTGGATTCCGACTGAAACTTCTCCGAGGGCTTTTTCCATATATGGACGTTTCAGCGTTCCAACACCATGTTCACCCGAGAGTGTCCCGCCTAATGCGAGAGCAACTTCGAACTCTTCTGCCACCATCAATTCCACCGTTTTCATTTGTTCGGGATCTCGTTTGTCGAACAGAATATTGGGATGCAGATTCCCATCCCCAGCATGACCAAAAATCACGATGGGTAAACCATACTTTTGACTGATGGCTTTCAAACGTTTTACAGCCTCGGGAATGGCACTGCGCGGAACTGTGATATCCTCACCCAGTTTATTGGGGGATAAACGGGCTAAGGAAGGGGATATCGAGCGGCGGGCTTTCCAAAGGTTTGCCCTTTCGCTTTCATCTGTTGCCAGTGAAATTTTTGTTGCTCCGGTTTTCTCACAGATTTTAGATATGGATTCAATTTCCTGTGTTGTTGTCTCCAGTTCAACCCCATCTGACTCGATCAACAAGAAAGCCGCAACATCTTTTGGCAAACCGATATGCATGGCTTCTTCAATACAATGGATGGCTGTCTGATCCATCAATTCTAACGTCGCTGGAACAATACCAGCCAATAATATCTCATTGACAGTCTTACTGGCGTCTTCGATATTGGAAAATTCAACCAGAGCCGTACGAGCATATTTGGGTTTGGCGGTTAATTTAAGCAGTGCTTCAGTGATGATGCCCAGGGTGCCTTCTGAACCTGTGAATAAAGATTTCAGGTCATAACCAACTACATCTTTGATGACTTTTCCACCCGTTTTGAGAATACTGCCGTCTGCCAGAACCACTGTTAATCCGAGCACATAATCTCCTGTTACACCATATTTCAAGCAGCGAGGTCCACCAGCATTACAGGCGATGTTTCCTCCAATGGTGGAGTGTCGGATACTGGAAGGATCAGGCGGATAAAATAATCCATTTTTTTCGACATGTGTCTGTAAATCGGCGGTGACAATCCCTGCTTCGACGTGCACAATCGCATTTTCAAGATCTAATTCAACGACCTTATCCATGCGAGTCATAACCAATGCAATGCCGCCGCTAAATGGAACAGAGGCAGCTGCTAATCCTGAAGCCATCCCACGCGTGACAATCGGAATCCGTTCTTTGGCTGCCAGTTTCACTACCTGACTGACCTGATCGGTGCTCTCTGGTAAGACCACAACATCCGGATTGCATTCTTCAAAGGTGCCATCGTAACTATACACAGCCAGATCTTCCGGGGAGGTCAGCACACCTTTTTTACCAACAATCTTTACCAATTGCGTGACTATTTGTTGGTCCATTATTCTTCCTTATCCTGTGATTTGTAAGCTTGATCTAATAATTGAATAGGATGCATCACCTTGATGTTCAACCCTTCTCTTTGGATACCGGTCATCAACTGCATCTGGCAGCCAGGACAACCTGAAGCGATGATTTCAGCACCAGTTGATTTTAAATTCTCCATTTTTCGATCCAGGACATGTGTGGAAGTCTCATAATGGGTGATCAATTGACTGCCTGCTGATCCACAACACCAATCTGCTTCCGGCATTTCGACATACTCAACACCATCAATCATCTGCATTAATGCTCTTGGCTCCTTCCAGACATTCTGAGCGCGGCGCAAATGGCAGGGATCGTGATAAGTGATGCGGGCATCGAATTTGCCGCTTGGTTTTTCCAATGGAATGGCCATCAGGAATTCACTGATATCATGTATCTTGTTGCTGAAATTGCGTGCTTTTTCTGACCAGACCGGGTCATTTTCCAGAATATCACCGTATTCTCTGAGTTTGGACCCGCAGGTAGCGCAATCGGTAACAATCACATCCAATTCTTCTCTTTCAAAAATCTCAATGTTGACTTTGGCATGTTCGATGACCAGATCCTGACGTCCATATCCAGCAGCTGGCATGCCACAACAGACGGTTTCCTTCGGGGTGATAACCGTACAGCCATTGCGATTGAGCACACGCACTGTTGCAGCGCTTTCCTCGGAGAACATGAGACTTTGAGCACAACCCAGGAAGAATCCCACCCGGTATTTACTCTCATTCGTGGAGTGAGAAATCAAAGGTAACGCTTTACGCAGTGGCTTTTTGGGCTGTTTGGGCAACATGCTTTCTAAATCTCTTAATTGCTCAGGGAACAATTTATTGATTCTCAGCTTATGTACCAACCAACGCAAACCCAAATTTTCATACACTCGTAAGGGCCAGGTGACCAATTCCAAATGATCAGGGTTGGCAATAACTTTTCCAAACAGGGTGTTTTTCCAACCTGTTGGTTTTACTTGCTCAGCTACATGTCGCATTTCCATAGCGATATCTGCCGGTTTTATGCCGACCGGACAGATATCATTACAGGCAAGACAATCAAGACAGGAATACATCTGTTCAACCAGGTTCGGTGAGAGGATTAATTCATCTTCCAGACTTTTGCGGGCTAATGCTACCCGACCACGTGGTGAATCCGTTTCGTTTTTGTATTCACGGTAAGTAGGGCAAACCGCCAGACATAACCCGCAGCGGATGCAATTCAGATATACATTTTCATTTGGAATCTTGATGATTTTATCGAAGGGCATAAATCGTTTTCCGTTCAAGCGATGAAAATTCAATCATAAATCATCAACCAATTTCACTAATCTTTACGGGTCGGTTTTCATGAAATGATTTCCAGGCTGCATAACCCAGAACAACGGCTTTACGACCATCATCTCCGGTGGTGGGAGTCGGGAGATCTTCACGCACACACTCAACAAATTGGCGTACTTCTTCTACATAGCAGGGGGCGTAGCGTTGCATGAAGAAAAACGGTAATCGACTGGCTGCAAAGCCTGAGGTATTTCCGGTTGTCACCGTATTTTCCATCTCATTATCGGCTTTTGCCATGCCATTCAGGCAGAACACTTCCAGTCTTTGATCGTAGCCATAAACCGCCTGCCGGCTATTATCGATGGCTCCAATCGTTCCGTTTGCAAATTTGAGTGTCACAATGTTTGTGTCAATATCGCCAAAGGAATTGAGCTCGGGATCAATCATGACATCTCCAATGGCATAAACTTCGTCAACCTCACCAATCTGGAAGCGTGCCATATCGAAGTCATGGATGGTCATATCCAGAAACATTCCGCCAGACACTTTCAAAAACTCTTTGCTCGGTAATTCCGGATCGCGATTCGTAATCCGCAGGATGGATGGTCTTCCGATCTGTCCAGAGTGGACAATTTCACGCACCTTCTGAAAACTTTTATCAAATCGGCGATTAAATCCAACCTGCAATTTGACACTAGCTTTTTCCACAGCTGATAATGCTTCATCAATTCGGTCCAGCTCCAAAGCAAGAGGTTTTTCACAGAAAATGTGTTTTCCAGCTTTAGCGCTGTCCATGATGATGTCCGCATGGGTGTTGGTGCTGGTAGCTATCAGTACTGCTTCAATTTCATTATCCTGTAATAATTCATGATAATCCTTAACTACCCGCTGAATACCAAGTTCATCAGCTACCTGTTGGGCTACTTCCAGGCGAATATCGCAAATGGCTACAAGATTCGCTTCGGGTATATTTCGTACCAGATTGGCAACATGCACACTACCCATGCGACCTGTTCCAATTACAGCAATATTTACTTTACGTTTCATAGTTTTTGATCCTTTTGGGGAGATGGTGGTAATTTTTTTGAAAGCAATATTTTAATGATTTATTGAGTTGAAATTTCTTGTTATCCTTATATTACCTTAACCACCATCTTCCGATTCAAAAATAAGGAGAGTTAAGGTTTCATTATGATCTTCATGGCCTTCTTTGGAATTCTCTGCAGGGTTTTCATATCCAGGCCAAGATTCTCAAAAGCATTGATGCCATCCTCCAGTGATATTACTTTGGTGAAGAAATTGTCCATATCGATGCGATTTTCCCGGAAGATACGAATTGAAGGCACCATGGTGTTCTGGCCTAAATACAGACCGATTATCTTGGTTGCCCAACGGGTAATCTCGTTCGGGACAACTTGAGCGGTAATGCTTGAATCCATCCCAAATGGTAACAGTTTTCCACCAGGGGTAACGCAATTTAATGCCTGTTCAAAACCATTTCCAGTGGCTTCGATCACGATATCTGCTTTGCGACCATAGGTAAATTCAGAAATCATTGTCGGAATATCCACTTCATTTGGATTCCAGACCGTGTGGCCACATTTTTTGGCAACTTCAATACGATACGGATCAATCTCAGTGACTGCATATTTCACAGCAATGTTTTTGCAGAATTGAGCGAATAAATAACCGATGGGACCGAAACCGATGACCAGGGCATAGTCATAAGGTAACATCTGGAGATGATTCATGCCATTAATGACGGTAGCCAGCGTTTCAACCTGGGTTCCTAACACATCATCAATCAAATCCGGAACCACAAAACATTGTTTTTCAGGAACAAGACAGTATTCAGCATATCCACCATCACGCATGACACCCAATGCGCTGGTTTTGATGTCTACACATTGGCTGGTGAGACCCATGCGGCAGAAGTCACAAAAACCACAGCGGATATTATTGTCTACAGCAACCCGGTCTCCAACCTTTAGGTGATCTACATGCGAACCAATTTCGACGACTTCACCACAAAATTCATGCCCAAGAACCGTATCTGGTTTAAAGTGATGCTTTCCTTCGACGATCTTGACATCACTGCCACAAATTCCTACCGCTTTAATTTTCAACAAAACATCATCCGGGTTTTTTACCTGTGGAATTAGGCGATCCTCAAAAACGAGTTTTCCAACATCCTTCATTACGAGCGCTTTCATTTTTGCCATTTCTTGACTCCTTTGTCGTGCACACGTGTGCATGAATAATTAAAAAATAGAACAATTCCGAAATTTATAAGCTATTACTTATTATCTTTGTATGCGTGCAGAACCTCCTTTAGCAAAGGCTTTGACCTGGTCTATGGTTGCCATGGTGGTATCCCCTGGAAATGTGGTTAGCAAAGCACCATGTGCCCAGCCTAAATTGACAGCATCCTGCTCGGATTCTCCAGATAATAAGCCGTAGAAAAATCCAGATGCAAAGCCATCACCACCACCCACACGATCATAGACATTTAATTCGCATGTGGGGGATTGATAGGTCATTCCATCAATCCAGGCTACTGCTCCCCAGCTATGATGGTTGGTGGAATGAACTTCTCGTAAAGTCGTAGCAATAATTTTTATCTGTGGAAACAAATTCACTGTTTCGTTAATCATTCCAAAAAAGACAGCCGGGTCTAATTTGGATTTGGCTGTTACCTGAGGACCTTTGATTCCCAACCCCAACTGCAGATCTTCTTCATTCCCAACCAAAACATCAACGTATTTCATTATGCGGCGGATGACTGATTGAGCTTTTTTCTGACCTCCCCAGATATTCCATAATTTAGCTCGATAATTCAGGTCAAAGGAAACAACAGCTCCAGATTCTTTTGCTGCCTGCATGCCTTCGATGATCACCTCACCGGTTGTTTCGGATAAAGCAGCAAAAATTCCGCCACTATGGAACCAACGAACTCCGCCAGCAAAAATTTCTTTCCAGTTAAAGTCACTTGGTTTTAACTGAGCTGCAGCTTCATTACAACGATTGTAAAAAACTACAGGTGCTCGTACCCCATATCCTCGATCACTATACACGGTTGCCATATTAGGACCATTGACCCCATTATGTTTGAATTCTTTATAAAATGGTCTGACGCCCATTGCTTTGACGCGTTCTGCAATCAAATCTCCAATCGGATAGTCAACCATGGCAGTGGCGATACCTGTCTTAAGATGGAAACAATCTGCTAAATTAGCAGCACAATTGAATTCCCCCCCGCTGACATGAATCTGGCATTGGGTTGCTTTTCGGAAAGGGACGATCCCCGGGTCGAGTCGATGAACAAGTGCTCCCAATGAAACAAAATCTAATTCTGCTTTTTCCTGGATATTCAAACCGTATTGTATCATTATTGCTCTCCCTCTTTCCATTGTGTATGAAAAACACCATCCTGATCTACTCGACGATAGGTATGTGCGCCAAAATAATCTCGCTGTGCTTGAGTAAGATTGGCTGGCAGTCGTTCGCTACGATATGCATCGAAATAAGCCAATGATCCACTCAAGGCCGGAACAGAAATTCCCATATTGATGGCAGTTTTTATTACAAACCGCAAATCATCCTGTCGTGTTTCAATAGCCTGCCGGAAATACACATCTAACATCAGATTTTGTAAATCTGGTTCTCTCTGATAGGCTGCCATAATCTCGGTCAATAAGCTTGCGCGTATAATACAACCTGCGCGCCAGATTTTTGCGATCTCTGATAAATTGAGATTGTAATCATATTCTTTTGAAGCCAACCGCAACAGACCCATTCCCTGAGTATAGGAAATGATCTTGCTGGCGAATAATGCATTCTCTGCAGCCTCGATAAGCCGTTCTTTCTCGCCGGTAAATCGATGTTCAGGACCACCAAGCACCTGAGAAGCGATTACGCGTTCCGTTTTTAAGGCTGAAATGGTGCGTCCAACTAATGCTGCGTGGATAGTGGGAATTGGTGCCCCTAAATCCAGTGCATTCTGGCTGGTCCACTTGCCAGTACCTTTTTGTTGCGCTTCGTCCAGGATCAAATCAACCACATGGTTTCCAGTCTCTGGATCAATTTTATTAAAAATATCAGCTGTGATCTCAATCAGGTAGGATTTGAGAACACCCTGGTTCCAGCGAGAAAATATCTCATGTAATTCCTGGTTCGTCAATCCGAGACCACGATGAAGAATATCGTAAATCTCAGCAATTAATTGCATATCACCATATTCAATGCCATTGTGAACCATTTTGACATAGTGACCTGCTCCTCTGGGCCCCATATATTCAACACAGGGTTGTCCATCTTCTGCTTTGGCAGCGATGGCATAAAAGATGGGGGCAAGGGCATGCCAGGCTTCTAATTGTCCACCAGGCATGATGGCAGGTCCCCATTTGGCTCCTTCTTCACCGCCAGAAACACCTGCACCAACAAAATTAATCCCATCTGATTCCAATTCTTTTGTACGTCGTTCTGTATCCATGAAGAAGGAATTACCACCATCGATCAGAATATCACCTTTCTCAAGGTGGGGTTTGATTTGATGAATGGCTGAATCGACAGGTTTTCCTGCTGGCACCATCATCAAAATGCGCCTTGGTTTTTCCAGCACTTCAATCATGGATGGAATATTCTCCAAAGAAATAATTTCTTTCCCTTTGCCTTCACCTGCAAGAAAAGCATCTGTTTTGGCTTTATCGAGGTCAAACCCTGCGACAGGAAAACCATTGCGCTCCATATTGAGCGCTAAATTCTGTCCCATAACCCCTAAACCGACAATACCAATTTTATATTTCATGTCTCACCTTTTCTTCTTTTGTGGTTTGATCGTAGCATTCTTGAGGCGGTAAAGCATTTCACCAGCTCTGGGTACGACCAAAAATCCTTCATCTTCTCTGTTCATCCACTCTTCGGGGTTGAAAGAAGAAGGATCAAGATAACCAAGACCAATCCGCTGGCAACGCTCTTCTGGGATACCGGTGGCTAAGGTTACTTTTATTCTTGGGGATTCCATTTGAGTTTCTGCATCAAAACTTCCTAATCCTCGCAAATGTGTGGAATGAGCTAAAACTCCCCATGGATATTGTTTATATTTATCCCATTGTTTTACGAAGAAATCCCGGCAATGATATCCAACTTCATCCAGAATCTGTCCATGGGTATAACTGACCTCATCTATATGTGGAGCGTAGATAATTACTTCGCCATCATCAGCGATTACCGGTTCCATTTTGTACATTCCCTTGGCGGCTGTCCACATATCGTCGTATAGGGAGGGCATGATCGAAATTACTTTTTGATATGGTTGATCTACATAGATGATATGGGTTTGAGAGGAAAGTTGTGCAGCTGTTTGCCAGGCTTCTTGTGCAGACCCATAATACAGACCATTGGTCCCTGTATGCGTTAGCACCAGGCTGAAACAGGTCACAGGACGATCAATGAATGATGCCGCGCGATCAATAATGGCGCGTACCGGGGTGTAGCCTGCACCAATAATTTCGAAATTCGTGATTAATGCGCCTAACCAGTGGGTGAAGTTGATAATCTCTGCACCGGCAATACCCGGAAAGAAGTATTTATTACCGCCAGAGAAACCGACGACCTCATGCGGAAATACAGGCCCACAGATCATAATGTGGTCATAATCCTCGATCATTTTGTTCAAACGAACAGGAACATCCATTTCCAATATGCCATTACTGATCTGACTTATTTCTGAAGCTGGAATTATCCCGATTTGTGAAAATGTGGATGGTTGGTCCCAACGATGGTTAAATATGGTGCTGGTCCCAACCTTACCATTTATCACCTGTCTTCCCGTTAACTTACTTAATTGTGCATCTGTCATTGGTTGGTGTGTACCCAACGCCACCAGATAATCCAGTTTTGAAACTCTCTGACCTAAATATTTTTCGAACAGATCAAATATCAACGGCATGGGCATCGTACGGGTTCCATCCGGAATCAATACTAATACCTGTTTTCCATCCAGATCTGTGGAATTCAATGACTCTTCAACGATCTGGCTGATTTCTGTATTGGTTAATTGAGACAATGGACTGCCTTTACCGATCACCATAATCAAACTCCACTGAATGCTGAAAATCCACCATCAATCGGGACGACAATCCCGGTAACGAATGCAGATGCTGGTGATACCAACCACAGGACAGTTCCTACCAGATCATCTGGAGTGCCAAATCGTCCCATAGGGGTGTGTTGGATGATGGTTTGACCTCTGGCTGTTAATTCCCCGGTTTCCTTATCGGTTAACAAGAATCTGTTTTGTTCTGTCAGGAAAAAACCAGGCGCAATCGCATTTACCCGAATAGCAGGGGAATATTCCTGCGCCATATGGACTGCCAGCCATTGGGTGAAATTACTGACACCAGCTTTTGCTGCCGAGTAAGCCGGAATTCGTGTAAGGGGACGAAATGCATTCATCGAGGAGATGTTCAAAATGATACCACTTCCCTGTTCTGCCATCATTTTTGCAAACACCTGGGTGGGCAAAATGGTGCCGAGCATATTGAGATCGAAAACCCAACGAAATGCATCTGCTGGCAGATCGAAAAATTTCAAATCCTGGTTGGTGGTTGCCTGAGGTTTATTCCCTCCAGCACCATTGATCAAAATATCCACCTGACCAAACTCAGCGATCACTTCACCAGCCACCGCTTCCATATTGGCTTTATCCAATACATTACAACCAAAGCCAGATGCAAGCCCTCCATTTGATTGTATTTTTGCAGCCAGGTCCTGAGCAGCTTTTTCATTTAAATCCAGTATCGCTACACTGGCACCAGCTTCAGCCAATGCTTTACATAAGGCAGCGCATAAAACGCCAGCCCCTCCGGTCACTACGGCAACTTGATGGCTTAATTTTTTTTGGTTACTTTGTAAATCATTCATTTTTGGACTCATTTCTATTCATTCATTCACAACAAAAGGTGGGAGGTGGCGCAGAAAATGTTTTTCAATGTTCTCAACATATACTTCTGGGTTTTCCTTCAGTAATCTTATCAGACGGTCAAAAAATTGGAAACTACCATCAGATGCTTTTTCTTTCAACACCGAACCAAACGTGACATGCAAAATCTCACGTGCATCAAAATTATCCAATAATCCAGTCAAATGATCAACATCAGAAGCAATTGGAGCGCGGGAAAGCTGGGCTGAAACATGATAGCTAACTTTGTCGACCTCATATCGATTCCGGCAAAATTCATAAATTTCCTTGAAAAAATCAGAATTGAGGGTAGCAATTGTTCTTAAGGCTTCCAGATAGCTGGTACCAGCAGTTTTAAGATGAACGAGACCTCTGGTAGCCTGAGCTGCAATTTTATAAATACTGAATTTATCTGATCCGGAATGCAGGCTGATTTTATACGGACCAAATACGCGAGCAATGGCGGCATGACCTTTGATATCCTGTTCAAAATCCACCAGATCACCGATGTAGTCAACACCTTTTTCAAACCTCCCAACAAATCGCGGCGCAAGGCTGACCCATTGGACACCCAGGCGTCTTAGTTCGCTGGCGATGTATGCATGCTCAGCATGGGTTGTGGGGTTATCTGTTTCATCAACAGAGACTTCTAATTCAACGGTTCTCGCTCCTGCATTTTTTATTAAATGTTGGTACATTTGATAAACATGCCAGATCGCTCTTCCATATTTCACCATCGCCTTTAATAAGGTTTTCTCGTCAAACGTTAAGCTCAGATGTTCGGCAGTGATGATTTGATTCAGGAGACCAGAATGTTCCATGTGTAACTCGGTAGGTAGATCTCTGGCGTATTCCCGTAGACTTTTCAAATCAGCATCTTCCGCCCGGTTATCTACAAATTCTCCAGGGTCAATGGTGAAAAAAGAATATCCAGCGTTAAGACAAACGTCGATATCACCGGTTGTCTTCAAATGATCCGCATCCGCTCCATAATTATCACGCCAATTTTCCTGGAAAACGCCCCACATGGCATCATCGATCACCTGCTGAGGAGTGCGACCTGTGCGAGTATTTTCCCGAATGGATTGTTGCGTGAAAATCGGGGCAATTTTCCCGTTCATTTTTCGGATGGCACGCACATGTCCGGGGGTTGCCAGACCTAATCGATCTCCCATACCCGCGGAGGTTTTAAGACCCAGAGTGATAGGTTTTAACCATGGTAATTGTGTTCGAAGTGCTGCGGCATTTTCTGATGTTAAACAGGCTGAAACCAAAGTTTCTTTTCCGTGACGGGATCTTTCACCATCAAATAATGTCAAACGAAAATCATCCTGGTCAGCCTGAACCATTAACCGTAATCCATCAGGGGTTTTCGCGAGGCTGTATATTATCCGATCCATGGTGACTACTGATTGGTGGATGAGTTGTGATCCTTGATTAATTTCATTTATCGTGGTGTTATACATGATTGTCCTTTATTCATTTGGTAGAGGTACGGAAGTGGAGCTTCGAACCAGCAAGCTACCTTTTAATACTTTTTCTTTATGCGTGTTGTTTTGGTTTTCAATTTTATTCCCGAGCAATGCCAACAATAATTGAGCCGACTCATTGCCAATGGAGTATTTAGGCTGATCCAATGTTGTGAGTGGGGGGCTGGTATATGCTGAAAAAGTGATATTGTCAAAACCTGTGACGGAAAGATCTTCAGGTACCCGTAAACATGCTTGTCTGCAAGCGTGTAAAAAACCAATGGCAAGCATGTCATTAAAGCACATGATCGCTGTAGGACGATCAGATAAATTCATAAAATAATGAAGGCTTTCTTTTCCTAATTCTGGTTCACTGCCTTCCACTTCATAAATATAAGCCGGATTGATTTTTACACCAGCTTTACACATTTCCTTTTTGAACCCGTTTAACCGGTCCAGAGATGTTCGGCCTGATTTAGAATTTCCTAAATAAGCAATTTTCGTGTGTCCGAGCGCTAGTAGATGTTCTGTTAGTTGCTGGCTTCCATCCACATCATCATGATAGATAGAATAATTAAAATTTTCATTGGCTTTGTAATTCACAACAACTACCGGGAATCCATTTGCCAGCAATTGGCGACCTTTATCGGCACTGAACGAAGATGAACAGATGATGACACCATCGGTCCTTTGTTCCATCATGGTTTGAACAATGTTTTGTTCCCGAATTGGATCATATTGAGAAGCCGCGATGAATAGGCTATAACCTGCTTGTTGGGCAGCATCTTCGATTCCGAATAGTATTTCCGAGAAAAAAGGATCATCAATACTATTAACGATGACGCCTATCACCTTGGTCTGGTTCGTTTTCAAAGATCGTGCTGCTGCACTGGGTTGGTATCCCATTTCCCGGGCGACTTTCCGAATTCGGGTGGTGGTTGCCTCAGAAATCAAAGAATTTCCGCCCAATGCCCGTGAGACGGTTGAGTGGGAAACGCCTGTTATTCTTGCGATGTCTTTGATTGTAATAGCCATGGGAAGACCTTCTGCACACGTGTGCAGTTGCTTTTAATAGTTTATACCAACCTTCTTGAAAAATCAACTGTTTGATAGTAATTATTTCCTATGAGTAGATTGAAGAAAAAACAGAAGATTTATTTGTGATAAAATTATTAACAAAATGTTAACAAAATTAGAGGGTTCATTAGTTATTCCCTCATTTATCATCTTGAGACCTTAACCAAATACCTTGATTGAGAGTGCCTCTTAGGTATTTCTTGATCTATTTAGAAAATCGGAGGAAACATGTTAAAAATATTTAGAAAACGAAGAAATGTTTTTATAAAATTAATCCACGAACAGTCATCTTTGACACTGGAAGGTATGGATCTCCTCAAAAAATATCTCTCTCATCCGGATGAAAATCTTGCAGATCAACTCACAGCTAAGGAGAAAGAAGCAGATGAGTCACGACGAATTTTGATTGATGAACTCAATCGCACCTTTATCACTCCATTTGATCGCGAGGATATTTTTGCTCTTTCAAGAGCTATTGATGATGTTCTGGATTATGCCTATAGTACCATGACGGAGATCGTTATTTTTAAGGTTGAACCGACGGAATTCATGGTGCGAATTTGTTCTTTATTGCGTGATGCTTCTTTTGAAATACTTAAAGCAGTTGAATGTCTTCAAGAACATCCTGGTGTGGCTGCTGAACACGCTCAACGTGCCAAAGCCCTTGAAAACCGTGTGGAGACAGTTTATCGCGAAGCACTGGCAGATATGTTCCAGGAGACAGAAGATATTAAAACACTGGTTAAGATGATGAAATATCGTGAGGTTTATCGCCATTTGAGTAATGCTGCTGACCGAGGTGATGAAGCTGCTAACGTTCTGGCAGATATTATTGTAAAGACAACATAGTTAATATGGAAATATTATTAATCATTCTTGTGATTCTGGCCTTAGTTTTTGATTTTCTGAATGGTGTTCATGATTCCAGCAATGTTGTGGCTACCATGATCTCATCCCGTGCTATTCCACCCCGGATTGCTTTAATGATGACTGCGGTGTCAAATTTTCTAGGACCATTTATATTTGGTGTGGCTGTTGCAACTACGATTGGAAATGACATAGTATCTGCTGATCATATTAATCTTTTGGTGTTAGTAGCAGCCTGTGTAAGCGCCATTATCTGGAATGTTCTGACCTGGATTTTAGGCATTCCCAGCAGTTCTTCACATGCGATTATTGGGGGATTGGTCGGTGCTGTGATAATGGCTGCAGGTTATAAAGTCATTATGATGGAAGGTATTATCAAAGTGCTTATTGCTTTATTTGCTTCCCCCATCATCGGTTTTATCGCTGGTATGCTGATTGCAAACATCGTTTATCTGTCTTCGTGGAACGCTTCACCTAAAATCAATGGTGTTTTCAAAAAAATGCAAATCATCACTTCCATCGGTTTATCTTTGAGTCATGGAACCAACGACGCCCAAAAAACCATGGGTATCATCACCCTTGGGTTAGTCATTGCAGGTG
The DNA here is from genome assembly GCA_002840735.1 of Chloroflexi bacterium HGW-Chloroflexi-2. GTDB lineage: Bacteria > Chloroflexota > Anaerolineae > Anaerolineales > Anaerolineaceae > UBA6170. The sequence goes on from PHBY01000004.1 coordinate 203,427, forward strand.
TTCAATCAACATTCGAAGTACCTTTATGGGTAATCGTAGCCTGTGCTTCCGCAATTGGATTAGGAACAGCAGTTGGCGGATGGCAATTAATTAAAACACTTGGTTCAAAATTTTATAAAATACGTCCTGTGCACGGTTTTGCATCGCAGGCAACATCAGCCATCGTAATTCTGACGGCATCCTTGTTAGGTGGTCCAGTCAGCACTACCCAGGTGGTCAGTTCATCCATCATGGGTGTCGGGGCAGCTGAACGAATGAGCAAAGTACGCTGGGGTGTGGCCGGTGAAATCGTAACTGCCTGGATCATCACCATTCCGGCAACGATGGCGGCCGGAGCTGGTTGTTACTGGTTATTTGATAAAGCGATGCCTTTAATCATGAATTTATTCTAAGATTTACACTTTACAATTCAGAAGGGCTCATGACTTCACCATTACTCATATTAATTGCTCTTGCTATTGTTTTTGATTTTTTGAATGGGGTTCATGATTCAAGCAATATTGTTGCTACCATGATCTCATCCAGAGCAATTCAACCCCGGGTTGCGCTTGCAATGACAGCCGTCGCTGAGTTTTCTGGTCCATTCATATTCGGTGTTGCAGTTGCTAACACAATCGGATCTGAAATCGTTGACCCAATTTTCTTAAATATTGGGATTATTATTGCTGCTTTAGTCAGCGCAATCATTTGGAATGTTATGACCTGGCTATTGGGGATCCCAAGCAGTTCATCCCACGCATTGATCGGTGGACTGATTGGTGCTGTGGCGGTAGGTGCAGGTTTTAAGGCAATCCAGATGGCCGGTGTGACAAAAGTCCTCATCGTTCTGTTTATCTCACCAATTATCGGCCTTTTTGCTGGGATGTTGGTAGCCAATCTGATATTTATGCTTTCCTGGAAGGCAACGCCGAAAGTAAATGGATTGTTCAAACGACTTCAGATTATCACATCCCTAGGATTGGCACTCAGCCATGGTACCAATGATGCACAAAAAACGATGGGGATCATCACCCTGGGTTTACTCATTAGCGGTAGAATATCGACTTTTGAAGTGCCTTTCTGGGTGATCGTAATTTGTGCCGGTGCAATTGCTCTGGGAACTTCGGTGGGTGGTTGGCAGTTAATTCGCACGTTAGGCGCAAAGTTTTATAAGATCAGGCCAATTCATGGGTTTGCTTCTCAGGCGACCTCAGCTGCCGTAATCCTGACAGCATCTCTCATCGGCGGGCCTGTCTCGACAACACAGGTGGTGAGCACAGCTATCATGGGTGTGGGAGCTGCTGAACGGCTCAGCAAAGTACATTGGGGTGTAGCTGGAGAAATCCTTACTGCCTGGATTATTACTATTCCAGCTACCGCATTATTAGGTGGTTTTTTGTATTGGTTTTTGAGTTCACCATTCCAGTCATTTTTAAAGCTGTTCTAGAAAGGTGTTTTATGTCTACTATAAAGAAAAAATATGATGTTATTTATGCAGGTAATTTCACCAAGGACACTATCATAACGCCGGATGGGATCAGAGTGGTGGATGGCGGTGGCATGAATTACGCGGCCAATGTTGGAACCAGGTTGGGAATCAAAGCAGCAGTTATCACACGGCTGGCAAAAGAGGATCAACATGTAGTGGATGCCATTCAGTCAGCTGGTATTGATTGTTTTCCTTATTACTCAGATTTTTCCACTTTAATGACTTTGGAATATAAAACTCGGGATGTCGATAAGCGAAACCTGTATATCAAATCCATAGCTGGCACAATCCTTCCTGATTATCTTGAAAAATTCCAGGCAAAAGCAATTGCTGTCAGCCCCAGTTTACGTGGCGAAGTAGAACCAGATTTCTTCTCAACATTACGGAGACGAACAGATGCGCTCCTGGCAGTAGATATTCAAGGTTTTGTGCGTGTTTTGAGAGACGAGACATTGGTTTATGAATCCTGGCCAGCGATGCCTGAAGTATTGAAGAACATTGATATTCTAAAATCAGATGCAGTTGAAGCGGAGTATTTGACCGGTGAAAAAGATATTGAAAAGGCAGCTGCAGTTTACACAGGGATGGGTGTAAAAGAGATTGTATTAACCCATTCCGATGGGGTGTTGATTTATGTAGACGGTGAATGTCACCATTTTCAATTTCATGCTATCTCCATGGCGGGTAGAAGTGGCCGGGGAGATACCTGTATGGGCTCTTATGTAGCGAAACGCATTAGTTTACCACCTCGTGAGGCTGGTAAATGGGCAGCTGCTGCTACCAGCTTGAAGCTAGAAAGAGTTGGTGTCTTCAATCGTCCGATCAGTGAAGTAGAAGCCTTTATTGATCGGTATTACTCAAAGTAAATGATCGTTTTATATGTCAGATCTTGCATTCCAGCGTAGGAAAACAATTGAGAATTATCCAGAAATTTGGGAACGGATAATCTTCGAATGGAAATCCAATCAGGAAGATTGTTTTTGGTTGACTTATTCAGCCAATTATCTATTGAATACGGCAGGGGTTAAATGGGCAATTGATCCATATTCACTCTTTACGCGTATTGGCAGGGGAGAGCCACCTGTATTTTCTCAGGATCTTCGTTCTTTACAGCTGGTTGTTTTAACACACAGCCATTCAGATCACCTTGATTTAAATCTCATAGCGGCTATTCAAGATTTACCTATACACTGGGTCATTCCTGAATTCTTGTTGGCGAAAGTCTTTGCTTTTATTGATCTTCCCTCCGAAAAAATCATTGTACCTCAGCCGGGAAACACACTACGCATAGATAATCTCAAGTTAACTCCATTTGATGGATTACATATTCATGGAGAACATGGGGTGCCAGCCATGGGTTATCTGGCTGAATTCTCCAAAAAACGCTGGTTGTTCCCAGGCGATACCCGCGATTTTGATTTTTCCAAATTGCCTGATTTTGGTGAGCTGGATGGTGTGATTGGGCATCTCTGGTTGGGGAAATCTGAAGCATTGGAGTACAGACCATCAAAGTTGGAAGAATTTTGTAATTTCTTCTCTCAATTTATAACAAAACAACTTGTCATCACGCATTTACGCGAATATGGTAGAGAACCGAATGAATTGTGGGATTTGCATCATCTTCAACTGGTTCGAACGCATATTCTTGAAATAAAACCCGAACTAAGTGTTGCTGCAGTTCTAATGGGAGAGAGCATTCATTTGTAATTCCAAATAGATTCAGTAAAAATGTAAAAATTCTTGCAACTTTCATTGTATAACAATTATCCTACTGCATCTTGGCAGAACAAAGCAAATAAAACCATAGATAAAATTTTGGAAATTTTCTAAACCTCTGCGATAATAAAGATTTGAAAGGATAGATTTATGCATGCAGATCGTTTTTTTTCAGCTGATCCGACTATCAGAAAATTAGCACGAAATCTTTATCTTTCTGTGAAAAATCAACCAATTTTTGCTCCACATGGGCATGTTGATCCAGCTTTATTTTCAGACCCTAATGCTCGATTTGGAAATCCTGTGGATTTGTTCATCCGACCAGACCATTATGTCATCAGGACTCTATATTCAAATGGTATTCCATTGCAAAAAATAGGTATCTCGCCGACGGATCAAAAGGTGGAATATGATCCCCGAGAAGTGTGGGAATTGTTTTGCAGCCAGTTTCACCTTTTCAGAGCTACTCCTTCAGGTGTATGGCTAACTACTTCTTTGAGTGATGTTTTTGATATCGAGCAAAAATTGTCAAAGGAGAACGCTGGCATTACCTATGAGATTCTGACAGAAAAACTCTCAACTGAAGAATACTCCCCCAGAAACTTGTTTGATAAATTTAATATAGAATTGCTTGCCACAACTGATTCGGCTGCTGATTTCCTGCCGCACCATCAGAAGATCCAGATATCAAATTGGAAAAGAAAAATTGTCCCTACGTTTCGTTTAGATTCTCTCGTTCATTTATCCAATCCTGGATGGATCGAAGAGATCAAACGTTTGGCAGCAAATTCAAATATCGAAATCAACAACTTCAATACATTCATTCAGGCTCTGGAAAGTAGAAGAATTGCATTTCAAAGGTTAGGTGCGACTGCAACTGATTTTTCAGCAGAATCAGCATATACAGAAGAATTATCCCCTCATCAGGTTGACGAGATTTTTCAACGAGCTCTTAAAGGTCGGGTGGATCAGCAAGATGCATCTCAATTTGTGGCTCATATGCTCATGGAAATGGCCAGGATGAGTGCCGAGGATGGAATGGTCATGCAGTTTCATGCAGGGATTATTCGCAACCATAATACAGCTCTCTTCCAGCAATTCGGCCTTGATATCGGGGGAGATATCCCGGTCATTGTTGAATTTACACGGAATTTAAGACCTCTTCTGAGAAGGTTTGGTAATCATCCCAATTTTAAATTAATTCTCTTCACCCTGGATGAATCAACCTATACGCGTGAATTGGCACCACTGGCAGGTCATTATCCTGCACTGCGATTAGGTCCACCCTGGTGGTTTAATGACAGCCTGAATGGGATAGAACGTTACCTGAACCAGGTGATGGAAACTGCCGGAATTTATAAAACGGCCGGGTTTAATGATGATACCCGTGGTTTTTGTTCCATACCAGCCCGGCATGACCTATGGCGGAGACAAGCAGCAAACTGGTTGGCAGGCTTACTGGCGCGCCATGTGATTGATGAAGAAGATGCAAACCAGATGATGTATGAATTGTGTATCGGTTTGGCTAGAAAAGCTTATAACACGGAAAGTAACGAAGATGGCAACCCAGTATAATGATCTTAAGAATGAAAAAGCTTTCTACCTGAGTTTCGATGGATCCCCCAATCCACCTGCTACCGATAGGCTTTTGAATTGCCTGGCTCAGGATGGTATTAAGGCGACATTTTTTATGGAAGGTCGTCGTCTGGAAACGGAGGCAGACTGTGCTCGCAGGGTTCAGGCAGCCGGTCACGAGATTGGTAATCACTCATATAACCATCCGGAATTTGACAAGATACCGATTCAGGAATGTATTAGAGAAGTAGAACAAACTCAGGCGATCATTCATAAAGAGTTAGGCTTTTATCCAAAACTTTTACGTCCACCAGTAGGTAAGTTAACCAAAGAAGTGGAAGATGTTTTTCTCACCAGAGGGTTTGATATCGTTCTTTGGAGTTTCAGCGTTCGAGATTGGGAAGGACCAGATGCGAAATCAGTTGCCAACCGAATACTTTCACAGTCAGTGCCAGGTGCGATTATTGCGTTGCACGATAAGACTCAATGGTTGATTGAGATTTTGGATGTTATTGTTCCACAATTAAAATTGGATGGTTTTCAATTTCGAAAAATAACTGAAAGTGGAAAAAAAGGTATTATTCAATTTGGATAATCGTGTAAAGTGTCATTTACCTTTTAGAATTTGTCTGTAAACTACAATTGACTTTATTTCGATTAAGTGCTTTAATATTTAAGTAATACTTAATATCTCCTAAAATCCTTCAAATCACCTTTCTTTCAAAAATTTAAACGCCTTTTCGCTATACTAGTAGTAATTGCAGAATTCCTTGAACTATTAACATCGTTGACAATTTAGGCTTTTTCTCATTCTTTTTCAAATTAAATATCGTTTACTTTATGGAGATATCGTATGATGTCAGAAGAAATCTTTTTATCATTTAGAAACATCCGAAAAAGTTTTCCTGGGGTGGTAGCGCTAGATGATATCAGCCTTGATATTTATAAAGGTCAGATACATGCCTTACTGGGTGAAAATGGTGCTGGGAAATCGACATTAATGAACGTCCTGTATGGACTTTATCACCAGGATAGTGGTGAGATTTTTCTTTCTGGTGAAAAGTATGAACACAATACACCGAAAAATGCAATTCGACATGGGGTCGGGATGATACATCAACACTTTATGTTGATTCCTAACTTTACTGTGTTGGAAAATATAATTCTAGGCCAACCATCTCCCAAACCTCCCAAACTTGAAAAAGAGTACTTTCGGAATGAGATTTTGAAAGTCGCCAAAAAATTTGGGATTACTGTCGATCTTGATTTACTGGTTGAAGAAATCAGCGTAGGGATGCAACAAAAAATTGAAATTCTAAAGGCATTATACAAAGGCGCTGAGCTTCTCATACTGGATGAACCAACATCAGTTTTGACACCTCAGGAAAGTCAAGAATTATTTAAAATGCTTACGGAGCTAAATAAAAAAGGAACGACAATTATTTTTATTTCTCATAAATTGAAAGAAGTAATGCAAATAAGCGACAATATCTCCGTATTACGAGATGGTAAACTAATTGCAACAGTGAAAAAATCTGAAACAACACCACATGAGCTCTCGCGATTAATGGTGGGTCGCGAAATTATCACACAATATGATAAAGCAGAAGCGAAAACTGGCGAAGATATTTTGATATTAGATGCTATTACATTAGAAGATCATCATAATCAACACAGACACCTACTAAAAAATGTATCCTTCAAAGTCAGTCAGGGCGAAATTGTTGGCATCGCCGGGGTGGACGAGAATGGTCAGAAAGAACTGGCAGAGATTATCAGTGGTTTGAGAAAACCAACCTCAGGGAAAATCAGCATGTTTGGGAAGGATGTCACGCATTGTACCACCCGTCAATTGATTGAGATGGGTATGTCGTATATTCCTGCGGATCGAAGAAATCAGGGACTGGTGTTGGATTTTAAAATTTCGGAAAATGCAATTCTTGAAACACATTATCAAAAACCATTTACAAAAGGTCTTTCGTTACAGAGAAAGGTGATTGATAAATTTGCGAATGAATTAATTCAGGAATATGATGTGCGGACACCTTCCATTAATGTGCCTGTGAAAAATTTGTCTGGTGGAAATCAGCAAAAAGTTATTGTTGGTAGAGAGTTTATGAAAAAAAATCACTTTTTACTGGTTATGCAACCAACCTGGGGATTAGATGTTGGGGCAATCGAGTATGTCCATCAGAAATTGTTAGAAGCACGTGAAAAAGGTGTGACAATTTTGTTAATTTCGACAGATCTGGAAGAAGTACGAAAATTATCAGATCGAATATTAGTGATTTATGAGGGTGAAATTGTAGGTGAGGTAGATTCTTCTACCGATATAGAGGAAATTGGCTTATTGATGGCCGGCTCTCATAAACATTAATTTAAAAGGAGGTGCTGCAAAGAAAAGCGATCAATCTAATAAAAAACTGTTGTAAAAATCAAATTACCCAATTTTGAGGAGAAACCATGAAGAAAATTAGTTTATTAATGATGTTTGTTTTGTTGGTTAGTGTGTTAGCTGCCTGCGCACCAGCTGCCGAACCCCCTGTTGCTGAAGAACCGGTGGCTGAGGAACCAGCAGCTGAAGAACCAGTAGTTGAAGAGCCTGCTGTGGAAAAACCACTTCGTGTGGCGATGATTTTCAATACAACCATCAAGGATGGCGGTTATGCCCAGGCTGGTTATGAAGCATTGATGGCTTTAAAAGAAAAATACAATCTCGAAGTCAGCTTTCAGGAAAGTGTGGGTGATGCTACTGTAAAAGATGTTCTGCGTAGTTATGCGGCAGACGATTACGATCTTGTTTATGCACACGAGCTTTATTTCACCGATGCTGTGAATGAGGTTGCTCCAGAATTTCCAGATGTTAAATTTGGTGTGACTGGCTACATGGCAGGTTCCCCGAATGTGGTTGCCCTGGATGCTACCAACTGGGAAGGCGTTTATCTAGCTGGTGTTGTCGCTGGGATGCTGACCGAGACCAATAAAATTGCTATGGTGACTGTATCGCAATCTCCCATTGCACTCAAAATGGTCAATGCCATGTATAAGGGCGCATTGACACAAAATCCTGATGTTGAAATTTTGCATCTGTTCACAGGCAGCTTTGATGATGTTGTCAAAGCCAAAGAAATGGCTACTGCAGCCATCAAAGATGGCGCTGACATTGTTTACGGAAACGCTGGTATGGGTACCGTTGGTGCGATTGAAGCAGCTAAAGAAAATAACACTTTCGCCATTGGTTCATCTGTGGACCGCAATTCATTAGCACCAGAACTCGTTTTGACCAGTAATATCCTCGATAGTGGGCGGTATATTACGATTGCCGTTGAAGGAATGATCAATGCTGATCTTGAATGGGGTCAGGTTTATGTACTGGGTGTTAAAGATGGTGTTGAATTTCTTGCCCCGTTCAATAATGCAGTTCCACAAGAAGTGAAGGACGCAGTTGAACAAGCAACCCAGGATATGATTGATGGTAAGGTCGAACCCCCTCCATCCGATAAATATATGTGGGAATAACCGATTATTAACCCCTCGATAAGAATATCGAGGGGTATCCCTCCTTTTTTTGAGTATGTACTAGGAAAAAATATGAGTGAATTATCCACCACAAGCAACTCTCCATTACCGATCAAAGAGCGGATCATCCTGTTTGCCAGAAACAATATGGGATTAATTTCTACATTGATATCGATTTTGGCTATCGGTCTAGCTTTGCTGATCGGAGGAATTTTAATTGCAATTGCTGGAATTAACCCCTGGGAGGCGATTACCTATTTAATCAAAGGATCGTTTGGAAATCGCTATGGTTTTGGCGAAACCCTAACGCGCTTTGTTCCGCTTTTATTTTGTAGTTTGAGTTTTGCCATTGCCCATAAGTCAGGGTTTTTTAATGTGGGTGCAGAAGGTCAACTTTTAATGGGGGCTGTAGGGGCAGTTCTGGTAGGTGCCTATATTGATGGATTACATCCAGTGCTTCATGTTTTACTTTGCATAATCGCTGGGATTATTTTCGGGGCAGTTTGGGCTGGGATTGCTGGTTTTCTTAAAATATTCCTTAGTTCTGACGAATTGATTAATACGATGATGTTGAATTATGTAGCCATCTTATTGGTTGATTATCTGATCCATGGGCCAATTAAACCACCAGAAAGCTATTTATATGTGTCGGCTACAATTTTGCCCAGCGCAAAATTACCGATTATATTATCCAAATCACCATTGCATCTTGGATTTATTATTTCTTTACTGGTAACTGCTGCAGTGTTTTATTTAATTTATCGAACACCGATTGGGTATCAAATGCGTGCCGTTGGTGCAAACCGTAGGGCAGCTTCCTATGCTGGTATTAACATTGTTTGGGCTACGATTGTTGCGTTAATTACTACCGGCGGATTGGCGGGTATGGGTGGCGCAATGGAATTGATGGGCACCCAATTTAAGATTGTCAATGGGTTTTCTGCAGGTTATGGTTTTGATGGCATAGGCGTTGCTGTAATGGGACGTTACAATCCTATCGGCATTCTACTTGCTGCATTGTTGTTTGCCGTGATCAGGGTAGGCATGGGAGCGATGCAACGTGGAGCGGGAGTGCCATTCCCATTGTTAAATGTAATTCAAGGTCTGATTATTGTTTTTGTCATCGCCAGTGGTTATCTGACGAACAAATTATCCGAAACCGTGATTGGAGGTAGAGCATAATGGATGCTGCCTGGATGACAACAATTGTGACCTGGTTAACCATGTCAATACGCATGTCAATACCGCTTTTATTTCCAAGCCTTGGAGGGCTGATTTCCCAAAAAGCTGGTGTATTTAATTTTGGATTAGAAGGCATGATGCTTTGCGGGGCATATTTCGGGTATTATGGATCGTATGTTACCGGAAGCCCGTGGATTGGTTTATTACTTGGAATGATTTCCGGTGGTTTATTGGGTTTACTTCTGGCTTTTACATCCATTCATTTACGAGTCAGTCAGCTGGTGACCGGACTGGGAATTGGTGTTTTCAGTTTAGGAATAACAGGATATCTTTTCCGATTGATAGGTATCAGTACTGCGACTTCTGCTGCAACATTATTTAGCAACGTAAATTTTGGCGAATTGAGTTCCATTCCCATCTTTGGTGAAATTTTTCTTTCACATAATTGGATGGTATATGCTGGATTTGTGCTGGTGATTCTAATTGCCTGGTTTTTCTTTCACACTACACCTGGATTGAATTTCCGCGCTGTGGGAGAAAATCCCCAGGTAGCGGACACGGCTGGTGTCAATGTGATTGTGAATCGTTATCTGGCAGTGGTGGTCAGTGGTATATTGGCTTCTATGGGCGGGGCATTTTTAACCCTGACTCAAACGGCGTATTTCACCGAAAACATTTCTGCAGGTAGAGGTTGGATAGCGATTTCAGCGATTGTTTTAGGAAAATTTAATCCCTGGGGAGTGTTGTTAGCATGCCTGTTATTTGGCGCAGCTGACGCAGCTCAAATGCAAATACAGGTAATGAATCTGGGTATTCCATACCAATTTTTGTTGATGACGCCATATATTCTGGCAATGCTGGCAATGGTTGGATTCGTTGGTAAAGTGAGGTCACCAGCAGCCATGGGTAAACCATACGTAAAACATTAATTTAAAAATTCTTGAAACCTTTAGACTATTACTAATTAAATAAAAATCGACTGGAGGATCAATGTTTAGTATCAATCAACAAGCCGTCAAAATCGTCAAGGAAAAAATTCTACCCTTCGTAGAACAACTGAACTGTAGAGTGGTTCATTTAAAAAACGGAGCAACCGTTGTTGATATGGGTGTAGAAGCACCGGGCGGTTTTCAAGCCGGAAAGTTATTGGTGGAAGCTACCATCGGTGGCATGGGGCATGTTGATTTTGGACAATTTCATTTAGGTGAATTGCATTTTTCATCGATTGATGTCTACATCGACCGACCCGTTGAAGCTACTTTATCTTCACAATTTTCTGGATGGAAGATGCCTGGAAAGGACATCCCGGGTTATATCAATCCGATTGGTTCTGGTCCTGCTCGCGCAATAGCCAGGAATGATATATTTTCGCAATCCTGGCATTATCAGGACATCCATCATGAAACTGTATTTGCAGCTCAAACTCAGGAAGTTCCTGATGAAAGTATTGCAGAGCTGGTGGCAGAAGCCTGTAAAATCAGACCGGAAAATGTTTATATTTTAGCGACAAAAACTGCCAGTTTAACCGGATCCATTCAAGTTTGTTCACGTACCGTCGAAGCATCCGTTTGGCGGCTATACAGAAAGGGATTTGATATAGCAAAAATTATCAGTGGGATGGGCACCTGTCCAATTGCTCCACCGATAAAAGATGAACTGCTGGCTATGGATCGCGTCAATACTGCTTTACTGTATGGGGTCACAGTTCGCTATGTGGTGGATTGTTCTGATGAAGAAATATTGTCGGTTGTAAATGAAGCTCCTTTCAGTGCTTCTCGACGTTTTGGCGAACGATTCATCGACATTTTTGAAGAAGGACACCGGGATTTCTATGTGGTTGATAAAGATATTCACACCGTCGCCCGTTACGAATTTATGAATTACAACACTGGCAATATGTTCAGTGGAGGTATTTTACGAGAGGATATGATTAAAGAATCCTTTTACCGGAAATAGAACATTGGCAAGGAACATGAAAAATAAATTCGACATAATTATTCAAAATGCAAAGATCGTAGATGTTAATACCCATCTACTGAGTGATGAATCAGTTATCATTGTTGATAAAGGTGTCATCCAAAAGATCGGAACTATGGAATTATTGGAAACATCCGAGGCAACCAGAATCTGGGATGCAGAAGAGAAATTAATCCTTCCTGGCTTTATAAATACTCACTGCCACCTTTTCCAAACTTTCATGCGCGGTTTGGGTAAAGACCTGACCTTCATCAAATGGATGAATAACTCTGTAAGACTGATGATGCCTAATCTGGACGAAGAAGCTATATATCTGGCTGCAATGGTGGGATGCATGGAAGCGATTAAATCTGGTAACACAACCCTGGTCGATTTCATGTATGCACATGTCAAACCGCATTATGCTGATTACGTCTTGAAAGCATTTGATGATTGCGGTATTCGAGGTGTGCTGGCAAGAGGAATGACAGATGTCGAGCGCTTACCGGGCAGCCCGGTAAAACCAGCATCTTATGCCACCGCTGCTGATAGTCTGGCGGAGGTCGATCGATCTAGAGGTATGTATCTTGACCACCCACGAATCAGTTTTGCTGTGGCTCCCAGCGTGATCTGGGGCATGACAGCTGATGGGTTGAAAGAAATCGCAGCTTATGCCGAAATAAAAGGCATGATTGTAACCATGCACATTCTCGAAACTGTTGACGATGATCAATTCAGTCTCGATAAATACGGAAAGACAACCATGCGCGTCCTGGAGGATGTGGGTATATTGGACACAGATTTTCTGGGTGTGCATGCCATTCGGGTATCGGAGGATGATCTGGCCTTATTTAAGAAGTATCAGACAAGAATTTCATATAACCCTCTGGCAAATATGATCCTGGGTTCAGGTGTCGCACCAATTGTTGACTTTACAAAACATGGGATAAATATCAGCCTTGGTACTGATGGTGCAGCCAGCAATGACAGTCAAAACTTGATTGAAGTGATGAAAGCGGGTGCTTTATTGCAGAAAGTACACAATCATGATTCTGCAGCCTTATCAGCCTGGGAAATCTTTTCTATGGCAACCGACCAGGGGGCAGCATGTATTAATATGCAGGATCAAATCGGCTCATTGACCGTGGGAAAAAAAGCTGATCTGATAGCGGTTGATTTCCAAAAACCGAACACAACCCCCAGTTATGATCCAATTGCCAGTCTGGTGTATTCCGGCAATAGTGAGAACATCGCCATGGCTATGGTAGAAGGTGAAATCATTTTTGATCATTGTCTTTTTATCAAATTCGATGAAAAAGAAATTCTTTCCAGGGCACAACAAAAAGCGGAAGAAATCTACCGCTTTTCGATGGAAAAGAATAATTTTGTCCGAGATGTCTGAACTAATCAGGCATCTCGTTTTCATCCGATTTCGATGATTTGACACGATAAACCGTATCCGCCTGAGTCATGGTTCTTTCAGGTGCAAATGGGCTGATATCGATCAGATCGCAATAACCTTTATCGATTAATTGTGTGACTATTTCACCAGCGATAGGTGAATTAACTATTGCTGACCGGAATGAAGCAGCCAGGATCAACCCTTTCAGGTCATCAACCGGGCCTAACAAGGGCATGCCATCCTCTGTGTAGGTAGTTGGAGCGGTCCAGGTGCGGATGATCTTTGCCTTTCTCAGGACCGGGAAAAAACGTATGGCAATGGTTGACATCGCTTTTGGTGCGACATGACTGATTTTTCCATCAAGCACTTCACCTGGCCGATCAGCCTGGGCAATTAAGAAATTACCTTCCGGAGTTTGGGATAAAACCATTACCGTTAATTCAGCATCTTCTGGCCCGTTAATTTCCATCTCAATATGGTCAGCAGAAGTAACGATTGAATTGATCTGCAAGTCTGAGAAACGCTCAGTAACCATGGCAGATGCTCGGAAGGTATGAATGTTCCAGTTGTGAGCGATCATTTCACCCAATTTACGTGTCCAGGCGGCTGTAGCCAGAACAATGGATCCTGAATAAAATGTTCCTTGGTTTGTTTCGACCCCGATAATTCTTCCGCTTTGAATTAATAATTTCCTTACTTCGGTATAGGTATGTAAAGAAAGACCCTGCTGATTTGCTTTTCGCAGAAACGCCCACATTAACAAAAATGGGTTGGCTTGCCCCTGATAGGATGCATAGGTGGCACCAAATAAACCATCCGGGCTTACTGCTGGCTCAATTTCTATCACTCTTTCAGGAGGGATAAACTCATACGGAATTCCGGCTTTTGATAAAATGCTGGCACGTTCAATCGAATTCATCCATTGTGATTCAGAACTCAATAATCTTAACGAAGCAATTCGTCTGAAACCAATGGACATGCCTAATTCATCTTCCAATGTATCAAACCGTTTATAGCTTTTTAAGACCATTGGGATGCTGTGCTTAATCTCGACATCATTGGATTGCACCATGCCAAAATTCGCACCAGAAGCGCCGGATCCAACATGTTTTTGTTCGATCAATGCGACAGAATACCCAGCTTTTGTCAAATGATAAGCAATGGAACAACCAACAACCCCAGCGCCTACAATGATCACATCAAATGTGTTCGTTGTTTTCATGGAAGTACCTCATACGTTTTAAAATATTGTCCACCTGCGGAAGGTTGGATATCTATCAGTGTTACTTCCAATCCTAATTCCGAAGCGATTTTTGCAGCCTGGATACCACCAGGGCCGGCACCGATCACGATTAATTCAGTCTGTTCCATTATGATTGCACCTCAATGTCGGTGGAGATAATCATACCATCCGCGACTGGTGTTTGACACGCCCGTATGTTGTGATCTCCAATCACCTTCACAAGACATTCACAACATATTCCTATATTGCAATAACTGCCAGATGCTTTTCCGGTTTGGTGCTTCCTTTGAAAAACTCGAATGCCTTCACAATGCAGAATAGTGGAGACCAATTCGCCTTCATAAGCGAAAATCGGTTTCTGATTAACTGTTATTTGAATTTGCTTTGCTTGTTGGAGTTTTCGACCATACCCCGGTTTATTTTCGATACGCATAAAGCCTGCTTTGATATTCTTGATGAACGTTATTGTTGACGTTGATGAGAGTTGCGATAATGCTTGAGGAATCTTTTGCAATCAGGATCACGCTCTGTGAGCATATCCATTGCTCGTACACTGGAGATTAATCCTTGGATACCTGGATTGATGAAGGCTGCATCTAATCCCCAGGATAAAGCTCCCAGCAAATAAGCCAGATGGATGGGATCACGCATGGGCATATTACTACCTGCATTACCAATGCCTAATTGGGAAGTGATTCCCATTTCGCTCAATAATGCAATAGTCTCCAGGGTGATGCGAAATGAATTATTTTGTAACAAAGCCACTGGCATACAGATTGCATCGATGACTATATCTTCTTTAGGAATACCAAATTCCAAACAGGTATCGATTATTTTCTTTGCTGCTGCCATCCTTTCCTCAACAGTCATGGGTACACCTGATCCGGACAAACCGGTTGGCATGCCCGCCACGACAGCATGATATTTTTTAGCTATTGGCAGTAGGGTTTCCAATAATTCCTGTTCAGCTGTAACAGTCCAGATGATGGATTTATAAGGAGATAATTCTGCCAGGGCAGCCTCGATGGCCTCTGCATTTCTTGTGTCCAAACCGACCGGCATTTTAGTTTCTTCATGGATGGATTTTGCCAATTTGGGTAACAGGTTGACTTCATCGATCTCTGGATGTGTGATTAATATGGCAGTCATATCAGCACCTGATGATTTTCCCCATTTAGCCAGTTCGAGAAAATAATCAATATTTCCTTTGCTGATCGGTTCGATGATTGAATCAGGCTTGTTAATCACATGCAATTGATCATTGATTAACATAGCAGGATGCCCCTTACCGAATGTTAGTTTACCGTTAGTGGAAGTTAGTTGAGTCATGGTTGCTTTTCTGTATTGAATAATTTAAGTCGTTGATAAAAGTTCAATCAATAATTTATTAAAACTTTATTATGCGCTTTCTTTTACGATAGAATATACATCCGACAACATGCTGATGTTCTTTTGTAAATCGCCAGTGGTTATATTTAAAACAAACATATCCAATTTATGATCATTTTTCAATTGGTTTAGGATGAGGGAACATTCTGATGGTGAGCCAGCGACTTTGTATCGTTTGATCATGTCTTTTGTAATTAATTTAGCAACTGCATCAGTACCACCAGTATCCAAAGCTGATTTGAGTTGACCAATTTCATGCTGATTAAGAAATCCACTTAGTTGTCTTTCTGGGGTATCTTTTAATACATAAGGAAACAGATGGGTTGCATCTTCAATCATTTGTTCTGTGTAAGCGATTCGGTCCATATAGATCCTTAGTGGATGATTTTCGAATTGATCAACCAATTCTACTGCCGGTCCAATATCAGATTTCACCATCAACAACACACCATCAGCCATGCGTCCAGCCAGTTTGAGCATTTGCTCTCCTCGAGCAGCAATCCAGATCGGGATATTTTGGGATGGTAATTCCATTTTTGCATTCTTAAGAGAAAAAAATTCTCCCTCAAAATCGAATGATTCGCCGGACCATATTCTTCTGCATATGTTGATACTATCCTTGACCACTTTTAAAGGTTTTTCGCGTTGAATCATGAAAGTATCCATCACAATGGAACCACCAGCTACCAAAACAAGGATAGCTCTTCCATTGCTGCCTTGATTCAGGGTGGCAGTTGCAATCGCTGTAACGGCCGGGTGACGAGTATATCCATTTGTAACCGGTCCGAGAAATATCTTATGGGTTTCATGTGCTGCCAGACCTAGAGTTACCCAAACATCCGGGGTCATTCCCTCATCTGCAACAAGGCAATATTCATATCCGATGGATTCTGCGGCCTTAATAATCTCTATGATCTCGGATAATGGCATTATGGGAATTATATTGATACCCATTTTCATAATATTTTTGCTTCCTTTAATGGAAATATGTAGTGATATGTGATGTAGAAAAACCAGGATAAAGAAATTAAAACATACAGGTCTATAATAGTCAAACTAAAAATAGATTAAGAAATGCTGTAAATATAATGAAGTGATACTTTACTTAAAAAATCTTTTGGGAGAATATGGTTCAAGGAAATCTGATGCCAAATTATGACTTTGAGATAAAACATGATCAACAATTTGTCTTGAAAAAATGGGTATTGTTGGTATGGCTAAATGGAAAGCAGATGCGATATAAAGATTTTCTACTTGTGGTAACCAACCAATGATGGGTTGATAATCTTTTGAAAAAGGACTGGGTGCCGACCACGTGCGTATCATTCTAATGTTATTCAAAGTCGGAAAGAACTCCTTCATTTTTTGGTTTATTGCAGGCATTCCCCAGGCACTGCTGGTTCGTTTGATTTTATTAACTGGTTGAATTGCGTTTGATATTAATAAGCAACCATTGATATGTTGACCCAAACCCAGTGTAACACTTTTCTTTTCCCCGTGGACGGAATCATAAAACCCATTGGTCCCGATGTGGTGATGAAGAATTTCAGGTAGTGGTTCACTTACCATAGCTTCAGCCTTGGTGAAGAATAGAGGCAAGTCCACGCCAACTTTGTGGGTTAACGATCTTGACCATGCTCCAGTGGCTAAAATAAAATATTTTCCGTAATAGGATTGCGTTCTCGTTTTTACTCCCACCAGCTTATTATCTTCAGTGATGAAATGTTCCACCTTCGAAAAACATTTGATGACAGCACCTAACTTTTTGGCTGATTTGAAATAGCCCCAACCGAACTTAAACGGATTAAGGTGGCCTTCTTCGGCAAGAATTGACCCGACGCAATTTCCAGAATTCAAGAAAGGTTCAATTTCCTTAATTTTTTCCGGTTTTACAATTTCAGCGTAGAGGCCTAAATCTCTCATCCAGGCAATTTTCTCGAGATGAGATGCTAATTGTTCTTCGGAATCGTAAAGTGTTAGATGTCCAGGTAAATTCCACTCTAAATCGATTTCTAATTCATCACCCAAAGAGGGTAACTCCGAATATCCTTGATAAACTATTCTTAAATATTCTTGTGTTTCACTATCAAATATTTGTGCTCGACCAGCACAGGCGGAAGATGTGCCACTACAAATGTGTTTGCTTTCGAGTAATAACGTGTCGATTTTTGCTTTTGCGAAATGATAAGCAATCGCACAACCAGCAAATCCTCCACCGATAATGATGACATCGAATGTATTATTTTTCATTTTGCTGGTTTTTCATTCACATTTTGAAAATATGATTGATTGATCGTCCTCATAAAAATCACAAAAATTAGAAGTGCCTTTTATTTCATCAATAAGCTTCTTTTGCGAGGTTTTATCTAACATTATTGTGCCAACATCTTCTTCCTTAAGTTTTTCAAACCAGCCTGCTTCTGCATTAGTTATGGAGAGATAATTTTCCCAATGTTGAAACGAATAAATATGAAATCTTGTGTCAATCCACACCGGTCGTTCTGGCAATGCGTAAATTAAAAAGCTACCATAAATGTAATCATTGAAAATCGGTTCTGGAAGATCAGGATGTGCTTTGAGCCATTTTACTGCATCAACCGGTGTGTCTTTTAATATCACATCGGGTGATTGCTTCCACCAATTTTCTCGAATTCCAGGTAGCAGACTCAGGGGGAGGAGGGTTAAGATAACCAGAATTGTGATGTTAAAAGGGATCAATTGAAATTTAAATGCATTTGTATTTTTTTTCAATATACCTTGCATTAACCAGCAAGAAAAAATTAGTAATAATGCCAGGAACCAGATTACGTAGCGAACACCTGAAAGTGCCATCCAGCCAAAACCCAGTAACCAGATCCATTCATAAGGTCTTAATTTCTTGGTTGAATATGCTACCATAGGGATGAAAGCAAGTAACCACATGAAAAATAAATTCATTTGCCAGCCAGCATTAACAGGTGGTTTCCATTCCTGACTGAATTGTATTCCGGAAGCCTGAATAAATTGGCCTGTTTCCAACCAGAGCATTGGTCCACGGGGATTAATAAAAGTTGCTAAAAAAGCTAATGCCATCACAAAAAAGAATTTTTTATTTCTTTGGAAGAATAAAAAAAATGGTCCTGCAAGGAAAAATAAGATAATTACAGAACCATGCAAGTTTGCCCAAAGCAATGCAATCGGTATTAACCAGTAATATTTATTTGAAAATTCATTAGTTTGATTATTTTCTTTTAAATATTCATCGTCAAATTCATTGTCTGATTTTTCTTTGTTACCAAAGGTTGTGGAAAATAAATATAAAGCAAAACCAAACAAAGGATACACAAACATTTGCGGGCGAACAGCCCAATTATTTGCACCTGCCAATGCGCACACCAGCGTTAATAAAGTAGCAAGCCATCCTGGTGCCCCTTTTTTTATACAGATTATCCATAAAAAGGTATAAAAAGCAGATATGAAAAGTCCACGGGCAAAGACGACTGCTGTTAAATCTCCGAGTTGATGTAGAACAAATAATATTACTGCTGACAACCACATCGGATAAGAAACAGGTTGTCCAAAAACTGTACTGCTGTAAGTATCGACTAAAGGTATATTGGTTGTAGTTACGATGTCCTGTCCCAGGCGCAAATACCACCAAAAATCGTTTGGTAACACTGGGAGTAAGAATGAAATAGAAAGAATGATGAGTAATAGAAGACCCAACCATGGTAAATTGGTGAGGATTCTTGAGTGCTTTGAAGGGAGCATATAGTAATTTTATCCGAGTTTTTAAATTAAATCTTTCAACTCCACTTTCTGTTTCACATAATTGATGCTACTAAAGGTTTAATTTTTCTGTTTCTTAAATCAATATTCACATAATCCTGAAAGTGGATTAAGGATTATGTGGATTATTGGTAAAAATTAGATTTTAGGGATAGGTATTATTCCAGAACCAGTTGTAGGCATAGTAACCACCACTGGTTGCTTCCAGGCGAATGGCGATGCGATCCAATCCCTTCAAAGCTGCAGGAATATCATAGGTTAAGGTTAATGCTCCACCATCAACAGAATCTGTTGTGGTGACCAGGGTTCCACCAATACCCGCGGTTCCGTACTTTCCCATCAGGACTTTGAATTCAACATCTTTCGGGAAATTATTCGTTTTGATGGTGACCGTAGAATCCTCAACAACAGCATTGATTAAGAAAGTTGGGATACCAGTATAGCCAGAGATGACAGGAACGGTAGGATTGGTCGCATCACTATCATTGTTCCAGAACCAATTGAAGGCGTAATATCCACCACTGGTTGCTTCCAATCGAATAGCGATTCGATCCAAACCTTTCAGTGCTGCAGGGATGTCATAGGTCAATGTAAGCACACCACCATCTCCAGAATTGGTTGTGGTTACCAATGTGCCTCCAATTCCTTTTGTTCCATATTGTCCCATTAAGACCTTGAAATCCACATTTTTGGGGAAGTTGTTGGTTTTGATGGTGACTTTAGCATCTTCTTCGACACTGACAATACTAAAGGTTGGAATTCCAGAGTAACCTGGGGTAGTACCACTGCTGACTTCACTGGTGTTATTCCAGAACCAGTTGTAGGCGTAATATCCACCACTGGTTGCTTCCAGACGGATGGCAATTCTGTCCAAACCCTTCAGTTCCGCAGGTACATTATATGTCAGAGTCAAGGTGCCACCATCACCAGAATCAGTTGTGGTTACAACAACACCACCAATTCCTTTGGTACCATATTCCCCCATGGTCACCTTAAAATCAATATCCTTTGGGAAATCATAGGTTTTGATGGTTACTTTTGAATCTTCAACCACACTAACGATGCTGAATGTGGGTATGGTAGAAGCTTGAACATTATGTGCTGATTGTGGTACAAAAGCCACCACCAGAACCAGTAACAATAAAAATGGGATAAATAAACGTTTCATAAGATTCTCCTTCATTCGTTTCCATCCCTTAGGATTGATCAGGGATGCATAGAATAGATGTTATTCAATTGAAAAAAGTTCCCAAAATTCTTACCTTTCCTCTATCATTCAGTGTACTGACTTGTGACTTGGTTTTCAAGTTTTTTATAATCCATTATTCATAAAACCAGAAAATCCCGTTCTTGAATTGATTATTTTCTAAAATTTCCTATACTAAAAATAACAAAAAGAGATTATTGATTCTTTTAAGAGGAAAATATGGATAAAAGCAAACCTGGATTAAGGATTCAAAGTTTTGATGATGAATTTCACCATACTGAAAAAGATCCCCATAAAAAAGAGTGGAATTTATCAGAAATTATCCTGGGTGGGCAGGATGGTCTGGTGAATGTTTTAGGGGTGATTTTAGGCGTTGCAGCAGCGACCAGTGACGTTAGGGTTGTGATGGTGGCTGGCTTGGCTGCCACTTTTGCGGAATCCATTTCGATGGGTGCTGTTGCCTACACTTCCACCTTAGCGACTGCTGATTTTTATGAGAGTGAACGTGAACGCGAATACCGGCATATCCAGAGTGTGCCCAATTTGGAAAAAGATGAAATTCGAAAAATTTATCAAGCCAAAGGATTTCAGGGTAATCTGTTAACCAGAATTGTGGATACAATAACGGCAAATGAAGATGTTTGGGTGGCTGTTATGATGGCAGAAGAACATAAATTGACACCGGCTGATAGAAGTACGGCTCTAAAATCCGCTATTATTGTAGGAATTTCGGCCATCATTGGATCGGTTATCCCCTTAATCCCATTTACATTTTTGTCTATTGGCTGGAGTATGATTGCATCCGTTATTCTAACCAGTATCGTCTTGTTTATTGTTGGTGCTTATAAAGCACATGTAACGATAGGAAAACCAGTAAGAAGTGGATTTGAAATTGCTCTTATAGGAACAGTATCTGCATTAGCAGGTTATGTTGTGGGAGCATTATTAAAGGTGCCCGCTACACCCTGATCAAGTAGACTTATGTTTTTTGTTGTAATCAATGGTTTATTTTGATAAACTGAGAATATAGTAAAGGAGGATAAAATGGGTTTATTTACCTGGATCATTGTTGGCGCAATTGCTGGCTGGTTGGCTGGAAAGGTCATGAAGGGGAGAGGATTTGGTCTGCTAGGTAATATAGTGATTGGTGTAATTGGCGCATTGGTTGGAGGATGGTTAGCCGGATCACTTTTAAATATTTCTAATGCGATCAGTGGATTCAACCTGCAAACAATTCTTGTTGCCTTCCTGGGCTCCGTGGTTGTTTTGTTCATAGCCAAGTTGTTTAGGAGGTAAAATCGATTCTTTGATTAGATCAGATATCAAAAATTAAAACAACACCAAATTTATAAACGGTGTTGTTTTTTTAACTTTCTACTGTGTTTTGATATTTTATTCTTCAATTTGTAACCCTGATTATCAGGCAAAATTAATCTTACAAAAACTGAATTATAATTATCCGATATTTCTGTATCATATTTTACAATCTGATCACTAATGAACAATAATTTCAACTCAAACTCATTTTTCAAAACCATAAGGAACCTGCAATCTTTATCATTTGTAAAAGCTACAGCCTGGGTAATTTTGGGAATAAGCAGTATGTTTTCGACGAGTGATCTGACATCTGCTCAAAACGAAGAATTATGGTTTTCGACATTATCGAGATTTGGGCTTGCAATCGCCTTCTTATTGGGTGGACTATTTTTACAAAAAAACCATGACAAAAACATTTATTTACTTTTGATTGTAGTGCTGATTGACTTAGTTGTTAGTCTTCAAAAACCTATCGGTCTTTTTGATAGCTTAATGATATCGTTTGACATTGTATTTTACTGGATTATTTTTAATTATCTGAAAAAAGCAAAATTGTAATCATCTGGATTCTTTCTTTGTGTAAACAATCCACCCTCATCGAAACATTGGAGATCTAAATCTTGTCTCAAAAAAGAATCAATATCATCACAGCAGGGGTCATTCTAAGCTTATTTCTTGCATCAATGGAAGGAACAGTCGTGGCAACAGCCATGCCGTCGATTGTTGCTCAGTTAGGTGGTTTATCCATCTATAGTTGGGTTTTTGCAATCTACATGCTGGCTTCAACAACAACCGTCCCGATCTATGGAAAAGTTTCGGATATATTTGGCAGGAAAAAAGTCTTTACCTTTTCAATGGGGCTGTTTTTATTTGGATCAGTATTATGTGGTCTGGCTACGTCCATGGAAACCTTGATTTTATTTAGAGCGATTCAGGGGATGGGGGCAGGTGGTGTTTTACCTATGGCACTAACAGTGATTGGCGAATTGTTCAGTGTTGAAAAAAGAGCAAAAATGCAGGGTTTAATTTCCAGTGTTTGGGGACTTTCATCGGTGATTGGTCCACTTATTGGTGGTTTGATGGTAGATCAATTTTCCTGGGAATGGGTGTTTTTCATCAACCTGGTTCCAGGAACACTGGCAATCATTTTCGTTTGGTTTGCATGGATTGAAGATAAGAATATCTCAAAGAAAAAAGTGAAAATGGATGTTCCCGGAGTCGTACTGCTTACGGTGGGGGTATTAAGCTTATTATTAGGTCTAAATGGATTGGAAAATTCTTCCAGTTTATTCTTTATCATCATAGCGATAATTTTATTGAGCGTTTTGGTCTTTATTGAGAAAAAAGCACAAGATCCAATATTGCCATTGAAATTGTTTGGAAACCGGCTCTTTCTTGTGGCATTTTTACATGGAATTTTGGCTGGTTGGGCTATGTTCGGTAGCCTATCCTATATCCCATTATTTGTTCAGGCTGTTATTGGTACGTCTGCAACACAGGCAGGATTATCTTTAACCCCAATGTCCCTCATGTGGGCCCTTACCAGCATTATAGGTGGACGACTGATGATTAAATTGAATTTCCGGTTACTGGCAATCATTGGTATGGTATTGTTAGTAATTGGAAGTCTTCTATTAACAACGATTGGATTAGACACATCTCAACTCGCAATTATGATTTATACATCCTTTATGGGAATAGGTATGGGATTAACCATTCCCGTTTTTATGATCATTATTCAAACCACTGTCCCCAGGAATGTGCTCGGGACAGCCACCTCCACCATTCAGTTCAGTCGAAACATTGGTGGAACAATCGGAGTGAGTGTTCTGGGGATATTTCTGAGCAGTAGATTATCCAGGTTATTGATTGAATCCGGGTTTGACTTCAGTACGATTTCATTGAGTAGTCTCATAAATCAAACACAAGGTACTGAAGCAGCGTTTTCTGAACCACTCAGAATCGCTTTAAGTACATCAATGGCAAATATGTTTTATATAGCGCTTGGGGCTGCTGTATTAGGTTTTCTTGTGGTTTTATTTACACCAAAAGGTGTGATCACTCAATTAACTTCTTCGCCATCAGAGAAAAAATTAGAAATAGTAAAAGTGAAAGAATTATCCGGATAAAAGGAAATCATCTGAATGGTCAGAACAATATGATCAGATAGCAAATACCTGCAAAAATGGATCAACCGGGATGTTAATACCTGATCAATGCTAATTAACCTTAACTACGATTGCATCTGAGTATTATAAGGATTTGCTTAGCATTAAAACCGCGGAACCTGTTACAACAATATATATTACCAAATCCAATTGTTCAAGAGATTAAGGAAATAATATTTGTCACTATAATAAATATTAGTGACAAATAAGGATTCCATTTTTGGTGTTTATTTATTTATCATATTTGATTTTTAATTCTTTACCAAATAATGAAAAAGGAGATGATCAATGGAGGAATTACACCTCTATCTTCAAATCGCTGAGTCAATTCGCAGAGATATTTTGGGGGGGAAGTTGAATCCTGGAGACAAATTGCCCTCTGTCAGAGCATTAAGCCAGCAATGGGGGTGTACTCAAGGCACAGTACAACGTGCTTATCACGAACTATCGCAACAAGGAATATTGGATAGTCGTGCAGGCAAAGGAACGATTGTGCGTGGAAATCTTAGTCAGGCGCAACGCAATAAGGATACTGTAATTCGTCGGGCGACATTGGTGAATCGCTCAGAAGAATTTCTTTTGGAAGCTTTATCGATGGGATACAATCTTGAAGAAATTCAGAATTCTATCAACATCGCCATGGATCGTTGGAAATTAGCGGATATTCAAGATCAAAACTATATAAAAAAGACGATCAAATTTATTGGAAGTCATGATCCATTGTTCAACTCAATTTCGACAAGATTTTCTGAAATTTTTCCTGGTTTTGGATTAAAGGTCAGATTTTCAGGCAGTTTGGGTGGTTTGAAAGCTCTCAAACAACATCAATCTGATATTTCCGGTTGTCACTTGTGGGATTCTGAAAGCAACTCATACAATGTAGAAGATGTTAAGAAAATTTTTTCAGGTGAGAAAATGGTTTTATTAACCCTGGCTCATCGACGTTTGGGATTAATTCTTCCGCCTGACAATCCTCAAAAAATTTCTTCCATTGCCGATGTCATTCAAAATCGAGTTCGATTCGGCAATCGTCAACCTGGGGCTGGCACCAGGGTCTGGTTTGATATGATGTTAATAAAGAAGGGCATCTCACCTGATCAGGTAAATGGGTATGATCAAGAGTATTTCACGCATTCGGAAATCGGACGAGCTATTGCTGATGGCAGCGTTGGGGCTGGAGTGGGTCTGGAATCCGTAGCTGTGGCTTATGGTTTGGATTTTGTATTCTTGACACTTGAAAGGTATGATCTGGTTTTTTATCACGATCAAATTAAAGAGGAACCATTTAACCTATTAATACAATGGTTTCAACATGCTGAGGGTAAAAAATTTATTAAACAGTTCCCTGGTTATGATAATACTGAAACGGGGAAGATCCAGTTTTCAATGTAAAAATTAATGTCGACAGATATAAGGAGTAGGAGATAAAAGCTGGTTTTGGCCATATCCAATTCAATGTTGATCTTAAAAACTTTAATTTCTATCATGAGTTGTTAACCTTTTTGGGTTGGCAGATTTTGCACCAAAGTGATAATATGTTGGGATGTGGGTATTTGGATGGTTCCAGTCTCTGGTTCACCAATCCAATCCGTCAGGTTGAAAATGATTATGATGGATCAGGAATGAACCATATTGCGTTTCAAACAGAATCAATAACCGATGTAGATGAAACAGTAACATTTTTAATAGCCAAGAACATTCCTGCTTTGTTTGATACACCCCGCCACAGACCTGAATTCAGCGATGGTCCGGATGATACGTACTACCAGGTCATGTTTGAAACGCCAGATAAGATTTTAATGGAAATTGTCTATATTGGTCCAAAGTAAATTTCCAATAAAACAAGATCAAGCCTGATCCGGAAAAAACAGACCAGGCTTAAGTTTGTTAAGATGAAGGTTTACTCAACAATCACAATATCACTCTGACCCCTTCCGAAAACTTCGGGTGAATACATTTCTTCAGCTTTGGCTGGTGGAACGACAAATGCACCAGGCATGGTTGCCCGGGCGTAGTAAGTATACTCATAGACACCATCCCATAAAAGACTTGTGAATACCTCTACGCGTGAATCACGCATATTTTGATGTTGGTACCATTGATTCCACCAAAGGAAGCTTCTGGTTTCATTTGGGCTTGAAGGAAGGCTTTCACTGACAGCCAGATTGGGGTTTATGATTTCCAAACCTGCTGGCAAAGGATCGACCAGAGCGACATGATAACGCCGGTTATCAGCAACCATGGTGAGTTTTACTTTTACACGAACACCTGCTTTGATATGCCAGAACCCATCTTCATCTAACCAGACATCGTTAGGATCATCGACTGCTTCGTAGACTCTTTGGACAACAAAACCCATATCGAGAGGATCAAGTTGGAGATCTGTTGGTGCATACCGCAAACCTAATCGATAATATAATCTACCGATTCCGTCTTTGGACAAGATAATATTCTCTGAATCATTTTCTCCAATAATGTCGATTAAGTTTTGCATTGGAACCATGGTCTGATAACGATTAGTAGAGTAACCACTGAAAGTGCTCTCGGCTGCATAAATATCACCTAACCATATTCTGGCAATGAATTCAGGCTCTTCGGATTCATAGGTATCAAAGTAATGATCCATGGCCAAAAGTACGAAAACATTTTCCTGGGTATTATCCCAACGACCTTTGGTCCGGTTTGCCTGCAATCCAGTAATAATCTTTGGGATTAAATCTGAATCAGGATTGTCTGCGATCATTGCATCCAACAACAGTGCATCTGTACGGCGATTGGAGTGTAGTAATACGTAATCATCATCTGCATAGCTATTGAAGAAATTGGCAGCGCCAGCAGTTTCAACCACCTGGTTTCCAACATGTCTGCGAATAGCCTGAACGGTGCTTTCATATTGGGAGTCCTGAAGTAAAACTTGCCAGATCCAGGCGATTGCATCCAATGGTAGTGCTTCTATTCCTTGATCATCAACCAATGCTTTGGCTTTCTTCGCATCCAGGTCATCCATGCGCATGCGAACGTAAAGAGCATAGGCGCTGATTGTCTGTTTGGCTTTCAAGCTGTACCATGCGGGATAGTATTGTTCGATGTTTTGGAGATAAGTAAGCACATTTCCCCAAACCTGGTCATTTACTTCGAATCCCATCTCTTTCGCCCGTTGTAATGCATGGGCAACATGCACAGTATGGAAAGGTATTGATTCATACCCCTTTGACCAGTAAGGGAATCCTCCATCCCAATTTTGTAATTTCGATAAACCTTCTAAATCCATCTGGTTAGATTCTTCCATTTCCTCGGGAGAAGGGAGACCTTCCGCATTAAAGGCTGAAAGAACATCTTTGAGGGCAGCAATCGCCATGATTCTGGAAGCCATTTGAGCACTACTATTGAAAGGATAGTCAATCAAATACAGAACTGCGTCTGAGAGGCTATGTAATGCTGTGGAAGAAGTTGTTATCTCCAATCCACCAAACTGAGGGTAAACATCTTCGGGGGATAATATCGGTTGCGCTATGGCTCCCGCATCATCCAGGACGCCATAAGTCGCAAAAGCTTCTGTGGTGGAGGGTGTATACACCGGGAGAGAAATTTGCGCAGCATCTGATACCGAACCAGAAACAGCAGCAACCTGTAGGTACGCATTCCCAGCCATGATTGTCTTTCCGGGGAAACGGATTTCAATGCGATTGTTTGCTGGAACTGTCACACGCATTCCCTGGTCCTGTGTTAATTCAAGATTACTTGCTTCAACAACGACTTCGGCAATCAATTCTTCATCCGTCTGGTTTTGAAGTACAACAGGGATTTCAAACTGATCTCCAAAATTCAGGAATCTTGACATGGATGGTCTTACCATTAGTGGTAATCGGGCAGTGATGTTCGCTTCACTACTGCCAAACATTTTTCCACCAGGGTCAGCAGCTACGACCATGATACGATAACGGGTTAAATTATCTGGTAGTTTATATTGAACAGTGACTTTACCTGCAGCGTTTGTTGTTTCTTCCGGTGAAAAAATGGCCAGGGGATTGAAATCTGCACGAACGGTAATCTCTGATTCCACCGATGAACTTTCTTGCTCAGTAGATTCCAACATCGGTTGGGCTGCCATTGCTGGTTCTTCCATGGCTCCTCCACGACCCATATCCATTGTCGTTCCATCAGTAATCGACTTGTTTACTGTTTGGGTTGCCATTACCTGAGGAAGATCACTGGCCAGTGTGCTGGGGTCAACAAGAAGGATATTTGCTCTTGTGTATGTGCTGGATACATCCGAATATCTTTGAGCATAAAACACAGATATGGGATCGACTAATTTATATTGTGTTAACGCCAGGATGGCTTCATCAACTACGACCAATGCCACTTCTGCATTTGGTATTGGGAGTCCATTTTGATCGTTGACGGTAATTTCAATTTTGGAACGTTCTCCCGGAGACAACAACAATTGTTCAGGATCGATACCGACCACAAGCGTTCGACTGGCGGGGGGGATTTCCAGATTGAGGGATCCAGTGGCAAAGGCAGGTCTGGGGGGAATATTCTCAAGTTTTTCTCCCTGATCATTTATCCTTGGTGAGGTACCGTTCAAATCCACCTGAATATTGATATTGGGAATCTGTGATTCTTTGATCGGAATCTGCAGCGTGACGGTTGATTCTTCCATTTTGAATGGTTCAGAATACAATATTCCACTTCTGCTGACAGTCAGTAAACCTTCCGCAGGATAGAATGGTGATTGAACCAGGATGTTAGCTGTATCACCCGGTTGATAATTTTCTTTATCAGGAATCAATGTGATCTGTTCCTGTTCAATATCCCTGGATGGTGGCAGATCGCCACCACTGACCCAGCGATCAAACTGGCTATAATTTTTCCTGCCTTTTTCATCCGTAACGGTTGCCTTGATTTGATATTTGCCACCCAATGGTGTCTCAAAACTACATTGAACCGGTTCTTCTTTGGAATTTGCCTGACAGGATTGAATGTTTTCAAAAATTTCTATCCATTCACCTTTTTGATATTTCCAAACGATTCTTCCAGCAGTTACATCAATGGATTGATTTGGGACAGCATTGCCATCCAGATCAGTCACAATCAGATCAATTGTCAAGGGTTCGTTTCTCTCTACAAAATATTTCTCGCTCCGCAATCCTACATATATATCAGCGGGGTGAACCATCAGAGTCGTAGACCCAGCCCATGCCTGACGATTGACATCCATCACAACTGCTTCAGCTACAATGCTTTGTGGTCGGGTTTCGTCTTTGGCTTCAAAATCCATTTGGAGATAATGATTTCCACTGGCATCAGTTTTTCCGGTAAATGTTTGACCTGGAACACTGGATTCAAAGCCCCATTCATTCCCCATGTAGAAATCCATTCTATACCTCGACCACCAGGGTTCCCAAATTCCGAAGGAAAAATCTGACCAGTTTGGTGGTTGATAATTGGTTGGATTGGTGCGTATGGTCCAGGTTACATCAGCATTTGGTAATGCTCCACCAGCGTAATAGGCTGCTTCTACAGCGACAACAGCACTTCCATCTGCATAGTAGGGTCCTACCGTTTCATTTCTGGTAAGAACCTCAAATTCGGGTCTTCTGAACTCCTGGATTTGGAAACTATGATAGAAGTCTCTGTTATCGACATTGCCAGAATAACCACTTACTGTAAATTGGATATTGGCTGAACCGAGATTGACTCGTTCCGGGATCGAAAATGATAAATCAAAACCGCCATTTTCATTAATAGTGGTTGTCTGGTTGAGTAATTCATTCCCTTGAGAATCATATAAACGATAATTTAATTGCTCCAACGAGTTTCCTGGCAGTGAAACATCTCCATTTTGTTTACCACCAATTTTCCGAATCCATCCCTTGAGGTGGACTTCTTCACCTGGTTTATACATAGCTCGGTCATCAAAAACATACCAACGTAGCATATCATTGACTGATCTTGGCATCCAGCCAGTCTCTGACCAATAACTTTCATTCGATGGTAATAAGGCAATATCATCACCGCTGGTTGCAGTCAGACCTAAGATTCCTTCAGCCGGTAATTCGAATTCTGCTATCCCATAGGTATCAGTTTTTTGCGATTTTCCATTGTTGAGGGATTGAATATCAATACCTTTGAGAGATTCCCCAGTTTTTAAATCAGTGGCCCAGGCAACCAGAGAAGTGTGATCCACAAAGGCATCCAATCCAATTTGAGTCACCTGCACCCAAACCTGTATCCATTGATAGGGACGTTCTTCCTCAAAGAAACCTTTTGGTGGTTTCACGATGACAATAAAGTGTCCAAAATCACCTTCCATTATGGAATCGATATCAATCTTAATTTCACTGAGCACATCATCTTTGGTTTTGAGATTTAAAATCTGGTTGAATGCTAATCTTCCGGGAGGTTCAACCTGGGGATCGGTCTGATAGAACTCTCTGAGGTATTTCTGGTATCCCGACCAATCTTCAGGTTCTACCGCGTAAATCTTTACATCCAATTTGGAATAGTTGATTGTGTAAAGTGATAATTCTGGTTTCTGACTGTATGGATCGATGGTAATAAAATTCTTTTGAGGGCCAACCAATATGGGTTCCGCTTTTCCAATGGAAATACTGATTCGTTCCTCGCGTTCTAAGGTCTGACCAAAGATATCTTGAATCTCAGGAGCTAAAGTGATTTTATAAGTGGTTCTTCCCTGGGTCGCACCTTGAATTGAAATTGTGTTTCCAATCACTGAAATGGTTGCTCCTGGAAGCTCGGGAGTAATGGTGATGTACGATTCATCGAATAATTCTTCATTCAATGGATTATTGAATCGGATGTAAAGGGGCGATAGTGGAGGACAATCATTCCCATACCAGGAACAACCATATTCTTCAATTCTCAATTGCGGGTAAGTCTGAAATTGGAAGGATTGCACAGTCTGGGTGGTTAATGTCCCTTCTGCGGAAGGTGTTCCAGGACCAATATCAATATTGATGTTCGCATCTTTCGGTAGAGATTCAACTGCCTTAATGGCAATCCAACGTTCAGCTGGATAATTTTCAATCAGGCTGGCGACAGCTTCATCCTCTTCTATTTCTTTTTCCGTAGCTAATCTAAGATCGAAGGGTTTACCATCTGCAGTTAATTGGATCGTGTCCAGAACTGATTGTTTTTCAATCCTTTGGTCAAAGCCAATAAAAATTACCGGTTCTAATGGTTGAGGACCAGAAGATGGGTAAGAAGATAGAAGGGTTGGGGTTGGTGTCTGAAAAGTCCAGGTCACAGCTTCTGAAAGCTCATTGCCATTAATCGATGTGGTACCATCGGGAACAGTCACCCTGTATTCGGTAGCCATAGGTAATCGATCGATCTCATCGGAGTCGAATTCAAACGTTAATGTTTTTGTTCCAATCCAACGCCAGGTACCTGAAATCGCTGGGACGATTTGAACGGGGATTTCTTCCTGAGAGAGTTGCGCCAATGTACCCAAGGGAACCATTGGTTGATTAAAAGTGATACTGATAAACGGAGCCATCGGAATTTCACCTTCAGGTGAATAACGCAGAACTTCCAAAGGGCCTTCTTCAATTTCTGCTGGCTGAGATTCATTGGTTAAGATTGGGAATGGTTGGTCTATTGTCTCTCCTGGTCGTGGAGGGGGCAATACTTCCGCAGGAATATTAAATTCTGATTGAAGATCTTTCATCGGCGGTAAATCAGGTAGCCTCGCTAATATTGCAGAAATTTCTTTTTCCGTTAGAGGTTCTCCAACCACAATGGGGAGATCTTCTGGTGGTTTATAATCGGTTTTTCCCTCACTTAATGTGATAGAAAAATCGTCTTCACCATTTTCATCATTAACAAGTAAATTCATTGTTTTACCTTCTGAAACGATTGAAGTTGAATTCCCATTTGTATTATTGTTGACAGGTGTGGGAATTGCATCATTAATTAATCCACATCCCATCGTAAATATCATGATCATGGAAACAGATAATTTTTTTAGATAACCAATTTTGGTGAGTTTAAATTTAAACATAATATCTCCCTCTCCGATTCTCATTTTAAGTATTGACGATAAAACAAGTCATTTTGTTCCTGATAGCATATGGATTGGGTTAGATGACATACCTCATGCTTGTGTTTAATTAATCCATTTCTAACTTGATGGCATCGTCTTTGATCTATAATTAAGAAAACTAATTATCCAGGAGAAACAATGTCTCATCTGTTTGAACCGATAAAAATTGGAGAAGTAACTTTCCGAAACCGTGTTGGTGTGTCACCTATGTGTCAATATTGTTATCAGGATGGGTTTTCAAATGAATGGCAGGTTGTTCATTTAGGTGCCAGAGCAATGGGTGGTGTTGGTTTTGTCATTTCAGAAGCAACAGCTATCGTCCCCGAAGGTAGAATTTCACCCCATGATTTGGGAATCTGGTCTGATGACCACATAGAAGCCCTCTCCAAGGTAACTACATTTATCAAATCTCAAGGAGCAGTTGCGGGTATTCAGCTGGCTCACGCTGGCCGAAAAGCCTGTACACATCGCCCGTGGGATGGCGGAATCCCCATTCAGAAAGATCATCCAGAGTGGTGGCAGGTAGTGGGAGCAAGTCCTATAGCGTTCAATGAAAAGTATCAAACACCTCACGAACTTTCTATCAAAGAAATCCATGCGATTGAAGATAAATTTGTAAAAGCAGCTCTTCGAAGCCTGGATGCAGGTTTCAACTTACTCGAGATTCATGCTGCTCATGGTTATTTGTTGCATTCATTTTATTCACCTAAATCCAACCAACGTACAGATGAATATGGCGGTAGTTTTGAAAACAGGATCAGATTTCTTTTAGAAACAGTCCAGAAAATTAGAAGCGTATGGCCAGAGCGACTACCATTATTTGTAAGAATTTCTGGAACAGAATGGATGGTTGATGGTTGGAATGTGGATGATTCAATTCGACTGGCTGAAATTCTAAAAAGTGAAGGTGTAGATGTCATTGATTGTTCTTCAGGTGGGAATATTCCAGGGGTAAGAATCCCATTAGTGCCAGGGTATCAGGTACCTTTGTCTGAAGAAATTCGAAAAAATTCAGGTATCAAAACAGCTACGGTTGGGTTGATCACAGATCCTGAGCTTGCGAATGAAATTATACAGGAAGGTGCAGCTGATTTTGTTTTATTAGGTCGTGAATTATTGCGAAATCCATTCTGGTCCATAGACGCTGCCAGAAAGTTAGGTTATCCATCACCTGTTCCACCTCAATATCTGAGAGCGTACAAATAACTTCAATGAGAAAGAAGGTCTTATGTCAATCCATCCTTTAGCCGGAAAACAAGCACCACATGAAATTTTGGTAAATATTCCACGTTTGGTGGCAGATTATTATCAATACCAACCTGATCCACAAACCCCAGGGCAACTAATTTCATTTGGTACATCCGGTCATCGGGGGACATCAAGTGAAAAAACAATTAATGAGGATCACATTCTAGCTGTTACCCAGGCATTATGTGAGTACCGGCAACAAAATGGATACGATGGAGCGTTGTTTATCGGGAAGGATACCCATGCGTTATCTGAACCTGCATTATTAACAGCGATTGAGGTTCTGTCCGCAAATGAGGTCCAGGTTCGTTATCAGGATGGGATGGGTTATACCCCAACCCCCGTTATTTCTCATGCGATTCTGAGGGATAATCAAAACAAGAAATCCCATCTATCGGATGGTGTTGTGATAACCCCCTCCCACAATCCACCAGGAGATGGAGGGTTTAAGTACAATCCACCATCTGGTGGGCCAGCCGGACCGGAAATTACCAGCGTTATTCAAAAGAGAGCAAATCAAATCCTGCAGAATAATTTACGGGATGTAAAAAGGATGACGATTGAAAAGGCATTGCGCTCAAATGATGTTAAGAGTCATGATTTCATTCATCCTTACGTCGAAGATTTACAGAATGTTGTCAATTTGCTGATTGTCAAAAATAAAGGTTTGAAAATCGGTGTTGATCCCATGGGGGGAGCAGCCATCGAATATTGGGACATAATTGCTGATTATTATGGGCTGAATTTAGAAGTGGTTAACTGCGATCTTGATCCACGCTTCAGCTTTATGAGGCTTGACCATGACGGAAAAATCCGGATGGATTGTTCATCTCCTTTTGCGATGGCAGGATTAATTGGCTTGAAAGACCAATATGACATCGCGTTTGGCAATGATCCGGATGTGGATCGCCATGGAATTGTTACGCCATCCGGTGGATTAATGAATCCAAACCATTACCTGGCAGTCGCTATCTGGTATTTATTCCAGAGTAGGGATCAATGGCGAGCGGATGCCTGTATCGGTAAAACGATGGTATCCAGTTCGATGATCGATCGGGTGGCGAATGCATTAAATATGGAATTGGCAGAAGTCCCGGTTGGATTTAAGTGGTTTGTGGATGGTTTATTGGATGGTTCATTTGGATTTGGAGGAGAGGAAAGTGCCGGTGCTTCATTTTTAAGGTTTAATGGGCAAACCTGGACAACAGATAAAGATGGCATCATCCTCAATTTGCTGGCAGCGGAGATTCTGGCTACGACAGGAAAAGATCCCCATCAAATGTACGTTGATTTAACCAAACAATTTGGAAACCCGATTTACGAACGGATGGATGCGCCTGCTGATCCTGTCCAGAAGAAAATTCTGAGTAATTTGAACCCTGAGAATGTCAAAGCCGCCGAATTAGCTGGAGAAAAAATTCTGCAGAAATTAACCAGAGCACCTTATAACAATGCGCCAATTGGTGGATTAAAAGTTGTGACTGAAAATGGCTGGTTTGCTGCCCGTCCATCCGGGACTGAGAATATTTACAAGATATATGCCGAGAGTTTCATCAGTGAAAATCACTTGAAACAAATCCAAAGTGAAGCTCAGGAAATTGTCAGTAACGCCTTTAGCCTTGGATAATGGGAGGTTGGGATGATTGAGTTGTCAGTCAGTTTAGTTAATTACGTTACAATGCAGACAAATTTCGGTTTATAAATTTAGGAGTGGAAAATGTTGTTGTGTATTGATATTGGGAACACGAATATTAAGTTAGGTCTTTTCAGGAATGATGAAATGGTGCAAAGATGGAGAATTTCTACAGATCGCACCAATCTGGCTGATGAATACGGTGTTCTGATTGGAGATTTATTTGAAACCAGAGGATTATCCATTCATGAAATCACAGGGTGTGCGATCTCATCGGTGGTTCCCAGCCTGACACAGGAATTTATAGAAATGTCAGAAAAATATTTTCTTTTATCACCGACCATTTATGGACCAGAAGTGAATATCGGGATGAAAATTAACACCGATTACCCATCAGAAGTGGGACATGATTTGATTATGAATGCGCTGGCTGCAAGGAAATTATACGGAAAACCAGTCATCATTGTTGGTTTTGGAACAGCAACCTCATTTGTGGCAGTCTCTGAATCTGGAAACCTCGAAGGTGTAGCGATTGGACCAGGTGTTGTTTCAAGTTCAGAATCACTCTTCCGAGGAGCATCTACTTTACCGCGTGTCGCTCTAGCGCATCCACAGGTCGCCATTGGCAAAAATACGATTCAATCCATGCGATCTGGCATAGTTTACGGATTTGTAGGTATGGTTAAAGAAGTAGTAACCAGAATGAAAAAAGAGATGTCTGGTAACCCCAAAGTTATTGCAACCGGTGGTGTGGCTGCTCTCATCGCACCTGAATGTGATGAGATTGATATTATTCAAACCAATCTAGCTTTGTTAGGCTTGAAAGAGATGTTTGAACTCAGTCAACAATAATAATCAAAATTTAATTAGGAATCTTCGGTTAGTATCACAAATCCGATGACACCTGAACCAGCATGAACTGATAGACCGGCGGTGAACTCCGCAAAGATTGGATTTGAAGGACAAGGAATTACAGTACATAGTTCCTGAAACAGGTTTTTTGCCCCCGTCAAATTATTCACATGAAAAAATCCAATCTGGTCAATCTTTTTATCCCCAACAGATTCAATAGCTAAATCAATCAAGCGTTTTTGTGCTTTTTTCATTGTCCGAATCTTTTCCAATAAATCTAATTTTCCATCCTGAACGGAAAGAATTGGTTTGATATCCAAAGTGTCTGCCAACCCCGCAGCTAATTTACTGACTCTTCCACCCAAAGCAAGGTATTTCAATGTAGGTAAGGCGGCATAGACATGCAGGTTGTTTTTAACACGCCCAATATCTTCTAAAATTTCATCTTTGGAGACGCCATTTTGTGCTGCTTCTGCAGCTCTCAGAACTATCAGTCCTTGTGCTAAAGAGAGTTGCAAAGAATCGACAACGGTAATGTCTCTCTCAGAAAATTGTTCCCTTGCTGTTAACGCAGCTTGATATGTTGCACTCACTTTACTCGAAACACAGATACAAATGATCACATCATAACCGTTATCAAACGCATTTTGATAGGCTTTCTCAAATGCAGATGGGGGAGGTGCTGAAGTAGTGGGTAATTTATTTGTTTGATCAATGATTTCAAACAGAATGGCATCATTGATATCAAGGCCGGTTGTGTAAATCGACTCTCCAAAATGAATGGTAATTGGCACCTGAGTGATATTGAATTGTGCGGCGATATCAACCGGCAAACTTGAATCAGTATCGGTTATGATGGATATTTTTGTCATGCTTCTCCAATTTTTTTCAGTTTTCTACTGTTAACACCAAAAACCTGATATTGGTTCACAAAGGTTTGAGATATTTTTTTCAGAACTATGATGAGTCGTCGTATTTTTTTCCTCTACGCTACTTGACTGCTAAATCCTGATTTGTTGATTATGCATAAATAAAACAGAATCAACTAAATTGACTAATTTTCGCCCAGCTATCTTTCAAGCTGACAGTTCGATTGAAGACCAGGGAATTTTGGGTTGAGTCAAGATCAGTGCAGAAGTATCCCTGTCTCTCAAACTGGAAGCGATCTCCTGAAAGTGAGTTTTTCAGGGATGGCTCAACTTTACAGCTATTAAGAATTGTCAATGAATCAGGATTGAGATTATCCAGGAAGGTTTTTCCTTCTTCTGTATTATCCGGGTCAGGCGTATTAAATAAGCGATCGTACAGACGAATTTCGGCTTCGAGTGCGTGTTGGGCAGATACCCAATGAATGGTACCTTTTACCTTTCTGCCATCTGGCGAATAACCGCCTCGGGTTTCAGGATCGTACGTGCAATGCACTTCAAGAATTTCACCATTATCGTCTTTCACGATGTGAGTGCATTTGACATAATAACCATATCTCAAACGAACTTCATTGCCAGGTGAGAGACGAAAATATTTTTTCGGTGGGTTTTCCATAAAGTCGTCTTTCTCGATAAAAAGAACTTTTGAAAACGGTACCAATCGTTTACCTGCGGAGTCATCCTCTGGATTGTTGATGGCTTCCAGTTGTTCGACCTGGTCCTCAGGATAATTATCAATGATCAACTTTAAAGGATTCAAAACTGCCATTACGCGATTGGCGGACACATTCAGATTATCACGGACGCAGTGTTCCAGCAAAGAAATATCCACAACACTCTCATTTTTTGCTACTCCAACCTTGTCGATGAAGTCGCGAATCGCCTCGGAAGTAAAACCTCTTCGTCGCATTCCACACAGAGTGGGCATGCGTGGATCATCCCAGCCGTTCACCAATTTATTATCTACCATCAATTTGAGGAAACGTTTGCTCAGGATGGTATAGGATATGTTCAATCTGGAAAATTCTAATTGGCGGGGGTGAAAAATGCCTAATTTTTCTACAAACCAATCATATAATGGTCGATGGGCCTCATAAGCCAGATCACATAAGGAATGGGTGATCCCTTCAATGGAATCAGATTGACCATGTGCAAAATCATACATCGGATAAATGCACCATTTATCCCCGGTGCGATGATGGGATGCGTGCAGAATTCGATACATGACAGGATCACGCATGTTGATATTTCCAGATGTCATGTCAATTTTTGCTCTTAGCACACGTGCACCATCCGGAAATTCTCCATTTCGCATCCGTCTGAAGAGATCCAGATTTTCATCTACGGAACGATCCCGATAAGGACTGTTTTTGCCTGGTTCGGTAAGGGTCCCGCGATACTGTCGAATTTCTTCTGGAGATAAATCATCTACATAAGCATCACCTTGAAGAATCAATTGCTCTGCCCATTGATACAATTGTTCAAAATAATCCGAAGCATAATACTCTCTGTTATCCCAATCGAAACCTAACCAACGAATGTCTTCTTTGATGGCGTCTACGTATTCCGTATCTTCCTTGACCGGATTTGTGTCATCATATCGTAAATTCGTTTTGCCCCCAAAAGCTTGCGCCATGCCGAAATCTATGCAGATTGCTTTGGCGTGGCCGATATGCAGGTATCCATTTGGTTCTGGTGGAAACCTTGTATGAACTGTCGTGAAGCGACCGGATTTCAGATCTTCTTCAATAGCTTCTTTTATGAAATTTGTATTTTCATATATTTCAGGCATATGTATCTCCAGAAAAAAGTAATGTGATAAATT
Organism: Chloroflexi bacterium HGW-Chloroflexi-2; assembly: GCA_002840735.1. GTDB lineage: Bacteria > Chloroflexota > Anaerolineae > Anaerolineales > Anaerolineaceae > UBA6170. The sequence goes on from PHBY01000004.1 coordinate 241,892, forward strand.
CTAATCGCCTTTAAGTATTGGCGCAACCTGAGAATTATTGCTTGAATGGGCTGAAATCAGAATCAATAAATCCCCTCGTCAGAAAGAGGGGATTAGGGAAATTGTCTTTATCAGAGTGAATCAATCAGAATTTATCAAAGTGATTTTTTTCCTATGCAGGAACATAAATCTTTTCCCTGTTGGAAAAATCAAAGTGAAAATACCTGTTACCAGAAGTAAGATGCCAATTACTTTCATTTGAGTTGGCCAGGCATTGGCCCAATTCTGACCAACTTCTTTAAAAATATGTGTCGATGCACCCCATAAGGGAGCAATCAGGACAGCAATTCCACAAAGAAGAAGGGTGAAAGCAGCAGCGGTTCTAAGGAGCAATCGCTGCCATTTTTGGGCCGAAAATTTTCTGCTTCGTTTTAGCCATTGCAATTCTCCTCAATAATTTTTAATCAACCACATTTCAAACCACCATAAGTACCATGGCACTTAACATATACAAGGAAGCGTACTTGAATAAACCAAAATTAAGTTTTTGGGATGGTCTGATCAAGCTCATCATTGCCAGGAAAATTAAGCCAAATGAAAGCACAATCAGTAATCGTAAGTAACCGATTGTCATTCCAATGCCAATTGCAGCCAGACCGATTGTTACGGCTGTTAAAACGCTGGAAATTGCAATCATCAATCGTGTAAATGAAAAACTATACCGACTGGGGAAGGTTGGAATCCCAGCAGCTTGATAGTCATCATAATATCGCATGGAGAAGGTCATTATATGTGTAGGAATCCAAAACAGAATACCGATTGCCAGCAATAATCCAACCCAATCAATGTACCCCACTGCCAGGGTTCTTCCAGCCAGGATAGGCATCCCCCCAGCTAATCCTCCCCAGATGATAGACCAGCAAGTCCTTCTTTTTAACCAGATTGTGTAAATCAGCACATCAAAGAAGATCCCAAGAAATACAATCAGTCCATAGAGTGGATTGATGAGCAGTGCAAATCCCACTCCCAGAATGGACAAGATAACTCCCAGGTTTAGAACTTCTCTCGACGAAACGATACCTGATGCCAATGGCCTGTAGCAGGTTCGTTTCATTTTTGCATCAATATCGCGGTCATACCACATATTTAGGACGGTGCTACCACTAATTGACAGAAAGAGACTCACAGCTATCTCTGTTAACAATGGGATATTGAAAACCGGACATTTGAAACTCATGAACCCTGCTAAACCGGTTGCTAATAGCAAACCGGTTTGCAGGCTCTTGATCAACTTCCAATAGAGGGAGATTCTTTCTATAATTATTTTACACATCGAAAACCAAAACCTGAGCTGGTGTATGTTGGGATTGAACTATTTCGTACCCAGATGCGTAAGTAATTCTCATACACATCTTTACTTCCACCGCGTAGATAGCGGTAATGTTGTTCTTCATAAACATTAGAAGTCCATTCCCATACATTTCCGGCCATATCATAAATCCCGTACGGACTTGGGGAGTCTAATGTTACATAACCATCATATGTTTTTCCATTGTAAAATCCAACTGGAGTCGTGCGAGAACCAAAGGAACTCATGTCTTCGAATGGATCCCGGCTGGTAATCAGGTTGGCATTGTTACGTGCAATTGTTTCACCCCAGGGATATGGGCGTGTATCTTCACTACCTCTGGCTGCTTTTTCCCATTCTAATTCAGTAGGCAAGCGCCAATCGTAATATTCGCAATATGCTTTTGCACCAAACCAGGAAACCATCGTGACGGGATGATTCGCCCAGGTTGGTTGAGCAGTGAAAATTTGGCCATCATAGTCAAGCCGTAACATAGGGTCGTCCAATGGAATATGTATATAATTTCCAGCTGGAATTTCTTCTTCATGCCTTCCATCATGAAATTCATCACCGGGATAATATCCAATTACTTTATTCTCTTCAATTTTAATATAACCATCCTTCATAGCTTCGTTTAAGTATTCAGCAAATTGTTGATTGGTAACATGGGTAACCATCATTTCATAATCGTAATCAATTGTTGTTTCAAAGTTGAATTGTCCAGAGAAAAACGCTCCCATAGGGATAAAGGCCCATGTATTCGGTTCAATTCCCGTATCATAGACTGGAGCAGGTGCATTTATGTCGACAGGTTTACAGGCAGTCAGGATGATAATAAAGGATATCAGGAGTAGAGTCAATTTTTTCATTATTTTTCCTCCACATAGGACTCTAATTTTTCATGCACTTCTTGTGACCACCTGCCATTCTTTTTAAATAGGTCTATCAATCGCCATACCATCAGTGCTGCGAGAGCAAGCAAAACAACAACCAAGCCAATATCCCCAAGAAGGTTTGTGATATTGACAACAGGTTGTTGGTATGCTTCCTCGACAAATAAACGTTTCAATTCGTAAACGGTCACTGCGCCAAAGGCCAGGTCAGAAAAAATAATAATGGACCAACCAAACCATTGTCTTGATTTTCCCTTTAACCCTGCTAAATCAGCATAATACAAAAGCAAAATTGTGGCTGTCAGGGTAGCGAGGATATGCCAGTGACCAGTCAGAATCAGTTTTTCATCCATAAATGGCCAATTACGGAATATTTCATCCAGTTTTACTGCAACAAAAATTCCGATAAAACTGACAGTGAAATTCATAAAAACCATCTGCCAGGTTACACCAAACTTTATTGGATCTCTTACAAGAGCAGTTAACCCCTGGAAAAAGTTACCTTTTTTCAATCCTTTTTCCGCAAGGCCAGTTTTTATAAGTTTGTCCCAGGAATAAATAACGAGCAGCAATGCGCCCAGCATAGCAATTGTTGAGCCACCGTATATAACTGTATGTGCAATTCCTTCAAAAGGAACAACCAACCAGGTTCCCATTGACAATACAATAGACCCAATGATGAATAATGGCATGGCGATTGTGTGGAGAATGCCTTTAAAATCCATATATCTACAAATGATCAAGGCACAAGCAATTGCGATGAGTGCCAACATGATATGCAGGTGTCCAATGATTGATTTTTGCAGTGTGGTCTTGATTGGTTCTCGGACAACATTTTCTGCCAGAAAGGTAAAGAACCCATTTCCGTAGAATGAACCAGGAATCGCACCAAATAAAGCGGAAGCCAGGGTTACAATGGATACAGAGAAGAATGCGACTCGCTCCAGATCATAACCGGACTTGGAATGGGCATAGGCAGTGTTTTTCACTTTGTATTCATTCCTCCATGGCCATAATGCGTATGCCAGTAGACAGCCGGCGAAGAAAATCAGTGTCAATCCTGCGATGTAAATGCCATGCATGATCCAACTGGTCCCCCAATAAGCGAAGGGGAGTCCACCAATGATGGCAGCCAGATATCCAAATGTGATTGTGCTGTTTATTTGCACTCGTTGATTTTCTTTCATGGCAACTAAATCTGTGATCATGTATGTTTCAATAGCGATAACTGCCATCGCGATGGTGTGATACAGAATAATCACACGTCCTTCTCTTTCAGCTTCGACCAGATCAATGCCAAAAGTTTTCACAATAACTGTTTTGACACCCAGATCAGCCATTGGTCCGGATAATGATCCAAAGAATGCAGAGATCAACGCACAAAGTGCAATAGCAACCAGTATCAATCCTTTTGTTGAAGTAAAGAGATAATTAAATCGGGTTTTGAAAGCCTGCATTGATGCTCCTTCAGAAAAAATTTATAAATTTTATTGTGTAATTTTGCACATATTAGCACGTTGATGATTGAAAGTCATTAACAAAAGTTAATATCTGCGCGATATCGATTGAATATTCTTATTGCAGAGATAACTTTAGAATTGTCATAATAAAACAGTAAGGTGAGAATTGCTTGCGTTATGATGCTTTTCATTCTCACCTCTATGATCATTAATTTTTATTTTAAAATGCTTGATGAATGAACGGAATTTTCAATCAACAGCATTCGTCCATTTTTGCCATAAATTCGGGATGACAAGAATTACGACCATCGCCAGGCTGGCAATGGGGGCTAGTGTAAATAATGAGAAGCGACCCAGCTCCTGTGCCGTAATGACTGCTAATGGAATTCCAACAATCAACTCTGTTACTCCTGCTAATAAACCAACGGGTACCATCCAGTTTTTAGGTTTTGTTAAAATACCAAATGTAACAACAGCCCAGCCAATCATTGCCACCCAATGGAGACTGACGACCAGGTAAAATATCGGGGTTCCTACAGTGATAATTCGACTGGTGCTGGATACACCATTCATGAAGCAGAAAATGTAAGTAACGCCAGTTCCCAACCCCAATAATATTCTACTCCACGAGATTTCTCCAACTTTCCAAAGGAAAACAAAGTAGAACAGGATATAAGGGAAAAACAACATGAAATAAACAGGCGGTAAGCTGGCTGCCATGAAAGGTATATTAATAAAGAAGCTGGCTAACAACGCTAAAACGATCCCAATGACTGAGAGGTTATATGCCCAGTTTTTCTTTACAAAAAAGCCATAGGCACTGACCAGGAAAAAGGCAGAAGCCAAAAATCCCACATCACCCAAACCAGGATGAATGTATTTCAATAAAATCTCACATCCTGGTTCAGCAGATTCGGCAGACATGCCTGCAATATACCACTGGAAAAACAGAACAAAATGACCGACGATACCGATGATAGCGGCGATGAGCGCCATTACTCCACCTAACACATTGTTTTTTTTCATTTTTACCTCCATAAATCTTTAATCTCTTGTAATAAATATCACAAATATCAGTTTACAACTTTGACTTAAAGCAAATAGCATAAGGCTTCGCTATTATTCGTCAGTCATGTGGCAAGAATTGCATCCTTTGTAATAGGCTGTGTTGTTGTGGGCAGCTACATAAATGATTGTGTTCGACTCAACAGTAAAGTTGCAATTATCCAAAAAATTAGATTTATCTTCCCATTCATAGATTTCAATATCACAACCTACGTAGACCAATCCTTCCAGATGGTTATTGCACAATTGACCTGAAACTAAATGGTCAAAATCTTTTATTTTTAACTTAATTTCAATTTGTTGTGGATTGAGCTGGTTTTCTGTTATCGATGGAAATGGATTGGATCGTTCTCGATAGGTGATCATTCCAGGCGTACACAAAGAACGCGCATCCACGCAGCCGCTTAATTGGACAATGAAAAAAAGTGTAAAGATGAGAAGTATTTTATTTTTCATAAGATTTCCTTAATGGGAAAAGATTGAATAATAAAGTTTGTAATAGATTTCACATATTAATTCTTTGACTTAACGCAAATCGAGGAAATGACTTCCGTTAGAAAAAATCATTTTCTGCTATAGTTAATCGAGGAGAATTTAATGAAAGAAACAGCAATGTTATTTGACCAAAACCCGGTGTTCTCTGTCTTGTCAGATGATAAAAAAGATCTTGTTAAGAACCAGGCAATCTTCAAAAGATATGCTAAAGGAGAGTTTCTCATCATTGATGGGGATATCTGGCCTTACTTGTTTTTAATTGTTAAAGGAAGTATTCATGCATTAAAGAGTTCGGTGGAAGGTCGCAACCTGGTCGTAACGACTTTTAATGAAGGTGACATTTTTTGGGGACTTGCATTTTTCTATGAAGCGATGCCAATGCCTGTTTCCCTGGAAGTTGTTGAGAATACCACCATCATGCTTTGGTCAGCTGATAGTCTCATACCGATACTGAAAAGTGAAGGTGCAGCAGCGTGGGAATTATCACGTTTAATGGTGTATAAAATGCTGCGGGCAAGTGAAATTCTGGAAGAGATGACTTTTCAACCTGTCGCCGGGAGATTGGCAAAATTATTGATGGATACTGTCCGTGATCAACACAATGGCCCGATAACCAGAAGTTTAACCCTGGATGAAATGGCTGCCAGAATTGGTTCAACCAGAGAGATGGTTTGTCGTTTCCTGCATCGTTTTGCAGATGATGGAATAATTGATATCACCCGCACAGAATTCCGTGTGATGGATTCTAATAAATTGGCAAAAGTTGCTACGAATTCTAAAGGATGATAAATCTCTGTTTATATCGATTGATGAATTTGAATTATTCTTTTTCATAAAGCAAGTTTTTTAAAATTGATGGTATATCAAGGAAAATCTACCAGGGTTCTGATGACAAATATTATTGAGATGTTGGTACATTTTGGCAAGTATCATTTATAATTTTTAGCATGCGAAAAGTTTTTTCTTATATTTTTATTGTTTTGTTCTTTTCAATTCTTTTATTGTCTGGATGTCAAAAAAGTAATAATGGGAATCAATCGGCTGATCAAAATGTGACAGATTATTATTATCTGGAAAATAAAGGGTCTGACACGATGGTTAACCTGGCATTGTATTGGGCAGAGGAATATCAAAAGCTCCATCCTGAAGTTCGAATTTCCGTTACAGGTGGAGGCAGTGGGACCGGAATTTCTTCACTCATTAATAATACGGTCGACCTGGCAAATGCATCCCGACAAATCAAATTGGAAGAGATAGAAAGTGCAAATAAAAATGGGGTGGACCCGATTGAATACGTTGTGGCAAGAGATGCAATTGCTGTGATTGTTCATCCTGATAATCCTATCAATAGGTTAACCTTGCAGGAAATTTCAGATATTTACACCGGAAAAATTGAAAACTGGATTCAATTAGGGGGTGAAGATAGACCCATTGTACGCCTTTCCAGGGAAACAAATTCCGGAACCCATGTCTACTTTCTTGAAGAAGTGATCCGCCTGGGAAATTCCGAGGATAAGACAATTTTCTCTGCGAACACATTATTACTACCTTCATCTGAAGGGATTATTGCGGAAGTTCGGGCAAATCGTAACGCAATTGGTTATGATGGATTGGGCTATATCACTGAAGAGGTGAAAGTGCTTGGCATTGCCAGAGAAGAAGGATTAGATTATATATTTCCCTCATTAAGCACAGTGAATGACAATCTTTATGCCATTTCCAGAAATTTATACATCTATGCTCCTGGAACACCACCAACATTTGTAAAAGCATATCTTGATTGGATAATGACATCTGAAGGGCAGAAAATTGTTACTGATTTGGGTTTCATTCCGGTTAAATAAGGAAAAATATGAAGGAAAATCAAACCAGGAATTTTGAAAAAGTAATTACCCGAACCATTCAATTTTCGGGGTATTCTTCCATCCTGTTTGTCTTACTTATTTTATTTTTTCTATTGTCAGAAGGAACCCCTGCACTTTTTGATGTACCATTATCACAATTATTCTCCGAACGATGGTATCCCATTGAGGGTTATTATGGGATCCTTCCATTAATCTTGGGTTCTCTGGTCGTCACGCTGGGAGCATCGTTAATTGCGGTTCCATTTGGTATTCTGACAGCAGTTTTCATTGCTGAAATTGCCCCAAAATGGCTGCAGGAAATCATGAAACCGCTGGTTGAATTATTGGCAGGTTTGCCAAGTGTCGTTTTGGGCTTTTTAGGTATTCTGGTAGTTTCGCCTTTTCTGCGTGACACATTGAATTTACCTACCGGGCTTACAGCTCTGACAGGATCCTTATTGTTGGGTGGCATCGCCATCCCTACCATTGTTTCCATATCTGAAGATGCGCTCAATAATGTGCCGGATTCGTATCGGCACGGCTCACTGGCTTTAGGATTGACTCGCTGGCAGACGATCTGGGGTGTAACAGTACCGGCTGCCAAATCGGGAATTCTGATGGCAGTTATGTTAGGTGTAGGAAGAACCATAGGAGAAACAATGACTGTCATGATGGTCACCGGAAATGCTCCCATTCTACCAACATCATTACAGGCATTGTTTATGCCCATTCGAACAATGACTGCCACAATCGCTTCAGAAATGGGGGAGGTAGCCACGGGCAGCCCGCATTATCATGTATTGTTTTTCATTGGTATAGTTCTATTTTTATTCACCTTGCTGGTAAATGTAATAGCATCCAACATCAGTTCCCGGAAATTAAAACGATCTGAGAGGATCTTATCCTGAGAGAATTTATGCAGACTGCAAAGAAATCAAATGTTTTGAAACAATTACGCATTGAAAAACTGGGCTTTTCGGTGTTAACGATATTATCGATTGCAACAGTCATCCCAATCATTGCCGTGGTCATCTACATCATTTATCTGGGCGCGCCAGCCATATCCTGGGAGTTTGTTTCCGCCATGCCCAGTGAAGGAATGAGAGCAGGTGGGATCTGGCCGGCGATCGTTGGAACTTTCTATTTGACGATCGGAACCGCTTTATTCTCCGTACCTCTAGGCATTGCGGCAGCAATTTATTTATCGGAGTATGCCCCAATGAATAAAGTGACTCAATCAATTCGACTGGCGATCATTAATTTGGCCGGAATTCCTTCTGTCGTGTATGGTTTATTTGGTTTAGGATTATTTGTCATTTTTCTGAATTTCGGAACCAGCATATTATCAGCATCACTTACGTTGTCTATCATGACACTGCCGGTGATCATCAGCACCACAGAAGAAGCACTTCGTGCGGTTCCACAATCCTTCAGGGTGGTAAGTGTTTCTCTGGGCGCCACCAAATGGCAGACAATCTGGCGATTGGTATTACCTCAGGCAATTCCTGGAATTTTGACAGGTGTTGTTCTCGGTTTGGAACGAGCTGCAGGAGAAACAGCTCCTATTTTATTCACCGGGGCTGCATTTTTCCTTCCCAGATTGCCCAATTCCCCTCTTGATGCGACTATGGCGTTACCATATCATTTATTTGTGATTTCCACCCAGGTACCAGGTATGCCAATCCAGATTCAATATGGAACAGTATTGGTGCTGTTGGTGTTTGTTTTGATCATGGATATTATTGTTACGATGATTCGTTCCCATGCCCGGGCGAAAAGGCAGTGGTAGTATGGATAAAATAATTGTTGAAAATCTTTCCATTACCTATTCCGATGGGGTTGAATCTTTGTTTGATATTAATCTTCGGATTCCCATACACCAGATTACTGCATTGATTGGTCCATCTGGTGGGGGTAAATCAACCTTCTTACGTGTATTGAACCGGTTAAATGACCTGGCAGATGTGGCAAAGACAACTGGCAAGGTATTAATTGATGGAATCGACATACTTGATCCAACTCTGGATGTAATCGCTTTACGTCGAAAAGTTGGCATTGTATTTTCTCGACCATTACCGCTTCCTTTGTCTATTTACCAGAATGTTTCTTATGGGCTGGAATTAATGGGTGAGAAACGAAAAATGGTGTTGGATGATGCGGTTGAACGTTCCTTGCGATTGGCCGAGTTATGGGATGAAGTGAAAGAACGAATACATGATCCAGCTAATTCTATTTCTGGTGGGCAACAACAGCGTTTATGTCTGGCACGCACTTTATCATTACAACCTGAAATCATCATGCTGGATGAACCAACATCAGCGCTTGATCCGGTCTCCACTGCAAAAATTGAAACCTCTCTGATTGAGCTAAAGAAAGATTTCACGGTCATCATCGCGCCACATAATACACAACAAGCCGGACGAATTGCTGACCATGTTGCTTTTTTCTTGCAAGGGAAATTAATTGAATTTTCCAGTGCTGAGGATATCTTTACCCGACCGAAGGATGTAAAAACGCAGGATTACATATCTGGAAAATTCGGATAATTAACAACAATCCATTGAAGTTTTGATTTGATTTGTTGATTTGGATCAATAAAATTAAAACATTATTGATTTCGAACCATTAATTATAAATTTTGGAGGAACAATGTCACGACCAACCTGGGATTCATACTTCATGAAAATAGCGGAAGATGTTGCAGTGCGTTCAACCTGTGATCGAGCAAAGGTAGGCGCGGTATTGGTAAAAGATAAGCATATCATCTCAACCGGCTACAACGGCTCACCAGCTGGATTAGACCATTGTGATGATGTCGGGCATTTGATGGTCGATGGACATTGTGTTCGCACTGTGCATGCTGAAGTAAACGCCATTATTCAGGCGGCTGTGTTTGGTCTGGCTACAAAAGATGCGGTTTGTTATGTAACTCATTTTCCATGCCTGAATTGTACAAAAATGTTAATTAATGCCAGAATCTCCAAGCTAATTTATCTCAATTCATATCGTGTAGATCCAATTGCGCTTGAATTCCTTGAAAAAGCAGGGGTGATTATGGAACAATATTCTTCTGAAGAATAATTGACCATTTCATCTCTGAAAAGAAATTGATTTACTTACCGTGATGCAATCAAATCCTTAAGAATTGTATTCATAATGCCACCGTCTTTGAAGTATTGAATTTCAATGAGCGTGTCGATTCTTAATTTGACATCAAAATAAGTTTCTTTACCAGTGGTGCTTAAAGCTTTTACTTGAAGAATTTTCCCCGGGAAAATACCATCTGTATTGTTGATGGAAAATTTTTCACTACCATGCAATTCTAAAGTTTGCAAATTTTCTCCAGGTAAAAACTCCAATGGTAGAATACCCATCCCAACCAGGTTAGAGCGATGAATTCGTTCAAACGATTCGGCGATGACAGCTTTTACTCCTAATAGCATAGGACCTTTAGCAGCCCAATCACGCGAGGAGCCTGTTCCGTATTCTTTCCCGGCAATCACAATCAGATCCATTCCTGCCTGTTGGTATTTCTGTGAGGCATCATAAATACTCATTACCTCTCCAGATGGAATATAGCGTGTCATACCACCCTCAATTCCAGTCAATAGCAGGTTTTTAATGCGGATGTTTCCAAATGTCCCGCGTGTCATAATGCGGTCGTTCCCTCTGCGTGATCCAAAAGAATTAAATTCCTCTGGTTGAACACCATGGTTTATCAGATATTCTCCAGCTGGACTTTTTAATGGAATAGCTCCAGCGGGAGAGATATGGTCTGTGGTGACTGAATCTCCTAAAACGACGAGTGCACGCGCATCAATAATCCTTATTGATGTACCTTCAAGCGACAGATTTTCAAAATAGGGTGGTTTCTGGAGGTAGGTGGAGTTTTCATCCCAATCATAGATTTTTTCCGAGTTTGTTTGCAGTGAATTCCAAGCGGAATTACCTGAAAATACATTTGCATAATTTTTAATGAACAATTCAGGTTTGACGGTAGAATGCAAGATATCCTGGATTTCAAGGCTAGTTGGCCAGATATCATGCAGGTAAACTGGTTTTTCTGTGTGATCGTATCCTATAGGATCTTTTGTTAGATCGATATTTACCGTTCCTGCTAAGGCAAATGCAACCACAAGAGGGGGGGATGCCAAATAATTTGCCTGTGTTTGAGGATTAATTCTGCCTTCAAAATTTCTGTTTCCCGAAAGAACAGCGCTCGCAATTATTTTTTCCTTTTCAATAAAATCAACAATTTCTTCGTGAAGGGGACCACTATTACCAATACAGGTTGTACATCCATATCCAACCACATGGAAACCAAGCATTTCCAGATCACTCATTAAGCCACTTTCGACTAAGTATTCAGTGACAACCCGAGAACCTGGTGCAAAACTAGTCTTTACGTATTCCGGGATCGTAAGGCCTTTTGAAACTGCCTTTTTGGCAACCAGGCCGGCAGCAATCATAACCGTTGGATTGGATGTGTTCGTACAGGAAGTAATGGCCGCGATGGCAGTAAACCCATGTGACAACTGAAATGATTTTCCGGCATGTTCCAGATTAAAAGTCTTCTTTATTTCACCTTCCGGATAACCGAACCCCATTTGATTTCGAGGTTTTACCATACTGATTTGAAAATTTTCTTTGACTGATTGCAATCCCATACGATCCTGCGGCCGTTTTGGGCCGGCGACACTGGGTTCTATTTGATCCAGGTCTACCTCGATCACCTCAGAAAATTCTGGAAAAGGTTGATGTGATTCCCGGAATAGATTTTGAACCCGATAATACTTCTCAACAAGATCCAGGTGTTCTTCATTTTTACCGGTTAATTGCAAATACTTCAATGATTGGTCATCAAATGGAAAATAGATCATGGTTGCTCCGCTCTCCGGGGTGATATTGGCAATCATAGCCCGATCAGCCAGGCTCAGGTGATCCAGACCTTCTCCAAAAAACTCAACGAACTTATCAACTACACCTTTTTTCCTTAGCATTTGGATGATGGTCAATGTTAAATCAGTAGGTGTTAAACCTTCTTTTAATTGTCCTTTCAAGTGAACCCCAATAACATCCGGGGTAAGAATTTCGATAGGTTGTCCCATCATAGCAGCGACTGCTTCAATTCCTCCTACGCCCCAGCCCACGATGCCTAACCCGTTGATCATCGTTGTATGGGAATCCGTTCCTACCAGCGTATCTGGAAAAATATAAGTTTCACCATCTGTATCATTGGTCAAAACAGATTGAGCAAGAAATTCGAGATTAACCTGATGGATGATGCCTGTGGACGGCGGGACAATGCGTAGATTTTCAAAGGCAGAGCTACTCCAGCGTAGAAATTGATATCTCTCAAGATTGCGTTCAAATTCATTTTTCGCGTTTTGATCGACAGCATCTTTCTGCGCAGATACATCCACCATCACCGAATGGTCAATTACCAGATCAACCGGGATAACAGGATTAACCTTTAAAGGATCCCCGCCCATTCGTTGAATGGCAGCTCGCATCGCTGCCAGATCATTTAATACCGGAACCCCAGTGAAATCCTGAAGAACTACTCTGCCTGGGAAAAATGGGATGGGTCGACGATGATCCTGATGAGGTTGCCAACCAGCGAGGTTAATGGCATCAATTTCGGTTATGGATTCGCCATTCGTATTTCGGAGAACTCCTTCCAGTAAAATACGAATCGAAAAAGGCAATCTTTCCAAAAAATTTGGATTCTCTGGATGTAATTTAGAAAGTTGGAAAAATTGAAAAATCTTTCCATTAATTGATAGTGTTGATTTTGTTGAAATCAGACCTTTTTTCATGAATCACTCCTATGTCATTAGAAATTGTTGATGATTGCTTTTGCAAATTCACCAGTACCCAATGTAGAGGAACCAGTCACAAACTGCGCCAGGTCCTGGGTTAATTGTCCATGATTAATCGTCTTTTCCAAGGCTTTTGTAATGAGTTCAGCTGCATCATTCCATCCCAAATATTGCAACATGAGGACGGATGACAGGATCAAAGAGGAAGGATTGGCCAAGTTCTTCCCGGCAATATCAGGAGCTGTACCATGGGTCGCTTCAAAAACGGCAATCCCGGTCTGATAATTGATATTTGCTCCTGGTGAAATCCCGATCCCTCCAACCTGGGCAGCCAGTGCATCCGATAGATAATCGCCATTTAAATTACTGCTGGCGATCACACTGAAATCCTGAGGGTAGAGCAACAAATTCTGGAAGGCAGCATCGGTAATCACATCATTCATCCAGATCATTCCATTGCCCAAAGCCCATTCTTTTTCTTTTTTGGCTTCGGAAATTCCCACATGCGTTCTGGTATGTTCAAATTGGCGGGCTGTGTAAATGAATTCTTTGTAATCACGTTCAGCCAGATCATATCCCCACATGCGAAAGGCGCCCTCCGTAAATTTCATGATGTTACCTTTGTGAATTAATGTAACGATCGGTTTTTTATTTCTGATGGCGTATTCAATGGCTGCCTGAATTAACCTCTGACTGCCTTCTTTTGAAATGGGTTTAATACCCAATCCGACAGATTGAGGAAAACGAATTTTATGGTAAGAATCAGGCAATTGTTCCTGCAGCCAATCTAAAAACATCTTTGCTTCCTGGCTATCCGATTCAAATTCTATTCCTGAATAAACATCTTCGGTATTCTCTCTAAAGATGGTTACATCAATCTTTTCGGGTTGTGTTACCGGAGCGTTGATGCCCTGAAAGTATCGAACCGGTCGTAAACAGACATATAGATCCAGATCCTTTCGCAGAGCCACATTCAATGAGCGAATGCCACCACCAACAGGTGTTGTGAGTGGGCCTTTGATTCCAACTACAAATTCTGAAAAAGCATTCAATGTCTCTTGAGGAAGCCATTCACCTGTTTGATGAAAAGCCTTTTCACCAGCAAACACCTCATTCCAGATGATTTTTTTTTCAAATTGGTAGGCTTTTTCAATGGCAGCGTTTACTACCGATTGCATTGCATCTGTTACATCCGGTCCGATGCCATCTCCTGTGATGAAAGGGATGGTTACCTGATCAGGTACGATTAATTTTTTGTTTACCATTTGGATGGCAGTAGTTGAGTCGATCATGCCGTTCCTTTCTTCAATTTCTGATTAATCACTTTTCCGGGAAAATTAAAATAGCCCTTGACTTTTATCGGTTTAATTCCTATAATCATTATATTCAATTTCGGGACGGTGTCCCATTCTCCGGCACAATAATATGGAAAAAGAAAAAGTTCAAATAATTGATCGACTGATTCAAATCATGGATTGCTTTACCATTGATCAAAATGATCTGGGTGTAAGGGAAGTAGCCAGATTGACTGGACTCTCTCCCAGTGCTTGCGGGCGCTTAATGATGGCATTAAAAAATCAGGGATTATTGTTACAAAATCATGAATCAAGAACCTATTCGGTTGGTCCCAAAAGTCTTCGTTGGGCAGAAGTTTATACAACCAATCTGGATATCAGAAATGTAGCCTTGCCGGTCATCCATGAACTTTTGCTGGAAACGAAAGAAACCATCAGCCTTTATATTCTGGATGGGGATGAACGTTTATGTGTAGAGAGAATGGAAAGCGCACAGAATGTTCGGATTGTTGCCAGAATTGGGAGACGATTGCCATTGTATGCTGGTTCAGCGGGGAAGCTTTTGTTAGCCTTTCTCCCGGAAAAAAGGCAAGAGGAAATTCTTACTCGTACCAATTTCCAGCCATTTACGAATAAAACAATCACAGATATAAAGATATTACAAGAGGAATTGAAAACTATTCGTAAACAAGGTTATGCTTTCAGTGATGGGGAATGGGTCGAGGATGCTGCTGGAATTGCCGCCCCCATCTTTGACATGAAGTCGGATATTCTGGCTGCATTAACAATTTCCGGCCCATCTTTTCGATTTACATCTGAGAAGATTAAACTGCACAAAAATAGTATTCTCAAGGCGGCTGACCGCATATCCCGAGATTTGGGATATATTGGCACGCAGATTTATCAAAACTATCCCCAGTAATTAAATGAGGAGAGTTTATCTCCCTAGATTATCCTGATTGGGGTGTTCATTCAAGTTTTTAATAACCAAATGATTTTTTTATTCAAAGGAGTGTCACCATGATGTCATTAGAGGAAAGAATTGCAGAACAATTACCTGATTGGAGAGAACGGGTAAACCGGTTACGGAATGAATTTGGAGATTTTAAGGTTTGTGATGTAACCGTTTCTCAAATATATGGAGGGATTCGTGGCGTTCAAATTCAGGTCAGTGACATTTCTTACGTTGATCCATATGAGGGAATTCGTATTCGTGGATATTCAATTCCTGAATTATTGAAAATTCTCCCAAAATTTCCGGGTGCAGAATTTCCGTTGGCTGGAGGTGTTTATTACTTATTGTTGACCAATGAACTGCCAACCTTTGAAGATGCCATGATTGTAGAAGAGGAATGGCGTAAAAGAAGCTTAATTCCAACCTATGTATACAACACCATTCGGCGTATGCCGAAGGAAACTCATCCGATGACATTATTTTCAATCGGGATTATGGCTTTACAAAAAGAGTCCATATTTGCAAAGGAATATGAAATTGGTGTCGTTAAAGATGATCATTGGCGTTATTTCTTACAGGATTCATTAAACCTGACAGCAAAATTACCCGGGTTAGCTGCTTTTATTTATAACCTGAAATATCAGGATGGAATTTACCTACCTCCCAAAGCGGATCATGATTGGAGCGCAAATTTTGGGGTGATGATCGATCGTGAAGGTGACCCAAAGTATTATGATCTTTGCCGCTTATTTTTCTTTTTGCATTGTGATCACGAAGGTGGAAATGTTTCAGCGCACGCCACACATCTGGTAAGTTCAGCTTTATCTGACGTATATCTTTCCTGTGCTGCGGGTATGAATGGATTAGCGGGACCGCTGCACGGCCTGGCGAACCAGGAATGTCTTAAATGGCTTCTGGACGTCAGTGAATATTTCAATGGCCTCCCCACTCAGGAACAATTGGAGAGCTTTCTTCGTCTATCATTATCGGAAGGCAAAATAATTCCAGGTTATGGGCATGCGGTCTTGAGAACAACAGATCCGAGATTTACCGCACAATTAGAATTTGCCAGAAGAAAAAAATTAGACAGTGATTTACTTAAACTGGTAGAGATGGTTTATGCAATCCTACCTGATATCTTAATGGAGAATGGCAAAGTGAGTAACCCCTGGCCAAATGTGGATGCGATTAATGGTGCTTTACAATATCACTTTGGTGTAAAAGAATTTGACTTCTATACAGTTTTGTTCGGAGTAAGTAGAATATTAGGCTTAACAGCGCATATTGTTTGGGCGAGAGCGCTATTGAAACCCATCGAACGACCGAAATCTCTGACAACTTCAATGTTGGAATCAATGATTTCTAAAGAATAAAATCTAATTTAAAAGTGTTACTTCTAGCATAATATTGGTACGAGGAGAAAAAATGGAAAATGGCTCTTATGAAGTTTATGGTGATAAATTAGTTCTGAGAACCCGGAACCGATTATGTGACAACGTTGATGAATTAATCAACAGCAAATTATTTTTAGATTTATTAAGTAAGTATGTTCGTTATTTATTCCGTCAGCAATCACGGTTATTACGGGTATTCTTTAATGAAGAGAAAGTTACACCTGAAGAATTAAAAACGATGCAGACAACCTTGTTGTTACTATCAAAATTACCGGCGGATCAGGTATGCAAGATTGTTCCTGAAAGTTTGACTTTCTTTGAAGATCTCGATTTGCTCAGCGATTTTGTGGAACAATTCTATAATTTCTGGCGACGTTTACAACGATTAGTAGTGCTTGATTCGGTGGATGATCGTCTGGATAAACGGCCTTACAGGTCCTTCACAGAGACTGTTGAAAAATTGATGCATGTGGTGCGTAGTGCCCAACGTGATATCCTTGAAAATATTTCTGGTAACCATCCCAGAGTTTATCGCCAGGTCAGTGCTGGAGCGAATATTGCCGCAATTACGCTTCCGTATCATATGCCATTCATTTGCAAATATGAGGATAAATTATGTGATATTTTGATGACCCGCCAGGTATTAATATATCCTCCATTAATTTTTAATACACCTAACAACAAAAGAAGTGGAAAATTCAAAAGGATTGATCACAACCCTATTGATCATCTTAATATTGATCCTGAACAATGGTTGTGTTACCCTGCCAAGGTCGGTGAATTAATCATCCTGGTTTATTTTACCGTGCAATGGTTTGAGTTGGGTTTTTCCTTAAGTAATTTATTTGAACTGGCTGAAGACGCAGATTTAAAGAAAAAGCCGGATGCGATTTATTTTTATGGTATTCCTGTAGAAGGGGAAAAAGATCCGGATACTTCTGAGACAATTTTTTATGACGATAAGGAAAACGACATTCTGATAGGTACTGTGCCATATCGCAAAGAATATGCATATTTTGGCTACCTTAAAAAAATGATTCTTACCTTACACAATGTTAAGATGATGAAAATTGGCAGAATGCCATTTCATGGTGCCATGTTCCATATTGTCTTAAGAAATGCAGGTACCTCGAATGTCGTTTTGATCGGAGATACGGGTGCAGGAAAATCAGAGACACTGGAAGCACTGCGCGGTATCATCGAAGATCAGGTGGAGGATCTAGTGATCATCGCTGATGATATGGGCTCAATCGATATCCTTCCTGATGGCAGAATCATGGGGTATGGCACTGAAATTGGCGCTTTCGTAAGGTTGGACGATTTGCAAAAAGGTTATGCTTTCGGCCAAATTGACCGATCCATCATTATGAATCCAGATCAAGTAAATGCGCGGGTTGTGTTGCCAGTAACGAAGTTTAAGAGTGTTGTGGAAGGATATGAGGTTGATTTTGTTCTGTATGCGAACAACTACGACACGGTGGATGAAGATCATCCTGCGGTAGAAAGAATCAAGTCTCCTGATCAAGCCATCGATGTATTCCGTTCAGGTGCAGTGATGAGCAAAGGAACCACCACCACCACCGGTTTGACTCATTCGTATTTTGCCAATATTTTTGGCCCCCCTGAATATAGAGATCTACATGATGAAATTGCCCAAAAATTCTTTCAGGCTTTTTACGATAAGAATGTGTTCGTTGGAGAAATGCGAACGCAATTAGGCGTTTCGGGAAAAGAATTCTCAGGCCCTGAAGATTCTGCACGAGCTTTATTGGAGATTTTAAAAGAGAAACCGAAATAATCCTTCTTAAAATTGGATTATGGAGAACTCATTTCTCCCAATGTAACTTCAACCGTCAGTAATTGATTCTCGCGAGAAAACTCTAGAGTAATTTGTTGATTGGGTTCGTATTCAAATAAAGCATTGATAAAGGAATGTTGTTCATCAATCACAACATCGCCAATTTTTGTGATGATGTCTCCCGGTCGTAAACCTGAAATCTCTGCCGGACTGTTGCGGTCAATTGCGGTGATATAGGCACCATAATTGACAGACAGGTTATACCAGGACGCAATCCGTGGCGTAACATTCTGATAACTTGTCCCGAGGTAAGGACGGGCAAAATAGCCTTTCTCAATGATATGCTGAGCGATCATGGCGGCTGTATTGGATGAAATAGCAAAGCCAAGCGCTTCAGCGCTGGCGCTGGAATTATTGCTTCCACGGATCACCAATGTGTTTATACCTATTACTTCACCAGCCAGATTTAATAATGGTCCACCAGAATTACCAGAGTTAATAGCGGCGTCGGTTTGAATTAAATCCTCGATAGCATATCCTTCACCACTATCCAGAGTTCTGCCGGTGGCACTGATGACACCCACAGTGACCGAATTTCTGAATGTGCCTAAAGGAGAGCCAATCGCGATCACCGTTTCACCAGGTTTTAAATTATCGGAATTTCCAATTTTAGCAATTCCAGGGACTTTTCCTTCAATTTTGAGCACAGCCAAATCTGCAAAAACATCGCGGCTGATCAATTCGGCTGGATGTTCGGTTCCGTCATTGAGAATTACAGAGAGAGTCTTTGTTCCTTCAACAACATGATTGTTGCTGAGGATGTACCCATCTTCGGAAATAATCACACCGCTTCCACTGACTTCCTGGTCCGAGGTTACACCAAAAAATGTTGCCCGACCGCTGATTGTGCCTACAACAGTAACCACAGCTGGTTCTACTTCCTGAACCACAGAAGTTATGGTCGTTTCGATATTCGAATTCGAAAAACTTAACGTGGAAGGAATAGATACAGTTGGAGATGGAGCAGTTTGGTTTTCAAACGAGAGTGTGGAATTTCTCTCAACAACTTTTAAGGTTATGAAACTTCCACCGATCGCTCCTAAAAATGAGCTACCTAGCATGACTAAAATGATGATTAAGAAATATAAAATTTTCTTGGGATCCATGTTTAAAATTTTCACCTTAGATTTTTTAATGTGTCATCCATTTTAATCGCTATTTATAAGTACAATATTAGAATGAAATTTTTTGCTTTTCTATTTACTATTTTCATTCTACTTTTGACGGGATGTGCATCTAAAGTACCCTTTGTGGAAGTCATTACTCCAATATTTGAAGTTACAGAAACACTTGAGATGAAAGAAAAATCATCTCCTACATTTGCCAAAACGATTGTTCCGACCACTACCCCTGCACCGACAGAGAAGGCGATTAATGTCTGTTCTCCGTTATTCGAATTTCCAACAGAAAACCTGGTCAACATGATATCCAATCCATTTCATCCCCCCAAGTCAGGTTCAGATGATCCGCACCAGGGGGTGGATTTCAGTGTCGTTGATCCCGACCTCCGTATTGCGTTAAAAGGCTCTGCTGTACAGGCAATTTTGGCTGGTGAGGTTGTCATGCTGATGAATGACCGATTTCCTTATGGCAATGCCATTCTGGTGGAAACGCCGTTTAGAAATTTACCAGTTGGATGGAAAGAAAACCTGGAGAACCAAACCAAACCTAATTTATTTGGTTCTATCCCCTCCTTAACATGTCCGACAGGTTGGGATCTGCCTGATCAGGAAAATAATGACCTTTCTTTGTATATCCTCTATGCCCATCTTGATACTCCTACGGTGTATGAGCTGGGTGACCAGGTGGCTTGTGGTGATGGAATCGGTTCAATAGGGGATAGTGGTAATGCCCTTGCTCCGCACCTGCATATAGAAATGCGCTATGGCTATTCTTCTGACATCGAAGGTAGCATGGCTCATTACACTGTCAGCGCTGATGAACAGGAAATGCGTAATTATTGTCGTTGGCGGGTGAGTGGCTGGTACCGAATTATGGATCCAATGGATTTGTTTTTCACACCCCCCAATCCCTAAGGGGATAAATTTCTTAAGTCAGAATACCCCAATTCCAACATCCAGCGACAAAGTATGGGTCCACCGTGTTCATCCGGAACGGGAGCTAATCCGTTTTCTTGTGGAATGCCATTAAATCCCCGGAAATAACCGAATTCTCCGGTTAATTGGTCTCGTGCAGGACCAGATAAATCCTGGTCTCCAATCGCAATGGCATGAATGTGGATGGGAGAACCAGGATACAACTGATCAAAATCTCTTAACCAGGCTGCAAATCCAGCAATCCGTAAAGCCTGGATCAATGGCTCAATATCAGCATATAAGACCTGATAGGTGCCATATTGGATTACTGATAAATCAACTGCTCCTCCACCAATATGTGTCCCAAAACTGGCGGAAACCAGGTTGGTATAACTTCCCTGGGTAAGGTGATAGCCTGTCAGTTCGATTTCACCGCCATAAATGGATTGGGCATGTTCCAGCATTGAGAAGGTGCGCTGATTGATGTACATGCCATTAATTTCGACCTGATCATAATTTTCTGGCGGTTTTTGGCAATTATCTGGCTCAATTAATTCTGGAGTTAGTCTGGATGAAATCGTTGGGGTGAAAGAAGGAACAATGGTGGCTGTGTTCGAAGGTTGAGAGGTGATCGTTTGGGCAAAAGTCGCTGTTGGAGCAAAGGCGGCTGTTGTGATTGTTGTTGGCTGAATTGTGGATTTATCGGATGGAACACAGGCTGATAAAAAGACCATCATATGGAGGAATAACAAAGCACACAAAGCAGATGAAATTTTTCGATGAGACATGATTTCATTTTACCTGAACAGTTGGTTCTATTTAACACAAAAAATTATTCGGATCCCAGTAATGTCCGGGCAACCTTAATATCAGCTTCCATTCCATAGACTTCAACGACATCATCGATGTGAAAAATTGTTTCACCGTGGGGAATAATTGTTTTATGATTCCTAATAATACTTACAATCAAAATATTCCCAGGAAGTTTAATTTCTTTGACCATTTTTCCAGTAATTTTTGAACCAGCTTTAATAATAATCTCTTCATGATAGGACTTTTGGTGGTCGGGTTCCAGAATTTCTATACCTTGTCCCGTTAGAATTTTCTCCACATCTTTGGCACAATCCTCCTCAGAGAATATGGTTAAGGCATCCCCTTTTTTCAGGATGGTTTGCCCATCAACAACTTTTAGTTCCCGACCTCTTCGTATTGAAACGATCACACAATGCCCTGGCAGCCTGATCTCACTCACTCTTTTACCCACCACATGCGAATTGGCGGGTATATTCAAGTGGATAAATTTTGCTTCATCCAATTTCCCCAATTTGATAATTTCAACATCATGTTGCATGTTTGCTTTTTTGGTGATGGCATGGTCATAGGCTTTGATGACATCCTGACGATAGATCATGCCCAGTAACTTTTTAGGATCAGCTTCATCCACCACTGGTAACAGGCTGATGTCATGTGTGCTCATACGAAATATTGCTTGCCACATGGGCTCATTGGGATGAGCAAATAATAAATCTCCCATTGATGCGATATACGATAATTCTGTAGAGCCTGGCATTTCCTTTTTTCGGGCTTCTCGGAGATCATTTGTGGTTATCACACCAACCAGGTCACCAATCAAATCAGTAACTGGTAACCCTGTAAGCCGCGTTTTAGAAAAAAGCATTTCTAAATCCTCAAGGGTTTGATTTGATTTTATGGATAAGATATCCGTTGACATGACTTCCCCAACAAAAATTCCCTGCATTACATCTACATCCTGGATCTGACTTAATTTAATTCCACGCCGGGTAAGTTTGAGGGTATAGATGGAATCTTTACTGAGGATTCTTGAAATGATTGTGCTTAAGACGGAGGCAAGCATTAATGGCAGGATCAATTGATAATTATTAGTCATTTCAAATAAGATCAGGATGGCGGTCATCGGTGCGTGGGTAGCGCCACTGAAGAAAGAAGCCATTCCCACCAATGCATATGCGCCAGCACCGGCGGTTATATTTGGAAAAACGGTCGTTGCCCAACTTCCAAAACCTGCTCCCAGCATACTACCCATGAAGAGAGAGGGGGCAAAAATACCACCTGAATTACCTGAACCCAACGTGAATAGCGTTGCTAACAATTTCAGAACAAACAGTAAAAAAGCCGCTTTTAATGTAAATTCTCCGAAAAGGGCTGGGGTCATTGATTCATATCCAACACCGAAAATTCTGGGGAAACCTTCCGGCGTTTTAATCGTGAAGATTCCCAACACGCCCAATAACAATGCGCCGATCGTAGGTTTTATCCAGGCAGGAATTTTGATATCATCAAACAGATCTTCAACGATATATAATAACCGGCTAAATCCCACCGAAGCAAATGCTGCAATAATGGCCAGGAGTGTATATAAAAGCAATTCCCAGGGACTCTTTAAAAAATATTGAGGGACCATGAATGTTCGAAAGTCACCCATGAAAAAATGAGCAATGGAGTCTGCAATGACCGCGGAAATGACAACCGCACCAAAATAAACAGAACTGATGCGATTTAAGATGACTTCCATGGCAAATATAGCGCCAGCAATAGGGGCATTGAAAATTGCAGCGATTCCTCCGGCTGCCCCACAGGCTACCAGTGTTTTGGTGCGTTCTTCATTCAATTTCAGGAATTGACCAATGGTTGAACCCAGTGAAGAACCAATTTGAGCGATTGGTCCCTCACTTCCAACTGATCCACCAGTACCGATGCAGATCGCAGAGGTGATGGCTTTGACAATCCCAACCTGAGGTTTAATTTTGCCACCCCGGAGTGCTACAGCCAGCATGACTTCAGGCACACCGTGTCCTTTTGCTTCGTGAGCAAAAAGATAAATGATTGGTCCTGTAATCAGGGCTCCTGTCATTGGAATGATGACTAAGTGCCAGGGATGGATGGATTGCAGTGTGTGGGCAACATCTTCGAAAGCAATCTTTTGAACGCTTTCAACCAGGTAGGTAAAAAGCACTGCACCAAATCCAGAACCAATACCCACCAGAATGGCAGTACCGATCAGGATTCCAGAATCTGAAATGGGACGATTTTCCACTTCCTGTCTGAATTTTGTTAGCAGATTTTTGAATCGGACTAAAATTCCTTGTTTTACATCCATGATTTAAAGACTTGGGTTTTTCCTCCAAAAGCAGTACCATCTACACCTAACGTTCAGGTAGATATGACATGGGTACTCAATAACAGTGATTATTGTGACTGTTTTACTTTTATCTTTGCCAGTGCCAGGATCGAAAAGAGAAACAAAACCACATAAATGGTCATCAAGTTGGTATATCCGATCTGATCAGCAATTGGACCACCAATGTATGCTCCGACAGCGCCAGCACCAGCGCCAGCCAGGTTTGAGATCCCCAAGAATTTACCAGCCTGGTCTTTTGGAACAATTTCTGTGCCCAATGCCCAGTTAGACGCATAAAAGAATCCAATTCCAGCTCCTACCAGACAACCGGCTGCATACATCCAGGAAATCGAAGGCGATAGGAGCACCAGAGCTGTACCAAGTGTCGTCAGAATAGCGCTAATAAAAATAATCTTTTTAGTACCAAACCGATCGGTTAACCAACCGCTTGGTAAGGCGGAAAGAAGAATAAAAATTCCAATAAACATGGTAATTGAAGCTGCGGGTCCGGCTGCTTTTTCACCCTGCAACTCAATAAACCTTTCCTGCAAAAAATAAACCAGAAACCCAGCCAGATTGGTTGATCCGGCTAAAAATGCCAATCGATTTACCACCCACCAGGTGAAATTTTGGTGTTCCTGAATTTTTTGGCCAATACTGATGTAAATACTACTCCAGACACCGATGCCTATTGCTACTACCATTCCTAATAAACCGATCGCCATGACCATCAGATGACCATAAGATGTTTCTTCCTGCAGGATGAAATTCATAATTTGTCGGACGAAGAATCCTGATGCGAGGATGATTACGGTAAATGAGGCTGTCATCAGAACCAGACGGATAATGGGATTCCAATCAATTTTTGTTTTTTCTGACTTCAGGGGTTCTTCTTTTATTGTTAATGTGATCAACATACAAACAATCAATATTACGATTAAAGTTATTAATGCTGCCCATATATTCCCTGCACTGACCATTTTGCCGATTACGAATGAAACAAAAATGAGGGGTAATGGGAGTTCGAACAGCGCTTTAAACCCAGAGAAACGTCCTCTCTTTTCTTCTGGCACCAGATCTGGAATAATACCCTGTAAAGCGGCATGGGCTGTGTTGGCCGTCATCATAGAGAGTGTGTATAACAGGAATAAGAACCAATAACCTGTCATTCCATCCATACCAGCGGTGAAACCAATCAAAATATAAATCAGGATTTCCCCAATGGTGCCTACAACGATGAATGGTCGCCTGCGACCATATTTTGAGGTTGACTGATCACTTAATAAGCCCATCAATGCTTGCAGAAGCACAGCTACCATGAGCGACCACAAACGCATGTTTCCCAATAGTTCACCCTTGGCCGCTTCACCAACGAACCGTTGAATTAATAACGGTATGATTAAAGGTGTTAATACCTGTGAACGTGCAGTGAGCGCAAACCAGTAAATATTGTAGGTAATGTAGTGGTACCAGCGGATGACTTTGTTCATTTGAACTCCTTATTTATTTTCTAAAAGGCAAATGGAATAAAGATCGAGTTCCAGCGCTGCAATATTTGCAGTTATATGCATTTCTTGCTCCTGCTGCTCTGGAGAAATTACTGTCAATATTGAATTATCTGGTATTTTTAATTTTATTACTTGCTTTTGAGCATGGTAATTTACCAGATGTATATGCAAACCATCCGATTCATTTTTCCATAAATCTATTAACACAGGATGATCAGAAATGACACGAATAATTTCCTGATCGTCTATTTTACTGAGCAATTCATGTTGGAATTCTTGTGGTGGTAGGGTAAAGAATGGAGTGTGGGTTACCAATTTGGCCATTCCCAACCAGTCCATTAATTTTCGTAGAGATTTGTAGGCGTGATAACCCCGGATGAGATTATCGGCAGAGTCCGCAAGGATGATTTTTATGCCAGGATGGCGGTCAAAAAAAGATTGTGAAAAGGTGTGCCATGTTGTGAACTCAAAAGCATTGATGAAAGATATTTCAGGCGGAATTTTTTCTGTTTGTTGAATATGATCAAAAACAATTAATTGTTGAATTTCATGTATGTCTGCCACTTCTGTTATGGTTCTCCAGGGTATACCTGCTGCCAAAAGTGTCTGTTGGCAGGCAAAATATAAAGGTGCTATTTGAAACCATTTTTGCCATAATTGATCTCCCGGATGAAGAATGCCAACGCTGGCAACACGTTTGGTTTGGGACTGGTAAATGGATTGATGATCCTGCAACCAATGATGAAGATTCCCAATGGCTTTCTGTTGCTCCCCATATTCAGGGGCAGTCAACAATGTCATTTTTTTGCCATCATGATATTCTGTGCCTTTGGTGGTCATGCTGCATCCTAATGCGGCTGCTTCTGCCATGCCGGTCAGAATTCTGCGGATTGGATAAACCGGATCGAATCCAATGCCTGCATCATAGGATAGGATGCTGAGATGTTTTTGGTATGGTAAATAGGGTTGGGTGTTTCGAATAGTCAAGGAGTTGTTCACCAATATTTTTGGATGGCTGTCCTCCCATTTTGGCAGTGCAAAGTTTTCGATCATGGTAACATTCTGGATTTTTGCCAAGGGTTGGAAATCGATGCCAAAAATGAGTTTGACCGGACGCATGACAGGATCGTAATCATTGGCGCTGATGATCACGTCAGATTTTAAGGAACGAGCAAAATCAGACAATTGCTCGATCACCAGGGTCATACTTTGTGAACGCCATTCGATATAATCCAACACTTCCCTTTTTTGTAAATCCATCAGGGTAGGCATCCTTTTGCCTGTTTCATGATAGTATTTTTCCTGACAGGTAGTGCAATAACAGCCAGCTGCTCCCAGCCAGGTTCTGAATAATGCATTTGGCTGCAATCCATACCAGAGATTGTCAAAGAATATTCCATCTGCTCCACGGTTGATTGCATCCTGTATTCGTTCTTTAAGGTAGTTGATCCAGGTATTATTTTGAAAACAGGTCATGTAGCGGCCGGTGTAATAATAGACCTTCTTTCCTTTGGGGGTGATCGCATACCAATCCTTATCTTTGAAACTACCTGAATAAACGCAATTGGATGACTGAATATAAGCGAAGACTTTGGCACCCAGATTGTGGTATTCGCAAGTTGCGTCTTCAAAGGATTGCCAATCTTCCTGTTCAATCTCTGGAGGGAATCCCCAGCTGTAAGTCAGATGGATCCAATTTTGATGCAAACCATTTACCACCAGATCAGCACCTGTGAATTGATGAGCTTCGTAATGGATGTTTTCATCAACATCAACCTGCATAAACTTCAATTTGTTCATGCGAATCGTCCCGGGTCCTGCCCACAGGTAGATTGGCCGATAGTTACCGATTCGAAAATCTGTAGAATTGTGCATGGATCTCCTGTTGACCGTTCTGAAAATGGGTAGAATTACCAAAATGGAAAAAAATTATTGTGAAACATGTTCCTGGATCGACATGATCTTTTCGGTGGACTTTAATCCATGTCCCGTAAAAACAGAAATCCATTGATCAATTTCTGGAATAGATTGAACCAATTTAGGAATGGCTGCAATTGTGGCTGCAGCCGTTGGCTCAATGTAAAATCCTTTGCGATGCATCGAAATTATCGAATCCTGAATTTCTTCTTCCGAGACAGTCGCAAAGGTGCCATTTGATCGGCGAATAGCTGCTAAAATTTGTTTACCGCGGATGGGCTCTGTAATGGCAATCCCTTCTGCCAAAGTTGGACTTGCGTTTATTCTGGATGGTTCGGAAGCATGTTGATAATGGGCTGCATACAGCGGGGCACAATTTTTAGCCTGTACCGCAAATATTCTTGGAATTGTGGTAATTATTCCCGCTTTTTTTAGATCATTGAAACCAATCCAGGCACCCAGTACCAGGGTACCATTACCAGCTGGGACAACGATGGCTTGAGGGGCTTGGAAATCGTTTTGTTCCCAGATTTCATAAGCGAATGTTTTGGTTCCCTGAAAGAAGAAGGGATTCCAGGAATGGCTGGCATAATAGGTAGTCCGGGCAGCAGTGAGTACGGCGTGGGCAGTCGCTTCCCGATTGCCCGGGATCAGGTGTAAATTAGCTCCATATTGAGTGATTTGCGCTAACTTGGCTGGTGAAGTATTCGCCGGCACATAGATATCACAGGAAATATTGGCTCTGGCACAATAGGCTGCGATCGCACATCCAGCGTTCCCAGAAGAATCTTCCACGACATGTTTTATTCCCAATTCCTTTGCGATAGAAATCAGGACAGATGCCCCGCGATCTTTATAAGAACCCGTTTGAAACAAATGATCCTGTTTAATCCCAACCATTTTGCCACCAAATTCAACCGGAATGATTGGTGTAAATCCTTCTGAGAATGAGATGATATTTTCAGGTTGATCGATAGGCAGCGCTTCCCGGTAACGCCACATATTGGACGGTCTTTTTTGGATTTCTTCTATTGGAAAACTTGTTTCCATTTCAATATCCAACAGGCCCCCACAGGTACAACGCCAGATGGGTTGGTCAGCGGGATAAACTCTTTCACATTCGGTGCAGATCAATTGGATTTTTTTCATTTCAATCTCCCATTACCCCAAATGGATGCGCAAGGTTTTGATTTCATAAGGTTTGATACTCAGGTGTATTTCATGATCAACCAGGGTGCATGGTTCCTGGTTTTCTTCCAGTAGATTGATCTCCACCGCGGAATGAATGGGTATGAATGACTTTAGAACAACCAGACACCGTTTCCGCTGACTTTCGAAAAGACGGATGATCAGACCATCGCCGTCTTCCGCTCGTTTGATGGTCTCAATGACAACATTCGGGTTGGAGACAGAAAACAATGATTGCTTGAATTTGCTTTTTTCGGATGTACCAGATTGCACTTTCAGGTTTTGTGATCCCATATATACGATGATCGGATCATTCAATGCATAAGCAGCAGCTTGCGTTCGTTCATCCCATGAATTTGAATGGGGCAGAAGACTGTATTTGAATTGATGGGTACCCAGATCTGCTAACGGATCGGGTACAGTGGGTCCCCGTAAGAGAGATAAGCGCATCACATTATTATGAATATCATGCCCATATTTGCAATCATTCAAAAGACTGACACCATAGTTCCCTTCACTGAGGTCAACCCATTTGTGTGCACAGGTTTCAAACCTGGCCCAATCCCAGGAGGTGTTGCGATGGGTATTCCGTTGGACATTACCCCATTGAATTTCATAGGTGGCAACAGGCGCTAGGATATCGACCGGGAAAGCAACCTTGAGTAATTTATAGCGTTCCTGCCAGTCAATGGTGGTATCAAAATCAATCTGTTTGCTATCTTTTGTGATGGATATTCTTTGCGTGTAGATACTTTCAGCAATTTTACGTTTGATTTCAATGGTCTGGCGTAAAGGACCAAATTCAATCCATGTGATGGATTCAGCAGCTTCAGCAAAATCCATTTTGTCATCATAATAAATATCGATATCCCAGGCATCATAGGTGAGTGGACGATCCTCAAAAATCTGAAATTGATTGGCGACCGCATGTGATGGTAAGATCTCACGCCCCTCCTCTTTATCAAAGATACTGATCACATCACCATCCTGATTGAATTCGAGATGGATGAGATTATTATCCATTTTGAAGTTCTTGGAGGCATTTTTCATGATTTCAGGAAACTGATCTTGTTTCGTTTTAGTGTATTCAATGGGGGTAACACTATATGGCCACAAAATTCCAGGATCAACAAGAATTCCTTTATCCGTCAATTGAGTTGGCAGGTTTTTGCCTTCTCTTGTGAATCCAACCTCATTCAAATCAGAA
Source organism: Chloroflexi bacterium HGW-Chloroflexi-2 (assembly GCA_002840735.1). Taxonomy (GTDB): domain Bacteria; phylum Chloroflexota; class Anaerolineae; order Anaerolineales; family Anaerolineaceae; genus UBA6170. The sequence continues at coordinate 271,316 of PHBY01000004.1, forward strand.
ATGAGAACCAGATCGGTCCTTTGGAATGGGGTTGGATTGATCAATAATATGTCACCAGAATAATAATCCTTTATGATATCCAGAGCATTTTGCTGAATTTTTTTCAGAGAAGCTGTCAATGCTTGAAAAGCCTGATTAGATTCGCTATATACTTCTCCAATACTGGATCCAGGCAGAATATCATGAAATTGATGCAGACAAATGGTTTTCCAGGCTGTGTTGATTTCATCTCTGGGGTATTGGTAGTGCTTATCAAGTGTGCTCGCCAGGCTTGCCAGGAATTCCACATCATGGATCAGGAATTCACTCTTGCGGTTATTCTTCTTCATTAGCGCTTGCGAGGTGAAGGTTCCGCGATGATATTCGAGGTAGAGCTCACCATTCCAAACCGGGAGCATTTTGGATGACTGTACAGGTTCAATTGTTTCAAAAAACTTCTTTACACTGGAATGTTGAACCTGTGGCAAAGCTGGAAAATGATCTATAATCTCCAGGTTTTCCAGCATTTCAAGCGTCGGACCGCCACCACCATCCCCAAAGCCATATGCCATTAACAAATCATTGTGCAGTTCCTTTTGTTGGAAATTATTCCAGGTACCCAGGGCTTCCTGCGGATTTGCCATCGAGTTGTATGTACTGGCGTAATTGCTGTCTAATTCTTTGACTGTGCTGAAATGGGTGAGTATTTGCGTTCCATCAATTCCCTGCCAGAGGAAAGTATCATAAGGTATACGGTTGTACTGGTTCCATCCAATTTTGATTGTCATGAAATATTTGAGACCCGCCTGCTCGATCAGTTGAGGTAATGCCCAGGCGTACCCGAATACATCGGGTAACCATAAAACCGGCGTGTCAGCATTTTCTCCAAATTTTTCCTTAAAATAAGTACGACCTAATAGAAATTGCCTGGCAAGCGACTCTGCACCGGAAATATTACAATCTGCTTCAACCCACATACCACCCATTGGCTCCCAACGCCCTTCCGTTACCAGATTCTGAATTTGTTCAAATAATTGTGGCTGATCTTCTTCGATGAACTGGTAGAGTTGCGGCTGGCTCTGGCTGAAATGATACTTTGGAAATTGCTCCATGTAACGAATCACATTATGAAATGTTCGTTCGGCTTTTCTGCGAGTCTGTCCCAACGTCCATAACCAGGCAACGTCGATATGTGCATGGCCACTGGCATGAATGATGACATCCATTGGAATGCCAGATTTTTGAATGCCGGCATTCAGGATTTCATAAGCAGGAATCACACTTTCATAGAATTTTGTCTCTAATGGGTGAGATGTGTCCAAACGGGAGAAAGCATCGTTGATGACATTCAATAACATGCTTTTTGCTGGATTGTCCTCTGTCAGGTTCTCAATTGTGGAAAGTGTAACTCGGGCTAAGGCACAGAACTCGCGGGTTTCTGAATGAATTTGCACCAGTTGTGGCACACCCATCTGTAATTTCATTTTCGGATCACCTGATGCTGTATAACCTAGACCTGTCCAGCCATGCAGAATGAGGGTATGGTCGTGATTATCATGCCAGGCTGGTCTGAGTAGAATTTCTTTATGATGGCGGTCACAGGCGGCGTAAGGAACTCCATCTACATAAGCCAGGGCTTCGGGATGGCTGAAATCACCCTCGATCCCCCCTAAGGGTAATTGGATGGCAATCGGTTTTTGGAAATCCCAACCTTCTGGGATTCTGAAGGTTGTGTAAAGTTGAAAATTGGTCTGCCAATTTCCCCAATAAGAATTTGGATGAACAATCGTCCAGCTGGATAAATCCGGTTCAAGATCTGGTTTAGAAGACGGACCCGGTAATTCGTGGTAATAAAAAGGAGGAAGCGGAGATTTTTCTATGTAAGCCAATGGCGTGATCAGGGCAAGTCGCGCTTTGAGTTTTTCCAATGTCCAGCGATGTTGATGATACATCCTACCTCTTTTTATAATGTTGTGCTTATTGATATTACATCAAGAATATTTTCTAAGTTTGGGTGTTGTCAATCAAGGATAAGGAGAGATATTTTTTCTTTATTATATATGACCTTCAGTCAGTATTCAGACAGAATTGATCAGTAAATTGAGCTCAATTGGTAATTTATTCTTAGCCCTAATCAGATAGTGATTTAATAGTTGGAATAAATTTCAGAACCTATTATAATAATAAGTGTTAAAATAATTGCAAATCAAATCTTACTATATCGAATAATTACTGTTTTAAGGAGGCAAGATGCCACAAGATCGAACGAGAAAATTGGTTATTACTGGTGTGATGGGTGCGATAACAATCTTATTAGGTGTAACTCATTGGGGATTTATTCCCTGGTTTGGTGGAATTTCCTTAACCATTATGCATGTACCGGTGATTATTGCTGCCATTCTGGAAGGACCGGTTGTTGGTCTGGGGGTTGGGCTAATTTTTGGTATTTTTAGCATGATTCAGGCAGCGGTTGCTCCATCTTCGCCAGCTGACGTGTGGTTTACCAATCCAGTGCTGGCTGTCTTGCCACGCCTTTTCATCGGACCGGTAGCCTATTATGTTTGGAAATTACTGGAACGCATCCCGGTGGTTGGTTTGATCGTAGCTGGTGTCGCTGGAAGTCTGACCAACACCATCCTGGTTTTAGGAGTCATTGGTCTGATGGGATTATTACCCTGGGCAGTTTTGGGTGGCATTGTAATTACTAATGGATTGCTGGAAGCAGGTGTGTCAGCTTTTATTGTTCTTGTTGTGGTTGCCGCCTGGCGCAGGATCAAAGTTGGCAAACGCCAGGGATCCGATTTATAAAAAGAGTAACAAAGCAGAGATGAAAAAGGCAGCGACCAGCAGGAAGCCGTCTTGTTTCTTGAATGTAAGTTGACGATAGGCTCCTCGCGTAAGATGGTTGCCATATCCTCGCGAGTCCATCGCTATTGCCATGGTTTCCGCTTTTTGCAGGCTGGTCAGGAACATCGGCACGATGACCGGAATGATCAACTGAATTCTTTGTTTTAAATTCTGATTTTTGACACCCCAGGCAGCACCACGCGCCGCCTGGGCTTTGGCAATTTGTTCTGTTGCCTGACCTAATAGTGGTAAAAAACGTAACGTAATCTGAACAACCATAATAAAATCTTCACTGGGGATTTTTAGCCAGTTCAATGGCTTGAGTAAGGATTGCAATCCATAGATGAGATCACTGGTGGATAGGGTGAAACTTGCCAGACTGATGGTGAGAATCAGACTCACAAAGCGTAAAATGATTGTTCCTGCTGCGATAAATCCCTGTATGGTGACGGTAAACGACCAGATGGATAAAATGAGCGGATTGTCCGCTGTGGGTGCAAATCTGAATAATTGGAAAAATGCAATAAAAATTAAGAAGGGTAATGGGGTGCGAATTCCTCTGAGCGCATTTTTGAGGGGAATATGAGAAATAAGAAAAATAAACAACACAATCAACAAACCAGCGAACACCATGTAAGTATTGCGCGCAAAGGTGATTGCCATCATTAGAAAGAAAAAAAGCAGAATTTTAGCTCTTGGATCGCGTTGATGGAACCAGGAATTGGTTGGCAAATATTGGCCAAAGGAGAGATTCTGGGTAAATTCAAATTCAGACATTGGGTTCACCTAAGGTTTGAAAGGCTGCCACCAATTGTTGTCCGATGATAATATTTTCAGGTACCATCCAACCTTTTTCATGTAAGACCGATGCCATTTGCGCTGCGATGGGGGCAATCATCTGATATTGATTCAGTTGAGTGTGATCTGAAAGTAGTTTATCAGTATCCTGGTTACTGACCACCTTGCCTTTGGAAAGCAGTGTTACATGGTCGGTTAATAATGCCAGATCCTCCAATTGGTGGGATGAAACCACCAATGTTTTACCTTCGTTATGTACCCTGACCATTTGACCCAGAATCTCCCGACGGGCAATCGGATCCAGACCAGCGGTGGGCTCATCCAGCAACATGAGTGATGGATCCAGCACCAGGGTGGAAGCCAGGGCCACTTTACGTTTTTCACCACCTGACAATGCAAAAGTCATCCGATCTTTGAACTCTTCAAAATCAAGTCCAACCTGTGACATTGCCAGTTTGACTCGTTCCCGTAATTCACTGCCTGTGATCCCAAGGACTTTGAGACCGTAGGCAATTTCATCCCCCACATATTGTTCGAATAACTGGTAATTGGGATTCTGAAAAACCATGCCGGTATAACGTCGCAATTGCAGCAAATCTGTTTCGTGGTTGACTTCAAAAGGACCCACCTTGAGCTCTCCGGTTTGGGGTATGTAAAGTCCATTCAGGTGTTGCAATAATGTTGATTTGCCTGAACCTGTCGCACCAATCAAACCATGCACACTACCCTCTCTAACTGAAAAACTGATATCTTCTAAGGCCTGATAGGCGAGGGGTGTGTTTTGCAGGTATGTAAATGAAATATGGTTACCAATGACCAGGTTTTCCTGTGTGTTTCGGAAGAAATGATGATCCTCCAAGGGGGCAAATAATTGTGGGGCTGGTCTCGGCTCGATCTGTTTCTTAAATTGATCGACAGTTAGCGGACTCGTAATTGTAGGAATCCAGGGCGTGAGTTGTTGTGCAAACCATAAAACTCTGGGTTTATCCAGATTCATTGATTTCACCAATTTATCATCGGTGAATAAATCTTCCGGGAAACCATCAAATCGCAATCGGCCTTGATGAAGTCCGATTATTCGGTCTGCCAGGCTGGCTTCTTCCATAAAATGGGTAATCATAATCACGGTAATACCAGATTGTTTGAGTGTCTCAATATTCCGTAATACATCTTCTCTGCCAAAGGGATCCAACATGGCGGTGGATTCATCAAAAATAACACAGGCAGGTTGCATTGCCAGAATACCTGCCAGCGCTACCCTCTGCATTTGGCCAGCAGATAAGTGCGATGGAGAGCGGGTTCGTTGATCCCACATTCCGACCTGTTCCAATGAATGTCTGACCCTTTGTTGTATTTCCTGGGTGGAAAGACCTAAATTTTCAGGACCGAAAGCTACGTCTTCTTCAATTGATGTTGCAATCATCTGTTCCTGTGGGGATTGAAATACCATTCCAACCCTTTGGTGAATTTTCATATGGTTCGCACGCTCTTTTGTGTCGAGACCCATAATTCTGATTGTTCCAGAATCCGGTACAAAAAGCGCATTCAAATGGCGAGCTAGCGTTGTTTTACCGGAACCATTCGCGCCGACAATGGCAATATGTTCCCCTTCGCTAATTTGAAAACTAATTTCTCGTAGCGCTGGGTGGGGAGGACCACCCGGAACTGGATAAGAATAAGAAACTTGATTGACTTCGATTAATAATGCCATGCCAGGTTATTTAACCAGTAACCTTTTCCCAATGATCTTATTTCCAACAAGAAAGTAATCAAGTTGTTACCACTTGTTCGGGTTATTGTATCATAGAGCATCATTTCTTACGTTTATTTAGCTCGTCGGAGATGGCACTAAGTGGAATTCCTTTTTGTACCAGCAGGACAAGTATGTGGTACGTCAAATCTGAAATTTCTTCCACCAGTCTTTGATTTCCTTGCCCTTTGGCTGCCAGTATGATTTCTATGGCTTCCTCACCTATTTTCTTAACGATTTCATCTTCACCAGACTGAATTAAACGAGCTGTGTAAGAAGTATTCGGATCGGCAGATTTTCTGATTTCCAAGGATTGGTAAAGATCGTTGAGTGTATTCATTTATTCTCCATTGAAGTAATTTGGGTTATTTAATGTTGAGGCTTAAATTCTGTAAAAAAACAGCTGGTGTTTCCTGTATGACAGGTTGGACCTGAAGGTTTTGCCAGGCATAAAAGAGAGTTCTGATCGCAATCCACAAACAATTTTTGCAGGAAGAGGTGATTTCCACTGCTTTCCCCTTTGGTCCATAACTTTTTCCTGCTGCGGGACCAGAATGTGATTAGTCCTGTATCCAGTGTTTTTTCCAAAGCGATCGCATTCATCCATCCTACCATTAAGACCTGTTTGGTCTCATTATCCTCGCTTTGTATCTCTTTGTATCAATTTTCCTTGCCAGGTGGAAAAGTGAGGGTATTCCACCGCAGCTTTCTACCGTCCAGATGGCAGGTTGGTGGAAGGACTGGGATATTCGCCAGATATTGACGTCAAATGGACGATTGAGGATTATATATCGGGAATTGATCCAGATATTCTGGCGGCAATGCATTGGATGGAAGCGCAAGAATAATCCAGAACAATCCCCTTTTGAGATAAGAATATTAATCTATTTCTTTAGAATGCCTTTGACCAATAAGAACAAACCCAGTGCGATGATGACAATTGGCCATAGAATGAATGAATCGAATCCAAAGAATCTCGCTCCACCAAAAATGAAGAATAAAATCAAGCTAATCGAGATCAAAATAAGGCTGGCAGAGAGCCCATCCGGATTTTCCTTAGGGGAGATGAGTGTTGCCAGAGCAATGCCAATACCCACAAAACCAGGGATTAACGACCAGGCAAATGCCCAGGTTTCCCAATTCCCAGTCATGTTTTGGTAAAACAAAATCGCGCCAATTCCTCCAACGATACAACCTGGTATAGCCAGTCCACCCGTCTGGGTGAAGATCGCTAATAAAATGAAGACAGCGCCAACCCCCATGATAATCCAGGGCCAATCAATAATTGCTTTCAAACCAGGAACTAATTGATTTGCCAATAAAAATGCCCCAAATAAGATAAGGATTACACCCCAAGCAAAACTTGATTTTTTGTGTTCCATTTACATCTCCTTTTTTATGAAATTTATAAGGCTAAACTTGACTTTTAGCATTCGGTTTTAATAAAAATTCTGATAATTTTCCGATCATCTGACTAAGATAAAAATAAAAATGAAAGACTCCCGGTAAGGCCATAAGACCCAGTATGCATAACCCAATTGCTTCACTGATTGTATCCACTCTCCATAATCCAAAATTGATCGGAGACCATTGCCATGAGACAATCAACGGAGAAAATATCATGGCTGACAATACGGCGAATCCAGTAACCAGCAACAAAAACGAAATAATTCCTATGGGGAATTTCATTAGGATAAATAGTATACCTTTCCAGGTTGTTGGGTCAGTCAAAAAGGATTTTAATTTTTGCCAGAGCGAGGTGTTCTCACTGGTCACAGGGGTAATTATCGGAATTGGCATCCCTAAAAGATGAGAGGTTTGTAATCTTTCAAATGAGATCAGCAACCATATGGTAGGAAAAAGCAATGCCAGAATGATGATGCCAACCCAAATGATCAATAACGAAAACCCCAACGAGAAGCCGACTACCAACAACCCAAAATATGCTAATCCAAGCGGAAACGCTAAAAAAAGATACAGGAGGGTTAAATACATTTTTGGTTTCGAAACGATCGTAAAATATTTGGTTAAGAATTGATCCTGTGGCATAAACCCTCATTTCTGGATGAAAGGAGATAAATCTCTAGAACCATATACAATATACGCCTTTTGCGATGAAAAGTTGCATCTGGAAGCAAAGAATTGGTTATTAACCCATTAAAACGAAAAAGTGGTTGCCGTATCTTCCAGACAACCACTCTCCATAATAATTTTTCTTTAGGCTTCTTGTTTAATCAGTTCAATTTCAATGTTGACAGATATTTCATCACCAACCAACACACCACCGGTTTCAAGAGATTGGTTCCAGGTTAACGCCCAATCTTTTCTGTTGATTTTTCCTGTGGCGCTAAAGCCAGCACTGGTTGATCCCCATGGGCTTTTAGAAAGACCGTTGAACTCAACATTTAATGAAACAGGCTTTGTGATATCTTTGATCGTAAGGTCTCCCATTAGAACGGCATGTTTTTGATCAACGATTTTCACTTCACTGCTGATAAACTTCATTTTCGGATACTCAGCAATGTTGAAGAAATCTGCAGAACGTAAATGGTCATCACGTTGTTGTTGACGTGTGTCGATACTATTAACTTCAATTTCAACATCAACACTTGTCTTTTCCGGTTGACTTTCATTTAATTCCACCAATCCAGAAAAATTATTAAACCTTCCTCTCACTTTCGCAATCATCATGTGAGTAACTGAAAATTCGATCAAAGAGTGGGAAGGGTCTATTTGCCAGGACATAATTACCTCCAATAATAGTACAATATAAAATAGGTTGATATAGTAATGTTATACATAGAAGTAAATTTTGTCAACCCAAATTGCAATTTGTATAAGGTTAAAAAATTGAACCTCTTTCATTCGACGAAGAGGTTCATTGCTATTGGTTAATGAATTAGAAAGATCAAGCAATGAGGACCAGAAATCCTGGAATTAATAAAACTAAGGATACGAACAGGTGAACCCAAACAATGAAAGTTGGTTTTCCTTGTTTGCGGAATTCAATCCATGCTGATACCAGACCACCCAAGGATGCTACGATTAAGGCAATTCCATACCAGGCATAGATGACGGGTGCACCCGGTGTGGGTTGCAAATTGGATAGCATGGTTATGACACCAACAAGCATTACTGCAGCTCCCCAGGAAAAAAACCATGGATAAAGAGACCGAATGATCCTGCCTGAATCTTTTTCTTCATTTACAAAACCAATCACCAACATGGATAACCCGGATAATATGATGATAATCGGTAGAATAATATTCCAATTCAAACCCAGCAGCAGAATTACACAAATAGCGATTGGAAAAATAATTCCAACGACATTGCTCGCCAGCGAGAATGTGAATCCTTTCTTACTTTGAATTTCGGTATATGTATTATTAATGGAAGCGATGGCTGGAATCAAGAAGAGCAATGCCCACCAATTCTTCAGCCATTCCAGATTTGTGCGTTGAACCAAAACCATTATTAGAAGCAGCGCTAAAATAGCTGCACCTGTAATTTGATTGGTTTTTTGCGCTCGATTCTTTTTATTTTTCTTCAATTCTTTACAACACCTTCCTGGTTTCGCTGAATAATTTGTTTTCCAGATTCACATTTGTGATGTTATCCGGTGAACCTAACACAATAATACTGGCTTGTTTGTTCAATTTCTCCAGAATTTTGGCGAGATGACGGAAATCCGATTCTGATGTGGATAACAGTTCGTCCCGGAATTTCTGGCGATCATCGTCAGTAATTCCCAAAATATATCGGACCATGGATGTATAACCTTTTGCGTCCGGTAGTTGATAGGTATCCAGTTCACCTATTGCCCCAATGATGGATTTGGTCAATTCGGATTCACTTAGATCAAATGTTTTCAGGAATTGGGCGGTTAAATCGTAATTTTCAATCGTACTTAATAAATTGGGGTCACGATAGGATAGAAATGTGAAAATTCCAGAGAGACGGTCAAAACTACAAAAACCACCATAAGCGCCACCCTGAACACGAACCTTTTCCCATAACCAGGTGCTGCGTAAATATTGTAGGATTACATTCATCGAGCCATGATCTTTATACCCGAGTGAGTATAAATCTCCACCTTTTCCAACAAAATTCACCTGACTTGGTACCATCAAACCCTCGTTGATGATCTGACTTTTCTTACTCCAGGTTTGATTCGATAATACAAAAGAGGGTAAATGATGAACAAAATGATTTATTTCGATTTGAACAGAATCCCAATGAGGTTTGTCTATCGTAACATTGACTAAAAGGTTGTTTTGATTGAACAATCTATTTTTAATTTCCTTGAGTATGGTGGAAATTCGTTCCCATTCCTGATCGAAATTAATGATAAGGGATCGAATGAAGAACAGGTAATCTATCCCACTCATTTGTTCCGTCATCCAGGCGGATGAAGAGTATTGAGATTTGAGACGGTTATTGACGACCCGATGACCGGATGTGATCAGCCCAGCTTCTATACCGGATTTTTCTTCCAATAAGATTTGTCGGAATCGATCTTTATCATCGAAATTTGGGACCAGTAAAATATCTGATAATATTGACAATAATGCGGATATCTTATTCACCATCACCTTTGAGCGCAGGAAAAGGTAAGCAACGGAGCCATTTTGTTTGGCTTTTTCCGAAGTAAAAAGCGAATGACGAATACCACCTGTCTCTCTTCCAATGTGCTGGATTAACTCAACAAAGGATTCTTTTTGCGTACCCATCTCCAACAATGCCCGAGAGAATAAACGCGTGTAAGGAAGTTGCTCTGGTGATAAAGCTAACAGACTAAAACCTAAGTCCACATAAAGAATTTCACTGGTAAAGAGATCATGGAACAAGATTGTAGCCGGTTCTTTCTGTATGATTTGTAATGGTAGGACTTTAATTTTTGGATCCAGATCTTCTTTTCCAAGCATTGGAATCGTTGCCAGTGCTTCAGGAGAGTCAGGAGTTTCCTGCCGCTTTTTTAATTCCAGCGTTTCACGCATGATTTGTTCTAACTGTTCCTGAGAAAAATTGGTTTGGGCTTGTTTCAAACGCTTTATTTCTTTTTCAATGCGTTTCGCGCTAATGGTTGAATCAGGGGTTAGTATGACAGTAACACGATGCTGGTTTTCAATCAGATACTCCTGAATCAGGTTTTCAAATCGAAATGATCCAGCCGATAATTTCGATTTAATTTCATCCAATGGTTTTTGAAACGCTAGCGGTGGAATTGGATCACGGTCATATAACCAGGCACTGAGGGTACGCAACATAACAATTAACCCGCGTGGGTAAGGACCTGTATTGTTTTCCCTTAAGCTGAATTCAATCGTGTTAATGGAAGCTTCAATCGTTTTGGGATCAATCCCTTCTTTAACTATTTTCTCAAGAGCAGTGAGAATGAGCGTTTCAACATGGTCGAGGTTTTTTGTTTCAATACCACGCATGCCGGTTGAGAAAGCCATCTGACGTGTTTCATCAGACAATCCTCTACCAACGACATCCTCCCCCAATCCAGACTCGATCAGAATTTTACGTAAGGGTGAGGCAGGTGTGCCCAATAAAATATGTTCAAGAATTCCCAGACTGAGCACTAATTCAGGCTCGGTACCTTCTGGTAACAGCCAATTGACAGTCAAATAAGCTTTTGAGTTTTCGGTCTCTTCTCCGCTATCGTAGGGAATGATCCGTCGTTCAGGTTTGGAAAATTTCGGTTGTAATGCTGGCAGGGAATTTACTTGAATTGGTTCAAAATCCTGAAGATATTCATTGACAAGTTGCAAACGTTTCTCAGGATCATCATCCCCATAAAAGTAAATTTTGGCATTGCTGGGGTGATAATACGTTTCATGAAAATTCTTAAATTGTTCATAGGTCAGGTCGGGGATGCACTCCGGATCACCACCGGATTGATATCCATATGCGGTGTCCGGCATCAATTGCATTTGACTTTCATCTCCCAAAATATCATCAGGGGAAGAATAAGCCCCTTTCATCTCGTTGAAAACAACACCTTTGAAAGATAATTCATCCTCTCGGCTATTCAACTCATAATGCCAGCCTTCCTGCATCAAGGTTTGCGGGGTGATTAGTGGGTAGAAGACCGCGTCGAGATATACATCCACCAGGTTATAAAAATCCTGTAAATTTGTGCTCGCAACCGGGTAGCAGGTTTTGTCCGGATAGGTAAAGGCATTTAAAAAGGTATTCAGTGAGCCCTTAATCAACTCAACAAATGGTTCTTTGACGGGATACTTTCTAGATCCACATAATACAGAATGTTCCATGATGTGTGGTAATCCAGTCGAGTCGCTGGGCGGTGTTCGGAAAGTAACCCCAAACACTTTATTTTCATCATCGTTAACCACAGACATTAATTCTGCCCCGGTCTTGATGTGGCGGTACAAAATCACTTTGCTGTTTATTTCAGAAACATCAACTTCCTTAACGAATGCAAAACCGTGAAGCTCTTTCATGGTCCTCCGTGGATTTGTTAAAATATTTAAAATCAATCATTCAACTGATAGGTATTATAAGTGCTTTTGCAGGGGGAACCCCAGGCTGCATGCATCTGACGATTGGTCAAATCAATGACCATCGACATGATCGTCTTCTCGCTATTGAGAATATTCTTGTCGATCCCGTGATTACAGATCGAATCAGGGTAATTGATGTGATCTTTTTGAATAGCCTGAAGTGTTCTGACAGTATGTTTATCTGTTTGTTTCAGCAACCTTAAAGCACGATAATAGCGGACTCTGGCACTGATAAGTTCATCTGGTTCATCTTCGAGGGCACGCATCAACGGATCCAGGTAAAAATTTGTGTGAACGAGGTAACCATCCTCACCATAAATCATGCCAAATTGGCGGGCAGACACTTCGATATTGTACATTTCCCCACTTTCATGAACAATCAAATGATTGTACCCAGCAGCCCTTTGTGAAACGAGGATTCGTTTGATCGCATCGGCTGGGGAGGAAGCAGCCAGAACTGCACGTGAATAAATAACACGGGGAATACCCATCCGGCTGTCGTTAGGATAAACTGAGTCACAACACTGAGAAATTCCGTTCGCGTTAAAACCAATATTCGGTAAAAGACCACCATACGTCATGGCAAGGAAAGGTGGTTCATCGACTGGTTTAGCATGAATCAGAAACACATCCGGTTCTTCATCGGGCGTCCAATCTTCATTATGGGCAATCAGTACATCACCCTTGGCAGTCATACTCTGGTTTACTGAAAAGGAAGTGCATTTTGTTAAATGAAGGGCATCACTGGTGACGGCTTCCATCGCGTTGACGACCCTGATTTCCTCATAGGGAACATTTGCACCTTCTGCGATTCCTTTCATTTCATCGACATATTGAGGGTAGCGTTCTTCGGCAAAAGGGATGTATTTCCTCGCCTGGATGATAGCGCCATCCCAGGTGAGCTGAAGTTGATCGTAAGCTTTTTGAATCATCACTTTAGCGTTCTCAATTCCATGCTGAATTTGAGGACGCATACTTTCTCCAATTTGACTTCCAATTTCAGAATGTGAACCCTGAACCTGGATCATTGGTAATCTATCTGACATCAAGAAATCCTTTCTTACCCCCAAAAAACGATCTATTTCTCCCTGGGAAGCGTTGAAAATACATAATCCCAAACCGGTGAACTGACACCGAATAATTGATCGGGGTATTTATAATGATGTTGCATGTGTAGTCGTTTTAATTGTTTCCAGATACCTTTTCGCATGGGGAAGTGGTGGGTGGCATAATGAATAAGATCATAAATCAAATAACCAGTTAAGAAGCCGGTAAAAGCAGGATACATCCAATGACCGGCGCTTAAAATCATCTCGAAAACAATGTAAAAAATACCATAAAATAATGCAGCCAATGGGATGCTGACAGCCGGTGGCATGACCAGGCGGGTTTTGACTTTTGGTTGCGCATGATGTACTCCATGAAAAAGAAACGCGACTCTTTCCTGCCAATCATTGTGCGGTTTAAAATGAAATAGATATCGATGGAGAATGTATTCTGAGAATGTCCAGATGAAAAGACCGATCAAAAAACCAACCAATGTGATCGTCCAATTACTCTTCGGGTGTAACGATCCAAGCCAGAAGCAAACTGCCAGGATGGGAATCCAGATCACAAGAATGGCGATGGGACTGATGTGAGTGAAGAACTCCATAAAATTGGATTTGAATAACCTGATCGGTTGTTCATCGTGATTCAGTTCTACATGAGACATTGAACACTCCTAAAATGACACTAACGAATTGCAATAAAAGCAAATAACACACTGATCAGATATAACAGGAATAATGGCACCATGAGAATGGCCATATTTACAGGATCAATCGTTGGTGTTATCGCCGCCGCAAGAATAGAAATGATTACAATCGCAATTCTCCACTGCTTCAGCAATGTATGGGGAGTAACCAGGCGGAATTTTGCTAACGCAAAGACAACAATGGGTAATTCGAAACCAATTCCCAACCAAAAAATCAAACTGGTCGTAAATTTAATGTAACTTAATAAGCGTGGTGTGGTCGGAACTCCCAGAAAATTAATCAGATAAGGAATTGCTACGGGAAGCATGACAAAATAAGCAAATGCAGCGCCAGACACGAATAAAAAAGTGGCAACTGGAATTATTATAAAAATCCAGCGCTTCTCATTTTTTTCTAATCCAGGGGCAACGAACAACAATAATTGAGAAAGAATAATGGGGAAAGCGAAGAGGAAACCTGAAAGGAGAGAAATCCGCATAAAAACGCCGAGGTTCTCGGTAATTTCGATAGATTGAAGGTTTTCAATTCCACCGACTGGAACTGTTATAAAATCCAATAAATACGGAACGATTGCAAAGCTGATTAACGTAGTTACACCTAATGAAATAACTGCAATAAACAAACGTTTTCTCAGTTCATTGACATGATCCCAAATGGACATTGCAGGTGATTTTTCGGCGCTCATAGAATTGAATTCGTTTGGATTAAGTTTCCAGATTTTCTGAGATATCACTGTTTTGCGGATCAGGATCGATTTCCTGGCTGGTCTCTGAAGAAGGCGCAGCAGTATTTATTTCTTGTTCTTTTGCTGGCTGATCCGGAAGAATTTTATTGGTTTTTTCTTTGCTGTCATTTTGAGTTAAATTAACAGAAATTGGATCAATAGGGACAGAAAAATTACCAACATTTTTTAAAGAATCGGTCGTGGATTTTATGTTTTTCAAATCCTCCTCGATGCCTGCTTCACGAATTAAACGGGTTGGAATTTCCCGTATTTCTCGTGATGTGTCCATCACAGTTGCCCATAAAGGAGATTTGACAATTTTTCGGAGCGTGACGCCTAATTTCTGAGCAGTAACTACCATGTTTTTGGGTCCCAAAACCAAAATCATGATAATTAAAATGAAAATAAGTTCCATCGGTCCGATGCCGAAAAAGTTCATAGAATCTTACCAGTTAAAATAGTTTATTATGATTTAATGATTATTCTTCGTCTTCGTCTTTTTTATCGCCGGTTAATCCATCTCTAAAGGAACGAATACCACTACCCAACTCGCCGGCTATTTTACTGATACGGCCTACACCGAAGAGTAATATGATGATAACGAGGATGATGATTAATTCAGTTGGTCCGAAACGCATTTTTTACTCCTTATTTTTGTTATAGCTGAATTATAACATGCATTCAAAGAATGTTTTTAAAGACCAATGACAGTTTATTTGTAAATAATAATTATTACTGTCATGTGAGCGGATTTGGGTTTCTATTATTTTCAATGAATATGGATTGAGTGGGGTAAGCGAATTCAATTTCATTTTTAATAAATTCATCAAAAATTTCAAGCAGGATGGATTGTTTCACATCCATATTGAATGTGAAATCAGAACTTTCAACCCAATAGACTAACTCAAAATTAATTGAAAAATCTCCAAATTCTGATAAATGAATTCGATCAAGCGTAATATCTTCATATTTTGAAAAAATACTTTTAACAAGTTCAGGGATCTTCCTCAATTGCTCTGGTGTTGTCTGGTAAAGCACACCTAATTTGAGCAAATTCCTACGTCTTTCCAACCTTTTGAAATTTTGAATCCTGGAATTTAATAAATCTGAATTTGAAAAAATCAATTGTTCTCCGGAAAGGCTCCTGATACGCGTACTTTTTAAACCAATATTTTCAACCGTACCAATGTGATTATCAACCTGGATGAAATCATTGATCACGAATGGTTTATCCAGCGTAATGGATAATGATGCAAACAAGTCGCCAAGTATGTTTTGAGCGGCTAAACCAACTGCAATGCCACCAATTCCTAAACTTGTCACTAAGGCTGTAATCTGAACACCAGGGATATTGTCAATCACAAGAATAAAAACAATGCTCCATAAGACGATCCTGAGAATGGTCTTTAATGCATTCATCGTTGATTTATCTTCACCGTTGGTTTCTTTAAGAGTTCGAATATCGATAAATTTGATAATCAGGTGATTAACCCATATGCCAACCTGAATCCAGAATGCAATTATAAAGATCGTTTTTAAGTACATACTCGGTTTTTCTGAAAGAAAAACCCAAATTGAAGCGATGTAAAGGCTTAAAATGAGTAAAAAAAAGTTCTTCGTATGCTCCAGAAATGGCGAAATATAGGTAATAGATAATTTATCATTTTTTTTCAAAATGACTTTCAAACGACTTTTAGCCAATTTTAAAAGGATAACAAAAAAGAAATAAAGTCCAACAAATGAAATGAGTGCAAGCGACCAGGATAAAAGCGAATTTCCCCAAATGATAATATCAGTCATTAGTTTCTCCTATAGACAGAATTAAGTAATTTTAGCATAACCAAAGAAGTGTCTAATTCTTAGATTTATTAACAAAAAGGGTCTATGAGAAGAATTACATCAAATCTGAGAATTTGCTTTATGGTATTCACTGAATCAGACTAATCCAAAAAAAATTGCTTTAATAATGAGAAATGTGCTACTATAATACAAAAATGATCTGGTCATTTATGAGTGAGCATTTAAAATTTCATTATCCTCGTGTGGAAATAGATGACAAATACAAGATTGTCACATATGATAAAAATATTCAGTTCTAATTTCTTGAAAATTTATGAACTGACTCGGATGTTTTCTTATTTCCTTAATGTTAATGATGTGAAGAGATTTGCCAGGTAAAAATAAATGCAATCCAAGAAAAAATTGATAAACGGAAATCTCCAATCCAAAAAAATACCATCAAATGGCGATAAAGCTTTGGCTGGTATCACCTTATTTGACTGGAAAAAAGAGAAAAATAGACTTGAGATTTTAAATGAAGTTGGCTTAGCTGTAACTCAGATGCTGGATCTGGATCAAATATTAAAATATACAGAAAATATTTTGGTGGTCAGACTGGGGATCGCTGAATGTTTAATATATTTATGGGACGGTGAAGTAGACAATTATAAAATGTGGCATTCATATGGGGTAGAAGACAGAATGACGCAGGAAATTGAAATGAACAGACAGGCGGGAATGGATTTTGTGCAGGAGATAGCCAATACTCGTAAAGCCATGTTTGTTCCGAAAATTAATGAGGACCAGCGCTTCAAATCAGAAATGAGAAATCGATATCGGGATCATTATTATTTTGGTTTTCCTTTGATATCGCGCACAATGGTAATTGGTGTTATTGAATTAATTTCTCCGTCATTGCCAACATATGAAAGTGAAAATATATTTTTCCTTGAAAGCCTGGGTCGCGAAATTGGCGTGGCAATCGATAACGCATTCCTGGTTGCCAAAGCGAAGAAACAACAAGATGATGCCATGACTTTATATCAACTGGGTACCAGAATTTCATCTTCACTCATTTTGAGTGAAGTGCTTGAAGCTGTCGCTGACTCGGCTAGATCATTATTAAAAACAGAGATAGGTGTTGTGGGTCTATTCCAGGAATCCTGTCAGAATATCAAGATTTGGTCGGCGAGTGGCGAAGATGCAAGAAAACTTGAAGGATTAACCATTAATTTGGAAGAGAATAGTTTTGGCAGCAAACTTTATGCCCGGGAAACAATATCAGGCAGAACCAGCCAGCAATTCAAACATCCACCCTTCAATGAAAGAAATATCGACTTTAAGGAATTTGATTCTTTCCTGGCAATTCCTCTTCACCTGGGAGAGATTTTTTTGGGAATCATCGGAGTCATTTCCCGGAAACCCCGAAATTTTAATAAAAGAGACACACAATTATTAAAGCAATTAGGTTATCAAGTGTTTGTTGCTATTGAAAATGCGCGTTTACACCAACAACTGCGCTATGGAGCAGCTTTGGAAGAACAAAACAGGTTAGCCCGTGAATTGCATGATAACTTAGCTCAAGCCATGGGATATATAAAAATTAAAGCCATCATGAGTCATGATATGTTGGTAAAGCAGGACTTTGAAAAAGCACACGTGCATTTGGATGAATTAATCAATACGACCAGTGTTCTTTATACAGATATCAGGGAAGCTATTTTTAATCTGCGTAACACAGACTCCGATCATGGAGATTTCTTCAGTGCCTTGCAAGAATATTTGACAGAATATCAGCAATATTACGGTCTTGAAGTAAGATTTACAATGGATGATAGCTCATCCCTGGAATTTTCTCCAGAAGTGGCCAATCAGTTGATGCGCATTGTCCAGGAAGCACTATCCAATGTGCGTCGTCATGCTTGTGCGCAAAAAGTTTGGATCCATTGTTGGCAGGATCAAGGAGAAATAAAGATCAGTATCGAGGATGATGGAAGTGGTTTCGATCCACAAGAATTTTCAACAGGAGAAACGTCCAAGCAAAGTTTTGGGCTGCAAATCATGCGAGAACGCGTTCAATACATCAATGGGGAACTCAAAATTGATTCTGAACCTGGAAAAGGCACCAAAATATTAATTCAGATACCATCGATATACATCCGGTAAAGGGAAACGATTATGTTACGGGTAATGCTTGTTGATGATCACGTGCTATTTAGAAAAGGATTGGCATCCCTATTGGATGCTCAACCAAATATAAAAGTGATTGGTGAAGCCAGCAATGGTTGTGATGCGGTTGAATTTGCCAAAGTATTGCATCCAGATTTAATCATGATGGATATCAATATGCCAAAATGTGATGGTTTACAGGCAACCCGCTCTATTAAACAAATCTTACCGGATACAAAAATCGTAATGCTCACGGCTTCGGATGATGATCAATATTTATTTGAAGCTATGAAAATTGGTGCCCAGGGTTACCTGTTAAAAGACCTTGAATTACACCAATTACTGGATTTGTTAGACTCCATTGCGAAAGGGGAAGCAATCCTCTCCAGCGCCATGGCGACTAAAATATTTCGAGAATTCAGTCGTGCAAACCAGACCGGAAATAATTCAGGCGAAGATGTAGAAGAACTTACCGAAAGAGAAAAAACTATTTTAAAATATGTCGCGCAGGGGTTAATGAATAAAGAAATAGCGGACACATTGGGAATATCAGAAAATACGGTAAAAATCCATCTTCGCAATATTCTTGAAAAGTTACATCTGCGAAACCGTATTCAGGCAGCTGTGTATGCGGTTCGCCAGGGAATTGCTGATCAGAATAATAAACCGAAACCCTGAGCCATTCAATTTACTCTGAATGTGCTAATTTCTTTTGGTCATATAGCCCATCTGAGCTATAAAAGATCATCCATTTGGTTTTAAAAGATACCCCATTGTAATATTTTATTTTCGAGATTATTTTGTTATCCTACTTATATTATAAGTAGTATCTCTGTTTTCAGATGTAAATTTGAAATAATTCCGCAAATGAAAAATATTATAAGCGCGACAGCATCAATCCGGACACTTATCAAATTTGGAACATCCTGTGACCATCAGGGTAATTTTCGTTTAAATTGTTGACTGTCGCAAGGAAGGAGAGGATCACCCAAAAAATCGTATTTCCAAGTTTTGTGTTGATTATAAGCAAGCCCAAAAAGATTAAATAGAGGAGGCAATAATTATGGCAGAAATAAAAAGAAGAGATGAAGCACCAAAGCCAGAAAAAGAACCAAAAAAGACTGAAACTTCTGCCTCGGGCGTATCCCGAAGAGAGTTTCTGGTTGGTTCTGGGGCTGGGGTTGCTGGTCTCGTTATAGGTGGAGTGATTGGCAATCAAGTGATTGGAAAGCCTGCTGCACCAGCCGTTGAAGCACCAGCTGCTGAAGCACCAGCGGAAGGCGAAGTTTCACTTTATAAAGCTGGCTATAACCTGGTATTTGATTCGGTTCAATGTACAGGCTGTATGATTTGCGCAGAAGCATGCTCTGAGAAATATGCCACATTTCTTCACCCAGAGGAGACTGCGAATGTAGTAAGTCTGGAATTTGCTCGAATTCGCCCCATGCGTTTCCAATATGTTGATGTAATCAATGTGTGTTCATATTGTAATTTATATGAATGGGCGGAAGGTTCAAGTGAATTCCCCTGTGAAGCTGTATGTCCAGAAGACGCGATCATAACCGTCCCAGAAGGTGAAGGCGAAGAAGGTTATTACGGAATGGGTTATAAGTGGGTTGATCGTGAGAAATGCCTGGGTATTGATAAATGTTGGCGATGCGCAGAAATTTGTGAAGACCAATTTGCCAGCGGCATGTCATTTGACCCAATTGACCGAAAAGCTCAGGTTTGCAGCCGCTGTGGCGGCGATCCTGAATGTGTCAAAGCCTGCCCAGAACCTGGTGCCTTAACCTGGGTACCTGCTGCGCGAAATGGCCGTTATTTTGCAAATCATCCTTCGGACTATGCAGAGCTGCTTTACAGAAAAATCTATAATCATGTGAGGGAACTATAATGGCTGACTTATTTGGAATAACCGGAAAAATTGCTCGTGTTGACCTAACAACCGAAACTGTAACTGTTATCGAGCCGGCAGAAGAAATCTATCGAAAATACCTGGGTGGATCAGCCATGGGAGCTTATTTCCTTTTTAAAGAAGGCATTTTTGATCCCAAACTGGACCCTCTTGGACCGGATAACTTATTACAATTTATGATTGGACCTGTAACCGGAGCTGCACCCAACGCCCGAATTACTTTAGTAACCAAAAGCCCTTACAATATCTTTTGCGCTTCCACCTGTGGTGGACATTTTGGTTCTGAATTGAAATACGCTGGTTGGGATGGTATTCAGGTTGTTGGAAAAGCATCTAAACCCGTTTATCTGGCTGTCATGGATGACACCATTGAAATTCGTGATGCCAGCCATGTCTGGGGAAAAGGTGTTGAAGAAGCAGAACTCATTTTGAAGAGTGAAGTGCTCGCAGAGTTAGAGTCTCGCGAAGGGATGATTCGAGATGCTGATCTGAATCCTGAGTGGGCTGCATTGCGTCCACCCAAACGGTTAGGTATGCATGCCAAACGTTTGGCGCATGTTATGGCAATTGGCCCTGGTGGTGAAAACCAGGTTTGGTATTCCTGTGTTGTCACCGAAGGTGCCCGTGCTGCTGGACGGTGGGGTGCTGGTGCTGTCATGGGCTCCAAGAATCTCAAAGCAGTGGTTGTTCGCGGAACCAAGGGCCACAAATTAGCCGACAAGAAGACATTCCTTGCTTTAGTCAGTGGCATTCAGAAATCTGAAAGAGGAGACTACTTCTGGCGTTCATACGGTACTGCTGGTATCGGTGCAAATTCTGCTTATGTAGAAGATGCATTCCCGATCCGCAACTGGCAGTGGTGTTCCTGGGCTGATCCACATGTGAAAGCAATCACTGGCCCATTCATGGATCAAACCAGCTTTGTTCGTAAAGTATCCTGCTATGGTTGTAACCTGCATTGTCTCTACCCGGTAGAAGTTACAAGTTCTGATCCTTTAATGGATGGAACCATGTCTGATATGCCCGACTGGGAAGCCATGGGAATGGTGGGTGGCAATCTTGGCTATATGGAAATGGATGGCGTCGATCCTGATAAACCATTTACGGGATCCGTAAAAGATCAGGCAGAACACCTTGCCAAACTTCAATATACAACTTTTATTCATGATGATAACAGTCTCGACTTTATTGAAGGTGGTGCCAATATTGCCTTATTAATGGAATTGGTACAGAGAGGTTTTATCGACTCTGGTGATCTGGATGGCATTGACCTCCAATGGGGTGATGTGCATGCAGTTGATGAGTTGGTCAAGAAGATATGTGCTCGTGATGGTATTGGTGATAAACTGGCCCAAGGAACCTATGAAACTGCCCGTTATTTTGCAGAATTAAAGGGTAAACCTGAGATCATGAACTACAGCATGACTGCTCACCACTATGGACAACCGGCACATGATGTGCGTAGCCCTGCAGATAAAAATGCAATGGAATATGTAACCGTCAATCGTGCCTGTGCCCACACAGGTGGTGGTACAGCTGGCTTTAAGACCGGAGACTGGGCAGCTGCGATTGCTGGTCAGAATGTAAGTGCTGCACAAAATTCACTGGTGCATTGCCAATTCCCTGCTGGTCACTGGGCTGGTAGCCGCATTGACCTGATCAAAGCTGCAACCGGATGGAGTGATTTCAGTGATGAAGATCTGCAACTGGTTGGCGCGCGCGAATATGCGCTTTCCCGCCTGTTTGAAATTCACATCCGACAGCTCAAGGATCCAAAAGCTGAATGGGATCGACAGGTACCACCACGCTGGTTCAATGATCCATTACCAACCGGCTCACAAAAAGGTGCTGTTGCCTATGAAGGAAAACCAGACGTTTTGTTCAATGAAGCATTACCTGCTTATTGGAAAGAACGAGGTTGGACTGAGGATAAAGGTGTCCCAACACTTGATACCCTCAAGAAATTAGGGATTGATGATGTAGCCGGAACGGTTGCTTCTGAACATCTATAATCTGAGTTGAGAATCATGTAAAAACAATCGAGGCTCCAAGATTGATAAAAATTTGGAGCCTCGATGCTAATTTGTTAAATATTTCTCAATAAAGGTCGCATATGGATATT
Organism: Chloroflexi bacterium HGW-Chloroflexi-2; assembly: GCA_002840735.1. Taxonomy (GTDB): domain Bacteria; phylum Chloroflexota; class Anaerolineae; order Anaerolineales; family Anaerolineaceae; genus UBA6170. The sequence continues at coordinate 293,686 of PHBY01000004.1, forward strand.
ATTAAAAATATGAATTCAGAATACAAATTCCTTTTTGAACGAAATTATGGCATTTTTTCTCCTGAAGAACAGGAGAAGCTTCGTAATGCAAATGTTCTGATTATTGGTGTTGGTGGCATTGGTGGGATTGTGGCAATTTCACTTGCCCGGAGTGGTGTTGAAAACATGACAATCTACGAGGGTGATTCATATGAGAGGTCAAATATCAATCGCCAGATAGATTGTAACTTTGACACGCTCGGACTGAATAAAGGTGTTGTCACCAAAGAGTCAATTTTAAAAATTAACCCGGAAGCAAAAATTAATTTAATTCCCCGGGCACTAAAACCTGAAGAAATATCTTCGGTTGTCCACCAGGAATCCTGGGATGCGATAATTCCGGCCGCGGATAACTGGCCATTAAGCGTGACCATGCTGGATGAGAGTATTGCTGCTGGCATACCAGCCATCATGTCATATCCAGTCGGGGCGTTTGGCCGTGTTTGTTCTTATATGCCCGGTGGTCCTTACGCCTCTGAATGTCTGACCATGATATATAGAGCATCTTATGATGAACAGAAAGTATTCATGGAAAGCAAAGAAAATCGCAGCATATTGTACTACTATCGAAGTTTAGGGGGATGGACACAGGAGTGGTTTGAGGGATTTTGCGAAGGGAGATTACCCCATCCACAGATTGCCCCAATCGTTTGGATAACGGGAACATTGGCTTCACTGGAAATTGTCAAAATTCTCACCGGTCGTTGGAAGCCAGTCGCAGCCCCCAATTATTGGCATATTACCCCCGATGGTGCACGAATCGCTAAATTTGGTTTAGGTCGTCGCTTGCTATCACGTATGATGCGTCGAGAATGGGGTAAAGCGCTGATTCCTGCTTTTGCAAAACGCCCTGTACTTGTTCGTATTTTTACCCGATTGATCAGCTAAATACCTGGAGGAGGTTAATTTGAAGAAAATCAGGTTCGGTATCAATCCTCTGGCTTTATTTGCAGGAATTACATTAATCATTTCAATGCTATTTCCATGGTGGACATTAGAGGTCTCTGTGATGAACAGGCCAACAGATATCTACCCTTATCTGGTTGATGGTCCTGCAAGTGAGATTATTGGTTATAAACGCAGTCCACAAATGACGATTTTGTTTTACCTGCTAATCGCCTGTATTTTCCTGTGGATCTTAGGATCTTTTATAAAAGGAAAAGGAATCGCTATAACTTCAACGGTTGGGGGTGTACTGGTTGGTTTGGCTATTGGGCTCTTCCTGGTCAGGATTGCTGGTGTGGCGAAACTTTATGAAGTACCTATTCAAGGGCATGGAGTTGGAAGTTATGGGGGATTTGCTCTGGTAGATGTATATTCATTGATTCAACCAGGACTTTATCTGGCAATTGCGGCTGCTGTATTAGGTGTTTCAGCTGGAATTTTTCATAAAAAATTGACTGATAAATTAAGTTTGAATTGGATTACGAATGATTCCGATCAAACTTGATTGACCGAAAAATAATTTCATTGAAATAAAAAAATGGAGGAAAGAGAAATGGAAATTAAATATGCAATCGTAGTCGTATTGGTAATTGCCACGATGGTCTTAGTTGGTTGTGGCTCAGAAGCTGAACCGACGCCACATCCTGGTCAGGCATTGGTGGAAACGAAATGCAGCACCTGTCATTCGATTGTTCAGGTTAATAATGCCAAGTATTCAAGAGAAATCTGGGATACAACTGTCAATAGAATGGTAATGGCTGGATTGCAAATTACCGATGAACAGAAGGCACAGGTTATTGATTATCTTGCGATAAGAGATTCTCAATAATCTTTTCTCATATGGTAGGTGCGATGAATCAAAAATTAGCTGAGATATTAAAAAAACTCCATAACGGTGAAATTAACCGACGAGAATTCATTCGTTTAGCAGGACTTCTCGGCTTGAGTGTTGGTGCATCAGAAATCCTTTCAGCCTGTGCACCAAAAGGTACTCCGACCTCTACCTCTGGCGCCCAAATTCAATACGAAGGTTACAAAACTGTTCCGACATCGCCACATACATTTCTTACACCTGAAGCAACGAATACCCCGGTAACACCTCCTAAAATTAATACTTGGTTTTGTCAGGCCTGTGGTGAACGATTTTCAAAAATTGAGCAGATGGAAGCACATCTTCTGAATGTGCATGTCAGGTTATTACCTGAGATAAATCAGGTGGATGAGCCAACATTCAGTGAATATCTCGTTAATGTAAAACGCTTTGATGAGAAAAATACAATTTTTTCTCGCATTGCCTGGGATGAAGAGTATCAACAACGTGTTGGAAAAGTAATGCCCTTTGTCACCCAGACTGATCCTTCTTTTATGGAAGGTAATGCCTTAGTGGCTGGAGCTATTCATGTTGATGACACTGCTGGAAGTCTGCATCCATATTATCCTGGTTATTTTGGCCATATACGTGAGTTTGGTGGTCTTTATAATTGGGAAGATGAAGTAAATCCTAAAAAATACAAAATTGAAGATCCAGCAAAAATGTCTGAACGGATTAAACAGGTAGGCAGGTTTTACGGAGCCGATCTGGTTGGAATAACCAAAGTGGATCATCGTTGGTTATACGAGAATTATTTTGAACCATTTACCGGAAATGCCGGCCCCGTGGAGATGAATTACAAGTATGTCATCATGTTAGGCATCGAAATGAAATGGGATATGATTCATCTTTCTCCGGGTCCAGAAGCCAGTGCAGCGACTGCGTTAGCTTATTCTCATATGGCTGAGATATCTGCATCGCTGGCAAAATATATCCGTATGCTCGGGTATGAAGCGATACCTTCCGGTAATGATTCAGGTCAAAATATTCCATTGGCGATCAGCGCTGGTCTGGGGGAACTTGGCAGACTTGGACTCATGCTCAGCCCCGAATTTGGCCCTCGACAAAGGCTTTGTAAAGTCTTTACGAATATGCCCCTTGTTCCAGATAAGCCGATTGATTTTGGAATCCAACAATATTGTGAGACATGTCATGCATGCGCGCAAGCATGCCCGGCAAGAGCGATTCGTTTTGAAGAACGAACAACAGAACAGACATCCATTTCCAACCGTCCAGGAATATTGCGCTGGCCTGTAGATGTTGAAAAATGCTATATGTTCTGGCAAGAGAACGGTGGCATCGATTGTGCCAATTGTGTGGCAGCGTGTCCCTGGTCGCTTTCACCAAGAAGAAATATTTTTGATACTTAATTTAATTGGATTGGAAAGAGAAAATATATTCCAGAAAGGGATTAAAGCTTATGGCAATAGATATTAACAAAGTTGAAACCATCATAGGAGAGCATGGAAAGGACGAAAATGATCTGATCCAGGCTATGTTAGCAATCCAGGAAGAATTTCATTATCTTCCACCGGAAGCGTTGGAAAAAATATCTGAACAATTAAATGTCCCCATGATTCGCATTTATCAGGTAGCTGCATTTTACAAAGTCTTCAGTCTGGAACCAAGAGGAAAGCATATTATTACTGTTTGCAATGGAACAGCTTGCCATGTTCGCGGAAGTAGTATGCTTGTGGATCAGGTTGACCGGGTATTGAAAATTGGTCCCGGCGAAACAACTGAAGATCTACAATTCACACTCGAAGAAGTTAACTGCCTGGGCTGTTGTGCGATTGGTCCTGTGATGACAATCGATAATAAATATTATGGCAACATGTCCGTCAGTAAAGTAGAGCGTGTGATTAATAAATACGTCGAAAAGGAGGTTGTCGCTGATGACTGAACAAATTACACCAGTCGAACTGGAAAAACAACGCAATCATATTCTGTCGGCCAGGGACGCATCCAAACCCACCATCATGGTATGTGGAGGTACAGGCTGTCTTGCCCTGGAGTCAGACAAGGTCGCTGAGGCGCTTAAAAAAGCCATCCAGGATCAAGGAGTGGATGCAAAAGTTGAATTAAAGACAACCGGTTGCCCTGGTTTCTGCGAACAAGGACCATTGGTGGTTGTTCATCCAGAAAAAATATTTTACACACATGTTAAACCAAAAGATGCAAAAGATATCATTTCTGAGACAATTACTAATGGAAAAGTGGTTGACCGGCTTTTATATACCGATCCTATCACTGAGAAAAAGGTTCTGTATGAGCAGGACATTCCTTTTTATAAACAACAGACCAGGGTGTTATTAAAAAACAGCGGCATCATTGATCCTGAAAAAATTGAGGATTACATCGCGGTAGATGGTTATAAAGCTGTTTCCAAAGCGCTATTTGAAATGACATCTGAGCAGGTGTTGGAAGAAGTCAAAAAGGCAAATCTGAGAGGTCGTGGCGGTGCAGGATTCCCTGCAGCCATAAAATGGGAATTATGCCGCAAAGAAAAATCAGATCAAAGATATATTATTTGCAATGCTGATGAAGGTGATCCCGGCGCATTTCAGGATCGCGGTATCATCGAAGGAAATCCTCATAGCATTTTAGAAGGAATGATCCTGGGTGCGTATGCTATCGGAGCCAGCAAAGGATATATTTATATACGTCATGAATATCCATTAGCGGTAAAAATGATCAAACAAGCAATTGTTCAAGCACGTGAATATGGCTTTTTAGGAAACAATATTCTCGGCAGTGATTTTAGTTTTGATCTGGAAGTACAGCTGGGAGCCGGTGCGTTTGTTTGTGGTGAAGAGACCGCCATGATGGCTTCTGTCGAAGGGCGTGTGGGTGAACCACGGACACGTCCGCCTTATCCGGCCCAAAAAGGGTTGTGGGGAAAACCAACCAACATCAATAATACGAAGACCTGGGCCTGGGTTCCGCATATCATCAATAATGGCGCTGACTGGTTTGCCAGTATAGGCAATGAGAAAAATCGCGGCACCATGATTTTTTCATTGGTTGGAAAGGTCAATAATACTGGACTGGTCGAAGTTCCCATGGGGATCAGTATCCATGACCTGATAGAAGGAATCGGTGGGGGTGTACCCAAAGGCAGGAAGTTAAAAGCTGTTCAAACCGGAGGTCCATCGGGCGGTTGTATTCCAGAAAGCATGTTTGATTTGCCCATGGATTATGATAGTCTGCGAGAAGCCGGATCGATCATGGGTTCTGGTGGTGTGATTGTGATGGATGAAGACACCTGTATGGTGGATGTGGCCCGATATTTCCTTGAGTTTTGCAAATTCGAATCCTGCGGTAAATGTAACGCCTGCCGTGAAGGTGTAAAGAGGATGTGGGAGATTGTGGATTACATCTCCAGAGGGTATGGAGAAGAAGGTGATATCGAACTTCTGGAAGAACTTGCTCATGCTGTAAAAATTGGTTCCCTTTGTGGGTTGGGACAAACAGCACCCAACCCGGTGTTGACAACGATTAAGTATTTCAGAGATGAATACGAAGCTCACATACGCGATAAAACCTGTCCAGCTGGCGTCTGTAAAGCATTGATCACATTTGAAATCATTGCGGATAATTGTCCTGGATGTACACTGTGCGCCAGATATTGTCCGGTAGAAGCCATATCAGGTGAGAAAGGTAAACCACATGTCATTGATGAGAGCATTTGCATTCGTTGTGGTGTTTGCCGTGACGTCTGTAATTACAATGCGGTTGTGGTCAGATAGGGAGAAGATACTATGGTAAATCTGACAATAAACGGAAAAAATTACGAAGTTGCCGAAGGCAAAACCGTACTGGATGTTGCACGCGAGAATGATATTTACATCCCAACATTATGTAATCACAAAGATCTTTCACCTTATGGAGCCTGTCGTCTCTGTCTGGTTGAATCAAAAAATAATGGCCGTTCAGCGATTGTCACATCCTGTAATACACAGGTTTCTGAAGGAATGGTCATTGAAACCGAGACATCAGATGTAACCCAGACTCGCAAAGTCATGGCAGATTTTATTCTCTCACGCTGCCCGGAAGTTCCTGCTGTTCAACGTATCGCTGCTTATTTAGGTGTTGAGAAACCTTCGTTTGCCAGTGTGGATCCAAAACAAGATTGTATCCTGTGTGGATTATGTGTACGTGCCTGTGACGAAGTTGCAGAAAACCATGTTATAGGCTTCAAAGGTAGGGCACCCGATCGGGTTGTTACAACAGCATTCAATACGCATGAAGCCATCTGTGATACCTGTAACCAATGTGTTCCGTACTGTCCAACCGGAGCAATAACCCACCTGGGTGGAACAGAGATTGGTAAAACGGAAAAAGCAAAGGATAGGGTCTGGAAACGTGTCAGAATCGTGGTGCAATATGCTGCTCTTGTCCTTTTCCTGGTGCTTATGGGTCTCACCTTGACGACTGGAATTGGTTCAGGCCCAGGTACTCCCATCAATCTATTTTCAAGATTGAACCCACTGCAGGCACTCACCGCTATGGTTGGCGCGCGTGAATTTATCGGAAACTATTGGCCAGCATTGATTACTGTAGCTGTAACGCTCGTATTTGGACGTGTCTGGTGTGCCTGGTTCTGTCCGTTAGGGGCAGTATTGGAGCTATTCGGCTTCAAAGGACGCAGAATCAAAGCTCAATGGTTAAGAAAAGTTAAATATGTCGTTCTTTTCACCATTCTTGTGATGGCTGCATTCGGCAGTCTGGCTTTCATGTACTTTGAGCCGATCACCATCATCATCCGTGGTATTACTACCGGTGCGAAACCTTTGATGGAATACTTCCAGATGGTTGATAAAAAAGACTTCATCTGGCCTGGTTTCAGCTGGTGGATGATTGGTGTGCCGTTTGTTCTGGTGTTACTCCTGAACCTGGTAGAAAAGAGATTCTGGTGCCGATACTTATGTCCATTAGGTGCTTTGATTGGACTGGGCTCCAAGTTCTCCTGGATCAAACGTCGTGTTGACCAGATGAGTTGTGTGAAATGTGGTGAATGCGCCAAAATCTGCCCGATGGGAGCGATCAGCCCTGAAAATGATTACAAAAGCGATCCCGCAGAATGTATCATGTGCATGGATTGTGCAGTCCCCTGCCCGAAATTGGCTATTTCATTCGAAAAAGGCCAACTGGGTGGATGGAATTATGAATTTGACCCCAGCCGCCGTGAGGCGATCGCGACCGTCGCGACCAGCGCCATTGCCATTGGTTTACTGGCAACCGATGTTGGTAAGGTGAAAGCAGCCAAAGCCAGTGTCATGCGTCCTCCAGGAGCTGGTGAAGATTTCCTGGCGAAGTGCATTCGCTGTGATCAATGTATTGAGGCCTGTCCCGGACATATCATTCAACCTGCCATCACAAAAGGTGGATGGGAGTCTCTGTTCACACCGATCATGGATCCCTTCTCAGGGCGCTGTGAATATGACTGTAACCTGTGTGGTCAGGTCTGTCCCAGCCATGCCATTCCACCCCTCAGTTTGGAAGAGAAGCGTAAAGCAGTGATTGGCATTGCCAAAGTGAACTTCGATACCTGTGTGCGTTGTATGGATTGTAAGGATAATTGTCCTTATGATTGCTTCGAACTGGTGGAAGTGGAAGGTCTTCGTGGCGTATTTCCACGTGTCAAGGATAACTCTGGTTGTGTTGGTTGTGGCGTTTGTGTGGATGTCTGTCCAAAACAGGATACTTTAGCGATCGATGTGTATCCTAAGGATCAAGTTCCTGAAGAAATATTCGCCTATACGCTTTACGAAGATGAGGATTAGCGATTCTAAATTTTCAGAGCCTCTGGCCTATTAACCAGAGGTTTTGATTCTCCCTTAATAAATGTACCAAAATCAAATGACTGAGATTTTGGTACATTATTATTTTTTTTTGCTATACTTACTGAAAGGTTTATGGTTCAGATTTATTGTTGAATATGAAGTGATTAGAAATACGATGAGGTTACATCATTGAAAGATTCTATTGGTAGAACGATTAATTATTTAAGAATTTCTGTTACTGATTTGTGTAATTTCCGATGTGTGTATTGCATGCCGGCTGAAGGGGTGAAACCACGCGAACATGCTGAAATGATGAGGTTCGAGGAAATCGTTCAGGTGGTGGGTGTGGCTGCGGAGAATGGGATATCCAAAATTCGCTTGACAGGGGGAGAGCCGCTTGTTCGAAAAGGGATTGTCGACCTGGTGCGGATGATCCGTCAGGTATCCGGCATTAATGAAATCACCTTAACAACCAATGGGTTTTTACTTGGCAAGTACGCAGAAGCACTAAAGGATGCAGGGTTAACCAGGGTGAATGTCAGTCTGGACACATTAAAACCAGATTTATTCAAGAAAATTACCCGCTATGGTGATCTAGCCACGGTCTGGCGGGGAATTGAAGCAGCCGAGAAACATGGACTTCTCCCTCTCAAATTAAATATGGTGATGGTAGCAGGCATTAATGACAATGAAATTCCAGATTTTATGAACTTAACCATGCAAAATGCCTGGCACGTACGCTTTATTGAACTGATGCCTATTCAAAATCAGGTTTCATGGGGTGATGGTTTTCCCGACCCTTCCGATTGTTATATTTCAACAGGAACCGTCCTGGAACGATACCAGCATATGAATTTGAAACCTGTTTACCAACCAGAACAATTAGGGCCAGCAAAACTGTATCAACTACCAGGCGCCAGGGGGTTTGTTGGCTTCATTTCGCCTCTGGATGATGACCATTTTTGTAGCCGCTGCAATCGCTTAAGGCTGACGTCCGATGGAAACCTGAGACCCTGTTTAATGAGTGATTTTGAAGTACCTCTCCTATCAGCCATTCGTTCTGGAGAGGATATTTCATTGCTCATTAAAAAGGTAATCGAACAAAAACCTGCTCGTCATGAATTAATCCTCAATCACACACCAGAGAAGCGTAATATGATGCAGATTGGTGGATGATCTGATTTTGAAAGTCAATATGATCTGTATTCAACAACTTTATAATCCAGCACAATCGATCCTTAATAGAAATGGAGAAAAGTTAAATGACCGCTATACAAGACACTGACATTAATTCATTGAAGGAATTGTATAAGAATGTAGATTCAACCTATCAAACAATTTTGATGGCCTGTAGCTGGTTAGCTCCCAATGAACCACTTCCAATCGATTTGCTCAAGGTGGTTGCCAAAGTTGAGCAAGAAGGGGAACTGGTACAAAAATTTGAATATTTGGCTACGATGAATTTCCTGAAAAAAGTAGGGAATGAATTTGTTATTCACCCAAAAGTTGGTTCATTTATTCAGGAAATTGCGGATAAAAATGCCCTGAATGAGATATTACAGACAACCAGCCGAGCGATGCATACCATTGTTCATCCTTTGGAAAAAGCTGAAGACTTTCAACCTTATGCGAACCACATAGAAAAATTAGCCCAGCATGGCCAGATCCAAAAAATTGCGGTTTCCGGTTTATTGTTCGGGTTATTGGGGCGATATAAACTTCAAACAGGCGAATTTGATGTAGCCGTAAAATTCATCAAACGGGCTTTATTGATTGTTGAAAAAGTATCCGGCGTCGAAAGCACGGAGCATACTGAGAACCTGAATAATCTCGGCACCGCTTTGCATCGCATGGGTAGATTTGAAGATGCGAAAAAATGTTTTGAGCAAACCATCATCATTGATAAAAAAATTCTTGGTAAAAAAGATCCTGCAGTAGCCATTGGACATAATAATCTGGGGCAGGTTTTGATTGACATGAATAGCCTGGAGGGGGCTATCATTCACCTGGAAAAAGCACTGGAGATCAACATTGATAATTTTGGAAAAGAACATTATCTGGTTGCCTCTGGTCATTACAATCTTGGTATGGCATTAATGGCTATTGGAGATTTTCCACGGGCAAGAGCGCAATTGGAATTGGCTTTAGCTAAAAGAAAGATTAATTTTGGAGATCATCATCATGATGTGGCAGAAGCTCATCATGGATTGGGCATGATTTTACAGACCATTGGCAACGCGCCTGAAGCATTGGAGCATTACAGAGAAGCTGTTCGGATTTATGAATCTGAAAACAATGGTAATCTTAAATTGGCAGCTTCTTATACCAACCTGGGTGGTGTACTGCATGTGCAAGGTGAAGTTGATCAGGCCAGAAGTTATTATCAAAAAGCGTTGGTTATCTTTGAAGCCGGTTTGCCAGCGGATGATAAAACTATTCGCGATTTGCGATTACAACTGCAATTGATTGAGCATGGCATGACGATGGCTGATTTGCTGGATCAATTAGAAGCAGGAGAACAACTTCCTGAAGAAATATTGAAAATTCTGGAAGAAAGTATCGGCGACGATACACACAAAGATAAATAAATAATTGGGTATAATTGAATTACTATTTCAAAATGACTGGAATTTTCAGGTTGTAGGAGATACCATGGGAGCGGAAAACCACATTCGAGTAATGCTGGTTGATGATCATGCTGTTGTAAGGAGCGGTTTAGGCGCATTTCTATACGTTTTTGATGATCTTGAGTTAGTGGCAGAAGCAAAAGATGGGAAAGAAGCTCTGGATATCTGTGAAAAAGAAAAACCGGACGTCATTTTAATGGATCTGGTCATGCCAGTGATGGATGGCGCCGCAGCTACCAAAGCAATCCGTCAGAAATGGCCTGAAATTCAAGTGGTTGCGCTGACCAGTTTTAAAGAAGATGACCTGGTGCAGGCAGCCTTGCAAGCTGGTGCAATTGGGTATTTATTAAAAAACGTGTCCGCTGATGAACTGGCAAATGCCATCCGGGCGGCCTATGATGGCAAACCCACCCTGGCTCCTGAAGCGGCACAGGCATTGATCCACGCTGCGGTGAAACCGGGTAAGCCGGATTATGGTCTGACCCATCGCGAAGAGGAAGTGCTGGCTTTGATGTCAGAGGGGATGAGCAATGTGGATATTGCTGAAAAGCTTTATGTTAGCCGGTCTACTGTCAAATTTCACGTCAGCAGCATCCTGTCGAAATTAGGGGTGACCAGTCGCACTGAAGCGGTGGCGATGGCGCTGCAACAAAAATTGATAAAGAAGTAGATAAAAAAATCACTCCTCACGGGGAGTGATTTTTTTATCGATAACAAGAATCCTAAAACAAACCGAGGACTTCACCCGTATCTGGATCGAGATCCACGTCAAAATATGCGGGTCGGGTGGATAGACCGGGCATGGTGCGCATCTCGCCAACCAGAGGATACAGGAAACCGGCACCAACCGATGCGCGAATGTCGCTGATGGGTAAGCGATAACCGGATGGAACACCCTTCCAGGCTGCATCATGGCTGATGCTCAGGTGGGTTTTGGCCATACAGATGGTTGAGTTTCCAAAGCCAAGACGTTCGTAATCAGCGATTCTGGCTTCCGCTTCGGGCGTGTAATCGACACCATCTGCGTTATAAATCTCTTTGGCAATTGTTTCAATTTTTTCTTTAATTGTTGCTTCGATTGGATAAAGGAACTTAAACTCGTGTGGTTGTTCACTGGCAGCAATAACTGCTTTAGCCAGATCTACAGCGCCTTCACCACCAAATTCCCAATGCTCACTGACGACGGCATCGAAAGCACCACCCTGTTCCACGGCAGCTTTTCTCACGAGCGCCAGTTCAGCATCCGTATCGGTATAGAATTTATTGACAGCCACAACCACCGGAACGCCGTATTTCTTGGCAATCTTGATGTGATGCAGCATGTTGGGTAAACCGGCTTCCAGCAATCCAAGATTCTCTTCGGTGTAGGCTCTGTCCAATGGTTTACCGGCCACAACTTTTGCGCCACCACCGTGCATCTTGAGCGCACGTACAGTCGCAACCAGAACGACCACATCGGGAACGAGCCCTGAGTACCGGCATTTGATGTCGAAGAATTTTTCCATGCCCATATCGGCGCCAAAACCGGATTCTGTCACCACATAGTCGGCTAATTTCAATGCGATTTTGTCTGCCAGAATGGAGCTGTTCCCATGGGCGATGTTGGCAAATGGGCCTGCGTGAACGAATACAGGGGTACCTTCCAGGGTCTGCAGTATATTGGGCTTGATAGCATCTTTCATCAAAACATTCAGCGCGCCAGCGACACCAATATCATTGGCATCGACAGCTTCGCCGCTTTTACTGGTGCCGATCACAATGCGTCCAAAACGTTCGCGCATATCGCGTAAATCCGTCGTGAGCGCCAGGATCGCCATGATTTCACTGGCGACTGTGATGTCAAAGCCTGTTTTTCGTGTGTGGCCTTTTTCATCAGGACCTTCACCGACGGTGATGCCACGCAGGAAGCGATCATTGGTGTCGATCACTCGTTTCCAGGTGATCGAATCGGGGTCAATATCCAGACGCACAAATTTGCTTTTTTGCTCTTCGGTCATCTGGTCAGGGTCATCGGTTTCGATCCCTAATTTTCGTTTGCGGTGTTGCATACCCACGGAGAAATGTCGTTTTCCCTGTTTGTCTTTGGGAAATAAATTCTCAAACAAACGCTGATCTGATTGGGTAGATTCATGGAACATACGAGCATCGATGGCAGCAGCTAAAAGATTATTGGCGGCTGTGATGGCGTGGATATCGCCTGTGAGATGGAGATTGAATTCGTCCATCGGGATTACCTGACTATAACCACCCCCGGCAGCGCCACCTTTAATCCCAAAAGTTGGACCCTGACTGGGTTGGCGGATACAGGTGATAACGCGTTTATTGAGATGGGCTCCTAAGGCCTGGCTTAAACCAACGGTAGTAGTGGTTTTTCCTTCTCCCAGGGGGGTGGGGGTGATGGCTGTGACATCAATATATTTACCATTCGGGATGCCTTTCAGGCGTTCCAAGACTTCCAACTTGACCTTGGCTTTATAGGGACCATATTGTTCCAATTCTTCAGGGTTTAACCCTAATTCCTCCGCGATGGTTGTGATGTGCTTAAGCTCGGAAGCCTGTGCAATTTCGATATCGGAAGGAACTGGTGTGACTCGTTTCAATTTTGTTGCTTTAAATGGACGGACGACTGCATCGGTTTTATTACTCATGTAGCATTTCTCCTTTCAAATTCTTGTCGATTTGTGATCTGCAAATTGTAAGAAATCACCGCACCCCTTATTAAAGAGCATTGTGAAGGAAAAATCAAGCAAAAAGTGAATGTATTTGCTTTAAAAATGACCAATAGTTTATTAAGTTAAGTAATACTATATTAAAATTTCTTGATTAATCGCCAGATCCAGCTTCGTCCCGGCTTGATGGGGATTATCCAGAATGGCTTTCACGTGTTCCTTCTTGACATGAATCAGGACTCCACCCACCTTTGGATCAATTGATTGGATATTCTTGAAACAGGGATCCTGATCAAATTTTTCCATGGTTGGATGCACAGGGACCACATTGTATCCCTTGCCTTTTAATTCACGGAAAATCGAGTTACCGAATTTTGGTGTCCTTTCAATAATTAGCGGTCAGGGTGTTTTTGGCGTGCGGACGCACGCCAAAAACACCCGGTTGCCCCGATTTATTGAGATGATACGAATTTTGCATCCATTTGGGATACTCCCACAATCGCGATGCGTTTTGAGGCGACAAAATCCTGGATTGCCTGGTTCATTTATAAATACCTCGCGAATTGTGGATTTGGAAAATGAATGATAGTTAATAAAGTCAGATGGATTTGATAATAAAAGCCGCAAATTTTCATTGCGGCTTTGTGGGGCGGGTGGGACTTGAACCCACAAGGTTATTCACCGGAGGATTTTAAGTCCTCTGCGTCTGCCAATTCCGCCACCGCCCCAGACATTTCAATTTTATCCCACTCTTGATAGACGTCAAGGTTTCAGGTGCGGTTTGTTTCCTGGAATTTTCCAACTATTTATTATTAATCTTCTACCTCAATGTATCCAGGCTCAACTCCACCAGATCCTTTGAGATAGGCTGCCTGGTTGTAAGGGAGTCTGAAGAGAATTCGACCGGATAAATTTTCAAAAGCTGTTCTTAACATAGCGGTACACATTAAAGAGATGTTGGTTGAGGAATAAGCACATTCGGGATGTAAAGACGTGTAAAATGGCACATCCGCATCCCGTAAGACATAGATGATCGTCATTCCATCTGGTACTGCATTGGTGGGTTGTATGCTATAGATGCCCGGGCGTAGCAAAAAACCAACGGCGATCAGGACGAGAATAAACAAAACAAAGTATAGGATTTTATTCTTTTTTGGCGGTGCTGGCTGTTTTGTTTTTGTTTGGGTGTTCGTTTTGGACATAACGATTACTCCAAAAATGAAGGATGAAAATGAATAATATATAGATGTAGTTATATTTCTAAGGAAATTTTTCTCGTTGAGGAGCGTCTTTTATTTTATTATATGCAGAAAAAGATTCAGTATTGGGTAACCAAGGGTATAAATATGAAAAGGTTTCAGTTTTTGAGATATTTCTCATTTCAACAAACGAATTTTGATTAAATTTGGATTAAAAATTTGGATAAAAACCTTGACAGCAATAAAAATGCCATGTTAAAATCTATCCATCTTAAAAAGAAAAGAAAGGAAGGCGCAAAAATGAGCAATACCATCTTCAACATCCTCATCGTTCGAATCCGCACAGCAAGTTTCGCTGGCGTTGGATCCGTTCCTTATCGTAATGCGCCTGTTCGTCGTTAGCTTTAATTTATAAATAACGGCCACGGGAGCAAGACGAACCCCGTGGCCTTTTTATTTCCCTCTGCTTTTTGAATCAGGTCACGGGTGGCGAAATCCGGTGATCTGATTTTTTGTTAATGAAGGTACCGAAGCGTAAAAAAGCAGATCTGATTGATCTGGCAAAAGCCTTACTGGTTGATAATGATAGCCGGCTGACTGAAAAGGAGGCCAACAATGTTGAGTAGCATGATGAAAAATAATTCACATCGAGTAGATTATCTAAATTTCAAAGCCGTAGGCATGAATGGTTCGTTTGGTATTTATGTGCGAGGTTGTTTAGAAGAAGATCAACCTTATAGTATGGAAGCAAAAAGACGCCTTTTTATCTGTTTAGATTATGTGCGTCGTAGCATGGAAGAAGAAAAGCTCGTGGCGGTATATATGGACATTTTTGATTTACAAAACGCAAATAACCTGGCGTTTCAGGAAATGGAAACAGACTTACGCAATTTTGAATGAAAAATTGTTTGATCTGGCTGAATGTGTGGAAGGTATTCAATTTATCGATGTGGACGGTAATGTCTTTGAAGCAAAGAAAATTCCTTTAAACCAGATCCTTGGTGTTTAGTGTGTGATTTCCAGGAGGTACGATGATCAATGACAAATTATTTGAAAGTCAGGTTTTATCCTGACAGCGATCGACTTTGAAAAGGATCCCAAAGCTGATTCGACTTATTCTTTGAATTTGCGCTAAGCTAAATATTGGTGCGATCGCTTTATCAAGCCTTTATCCAAAAACGAGTTCAAGAAGATGTATGAAAAGATAGAAAAAAAGTCGATGAAACCAGAAGTGTGGTCCACTTTGCCATTTGGACGAAAGTGGACCAACACCGCTGGGACATGTACCGCATGGGTATCCTGAAGAGCGAGTGGGAAGAACTGACTCACTAGTGCCGGCTCGTGATAAAATTCACGGCAGGAGAATCCATGAAATCAAATTACATTAAAGCTGTCGTTTTTGATATGGGCGGTGTCTTTGTACAGACAAAAGACAAAACTCCCAGAACCCGTCTGGCGCAGCGCTTTGGGCTGAGCTATGACGAACTGAGCCAGCTGGTTTTTAAATCGGAGACGGCTCAATTGGCAACCGTGGGGGAGATCGATGAGTCTGCGCATTGGGATTTCATCGCAAAGCATTTCGACCTGAATGAGGTTGAGATCGTGGAATTTTGGCAAGATTTTTGGGGTGGTGACCAACTGGATCATGATCTGTATCAATTCACCAAAACATTGAAAGGCGATTACGCGCTTGGATTGCTATCAAATGCATGGAACGGTGCCAGAGATCTACTGACACGCAAGTTTGGCTTTCTGGATATTTTTGATGCATCCGTTTTTTCAGCCGAAGTGCGCATGGCAAAACCGGATCCCCAATTCTATCAATGGATGCTGGATGCGTTGCAGGTGGACGCAGGTGAAACGATCTTTGTGGATGACTTTATCGAGAACATCCAGGCAGCGCAGACATTGGGATTCAAAACGATTCATTTTACGCAGACTTCACAGGCCATAGAGGAAATTACAGAAATTTTAGGAACTTAACCGCAATGACAACATCGACGAGCACATGGCAGCAAATCAAAACATTTCCACAAAGCGCAAGATTGTTTTTACTGGCGACCATCATCAATGGCATCATTTTCAGTACCTGGCAATTATTTTTTAATTTCTTTATTCTGGCACGGGGATATGAAAAGGATTTTCTGGGATTAATCAACTCCATGCCTTCGATGGCCGGGTTATTCTTCGGAATTCTATTGGGCATGCTTTCAGACCGGATTGGCAGGCGACCGGCCATGTTGATCGGTCTGGCATTTTCCACCCTGGCGATGGGATTACAACTTTTTATTGAGGTTAAAACATTATTGTTGGTGGTAGCTTTTCTGGGTGGACTGGGGAACTCATTGTATTTTATCAGTCAGGCGCCTTTCATGATGAAAGTTACGAATCCGAACAATCGCTCACTGATGTTCAGCCTCAATTTTGGTTTGAACACGTTGGCAGGGGCTGTGGGCAATTTGTTCGCTGGCCAGATGCCGGGCTGGTTTGGTGGATTACTGCAAATTCCAGTGGATAGCGCCCAGGCCTATCAGATGGTTTTACTGGTGAGTGTCATATTGGGCTTCTTTGCCTTGATCCCGATCTTCATTCTAAAAGAACCGGTGAAACCCCAAAATTTAAATGAGATTAAAGTGAGCCAATGGGCTTTGTTGAAGAAAACCGTCAAAAGAGGCTTTACCTGGAAATTGGTGCTGCCGGAAATGCTGCTGGGCTTTGGGGCTGCCATCACTATCCCCTACATGAACCTGTATTTTTCGGAGACTTTTCAAGTAAAGAGTAATGTGCTGGGCGCGCTTTTCAGCCTGAGTGCTTTGTTTGTGGGGGTAGGTTCAATTTTGGGTCCGCGCCTGGTGCAGAAATTCAACAGCAAAATTCGGGTGGTGGTGATGACACAGGCCAGCAGCCTGGTATTTCTGCTGGTGCTGGCATTTTCGCCGTTTGCCTGGCTGGCAGCCATCGGGTATTTGTTGCGTGGCATGTTGATGAATATGGCAGTGCCACTGTATAACGCCTTCTGCATGGAAAATGTCTCCGAGTCTGAACAGGGCGTGGTCAACAGCCTGATTAGCAACTCGTGGACGGCTGGCTGGGCGATTGGACCATTTCTCTCGGGATTGATCCAGATCCGCTATGGATTTCAACCATTATTCCTGACGACGGCGTTCATCTATCTGCTATCGATCCTTTCCACCTGGATATTCTTCCATCAATATGAGCGAAAGAAACTGGCAGAAGACCTGCTGATTGAACCTGGATTGGTTTAATTCTAATGGTTGATGATCACATCCGCATTGGCGTGATTGCCGACACCCACATCCCGGACCGGGTAGGGGCATTGCACCCGGATATCCTGCCTACCTTTAAAGAAAAGGGTGTGGATCTGATCATCCATGCCGGCGACATCTCCTCTCCGGACGTGATCAGCCAGCTGGAGCAGATTGCCCCGGTGCAGGCGGTGATGGGCAACCGCGATTGGTGGTGCTTCAAGAACCTGCCTGCCCAAAAAGTGATCACGATCAAGGGCGTCAGGATCCTGATCACGCATGGACACGGACACATCTTCTCTTACATCTGGGATAAGTTTCCTTACTGGATCTGGGGATATAAATTCGAGCGCTTCGTGAAGAAATTTACCCATATGAAACAGGATTTTGACATCGTCATCTTCGGGCACTCGCACCACCCTGAGAATCGCATGCTGGACGGCAGGTTGTACTTCAATCCCGGCTCAGCGTATGACCCGTTGCGGAACCAGAGTGGACCTTCGATTGGGGTGATTGAGATTGGAGAAGGGCGAGTGATCAGATCAGAGATTATTCGTTTGCGGGGGATGAAGTGGCAGGGTGGCGTGTGGGTGAAAACTCCAAATATATAAAAATAATTCCTTGATTTTATTTGCGTTTGATAAGGTAATTTATCTAGTACAAAAATCAAATAAATTGGATGAATTTGGTAATACTTAGTCAAAAAATACGTAGAACTACGTATTGACTCTTGTTTGTGAATCGTTATACTAATAGGTAGAGGGAACGTTGATCTGTATGACTGACGGATCGCTGCAGCGGGGGATTTCTCCTGGTGCGTCATACAGGGAGTGAATAGCGAAACCGGCCTTCTGCAAATTGTTTGTGGAAGCATTGATCTGAACTCAATACCCATGGTCGCTTCTCGAAGGGTTGTTTTACCATTCGAGAGAGTTCAGGGAGCCAATGGCGAAACCGGCCGAAAAAATCCAATGATCACAAAATGGAAGCAATGATCTGAACTTGTTCATGGTCGCTATAGGGAAGGAAGGGACGCCTTTTCTATAAGTTCAGGGAGCCAGTGGCGAAACCGGACAAAACATGGCAGCAGGGTTGATTTTTTATTTGGGGAGCCCGTTTTGGGACTTAACTGGGGAGCGGTCAAATATCATCAAACAACCGGGACCGATTAAAAGAAAGGAGGTTCTGTAGTTCGCATTTAACAGATCAATGTTTAACCACTTATCTACAAATTAATTATTATCCGCAATTTATTCATTTTTGTACGTTCCTGGCAATTTCCACAATGTGTCGGGAAGCAAGTAGAAAGAAAGGAAAGGAGCGTTCACCATATTTCGTAAAATTATTTTCTCAAGAATTAATCATACAGTTGTAAATCTATCGAGGAGGATAGAATGAAAACGTATAAAATATTTAAAACAATTTACAGAGCACTCAACATTCTCGTCATTCTGATGATGACGTTGAATGCACCCTTGAGTGTGTTTGCGTATACATACACAGACAAGGAAGATTACCAGCCTGGGGAGACGGTCATCATTTCAGGTGATAACAGTGATGAGATCGGATATCTTCCGGGAGAAACTGTACACGTAGATGTTTATGGTCCACCGGATTTTGATGTCTTCTTGACTTGTGATGCGGTGGCTGATGAAAATGGAGCCTGGACTTGTTCAGTACTCCTACCGGCGGATGAAACAGCCATCGGCTTGTATTACTACATCACCTATGGTCTTACGAGCGGTGTCAGTGAAATGGGCAGTTTCACAGATGGTTCGATTGGTACTTATGATCAATGTTCCAACGATGATGGTGATGGCTATGCAACTGGCAATACGGGTTGTCGCTGGATAAATGGTAACCTTCAAAGAAATAATTCAACTTATTATGAAGGTGATTCGACGATTCAGCGAGCCTGGTTAACTCAATACGAACCAGGAAGTGACCATACAGTCACCTTCAAATATGGAACAACCAAGGGCGCTAAGCATGCTTATGATTATCTGACTACATGGGATCATTCTGAGGATTGGAGCACAGTTCAAGATCGATGTGAAGGTATTCGTGGTTGTGAAGCAGCTCCGGAAACACCATCAGATCCAATACCTCTAGATCCTAATGCAATGGGTCTGGATGATTATGATCGCTTCTTTACCATACGCGGTGGAACGATCACCGCCGTGAGTGAACCGCAATTGGTCAGTGGTGTTTACGGAACCGGGGATACAGAAACCATCGTGACAGTTTCTTTCACCGTTGGTGCTGCTGATGGCTCGATGTGTACAACAAAACAAGGCGTCACAACCTGTGATGTCGCGATCTGGTTTGGGGCACACATTGCCATGACAAGTGAATGGATGCCGATTGATGGTCAAACCGGTGCAGGTGGCATTTCTGGCTCACCTTACCATGTCGCTTTGGATGCGGTAGATGGTGCATCGATCGGTCAACGAGATAACCAGATGCAGGCAAATGCTGTGGTTGTAATCGTTAAGAGTGGTTACAAATGGCATGATTTGAATGCAGATGGTGATAAGGATGCGGGTGAACCACCCCTGGAAGGTTGGACTTTTTATGTGGATTACAACAATGATGGTGTATTAGACCCAATGTCGGAACCACATGCTCTTACAGATGCTGCAGGTTATTACGAAATAACAGGCATCAATGTAGGCACATGGAAAGTCAGAGAAGTTCAACAAGCTGGTTGGACCTGCTCATTCCCCCTGTTGACGGATAGTTTTGGATGTTATTACCAGGAAGACTTTACAGCGACTGGTACATACGAGAACAACGATTTTGGTAACTACATGGCTTCACCTGAAATTGATATTGATAAGACAGGTGATACATTGAGCAAAGTTGGCGATGATGTAAATTACACCATCACTGTAACAAATACCAGTGGACCTGGAACCCCTGATTTGTATTGTCATGTGACTGACCCTCTGTTAAGTTTCGAAGATTATGTTACATTGCCAACCGGAGGATACACTGAGATTCCTATTTTAGGTTTCAGCATCCCTGAAGGTGCTGACGATCCATTCGTTAATACTGCATACGTAGACTGTACTTATGTTGGTGGATCGACTAGTGTAGCATCTGATAGTGATGGACATAGTGTTAATTTGTTCCAACCGAGTGTTAGTGTGACTAAAACCGGTGATTTGATGAGCAAAGTTGGTGATGATGTAAATTACATCATAACAGTGAACAACACCAGCTCAACAGATAGCCCTAATTTGGTTAATGGAACAATTGTTGACTCATTATTAGGAGATTTGCTTGCAACCAATCCATTTGTGACATCAAGCACTTGTGGTACAACATTAGCTACAGGTGCAAGCTGCACGATCAATGCAACCCGCACAGTTTTGGCAACTGATCCTGATCCATTGCCTAATACTGTAACGGTTCATTACAACCCTGATGGGTTCCCGAACGATATTACTGATTCGGATAGTCACAGTGTGGATCTATTCCAACCAGCGATCAACTTACTGAAGACAGGCGATACACTGAGCAAGATTGGCGACATGGTGGATTATGTCATCACCCTGGAGAACAACAGCTCAGC
>PHBY01000015.1:0-72843 GCA_002840735.1 Chloroflexi bacterium HGW-Chloroflexi-2
GCTGAGCCACATTAAGGGAAACCTGGATACTGAAGTATTCCGAAGCCTAAACTTTCTTATTCCTCTACTCTACTGATCTTATTCGTGGATGGCAATTCCCGGAATTCTATTTTCGTAGCAAGTTAATAGCGATCTCCAGGATCTTTGTGGTAGATCACCATATTCCCCAATACGCCCCAGGAATTCAGGAAGGTATCAACCGGTACCTGGAAAAAATTGCCATTGTTCAAATAGCGGATATGATCTTTGCCGTAACCTGTTACGATCACGGTGTGTTCATAGGCTGCTACAACCACCTTATTCCCTTCTTTGTCAATAAATTCCGAGGGGATACCGCCCACCATGTTGCCAATCACCCAGGCGATGACCGGTTGGCCGCTGGCGATCTCCTTTTTTAAGTTTTCCAGGCTGAAGTTTTTCGCTGCCCGGGCTGAGAGACCATACTCTTCCTTTAATAAAGTGGCAACCGGGGCGGCATGCACACCATAGGAATAAGGCGGAACCTGCCCCCAGGGGTCATGCACATCGCCTACAAAGCCCTTGTCCGGATTGTCCGATAAAGGCAAACCAAATTGAAAATCCGACTCGTAAATCTGTACGCCAAAAAAATCAGCCCAATCCACAGCTGTGCGGGATTCACAGCTGATCGGGTAAGACTGCCGGAAGCTGGTCACACCCTTCAGGTACACCGAATCCGGGATAGGGGTGGCTGATGGTACTGTCGTGAACGAGGGGATCGGGGTTGGGCTGGCCAATGCAGTGGAACTGGGGCGTAATGTGCTGGTGGGTTCAAACGTTGGGGTGGATTGGTTAATTTCTGGATCAATGTTAGTCAGATTCTGTGATTTTTGTGTCAGAGTAGTTTTAGAAACAACAATCACCTGCTCAGCATGGGCTTCTTGTTGCGCACAGCCAGCCAACAGAATGGATAGGATTACCAATAAAATGACTGAATATTTTCGCATGAACAAATTATACCTATCATTCATCTAAACAAAAAAAACTTAATATTCCCATTTTAGGAGAAATTAAGCCTACAGATTGGCGTACAATACCACAATCAGTTAGAATAAATCAAAACAATCTGCGCTGTTGACCAATGGAGGAAACCAATGCCCAACCAACACATCATCACTGAATGGCAAAATCCAGAGATATTTGAGATCAACCGCCAACCAGCCCGCAGCAGCTCACTTTCTTACCCCTCATTAAAATCGATTAATGATCAACAGAATTCACCGAGACAATTCTCATTGGATGGGGGATGGGATTTTCATTGGGTACCCAGACCATCGGACCGGCCAAAAGGTTTTGAAGCGCAGGCGTATTCAACTGAGCGTTGGCAAACTATTAAAGTCCCGGGACATTGGGAGTCGCAGGGTTATGGTGTGCCCATCTATGCACCCTTCCACATGCCACCCAGTCTGAAAAAACGTAACCTGCCCAACATTGCCCCGGATGATAATCCGGTGGGTTCATACCGAAAAACCTTTATGATCCCTGTGGAATGGCATGATCATGAAATCTATCTGCGCTTTGAGGGGGTTTGTTCTGCTTACTACGTCTGGTTGAACGGCTCGTTTGTGGGCTACGCCCAGGACAGCATGCTACCCTCAGAGTTCTTCATCAGCCCCTATTTAAAGGAAGGCGAGAATCTGCTGGCGGTGCAGGTCTACCGCTTCAGTGATGGCAGTTATCTGGAAGACCAGGATATGTGGTTCCTTTCAGGGATCTTCAGATCGGTGAAACTGCTGGCTTTTCCCCAGGTTTTCATTAGAGATATTCACCTGGAGTCTAAATTTTATGATGAGTTTGCCCAGGCGGATGTTGTCATCAATGCTGAAATCTATTTTCATCCACAGGATCAACCACAAGAAGAGGAACTTCAATGCACAGCGGTTCTGCAGTATGCGGGGGAGGAATTAGGACGTACGGATCAACGCTTTGTGATTGCGCCTGACCAAACCATTCAATTAACCACCCGCCTTTCGGTTAACCATCCCAAACTCTGGTCGGCTGAAATCCCAAATCTTTATGATGTTTATCTCTATCTAACAGATCAAAAAGGCAATCAGATCGATGTCCGTCATTTTCGACATGGCTTCCGCCAGGTGGAGATTCGTGACCGTCAACTCCTGGTGAATGGTCAACCCATCCTGGTCAAAGGCGTCAATCGTCATGATTTCGACCCGCTTTCAGGACGCACTATGACAGCTGAACGTCTGTTGGAAGATGTGCTATTAATGAAGCGCAACAATATTAATGCTGTACGCACCGCCCACTATCCGGATGACGAACGCTTTTACGACCTGTGTGATGAATATGGTATTTACGTGATGGACGAAGCCAACATTGAAACGCATGGTTTAAGGGATGTCATGCGCGGGGATATGCGCTGGATGACAGCCATGCAAGCACGTGTGGAACGCATGATCGCCCGTGATCGCAACCATGCTTCTATCATCTTCTGGTCGCTGGGGAATGAATCCAGCTCGGATGAAAGATTCAGCCGTCTCACTGACCTCGTTCATCAAATGGATTCCACCCGACCTGTACACTATGAACAGGATCACAAGGGGGAATATGCGGATGTATTTTCCATGATGTATCCACAACCAGCAGATCTGGAAAAAATTGCCAATGGAGAAGATTTCACATTCCGTCAGGGAATTCTTTCCTGGAAGACCATTCATGGGAAATATGCGAAACAGAAACCCATTATTTTATGTGAATATGCCCATGCCATGGGGAATTCACTGGGCAATTTTCAGAAATACCTCGATTTGTACGAAAAGTATCCACAATGCATTGGTGGCTTCGTTTGGGATTTTGCCGATCAAAGCATCCTTTCCAAAACCGAAGATGGCAAAGATTTCTGGGCATACGGCGGCGACCTTGGAGATCCCTATCGTTTCTCCGTTTTTGGCTGTAATGGCATTTTTGCCGCCAACCGAGAGCCACACCCGGCGGTCTGGACGGTGAAAAAAGGCTATCAGAATGTCGAAATCACAGTCATTGATATAGCTTCCGGTAAATTTGAAGTCAAAAACAAGCATCGCTTTTTGAATCTTTCCTATTTAAACATAAATTGGTACCTTGAAATCGACGGTGAAATGAAACAGCAAGGATATCTTCCGCAACTGAACCTGGACCCGATGCAAAGCACTGAGATTGAAATCCATTTGCAGCTTCCAGAATATGCAATCACACAGGAAGCATTTATTACCATTCAATTTACCTTACGTGAGGATGAGACCTGGGCGAAAGCTGGTCATGAGGTTGCCTGGGAGCAATTTGAAGTCCCCATCTTCAGAGAAGTTGAAGAAAGGCTGGCGCCATTATCACAAGATCCAATGCATCTAACCAACCAGACGGACCAGGTCATAATCAGTGGGTCTGCGTTCAGCATCCTGTTTGATCCATACACTGGATTCCTCCAGCAATACATTTATCAGGGGCGCGAACTGCTTAAATCTCCCCTGAAACCTAATCTCTGGCGGGTCTGGATCGATAATGACATTTCCTCATTTGTTGTTTACCCCTGGCTGAAACGCTTGATCGGAAGACATTTCTGGCGTTCAGCTAACCAAAAGCTACGCTGCATTCATTTTCATGCACAGGCATTGGATACCCATCAAATCCGGGTCGAAGCCAGTTGGCGTGTTTTAGGTGGAAAAACCCCATTTGAAACAGTTTATACGATCGATGCAAACGGCTGTATCCTGGTCGAAGCACGTTTCACCCCCAGCAGAGAACTGGAACGTATGGGAATACAATTGACTTTACCGGCTGAGTTTCGCCAGGTGGAATATTTTGGATTGGGACCGCAGGAAACCATGCCCGACCGGCAGTTGGGAGCTCGTGTTGGGAAGTACATCACCACTGTCGATAACCTGATCCATCATTATGTTCGTCCACAGGAGTATGGCAATCGCAGCCAGGTGCGCTGGCTGCAGGTGAGTGATGAAAGCGGGGTGGGACTCACCTTTCAGAGTGCCGGGAAACAAACCTTCAATTTCAGCGCATGGCCTTATACACAGGATCATTTGATGGATTCCAACCACATCCATGAATTAGTTAATGACGATCTGGTAACTTTGAATATTGACCTGACCCAGAAAGGGGTAGGTGGGGATGTGCCTGCGGGGGGTAGCCCACATGATGAATATCGATTATTGGCAAAAAAACCGTTCGTATTTGCCTTTCTCATAAAACCTATTAAGGATGAATTAACTGACAGTTAACCTAAGTTTACTTGATCAAAAGGCATAACTGCCTTACAATGTTGGTTAGCATTCGTCTCCATCCTGTGATTCTTATGCCAAATGGGTTTTAGGTAAAAGGTTTGGAAAAAATTATTTTTCGATAGGGAATAAATGAACTCATTTTCTGGAATAAAAAACTTAACTGAATTTGTCCTTAATGCCATCCAGGTAAAACTAATAACTGGATTACAAGGTCAAATATATGAAGTTTATGTGCAGGAAGGAGAGTTATTTAACTTTACCCGCGTAAAAAATCTTTTAGAGAAATCATTGCAGGATTGTTTAAATCATGAACTGCTCAGGAAAGTCTTAGAGGCAATCCAAAATGTTGACCAGAGTAATCAACCAACTACTCAAATAATCTCATTTTCTTCAAAAGAAGGATTGATACAGATAACTTGTGAAGTTTTTCCATTTCCTGATCAAAAATTCCTTATAACCTTGAAACCGCATCAATCAGAAGTAGAAGATAGAGTCCCTGGTGGGAATGAATTTGATCCAATGGGTCAATTTGGAATAGAACAATTAGGTTCTAACCTCCAATTACTACTGGATCAAACCCAGATTACCTGGTTTGCAATGACAGAAACAGGCAAAATTGTCCAATCCAATCAAGGGTTTCTGGATCTGATTGGTTACACACATAAGGACCTTGAAAATATAACCCTTCCGGATCTGTTGATTACAGATCAGAAAGAGGTAATCAATTCTATATTGAATAATTTAACTCATCAAGCTTCAAACTTGCGAAAATTAGTATTCTTTTCTAACGCAGGCAAAGAGATTAAAACTGAAACAAAATTTATTAAGGTTGCAAAGGATCGCAATCATTTCAGCATCATTGGGATTGTGCGCGAAAATCCAGGCGTCTCAGAATTAACCTTAAGATCAGCAGAGGATCAATTTGTCAAAATGATCACCAGAGTGCCAATTCCCATTCTCTTAATTGATGAATTGTCCCTCGAAATATTTTTCTCTAATCATTCAGCAATTGATTATTTTGAATATGAAAATGACGAATTATCAAAATTAAATCTATTCGATTTATTTCCATCATCTGAAAACCATTATTTGGTATCAGTAATTCGTAAGGGGGGAGTTTTAAGCCTGGAAACCAATTATTCCTGGCGATTAATTACAAAAAACGGAGTTGATAAAACAGCTCGTTTCCTTACCCAGCAAATTGATTACGAAAACCGAAAAGTATTGTTTATGATCATTCTGGATACGGAAGGCGATAGCAAATTAACATATATAAAAGAAGATGAAAAAATTATTGACTATTTCGAAAAGGAATTTCTGATGGTTTGCCTGACGCCAGCGGGAATCATTACCAAGGTTAATCAAAAGTATAGTGACATGATTGGCAAACCTTTGTATAAAATTATTGGACGTTCATTTGAAGAAAATCTGTTTTTGGAGGATTATGCAGGTGTTTTACATCATTTCGAACAATTAACACCACAAAACCCGGTACGAAAGAATACCAATCGAATGCTTACGTCTAATGGGAAGACAGTATGGGTTGAATGGACTGACCGCGGAATTTTTGAAGGGGATCAATTGGTAGAGATCTATGGCCTAGGTAAAAACATTACGGATACCTATAAACGTGATTTGCTGCAGCAATCCATCGAACAACGCTTTCAAGCTTTGGTGGAAAATTTACCAATGGTTGTTTACGTCATCCACGCAAAAACCTTTTCCCCGGTTTATATCAGCCCAGAGGTTGAAAAATTGACTGGATATACACCGGAGGAGTTTTATAAGAACCCGGAAGTATGGATGAATGCCATGCACCCGGATGACGCCAACATTTTCTACCAATTATTAGAGGACTGGATTGAAAAGAACATTGCAGCTCCAGTTGAATTTCGAATGTATCATAAAGACGGGCGCTTACGATGGGTGGAAGAAACGGGCACAACCATTAATTTACCGGATGGGACAGTACTTTTTCAGGGAGTTTCAAGAGATGTTACCGAACGTCATAACACCCGTGAAAAATTGGTCTATTATTCAAACTTTGAGCACATGATAAACGAGACTTCATTGAAATTAATGAATGCGAACCTGGAAAATATCTCCGAGATCCTTCAAAACATTGTAAATATCCTCGGTGTATACTTGCAGGTGGATCGTTCTTATATTTTTGATTTCAATTATACTGATCAGACCATGTCAAACACCTTTGAATGGTGCAATGATGGGATCAGATCTGAAATAGCAAATTTACAAAAATTACCCTTTTCGGAGTTCCCCTGGTGGATTCAAAAAATGGAAAAAAATCAAGAAATTTCCTTAGAAACACTTGATGATCTACCTCCTGAGGAAAAGGATCTCAAGGATTTTTTATCCTCCCAGGATATTCGTTCTTTGTTAGTGGTACCCATGTTCAACAATGGAAAAACATCCGGATTCATCGGTTTTGATATGGTGACCAGAACAACTCATTGGGAAAATGAAGTCATCCAATTATTACGCATAGCGAGTGCGATGATCACCAGCACCAGGGAAAGATTGGTAGATCTGTCATAATTTCTATCTAATTATGATGAATAGATTTCCAAATATATTAAAATGTTGTACATTTAATAAAAAAGTACATATGGTGAACTATGAATAGAAATATTGCAATCAACGACTTTAATGCTGCCCATCGCAAAGCTTCTTTAAAATCAGCCATTTCTCACCTGACCGGCGAGAAGATTGATTTACTGTCTTATAGTGAGGTTCTGAAAAGTTTGCGATTACAAGGGCAGGTTGAACGTGGCCGCCAGGAAATTCCACTGGATAATATCATCGGCTCGGTGGGAAGATATACCGACTTTACACGTGATTTTTTGCCCCGGAAATCTTCTGATAGCCAGCGCTGGGTGTCTGTAAAGGTTGCGACCGAGTCTTTGGTGGGTGTTCCACCGATTGAAGTCTATAAAGTTGGCGATTATTATTTTGTGCGCGATGGTAACCATCGGGTTTCGATAGCGCGTCAGAATGGTCAATCGCACATAGAAGCTTATATCACAGAAGTCGTTACCCGTGTTCCGCTCACAGGCGATGTTGATCTTGATAATCTGATTATTAAAGAAGAATACGCAAACTTTTTAGAAATTACACAACTCGATAAACACATACCCGATCTGGAATTGGATGTGACCGAACCCGGTGGATATGAAAAATTATTGGATCACATCAGTGTTAATCGTTATTTTTTGGGGAAAAAATTGGAACGTGAAATCCCATATCTTGAAGGAGCTATCGATTGGTATAAAAATTTTTACCTACCAACCGTGGAAATTATCACAGAAAAAGGCTTACTGCGAGAATTCCCGGATCGTACCAAAACCGATCTGTATCTTTGGTTGCTGGAACATCGTGGTGATTTGGAAGAAGAGTTAGGCTGGAAAGTGGATTCCACCAAAGCCGCCGAATCACTGACTGAGCGTTTCTCCAATCGCACCAGGTCAATCTTCAAACGCTGCCGCTATTGGTTGGTTGACCAGATCCTGCCCGATAACTGGGAATCTGGACCACGCGCCGGCGCGTGGCGAAAGGCGCATCGAATGCAATTTGAAAAAAAGCAATTGCTTTTCCCCAATTTGCTTTTCGCGATTCAAGACAATTTGGAATCAAAAGAAGCTTTTGAGCAGGCACTCTGGATTGCACAGAAAGAGGGTGCCCGTATTTCCGGATTGCATCTGGTTGCCAATGAAGAAGAATTGGAAAGTGAAAAAGTACGCAAAATTCGCGAGATTTTTTATTGGCGTCTGGGTGAAACCGGTGTGCAGGGCAGCCTGGCGATTGAAGTGGGCGAACCTGGGAAAAAAATATTAGAGCGGGCGTTTTATACCGATATGGTGATTGTCAAAATGAGTTATGCACCTGGGATTCAACCTTTACAAAAACTACGCTCTGGTTTTCGCACATTGGTTCGGAAATGTCCCCAGCCTTTATTATTAGTTCCCGGGTATATGCGACCCGTCAAAAAATTATTGCTGGCATATGACGGAAGTCCAAAGGCAAAAGAAGCCATGTACATCGCTGCTTATCAAGCCATACAATGGAATGTTGAACTATACATCCTGACAACCTATCGCGATAATGAACAAAAAGATCAAATGAAAAAACATATCAACGAAGCTCGATCTTACATGCGATTCAGCGGAACCTATTATAAAGCCCATCTTCGAAAAGGCCTTTCCGGACAGAATATCCTCAAATTTGTAAATGAAAAAGATATTGATATGGTCATCATGGGTAGTTATGGTTCGGCACCTTTAAAAGAGGTGATGACTGGTAGTACAATCGATTATGTATTGGATAGTATTCAGATCCCTGTGATGATTTGTAAGTAATCCTTTTTTATAACTATTAATAAACAGAATCGTAACTAAATATACATAACTCCGTAACTAAATATACATAACTCCGTAACTAAATAGTAACAAAAAACCTCTTCTCATTTGTCTAAAATAGGTATACTTCTCTCATGCTAGATTTGTCTAAAATAAGTATACTTATCTCATGCTGGATTTTTCCCTTATTTACGTAAATATTTCCTTCTTTACCGGTGTTCTTTCTTTGATATTGTTGTTTTTGATTTGGCGGAAACGTCATGTGGCTGGCAGCAAGTATCTGATGCTTGTTGCCCTGTCGGTAGCCATTTACAATTTTGCCTACGCTTTGGATTATTCAGCAACAAATACAGCCATGAAGGTTTATTGGTCCAAGTGGGAATACTTGGGTTTGTGTAATTTATTGCCAGGGCTTTTCCTGTTTGTACTTGATTATTTTGGAATTGTTCAAAATATCAAAAGACGAAATATAATCCTGCTTTGGGTTGTACCTGTATTGGTGGTTCTCATGGCATGGACCAATCAATACCATGGTTGGATCTGGAGTGGCTTTAGTGAAATAGATCCAGGTACGAATCTGATGATTTATTATCATGGGCCGTTTTTTTCTTTTGGTATCATTTTTCAATATATCCTGGGCATTATTCTAATTTTTACTTTGGTGCAACAATGGATCAAGTTTAAGCAACGCTCTTTTCGTTTCCAAATTGAAGTATTTATCATTGCCATCACATTGCCTTTTCTGGGAAGTATCATTTATCTGACAGATCTGAATCTGTTACCCGGGATGGATTGGACACCCATAGGAAGCTTCTTTTCGGTTGTTTTAATAACCCTTTCTATCACTACGTTCCGGCTTCTGGATCTGATCCCTGTTGCCCGCGATCTGGTGTTCAGCCTGATTCAGGATGGCATCATGGTTGTGGATTCACAATTGCGGGTCGTCGACTGGAATCCAGCGTTGTCTCAACTTATTCCAAATATACCGATTAAACTGGGTGGATCAGCTGAACAAATATTTCGAATGCTGGGATTGAAGAATAATCCTTTTATGAACATCCACGAATCCGTAAATTTTGAGTTAGAAATTACCGACCCGGAACTTCGCATTTTAGATATTATGGTATCTCCACTGACGCCTAATAAAGCGTTTGATGGCTGGCTTGTCATATTTGACGATGAAACAGAACGTAGGATTGCAACCAGAGGATTAGAGAAAGCCAACAAGACCCTATTACAAAAATTAGATGAAATTGAAAAATTGCAGATCCAACTCAAAGAACAGACGATCCGCGATCCTCTAACAGGGCTATTCAACCGTCGTTTCTTTGATGAATATTTCAATACCGAATTAATCCGCAGTATACGAACAAACACGCCGATCAGTCTCCTGATGGTGGATATCGATCACTTCAAATCTGTAAATGATCGCTTTGGTCACGACGTAGGCGACCAGGTACTGGAAATGCTGGGTGAGATTCTTAAAACCATGTTCCGAAAATCAGACGTCTCCTGCCGTTTTGGCGGGGACGAATTTTTAATACTATTACCAGGTTTAGAGCATGATCAGGCTTTCAATCGCGCTGAAGCATTGCGTGAACGCTTTGAACAGGCTTCTCGCGACGCAGAATTCTTGTATGCACAGGTCACCATTTCCATTGGCATCAGCAATTATCCTTTACATGCTGATAACACCCGCGATCTATTCCGCATTGCTGACAGAGCCCTGTACCAGGCCAAAGAACAGGGACGCAATCGAGTATGTTGCTATTCAAGACCTAAAATCACCCAATCATAAGTTCAATTAATATCACCATATAATTTTCTTCATTACCGTTTTTTTCAAGAATTTTTCACAAAAAATAATTTTTGAAACCTTTCTGTTTATTAATTTAAATTTAAGTGTCCTTTCAATAATTAGCGTTCAGGGTGTTTTTGGCGTGCGTCCGCACGCCAAAAACACCCGCTTGCCCCGATTTATTGAGATGATACAAATTTAACAGTAAAAGAGTTGTACATTGGCTAAAAAAATTGTATAGTTATTGATTAATTGGTATAGGTAATCATTTTAGTACAACCCGGTTGAACTTAAGGTTTTATTAAAGATAATTAATTTCATGGGTTTTATCGAATATACCTGAAGGCTGGGACAAATAAAAGGCAATCTTATGCTAAAAAAGTTGTTTAAATATGAAACAAGAGTAGCTATCTTTTATTGGTTATTCGGAATGATCTGGATTTACACTTCGGATTACCTTTTAGCAAAACTATTTCCTGATCCTGAAATTCTGACCAGGATTCAGAATTATAAAGGATGGTTTTTTGTTACTGCCAGTGCATTTTTAATTTATTTCCTGTTCCGGCATTATTTTTCAGAACAACGCCAAATCCAACAATCATTGCAAGATAGCGAAGAAAAATTCCGTACGTTTTTTGAATCAGCCAATGTGGGTAAATCGCACACAAAACTCACAGGAGAAATTTCTGTCAATCAAGCGTTTGCAGACATGCTGGGTTATACACGTGAGGAACTTGCTCATCGAACCTGGCAATCGCTCACCCCTCCAGAGGAAGTTGGGGTTGTTCAATCCCATCTGGACGAATTATTGGCCAGTGGATCAGACTCTACCAGATACGGAAAACGTTATATTCATAAGAATGGTTCCATTATCAATGCGGATGTCAGTGTTGCCTTACAACGAGATGCTTCTGGAAATCCATTAAATTTTATAACTACTGTTATTGATATCACCGCTCAAAAACAAGCTGAAGAGGCACTCCGTCATTCTCATGATCTGATGAAGTACATCATTGAACATGATCGCAGTGCTGTTGCTGTGCATGATAAAAACTTGAATTATATTTATGTCAGTCAGCGTTATCTCAATGACTATAATGTTAAAGAAACGGATGTGATTGGGAAACACCACTATGAAGTGTTCCCGGATTTACCACAAAAATGGCGTGATGTCCATCAAAGAGCACTGGCCGGGGAGATTTTGAGTGCTGAAGATGATCCCTATTATCGCAATGATGGATCTATGGAATGGACACGCTGGGAATGTCGTCCCTGGTATGAAGCTGATGGTTCGATAGGTGGAATCATTGTATATACAGAAGTAATCACAAAGCGTAAGCAGATGGAACATGCATTACGTGAAAGTGAAGAACGTTTGCGCCTGGCTGTGGAAAGTGCACAACAGGGAATTTATGACCTGGATATTGGTACAGAAAAAGTCACCGTTAATGAAATATATGCAAGAATGCTCGGATATGATTCAGAAACATTCACGGAGACATTTGATTCCTGGCGTGAAAGATTACACCCAGAGGATGCTGAACATACCACCAATTATTTGCAGGAGTATTTAAATGGATCAAGTGATAGGTTTCAAATCGAATTTCGATTGAGAACTGCTAAGGGAGATTATATCTGGGTGCTTTCAACAGGTAAAATTGTTGAATATGATATTGATGGGAAACCGAAACGGATGCTGGGGACCCATACGAATATTACTGGTTTAAAAAATCTGGAAATTGAGAAAAACCTTTTCAGTAACCTTTTGGAGAATTCCTTAAATGAAATATTTCTTTTTGATGTCAATACACTGCGTTTCAAGCAGGTGAATAAGGCAGCTCTTGACAATCTGGGATATACAGAGGAAGAAATTTATCAAATGACACCTCTCGACATTAAACCATTTATAAATTGGAATGATTTTGAGCAATTAATAAATCCACTAAGAACAGAGCCAGGAAATCAGATGATATTTGAAACCATCCACCAACGTAAAGATGGAACCCGCTACCCGGTAGAAGTTCATTTGCAACTTCAACAATTAGGTAATGAATCCATTTTCGCGGCGATTATCCTGGATATCAGTGAACGAAAACGAACACAGGAAATCTTGCTATCAGAACGGGAACGTCTGGCAGGAATTATCGAAGGCACCAATGTAGGTACCTGGGAATGGAATATCCAGACAGGAGAAACGATCCTTAACGATCGTTGGGCAGAGATTATCGGTTATACTCTGGACGAAATATCTCCCACCACAATTGATACTTGGTCGAAATTTGCGCACCCGGAAGATCTGAAGAAATCCAATGAGCTCATCCAAAAGCATATTAATGGTGAACTTGAATACTATGAATTAGAAACCCGTTTGAAACACAAAGACGGACATTGGGTATGGGTGCTCGATCGTGGAAAAGTGACTACCTGGTCTGAGGATGGAAAACCGCTTCTGATGCAGGGCACCCACCAGGATATCACCCAACGTAAAAACAGTGAAACCAAAATCAATGAACAATTGGAAGAATTACGTCGTTGGTATGCCGTGACACTCGGTCGTGAGGAACGGATTCTGGAACTCAAGAAAGAGATCAACAGAATTCTTGCTGATTCAGGATTGCCCCCCAGGTATAACAGCGTAAATGAGTAAGTAGACGTTTGAACCAGTTAACAGCTTTATCGAGGAGAATGAATTATTTCCCTTAGCCAACCCCAAAACGGCGCAAGACACGCTCAATCATTTCATTTAACAAAGCCTTATCCAGATTCGGGAATTGAACCCCGATCTGCTGCTGCAATTGCAGACGCAATAGATACGGATCTATACTGGCATCAGGCTGGGAGTGCAGAAATCCGGCTGCATCTGAGGAGTCAGCAGACTTCGCAGGGACAGGTTGAACTTTAGCGTCAGTCAGCCGCACCCGTTCACCTGCCTGATTTTCCTGCGAAAGATACGGGCGTACGGGTGCAGCCGGAGGCGTGCTGGCATGTGGCGAGACCAGGCTCATCCCCAACTGCCTGGCTTTCTCATACGCCAGATCGGTGAGCACAATATGATCGTTCAGCGCCAATGACATAATGCCACGCCGTACCAGGTCTTCGATGTCATGTTCGGTATAAAACGTCTTAGGGATGACACACCTCCACGCGACAATTGCAGAACTTACTCAAGCTTACCGTCCAGGCTTTCCAGCGCACGGATGGCAGCATCACGCGCGGTGATAATCTCCGCTTCCGAGCCGCTCAACCACATACGTCCAAAACGTCCCACCGAGGTGACATGGATCAGCTTGATGCTGGCTTTCTTCTCGGCCTCATTGACCGCATAATTGATGTAGGCAGCCGGAGCACACTCCATCACCAGCATCGTCTCACCCGGTACCAGCATGGAACCACGCCGGAAGCGATTGATCAACTGCGATTGATACGGATCAATGCGCGTGATCACCTGCGTGGAAACCACCTGCGGCTTGATACGATCCTGAATGTTCAACCCCAAACGGTTCAGCACTACCTCGCCCGCTTCTTTTACAGCGGCCTGACTGGTGGAGTGCACCTCGAACATACCGAATTCGCGTTCCACAATCTGAGCACCGGGACGGGCTTCGGTAGCCTTGACAGCGATGTCCACCACGCGGAAAACCTCGTTACCCGGCGCCATCTCCACGTATAAGGCAGCCATCCCCTCGGTCGGCAGATCACCCTGGGTCACAGAGCCAATGAAGGCAGCATACTGAGCCTGCATCCGGTCGAGATAACAATAACAGCGCAGTGAAAAATCGTCAGTTGCCATTCTATTATTTCTTTTCTGCGCGACCGCCGAAGCCACCCTTGGAGCGCTGCGGCAGGATCATCTCGATCTCGGCATGCGGGCGGGGGATGACATGCACCGAAGCCAGTTCACCCACGCGTTTGGCAGCCGCAGCGCCGGCGTCTGTGGCAGCTTTCACTGCGCCTACATCCCCACGCACCATGACTGTCACATAACCACCGCCGATATATTCAGAACCGATCAGTTCCACATTGGCAGCCTTTACCATCGCATCTGCGGCCTCAATCGCGCCCACCAGACCTTTGGTCTCGACCATTCCTAAAGCAATTAATGAAGTATCCAAAGCGATCATCCTTTCTACTCAC
The DNA here is from genome assembly GCA_002840735.1 of Chloroflexi bacterium HGW-Chloroflexi-2. GTDB lineage: Bacteria > Chloroflexota > Anaerolineae > Anaerolineales > Anaerolineaceae > UBA6170. The sequence goes on from PHBY01000015.1 coordinate 14,553, forward strand.
TGACCTAAAATTACAAATCCCTCCGGCCACTAAGACCTGAGAGATGACTTACCGTCTTAATATCTCCTGTAGTATATTCTCAATCGCAGATTCGACGACCGAAGCTTGCGGCGGGATCATGCGCTCCACCGGCTGCAGGGCTTCGAGCGGTGGCTGGTATAACTCATATGCCAACCGCTTGACATTGATTAAATGCCGTGCTGTGATGTTATCACCCGTGATCGCGCCACCTACACCACCCGAACCGAGCGTGAAAGAAGCATCCAACCCGGTCGTCAATCCGACTGCACCGAGCGTCCCCATCGTATTCACCAGAATACGGAACACGGGTTTCTCCAGCCCGAAGGCCAGAATCACACGCTCATCCTGGGCATAGATAATCTGGGTATGTCCCTTTCCACCCGTCTCAATCAGGCTGATGGAGGTCTCACAACCCTTCTCCCAGCCATCCACCTCGTACCAGGCCAGCACCGTGGTCAGCTTCTCATGCGAGAGTGGTTCCTCCCGGCCAACTTTTGTCAGTGGCGTCACCAGAATACGCGTCTCGAAGGGGACATCAAAACCAGCATAAGCGGCTACGTACGGCGCAGGTTTACCCACCACAGCGGTGTTCATGGCACCGTTGGGTAGAAAGACCGTCTTGCGCAGCAAATTGGTCTGGTGTGCATCACAGAAGAAAGCACCTTCGGCATGCATCAAGGCAGCCAGTTGTGCCGCAATCGGTCGATCTGCGACCACAGCCTGTTCGGTGGCGCAGATGGTCGAGCAGTCAAAGGCTTTACTGGCGACGATATAACGGGCGGCTTTGGCAATATCCGCAGTACGATCGACATACACCGGCACATTCCCCGGACCGACACCATAGGCTGGTTTCCCGGTGGAATGCGCAGCCCGTACCATCGGGGTTCCCCCGGTTGCCAGGATCAAAGCCGTACGTTTGTGCGTCATGAGTGCCTGCGTGCCCTCCAGGCTGATGTGCTGCATGCAAGCAATCAGTCCTTTGGGAGCACCGGCTTTTTCAGCAGCCTCTGCCATCACTTTGGCTGCTTCGAATGTACAGCGTGCAGCGGAAGGGTGGGGGGCGAACACAATCGCATCGCGGGCTTTGACCGCAATCAGGGCTTTATACAGGGTGGTAGAGGTCGGGTTGGTGGAGGGGACCAGGGCAGCAATTACCCCAATCGGCCAGGCAATCTCGGTGACCTTTTTCTCCGGATCATGCTTGATCACACCGACCGTTTTCTCCGCGCGGATGCTCTCCCAGACCAGCCTGGAACCGGTGATATTCTTGAGTTTCTTGTGTAAAGGATGACCATAGCCGGTCTCGTCATGCGCCAGTTGACCCAGACGCTCCGCCGCCTGCACACCAGCCTCAGCCATGGCTTCACAGACCCGATCTACATCTGCCTGGGTGGCGTGGCTCCAGCTTTGCCAGGCAGCATAAGCACTGCTGACCAGATCACGAGCTTCCTGAATTGAGGTGAGATCATTATCCATCGTTAACCTGATTGTATTTTATAACGTAGCGTGAAAATAAGCAATTGGTAGGGGAAAAGGATTTGGTTGGAATGGTGGAAATATTTGTGATGAGTAGTAACAATCATTTGGTAGAAAACCTACGAATTGTTTCTTAGGAACAATTAGAAACAATGCCAGACTTAAATAAAAAAATTTCTCGAAGATATTCAGTTATTAAGGTTCAATTGCCATACTTTATGGCTGTATCCATTATAGAAAATTAGTTCTAATTTGTCAATATAAGATATCCAGAATTGTGATTAAAATTTCTTAATTAAAAATCTTCGCCATTCTTATCGTCCCGATTGACCAGAATGATGTAGATGATAAACATGATGACCAGAAACAGGTCCATAATTTTTTACCCCTATAGAAAAAAAACGCAATACTAAAATGTTATTGGCTAAGGATGGCAGCAGGGCTGGATTATTTTCTTAATTATATTATACCATTGCTCATAGTTTGAGGGTCGATTGAAATATATCACCGATATTTCAGATATTTCTATGAATACAATGAATAACTTCAAGTGGGTTTGTTTTTATTAGTAAAAAGCTACTTTTTGCGTCAGTAAGAAACACCTAAGACCATCTTTATAAAAAACTGTAATTAAGTATATTCCTCAAAGTTTAACATCTCCTACATCGCGGACAAATTGTACGAAGCCTTCCGGAATCAACAGACATATCAACGATGTCCTTATATTGATATAAGCTATCTCTTTGGTAGAAGTTTTCCGGTTCAACGGACTTCATTTTTTGGATAATGTCTTGAGATATATCATAGCTTAAATAATGATACTCATGTTTGCATTCAGGATACGGGCATATGGTTTTTGTCAACATTAGTTGGTTGCAGGCATCGCAAATTAATTGATTGCCATGATTTCGCATCTTTCCACCGCAGCTGGGACATGTGTTTTTTTCTAATGTAATGATCTGACGAAGCATAACATTTTGAAGACGTCTAAAGGAATTAATATCAAACATTGTTAGGGGTAAAAAAAGCGTTCGGTCACTAAATGATTTTGCATAGGAAATGATCTTTTGCTCATTCTCCTCACATTTTGGTAACGCAATAATGACATAAGAAAGGTTATCTTCTTCTGACAAAGTCTTTGTACATTCTTCCATGTATGACTTAAAAATATTTCTATTATCATTTTCTAATTCAACAACCGCAGGTAAAATTACAAATTCACTCTTTGACGGAAAAGTGAATTTTCTATGCCTTTGTTCAACTGCTCCTTTTAAAGCCGTATATTTCTTTTTTCCTTCGTAATGTTCTTTACCACGACTTTCCTTTATCTTAAACAAAGAGCAAAAATTTTCTATATCCTCAAAAGAAATATCATTATCCCAAAACAAGGTTTTTCCATCGAAATAGAAACTCTCATAGCTGTTTCCTACCGCGATTGGGGAACACACACCATTGGGAAGTTCCATACTACATCTCGTCTTATCCCGCATAGTAACCCGAATCAAACTTTTATTGTCTTTTATAGTGATTTCCAGGTTATCTTCATATCTGCAGTACTTTCCATCTTCAATGATATCAAAATTCAGCACGTGTGCTGTAAATCCACAAAGAGTTCTACAAAACAGAAGATAATCTGAATAGGAAACCCCCAATTCTAATTGATTCCCTACAGTAATTTCTTGAGGTGTAATTTCTTTATGAACGGCTTTCCACAACTTAAATACCACGCTGTAATGCTTATCCATGAGCAAAATATTGGTTTTGTTTATTGGATCCATTACAGGTTTTGTTTTTTTGAGATAACTATACAACCTCGTTTTTCTTAGAGACCTGTATTTTCTCAAAAGCAGTATAGATTTTTTATGCAGCTTATCTATCAGTTCCAATGCTTTTGAACGATAATCACTGGTTTTTTTATCAGAGTTAAACAGTTCTGAAACTGCTTTTTGAAAGCTCGCATCAAAACCAAAGCTTCCCGTTTGAACACTGCTATTTATTATGCCATGCAGCTGTTCATACTGATCCTTTAAATCTTTCTCCTTCCTCCTCAAAAAAGAGATTATTTGGTCGATCAGGGTTTTTGTTACACGGTTCTCGTAAATTTGGTGTTCATCATCTTCAACTCTAGAAAACAAACGAGCAGGTTTCAATCCACTGGCAGTTCTGGCAAGCCAATCTTCACTGTGTGCAGCTAAATATGGAATAGACTCATATCCAATACGTTTTACCGTTTCAATCGGTCTTACTTCATTAATTGCCTTCAAGTGTGATTTTGGTTTGTCGCATATTCTCTTGAATGCTGAGAAAGCGTCTTCCATCTTATCAAATGTATCTGTCCAATCACGTACTTCTGTGCTTTGATCAATTGCATACATTTTGAGTGCACCAGATTTAACGCTTTCAATTTCATTCTTCAACTTCCCTTTGTACTCATATGTGAACTGTTCATATACAAGCGCAGTATCATTTGCCAAAGCTCGTACAATCGGCTTAACCATGTAAGAATAATTTTCACTACCCTGGCGAATAACCAATTCGACCTCAGCACCGCATTCCACTTTGGTGTCGTCCGACGATATAATCTTTCCATTCAATATAACAACAAACTCATTATCTCCCTTCTCTTTTTTCAATTCCAGGTATGCTTTGCAAGGGATATGGCTGAAGATACTTCCCGCTAAAAGTTCTTTACTAATTAATGCTGAATGATAGAATACTCTCATTAGTCTTATCTTAAATTCTTAATTCGCTTGTTAATAAGGTGTTGTGTCCTTGGATAATCCTTTGTTGCTTCAAGCAAATCAAGGAATGCCTCGCCGTCGTCACTTGAAATTACCTTACGTAAGATCTTTGTTGAAATTTGATAGTCAATTGCATCTTCAAGGTTACCACCTGCAGAAGTGAAGACAGCCGTAAAATCTATCGTCTGCTTAACAATTCTATTACCAAAAGATATATCAAATTTTTCCATAAGGACGCTGTCAAGCGCGTCAAGTCGCTCCTCAACAGCCTTTCGCTTTTCGAATCCATTGATTGCTGCATCAAAAAGGGTCTGCAAATCTGTAGCAGAAATAAATTTCTCCTCTGTGTGTTTATAATTGCCTTCAGACTTGCCCTTCTCATATAGAGAAACAACCTGTGCACGATCATACACCTTGTCGCTGATTTCAAACGTAGATTCGTCCTGATTTGCAGTACCAGCAAACCAAATATTGCCCGTGACCTTAATCTTACGTCCATCAATCAGGCCTTTCGCGCCGGTCAGCCTACCGAGTTTTGCCAAATATGATGTTAATTTTTCTTTTTCTTCGTCAGTTGTTTCAGTTTTTAGGTCACCCTGCCTGCTTTTTTCAATTTTTTCCCATATATCAAACACAGCTACTTCATTCATTTTCATTTTCTGCTTGACTTCGTCTGGTAACTCCATAGGAAGCGTACGCATATCGGAAGAAACAAGTTCAATGAGCCACTTATTAAGGTCAGGCTCCTGTAAAATTGCCAGGAAATCTGAGAAATAGTATTCAATTCGTGCAAGGTTCATCTCATCTAACACTATGAAGGTCGGAATCTCTTGGCATCTCTTTTTACTTCTTTTATATAGCTCTATTGTAAAGCTTTTTGCATTGAACTTTTTATTAAAATCGTTGTAGTAACCTAGGAGTTCATTTCTATCTCTCCAGGATGACTCTACAGGAATTAAACTATGAAAGCCAGAAATTGATTCCGAAAAGATACGGGGTAGACTTGATTTACCAGTACCAGACATTCCTTGAAGAATTATCAATTTGCTAACAGCCATTCCTGCAAGGAAAGCTCTAATGTCGTTGTCTTTGTAAAAAAGGCGTTCTGCTTTAGCCCGGCTTCCTGCATAATTCTTTACATGAGATACCATTTCATTAAGTGATGTAATTGGTGTTCTTTGTGTTCGCTTACTTACATTGCTTATAAAATCGCTTTCATCAGTTTCAGTATCGACTTTTGAAAGCGATGGGCAAGTGTCGCCTGTACGGCTCTCCAAAGCAGTTTTATGACTTTCAAGTTCTTGTAATAAATGTTTATTTAGCGCATTCGTTGCTTCAACTTCCTGCTTTACAACCTCAAGCTCTTTTCTGGTATTCTTCGCAGCTATAACTTCCTCTCGGTATCTGTTTCTTTCTTGTTCAAGGGCTTCGTTAGCTCTTTCAAGATTTTCTGCTTTTTGGGCTTTTTCTTCCAAGATCCTTATGCTTTTATCATCCGGATATTTGCTGTATATCTCAGTAAGTTTTTCATGCTTTTCTTTAAATTCCTGCATTGCTGAAACAATTTCACGTATGGACGCTATTTTTCGTCCTTCAGCAGGGTCCTCGATCTCAGTCTTTATTGTGTCTAACAGAATCTGGGACTCTGCCCATCGCTTAGAAAGACTCTCGTATCTTTCATAAAGAGTTCTGTACTTATCTCGCTCTTCGCCCAATTCAAGCCCTAGTTCATTAATCCTTGACGGATTTCCAGTAGAGTATATCTCCTTTAGTTTCTTAACGTACTCATTAAGTTGGTCAAGCGCTTCCTTTTTAAAACCGAAATCCTGTTTCTCTTTTTCAAGATTCTGCTGGGCATCATGCAATTCTTTTTCACGCACAGAAATATCTTTAATCTGTTTTTCCAGATTTTCTATTTGTTCCTTCCAGACATCTCTTGCTTTCTCTGATGCCATTGTCAATTTTTCAATTCTCTCCTTATCAGCTAATTCTAGCACTTGGCGCGCATCAGCCTCTGCCTGGGATAGAATTGTTTCTGCATTCTCCTGAGCATCCTTTACAATTTCTGCCGCTGATTCAGCCTTTTTTATTGTATAAACCGCTTTATCATAATCCTCTTTCATTGCATCATAGCTGGTCTGAAGCTCTTCCAATTGTTTAGCCAAATCGGATCTTTTTTCTTCCAACTCTTCGGACCGCCTCTTAGCTTCAGAAGCAGTTTCTTCAGCGGCCTTTTTTTCAAGCTCAAAGACTTCGATATCGGCCATCAAATCATCGAGCTCTTCTTTTTTCTCTTCGATTTCTTCGGACAGCCTTTTTGCTTCTGCAGCAGTTTCTTCAGCGGCCTTTTTTTCACCCTCAAAGTCTTCGATATCGGCCATCAAATCACTACTTAGCTCTTCTTTTTTCTCTTCGATCTCTTCGGACCGCCTTTTAGCTTCAGAAGCAGTTTCTTTAGCGGCCCTTTTTTCACCCTCTAAGTTTTCCATATCGGTTATCAACTCTTTAAGCCCTTCTTTTTTCTCTTCCAGCTCAGATGAAGTTTTGCTTGCTTTGCCATCGGCAGTTGGACTTTCTACCTTTTGCTCCTGCTTAGGAGGCGACTTCGGTGGCTGGTCTTGAACTTCGGTTTTCTTATCGTTATCTTCACCCATCTTTATTCCTCTCTAAATGCCTCTAAGAGACCGTTAATCAACTCAAATACGTTTGCCATATAGAACTCATAATCTCTGAGGCCAAAGCGCTCGTCAGTATCATGAGAGACCTTCCGGCGGATTTGATTCAGCTGATCTGCCAATTCATATAGACTTTGTATTTTCGTATTGGATAAAAGCTTTCTGCTTTCTTTTGTTCCGAAATAATAGTCAACAACTGCAATATTGATAAATTTTTCAACAATGCTGTTTCCGTGAGTCCGACCAAGTCGTCCTAAAGCGTCGCATACAAACTTGTGACTCCATGTAATCTTGAATGGATCGATTTCAGTATTTTGAGTCAGCTGCTGTATAAAGGATTTACACCCATAGTTATTGAGATTGGACTTAGCATTACGCGAAACCGTGAAAAGCATTTCCTGTTTCAATCCTCTAAAGAAAGCGTTAAATAGCCTCTCAACCACACTTCTGGATATGTTATTTACAATGTTCTCTTTTTCCAGAAGACTGGATTGTCTTTGCATAAGAGAATAAATACGCGACATATCCCCGTATACCATTGGAAATTTGGTCTCGTATAATTTCAAAAGAGGTGTCTTTTCAAGGAGAAAAACACTGAAGTCCTTTTCCGAGCTCTTATATGAGGGGCTAATCTTTTTGATCTCTCTGATTAGATAAGAGTTAAGCTCCTCTTCGCCAATGAAAGTGGTACCTGTTGCAGCAAGCCACTGAGTTTGCCTGAGAAAATAATTGTTATCGATGCCATTAAAATCAAATGGGGATTCGGCTCTATATCCACCAGGAAACTGCGGATCAATAATTATTCTCATAGTAAGGTAAATCCTTTTGGGTGGACAGTTCAATGCACGGATAAACATATTACAGTGATGTTCTTTTAGCGCATCACTTTCTAATGATTCGAGAGGTGTTACATTCTCCACTTCATCAAACGCATCAAGATCTTCGAATAGATCTACGGCTTCATCGTGACTAATCTCGCCTTCGTCATACTCCTTCGAGGTATCAGCATTTTTAATATAGCACTTATATGCTTCCCGAAGTGTTGACCGTTTTGGAGGGAACTCCTCAAAGGTCTTTGGTTCATCTCCACTGATTGTAAGCTTGGCGGGGAGCCGCTCACCCCTGAACAATGAGATTTTATTAATGTCACCTTGATAAAAGAACGGCAACATATCCTTTTTAATGACGTTGATAAACATGTACCCAAAAAGAGAGTTCGTAGATTCTCTTTCGGATATAGAGCCATCAAGATACTTGTTTCCGTCATCAGTCAGATTCCATGGCTTACCGATCTCTTTTTCTACATACTTCTTCATTTCAAGATGTGCCAAGATTTCTTCAATCAAGGTCTCCGTTGCATTCAGAGTCACCGCAATACCATGAGTTGACAATCCAATGGAAACCAGTTTCAAGACTGTTTCCTCATAAACATCCAAATAGTTTTCAAGGGGTGGTGTTGCTTCGCATTCTATAGCCAATACCGGCAGCGCAACATTAATTGCTTTTTCATTGGGTGCAAATTTACCCATGGTCAAGATATCAATATTCACGATAACATCCTCCACCCTCTATAGCGCAAATATCATAGAGTCTCGAAAAACATGGAATCTGAATTAATGTCTCTGCATCTCCATATATAATTAGCTGCCTTTTCGCTCGGCTAAAGGCGACGCATAAGCGATTTGGTTTTTCCAAGAATCCAACCATAGGTTGTTCTTCACCTCGTTTTGGCTTGTTTGAGCGCACGCATGATAGCAGTACATAATCAAATTCCTTTCCTTGGAATGCATCAACAGTACCAACTTCGACTCGGGAAATTTCTTCAGCGTTTAAAAGCAATTCCAAACTCTGTGTGATTTTTGTAGCCTGGGCAGCATAGAAGGTAATAATTCCTACTTTGGCTTCAGTATCAGTTTCTAAAATGGTTTTAACATCCTTGCTGATGACCTCAACCTCAGCCATACGGCTTTTAGACACGCCGGGGGTTTCCGCGCCTTTTGAAATAGGCACATTAACAAATGTTAATGCTCTGCCGTTGTTGATTGATTTAGGACTACACCGTAGCTCGGGAGTTACGCTCTCAGCAGTTTGCAGTAGTCCATCATAGAATACCTCACTTACAAACTTGCATATTTCTGGATGCATTCTAAACTGATGTGTCAGCAAAACTGTTTTCGGTTTATGTCCCTTTGAGAACATTCCAAACAGACGTTCGAACAAACTTTTTTCAATCTCAGGCAGATCCTTAAACTTGGGATCATCCATAATGACTTTTAAGACATCTGGTTCAAGCATATGCGGTAGCTGCTTATGGTCGCCAACAAGCACAATCTTTTTTCCCATTGACATAGGAATAAACAAATCCAATGGATTTGCTCTTGCTGCCTCATCGATTATAACCAAATCGTATGTCTTCTGAGAATTATTCCTTAGATCTAAGCTGGTTTGACATGTGGCTGCAGTTGTCATCGAATATTTTCTTACCATGACCTCGTACTCTTGCTCTAATCTTGACAAGAATTCACTTAATATTAACGATTTTTTGCTTTCTATATCAGATAGAGTGTTCATGTACTGATTTGTAAAGTGATCTGACATCACAATTAAACACTCGTTGACTATACTTTTATCTTTTATGTCGATTTCCATGCTATGTTTACAATACTTCTTTTGAAGTATTCTTACTGTGTCAACGTAGTGAGCAAATTCTATGTCGGAGAATTCTTCCTTGCACACAGCATCAATTGCGTCAATAATTTGTTCATCGATTCCCAAATCATCTCGAATTTTCAAATGTGCAGACAGCCTTCTTGCATTTATTCTTCCATCATCAGTAAATGCTTTAGGCAATGTTCTCTGTGCTTCTAGATTCGCAATAATCGGATCAGGAATATCATCGACATCCACATCCAAAGTGGCAGCCCTCATCACAGTATTTGCTGCTTTGATGAGTTCTTGCGGGTAACAAATGTCGGTGTAGCTAAGATAGTGCTTCATTAGCTTGGCAGCCAATTCTAAAGGCTCTCCGGCGTTCTTATATGATATGAATTCATCGTTCAGGCGTTTTCTATCCTCAACAAAGTCCAGTGCGGTTTTATCCTCGATAAGTTCATTGATAGATATAGATACTCCTGAATACCATTCATCTAGAGCTCTTTGATATTGCTTTTTTATGCTATCTTTTACACGTTTAGCTGTTTTACGATAGGCTGGAATATCACCTGGAAGCGGGGTAGATATGGCATTATCAACAGCTTCGTTCTGAAAACTTGATATGAGAAATTTGGGGCTACGAAGAACATACTCCGGATCAGCTTTTTTGTGTTGCCTTTCTTCTGCCTCAAATATTTCTCTGAACCTTTCACAAATTGCTTTGATTACAGTTGTTTTTCCAGTCCCAGGAGGGCCCTGGATCAAAGCGATATCAGGGGTATTAATTGCAATATTTATTGCATCAATTTGCTCAGGCTTAAAGTCCTTTGCCTTCGGAAAATTTCTCCTGAGTTCTTCTGTAACGGCTTTATGACTCCCCCAATCGCCAGGAAGTTCATATTCTGAAGCTCCTGCTTCAATGAGAGCAACGATCGACTTAATTGGCGACTGATGGTTGATCATACGTTCCTTTGCAGCATCCCGTCTGGCAATAATATATTTGTCCCCGGCAGTGTAAAGAGTAAGACTTCCTGAATCTGGAATAGACTCCAGCCCTTCCATTATCTCAATATATGTGGTGACTTTTCTGCCAGAAATTCTTTTAATTGGCCCAACTGCTATTTGCTTAACTCTTTTACTACTCGCAGCATCATCTTTATCGGTGACTTTTTCACTTGCACCAAGCTCTTTCCCAATAAAGGACTCGTCTAATTCTTCATCACCTACAAACTCATAAGTTATTCCTGATAAATCCGTCTTCATTGTATATGAAGAATAATGAAGCTCACCAAATTCCTCGCTTTCTTGCTCCAATAGTTTCTTACTCAGCTCGTTGTATGCTTCCCAACGGGCAAAATATGATGCTGGATTAGAAATTTTATCTAAATCTGCGGCTAGACCATCATTCACATATGATCTTTCACCACCCGATATAAATTTGATTTCCGGCGCTAGATACACATCAACAGGAACCTCGTACCTGTCCTTTAAAAAACTTTCACTTTCGGCAACAATACCACGGGGCGTGTTGTGTGCGAACAGGTAACGCCTTCCAGAAGCAAATCTAACATCTGCGAGTTGCTTCTTCTTACTTTTGTAGTTAAGACAGAACAATGCAGGTTCTCCCAATTGATCCCATACATATTCCTTATAAAGTTTTTCAATGTTCGTTTTTTCTTGCAGCTTGTCAGATATCTGTATGTATATTGGGGTTTTATATTCAGTCACTGATCTGAATGTATATGCTTGGATTTCCAATGAAGTGTCGTTTACACCTTCAATTGCAAACATGCAACGAAAAGCATCATTATGTTCACTTTCAAACAAATCAAGTATATACTGAGCTGATTTGTTATCTGCTTTGCAAAGTACCAGTTGCGAAGAGGTTGTGCATGTTCCTTTACCATACTGATTAATCAAGAATTCGCAATCCTTCTGAGTTGCTTCAATATGGATGAGCATTCCGGCTGAAAAATAAACAGATGAATCAATAAAATTAAGCTTGAATTTCAGACCCTTTGCAGAATGAATATCTGATATCTTCATTTTCACATCTCCATAAAGCGAGCTATTCTAATAAAAGAATAATAATTCACGCCACATTTTATGGTTATAGCCCGATTATTCGTTATTTCAAAATAAATTTCGTCACCGCTTTCCATCAATATTGCTTTTTTGTTATCAAGGTGAATAAATTCTTTGGAATTAAATTTTCTGACAACTATCCCACCTTTTGAAAATTCATTATATGCATGATATCCCTTTTCATTATTTGCGATAGTCATATAGTTTTCTGAAGACCGTTTTTCTTTTCCAAAATCATCAAATCTTAGGATGTATAAACTCTTAATGTAATTCTTCATTGATTGTTTTAGAATATATGAATTTACAAGCTTTCCTGATTTGTTATCACCGACTACCTTGGCATTTTTGTAATCATCACCTTCATACAAAACATCATAAAAATTTAACAAAGCCTTTGGTCTCGAAGGTTTGTCGCACCATGGACAGCTCTCATATTCTCTACCCTTCTTTCTCGGATAATGCCAAGCTTCGCATGATTTACACTTAATAATCTTGTTGCTTGCCTCCAGCAAGGCATATTCGAACTCGGTAGCTGATGGTCTACTCATTCTATTTTTCTTGCCATCAAGAAAGCATCTTCTAAATAGATCTTTTAGCTTATCTGTTAAAACAACATCTGCAGGAAGCATATTTGTTGAGTTTTCATCAGTAACGTAATCGTTCCTTCCTGCCAGTGCTGCCTCTTCCTCTTGTGGTGTTCCATCAAGCACATCATCACTTATATAGGGGTGTCCAACACGCAGCAGTTCAAAGAGAATTACGGCCAGGGAATAGTTATCAGAAAGAACATCTGGATTTTTCTGTCTGCTTATAACTTCAGGGGCTATATATCTTGGCGTTCCAAGAACTACTGACTTTCCTTTTCCAGCGATATAAATATTATCTATATCAATCATCTTCACCGATACACCAGTATTAGTGGTTTTTAACAAAATGTTATTTCCAGAGATATCACAATAGGAAAGATTACTCTTTTCAAGTTCGCCAAATGCTTTCGCAATAACATACCCCACAAATAATCTTTCAAAAAATCCCCGGCCTTTGTTATACCACTCTGCAAAAGATAGTTTTTTGTCGGGTATCAAGTAAGAGTTAAGCGACTTATAGTCAATGACTTTATTCATAACATAGCCTATATAAGGTGATGTGATAAGATCAACAACAACTACAAAGTTCTTGGGTGTTTTTATATTTTTAATAAACTGAAGTCGTTCAAGAACATCATCGTCAATACTCTGGCATCCAGATGGAAAATAAAGCTTAACCATATATTTACCAGTGTTTTCTTCATATACAACCCCCTGAGTGCCATATCCAGCTTGCCTAGTCAGTTTATATTTTTGGCCACTTACGGAGACTATAGTCAAACTGGTTAATTCTTCCATTCTAATGCTCATATTTCACTACCCCCACCGTCTTATCATCAAAGCAATAGTTTGAAACATCATTGAGAAAATCCTCTAAAGCATGTCTTAATTCATTTGCAGATATATCATTTTCAATTTCTTCTACCAGATTTATTTCTTTTCCGGGTAATATACCATTTGCGATTCCATCGGTGCAACAAAAAATAACATAAGACTTAAATGTATCCAAATAAAAATCCGCTGTCCATAAATCTCTTCCTGATGATTGAGCACTTAAGCAGTTTGTTTCATTCGTGAAACATGTTTCTTCTGCTGGAGAAATGAGATTTAGACCATCAGAAGTTATTGCTACAAACCCATCTCCTAAAGAAAAAACCTTGACATGGTTGAAAATCTTAAATACTACTTTTAATGTTGCACAATAATCATCAATATTGCTGTCAGAAATTGAGGAACGCCAAAACTCAACCAATTTTTCAGCGATAATATCGGTTTCGAATGGAAGTGATCCATTTTTGATTTCTTGAAAAAGCTTTACACTTGAATCAACAGCAAATCTTGAACCGAACTCTGCTTTATTGCAGGATCCGACGCCATCAGAAACAGATAAAATAAGATCCTCCCCTAAACAACAAAAAGCCACCGCATCCTGATTGGGGTGACCAAGTTTCTGATTACTTGAACCGATATCAGACGCTGTAACAATTATTAATTTGCCACAACGTTCTTCACGAACATTCATATAATAATATCCTCTGCATCCACATCAAAAATGGGTGGTACAACTGATGTTACATTAGGGTTAATGCTGTTCATTCGTGCAACAGTTGACATGGTAACCCAACGAAAAAACTTTGAAATCCCACCTGCATCCTTGGACTTGATGACTGGAATTTCAGTATTATTGATAAACGCCTTTAACATACTAAAGTCAGCATCTGCTCCGATTCCAAGTGCGAGACGTTGACTTTTAGATGATCGCTCACCAGAATGCAAATTATTAAGCTGCTTCCAACCAGCGTAATTCTTACTTTTATAGATAAAATCGGGGCAATCCGTAGGAATACCATCGCTAATAAGAACAATCGTGGGAAAATACGATCTCGAAGAAACAATATTTCTGTCTTCGATCAAACCCTTTACAACATCAAACGCTTCTCCCATCGGTGTATAGCCAATTGCAGTAAGTTCTGATAATACCAGTCCTTCGATATCTGCTAAAGGTTGTACTATCTTAACACTACCACCAAATGATATAACCGATAGTTTGAATTTTCCTCTGATATCATCCACATTGTTTAAAGAATTCAGCATTTCTCGAAGTGCAAGGTTTAATTCGTTGATTTTCTCACCATACATGCTACCAGATGCATCCGCCAAAACAAAAATAGGCAGAGCTCGTAGTTCTCTTGCTACATAACTATTTAATCCCATGTTCATTCCTCACCTTTTAAATAGTACAGCTTACATAATTTATTTTTTCAAAGCATGTTCGTTTTATACGATTATACGTAAAAAATTGTTTTTAATTTAAAAGAACACTTACCCATTTAAATTATACAGTACAGTTAATCTTGTATTCCACGGAAATGTATTCATCTCTGAAACGATTACCCATTCATTTTCATTCCAGACTGGCAAGTTATCATTGTCGGGGGAAAGATTGTATACAGGACATTGAGGTTGATAACGAAATCAGATGTCCAATACTTATCCTAAAATGAGGAATCGGTTTTTCGATTACGGAAGTTATATCATCTCACCACAATCAAATTTCCAACTCTTTTTGCCCTTTCCACGAACAATTTTACTTTTTCCAAATCCTTGCGAAATTTTCCTACTCCCAGTGGTAAATTCGTTTTTGTCAACGAATCCACACTCCAGGGACGCACCTGCTGGATTGCATCTTCCACATTCTCTGGCGAGAGTCCGCCTGCCAAAATCACCGGAATCTTGGATTGCTCCACAATCGCACGGCTGATGCTCCAGTCATGGGTGAAGCCGGCCGCGCCAATCCCGCCGATCTGCGGGGAATAGGAATCCAGGATGAAGTAATCGGAGACTGCTTCGAAGTCTCTGGCAATCTGCAAAGCGCTGGCATCCATGACCGGGATGGCCTGCATGATTTTCATCCCCGGTAGCAGCCGGCGCAGTTCCATCACTTTCTCAGGTGTCAGCAGCTTGAGATCCCCGCACAGGTGCAGGATGTCTGGCCTGACTGTTTGCACCATATCGACGATCTTCCACAGATCGGAGTCGACCGTCAGTGCCACCTTCACGGCTCGCTCGCCAATGGCAGCGAAGATTTCAGCGGCATACTCATTGCTGATCTCACCCGGCAGTCCATGCTCGGAGGGGGTGATGCCGATGTGATCCACGCCCAGTTCAGCCAGGGCAATCCCTTCTTCGGGACTTTGAACAGTGTATATTTGAACGATCATCTCATGCTCCTCTGGTATCATGGTCTATCTCTATCATTCTAATGCCTGATATGCTGTTTATCAACCAGAAAGCGTCTATAATATCAATAAGTACCTTGTGATCTCAATAAATCGGGGCAAGTGGGTGTTTTTGGCGTGTGGCTGCACGCCAAAAACACCCTAGCCACTAATTATTGAAAGGATACTAAGTACCTTTATTCAAATGGAGGAATGATGAAAGTAGCCCTGGAATCCACCGTGATCACGCACGGTTTACCCTATCCACAGAATGTGGAAACTGCTCTTTCGATGGAGAATATTGTCCGCGAAAACAGCGGTGTGCCGGTTACCATTGGTGTGCTGGCAGGAAAGATCAAAATTGGGATGACAGCCGACGAAATTGAACGCATGGCAAAGGAGGAAAACGTCTTCAAAGCCGGGGTGCGCGAGTTATCGATCATGCTGGCGCAAAAACGTTGGGCATCCACCACTGTCAGTGCGACCGCGCGTTTGGCGTACCTGAACAAAATCCACGTTTTTGCCACCGGTGGGATTGGCGGCGTTCATCCTGGACCCTGGGATGTGTCCATGGATCTGATGGAACTATCACGTACGCCGATTGTGGTTGTCAGTGCCGGTCCCAAAGCCATTCTGGATTTACCCGGCACCTATGAGATTCTGGAAACCATCGGTGTGACTGTAGTGGGTTATCAGGTCGACGAAATGCCGGCCTTCTACTCGCGCTCGAGTGGGATTGGTTTGCCACGCGCCAATGATCCGGCCGAGATCGCTGAAATGTTGATGCAGAGCCGCAAGTTGGGATTGACCAACGCCATTCTGGTCTTCAATCCCATCCCGGCGCAATATGAGATCAGCAATGAAGAGGTGGAGCGCTGGAAGAATCTTTCCAATCAGGATCTGGCAGATGCTGGTGTCTCCGGTAAGCAGGTCACCCCGTTTCTGCTGGCTCGCATGGCGCATCACTCTGAAGGGCGCACGGTCAAATCCAACCGCAGCTTACTGGAGAACAATGTGTTGTTGGCAACCCAGATTGGGCACGAAATCGAAAAAATGACATCACGAAAAATCCGCAGCATCTAGTCTGTGGAGCTAATGGAAGAAGCGATGGAGCCTGTGCATAAAACTGGAAAATATGTGTTGATTGGCGATTTATGCATGGATATCTTCATGCAGGTGTCTGCTTATCCCGCTGTGGGTGGGGATGGGACGGTGCAGGCGATGCATCAGCATGCCGGTGGTTCTGCTGCCAACACAGCCATGATGCTGGCAAATCTGGGCGGTGAACCTACCCTGCTCACCCATACCGGCGCAGATGTCTGGGCAGATCAGCTTTTCCCTATTCTCAAAGCTACTGGGGTTGGGACGGGGAAAATCATTCAAGAGCCTGGTGAAGCAACAGGATTGACCTTCCTGGTGGTTTCGAGTGATGCTGAGCGCACCATGTTCACCTATCGCGCTGCCAATCCACATCTGCATCCGGACGAGATTTTCCCAAGCATGTTTGAGAACGCGGATTGCCTACACATCAGCTCGTATGCCTGTCTGACAGCTCCACAATCGGATGCTGTTTTGAAGGCGGTCGAATTTGCCAACCAACACAATGTTAAGATCTCGTTGGATATCGGCGTGGAACCAGCCAGCCAGGCGCGGGATACCATCTGGAAGATGCTCCCAAAGCTGTCATTGATTGTGCTGGGAGAACCCGAAGCACGGGTGATTACACAAGAAACGACATTACCAGCTGCCATCGAAACTTTGTTAATTACTGGTGTGCAGATCATTGCGCTCAAGTTGGGCAAGGATGGTTGCCGTCTGATCCGCAAAGGTCAAGATGTGAGTCTGGCGGGATTTCCTATCAATGCCGTTGACTCGACAGGTGCCGGAGATGCCTTCAGCGCCGGGATGATCCACGGGCTGACGCATGGCTGGACTCTGGAGATGGCTGGCAGATTCGCCAATGCTTTGGGAGCGCTGGCGGCCAGTCGTTGGGGTGCAGGAGAGCAGCTGCCTTCTTTAAAGGAAGCAAGCGCTTTCCTCTCCGAGAGAAACAGCATGGAAAATGATCCTGTTATATTACAGGTTTTGGAAGGGTTGAAAAAGGAAACGTAAATGAACCCGATGATTGCTCAAATCAAAAGCCTGCCAGAGCTGGTAAGTCAGGTGGTCCCGGCTTATAACGAGAATATTGCTTCTACAGTTTCACAGTCATTCTGTCAATCATTTGATCATCTCTACCTGATGGGCTGCGGCGACTCGCACCACGTATCGGTGGCTACCCAGCTGGCTTTTCGGGTTCTGGCTGGGATTGAGACAGAAGCGCTGACGGCGATGCATTTCGCGCGTTACACGGCTGACTGTTTAATCCATCCAGAGCATTGCCTGGTGGCTGGCGCTTCCGTATCTGGCGAGGTCTCGCGTACCCTGGAGGGCATGCTGCTGGCTCGCAAAGCTGGTGCACAGGTGCTGGCATTGACCGCAACCCCTACCAGCCGCATTGCACGGGCTGCTGATGTGGTCGTGGATACCACCCAGCCTCCCTTTCAGGATCCGGAGGGCATGGTTATCCCCGGCGTGCGTTCTTACGTTGCCAATCAGGCCGGTTTACTGTTGTTGGCAATTCACTTTGGTGAGCAACGTGGTCACATTGCCCTTAAGGAAGCCGAAGGATACCGCCAACAAATCCACAATCTTGCTGATGCGATCGAAGCCACGATTGAAATGAATGAGAAGCGAGTCAAAGACCTGGCAAGCCAATGGGCAGATGAAAGCGAATTCATTTTCTGCGGCAGTGGTCCGGGATACGCGGCTGCCCTGTTCTCTGCTGCCAAAATGCTGGAAGCCAGTGGGGATGCAGCCATCGGGCAGGATCTGGAGGAGTGGGCACATTTGCAATACTTCGCCAAAAAGATCAGCACGCCAACCTTCGTGATCAGTGGCGGAGAGCGGGATGTTTCCCGAGCACGCGAGGTGGTTACCGCCGCATTGGCGATTGGCCGGCGCGTGGCAGTCATCACACCTGCTGGGAAAGGCAACCTATTTCCGGAAGCCGCTGTCCAACTACCATTCACGGATGGTGTGCCTGAAATGTTCCAGGCACTCCTGACCATGCTGCCGGGCAGTATCTTCGCTGCTTATCGGGCTGAATTGTTATCGGAACCTTACTTTCGTGCCTTCGGGGGGGGACGCAGCAAGGAAGGCGGCGGTGGTATCAGCCGTATCCGCAGCAGTGAGACACTCGGGTTAGAATATCTGAAAGAGGATTCATATGACACATAATCAATCAATCCCTAAAATTATTGCAGCCTTACATTTACCGCCATTTCCTGGATCAGGTCATCCGGATCGCAAATCCATGCAGGCTATCCGTGAGTTTACTTTACGGAATACAGAAAAGGCAGTCCGGGCAGGTATTCAAGCCTTATTTCTACAGGATCTGGGGGATCATCCCGTCTCGCGTCCGATTCCAGCTCACATCATTACCGGTATGTCCGTGGTAGGGAACTGGATTCGGCAGGAATACCCGGATTTGCAGCTTGGTATCAGTCTGTTGGGTCATGGAGCCAGGGAACCGTTAGCCATCGCACAGGCGATTGGAGCAAGATTTGTTCGTCTGAAAGTGTATGTCGGTGCTATGGTCAAAGCGGAGGGGCTGCTAGAAGGTTGTGCTGCCGAAGCCATTCAATATCGACATCAGATCAGTGCAGAAGAAATCGCGATCTTTGCCGACGTCTACGACCGCAGCGGCGAACCACTCGGCCGGCAGCCCCTGGTGGAAGAAGTGCGCCAGGCGTCCGTCTTTGGACGAGCAGATGCTGTCATACTGACTGGTAAGACTTTCGACGAAACCCTTGCCATGATCTCCGAGATTACCAACAGTGACCTGAAGCCGTCCATTCTGATCGGAGGTGGCGTAAACGCAGGCAACGTGAAAGAAGCACTGCGCGTAGCTGAGGGTGTGATTGTGAGTAGTGCGTTTAAGTCCTTGGGTGGTTTTACAAGAGAATCACTCCAGGCAGATTGGGATGAGGGGAAGATGCGGGAGTTTATGAGCTGTTCAGGTGATCATGTATGACGGGGGACCGAGGACGGGAGACAGGGAATCAAGGGATTTAAGACCAGTTTGTAGCTGCCAGAATACAGGTGAGCGGACAAGGGAGAGTTCCAATCTGCAGGTTTCACCGTTACCATGGATTCAAATCCATGGATACAAAAATACAAACCTGTTCAAACAGGTTAAAAAATCCTTTTTAAAGGATTTGAGGTTTAGTATCCTATGGATACCTATCCTGTGGATTGATTCATAGGATACTACGGTGAACGTGCTCTACAGTGAGAAGAAAGGTAATGTGATCACAGAACCATGGATTCAAATCCATGGATACGCAGATTCAAACCTGTTCAAACAGGTTAAGAGAGGTGCTGTCCCAAATTCATCCGGACTGGAAGGACGCTGGATGGGCGAGGTGGGGCATGCGGTTGTAAAGCAAGGACTGACACTGGAGCAGGGTGAAGAACTGGTACGGGCAGCCCATTCCATTCGCGGTAAGTCGACCAGCTCGGGATTGGGGCATCGTTTCAAGCTCTGGCAGCGCTACATCTTCACGATACTCATTAACGGTTTGCGAAAAGCCGAAACCACCGCCACCTCCTTAGAGTGCCGTGCCTTTGGGCTGTATCCAACGAGGACATATGTGAAAGATGTGCAATTCAATCCATGGGATCTGCTGTTGATTGTGGTGACGGTGGTGCTATCAACCGGGTTGATTGTGATAGAGAGAATTGGATAGGAATCGCAAAGAGGGCAAAGTCCGCAGAGTTCGCCAAGGGTTTGTGATCGTGGAAAATCCTGTGAAATATTAAGAGAGTGTAAAGAATAAATAAATCATCATGAACACATCGAAGACATTTACAGAGAATGAGATTGCTACTATTGTCGTAGATGCTGCTTTGAAAATTCACAAACAACTAGGTTCCGGTTTAATGGAATCAGCTTATCAAAAGGTTATGATGATCGAATTAGCTAAACGCGGATTATCTGTTGAGTCTGAAGTGCCGATACCTGTAATTTTTGAAGGTAATCAGATAGATTCTGGATTCCGGGCTGATATCGTCGTTGAAAATAAAGTGATTCTTGAATTGAAAGCAATCCAAAGAAATAATTATGTTCATAAACAACAATTGTTATCCTACCTAAAATTATCAAACCTGAAACTGGGTCTTGTGATTAATTTTGGATCCCAACTCATCAAAGACGGAATCAATCGAGTTGTCAATGGTCTTGAAGAAGATTAAAGTGAAAATTTCTTATTTTCATACTTGTTAAAAAGTAGGTAGAATAAAAATCAATCAATGCGTTTGAAGAAGAACCAGCAGGTAATTAATTCTTCTTAGCGAACTTCGCGACCTTTGCTCACTTTGCGTTTCTAAAAGCATTTTGATATCTACTTAATGACTGGATATGGTTGAAGATACATAAATTGCAGATACTTGCATTTACATGTAAAATCAATTCACCATGAGCACAGGAAGTGGAAAGTGAAAAATGGAAAATAAATCAATCTTCGACCTGGAAACTGTCTATCTGGATGACGAGAACAACGCCATTGTCTTACTGGATCAAACTCTTCTTCCCAATGAAATCAAATATCTCCATCTCACCACCCAACCGGAAATCTGGGAAGCGATCAAAGAATTGCGTGTGCGTGGTGCACCTGCAATTGGTATTACCGCAGCTTATGGGGCTTATTTAGGCGTTAAGAACTCCTCACTTGATGAATTTGAGCCTTTTTATGTTGTGTTCAAATCGGTCAAACAATACCTGGCGAGTGCCCGTCCCACTGCGGTTAATCTTTTCTGGGCACTCGATAAGATGGAGAGTTGCTTGCTTGCAAACCAACAGCGTCCTATTGAAGAAATTATTCACACACTGCATGACCAGGCAGAAGAAATCAAAGCCGAGGACATCCGTACTAATAAAGCGATCGGCGAGTATGGGCTTTCCGTGATTCAACCCGGATGGGGCATTCTGACACATTGCAATGCGGGCTCGCTGGCAACCGGAAAATACGGGACTGCAACGGCTCCCATGTACCTCGGGCAGGAACGTGGCTATAATCTCAAAGTTTTCGCCGATGAGACCCGACCACTATTGCAGGGAGCGCGTTTGACAACCTTCGAACTGGCAGCTGCTGGAATCGATGTAACCCTAATCTGCGATAATATGGCAGCCACAGTCATGAAAAAAGGCTGGATTCAGGCTGTTTTTGTGGGTTGTGATCGCGTGGCTGCTAATGGTGACACCGCCAACAAGATTGGCACTGCTGGAGTGGCTATTCTGGCGCATGAATATGGAATCCCATTCTATGTGTGCGCTCCATCATCCACCATTGATATGGCTACGCCAACGGGTGATCAAATAGAAATTGAGTTAAGGAAACCCGAAGAAATCTACAAAAAATGGTATGCCAAACCGATGGCGCCTGAACAAGGGGTCAAATTCTACAACCCTGCCTTTGATGTCACCGATGCGAAGTATATCACCGGCATCATCACTGAATTAGGGATTGCCCGTCCACCATATTCCCAAACCCTTTTACAAATTTTCGAGAAAAAGCGCTAAGAGAGAATAAGATCACTAAGTACGCAAAGTGGGAAGCTGCAAGTGTCCAATTGGGTAGGAGAATAGCAATACCTCCCCTGGGTAAATCATTTATTTACTGAAAAGAAGGATTAAAATTGGTAACTTTGTAAATAAATGGAATTATGGTTAATCCTTAATTACAATAGTTTATTATTTTTTTGAACAATTCCTTGAATAGCATCCAGCATATCCGCAGGAAGGGCATTGACATCACCCAGTAATTCAGCAAATGTCAATGTCTTGGAGATATGTTCCAGTCGTTCGGTTTTAATCAATGCTTCATCCAAATTCTTCCCGACTGCCAGGCTACCATGATTACGGATCAATACCACATCGTGGTTCTTGATTAGCCCCCGAATGGCGGTTGCGTTCTGGGGTGAGGAGGGTAATGCGAACTCGGTAATAGGGATCTCTCCAAAAGCAATTGCTGCTTCGGGAATCACATCCATTCGTATCTTACCCATCGAGATTGCCATTGCATTCGCGAAGATAAGATGTGTGTGTATCACAGCGCGAACATCCGGACGCTGACGGTAAATCTCTATGTGCATTGGTTGTTCGGATGTTGCTTTCAGATTTGGATTTTCAGCGGCTTTAATGATTTGACCATCCAGATCGATCACCAGCAAATCCTCAGCTGAGATACGTCCTTTGGTCACGCCTGATGGGGTGATCAAAATATTCCCATTTGAGAGGCGAACCGATATATTTCCATCATTGGAAACCATCAAACCACTGTGATAAAGAATGCGACCCGTCAGAATAATAGCATCGCGTAGTTGTTGTTCACTGCTGAAATCATTAAACTGCAGGATATCACGACTGGTGTAAGTTCTTTCGATGCTTTTTGGCATACTGGATAAATTGTATGGTTTGCTGAAACTCGTTTGGTACGTTTCAGTCTTATCCAGATGAATTTGAACAGGTTCAGTCGGAATATGGTGTAGATTATATTGCAGGAGTTCAATACCCAAACGTCCGGCTTTTTCATACGCAAGATCCGTGAGCAGCATATTCTCCTCGATTATCAAGGAGGTTTTTCCCTGGGCTGCAATGTTTTCGATATCTACGTCTGTCAATATAATTTTTGCCATGAAAAAAAGCCGTTCGAAATGAAGTGGTTATACAATTGTTCATGAATGAACAAAAGATAATGATATTTTCACCTTTTTCAGTTGAAAATCAATCTTTTTGTTTACTTGATTTTACCTTAACCCATCAATAAACGTTGTCCATCTGGAGATAAATCAAAACCCCATCCTCAAAATGAGAATGGGGAATTGAAAACCCAATTGTTTTAGAAGGAGGAAGGATAAAAACTAGGGGCGTTCCCCTAAGGTGACCTCAATTTTCATAGACCTACCCTCGCGGATAATGCTCAAAGTGACTGTATCTCCAGGACTATAATTGCTCAGTTCCAGACGCAAAGCCTGAATACCATCGACGCGGGTATTGTTGATGGCTGTGATCACATCACCTCCGATCATGATTTTCTGGCCGTCCAGCTCAAATGTTTTGTCACTTCCACGAATACCAGCTTCATCTGCCGGGCTGTCTGCCTGAACTTCGACCACCAGCACACCCTGTTGATCCTCGTCAAGATCCATTTCTAGGGCGACCTCAGGAATGAGACTGCCTCCGGTGATGCCCAGGTAAGCCTGCCCACTTGAAAAAGCACTGGAAGGGGTTTGGACAGTTGTTTTACCCGGGCGAACACCGAGGGTTACATCCACTGTCTGGGATTTCCCATCGCGCAGAATGGTCAGTTCGACCACCTGGACTGGCTCAGTGGCTCGTGCCAGATACGAGACCAATGCCTCAAAATTCGGGGTTGGCTCGTTGTCAATCGCAGTGATGATGTCGCCACCAATTAGAACCTGCGATCCCAAATATTCAAATTGTTTATCACTGCCGCGTAAACCAGCTTCATCTGACGGGCTGTCGGGGGTGATGGAAACGATTAAAACACCACGCTGATCACGATCCAGATCCATGGCTTCAGCAATGTCAGCCTGGAGTGTGCTGCCGGAAAGACCTAACCATGAATGTTGATAGGAACCCGTATCGATTAATTCAGGGACAACGCGTAGAACGATGGAGGATGGCACTACAAATCCGATGCCTGCATTTGATCCGCTGGTGGATTGGATCGCAGTCGTGACGCCAATCACCTGACCTTTATCATTAAGAAGCACACCACCGGAATTTCCTGGGTTAATGGCTGCATCCGTTTGAATGATGTCCGGGATGGTATAACTTCCAGTCAAAGCACTATTATCCACTGACAGCGAGCGACCGACTGCACTGACAATTCCGACCGTCATGGTACCGGAGAGCCCATACGGATTTCCAATCGCAATAGCCAAATCACCAGCTTTCACGCCACTGGAATCAACCACGCTTAAAGGTTTCAGATCAGAAACTGGAGCATCAATTTTCACCACTGCCAGATCAGAATCAGGGTCGGTGCCAACCAGTTCTGCTTTATATTCGCGTCCATCGGAAAATTGCACAACGATTGAGGTAGCATCTTTGACGACATGATTGTTGGTGACGATATGTCCTTCTTGATCCCACACGAAACCAGAACCTAAACCGGACTGTTGGGGAATGCCTTGTTCTCCTTCAGAACCAGGTAACTCAAATGGCATATTGGTGATACCGCTAATAGTTGAAATCACCTGAATGTTGACAACCGAGGGGTTGACCATTTCATAAATACCACTCAATGTTCCATCGGAGGCTGAAGTGCTAAATGGATCCTGTACTTCATCTGATTCCAGCACTTCCTGCTGCGCAACCGATTCCGCAGCAGGGTCCGTGCTGGTGGATTCATCATTATTAAAGATTGACAGGTCCGCTAATTGACTCAAAGGCGCACACGCAGTCAAAGTCAAAGCGATCACAAGAATAATCGCTGGAAATAGAAATTTCTTTTTGGCATTTTTATTTTGCATAACCGAATCTCCTACATACTTACTTTTCTTACAATTCATATATTACTCATTTAATGAGGTGTTGTCCTTATGGGAACATCAAAAAGAGCTTAAGAAAGGCTTAAGAAAATACTGATTTTCAAACTATTCTTTTGATAATGAAAAAATTTCCAATACTAAAAGAGTTTACAAAATAAATCCGTTAATGAAAAAAATATCATAATTATGATATAATAACGATATCTAAAAGGAGATAAGATATGCCAATAATAAGACCCAGTTCTGACCTTAGAAATAAATACAATGAAATCTCAGAGTTTTGTCATTCCTATTCTGAACCAATTTTCATTACAAAAAATGGAAAAGGTGACCTGGCTGTGATGAGCATTCAGGTTTATGAAAAACTGATTGGGAGATTTGATCTATATCGGTTGATAGACGAAGGGTTGACTGCTGAAAAAGAAGGTCTAACACGATCTTTTCATGATGCTATTGAAGATCTTCGAAAAACATTAAAGACTGATGTTTAGCGTAACGATCACAAGACCTGCCGAAGACGATTTAAGATCGGCTATGTCTTACATTGCTGTTGAGCTCAAGAATCCTTTAGCTGCTCAGCGCTTATTAGATAAAGCTGAGAAAACAATCGGTACATTGGCAAGCATGCCAATGCGACATGAGTTGGTTTCTGATGAGTATCTGCGACAAATTGGAATTCGTGTAATACCGATTGATAATTATCTCGCATTTTATATTGTAAATGCGGAGGAAGAGAAAGTGGTTGTAGTTCGGATTTTGTATGCCCGCAGGGATTGGCAGAATATTCTAAATTACAAAATCTAAAAGGATTTATCGGTTTACAAAAAATTAATCTTCAATATTGTTGGATGGACGCTTTGGCAACCAGACGATAAAACAACTACCTTTGCCCGGTTTGCTGGTAAAAGTCAGAGAGCCATGGTGTGCCTGAACCAGGTCTCGCGCGATGGTAAGACCCAATCCCATGCCTTCCGGTAAGCGTTGGGAGGCTTTTCCGCGTTGATAAGGCTCAAAGATGCGCTCAGCTTCTTCTTCGTCGATACCAGGTCCATCATCCTGCAGAATAATCTGCCAGCCGTCATTTTCCGCCGAAACTTTCAATGAAATATGTCCACCGGGTGGTGTGTAGCGAATGGCATTGCTAAACAGATTCTCGAGCACCTGCGCCATTCGATCTGGATCGAAATTGGCTTCTGAAGGAGTGGATTCATGGATATCAGTTTGCCAGGAGAGATGTTTATCTTCTGCCAGACGTAGCCAGGGGGGTAGGAGCGATTCAATCCAGGATGAAATATTAACGGATTGAATTTCAAGATCAAGACTACCTAATACCTGCTCATGTAAATGTGCCAGTTCGTTCAGTAAACCTTGCAAGCGCACCAACTCGTCATCCATACCCTGAACCAGTTCCTGACGCAATTGCGGATCATCCCCAGCGCCACTTAAAAGCGCCTGGGAAGCGGATCTTAATGCGCCTAGTGGTCGACCTAATTCGTGAACCAGGTTACCAAGCAAACGTTTGCGACTGCTTTCCATGGTCTGTAAGCGTTCTACCAGGGTATTAAAAGCACGCTGAAGGACTCTGGTTTCCTCCAACCCGCCTTCCGGGAGAGGTTGCGGATTACCACCACTTGCCAACCTGTAAGCGGCGTCGGTTGTCTGCCGAATAGGGTGTTCCAGATCACGTGCCAGTAACCAGCTGAGCAGCAATCCGATGATCAAACCTCCTGCCAGTACAAATACCATCACCTGGCGCAAGGTTTGCGAACGCTCGTAAATGCTTGCTAACGGGTTGACCAGTCGCACAAACCCAATCAGTCTGAGATCTCTGCTGGAATAGACTGGAACGATAATGTCGGTGACCTTGCGTTCCTCCATGGTAACTTCAGCTTGCAATTCATTCGCTGATAACAATTCAGTATCCGGTACATTGAAAACCTGACCAATCAAAAACGAATCTTCCGGATCTGAGGAGACAATCAATCTGCCTTCAGGGTCCAGGAGCATAACTTTTGCAGTTAAACGTGGGCTGATGCGGGTTACGAAAGCCTGCGCCCGTACCGGATCTTCCCATATTTCCATATACGCACTGGCGGTATCTGCCACAAGAACTGCCTGACGGGTTAATTCATTGGTTAAATTTCCAAGAAATACCTGAGTTTCCAGGAGATATGTAATTAAGATGCCCATCACAGGAATAATCACCATTAATGGAATCAGGGTGTTTAAAATCAGCCTGGAACGTAAGGTCTTCATCAAAGTAAATCCTCCGGCTGGTATTTATATCCAACACCTCGTATGGTTAAAATACGCTGCGGACGATTGGGATTGTCTTCCAACTTCTCACGCAACCAGCGGATGTGAACGTACACCACCTGGGGTTGACCAACGAATTCAGCGCCCCAAACACGGTTGAGTATCTCATCGGTTGAGAGTACCTGCCCTGCTGATCGCGCCAATGTGAAGAGCAATTCGAACTCGCGAGGGGAGAGTTCCAGTTCCCTACCTCTAAATATAGCAGTATGAGCATCTGGATCTATGCGCAAGTTGCCAGTTTCAACAATCTCTGAAGAGAGATTTGTGCTCAACTCTCTAAATTGTGACCTGCGCAGAACGGCTTTGACATGAGCCAGCAGTACATTGAAATCAAACGGTTTGGTGACGTAATCATCAGCCCCCAACTCCAGACCAAGCACTTCATCCAGTTCTCTTCGTCTGGCAGTTAGCATAATCACCGGAATCTGCATCTGATTATGGAGTTTTTTCAATGCATCCAGACCGTCCATACCAGGCAGGTTAATGTCCAGCAATACCAGATCAGGTTTCTGTTGATCCGCTGACGCGAGTCCATCTTCAGCGTTGGCTGCTGTACGGGTTTCATAGCCAGCTTGTTGTAAGTTGAATGCCAGGCTGCGCCGCAAGAGTGCATCATCGTCAATCAGCAGAATTTGTTTTCCCATGATTGATTCTACAATAGATTTGGCAAAAAAGGTAGGGGATTGTAGCTATTGAGCTCTTGAGCTATAAAGTTATTGTGTTCATAAGTTCCTCATTTTAAAAGTTGTGAGAAAAAAAGAAGTACTCATTGATTACCAAAAATCTTTTATACACTGATTAGTATCATCTCAATAAATCGGGGCAAGCGGGTGTTTTTGGCGTGCGTCCGCACGCCAAAAACACCCTGACCGCTAATTATTGAAAGGACACACTGATTATTTATAGTTTTTTCTTGACATTCATTAAAAATGGAGTATTATATTTCTTAAAGTAAATAAAACTATTTACATTGAGAAATTAATTATGAAATTAAGAGAATTCGAATCAAAAATAAAAAATTATCCATTATTTAATCTTAATGATATAAGGAAAATTGATCCTGGATTTCACAGGCAACAATTAATTTATTGGAGAAATCAGAGATACATAAAACCATTGGCAGGTGGTTATTATATGTTAGCGGAAATGCAAGTTAATGAACCTATTTTGTTCATGCTTGCAAATAAAATTTACGAACCATCCTATGTCAGTTTAGAATCTGCATTAGCTTATTATCAAGTCATTCCAGAATCTGTATTCGGAGTCACCAGTATCAGTTCAAGAAAAACTACCCAATTCGAAAGTGATTTTGGGATTATTCAATATAGGTCAATTAAACCTGATTATTTGTTTGGTTATCAAATAATTGAAACATCTTCCAGGATAAAATATAAAATTGCCAGATTGGAAAAGGCAATTTTGGATTATCTCTATCTTCATTCAGAAATTGAATCGACTGATGACTTTGAACTTCTTCGATGGAATATAGAATCGGTAACAATGATTCTGGAAAATAAAAATTTTCTCAGTTATTTACATCAATTTGGGAAACTCGCATTGAACAGGAGAGTTAGATTCTTATTGGAGTATATTCATGCTTGATTTACAACAAATAAAAGAACAATATACTGATGATCTGCAAAGCTTCGAGAAATCGATCCTGAATGAATACTTACAATATAAAATTTTGCAGGCAATTTTTGAGAGCAAGTACGCAAGTAAACTCTCTTTTTTAGGAGGAACTGCGTTAAGAATTATTTATGGTAACAACCGTTTTTCTGAAGATATCAATCTTGATAATTTTGGAATGAGTTGGGATTTGTTTGCAGAATTAGTTGAGAGAGTGAAAAAGCTCTTAGAATTAGAAGGATTTCATGTCCAGGTCAACAGTGTTTCTAAAGGTGCCTTTCATTGTTATTTGCGATTTCCAGAATTATTGTATCAGCAAGGTTTATCACCTCTTCACCAGGAAAAAATAATGATACAAGTGGACACTATATCTCAAGGTTATGATTACCAACCTGAGATAAAAATCCTCAACAAATTTGATGTATTTACTGAAGTTAGAGTCACGCCATTAAATTTGTTACTTTCCCAAAAAATCTTCACAGCTGTGAATCGAAAACGAGCAAAAGGAAGAGATTTCTACGATATCACTTTTTTATTGGGTAAAACAAAACCAGATCTAGCATTTCTTGAGAAGAAAATGGGAATTAAAGACCCTGAAAAATTGAGGATGGATTTCTTTGAAAGAATCGCAAATTATAACTTTAAAGCGCTTGCCGAAGATGTAACTCCGTTTGTCATCAAGCAGGAACAGATTAATCGGGTATTAAAATTCAGAGAATTTTGGAAACAGGTGGAATTAACCTAAGGTGTTTACAATTCTTTGTACACCAAAAGAAGACACAGTAGTCTCTGAATTATGGTTAAACGGTTGTCCAATTTTTTTAAAACCACTCTTCATCCGGAGATGTACCACGGTAGGGTGATGTCGCCACCGTTTTTTGAAGGGTGGTATTTCAAAGTGGTCGATTCAACTGGATCGCAACTCCCAAACGTAAGCTAGATTTTTTTCTTCAGGATTCATATACCACCTGAGCTGTTGCTAATATGTGGCGTTTCCGAAAAGGATTGCGCAGAGCTGCTTTTTCAAGAATATCTACTGGCCGATTGAATATTTCTTGTAACTCTATCTGCATCTAGGCAAGATCAAAAAGACTGATTTGGGCTTCTCCCGTAAAGGTTACCAAAACATCAATATCACTATTAATATCAAAATCTTCTCGTAATACTGAGCCAAACAAGGCAAATTCAACAATATTCCACCGATGACAGAAGTTTGAGATTTTTTCCTGAGGGACTTCCATATGGATCACATTCATAAATAAATCATAGCATTATTGAAGATAAATAAGGATTCAGGTGGAAATTATCAGGATGACCGACTAAAGAAAGTAACCATCTCGTGTGATATGTGTTAATAGATGTGACCCAATACCCTATACCTGAAAAGGAAGCTTTATGAATCGAACTATTCAAACGAACGAGCACTTATCTTATAATAATCCATTTGAACAACTTCCCTGGCAAGGCAGCCAGGATCAAATTACCAATCAAACTGAAAAAATTTCTCAGCTTATTAATGAAGTTGAAAAACCTCTATGGGCTGTGAAGGCCGGCTCTCAGGTTTTTCTGACAGATCAGGATGGATTTTCAGGATCAGGATCGGGGAACCATCTTCAAGCAGAACGGTTAGCGTATGTACTCCCCATGCCCTTAGAAGCCCTTGGAGATCCTACCTTCATGCAGACCTATGGCATCCGCTATCCTTATTATGCCGGTGCGATGGCGAATGGAATTTCCTCGGTTGAAATGGTAGTTGCATTGGGAAAGGCAGGATTGATGGGGTCACTTGGATCCGCTGGATTAGCACCCACTCGAATTGAAGCTGCCATTCATGCCATTCAACAGGCATTGCCGGATGGACCCTTTGCAATCAACCTGATTTACAGTCCGAATGAGCCTAATTTAGAAAGAAATCTGGCAGAGATGTACATTAAGCTGGGTGTGAACTTAATAGAGGCATCTGCCTACATGGATTTGACCTTTGCTTTAGTCCATTTTCGTGTAGCCGGCCTTTCTCGCGCAAGCGATGGCAGTGTTTTGATTGGAAATAAAATCATCGCCAAAATCTCACGCAAGGAAGTAGCACGCAAATTCATGCTGCCTGCTCCAGAGGATTTGCTCAGGCAATTGCTGGCGGATGGGAAAATCACACAGGAACAAGCTGAATTAGCCCGACAGGTACCCATGGCGGATGACATTACCGTCGAAGCCGACTCAGGTGGGCATACCGATAATCGGCCACTGGTAGGTCTGATCCCCACCATGCTGGCAGTGCGGGATGAGGTGCAGGCGAAAATGAATTATCCGCAACCGATTCGCATCGGAGCTGGTGGTGGCATCAGTACACCAGCAGCCGCATTGGCAGCCTTTATGATGGGGGCAGCTTATGTGGTGACCGGCTCTGTCAATCAAGCCTGTGTAGAATCCGGCGCATCATTGCACACACGAAACTTACTTGCTCAGGCTGATATGACGGATGTGGTCATGGCACCGGCTGCCGATATGTTCGAGATGGGGGTGCAGGTGCAGGTTTTGAAGCGTGGCACCATGTTTGCCATGCGAGCTTCCCGTTTATACGAATTGTATAGTCGTTATAATTCCGTGGAGGAAATTCCTACTGCAGATCGGGAGAAGATTGAAAAAACAATATTCCGGCGCAATCTGGATGAGGTCTGGGAAGAAACCCAGGCATTCTTTCGCGAGCGTGATCAAAAGAACCTGGACCTCGCCTTAAAAGATCCGCATCATAAGCTGGCCTTGATCTTTCGCTGGTATCTGGGACTTTCCTCACGCTGGTCGGTGGTGGGGGAGCCTGGCAGGGAGATGGATTATCAGATCTGGTGTGGCCCAGCGATGGGGACTTTTAATCAATGGGTGAAGGGCAGCGTTCTGGAACCGGTGGAAAATCGCAAGGTGGTGGATGTCGCCATGCAGATTCTGAATGGGGCTGCGTACCTGGCACGTGTGCGATGTATGAAAAGTCAGGGGATTAATTTGGCAGGTGAACTGCAGATGTACTATCCACAACGATTGCGGTAAGCACTCAGGTCAGAAAATCACAAAATTTGTTGAATCCAATCAGAATGAAAATCATCCTCTCGATTGTTGTGTTTGATCGCCAGGGTTACCAGGGAATGATTTGATTTACGCCAGAATAATTTCAGATTCTTCCCCTCAGGAGGACATTGCAGTATTTCTAAAGGCTTCCATTCCTCAGGACTTGAGAGAGGCGGAGGTTTGAGAGCGATCTGGCGGGTATCAATGCGTAGACCAATCTGCAGTGCTTTCACGATTGCCTCCCTACCGCTCCATAATAGTGATGCTGTCAGCGCCTGTTCTCCAATAGGGAGCGCAAGCACCATCCTGGCTTCTGGTTCGGTGAAATAATCTTCCACAAAACCACGCGATTTGGCTTCAATCTCTTCCAGATCGATCCCAATCGAGATCTCAGGATCGAAACAGAAGGCTGAAATGGCTTTCTCAGCGCGGTGACTGATCGATAATGATCCCTCCATGCGCTGATTATTCCACATCACAAAGGGTGCGCCGCTGTCTTCATTATGGATCGAGAGTTCATGGAATGGAAGGGTGTCAGAATCAGTTAATAGATTATTGAGTAGATTTTTAGCAACCCAACGCCCCAGTAACCATTCCTGTTGGCGTTTTGGAAAGCGAAATTGCCGGTATCGATTTGATTCCTGAGGGGATAACCAATCCAAATCCTCAGGAATCGAAGCAAACTTTTTTAAGCACCAAAATACAGGATAATCTGATTTCATGGTATTGTGGGGCATAGACCATTTGTCTGGCCTATGCCCCCAATAAAATTACTTCATTAAAGTTTCAACAGGCGTTAGCAATTCCTGCTCGACGCTATAAGGCATTGGTGAGGTGCGATACTTCTCAATTTCAAGATAGACCTGACCTTTGCTATCGACCACACGGGCATCAAAATATTGTTGACCATCGCTGGCGGTGACGGGTTGGACTTCGGCATAGATCGGCAATCCATTGACCTTGCTCTCATACAAACGCAATGCGCCAATCGATTTTGGCAGGCTGAGGGTTCCAGCTTTTCCAATGTCCCATACACCAGCAGTTTGTAAACACAATTCAACCAAAATCGGCACGCTGATCATGCTCTTTTCCTGTTGGGACAATGGAGGGATCTGGCGATTTAGTTTTCCTAAAACCACATTTCCATTTCTTTGTACCCCTTCCAGAACCTGGAAAGCCGGACCGTGGAAATATAGTTTGTAGATGTCCTTTGCCAGAAGTGTGTAAGCATCATTCCAATGTGGTGCCTTTCCATCGCTTTTCACCTGCGGCAGATTGGCAGGCACCAGATACACCTGACCGGAGAAATGCAGAAGATGATCTGTGCGTTGATGTACGCGTGCGAGATCAGACTCAAGGGTAACGTATGCAACCAGACCTGCTTCTTCCCGAACCGCCTGTGCTTTCCAGGTGATCGGACGGGCTTTATCCCGGTAGAATTTGAAAGGGGTCAAGAACTGAATATTCGATAGTCTTTCAACCCGGAAACCACTTTTAGAAGATCCGATCCTGGAGGCAACATGCTGAGCAGCAATTGAAAATCCTTCGATGCCCATAACACCGGGTAAGAGGGGAATACCATTCAGGCTATGATCTTTGAGGAAGGCTTCCTGGTTGGGATCCAATTCTGCTTCCAACAATATCCCATCCTGCAGGCTGACACCACTGGCGCGGTTGAGCATAACATGAATCGGTTGTCCACTGGTGAGGGCAATATTTGCTTTTTCAACGTCCAGACCACCATCAGGGTCTTTTTGTGTTTCCAATAATCCCAGAGAACCAGCCAGAACCACTTCACCGCGTGATCCAGCTTCCAATTCCTGCCTGACACAAGCAGAAGCCTGCTGGGGGTGGATCATGTCAATCCCGGCTCGTTTCATTAATTCCGGGATATGGCCACGGCTTGCCATTCCTACTTCTGCCCAGGCTCCCCAATCGATGGTCACGATATGAATTTCAGGGTATTGTTGGCGGAAAGCGGATGTAAGCCGGCACAGGAGATCATTGGCCGCGCTGTAATCGGTTTGCCCGGCGTTTCCAAAACGTCCAGCAACGGAGCTGAAATTGACGATCGCTTTTGGCAATTGTTTTTCATTTTCAAGTGCTTTGAAAAGATTGAAGAAACCAGTGGCTTTCACGTTGATAATCTGCCTGAACTCCTCTTCGCTTTTCGAGTCCAGTTTGCGGCTCTTCTCCACACCGGCAGCGTGGATCAAGACATCCACATGACCTTCTTTCTGGATGATTTGCTTCACCACTTCGTTCACTGCGTTTTGATCGCTGACATCACAGGGAAGGTAAGTCACCTGTCCACCGGTCTTGCGGATCGCGTCCATGGTTTTTAATGTAGCTGCAGCGCGTTCCAATCCTGCGATTTCCTGATTGATGATAGCAGGAGTCGCTTTTTGACCGGATTTGGATAACCGCT
Organism: Chloroflexi bacterium HGW-Chloroflexi-2; assembly: GCA_002840735.1. GTDB lineage: Bacteria > Chloroflexota > Anaerolineae > Anaerolineales > Anaerolineaceae > UBA6170. The sequence continues at coordinate 49,056 of PHBY01000015.1, forward strand.
GCAGGATCGTAAATTTGAGCTGTTCGGGGTCTTTGGCCAACAATTCCAATTCGGGGTGATTTTTCTCCGGCAGGTGGGTGCGCGCCAGTAAATAGAAATGTCCCTGGGTATGCTGCGCCAGATCTTCAATGATCGGAGCGGTGATCCCACCGGTGCCACCACTAACCAGAAAAACTGCACCTTGAGGAATTGGATTCGTTTGGTCTGTTTCGATTTCAGAATCCTTTAATACTAATGTGAAACGTTGATCCCCTTCCCAGCCCACTTCCATGACAGCCGGATCAAAGAGCGTTTCTTCGACCAACTTATTTGCCAGGCTGGCAGGTTTTTCATTGTTCGAAAAATCGACAACTTTTACAAAAATGTTATTACGCTCGCGAGCGATGGCTTTGGCAAAGCCAGCGGCTGCCCCGGATAATGGATTGTTGGCGCCATTGGCAGATAAACCATGTAAACCGTCCATGCGCGTGGCTACAACCAGAAATTTGATCTCAGGCAATTGTCTGATGGCTGCGACCAGATTGTAAAATTTGTGTTCCAACATGCTTTGCCAGTCCTCAACATCCATTTTTGATATCAGGGTTTCCTTGTTTAAGGTGGGCAAAAAGTACAATCCATCAATAGAGCCTGATTCTGCCCATTGTTTGATTTGATTGATTAATTCTTCCTGGTTGGAGGATTGAATTGACAAAACTTCAACCTGATTGCCAGCTAGTTTCTTTTCCAGGGCTGGCGCAACCTTGCCACTGTCTTTGATAACAACCACCCTGGAACCCTTCTCCAATACGATTTCTGTAGGTGTGCATAAATCAATACGGGGACGTAAAACTGCAACCGGTACCCTCCGTCGGATGCTGGCGGTTTCTTCAGATTCGATAGAAATTTCAGGCTGATCCGGGAGTTTCTCTTCCACGGGCTCAATCGATTTTTGTTGCGCCTGGGCATCCAGTACAAACTGAACAACTTTTTGCAAGGTGTTGTACTCTGATAAACGTAAATCTTCACGGCGAGGAATGCCAAAATTCTCGCGAATACTGGCAAATAACTCCGCCTGCTTGACGGTATCAATGCCCAAATCTGCTTCCAGATCGAGCTCCATATCCAGCATTTCCACCGGATAACCTGTTTTTTCACTGACTTTTTCGAGAACTACACGGGTTACTTCATCATTTTGGAGGATGCTAACAGGTTCTACTTCCGAAACCTGTATGGGTTGTGACACTGGTTGAGGTTCAGGTGCTTTTGCTTCAGGGATGATTTTCACCAGCGGTGTAACTGGTGCAGGAGCATCACTTGCCCAACCCTGAGGTCCCTGACCAAATTGCCAGTTGGAGACCATCGGTTTTACCTTTGGAGCACCTTCATGTTTGACACGTAAGTTATGCTGGACAACTTCCAGTTCTGGTTGTGGATAACCGGACACAGAAGCCAGCCATTGTTGGTATTGTCCCTGATTGACACGTTCGCCCACACCAACTATTTTTCTGGTTAAGGTCATGGCGATTTGTGAACCAAAACCTGCCCCCAGACGTAGTGAGAATTGCACCGGGTAATTACCACCTTTGGAAAGGTTGAGATCTCCCAGTTCCGGGTCTGGTTCAAAGTCTTTGTCATAATGCGCGATAGGTGGCACCATACCATATTCCAGCGCTTTGACAGCCATCACATCCTCTATACCGACCCCCATGGTATGACCAGTGAAGCCTTTGGTGTTGGTAATGATGACTTTGTTGGCCTGATCCCCAAAGGTTTTCCGCAAGGCATGAATTTCAGCGGCCGCGCTGCCACCACGTGCCGGGGTATAGGTCTCATGCGAGAAAAACGCGGTTCGAGCAGCGATTTCATGCCGGTTGATGCCGAAACGTTGTTCTGCCTGGGCAATCACGCGCTGCATGACGTCACTGACATGGGCTACATCCAGGCGGGTACCATGGAAAGCTGAATTGGCAATCTGGCTGGAGAGTAGCTCGCAGATACCCCGCATACCACGTTCACGCACTGCGTCTTCGGCTTCCACCACCAGGGCAGCGGCGCCCATCCCCATGATCAAACCATTACGGCGGCGGTCGAAGGGTAAAGCTGCCATACGCAAGTTTCCTTCTATCGTGGCTGCACCACTGGCCATCAATCCGGTGCCGACCCAGTTGACCAGATTGCCATCGGTGACATCATCTCCGGCAATCACGATCACTCTACGGCAGCGTCCGGCACGAATCCAATCTTCAGCAATCGCAACTGCGTGGGTGGTAGTGGCGCAGGCTGCATTGACATAGGTGTTGGGTCCACGGGCACCGATGTGTTCGGCAAATTGGGAATGACCCATTGCCAGTACCCGAAAGACAAAATGACGGTTGAAATGGTAGTCGTTGGCTTGCAATTGGGCTTCTACTTGCTCTAATTTATGATGGAGTGTCTCAGACACCTTGCCACTGCTGCCATTCAACATCTGGATAAAATCCAGTAATTGTTGTTTTTGCGACAATAAATTCTGGAAGGTGTAATAATGGTCGGCTTCTTCCGACATACGTTCCAGTCCTGGGAAGGCTGATCCGAAGATGACACCGGTTTCATCCTGCATGGCTTCCGGTAACATCCAGCGATTGGGTAGCAGGGTGCCTTTGCTGGTGGTACGGTAATTCATTACCAAAGGAATCCCTGCATCCCGTAAGGCATCAATCCCGGCGGCGATGGCCAGTTGGGTGCTGATATCTGTGGCATCTACACGATCTTCCGGAATCCCAAACTCATTGGCTGGATCAAAATTTCCACGTTGTCCGGCTAATTTCACGGTCGCTTCCAGATCATCAATGTTGACCATCATCGCGCCTGCTTCATGTTTGACCAGGCGGGTAACACGTTTATCGAGCATATTCTCGCGTGTTTTTTGTGGAAAAGACTCGATTAACACTTCGCCTTTGAGCAGTCTCTGGACATTATCTTCAGCAAATACCAGACCATTCTTACCTGGCAATCCCAATCCAGCACCGCTGATGACGACTGAACCCGTGAGCGGAACTCGGCCATTCGAGATGGCTGGCTGCGGGACTGCAACGATTTCGGGTGAATTCTCATAATGAGCTTTTTCATTGCTCGCCATGGCTGGTAAACCGGCGGCGAATAAAGCGCACAGCGCTTCATTAAAGCTTGGTAATGCTCCCTTACGTGGGTGATTGGTGGCCAGGAGTGTTACTTCAGGATTGTCTTTGAAGATATCGCTGGTGAGCGCATTCAAGACGCGTTTCGGACCGACTTCCACAAAAATTCGGGCACCGTTTTCGTACAGTTTTCTGGCTCCTTTAATGAATTGCACCGGGGATGCAACCTGTTCTGCCAGTAAATCCAGGATTTCTTCTCGTCCAGATGGATACCAATCTCCGGTTACATTGGCAGCAACGGGTACTTTAGGAGCCTGCAGATCCATGCGTTCGATGACCTTGCGAAGTGGTTGACTGGCTGGCGCGACAATTTTGGTGTGAAAAGCATGCGAAACCGGTATTTTGACTGCCTGGAAATTGGCTGCCATGAATGCCTGGATGGCAAGATCGACACCTTTGGTGGAACCGGCGATGACTGACTGCAATGGACTGTTGATATTTGCCAGTACGACATATTCATCAATGCTGCCAAGAATGCGTTCCACTTCCTTGAGGGGGGCTGAGACAGCTGCCATACAGCCATTATCCTCCATGGCGACCTTGACCATTTCACGACCACGGGCACTGACCACTTCCAGCGCTTCATCAAATCGTAAGACGCCAGCGGCTACCAGGGCTGCATATTCACCCAGACTGTGTCCGATGACCATATCAGGTTTAAATCCGTATTTTTCCAGAAGGCGTAACAGCGCCACGTTGGCAGTCAACACAGCTGGTTGGGTGATAGTAGTATCTTTTAGTTTCTGTTCTGCTTCCTTGAGGCTGGCTTCATCTCCTTCGGCATAGATGTAATGAGTGAGGGGTTTCCCCAGTAACGGTTCCATGACCCGGTCTGCTTCGACAAAGACTGCATCCACCACCGGTTCAATGGCGCGTAATTCTCGCAGCATATTCACATATTGTGAACCCTGTCCGGGAAAAAGGAAGGCTACCTTACCGGGATCCCCGCTGCCACGATAGACTCCCTGGGCAGTCATGGCTTGCCACATGGAGGGATTATCCGAGTCAAAAGCTTTTAATGCCTTTTCTGCTCGTTTGATGAATTCATCCTGATTGCCATAATCGATTACCAGACGTTCTGATAAAGATAGTTGATCATGTTTTGGTAACTGAGAAGGGGGCAGAGAACCTTGCTGAGCCAGAGATAATGAATTTTGTAGTTTTTCTTTTAATTCAGCAGTTGTGTTTGCGGATAGAAAATGCAAACCTCTGAAATGTTCTGCTTGAACTGGAGAAGGGGTTGTAGGCTGTGAGGGGGCTTCGACAGTGGACGAGGTTCCTGGTTGTCCACCAGCATTTTCTTTGAAGAAGTTGATGACTTTTGCCAGCGTGTTGTAATCTGATAAACGCAGATCTTCCCGACGGGGGACATTATAATGTGCGCGGATGGTGGCAAACAGTTCAGCTTGTTTGACGGTATCGACCCCCAGATCAGCTTCCAGATCCAATTCCAGATCAAGCATCTCTGCCGGATAACCGGTTTTTTCTGCTACCTGTTGGATCACAAATTGGGTGATCTCCTGATCGGATGCCTTTTCACCCGTTTCAATGGTTGCCTCGGTTGGTGCTGTCTGCCCGGAGGTTGCTGGGTGCAGGGAGGTTTCACTCTGAATCGATGGGTCCGATAAAGATGCATCCGAACCAGATGCATTATCCATCACAAACCCAATCACTTTCTCAATGGTGTTGTAATCGGATAAGCGTAAATCTTCGCGGCGAGGAATCCCGAAATGCTCGCGGATGGTGCGGAAAAGCTCGGCCTGTTTAACGGTATCGACACCCAGATCGGCTTCCAGATCCAACTCCACATCCAGCATTTCAGTAGGATAACCCGTTTTTTCACTCACAGCTGCCAATACGAATTCTTTCACCGCTTGATTTTCAACACGCTGGGTTGAAGGGGCACCAACGGTTGCAGAGGTGACAACCTGATTGACAGGATTAGCGATGACAGCCGGGATACTGTAGACTGGTTGGCGCTCTTCATGCAAACCTGGCACGTATTCTTCCAGAACAACATGGAAATTTGTACCTCCGAACCCAAAAGAACTTACGGCTGCCCGCCGAATTTCGCTGGCTGGTTTTTCCCACGGTTGCGATTGAGTATTTACGAAGAAGGGCATATGTTCAAAATCAATGTTTGGGTTGGGTTTGTGAAAGTTAACCGAGGGGGGGAGCGTTTTCTGATCCAGAGCAAAAGCAACTTTCGCTAGACCGGCAGCCCCAGCAGCACTTTTGAGATGTCCAATGTTGGATTTTACTGAACCTAAAGCGATGGTTCGAACCGGGATACCGAACTTCCCGAATATTTCATTCAGGCTATTGACCTCGACCACATCTCCAACTCGGGTGGAGGTACCATGACCTTCGATTAACCCAGCGCTGGCAGGTGTGACTCCTGCATTTTTCCAGGCACGCTCTATGGCTCTTTGTTGTCCCAAAGGATTGGGTGCGGTGATGCCCTTACCTTTGCCATCCGAACTGGAACCAATTCCGCGGACGACAGCATAGATCTTATCCCCTTCGCGTTCGGCATCTGTCAGGCGTTTGAGCATAAAGATGGCAGTACCTTCGCCCATCACAAAGCCATTGGCACCATCCGCATAAGGACGTGATCCATCAGCGCTGAGGGCTCCAATTTTAGAGAATTTGACATAGGATTCGGGACCCATGTTGCGATCCACACCGCCCACTAAAACAGTGTCAAATTGATAATCATTCAGCCCCTGAACGGCAGCCTGTAGGGCAGCCAAGGACGAGGCACAAGCGGCATCTGTGACGAAATTGGGTCCACTGAAATTGAACACATTGGCAATTCTGCCAGCAATAATGTTGGATAATTCACCGGACATGGTGTCTTCGGTGATATCCGGAATTTGTTGGCGAATATTATTCTGAAAACTATCAATCAACTGTTGTTGAACTGCAGCAGGCAGGTTTTTAAAAGTATCGGATTGCTCCAATGCCTGGACATATTCAGGCAGGCGAATTCGCATGGTGGAAGTATAATGACGTTCACCAGCGTTTGAGTTGCCGAGAATCACAGCCATTCTTTCCGGATCAATCGTCCGCTCTGGATAGCCATAATCGCTGAGCGCCTGGTGGCTGGCTGCGAGGCCCCATTGTTGTGTGAAATCCATTTGTGCTAAAACGGTAGGTGGAATGGGAATCCGCATCTTCATAGGGTTGAATTCAAAATTTGTTACCCAGGATCCAATTTTGCTGTAGGTCTTGTCCGGTACCTTGGGATCACTATGGTAATAGAGATTGGTATCCCAACGATCTGATGGAACATCTTTAATCGAATAATGCCCTTTGAGGATATTTTCCCAAAAGAGTTTTGCATTGGGAGCATCTGGCATGATCGCTCCGATCCCCACGATTGCTACTGGTTTTTGTTCTGACATTCGAATTTACCTCCAATGTTGAGAGTCAATCACCTGGAAATTAAATAGGTGCATTGAATAAACCTGAAAATAATCTAGTTTCAGGCTGGGAAGAGATTGGTTGTCCTGGTGTCGGACGAATCCAACACAAAAAAGCAATGTTAAGACAACAAAACAGGTGATTGTCTACCTTGCAAAAACACCTGTTTTAAAAAAGAGTTACGCAAATAAAAATTTAATATGACAATTTTTAAAAAGTTTCATTAACAATTTTAATTGTCGCTGTGGTTATTTTAGCGCTGGCAATTGCTGCTGGATTGCTTGGCATGTTGGTGCCGGGATTGATGCTGCTGGCAGTCGTAGGACTGGTGATTTCGATCATTGTTGGTCTGGCTGCCATCTATCCGGTTGCGACGGTGTGGAGTGTGAATCGCAGAGAGTAGCACTTCGTTCACCTTTCCCTGCTTGCAATAATGTAAGCGCTCCAAAGATTCGCTTATGGAATGGGGGATTGGAATCCATTAATTTCGAGTAGCCAACATTTTTAACATCCAATTGTTTCAAAAAGGCAGGTAAACGTTGATGGAAACTGGCGAGATCCTTTTTTCTGGGATCCAGCCAGGCTGTTTCGGCGACAGCTAATAAACGAGGGAAGACTTGCCAGTCCAGCCGAGCGCGATTGGGCACAAATTCGGTCCAGAGCGGGGTCTCGATACCCAGAATATTATGATGATATTCAGGTTCCAATTTTTCGAAAACTGGTTCATATTGGTAGACTTTATCCAACGGACTATGCGCGTAGCCATGATCCAGATAATAGGCAGCAAAATTGGAAAGGATAGCCTTGCGACCTGAACGAATATGTTGCAGCAACTTTTTTTTGCGTCCGACCCAATATTGCACCACTGCTTTGGGATCAAGTCCCTCCGCCAGCATCTCATTCCATCCGATCAGCATGCGTCCATTGGCTTGCAGGAACTGGCTGATGTGGTTGGTCAGGATGGTTTGCAGATCGTTGATTCTGGCTATACCGCTTTCACTGGCGAGTTTCTGGCAATCCGGGCAAGTCTTCCAGCGGGTTTTTGGGGCTTCATCGCCACCAGTATGAATGAATTTTCCTGGAAAAAGATCCAGTACTTCTGTGAGCACATTCTGCAGAAACGTGGTGGTGTTTGCTTTTCCCGGGCACATGATATCGGAATGAATACCCCAGCGAGGTGAAACCTGATACGGTCCGCCGGTACAGCCCAACTCCGGGTAAGCTGCCAGTGCTGCCTGAGCATGCCCGGGCATTTCAATCTCCGGTACGATCTGGATTTGCCTGGCAGCAGCATAGGATACGATCTCTTTGATCTCAGCTTGCGTATAAAAACCTGAATGGGGGTTTGCATTCAGTTGCTTGCCTAAAAAACCGCTGACCTGGTTGGCAGGTCGGGATGAGCCGACCTCGATCAACCGGGGGTACTGTTTGATCTCAATGCGCCAACCCTGATCTTCGGTCAGATGCCAATGGAACACGTTCATTTTGAAATACGCCATCCAATCCAGCAAATCTTTGACAGTCTGCATACCCTGAAAATGGCGGGCTTCATCCAGCATGAACCCGCGCCAGGCGAAACGTGGAGCATCCATGATATTCACAGCTTGAATCTCAATTTGTGTCGAACCGACTTGATATCCCGACATAATCAATTGGCGTAAGGTTTGCAGTGCATAAAAAACACCCGTCTCATTGTGGGCTCTAATGGTGATTTCTTCACAGAGGATTCTTAATTGATAAGCTTCTTGTGCCAGTTCTCGATCAATTTTAATCTTGATTTGTGTAAGAGCTTCTGAATCTACCATACTGGCTCGAATTTCCACAGTTAAACCAGCCAAAAAAAGCGCTACTTCATTACCAAACTCCCCTGGAAAAATTTTCAATGATCGTTTCCAGATAAAAAAACCACTCAATCGCTCAACCGCTTGAGGATAGGGGATCAATGATAAGGGAGTTAACTGTTTCTCCAAAGCAACCTCACACATAAAGAATTATATTAATTGTAGCCTCGATTTCATATCACCCACCAACCTTCAACAACCAAGCATACCAATATCGAAAACCTGATAATAACTTTAAAGCTATTTCAGGACGGGTCAATTTTTCCTCAATCCTCAAACCTAAATCCTCAAAACTAAACTTTCAATGTTTCTTGCGCAAGTATACAAACCAGTAGATCAGACCCACCATCACAGCTCCACCGATGATGTTGCCAATCGTGACTGGCAGGAGATTATCCAGGAAGAATTTTCCCAAGGTCAGATTAGGAAAGTCCAGCGCTGTTTTACCAATATTTTCGAAAAATCCTGCCCCACCAAAATTTTTCACCATCAAACCAATCGGGATAAAGTACATATTGGCTACACTGTGCTCAGTTCCAGCAGCCACGAAAGCAGAGATGGGAAAGATGATCGACAGAATTTTATCGGTGGTGGTACCAGCAGAGAAAGTAAGCCAGACTGCCAGACATACCAATGCATTACAGATCAACCCGAGCATAATTGCCTGTATAAAATCAAGATTGCATTTAGATTCTGCAATGTTTAATATATTGAGACCAATCGCGCCACTCGCAAATGTGTATTGTTTGGTTAGAAACATGGTCAGAGCTGTTAAAACAGAGCCAACCAAATTTCCAAGGTACACGATACCCCAATTTCTGAGTAGCTTAATAAATGGTACTTTTCCGCTCATGAAGCCCATGATGATTAATGTGTTGCCTGTGAAAAGTTCCGCTCCACCCACAATCACCAGGATAAGACCCAGGCAGAAAGTCAATCCGGTTATCAGTCGATTAACCCCGTAAGGTAAAGCGGTACCACCGGTCGAAACAGTCGTTGCAAAAATAGCACCCAACCCTATAAACGCCCCTGCCAGAACACTGAGGGCGAACAATGTCCAGAAATCAAGATTGGCCTTGTTTAATCCTACATCTTCGGCTTTTTTCGCCATCTCGGTAGGCAGCAATGAATCAATATGAATATGATTGATCATAAATCACCTCAGAAAAAAAAATAAATTGGTAAAACAATCGGTATAAGAGTATTGTAGCCCTAAATGGATGAAAATTTAATGATTGTTTGTAATAAAATTCACAATTAAAATCATAATTTGTGACAAAGGTTGATAAATATCACCAAACTCACAATTTTAAGAAATTTGGAATATATCCAACCCTTTTCGCTAATTCCCAGGCACTCTCCTGACATTCCTGAAGAATTTCCAACTCATCAAATCCAATAATTTTTCTTTCCTCCATTAATATGTTTCCAGCTACGATAGTGGTGGAAACATTTTCAGGTCCGGAGGAAAAGACCAGACTGCTGACAGGATCAAATACCGGTGCAGATTTAGGTTTGAATGGATCGAAAATAAAGAGATCAGCTTGTTTGTTTACTTCCAGTGAACCGATTCTGTCAGCCTGCCCCAAAGCTTTTGCCCCGCCAAGTGTGGCCATATCAAGGATTGTTTGAGCATTCATTACCGCCGGATTTTGATGATGCACTTTATGCAATAAACCTGTACTTTTCATCACTTCCAACATATCCTGAGAATTATTACTGCCTGCCCCATCCGTTCCCAGACTGATGGTTAATCCAGATTGTTTCAAATCCATAATGGGTGCAACACCCACACCTAAATACATATTGCTAACCGGGTTATGAGAAATCTTGACGTCATTTTTGGCGAAAATCTCGATGTCTTCCGGCTGCATTTTTACACAATGGACGCCAACCACATCTTCGCCCCAGAATCCAAGTTCTTCAAGAAATGGGACTGCTCTTTTTTGATAATCTTTTAAATTTACCTTATCATCATCCAATGTCTCATTGATGTGGATAGTGATTAGTATGCCATGTTTGTTTGCGAATTCTCTTATCGCTCTGAAGCTGTTTGGAGATATACCAAACGGAATTTCTGGAGCCAGTGCAAAAGATAAATTGCCCCCTTTGTATTCCTCCATAATTTCGTGCCATTCAGCCAGTGCTTCTGTTACAGGCCTGAATTGACAGGGTGACAATCCATGTTCCTCACCATTTTCCATCAACCCCAGGCCCAGGACTCCTCTCAATCCTATATCACGTAACCCGTTTCCAACCTGACGGTGTAACCTGGAGTGTGGCATTGAGTACATAAAATCCAGAAGTGTGGTGGTTCCACAGTGGATGGCTTCCATACCCCCTAAAATGGTTGATAAATATGCCTGTTTTTCAGACATCCCGAAAGCACTGGGGGCTGCAATCCCGTCTACCCATTGGTACAAAGAGAGTCCTTCCCCAAGACCTTTGATAAATGTTTGGAAAAGATGAGTATGCGTGTTGATCAACCCAGGAAATATATATTTTCCCCGTGCATCGATCATTTTTCTGGCAGAATATTTAAAATCAACATCTTCCTTATTGCCAATGTCAATAATTTCTGATCCTTTGATGCTGATGGATCCATTCTGGATAATTGCTCGTGTTGAATTTTGCGTGATAATCGTCCCACCGGATATCAATACATCACAAATGATTATTTCCATTTTATCCTCGATCCGGGCTTACGTTTGCATTTCTGAAAAAATCTTTTTGGCTTTACAAATGATTTCAGAGGTGATTTCTACATACTCGATCGGATTTTCAACCGGTGGAATTGGCACTGTAAATACATCAAAATTATGTTCAATCATGATGCTGGCAATTTCCTCGGCACAGGAATTCTGATCACCTAATATGATAAATTGCGCGAGTAATTCATCCGGAATATATTTGCTTGCTGCTTGAAGCCCATCGGTCAACATGGTTTCTTTGATGGTGTTGATATATTCTTCTGTAAGTCCCAAATGTTTTTTTATGTGATCAGGAGAATCAATCATCATAAATGAATAATCTGAGCGGATATCTTGCTTCAGATCATCATTAAAGACGACATGAACATCATAGAATATTTTTGGTTTTACCGAATTCTTTTTTGAACCTGCAATGATCAGGTCACGGGACCGTTGTAAATCAAATTTGGCAATGCCAGAAAGAAGCACAAAATCTGCCATTGAACCTGCCAACTCAAGCATTTTATTGCCCCTACCAGCCATCAAAATAGGCGTTCTTGCCCGTGGATTAAAATGCAATTTCGCATTTTTGGTGTTAAAAAATTGCCCCTGGAAGTTTACGTTTTCTCCATCCAGAATTTTTCTGGACATTTCAACCGCTTCTCTACACATGGAGAGGGTATTCTTTGGCTCTATCCCTAGCGGGTCTAGAACCAAAGAACCACCCGCTCCAAATCCTATGAAAGCACGCCCTGATGAAAGTTCGTTTAAAGTTGCCATGGTCACAGCCGATGTGACTGGATGACGCGTGTAAGGATTGATGATGGCTGTTCCAAATTTGATTTTGTGAGTATTTAAAGCAATGGATGTTAAAGTTACAAACACATCCCGGGTTAATCCCTCATCCGGAACCAGAAAATAATCAAAACCCTTCTGTTCAGCCAGTACAGCAACATCTGTAATTTGATTTATTTTCAAATCAGTTGGCATGTAAATAGCTGTTTCAAACATCGTTTTGCCTACCTTTAAATACATTTACCATAGTAATTACAGACATCAAATAGATTCAGTGATCGCTTTTTCAAGAATGTTTAAGGCTTGATCAATTTCTTCAGGTAGAACGTTGAGTGGGGGAGCGACACGGACTGTTCCACCCGCATAAATGCTCCAGCTTAAGATCAAACCTAAATCCTGGGCACGACCGACAATCTTCTTGGTTAGCTCAGGGGTGGCGAATTCAAGTCCAATCATTAACCCTTTTCCTCGGACGTCAACAATCACAGGATACTTCTTTTGGAATTCCTTCAATCTGTTTTGTATCTCATTTCCAAAGATCGCAGATCTTTCCACCAATTTGTCCCGATTGATGATATTCAAACTTGCTAATCCAGCAGCACAGGAAACAGGATGTCCACCAAAGGTCGTCATGTGAGAAAGTGGCGGGTCGGTAAGAATGTTCATGACTTCAGGACGACTGATAAAACCGCCCAATGGCATACCGCCCCCTAATGCTTTGGCTACAACCAGAATATCAGGAACTACATTCCAATGTTCACAGGCAAAAAATTTCCCGGTTCGACCAAAACCTGTTTGAATTTCATCCAGAACTAACATAGCTCCATTTTGATCGCATAACGCACGTAGTCCAGGGAGAAAATCATCCGAAGGCACATGTACGCCCCCTTCACCTTGAATAGGCTCAATGATCACCATACCTACCTCTGGTGTGATCGCCTGTTCCGCCGCTTTCAAATCGTTGAACGGAACAAAAGTTACACCAGGTAATAACGGTTCGAAAGGTTTTCGATAAACTTCCCGGTAAGAGATAGAAAGGGAACCGCAAGTACGGCCGTGGAATGCTCCTTCGAAAGCAATTATTTTATGTTTTCCCGTTGCTCTTCGGGCTAATTTGATGGCTCCTTCGATCGCCTCTGTGCCACTGTTGGTGAAAAATATTTTGTCCAAACCATCAGGTGTGACTTTTGCCAATTCTTTGGCAAGATCCACCTGAACAGGGACCAATGATTTCCCAAAAACATTGACATGTAACATTTGCTTGGCTTGTTCGATGATTGCTTCTACTACTTCTGGATTGGTGTGTCCGACGTTATTCACGGCAATCCCTGAAATGAAATCCAGATATTCCTTGCCATTTGCATCCCATACCTTGGTGCCCTGTGATTGGTGCAGGATTAGTTGCTTGCCGAAAGGCGTTGTTTGGCCTACATAATGAAGGTCATCTTTCCGATATTCTTCAATTGTGCTTTGATTTAATGTTTTAATATTCATAATCTGAGACCTTTCTACTCGATAATAAAAATAACTTACTGAACAATTTGCGAATCTTAGGCGGTCAATACGCCAAGTTCGTTTTTTCCTATCAAGTGACTAAAACGTGAGGGAGAATACATTTCTATCGATACAGGAGTTTCTTTCTCCTGTAGCATCAATGCCATCCACTCACTCAGAACAGGTACAGCGGTGATGGTCTCCACCAGGCTGGTGGCTACAAATAAATTGTCCATTCCTGGTACCCAACCAATCAATGGTTGTTCATCTGGCGTAAATGACGTTGGACGGCCCCAGGTACGCACGATGCGCACTTTTTCCAGAATGGGCAACATTTTGATGAGTTCTTTTGCCATGTTGGTAACTCCCCAGGCGCTTACTCCTTTATGAAGAAGATTGGTCTTGGTTACTGATTCGGAAATATCAAGGGTGCCGTGGTTTTGTGGGTGAACTCCGATGGCGACCGCTCTGGGCTTGCCATGGATCGTTTCATAAAAATCGGCTAATTCAATGCCATTATTAAGTACCTTAGGCAACTTCTCTGTCACCATGGCTTCAGCGTGTGTGTGCTGAATCGGCAAGGTTATGCCTGCTATTTGTGTGGTTCTTGATGCCCACGCGCCGGTCATCACGGCAACTTTATGGCCATAATAAGTAGATTTGCTGGTGCGTACCGCGGTAATTTTGTTGTTTTGTACTTCAAACCCAATGACTTTGGATCTTCCCAGTATGGTTCCCCCATGACGACGCGCTGCATTGGCATAAGCCAGTGTATATTTCAATGGGTCGAGAATACCTTCCTCAGCAAAGGCTGCACCTAATAATCCTGAGGTGATTAAATTAGATTCAGCTTTCTGCAAGGTTGCGCGATCCACCACCTCCGTCGGGATACCAGCCCGCGTGAGGATAGCCGAACGCTCCAGCCAGCGCTGCCAGAGATCTTCGCTTCTGATCAACAAAAACAACCCAATCTTGCGCCAGTCATACTTTACCCCTAACTCTTCCTCCAGGGTTTCGTGCCTTGCCAGACCATCGCGGATGATCTGGATGTTGAGTGGGTCTAGATGCCCTTCGCAGGTTTGCGCCCGACCTGAGCAGGAAGCGGATGTGCCACCACCAATATCACCCGCTTCCAATAATAGAGTTTTCACCCCCATTTTGGAAAGTTGGTAGGCCGTGGATAACCCGAGAAACCCACCACCGATGATGATGACATCAAAAGTATTCATCAACTAGCCCAAATCCCATCTAATTCCGCATCCGGCACATCAAAGACTGTGGGGACCACCTCGGTGAGCGGGTTGGTCTTGAAATACTCCGGGATACGGTCATCCTCAGCAGATAATCCGGCGGCGCGGTTGAAAGCTAGTTCCAGGTCGATTACCTTACGACCCAGGATGTCTAGATAATTATCCGGTAACTCCACATTGTAAACCTTACGCAACATCGCCAGAACCACATCCGGTCGTTGCCCGGTGGCGCTGGTGTTGAAGGCACATAGATCTAGCGCATCATAGGCAGCCCGTTGAATCTGCGCAATGCGTGAGAACTTAACCGCCAAATTGGGATCACGATGATCGATCGGGAAGAAAACCGTCAAGCCAGCGGTATGATCCGCCCCCTGTGGAGATGTAGCATATGTGACAGCAGTACCTTTGACTACACGAGGGTCATAAGCGCTCATCGCCTGTCCTTTGACCGCCGGGATGTGTTTGACACCCAGCGCCTTGCCAGCTGACACCACACCGCCACCGACCAGATTGCCGATGGTTGTACCTTCCGGTACCTGCCTGAGAGCTTTGAGAGCCGATTCTACATCCCCAAAACGGGGCAGATCATCCCGGTCGATGCCATCCGGTAGAACTTCCATTTCGGCCGCTTCCATCATCACACCCAGGGTGGCACCGGTTTCAATGGTGTCCATCCCATAGTCATTGCATAAACGATTGATGCGGGCGATGCCGTCCAGTGAGGCGATTTCTAAATTGGAACCACACAATCCGATGGTTTCAAACTCCACCGGGGCTGCCAATAGTTCCCCATTTTCATCGGCAAAAGCATTGGAACATTGAATCACACACCCGGTCATGCAAGCGTGTGTGACCTTACCTTCACCACCACGTTTCAGAATCACCTCACGCATGAATTCACCACCGATGGGTGTGGCATCCGGTAATTGACCTTTGCTGAAATTGCGTACCGGCAAGCCGCCCATGATCTGGACTGGCATCACGGTAGAAGCGGTGNNNTGTGATCGGTTGTCGGGCTTCCTTGCTGAGTTCTCTGCCACTACGCGGCGGCAAAGGAACCGTAATCGCTTTCAGACCTTTGGATCCCATGACTGCCCCCACGCCACCCCGGGCAGCCAGACGGAAGGGATTACCTTCCGCATCGGTGACTGCAATCCCAGCAGCGCTCATCAGTTGTTCACCTGCCTGACCAATACTGATCACACAGGTGTTCTTACCGAATTTATTCAATAGATAAGCAGCGGTATCTTCGTTGCCTTTCCCCCAACAATCCGCTGCAGATTCGTAATCCAGATAGCCGCCGTCATCATTCAGGTGATAGACAGCTTTTTTCCCTTCCGGTACTGCACCTAGAAAGACGACTGCACGATATCCCAAACCAGCTAAGGAGTCACCTGCCATACCACCGGCATTGGATTCCTTGATGCCTTTGGTGAGCGGACTTTTGCAGCCAATGGAGAGTCGTGAACCCGTGGAAGTACGGCTGTTAGCCAGCGCACCTGCAGCCAGAACCAGTGCATTACCAGGTCCCAACGGATCAGTTTTTTGGTCAACAAATTCAGTCACCAGGTGGCTGGAAAGATAACGACCTGCCATTAATGGGTCGGGTAAATCCCGAACCTGTTTTTCATTGGTGGATAAATTGATCATTAAGATTTTCATACAAACTCTTTTCAGTAAAAAATTCAATAACCAGTAAACAACACGAATAAACCACCTCAAAGAATTGAGGAAAACAGATAAGTAGAAATGAAATCAGTTTTGTACTTATTTGACCAGACTCAGAAAATTTCTGAGCACAACTTCTCCATTGACATCTTCCAAACTTCTGGCTCGGTAGAAAGGATCGACTGCCTGATGGTCCAATTCCGGATGAAATTGAACGCCATATTTATGTTCATCGATCTTCTTCATCGCCTGAATTTTGATCTTTTTTGTTGACATTAATAACTCAAACCCTTCTGGCAACTCAGTCACATAACATTGGTGAAACAAAAACGCATGTAATGGTTTTTGAAGGCCTTGGGTTAAGATTGATTCTTTGACAATTTCAATATCTTGGAAAAATCTTTCTTCCTTTCCAAAATCAGCGCGGCGAACACCAGCATCAAAAGCCATTGCCAAGAGCTGATGACCCGCACAAATCCCCAGAATTGGGATTTTGGCTTCTCTGAATAATTTGAATTCACCTTCAAAAATATCAAAATATAAATCATCCCACTTGCTATTACAACCACCAGAGATGACAGCTTTAATCTCGGGGTGATCTTTCAGGTATTGAGCATTTACCTCATAATATCTCTTAACTACAAAAGGTATGCCGGAAATTTTTTCCACTTTCCTGCCCATCTCAGCCATATCCAAATCACCAAGATGCACATTATCAGTGTAGTTATTAATTATCAATATCATTATTCGAGTTCCTTATCAGATTTTGGTAAGCTTTTTTGGTCAAATGATTTTGAAAGAAATAGTTAATCAATCCAGATACCCCGTTCATAACGGGGTATCTCAAGTAATGGCTTGTCCTACCGATCAGGCCTTTGCTGGAACTGCGGTAGGAAGGGAAACATCCCCGTACATTTCTTCTGCTGTTTTCCCTTTCAAGTATTTGATTAAAGTGGTCATTAAACCGATTGAAAGAACCGCACATACCAACATAATAGCGAAAACAATTTTGTAACCAGCAGCGCCGGGATTGGCGTCGAGAATATTTCCAGCGACGTTATACATGAAGAAATCAGGTGTGTAGCAGATCATCATCATCACACCCAGAGCAGTACCAGTGATCAATTTTGGAATTTTTGCATAATCCACCAATGCCCAATAAAGGCCTCTGACAACATATAGCGCAATTAAGAAGATCAAAAGACTGGCCATAGCGGGTAACAAATAAGTTGGCCCACCAGGAACAACCAACAATCCTCCGATGGTAATAACCAACAACACCTGGGATACCAGCATGCCTTTGTCAATACCAGCTTTGTTGGTCAACCACCCACCCAATACTACGATCAACGGAGCAGCAAATTGGGTAAAACTGAAGAACCATGCTGATTGGGCTTCACCCATACCAAAGATATTAACCAAATATGAGGTCACATAACCCTGAACTGCACTGGAGACATAAACAAATAAAATGGTTAAGGCGATCAACCAGATGGCTGGTTTCTTGAGCAATGGAATAACTTTGGAAAGATCGACTTTTTCGCCTTCTTTGGCAGCCATTTTGTTATAGTTCACATTTTTGAATACAAAGAATGTGATGACAGCCATGACAAGACATTGAACCGAAATGGTGAATAAGGCTGCCTTGAAGCCTTCCACACCTTCACCCGCGCGTGTGAAAAAGTAAATGAAGATCGCATTGAAGACAAAATATGAAAGTTTGCGGCCACCTTCTAATGCGCCAAACCCTAAACTTTGACCCATATCTTCTGATACAAAGCGCGTGGCTTTGATCAAAGCGGGGAAGTAACAACCAATAGACAAGAGGGCCATGAAGAATTGGATCACGAGCACAATACCATATGCGGGTACAGTTGAGTAATAAAACCCCAATAAACCAACGCCTAATAGTGAGAAAGAAATTAGTTTTGTTGGGCTAATTTTGTCTGCGATAAATCCCCCAAACAGATAAGAGGGGATGGCTACTGCTCCATAAACAGTCATGATATAGGCTAATTGCGAGTGGTCCACACCCAGCGCATTTTGCATGGGTACATACAAAGTCCACAGTATATAGGGGATGGAAAAAATAACACTGCTAAACATCAGTGCTATGAGCCGCCCCCAGGCTAAAAATTTACTTGTTTTCATTATCTCTCCTCAATAGAATATAGATACCTGAACACATTAGGTTTGAAATTGGATATTTTCACAATCATTCATTGGTTGTTTTGACCTAACAATATTTCCTTCCCCCAAACACGTAATAAATGATGGATCCTACATATTTTGCCTCTTTCTAATTATTTGGATTTTATTTTTTGAATTTCATTAGGGAAAAAAATAAATGAAAAGAATAAGCTTTTCAACAATTATGATATAAAAAAAATACATAATAGTCAATATATGCAAAATATTCGTCGAAATTAGACATACATATTGCGATAATTGTATTTAGTGTTTTCCACTTCAGAAAAATTAAAAAAAGATAACCAAAACCATAATTTATGGTATATCTTTACTTAATATTTCCGGCGGCATCCAATCACCAACATCTTTAAGCACACCTGGAATCAGCATCGTTTGCGTTTTCTGAACACCAGGTAAGTTTCCAATAACTTCAGTGATATATTCATACATTTCTTCCAGATCATGTGCTACTATCTGCACGGTAACATCTTTCATCCCACCTGTTGAAAAAGAAACATATCTGGCTCGATCTAACTCTGCAAGCTTCTTAGCGACTTTTACTGCCTGTCCAGCTTCTACTTCCACCCACACATCTGCAATCAATGAGAAGCCAATTGCAATTGGATTGACGATTGCGCTAATTTGAATGATCTTTTCTTTCCTGAGACGTTCAATGCGATAGCGAACAAGGCGCTCACTCGCACCCTGGATTTTTCTGGCAATTTCTGCATTCGACATCCGGCCATCTTTAAGTAATAACTGGATGATCTGTCGGTCTGTGGTATCGAGTTTATGATTCATATTTTATCCAATCAATCAGTGATAATAAGATTATATTTACAACAGAAATTTATATCAATTCAAATTCTATTCATTCACCAATTTCTATTTATAAAAACCTGTATAAAACTTCACAAAGTCTAAATCGTAGCTTAATAACTTCTTAACAAGTTCCGGATAATATCTTAGCTATAAGATTTCAATTAAGGAGTAATTTATGGGCAAAGAACTTTCAAAGCAGACCAGGCAAAACTGGCAAATCAATGCTTTTTTATTTTTAAGTGCGATCATGGCATCGCTATCAGGTGTATATTTTTTATACTTTCCTGAGGGTTTTATGGGTGGTCGAAATCCGCTCTATAATGTGACGGTTATTTTTAACCGTACGACCTGGGATGTGATTCACACCTGGAGTGGGGTGGGGATGATTGCTATCGCAATACTGCACATCATCATTCACTGGAAGTGGATCACCAGCATGTCGAAGAAAGTCTGGCACGAATTATTAGCCGGAACATCCAAATTAAGTAAGTTTGGAAAAATCAATGTGGCTATCAATTTCATGATTGGATTGACAGGGTTGCTGACTGCCATTTCAGGTGTTTATTTTCTGTTTGACACCAGCAACAGTCATTCAGCGCAGACATTGTTTCTCTTCAACCGTACTACCTGGGATATGATCCATACCTGGGCTGGGGTTCTGATGATCATTGCTTTCATACTGCATTTTGCGATCCATTGGAAATGGGTCACCAAAGTAACCAGACGGTATTTTTCAAACGAGAAGCGGGTTGTGAAACCTATAATTTCCAGAGAGCAACCTGTTTTTGTTCAAACTGAAACACAACAATAATAAAAATTACGGAAGGAATACGATAATGATAAAGAAAATTATTTTAGGGATTTTGTTTGTAGGATTGAGCGGATTTTTAATCTTCGGCGCAGTCAACCGGACATTGGCAAAGACCAATGATGTTAGGACAAATGTGAATGGGGGTGGAAGATATCAAAGTGAAGAAATTGGCCTGGCAAAAGTTGCCGAGGATGAAAATCCATACGGCAGAAACCAATCACTTAATCGCTCGGAGAACCGTTCGAAGACAGATTCACAATATGGGAATGGATTCAATCGGTCTGAAAATGACACTGAATTTAGAAATGGTCTTGGTCGGACAGATAGTGATCGCAATGGTGTTCCGGATCCACAGGCAACTGCTGGCGAATGGGCAGAATATGAAGGCAATGTCATCAGCATGGATTCTTCTATGATTCTGGTGGAGACGGTAGAAGGAAGCGAGATTGTGATTGAAGGACGCGCACTCCTTTTTATGCAGGACTCAGGTTTTGTAACCAGCATAGGCAATACATTGTCGATCACAGGATTTTATGAGGATGATGAATACAAAGTTGCGACCATTGTTGATCAAACCACCGGTGAGGCAATTGTGGTACGAGACGATGGAGGACGACCAGGCTGGGCAGGAAACGGCTGGGGAGGAAGAAATACATCTGACGATTGAGATCAATTGAATTACGCACTAACAGAATCCAGTGATGAATTCGGTCACTGGATTTTGTTTTATCGTTAATTTATGGAGTCACACTCCATAAATTATTATGAATTTGTGGAATTTGATTCAATTAATTTACATTTTGGTTGTTTCCAAGAACCATTCAAGATGAAACCAATATGTTCTACCCACACCTAAAGAAAGACAGGTTGTAGAATTTTTGAGTGGAGAAATTGGCTGCTCTTTGACATTGAAGGATGTCATCAAATCAGGTATGATTGGACAATTCCAAATTTTCCAAAAGGTGTAATATGCCGGCACAAAGAATCGTGATTAAATTGGGTACTTCCACCCTTACCCAGGGAAAAACAGAAATTTCCATGGAACATATGATTGAACTGGTGCGGGTGATTGCCAGGTTGCACCAGGAGGGACATCAGGTTATTCTGGTCAGCTCTGGAGCGATGGCAGTGGGATCATCGATTATGGGGCATCCGATGTTACCCCGCCATATCCCGGCCAAACAGATGCTGGCAGCTGTGGGACAATCGCGTCTGATGGAAATTTATTCCCAGCTGTTTGGTTATTATCAAATCCCGGTGGGGCAGGTGCTGTTGACTCGCGAGGATCTTTCCAATCGCAGACGTTATTTAAATGCCCGCAACACGCTGGAAGCCATGATGCAATACCGGGTGGTACCGGTGATCAATGAGAATGACACCGTCAGTACGGAAGAAATACGGCTGGGTGATAATGACAACCTTTCCGCCTTGGTTTCAAATGTGGTGGAAGCGGATTTACTGGTGCTCTTTACTGATCAGGATGGTCTTTTCACCGCCGATCCGCGTGGTCATCCCGATGCAAAGGTGGTAGCAGAGATTACAGATAATGAAATCCCGGAAGAGATCTGGAAGGTGGCTGGAGGAACAGCTAACGGATTGGGCACTGGCGGAATGTTCACCAAAATTCAAGCTGCCGACCTGGCTCGCCGGTCCGGTTGTGCAGTGGTGATCTCAAACGGAAAACATCCCGAGAGAATCTGGGATATTGTCGCTGGAAAAGAGGTTGGAACCCGTTTCACACCCTTGATCACCAAATTGGAATCTCGTAAACGCTATATGCTGGCAGAGGCGCGTCATAATGGTGGTTGGCTGCAACTGGACAAAGGCGCAGTGGCAGCATTGCGGGATGGTGGCAGTTTGCTGCCAGTTGGGATTACGAACACCGGAGGAAATTTTGCCCGGGGGGACATTGTAAAAATGAAAGATGAAAAGGGTAAAGAATTCGCGCTGGGAATGATCAACTACAATTATGAGGATCTGCTGAAGATCATTGGTCTGCAATCGCAGGAAATTGAGCAGGTGTTAGGCTATAACTATGGCATGGAAGTGGTGCACCACAACAACCTGTTATTTCTTTAATCGCTAAGGTGACAAAATGATTGATTTACAAAAAATTGGGCGTACATCCCGCAACACAGCCCGAAAATTATCCCAAATTTCGACACAACAGAAAAACGATTTTCTGGCTCTATTAGCACAGCAATTAAAAAACAATTCGGAAGCTATTCTGGCAGCCAATTGGGAGGATATTGAACAGGCGCAATCGGCTGGATTGACCACAGCGTTGATTGATCGTTTATTGTTGTCTCAGGTACGACTGGATAGCATGGCAAATGATTTGGAAGAATTAATCCAGATGCCGGATCCGGTGGGGACAATCATCGAACAAAAGACGCTCACGAATGGTCTCAAAGCCCGACGCGTTCGGGTGCCATTAGGTGTGATGGCTGTGATTTACGAAGCCCGTCCGAATGTGACGGTGGATATCAGCGCCCTGGGGATAAAGTCCGGCAATGCTGTGATTTTACGCGGCGGTAAGGAAACACTTGCCAGCAATAAAGCCCTGGTGCAGGTGATTCAGAACTGTCTGGAAGTTGCTGGCATTCCGGTTGAAGCTGTGCAATTTATTGATGACCCTGATCGAGAGTTGGTCAATCAGCTGGTGAGGATGGATCAATATGTGGATATTTTGGTACCTCGCGGAGGAAATACCTTACAGGATTTCTGCAAAGCCAACGCCACAATGCCAGTCATGACCGGCGGCATTGGCATCTGCCATCTGTATGTGGATGAATCAGCTGAATTTGACAAAACAGTGGAGGTTATTCATAATGCCAAGGTGCAGCGGCCGTCTGTTTGCAATGCATTGGATACTTTGCTGGTGCATGAGCATATCGCGCTGGAATTTCTACCAAAAGTTGCTGTACGTTTGCTTCTGGATAAAGTTCAACTAAAGTGTGACGTAAAATCATTGGAAATTCTGGGAATTGATCATCAAAAAGGGATTCTACCCATTCACGAAGGCGATTTTGACCGTGAATGGTTGAGCCTGGTTTTGGGCATCCGGGTGGTTTCTTCAATCGATGAAGCCATCGACCATATTCACCTGCATAGCACCCAGCATTCGGACGGTATTTTGACTGAAAGTCAGGAAAATGCCAGGCGATTTGTGGCAGAGATTGATTCTGCAGCCGTGTATGTGAATGCCAGCACGCGTTTCACCGACGGAGCGCAGCTGGGCTTGGGTGGAGAGGTTGCTGTCTCCACGCAGAAGCTGCATGCCCGTGGTCCAATTGGATTGGAAGGCCTCACCACCTACAAATGGATTCTGGAGGGGGATTATACGGTTAGGGAATAGTCTAAAGGCTCAAGGCAAAAAGTTGATGTTTTTGGTGCATTGCACTCTTCTTTTTTTAGCCTCGAGATTCAGCATACCAGGGTTGGCAAGGTGCAAGGCACTTTTGGTTTTAGGGTTTACGGTTCTTGATTTCCGGGATTGGTGCATTCTTATCCCCTCTAAGTGCCACGCACCAACAATAAACTGTCGACTGGTGCGTTGCACTTAGGGATAAACCCAATAATTCGAATTTTGAGAATTGATCGGGTGAACAATCATCCAGAAGTGCGATGCACCTCTGAACTGAAA
>PHBY01000015.1:72988-102233 GCA_002840735.1 Chloroflexi bacterium HGW-Chloroflexi-2
AACGCTTGGGTAAACATCCAAGGTGCAAGGCACTTTTGGTTTTAGGGTTTACGGTTCTTGATTTCCGGGATTGGTGCATTCTTATCCCCTCTAAGTGCCACGCACCAACAATAACCTGCCAACCGGTGCGATGCACCTCTGGACTGAAACACCTGGGTAAACATCCAAGGTGCAAGGCACTTTTGTATTGTTATCGTAGAACCTATTTACCAAAATAACAAATGGATTTTATAAACTTATTCAGAAAATTCTCATAATCGAGTATGATAAAATCATGCTGAAGATGAAATGGCCCCGTTTAATTTTTCTATTCGCCTTTGGGGTGGTCATTTCGGCTTGTTCCTATCAAGCAATAGAACCCAGCGAGAGTCAAGAAAATTTAATTACTCATCGAACAAATCAGACAAATGTGGATTTAAATACAATTACTGTTTCTACTAAAATTGAACTGACTAAAACACCAATTCCTTCAACAATAATTCTTACCTCGACTGCTCAAACAGAAACCCTGATTCCAACACCAACCAGCACACCGGTTTATTTTTCCGGAGCAGGGGATATATCCATTTGTGGACAGATGGGTGATGACCAGACAGCTGCAATTCTCTTAAATTGGGTTGGAAGTGGTTTATATTTTTCAGCCGGGGATAGTTCCAATGAGAATGGCTTGATATATGAATACCAGAATTGTTTCGGTCCATCCTGGGGACAACTACTACCTGATTTGCGGGTCGTTCCGGGAAATCATGACTACTACAGTGACCCAATGCAGAATTATTGGATTTACTTCGATGGGGTAGCCGGTGAACCTGGCCAGGGCTGGTATTCTTTTGAACACGGTGACTGGCATATTGTGATGTTAAACTCCAATTGCGGGTATGTAGGTTGTGGTCCTTCTTCCGAACAGATAGCCTGGTTGAAACAGGATTTAACGCTCAGTAAAAACCAATGTTCCCTGGCAATCTGGCATCACCCGCGTTTTAATTCCGGGATTGCCGGAAATGCGGACTGGTTGTACGCCTTTTGGGATGTTTTATACGAGTATGGCGTGGATGTGGTGGTGAATGGACACGACCATCATTACGAACGCATGGCTAAGATTAATCCTCAGGGTGAACCGGATCGATTAATTGGAATTCGCTCATTTATCGTAGGGACAGGTGGCGCAAGCTTTTATGAGATTGATCAAGTGCAGCCCTTCAGTGAAGTACGCATCCTCAATCACTTTGGGATTATACAATTCGAGTTGAGGACTGATAGTTATCAATGGAAATTTATAAATGTAGACGGCGAGATTATGGATCAGGGTTCAGACACCTGTTCTTCCAGTCGAAGAGAGTTTGATTTCATGCAAAAATAAGGACAATCAACGGTAAAGGTTAGTCCAACTTTTCCAGGATAGAAAGCTTCTTCATGGTTTCCAGTTCCAGAATCTTCCTTTCAATCAATTTTTCCAGATTTTTCTGATAGTTCATCATCTCATACCCTTGCAATACCGTAGCGACCTGGGTCACACCGATCAGCACGAATAAAATGCTAAAAATGATGGCAATCCAGATGCTCCAGTTGAAAATTTTCTGCTGGGCATTCACCAGAGAAGCCTGAATTTCGGTCAGATCTTTCAGATAATCATTGATTACCCCCTGGGCACTGGATAAATCCGTTTGGAAATTAGCGATACTGCCGGCAATCTCATCAATCCCATCTTTGAGCGAAAGAATGTTGGAGTTACTGTCTGAAAGATTGCTGGAGATATCCTCCATGGATTGAGGCATGTCTTTGAGGGTGCTGCTGATTTCATTCAGCGCTTGATTGAGTGGTTTAGGGGGATCGTAAACAATCCCCAGAAGTGGGATTCGGGATAATCCATATAGAAGGTTATCGATAATCAGGGCGGAACTTTGGGCTGCCACAACCGATAGTTTGGTGTTTTCCAGCGTATCTTTAAGATCGCCTTTAAATAAGGTGGAGAAAGAACCGATCAGATCACTGGTATCCTGCATGGATTGCGCCATAATGAGGGTTGTGCTCTCCATTGAGCTCATGCTCTTGCGCATATTGGTCAGGCTGGAATCGATCACATTCAATCCAGAAATGCTGGTGTTGACCACTTTTTCGGAGAAAACCAGTCCATCATATATCCTGTTGGCGACTGGAAGTCTGAAACGCCAGACCTGAACCAAAGCAAACACCGAAAACAGTAACCCAATCACGGCGAAAATGATTAAACTCAAACCGAAAACTTTTCTGGGAAAATTCATCCTCCACCTCTCTCCATCAACAGAGTCAACAACAAAATTGTTGTCGTATATCTTTGATAATTCTACTTGATCCGCTGGTGAAAATCATCATTTCTCTGATTCCAAATCGAACTTTGGATATAATCAAGTCAAAGGCACTTGAGGAGTGAATGGGTGAAAGCAGTCAAATGGATCGATTATGAGGGATTGTGGCGAGAATTAGTGATGTTAGGGGAGGAGCGCCGTGCAAGAAAGACCAAAACGAACAGTTCAGATCAATGGCATGGAAAAGCAACTGAATTTGAGCAAAGGGTGAATGATCGCTGGCAACAAAAAGATTCCAGTCGCGATTTTGTGAGGATGACTCTGCAGGATTTCCCGCAGTCCACTGTGTTGGATATTGGTGCAGGGAGTGGCGCGTGGGTCAGTTTTATTGCTCCATATGCATACAGCGTTACCGCCATTGATCCATCAGAAAGTATGCTGTGCCAATTGGAGAATAGGGTACAGCTTGAAAAATTGCAGAATGTGAAGATCATCAAAGGTTGCTGGCCAGATGTGCAGGTGGTACAACATGATATCAGCTTGTGTTCGCATGCCATGTATGGAGTTAAAAACTTCGTTGAATTTGTTCAGGCCATGCAGGAGAGTACCTTGAAACGCATCATCCTCCTGATGCGAGCACCAAAAGACGATGGATTAATGGCGCAGGCAGCCAAGCTTGTCTGGGGTCATCCCTTTGATTCGCCTAATTATCAGATCGCCATCAATATCCTCTGGCAAATGGGCGTCTTTCCGAACGTGATCATGGAAGAAGATCATCTCTGGAAACCCTGGTCACATGCTACGTTGGAGGAAGCTTTATCCGAGATGAAAAATCGCCTGGGATTATTTGACAATCAGGAATGGGATGAAAAATTGGTGGATTTGTTAGAATCCAATCTGCAATATCAATCAGGAGAATATATCTGGCCATCAGCCCTGCGCACCGCGCTGCTGTATTGGGATGTGTAGCAATCAAGGATTAAACGATTTCGTGTAGCCTTTTTAATCTTTTCAATATTACCAATTATTAATTTTAATAATTGCTCAATATGGAGATTGATCACCTTTCTACCTTATAATAAGATTAATAAGGATCATTGCAAGCATGAATAAAATTATCAAAAATTGGCAACGAATACTATTTTTCGGATTGGGGGCGGTGATTGGATTGGAGTTCAGCAATGCCTTTCACCCAAGCCTGCGTAGCCGGTTCATGTACACTTTAGTACGCCTGTTACATAAACCCATTATGCCGGAAGAACTTGAAAAACAACGCAGTTATCTGGATCGGTTGCAGGAGTTGGTTCCACCACCTTTAAAAATAGATCCCAATCCGGTTGATGCGAACGGGATTCCCTGTGAGTGGGTTCTACCAGAAAAAGACATCCCCACTCAGGTGGTGTTTTATTTGCATGGCGGTGGTTATACGACCAAAATGCCGGTTCTGCATCGCAACTTTCTCTATCTGTTAGCGCAGGAGAGTAAAGCCCAATTTTTAATGGTGGATTACCGCCTGGCACCGGAACATCCCTTTCCTGCTGCACTGGAAGATGCACTGGTGGCTTATGACTGGCTGCTGCATCAGGGCTGGGATCCGGAACAGATACTGTTTGCTGGTGACTCTGCCGGAGGGGGGTTGACTCTGGCTACGTTGCTGGCTTTAAGGGATATGGGTAAACCTTTACCCGTCGGAGCGATTTTTATTTCTCCGTGGACGGATTTAACCGGCAGCGGAGAGTCGATCACGCTTCTGAAGGATCTGGATGTCATGTTATCCTGGGAAAACTTACAGGAGAGCGCTCTGGATTATGCCGGGAAGGAACCATTATCGCACCCATGGATCTCACCTTTGTTTGGCGATTTCAAGGGATTACCGGATAGCTTAATCCTGGTGGGGGGGCGAGAAATTCTGATGGATGATTCCACCCGACTGGCAACCCGCATGACGGAAGATGGTGTGGAAGTGGATTTGGTCATCGAGCCTTACATGGGGCACGTGTATCCGGCGACAGGACCTGCCATTCCCGAAGCACAGCGAGCGATTGAGAGAATTGGCGATTTTATCAAGAAGTGTTGATGAGCTGGTAGCCTGTAGCCTGTAGCCTGTAAGGAATAGTTGACAGTTGACAGTTGACAGTTGATAAAAATTCTGATTATAAGGTTGGATTTGACATAAATCAATCCAATTGTTGATCTTTTTTACCAAAGTTGATTATCCAGGATCATTGGTGCTGAATTACTTCTGGATCTAATCAACTAGGGATTTAGGATCAATTGGAATTCCCTTTAAATTTTCAAATTGTAATTTTTCTCATTATGACCTATAATAGAAAGTATGAAAGTATAATAGTAAGAAAGTTGGAAAATTAGAGTTTTTGGAGAATAAAATGGGTGAAAAGCAATTTTTACGAACACGATTAAGGGTTAAAGGACAGGTAACCGTGCCTGTTGAAATACGGAATATTCTTGGAGCAGAAGAGGGCGATGAGCTGGTTTTCATGGTTGATGAGAATGGACGTGTTTTTGTGGAACGTGTTCAAATCATTCCACCTGACCAGGCGTGGTTCTGGAGCGAGCGCTGGCAGCGATTGGAACGTGAAGTACAACAGGATATAGCAAATCAAAAAACCCATCAATTTGACACACCTGAAGATGCAGTAAAATACTTAAACAATGTTGCCGGGGAAGAAGATGCCGAAAATAAAGCTAACTGATCGGTTCATCGAGCTTTATAAAAACTTACCTAAATCGATAAGGAAAAAAATTAATCGTCAAATCCAGTTGTTGGCTGAAAATCCTCGGCATCCATCATTACAGACAAAACCAATTCAAGGAACGAATGGCATTTTTGAAGCTCGAGTAGATATCAATTATCGCCACACATATGAGCGCTTACCTGGCGACACACTGTTATTACGTGTGGTAGCAAAATATGATGATGCTCTAAAAAAACCTTAAGTTGTTTAATGCAAAACTACTTTTAGAGCAACTCCACCGCTCGGGCGTTTGATTCCACCTGCTCCACATTCCTGCAACCCGGAATGACAGTGGTCACCGCTGGATGACGCAGACACCAGGCGAGTGCCCATTGCGCCATATCCACACCATCAGGGACTTCAGTGGCTTTGATTTGTTCCACTTCCAGTAATTGTTGACGAATGGATTCGGGGTCACGCAGTGAGCGCACATCATCGGGGTTGGTGAATTGGGTATCCGGTTGATACTTTCCACTCAGGAATCCAGAAGCCAGGGGAACTCTGGTTAACACACCGATATCCTCTTTTTGACAGGTTGGGAAGATATCCTGTTCCGGTTCGCGGCTGAGGCGGTTGTAGATTACTTGCAAGGCTGAAATCCCATAGCCACTCATTTTCTGGATCTGGAGAGGGGGATTGGCATTCGTGATGGATAATCCCACCGCACGAATTTTACCGATTTCCACCTGCCGGGCGAGCATTTCCCACAAATCCGGATTATCAAAGACCTCATCAGATCCGGAATGGAACTGATACAGGTCAATGTAATCAGTTTTTAATGCGCGTAAGGAATCCTCCAGCTGTATCTGCACGCTTGGGGGATCGAAATGAGTGGTGCGTTCAAAATTGGTGTGAAATTTATGTCCAAATTTGCTGGCTACGATCCAGTTCTGGCGTTGGCCTTTGATTGCATTTCCCACCAATTCTTCTGAGGTGTGGTCACCATAACATTCAGCAGTATCGATCAGGTTGATGCCCAATTCCCCAGCACGTCTGATCATTTGATCAACTTCGCTTTGTTCGTACACTTTTCCCCATTCTCCGCCCAATTGCCAGGTGCCTACACCAACAACAGAGACATTTAATTCTGTTTTTCCCAATCTACGGTATAACATAACATCATCCTTTCCATGTAGAATACCTTAATTGTACTCATTTTTGGAGTTCTTTAAAAAATTAGCGGTCCGGATTGATAAAGATGATACCTTTTTTGGCAGGATTTTCAGCTAAGAAGGGAGGTCGTTGATGGTTAACCAATTAGTCTCCGGATACAGGCGGGCAATTTGAGGTGTGTAGCGGGGATGAGTGCGCATGATTTTGCGCGGATCACCCTGGCTGACAATCTGTCCATCTTCAAGGATCAGGATACGCGATGCAAAGGCAGCAGCAAATTCAACCTCGTGTGTGACCAACAGGATGGTTTTGCCGTTCTGATTCCATTCCAGCAGGAGTTCCAACAAAGCATTTTTGGTCAGCTGGTCCAATCCACGTGTTGGTTCATCCAGAATGATGATTTCCGGCTGGGTGACTACCACCGCACCCAGGGCAACGCGCTGTTTCTCGCCTGTGCTCAGATCGCGTGGATATGCATTTGCCTTGGTTTGGATACTCAGTTGAGTGAGTAAATGCTCAATCCTCTCTGTCTGGACGGGGATTTGATGATTACGCAGGGTGGTTTCCAGCTCCTGTTGAACCGTCTCAGAAAATAGCAAGGCATTCGGATCCTGTGGCAGATACCCGATGTTATGGCTCAATTCGGCTGTGTGCTGGAATTCAATCTTTTTTCCTTTAAAAAGGATCTTACCCTGGTTGGGAGCAATCAAACCCAGCAGTGTTCGCAGCAGGGTGGATTTACCGGCACCATTGGGACCCATTATCACCAATCGTTCCTGGGCGTGCAAACTGAAATCAATATCTTTCAGAACCACTCGTTTCCCTAAACTCACATGCACATGTTGCACTTCGATTAACGTTTGTGTGGCTATTTCAAATTGAGCTTTTTCCAGTGGGTCAAATTTCTCATCCCGGGTAAATTTTCGAGCCTGCTCTACATCCAATGGAAGCGGGAACCAGCCTCGTTTTTCTGCCAGTTGCACAATCGGTGGTTTGAGTACACATTTCTGAATCACCACCTGGGGCAGTCCGACTTCACGTAATTGTCCATCCGGGGAAAGGATTGCTACCATATCAGCATATGCCAGAACGCGATCAAGCCGCTGTTCGGACATGACGATCGTCAGCCCCAATTCCTGCTGTAATTGTTTAAGCAGGATCAGCACTTCTTCTGCAGCCAATGGGTCAAGCTGGGAGGTAGGCTCATCTAGCACCAGAATTTTTGGTTCCAGCACCAGTGCTGCGGCAATGGCAATCCGCTGGGTTTCACCACCGGAAAGAGAATCGACTTTACGTGTTTTGAGATGTTCCAGATTCAACTTTTGCAAAATCTGCTTTATTCGCGCCTGCATTTCTGACCTGGGAATGGCAGCCTGTTCCATGGAGAAGGCGATCTCATCCTCAACGATGTCGACGACAAACTGGTTCTCAACCTCCTGGAAAACAAAACCTACCTGACGGCTCATCACCTGTGGTCCCGATACAACTGGATCCAATCCGGCAACGTTAATCTGCCCTCCCAGGGTCCCTCCCGTGAAATGAGGTACCAGTCCGTTGATCAATCGCAGCAATGTTGACTTACCGGAACCTGATTCGCCAATGACCAGACAGAATTTTCCGGCTGGAATGTGTAATGCGCTAATCTGCAAGGCATCTTTTTCTGCACCGGGATAGCGATAGGTCAGTTTATCAATCCTGATCATGCTTTACCTCCCCCATGAGAAAGATGGGAACCAGCAAGGTTAACGTAAGCAGACCGTGAAAAATGGAAAACCCAGGTAGTTGAACCTTGGGGTATGGTTCATACGCCAGGCTCTGATATCCCGGTATGTTTATCAGGAAAGCCATTGTTAATAGAAGAGCAAAAAGGCTTATCCAGGTTGAAATCTGTGTCCAGGGTTCCTGCGCATAGGTGCTTTTTTTAACTCTTTTCCCGCTGATAAAAAATAAAATAAGTAACAAAAGCAGCCCGATCAGAATTATCCACAAACCTGAAATGGGAAGTTGGGTGGACATTTCCAATATCCAACCCAGGATGATGAATATCAAGCCCAAAGGGAGCAGCGCTTTTTCAAACCAGGGGGTTTTATGGTCCGATTGAGCAGTAAACCCTCTGGCGGTCATCGCCTCAGCAATCTGCATGGCTCGTTCCAATCCACCGATCAAGAGAGGAATAATCAGGGGCAGCCAATCACGCAACTTTTTGAGTTGTTGTCCACGGATTGCCTGGGCTTCGCGAATGGCCTGAAACTGTTTTTGCGAGGCAGGAATGAAAGTCAGAGCGATGGTGGTGACAACCGCCACCGGGTGAAACGCCTGTGGAATCAATCGTACCAGGGAATGAACGGAGACCACCTGGTTGAGGATCATGAACAATGTGAACATTCCGATTAAAATCAATCCGTTTGTTAATCCATAGACCAAAGCTTCCAAAGTATAGTTGCCCCCCAGCAACGGGATCTTGGTAGGCAGGCTGAAGAGAATCGTTTCCCCAAAGCGCGAGATAAACATATTTAAAACCGTTGAGAGGGTCAGTACCGAGAGTCCAAATCGTAGCGTTGTACCCAGAATTTTTCTGGAAGGCGGTGTAATCCAGACCTGGAAGAGGATCAAGATCAGATCAACCAGAAGGATGATCAGTGGGTTTCTGGTTGTGGTCAACACGACCAATCCGGAGATCAACCAGGCCAGCCATGCGTAGGTGTGCACATTCATCCTGTTAGTTTTCCTCGCCCAGCTGGACAAAATAAAAGCGTTTTTGAAAACGTCGTAACACTTTAATGGTCGCTTTCCCGAAAAACAGGATCAATAATAGATTACCGATGGCGCGGGTAGTATCCCAGATCAGAGAAGTAGCCAGATAAAAAACTCCATAATTTCGCATAGCCAATAATATACCAGATCCTGGAGCAAATTGCTGATTACTGGGACCTGAAAGAAAAGGCCAGAACCATAAATTGGTAATGGCACCATACAAATATCCCCACACAAACCCAAAAATCAATAATATGATCCATTCGAATGGTTTGTTCTCCTGGTGGGTTAGCAACACCAGTCTTCTGGCAAGGGCTGCGGATAACCCAACCCATCCGGCCGTCAGCATCTGATTCGGTAGCCAGGGACCGACACCACCGGTGATCAATGCAGAGACCAGCATGGTCAGTGATCCCATCAGGAATCCCATCCTGCCACCGAAAACGTAGCCGGTGATCAAAATTAAAAAGAAGACCGGGCTGAATCCTCCCAAGACCGGCAGGGTCAGGTCGATGAAGCGCAGGGTCGAATTAATCGCGATCAGGATTCCCAACAATGCGATCAGTTTGGTATTGAGGCGATATTGTTGAATTTCATAAATTAAGACAATCGAACACAAAGCCAGAATCATCGCCATCATAATGGGTAATTCGTTCTGGCGGTTCGAGCTCAATATGCCCTGATTGGAAGTCTCCAGCAGGGGATAGATGTATGCGAAAATACCCAACCCGGTGGTTAAGAAATAAATTAACCCGGTTAGCAGTTTTTCTCTCAAATTTTTCGTTTTTCTCGCAGCACTAAAACCAGAACAACAACCAGACCCAACACAATAACGCCAAAAACCAGGTATTGGGAAAAATTATTTTCCGCGGCAGGTGCTTCTTCAGCAGGTGCCGGGGTACCTTCTTCTGCTTCACCAGTGTTTTCAACCAGAGGGAGGAGGACAGCGCTGGTGGGTTGTTGATCTTCGTTGACCACAGCTGGCAAAAATAGCAACGGGTTAACGGCGCAGATTTCATCGAAGCTTACCAACACGGGGGGTTGATCACCCCAACTCCAACCATCCACAGAACCTGAAATCACCTGATAGGTATTGGACCCGACCTGGGAATAAGCCCATTCCTCACCCTCCGGGTCGAGGTGCCAGTAGGACCAGTAATTGGGCATCCCACAGAAACAATTATTACTCTCACAACCCTGATCTTCAATGCCACAAACAGCATTTCCCAAGGCAGGATCAAATACAGTCTCCAATGACAGCCCAGAGCTTTCCAAAAGATCAAATCCACTGATAGTTTCAGCAGTAAATTCCACACAACGCAGAACGGTGTTGCCATCTGGCAAGGTGACTGCCAGACCCGCTTTATTTACAGTCATAACCTCAGTGGCAAGTGGTTCGATCAACGCGCCTTGAGAAAACCCAAGTAGCGCTTCGACTGTTGAATACACATTAACAAAACCCACACCGATACTACCATCTTCCTGAATGGCTGATTGCAGTGCATCTCTGGGAGAATTGTTGTCCACACTCCAACTCGCTAATTCTTCACCCGCACTCACTAAAGCCAGGGTGATCCAGCCGGTGGTATCTACATTAATCGTGGAAGAATCCCACATCGGTTGCCAACCAGCATTCTCAAATTGAGTATCTTTGAAGTATTTAAACGCTGCTTGAATGGCAGCATGCTCTTTATCTACCTGACCACTGGCGAGTAAACTTACCACCACCAGTGCAGTGGTATCCGGGTCAGAACCAAATCCATTGTCCCAGGTGCCATCATCCAATTGTTTTGCTATCAAATAATCCACTGCAGCTGCGGGAATCGGATCGCCATTCGCAGCCAATCCGAGAATCGCCAATGCCTGGCTGAGGTCGGTAACTACGCCCGAATTCCAATCTTTGGCAGCTTCTGTACTGAAACTACCATCTTCTTGCAATGTATCCAGAATGTAAGTGGATAAATCCTCCGGAGCAGATTGGAAGAAAGATAAAGCAGTCAATATCAAGCCGGCATTGCCTGGAAACAATAACTGATTATCATCAAAGATGTACCCCTGATAGGTTTCCAGCAGGTAATCAATCGGGGTGAGTCCCTCAGAACTGACAAATTGCTGTGGATCAACACCGATGGCATGAAAAGCGAGTAAAGCCCGTGCTGTGGTACCAGGATCGGAAACTTCGCTCAGTCCAGGAAAGCCACCATCGGCTTGAAGTTGACCTTCCAGATAATCAATGGTTTTGGAAAAATCGATGTCAGTCTCTGTTTGCGCTTGCACGAGACCAGCAGGAACAAGAGCGGTCATAAAGACCAATAACAATAAAAAAGACAAAAATTTAGTGAAATGTTGCATATGGATTTTCTCCTCGGAAAATGATTTGAATGCAAAAACGGAACCAGCCTTTCATTCTTCACGGAAAGGCTGGATAAAAGAAAAGCCCGCCAAATGGCGGGAAGCGAACCCTTTTATAAGAGTCAACTTCCCTTTCCGCGAAGGAATGATCGAACCGAATTAAGGCAGGTATTCGGGCTTGTTCCTGTGAACTTACCGTTGCGGGACAGCGCTGGACTTTCACCAGCTTCCCCATTTGAGCACCGCGCATCCGGGCGTTTGGTGCACCTTAACCGTTATTGAATTAGGATGATTGTATCGCAGGCGAATATAGCTGTCAATCGAATCGCTGTCATAAGTTGGTCTGAATTACATCACTTGACAGGTTATTTTGGGACTATATGGATAGAGTCAAATTTCTGGTTAGGCAGCTATAATAAGGGGTAGAACAGAGGTAGTATGCACTCAAAATTTCAACATTCAATTGTTCTACCCGATCTGACAGATAAACAATTTTCAACCCATTCAGGCTTAATGGATTTGGCTTTGGGAAAAATTGTCAGTTTCGACCAGACAGAGATAACCTCTTTATTGGTCGATATTTACAATGGTGGATTAAATTGTGTCTGGATCAATCTGGATGGCGATGACCGCGATCCTGGGCGTTTCTGGTTAAAATTCGTGGCAGGTTTACGAAAATTCCATCCTGAAATCGGCAAGGAACTCATTGGTAGCTTGCTGGATCACCATTCGCAACCATTGAAACCTGTGCTTTCTTCGCTTTCCCAGGAACTTGAACAGACAGAAATACTGGTTGCCTTTGAAAATATCCAATTTTTGAGCCGCCAGATCTGGTGGAATCTTATCCAGGAATGGCTGAACCAGAGTCTTTCAATGAAATGGATTGGTCTGCAGACTGATCATCAGGACACCGCAATTTCTGAGATAAATATGCTTGATACAGTGAATTCTAATCAACTTGGGAACCTGTCCAAACGTCTGATAGATGAGCAAGAATGGTTGGAGTATTTATGCATCTTATTATCCAAAAAGGAGTTTGAACTTGCCGGTGAAATACTGGAAGAACAAGGGGAAACCTGGCTGGAGAATGGATTTGATCCTTTGGAGTTTTTGTTCTGGCTCAGGGAAATCCCCAGTGTACTATTGAATGCCCGACCTATATTGTGCTGGTTAGGAGCAAAAGCCTGTCATTCACTGGACTTATTACTTTTGGTTAATTATTATTCCAACGCTGCCGAACATTCACTCAGTTCATTATCCCGCTTCAGCAGAAATCAAGATGAATGGTTTTCAATTGAAATCAATGAAGGCGGGATGACCGTTGGAGAATTGCTCGAAAAAATAAATCAATTGAAGCAATAACATCTGAGGAATTTATGTTCAACACATTAGAAGATCTGGAGAAAGAGTATCAAATTCGCCCGGCCAGAATGGACGATGCACAGGCAGTGGCGGATCTTTTCAATCATTGCTCACAGGAAATTATCCAGAAGGATGAATTTGAAGCCGGCGAACTTACTGCAGGTTGGGAAACTGGCTCATTGGAAATGGAAAAAGACACCATCATGGTCTTGGATCGGGACACCCTGATTGCCTATGCAGACGTTTGGGGTGTACTGCCACCGTATGTGAGGGTGAATACCTGGGTGCGGGTGCATCCGGATTATAAAAATCGCGGGATCGGTTGGGTGCTCAACCATTTTTTCCTTAAAATCAAAGAAAAAGGCAGCACAAAAGTAGGTTTGAGTGTCGATTCGGATAGTCTTACCGGGGCAACCCAATTGTATGAGTCGGTCGGTTTGCGTGTGATTGAACAATATGTGCGCATGGAGAAAATTCTTCGTCAGGGAATTGACCTGCGGGTTCGTGATCTGGATCAGCCATGAATCGTTTCGACCGAAAAGCTTTGATAGAATAAAGTTATGCAACGTTATCGAATTCCCGCAGAAAAAACCAGAACAGAGATCATGGTGGTCAATTCGCGTTTCATCGCCACAGCTGCGCCTGTTTTCAGTGTCGAGGAAGCCAGAGAATTTATTCATGCAATCAGGCAGGAATTTTCGGATGCGAGCCATCATGTGCCGGCTTTTCTGGTGGGGTTTGGCCAATCGGTGACTGCCCACTGTAGCGATGATGGCGAACCATCCGGGACCGCCGGACGACCTGCTCTGGCGGTTCTGCAGGGTAGTGGTTTAGGGGATATTGCTGTGGTGGTAACGCGCTATTTTGGTGGCACAAGACTGGGTACCGGGGGATTGGTGCGAGCATACACAGCGGCTGTTAAGGCAGTCCTGGAAATTTTACCGCTGGCGGAAAAAGTACCCACGCATACAGTAATGTTGGTGATCCCATACTCACTGTATGAACAGGTGAAATTAATCATCCAGGAATTTAAAGGAAAAGTGCTGGATGAGGATTTTGGGGGTGACATAACCATCAGCATTCAATTCCAGGTGGAACAATTTGAGTCTTTCAATGCCAGAATGATTGAATTAACCAGAGGGAAAATCAAAGCTGAGATTGTAGATACCAATCCTGAAACCATCATGCCGATTTAACCATAAATATTGATTTTTCCTCACTAATTTGTGTCCTTTCAATAATTAGCGGTCTGGGTGTTTTTGGCGTGCGGACGCACGCCAAAAACACCCGCTTGCCCCGATTTATTGCGATAATACACAAATTTGAGTATTGAAAATTGGTGCTTTAAGTCATAATATAGATATAACTTTATACAATTGTTCATAATAATTGAATTCGTTTGCATGTTTGCTATAATAATTAATATTATTGATCAAATTATTCAATTATTATTGATCTGAGGAGGGACGATTGAATGCAATGCTGAAAAAAGCTTTGCCGTACCTGCTTATTGGTATTTTATTTTTTTCCATCATCACGGAAGTCGTTGCCCAATCACAGCCAGACGTACGCATCAATACCATATCCACAATCGAATTGCCGGATTCTGTCAATCTGAAAGTTTATTTTAATCTATTTGACAAATCATCCGGTCAGGCGATCACAGATATCAGCCCGGAATCCGCTCAAATCACATTGTTAAATACCGGATTGACAACCGGAGGAGTGATCAGGCAACCGGATATCCCGATTTATATCACCATGGTTCTGGATGCCAGCGGGAGTATGTCCGGTGCACAGGCGCAGCTCAAAGATGCTGCCAAACTGGCATTAACCAACGTACCCAATGATGCCTTTTTCTCGGTGGTTCAATTCGATGAAGAAATCGTGCTTTTGCAGGATTTCACTGAGAATCAATCTGCCATCAGCTTTGCCATTGATCAGATGAAGGTGACGGGAAGAGGGACCTGCCTGTATGATGCTGCTTATACCGCGGTGGAAGCCATGGAGAATGCGCCGGTGGGCAGGCGTGCGGTGATTCTATTTACCGATGGGAAAGATGAAACCAGAGAAGGAAAAGTGTGCAGTCAGCATACCTATCGTGAGCTGGTGGATAAAGCCATGAAAGCCCAGGTGCCCATTCATACGATTGGATTATCCGTTTCAGCAGGAAATATCAATGCGGTCGAACTGGAAAATATGGCAGCCAGCACCGGTGGGTTTTCAGCCATCGGAAACGAGAGCCAGCTGAAGAATTCCTTTGAACAAATTATGCTCGGGTTGAAAGCCCAATGGATGGTCGAATCGAGTGTCTATCCCCGGCAAGGAGATAATAACGCTGTTTTAACCATGAATTTGAAAGATGTAGGAGAAACCAGCACAGCATTTATCGTAACATCCAGTAAAGAATACCCAGGCCCCCCCAGCCCGGTATCGGCCAAGCTGGATGGATTTGTTTTACGTCCCGAAACAATGACCTATGATGTACAGATCTCGCTTACCTCACCGGAAATGGTTAATTATTTGCGCGTAGCCATTTGGGAAAAAGAAGGTGGATCCAAAATAACAGAATTTGTCTTTGAAAACCTGGCAAGTTTCAACTCACTCAATATCCCCACCAATGCTTTGACCGCCGGTCGTGATTACGAAATGCGAATTGTCGCAACCGACAAGGAAAATAACTTCCCCTTTGCCATCGTGAAAGATGATCAGGGAAAAGCATTCACCGAATTAATTCACGAGTTCAAATTTGATCCATCCGGTGTGTTACCAAAGTTGAGTATTCAATCGGTGATTCAGGACAACAACGATCTGGTAATCCAAATAGCTACTACCAACCCGCTCCTGGTGAAAGGATATGATGGTTGGCTGATTGATGAAGAAACGAACACAGTCGTCCCCAATTCAACCTTCAGCAGCGATTTGCTACCAAATGGCAGTGGTTCCATCACCATTCCGATGGTGGAAGCGAAAGTTCCCTCTGGTAAGTATACTATTCTGGTGAGGGCGTTGGGAGAAGAAACCAGTGTGTTTGCGACCCAGCAATACAATGGGGTGGTGTACCAGGCCAAGAAAATATCGATATTTGAGCGGGTATTCACAGCCTTAAAGGCTTCACCAATTTTCTTCTACATCATCCTTGGGATTATTCTGGTCGTAATTGCCTTCCTGATGATCTATAACTGGCGAGAGAAATCTCTGTCTGGAACACCGGTCATGCAGGGCAGATTGGGCGGGCAAATGAAAACCAAACGTGGGAAAAAAGAACCTTCCCCGTTTGCGGATCACGAACCCATTCCTGGAGCATCAGTGGCACGACCAGTCCAACCTCCTCCAGCGCAGAGATCTGCTCCGCAAGCTTATGATTTACCCGTGATGCCTACGCCGGTAGCAAAACCAACACCGGCAAGTATACCGCCCGATCAGCTGGATCGAACAATCGTCGGAGCACCACCACTCGGAGATGCAACCATGGTTTCACCAGCCATCAAATTGCCCTCGTTATCTGTGGTAAACGCACCCCCAGGCGTTCTATCACCTGGACAAAAAATCAGTGTGCAGCAGTTACCGTTTACAATCGGACGAGTTGGTGCCATGTTGACCGTGAGCGATGCCAGTGTATCCCGCTTACATGCACAAATTACGATGGATTCACAGAGTAGACGATACCAGATCACGGATATGAATAGCAGTAATGGAACCCGGGTAAATGGTACACCAATAACCTCTGGCCAACCGACGTTTTTAAATCATGGCAGTCGGATTCAGATTGGACCCAATGTAGAAATCGTTTTTGAAACTTAATAGATTGGAAAGTGAAAAATGGCTGATAAAACAATACTTGATATACAGGCAATTGATGGTCTCCGAAAAAAATTTCAGAATGAAGGGGAAGAACTGGCCGAATTAACTGCCAGAACCCGACAGAAAGTACACAATTTGCAAAAGGATTGGATAGGTCTGGGATCGGATGCATTTTTCGATGAAATGGAAATGGTACTTTTGCCTGCCATGAAGCGTCTGTTCGAAGCCATGCTGCGTTCTTCAGAGATTCTAGGGGATATCAAGAAAATCTATCGTAACGCTGAGGATCAAAGTGCCCGCTTCTTCAAAGGCGATTTTGAAAATGTCAATTTAGGCAGTACTGATTTTGGTGCCGGGCAATTTGGCGCAGCAGGTGTCTCTGGTGTGAATTTAGGTCAGACCGATTTCGGAGCCGGGCAATTTGGCGGGACTGGAGGAACAGGAGGAGGTCCTGGTTTAGGAGAAACTGATTTTGGCGCAGGGCAATTCGGTGGAGCCGGAGGAACCGGTGCAGGACCTGATTTAGGAGAAACGGATTTCGGTGCAGACCAATTCGGTGACTCTGGGGGCACGCAGGGAGGAACCGGATTGGGCGAGACTGATTTCGGAGCAGGTCAGTTTGGCGGTCAACAAGGTGCAGCCCCTGGTGGTGATTCAGGTTCCGGACAAACCCCACAGCCTCAGGAAACAGCCCAACCGCAGGAGGTAAAAATGGATTCCTCGGCAGGCGCTGTTAGTGGCGGTGGCGGAGGAGGTACTGGGGGGGGCGATAGTTCCGGGTTACAAGGAGACCTGAATGAAATGGGGACCGGGCTGGGGGGATCGCAGTCATCATCAGGTTTCAGCAGTGGTGATGGCACTTCCGGAGGCGGTTCCGGAACACCCATGTCTGATCATGTTTATCAAAGTGCAGGTTCATCATCTCCTGGTGGAGGTGGTTCGTCTGGACCATCCGGTGCACCAGCTCCCAGTAGCAGCCCACCACCACCTTCTGAAGGTGGTGAGGGTATCTCGACGGCTGGAACAGCTGGCGTAGTGGGTGGTGTTGGCGCTGCAGCGGCAGCAGCAAAAAAAGTTGTCAAAGACAAAGATAACAAATAGCAATCATCGCTGTTTTCAATAAACCCAAACAGGAGGTATCCAGAAAAAAAGTTTATCAATCCCAATCTCAATAATCATGTTGTTTATAAAATCTGAACTAAGTGAAATGCAATAAACAATTAATTGTCAATTTAGAAAGGATTAAAAATGGCCGATAGAACTGAACTTAATGGCGAACAATTGGCACAAATGATGAAGAAATTTCAAAGTGAAGCGGATGAATTAAACCAACTGCTTGGCCAAACCCGGAATAAAATTGGTACTTTAAGAAGTAGTGGCTGGGTTGGCCGTGGATCAGACCAATTCTACAATGAGATGGAATCGCTGGTGTTGCCTGCTGTACAACGGTTAGTTGCTGCGCTTAATGCTGCATCCAACCAGGTGAATGCGATCATGAAGATTTATGATGATGCACAGAATCAAGCGCAATCTTTGTATAAATTAGAGTAGAACAAAAACCATCCATAAAGGAGAAAAACAATGGCTGACAAGATTAAACTAAATTATCCACAGATGGAAGAAATGGCGCAGCACATGAAGGCTGTTTCACAACGATTGCTGCAAACCACCCGTCTGGCACGCTCGATTGCACAGGAAATGCAGGGAGGTGCTCTGGTTGGTGATGCGGGTGAAGCCTTCGCAAATGCATTGAACAGCGCGTTTGTTCCAGGTGTGACCAAATTGAGCCAGAAATTTGATGAAGTATCAAAAGATGTCACACAAGCAATTAACGACATGAAATCTGCCGATAGTCGCTCTCGCTCAGAATTCAGATAGATTTGGAGGATTATTATGAACTTTATTCTAAAATTGGTATATTCAGCAGTTGATGGTGTTATGAGTCAAATCAAAAAACTGTTGAACCAAATTACTTCAGAAATCACCTCTCCATTACGCGGGATGGTCCAACAGGTTGTTGGTGGCGTTTGGAAGGGAGATGGAGCAACACGCTTTGTCCAGGAAATGCAAACATTGGTGATTCCAGCGTTGTTATCTCTGGTTGGAATCAATACCAGTTTTGTTAACGCGCTTCAAAAATCAACGGAGATATTTCGAAATGCGGATAAACAGGCCACATCCAAAGCTAATGAATTACTGGACATTTTTGGCGGTATATACAAATAACCTGCAATAAAAGAAAAGGAGATACAAAATGGCGCAAGAAGTATATATGGACGTTCCCGCAGTCCAAAAAATCGCTAGCAATTTTGGCAAATTTGGCCAGACCTTGAAGCGTATTGCCAAAGGTTTGGAAACTGCCATTATGGTTTTAAAGGCTACCGCATTTGTAGGCATGATCGGAAACCTGGCAGTGGCTTCTTACCTCGAAAGGATTAAACCTCGAGTCGAAAAATTAGCTGAAGACATGATTGAACTTCAACATGATGTCAATGCAGCCGTCAAACATTATCAAACCGGTGATTTGAGTGGTTCAGCTCGATTCCGCAGTTGATCATTATTATTATGAATCAATAGGGACAGTTAGCAAGTATGTGAGTTGAGATCACATACTTGCTAAAAAATTATTGTTTACCAGAGGAAGTAAGGCATTATGAATCGAATTTGTCTCAAGTGTAATGTCATCTCTCAGGATTTCAATCTCTGGTGCCAGGAGAAATATTGTCCGGCGGAAAATGCAACCGAAATTTTCAATAATGGTGAATGGTTTGGAATTTTTGAAATCATTCAGCCATTATTGATCCTTCGTTCTGCTATTGTGTACCAGGCACGCCGGGAAGAAGAGATTGTTTTTCTAAAAATTGCCAATACAGGTTGCGAGGACAAATTAAGGCAGGAAGCCATCGCCTTTTACCAGCTCGCAAAAGCCGGTCAACATCCATTGTTACCTGTATTATTACCAGCCCACCCTCTAAGCAGCATCGCCCAACACCCCTATGGTTGGACCGTTATTCAGGGAAAAGTCAAATATTATTCTGTCTTCAAATTCGTTGAAGGGGAAGTTCTCAGGAATTATTTATATAAAAATCCACAACCCTGGTTCCAACACGTAGGTTGGATCGGACTCAGTGTCAGTGATGTGGTTTATTATTTACATCGCGCTGGAAAAATTCATCTGTGTTTGAACCCGGATGTTGTTTACTTACGTTTTGATAAACAGGGAATTCCAAGGC
This sequence comes from Chloroflexi bacterium HGW-Chloroflexi-2, assembly GCA_002840735.1. Classification (GTDB taxonomy): domain Bacteria; phylum Chloroflexota; class Anaerolineae; order Anaerolineales; family Anaerolineaceae; genus UBA6170. The sequence goes on from PHBY01000015.1 coordinate 92,648, forward strand.
CCATGTTACTGGATCTGGGGGTAGGGGATTTAAGTAACAATATCTCTCAAATCTGGAATGACCAGTACAACCTACCCGCCTATACTCCACCTGAAATTTTGAAAAATGAAATTCAGGTCTCTCATGCTGCCGATGTATATGGGATCGGTTTACTGATGTACGAAATGTTAACTGGCCATCCAGCTTATGAATATCATCTGAAGAAAGATGACCTGGTTGCTGAGATGGTAAAGAGTGGTGTATTTAAACCCACCGGAAGAATTGACTTGAAGGAAATCCCAGATATCATTGAAAAAGCCATTAATGTTCACCCTCAAGCACGATTTACGGATGTTTTATCCCTGGTTAATACATTAAAACCATATTTTCCCCCCATTCCAGCAGAGAAAAAATCGAGAGGTATCAATTGGAAATTGGTTTTCATCGTCCTGGCTGCTTTATTGGCTATTTCATTAATCTTGAGTTTTGCAGTTTCACTGATGCAATAATGATCGGGGAGGTATAAATTGGCAAACAAAATATATATCGATCGACCACCCCGCATAGAACCTGAGCTACCTTCCGGTACTCGTGATATTCCCAGCCCTCCAGACATCGAGACCAATCCTGGCGCTTTAATGGCGCAGGCTTTTTTACCCATGATCATGATTTTTGGTTATATTCTGGTATCTCTATTTGGACAAGGCACCAGTATGTTGATGATGATTCCCATGGCACTGTCTGTTGTTGCATCAATTGCGCTGGGTTTTTACACCAACCGTCAGGAGAAAGCCCGTCGGGAACATCTGAAAGAAACCTACCAGCGCCGTATCAGCGAGTTACGACGCCAGATGGAAAGTGAACAGGAACAACAAAAGATCTATTATTATTACAATTATCCCAATCCGGATGTTGCGCTTGCCATCGCAAACGATATCACCAAAGAAGAACCACTCAAAAGAGAAGACATTCGCTCCGGTACGAGGTTGTGGGAACGCAGGCCAACCGATCACGATTTCATGAACCTACGCCTGGGGATCAGCACCCGTCAATCAACTGTGATTTATAAAATGCCAGAAAATGAGCAGGTCGAGAACCCACTGACGCGTGAAGCCACTCGCCTGGCAGAAACCTCCCGGCTCCTGTTTGATGTTCCTGTAACGATTCCATTTTATTACCAGATCGACGAAAGAGAGCAGAAAAAGGTAGCTGCCAAGACCGATCAGGATTCAACGGATGAGAAAAAGGGAGGTGCAAAAGATGTCAGTATTCGAAACTCCATTGGCATCAGTGGGTATTCGGATGAAATCGTGCACTCCTACCTGCGCACCATGCTGGTGGATTATGCCACATTCCACTCTCCACAGGACACCATGCTGTACGTAGCAGGAACCAGCGAAATGCGCAAACATTGGCGTTGGGCGTACTCACTTCCACATTGTAAAGAAGCTGATAAAACTGAAACACTGAGTTTTGAAAGCGAAGAAAAGCCTGACGAAAATGAAGTCGACCGCATGCGCTTGTTCTGGAAAAATTTACGCACCATTCTCGAACGCAGACGCATGCGCCTGCAGGACAAAGAAAGTGGTGTGGATGTCAAACTACCTTTCCTGCTGGTCGTCGTGGATGTACAGACACTGGCTCCTGAGTGGTCGATCCTGAAAGACCTGGAAGGGGAGGCCACCATTTCCACCATCCTGTTGGACGGCAAAGAATTAGGGGCAGGGATCATCTTTGTGGTACCGGATCGTAAAAAAGTCCCCAGCCGCTGTGAAGCCATCATCGAGGTGGCAACAGAAGCAGCTGATCCTGACAGTGTTGTCTTTCGTTATGCTGAGACCGGTTTTAACACCGTGCGATACGTTGGCAAGACCAAAGTAGTCAGTGCACAGGATAAAGCGCGCGAATTTTCCAAAGCGCTGGAGCCTGTCGACATTCGCCGTGGATATGGTTCCAGCCTGGCATCCACTGTCACATTACTGGAAATGTTGAACGTTTCCACCATCGATCAATTACAGGAATTAGCTGCAGAAAATTGGCAACGCAGCATGACACCCAATCAGGCTGATTGGTTATACACCGCTGTTGGTCTGCTCTCCGGTAACGAACCAAGAATATTAACTTTTTCTGCCAAAGCGGATGGTGTGCATGGGTTAATTGCCGGCTCCACTGGGTCAGGTAAATCAGAATTATTGATGACCATGATCATCGGAATGGCGTTGAATTTTAATCCGGATGTGCTGAACTTTGTCTTAATCGACTACAAAGGTGGATCAGCGTTTGAACCTTTTAAAAAATTACCCCACAAAGTAGATATCGTCACCAACCTGGATCAATCTGCCACTGCGCGTGTCTTTGCATCCATTATTGCAGAGCTGGATCGCCGTCAAAAATTAAACACCTATACCAACTCCAAGGATATTGTGCATTATCGCAAGAAGGGATTGAACCTCGAACCGGGACGTCCTCCTTATCCACACCTGTTCATCATCATTGACGAATTCGCAGAAATGATCTCTGGTAATGCCGAATATAAAGCCCAGCTGGAAAGTATCACCCGCCTGGGTCGCGCGCTCGGTGTCACCTTGATTCTGGCGGCCCAAAGACCGGTCGGGGTAACCGATCAGATGCGCGCTAATATTAAATTCAGGATCTGTCTACGTGTGGAAACACCGGATGACAGCCGTGAATTGTTAAGACGTGCCGATGCTGCCTTCCTGCCACCTGGTATTCCAGGACGTGGCTACCTGCAGGTTGGTAATGAAAATATTGAATTGATCCAGACTGCCTATACCGGTGGTGATTACAAAGGACCCCAGGAAGAAAATGTCACTCCAAATGTGATCTGGGTCGATCGTGGCAAGAAATCGGCAGCCCAAAAAGCTGTTGAACCCCCCAAACTTTATGATGTAATCGTGGACATGCTCGCCAATCTCGCAACCACTGAATCCCGCCCACAATGGCGGCCCTGGCCGGAGTTTCTACCCTCACAAACCGGGAAAAATATTCTCAGCCTGGAGACAGCGGTCGATACCGCCTACATGACAGATGAAGATATTGAGATGTTGAAGCAGACTGATGCTGTGGCGATAACAGGTATGTCGTTAAATGAGAAAGCCACTACCTTCTGGAACGATGATTTTAAATGGGAGGGATTGATCTGGGGTAAAAATGCTATAAGACCATTAATTGGTTTGGTGGATAATCCCTACCTTGCCAGCCAAAAGCCATTGATGATAAACTTTCCAAATGGTCACGCAGCAGTATTTGGCGCTTCCGGTCGTGGAAAAACGACATTTATTCGCACCATCATTACATCCCTGGTGTTAACCCATTCCCCGGATGACCTGCATATATACATCTTAGATTTTGGTGGGCGTGCATTGAATGTCTTCCTGGATTTGCCTCACGTGGGGGCAATCATCACCTCAGAAGAAGAAGAACGCGTCATGCGCGTTTTGAGAAAAGTTAACGATATCATTGAATATCGCCAGGTGCTCTTCAGTGAGGAAAGGGTCAATAACCTTGAAACCCACAATCTCAATTATCCGGATAAAAAATTACCAGCGGTACTGGTAGTGATTGATAACTTTGCAGAATTCAGGGAATATTATGAAGATCTGATGGGACCATTGATATCGCTTGTGAGAGAAGCGCGAGCATACGGTGTGCATTTCCTGATCACCGCGGATGTGGTAAATGCACTTACCGGAAAATTATTCAATCTGATCACGGAACGTTACACCTTGAAACTATCAGACCCGAGTGAATATGGTGATATTGTCGGGCGCGGTGTCCCCGCTGACCTGAGCAATGTGCCTGGACGTGGTTATGTACGGGTGGGAAATATGCCACTCGAATTTCAAACCGCCTTATCCTTCAACCCGGACGAAAATGACGCCGATAACCTGGCCAAATTGAACAAGATGTGTTTACGCATGCAGGCCTTATGGAATAACAATTGGAAGGGTGAGAAACCATCCACTATTGAGACATTGCAATTACGTATTTCGCTGGAACGTTTGATGCAGGAAGTGACCTGGCCAGAAGCGAAACGGTTGAACATCCTGATGGGTATTGATGATCGCACACTGTCACCAGCCTTTATCGATATCGAGCGACAGGGACCGCATGTTGTCGTGTTAGGCCAACCTTTCTCCGGTAAAACCACCACATTACAAACGATGATCATATCTCTTGCCATGCAATACGATCCTGATACTTTGGGTATGGTATTGATTGATTATTCCAATAAGCTTTGGAAGGGTAACGAGCATTCATTAAAAGAGTTGCCCCATGTTCTCGATACAATTGACGAAATCGAACAGTTAGATGAATTCCTGGAAAATGTGAAAGCAGAATGTCTTGATTTTGATGTCAGACCGAAGCGTAGAAAACTCTTGATTGTGATCGATAACTACGATGGCTTCTCAGATGATTCAAGCCGCAAGAAGATGACTTTCTTCGAGGATCTCTCTGGTCTGATCAGGAAATACCAGACTGCCGGTGTGTATGTGATCGCAGCGGGTTCGATTGGTATGATGAACGCATCGGATGATTTGCGCAAAGTCATCACAGCCCCGAACTTTGGGATTGCCTTGAAGAGTGCTGATGCGGTCAATCGCCTGAATGGGCGCTTCCCACGTAGCCTTAATGATGTCGAATTACCAATGGGACGTTCATTCATCGTTCGCTCCGGAATTACCTCCATGCTGCAAATTGCCACACCACACGCCAATGATGACGATATGGAAGGATCCATCGATCAATGGGTGTCAAAGATCGTACAACAACACAAAGGCAAACAGGCAAAATGGTTGAGAATACCGCAACCTAAAGATGCAAAAAAAGAAGAAGTCTCTGAAAATAGTTATGCAGGTGTGAGCTCATCAATCAGCAGTACGGATGAATCATTGTATGACATTGAAGATGTGAAACAAAAATTACGGGATGCTGGTATGGATGATGAATTTATGAATATGCTATCCAAGGGCGATATGATTGAGACAGCCAAAACATTGGGATTGTTCGATGAAACTGCAGAAGCTAGTACAGGAACAGATGCAGAAGCAAGTACAGAAGCTGAAACCGAACCAGAAACACCTGAGGAATAGGTATGGACGATTATATTGATGTCAAAATAAATGTTTTTGAACATACCGGGCAACGTGCTCGGGTGCGCAGATCAATCACGGTAAAAACCTTGATTGATGAAATCTTGAAGGAATTTGATGATATCGATGCTGATTCACCTGAAAAGTATAGTATTCAATTAAAGGGTGTGGATAAACCTCTGGAAGCCAACCACACCCTGGCACAACTGGATATTCAACCCCAGGATGAACTGTCCGTTGGTTATCTGCATCAAACCATCCGGAAAATGCTGGATCCCAAAGACCATGCTACCCTGCGCGAAGAAACCTCCAATATCAGTTTTGATATCCAATGGACGCCTGCCATCATTGGCCGTCCCAGCACTGAAGTCAATCACAATATTATGCTGGCTGTCAATATGCAGATTCTGGCAGTCGGAATGACCATCTCGCGCAAGCATGCTCAGATAGTATTTTCAGAAGGTTCTTTCTTTATTGAGCCAGCTGCGGCCAATAATCCAACCTACCTGAATGGAAAGTTGTTAGCGGTGAACAGCATGAACAAACTTAAAAGTGGTGATCGCCTGGCATTTGGACAGCATAAAGTCAGTTTCGTCTTCACCACCAAATCTCAACCCGTTTCGTATGGCATGGATCCCTCCGAGCCGATCAGTAAACCTGTTATTCCACCGGCAGAGGATTTTCACACCCGTGTTGCACCTTCAAAATCTGGAGTGGCAACGCTGGTGATCGAAAAGTCATTGAACCTGTCCAATATAGGGCAACGAATTCCACTCCAGAATTTACCTCTGGTAGTTGGCCGTGTGATCCCGATATTTTCCAGCGAAGGTGATATCTCCAGGCAACATGCCGAGATCAATTTTGATCCCGGAACCAATATGTATACAATAAAGGATCTGAACAGTACCAATGGGGTCACCTTAAATGGGCAAAGGATTGAAGCGCAGAAGTTATATGAATTACATCCTGGTACAAAAATTGGTCTTGGTAAAGTGATGGTTGTAGAGTTTCAAACATAAGCCAATAATTCAATAAGCGTTAAAAAACCGGTTCTGAGTGGAAATTTCTCTCAGAACCGGTTTTTTTTAATTTTTCATCACCCAGTTTCGGGTGAAGCCCAGGTATTATTTTTTGAGATCAAAACGGTCAAGTTCCATGACTTTGTTCCAGGCTGCTACAAAATCTCGCACAAATTTTTCTTTAGCATCGTCCTGCGCATAAACCTCAGCCAGTGCGCGCAGCTGCGAATTGGAACCGAACACCAGATCAACCCTTGTACCAGTCCATTTCAGCTCACCTGATTTTCGGTCACACCCTTCGAAAGTATCGCCAGCTTCACTGGTGGCTTTCCATTCGGTGGACATATCCAGCAGGTTGACAAAGAAATCATTGGTCAGTTTCCCAACCTGTTTCGTGAAGACACCATGTTGTGATTGGCCGTAATTTGCACCGAGCACACGTAAACCACCAACCAGAACGGTCATTTCTGGTGCACTGAGGGTTAATAATTGTGCGCGATCCACCAACATTTCTTCTGGCATCACATTGAAGGCTTTCTTCTGATAGTTACGGAAGCCATCCGCCAATGGCTCAAGATATGCCAATCCTTCCACATCTGTCTGTTCCCGGGTAGCATCGGTACGACCCGGTGTAAAGGGAACTTCAACAGCATAACCAGCTGCTAAAGCAGCTGATTCGACTGCCGCGCAACCACCCAGCACAATCAAATCAGCCAGTGAAATTTTCTTGCCATTCACCTGTGAGGAATTGAAATCTTTCTGGATTCCTTCGAGTGTCTTCAGTACCCTGGCTAATTGTTCTGGTTGATTTACTTCCCAATCCTTTTGTGGTGTCAAACGGATACGGGCGCCATTCGCGCCACCCCGTTTATCTGATCCCCGAAATGTGGAAGCAGAAGCCCAGGCAGTGGAAACCAACTCGGCTGTAGAAAGACCTGCAGCAAGAATTTTCGCTTTGAGATCTGAAATATCTTTTTGATCGACCAACATATGATCGATCGCTGGAACTGGATCCTGCCAGATCAAATCTTCCTGTGGTACTTCCGGACCAAGATAGAGGACCTTGGGTCCCATATCACGGTGGGTGAGTTTGAACCAGGCACGGGCGAAGGCATCGGCAAAAGCTTGTGGATCCTGATGAAAACGACGTGAAATCGGCTCATAGATTGGATCAAAACGCAGTGAGAGGTCTGCCGTTGTCATCATAGGGGGATGTTTTTTAGAAGGGTCATGCGCATCCGGGATCATATGTTCCGGTCTTACATCCCTGGCAATCCATTGATGTGCGCCAGCCGGACTTTTGACCAATTCCCACTCGTAACCGAAGAGCATATCAAAGTAACCCATATCCCATTGGGTCGGGTTTGGTTTCCAGGCACCTTCAATACCACTTGAAGTGGTGTCAACGCCCTTGCCTGTGCCCAGACTATTCCTCCAGCCCAGGCCTTGTTCTTCAAGTGGTGCACCTTCAGGCGCAGGTCCTACGAGAGCAGGATCACCAGCCCCGTGTGCTTTACCAAAGGTATGTCCACCGGCGACCAGCGCAACAGTTTCTTCGTCGTTCATAGCCATGCGTGCAAAAGTCTCACGTACATCAATGCCTGATGCCACTGGATCAGGATTTCCATTCGGTCCTTCCGGGTTAACATAGATCAAACCCATTTGAACAGCAGCCAAAGGATTCTCTAAATCACGTTCTCCCGAGTATCGTTCATCTCCCAGCCATTCTGTTTCAGAGCCCCAATAAATATCCTCTTCTGGCTGCCAGATGTCTACACGACCACCACCAAAACCAAAGGTCTTGAAGCCCATTGTTTCCAGCGCCACATTGCCGGCCAGAATCATCAGATCAGCCCAGGAGATTTTATTACCATATTTCTGTTTGATTGGCCACAACAACCTGCGTGCCTTGTCCAGATTGACATTATCCGGCCAGCTGTTAAGCGGAGCAAAGCGCTGATTGCCGGTGCCACCACCACCACGACCATCCATCGTCCGGTAAGTACCGGCACTGTGCCAGGCCATACGGATCATCAGACCACCGTAATGACCCCAATCAGCCGGCCACCACTCCTGAGAGTCCGTCATCAAATCAGCCAGATCTTTCTTTAAGGCTTCATAATCCAATTTTTTGAATTCTTCCGCGTAGTTAAAATCAGGACCCATTGGATTGGAAGCAGGGGCATGCTGATGTAGAATATTCAGATTAAGCTGGTTCGGCCACCAGTCCCGGTTCGATGTACCTTGATGAGCGGCTGTACTACCCATTTTGCCAGTTACTGGACATTTATTAATTTCGCTCATTTATTTCCTCCTCATTAATTTATTTTAATTTGCAGCAAATCACAGGCAAGATATCTCTTGTCATTGATCGAGATGTCCTGACCTTTTCGATCTGCAGTTTGGACAAAGACCATAAAACGCTAATTGGGAACGCGTGATTTGAAAACCTGAAGTTTCTTCTAACCGTTTGATTATCTCAATATCCAGGTCAAAATCACCATCTACAATTTGATTACACTCAGTACAAATAATGTGGGGGTGAGGTTCGGTACGATTACCATCATAATGACTATCCCCATGTAAATCGATTTCCAGAATTTGATTCATATCCTTAAGCAGCGCTAATGTATTGTAAACGGTAGCCTGGCTCATGCTTGGAAATTGATGTTTAATGGTTTCATAGATCTGAGCAGCACTGGGGTGACCATTACTGGCTGCAATGATCCGAACCAATTCTAACCGTTGTGGTGTCATTCGATAGCCTTTGGCTTTTAAAACCGAAATTAACTCATCAAATCGGACGTCTGGATTATTTGTGGTGTATATCATCAATAATAATTCCTTATCTAGAATTATTACAATTTAATAAAAATAAGTCAATACATATCATTTAACAAGATTATACAAAATTCAGATTCCTTGTGATACGAGGGCAGGGGTGATCAATACTGATAATTTTTGAGGAATTGATCACCGAAATTTACATCCCAATCAAATAAAGGGGCGATGGCTTATCCTCGTCCCGGACGGCTTGTCCTCGCCCTATTTCAATAAGGTGTCAGCAAAAGGGTGCGATGCACTTATGGATAAGAGAGCTCCAAGGAATGGATCCTTACGATCATGAACCACATATCCAAAAGTGCGTTGCACCTTGTAATAGAGAACCCAGGTGTCAACGAAAGGGTGCGATGCACTTAGGGACAAGAGAGCTCCAAGGAATGGATCCTTACGATCATGAACCACATATCCAAAAGTGCGTTGCACCTTGTAATAGAGAACCCAGGTGTCAGCAAAAGGGTGCGATGCACTTAGGGACAAGGTAGTTACACGGAATGGATCCTTCCGCTCGCGAATCACATATCCAAAAGTGCATTGCACCTTGTAATAGAGAACCCAGGTGAATGCACTTTTGGTCAATCGTTAATGGATCACTACTTCCCTAATGGTGATTGGTGGCTCATCCCCAAGTGC
>PHBY01000016.1:0-61871 GCA_002840735.1 Chloroflexi bacterium HGW-Chloroflexi-2
GGGAAGGCTATTTTTGGTGCGTGGCACTTAGAGGGGATAAGGATGCACCAATCTCCGAAAACAAGACCCGTTAACCCAAAAACCAAAAGTGCCTTGCACCTTGTATGTTTAACCCAGCCTCTCAGCCCAGGTGCAACGCACTTCTGGCGGATTGTTCATCGGATTGGTTTTGCAAAATGGTGTAGATTTTCGATCCCTAAGTGCATCGCACCGGAGTACGAGTCGACGGTAAGATTGGTGTAGATTTTCGATTCCCAAGTGCATCGCACCAATTCACGTAAAATATTTTAACCAGATTGATCTGGTTTGATTCTGAGTATCCTCGGATTTTAATCCGAGGTTATATTACTCCAGAACTAAATTTCTCAATCTCCAACCGCTCCAACACTTCATCTGCCGGAACACCCTGCTCACTCCAGCCCATGCGCTGGTAATACCGTTGCAATGCCTCCCGCAGATATTCCGGAGTCATTGCTTTTCCGGCAATCGGTCCATCCTGGGTGGGTTGGAACAGCCTTGCTGATAACATATCATCTTCAGCAGTAAACCCTTCACGCAGAAGATACATTCGAGCAGCATTGATAATCCGTTCCCCTATCTCTATAACCTCAGGCATATCCACATTCCAGCCACCAGCCCCATTGAGCGCATCGACCATATGATGAAATTCATAGGGATAAAAATGGCAGATCACTGCGCTATCCAGGAAGTTCTTGAAAGCAGTTTCATAGAAGAAGGCTTCAATTTTATGATCAGAGATACCCCACAATTTAAGAGGAGTTTCCATTCCCAATTCTCGTAAGCGCACACAAATATCGGAACCATCCCAGGTGGCAAAGGTATCGTTCAGGTTGGCCATATGATCTGCACCGGTAGCTGAGACAGCATACCCCATTCCAATCGTATTCTTCAAACGTGGATCATGATAAGGCAATTCTTGTTTACGCGCTACTGCCAGGAATTGATCTGATCCCATGCCAATTTTTTCAGCCATGCGGGCACTTCCCTCTGCCATCCAGTCGCCAAGATCTTCACGATGGACAATTTTTTCGATGCTTTCTAATAAAGTTTGTCCATCCCCAAATTTCGGTACAAAGTCAAATCCATCGACCAAACCTTTTTCCACACATTCCATGGCGAACGCAACGGTCCCGCCAGTGGAGATGGTGTCCAATCCATAAGCAGCACACAACTCATTCGCTTTTGTCACTACCAGGGGATCATTGATCTGGCACAATGGTCCCAAACCAGCTGTCGACTCGTATTCAGGTCCACCATAACGAGGATCAATGTTGATTTCTCCTTCGTGAGAAGCGACCAGCTTGCAGCGCACCGGGCAGCGATTACAGGTATCCCGGTCTTTAATCAACCATGTGAAAGTAGAAGTAGCATCCAGTTTTTCGATCCCTTCCAGACTGCCATCCTGATAATTGCGAATTCCGGTGACACCAGCATCATGATTGCCTTTGACAGAGCCAGAGGTGCCATACTGGATCGCCCACCCCATCATGTCTTTATAATTCGAGGTGATCCATTTTTGAGTGATTTTCATCATTTCTTTATTTGCCAGACCGACCTTGAACTTGCCACGGACGGCAACAGCCTTCAGGTTTTTGCTACCCATCAACGCCCCCAATCCTGAACGCCCAGCAGCACGATTTACATCATGCATCACAGCAGCAAATCGCACCAGATTTTCACCAGCAGGTCCGATCTGGGCAACGCGGATTTTCTCATCATCCAATTCTTTGCGGATTTCTTCCTGGGAATCTCCGGTTTTCAATCCCCACAGGTGACTGGCATCACGAAGCTCTGCCCCACCATCCTTGATCCACAGATACACAGGTTTCTCAGCTTTTCCCTGGATAACCACTGCATCAAAACCAGCCTGTTTGCATTCAGCTCCCCACCAACCACCGGCTTCCCCGGATGCGAGTGCCCCGGTGAGTGGTGATTTTCCACCCACAGCATGTCTTCCCGTACCCGGTAGTACAGTACCGGTCAAAATCCCAGGCGCAAAGATCAATAAATTGTCTGGATCGAAAGGATCAATTTTAGGTTTTGTTTCTTTCAATAAATAATAAACGATCAAACCACGGCCACCAATCCATTTACGGTAGAAGTCATCATCATGTTCATCGACCCAGATTTCACCTGTGCTTAAATTTACCCGTAAAATTTTGCCCGAATAGGGACTATTGCCAGCCAGGAATTCTGATTTCATTTCAAATTGGGTAAAGCCCTGGTTTGTTTTCATTATTTATCCTCCAATAATTTGTGGTACACAGCGAATTTCCACACCCGGCTGTATGATCTCATTCTGATCAACAACTACCCCATCGACCAGCACTATATAAGCCACACCCGGTTTGGTAATATATCGCTTCAGTACATCTGTGTAACGCTGGCCAGCAGCAATCTCAGCTTCAACTCGTTGCGCCACCAATGGTTTATCCAGAATCAGGTGGGCTGATTCTATGAATTTGTTACTACTTACATTGTTCATTTGATTTTCATCGCACACGAAGGTGTTTGCAGGACTTGTCCTACAAACACCTCATTTATGCAAATTGGTTTAATTTTACAACAAAAAACCTAGAAACGACCACCCATAGTCAAAGCCATAAGGGCTTTCTGTACATGCAGGCGATTTTCAGCTTCGTCATAGATCACAGAATGTGGGCCATCCACGACGGCATTGGTGGCTTCGTAACCACGGTCAATGGGCATGCAGTGCATATAAATAGAGCTCTTTTTGGAGAGTTCCATGCGACGTTCATCAGCGATCCAATCCTTGTGTTGATCGCACATGGCCTGGACAGCAGCGGGTTCTTCGGTTTCCATGATGGGACCCCAGCTCTTGGCATAGATGATGTCGCCATCTTCGAAAGCAGCATCCATGTCATCAATCACTTCGAATTTGGTGCCGTTCTCTTCAGCATGTTGTTTGGCTGAGTCGAGACATTTTGGCATCAATTCAAAACCTTTGGGGTGAGCCAATGTAACATCCATGCCCCAGCGGGTCATTAACATGACCAGAGCCTGTGGAACAGAGAGAGGACGAACGTATTTTGGTGCGTAAGTCCAGGAAATAACGAATTTGCGGCCGCGCAGGTCATTGCCGAACTTTTCACGAATGGTCATCAGGTCGGCCATTGCCTGGCAGGGATGGTCCACATCATCCTGCATGGAAATGACAGGAATATTGACATGACCGGCTAACTCATATTGATATGCCTGACCGATTCCGGTGCGGCAATCACGCACAGAGATGCCATGGCCATAGCGTTCCAGAACGCCACCGGTGTCTTTGGAGTTTTCACCGTGACCAACCTGTGTGGCTGATGGGGTCAGGTAAATACCATGACCTCCCAATTGGGTGATACCGGATTCGAATGAATTACGGGTGCGGGTTGATTCTTCGAAGAATAACATGAACAAAGTCTTGGCGCGCAGAATATGATCATGAGGTTCACCGACCGCGAATCGGCGTTTGAGATCTCCAGCCATATCCATCATCGAGATCAGCTCATCATTCGTCCAATCTTCGGTGGTGATAAAATCTTTTCCAAATAGTGTAGTTTGCATAAATTCTTTCTCCTTTATTTTGTTTTGATTATTTTGATTTCGCTCCAGTGACCTCTTGGTAGATCACCGGGTAAAGCGCATAGAACATGGCAGCTTTTTTCAATTTTTCCAGGTTGACCTGATCCATAGCGGTGTGAACGTAGGGTTCTTCCTGCGGGCCAAACCCCAGTGTTGGGATGCCAGCCACACCGGCTGAATAGGTACCATCCGTGCTGAATTTCCAGACATCAACTTTAGGAGCCTGCTGCCACAAAGCTTCATAAGCCTCTTTGCCAATCTGAATGATTTCAGCATCTTCCTCAATTAACCAACCGGGGTAAAATGAGGGTCCATCCAATAGTAATCCGGTATGTGATTTAACGGGTTGGATCGGTATTTCCACCGAAGCGCCTAATGGACCCACCACCTGACGGATCCCTTCCACAATCGATTCGGCAGTCTCACCTGGCACCAGCCGGCGATCCAGAGCGACCTCACACCAATCCGGAACGGAGTTGGGTGTATGCGGTCCGGCGATCAGGCTGACAACTTGTGTACCGGGTCCAAACACAGGATGCACCGGTAAATGTCCGTTCATGCCTTCCAGAGCTTCAATCACCGGTGCCATTTTGACAATTGCATTCTCACCCAGGTGTGGGGTGCTGGCATGTACAGCTTTGCCTTTGGTGCGGATGTGCACCTCGCAACGGCCACGATGTCCACGACGCAGGGTCAAATCCGTCGCTTCCGCCAGCAGGACACATTCAGGTTTCAACCCATCGCGTTCCACCAGGGAACGCAGCGCAAAACCTTCCGCATCCTCTTCCAGTGTAGCTCCCATCACCACCACCGAGACATCTTCCAGCAATCCCAATTTATTTAGGATCGCAGCCCCATATACAATCGAAGCCACTCCGGCTTTGCAATCAGATGCCCCCAAACCGTAAAGGATGCCATCTTCAACCACCGGTTCCAAAGGAGGGTGTGGCCAATTGCTGGCATCACTGACTTCATTAGTATCCAGATGGGCGTTGAAGAGGATAATGCGTTCCCCTTTGCCTATACGACCCAATGCATTCCCAGCACTATCCATCCAGACCTCATCACAACCGATCTTGCGTAATTCTTCCAGCGTACGTTGCACAGCCGGGCCTTCTTTGCTGGTGTAACTCTGAATACGGATTATGTCCCCGAGGAATTGAACCATATCCTCGTTCATTTCATCAGCCAACGCTTCAATTTTTGTTTTTAATTCGTTCTTGTTTATCATACTTTATCTCTAGAAACCATCAGCAAAGGCATCCACGACAGGTTTAATGTCATCCATCATCGGGTAGAGAATTGGGCAGGTTACACCGGCATCCACATATTCACGTACTTTCTTGCGGCATTCGTCCGAGGTACCCACCGCCATCAATTCGCGTACCACATCATCCGGAATCACTTTGGAAGCCTTGATATAGTCTTCTTCGGTGGCTGGCCAGCTCATAATCGCCTGAACTTTCTCCAGTAATTCTTCACTCACACCGGAGGCTTTCATGATATGAGGTTCGGTTGCCAGGTAATAGGCAACCAGTTTCTTGCCCTCTGCCATTGCTGCTGCAGGGTCCTCATCCGAAAGACAGCAGACCAGTAATTCAGGTCGATCGATGTCAGTAAGCGTCTTCCCAACCTTCTGGGCACCTTTTTCAACCAAACCTACTGCCTTCTTGATGTAGTCCACGGAAACGACGTAATTCAGCACGACGCCATCACACAATTCACCGGCCATTTCGAGCATCTTATCGCCAGTGGCACCGATGTAAATCGGAATGTTACGGGGGCTGCGGTCACCAAAAGCTACATCCAGTTTGACACGATCCAGTGTAACAAACTCACCCTGGTAAGAGACTTCTTCCATGGTGAATAACTGGCGTATGGCTTCCACATTCTCGCGCATAGCTTTCATTGGTTTAACGCGGTTGACACCCACACGGCTGGCTATCGGTTCCCACCAGGCACCCAGGCCTAACATCACACGGCTTTCACCATCCACCAGACCACCTAATTCCCACATGGTGCTCCAGCTGGCGGCAATCACTGCCGGGTTACGCGTCCAGATCGGTAACACACCGGATCCATAACGCAATCGTTTGGTAGCTGTTAATAAAGCACTCATCATCACGATACAATCGCGTGCCAGACGGGTATCCGCCTGCCAGATTTCGCTGAATCCGCGTTCTTCAGCATATTTGGCAATTTCCAATTCATATTGAATATCGTGTTTATCCTGCAAATAAAGCGCTACTCTTTGGGTCATATTATCCTCCTTCATTTCGTGTATATTGGTTGAGATCAACCATGGGATATCGGATTCTATCTCCGTAATTCCTTCGTTCGGGTTTATAGGTTGCATCGATCCCTATTTTGGTGTGCACACCCCGGATATCAGCGGTGGGATCCATCTCATGACCCTGTGAGCCTTCCACCAGGAAGATATCCTTTGACCAATCCACCCGGTTGGTCAATGCCCAGGTCACATCAGCGGGATCATAGATATTCACATCCGGGTCCACCACAATTACCTGTTTAATATTAACGTGAGCCGTGAATGCCGCCATAGCAGCATTTTTAGGTTCACCAGGGTTACTCTTCTGAATCTGGACAATGGCTGAGAATCCATTCCCATAGGGTGGAATGTGCAATCCAGTTACATTCTGGCTGACATGCTTGACAAAGCGCAATAGCAAAGGTTCACGCGGCAGGACATTACCAATATAAATATGCTCATCCCATCCTGGAACAATGGTCTGGAAGATGGGTTGATTGCGATAGCAAATGGCGGTCACTTCAAATATCGGCGATTCCCATAATTCGCCATAATAACCATGGAACTCTGCCAGCGGGCCTTCTGCCTGGCGAATATCTGGCGGTAAATAACCTTCGATCACAATTTCTGCATGGGTGGGAATATCAATATCCACTGTGACACCTTTGGTGACTGGCACTGGTTCCCCCCGGATGGCACCGGCAATCGCCAGCTCGTCACCATCATAGCGTGCGCCTGCGGCAATCATAATCGCCGGGTCCAGCCCAATCGCTACCGCCACCGGCAGGCTTTCGCCTTTGGCCTGCATGACTTTATAGAATTGCATCACATGCCGCCATTCATTAACATTGAACCCGAAGGTATGCTCACCCAGAACCTGCATGCGATTGTATGATAAGTTCCCTCGCCCGGATACTGGATCTTTGGTAACAACCACCCCACCGGTGATGAAAGGACCGCCATCATGCAAACCGTGGGTTGGGATGGGTAGTTTATGCAGATTAATCTCACTCCCGGTAATGACATTTTCTTTCCAGGCAGCTTCCGTCTCACTTGGTTTGGGTTGAATGCCATGTTTCAGATCCAGAGCAATATTCATTTTCTTGATAATATCTTCTTTTTTACATTCCAGCGCAAGGGCAGCTGTGTCGGGGCTGATGACGGCGTTAGTAAAAATTGGCCAGGGGAAACTCCCCTCAGCAGCCTTTGTCTGATTAAAAATGACACCGTTGCCCTTCATTCTTGCCAGGGTGGCAGCCACATTGGCCAGCTCATGCACCAGATCAACCGGTCGGTCAACAACCGCCAAACGGCCTTCTGTTTCCAACAATGACATATAACTTCTTAAATCTGTAATTTTTCCCATTAATTTCCTCCTGATTGAATTGGATAGGTACCCATTTCCCGGGCAGTTTCCAGCATCGCCAGATAATATTCGGGTTTGACACCGGGATGAATGGAATTACTGCTCGAGATCAAAAAACCACCACCTGGTGCAGCTGCCTGAATGACAGCTTGAGTCTGTGCCTTTACAGCTTCAATGGGTCCATCCACCAGGACGGTCGAACAATCGACATTTCCGATAAGTGTTAATTGATCGCCATATTTTTGTTTAATTTCGGTAATGTTCATATTCGCGCGTGGTTCAATGGCTTGAAAAGCATCGATACCACTGGCAATCATATCCTCTAATAAACTATTCACATTGCCATCCGTGTGTTTGATATAGGGAACACCGAAGCGATGGCAAAGATCCGTAATTTGCTGCATGCGCGGAAAAACAAATTTGCGGAAATGGCGCGGAGAGAAGATCGGCCCCTTATTGGCTGCCCAATCATAACCGCCGTGAATGCCGTGTACCCCACGTTCCAATAGCATCTCTGTGAGTTTTAATGTTGTCTTTAAACGGGCATCCAGATAGCGATGGATCAGATCTGGCGCTTCCACCAGACCGATCAGGAAGGTCTCTGCCCAATCAAAGGTGGATCCGATTTCGACATCAGCAGATGCCAACACCATCCGGTTTTTACCCATACGCTCCAGCACCATATCGACGAAGGAAAAATCCCAGGCATCCGGGTCAAATGATTGGCTTTCCAGATGAGCCGTCAATTTTTCCAGTTCGGGTAGTCCCCCCTGGCGTAAAGACGAGTCCACCATATCATACACATCCGATTCAGCCGAATAATCGTAGATCACCCACTGGCCGGTTATTTCGTCAGTGATCTTCCATTGTCGTTCGGAGATCTGATCCGGCACAGCAGGATTCCGGGGAGCTGGATCGCCATGGGGATATACATCCAGATCCAGCTTTTCCCATAATTCCATCTCGTCTAATTTTCTTTGTAAGAAGTAATCCTGTACACTTCCATTTAAAACAGCCTGGTTGTAAGCCAATCCTCTGGCTTTACCCCCAAATCCACATAGATTCGACCTGCCAAGGACATACTCCGCCGTCGGGTTATCGATGGTTAATTCAAAAATCGGGACGTGGTCCGCTTCCTGATGGGCAAAAGCTGTTAACGCTCGTTCTTTACTGTTCATGTATCGATCCCTGCCCGTTTCTTCAATATTTTCAGCGCTGAACTACATTCTTTAATGAGTATTTCTTCATCAATTCGGGTTAGTTTCCCATTCTGCATCAGGATTTCTCCAGCCACCATTACGGTGTCCACATCCCCGGAATGCGCACACAATGTCAGGGCAGAAGTGAAATCGTGCACCGGTGCGGATCGCAAGGTATTCAGATTGACCATCATCAAATCTGCGTCCGCTCCGACAGAAATCGTTCTGTCTGACAGGGACATCCGTAATGCCTGATCGTTGGTTACATTGGCAGCATCCTGATGCGCTGCTCTCGCCAGGCAGATAGCCATCTTGGTGTTTTCCAGACAATCCTGGGTATCATTGCTGGCTGATCCATCGGTTCCCAATCGCAAGCGGACACCTCGCTGTAGCATCTTTCCTATCGGGGCAATCCCGGAACCCAGCACAGAATTACTGACCGGGCAATGTACCACCAGGGCGTTGCGATCCTTGAGTAAATCGATTTCTGCATCATCCACCCAAACAGCGTGAACGATCTGAGCATGCTCATCCAGAATTCCCAGTTGATCCAGCCAGGTAACCGGTCGTAACCCGGTTTCATTCAGTGTCATTTCTACTTCTTCCAGCGTTTCAGACACATGGATATGGGTAAAACTGCCATGCTTCTTTGCCTGGGCATGCGTCTTTTGCATCAAATCGCCGGTTGCCCGCCATGGAGTCAAAGGTCCTGAGGCAAAGGTCACCTTGCTTTCAGGATTCTGTAAGCTATACCAGTGTTCCATTTCGTCCAGAATGGCAGCTCCACTCTCGGGTTTATTTCCACGATCTGACCAGGCTCTGGCGATGGTGCAGCGGATGCCAATCTCCTCCGCCGCTCGTTTGACGGCCTCTGTATGCTGCGGGGAATGAGTGATTTTGTGATGATCGACAACATAGGTAACGCCACCCCGCAGGTTCTCTGCCAACCCTAACAGGGATGCCAGATACATCTCGTCAGCCGAGAAGGCGGATTGCAACGGCCAGATCAATTCTTTCAACCACTGTAATAACGGCCTGCCACCGGCCAATCCACGCATAAAGGATTGGCTGAAATGCGAGTGACCATTCACCAGACCCGGAAGGACAGCCATCCCACCAGCATCGATGACCTGATCAGCCAGCACCAATGTTTCCTGATCTGGATTGCCTTCCTGCACTGCCGTAATCTTTCCGTTTTCGATCGAGAGATAGCCAGGTGTTAACCATGCGTCAGACTGGTAAATATTGCCATTATGGATGAGGATTTTTTTGGACATTCTTCTTAGACCAGACTCCTGCCGCCATCGATAAAATACACCGAACCGGTGGCGAATTCATTTTCAATCAGAAATTCTGCCAGTTTGGCAACATCCATGGGGCTTCCTACGCGTTTTAACAACGAATTTTCGATCGCCCATTCCACCTTGGCTGGTGAAGGATCAGGGGGAAGAAGAACCGTGCCAGGTGCTATGGCATTCACCCGAATCTCCGGTGCCAGTTCAAAAGCCATGGATTTGGTCAAAGCAACCAATCCGGCTTTGCTCGCAGCGTGATGGGCATTATCATTCCACACCTGAAAAGCAGATAGATCGGTGATATTGATGATCACACCCTGCCCCTGCTCTTTCATGATGGGAGCGACAGCCTGGGAACATAAGAATGGTCCTTTGAGATTCACATCCTGCGCTAAGTCCCACTCTTCTTCAGTGATCTGCAAAAATGGTTTTCTTAACCACACGGAGGCATTGTTGAACAACACATCAATGCGGCCAAAGACCTCTTTCGTTTCCTGCACGAATGCTCTGATATCTGGGTTACTGCGAATTTCGACCTTTTTTACAAAACACTTCACACCCAGCGCTTCAATTTCGGCTTTGGTTTCCTGCCAGGGTTCATTCTCTTCATAATAACTGAAAGCAATGTTGGCCCCCTTACTGGCAAAATAGAGCGCTACTTCTTTTCCTACACGCGTGGCAGCACCGGTAATGAGTATGACGGAATTTTCAAGTTTCATAATTTTTCTCCTTATTGTACGGTTGCGCCACCATCGACGACGATCATCTGTCCGGTGACAAAATCTGCTTTGATGAGATACTCCACTGCCTGGCAAACATCTTCTGCTGAACCTAATTTACGCAATGGAATATTGGAAATCAATCCTTCCCAATATTCATCGGTATAATCAGGCGGTTTCAAAACAGCTCCTGGTAAAACAGCATTCACCCGAATGTGCGGTGCCAGCGCCATCGATCCGGAGCGGGTGATGTTCCAGAGAGCTGATTTGGAGGCGCCATGGTGAACCCATCGCAACGCAGGTTTAACGGCTGACTCATCAATAATATTGACGATCACACCACCATCGCCTGCCAGCATCAGCGAAGCCGCTTTTTGCATGAAGAAAAATGGACCACGGGCGTTGATATTCATGACCTGATCCCAGTTTTCCGGTGTCACTTCATGAAACTCCCCTTCAAAAAGGACGGAAGCGCTGTTGATCAGAACATCCAGCCTGCCAAATCGCTTTTGAACCATTTCTAAGGTTGCATCAATTTGCTGGATATCACTCTGGTCGCAGCGGATGGCCAGCACTTCACACCCAAAGCTGCGGATCTCCTGGGCTGATTTTTCAGCAGCTTCCACGGATGAATTAAAAGTGAAGACCACCTGGGCTGCCCCCATCTTCGCTAAGGTGAGGGCAATTGCTTTGCCAACACGATGCGCTCCTCCTGTCACCAACACACAACCTCCGGATAAATCCATTAAATGCTACCTTTCTGAAGTTACTTTTCCCATAATGACCATAGGAAGGGTTGCTCAATAAATTGCTTCACGCGTTGTAAGAAACGGGCTGCTGGCGCCCCATCCACCAGGCGATGATCGAATGATATACTGAGCGACATCATCTCACGTACCACGATCTGTCCATCCACAACAACTGGTTTTTCATGAATTCTTCCAATACCGAGTATCGCGCTCTCAGGTGGATTAATCAATGGGGTGAAGGCGTCGATTTCAAAGGCACCCAGATTGGTGATGGTAAAGGTTCCACCAGTGACATCATCCCAGGTCGCTGTCCCTGCCAGTGTACGCTGGATGATTGCATCCAGATCCTGTTGAATGCATTCGAAATTTTTATGGTCTGCATCTCTCACGACCGGCACCATCAATCCACGAGGAGTGTCGACCGCCAACCCGACATTCACCTGGTTGTGTTGCTGCAATCCTTCGGGTAGTAAACTGACATTTATATACGGATGTTCAGAGATTGCCTGCGCAACCAGTTTAATCAGAAGGGTATTATAGGATATCTTAATTTCTTTCTTACTCAACTCCTGATTGATCTGCATTCTGGCTTTTACAAATAAACTGGCATCCGCCTCGGTGGTCAGGTTGGCTTGTGGGCGTTCGTTCCAGCTCTTACCCAAGCGATCTGCAATCACTTTACGCAAACCACTCAATGGTTCAGGGGCTGCTGGTTCAACGGGTACGGGCACAGACTGCCTGCATTTTTCCACATCTTCTTTGCGTACCATACCACGAGGACCGGTGCCTGTTACGCCAGCCAGATCAACACCCGTTTCAGCCGCCATCTTGCGCGCTATAGGTGTGGCTTTAACCGCATGGAATTCTTGTGCTGCCTTTGCAGGGAGATCAACAGTCACGATCATCCCGCGAATACCGCTGCCAGAGACCTGGCTCAGATCCAATCCGGCTTCGCGGGCAGCTTTTCGGGCTCGTGGTGAAATCCGAATCTGGTCAAAACTTTTTGTGGTTTCACCCACAGTAATTTTCTCGGCTGTAGAATCTGCCACAACAGCGCTTGGTTGCACTTCTTTATGCACAGCGTGATGCGAACTACTTTTCTCTCTGGTATGAATCAATCCCACCGGGCTGAGGATCGGTACAACAATGTCGGGTTCAATTTGAATTTCCAATTTTCCGCTGGCGGGAGATTCTATATCCAGTGTTGCTTTTTCATTTTCAATGGAGAATAAAGGTTCACCTTTATCAACCCATTCCCCATCTTTTTTGTACCATTCAATAATTTTACCTTCCACCATGGTTAGACCAAGGCGGGGCATCACTACCTGGTAACTGCTGGTAAATTCCTGATCACTCATCGAATTGAACCAACCCTTCTTTATGCTTTACCGCATAATTTCAATGCAGCCTGGACAATATCATTTTCATTGGGCAAGACATGATTTTCCAATTCCGGACTATATGGTAATGGAACATTCATCGCGCCAATGCGGATGATGGGTCCATCCAGATATTCAATCGCTTCCTCTGCCAGCATGGCGGAAATTTCCGCGCCGGGACCGGAGCGACGATGAGCTTCGTGCGCAATGATCACACGACCTGTTTTTGCCACCGATTTGATCAGTGTATCTTTATCCAGTGGTACCAGGGTGCGCGGATCGATCACCTCGGCGTCGATACCTTTGCTGGATAACTGTTTTGCAGCCACCAGGGCTTTTTGCACCATAATACCAACACCAATAATGGTGACGTCCTTACCTTCGCGCACGACGGCAGCTTCACCGAATGGCACCATGAAATCCGGATCTTCCGGTACAGGTCCGGTCAATGCATACAACATTTTATGTTCAAAGAATAAAACCGGGTCTTCCCCGCGAATAGCGGTTCTTAATAAACCTTTGGCATCGGCTGGCGTGGCGGGTGTCACAATCTTTAATCCTGGAACATTCATAAACCAGGATTCCGGGCTCTGAGAGTGCTGGGCGGCGGAAGAACCGGGTGCACCACTGGCTATGCGAATGGTCAAGGGCACATTGGCTTTGCCACCGCTCATAAAGCGTGCTTTCGCCACCTGGTTAACCAGTTGATCTCCAGCACACATCAGAAAATCACCAAACATGATCTCCACAATCGGGCGCATCCCTACCAACGCAGCTCCCAGACCGCTACCGATGATGTTTAATTCGGAGATGGCTGTGTCGCGCACGCGTTCATGACCAAATTCGGCCAGCATTCCATTGGAGACACCCCAAACACCATTGAAAACTCCAACATCCTCCCCCATCAAGAAGACAGAAGGATTGGTGCGCATCTCTTCTACCATGGCTTCACGAATTGCTTCCGAGTATGTAATATTACGCATTATAAACCTGCCTTCTACCTAAAATACCAGACCGTTATGAGTATCTGCATAAACGCCTGCCAGTGCATCTTCGACCGCAGGTTTCTCTGCGGAGGCTGCAAATGCCACCGCTTCATCCAATTGTTCAATCACGGAACCCTGGATCTCTTCCAGATCACCATCGTCGAATAAACCGGAATCCACCAGTTTTGCGCGGAAGCGTACAATCGCATCCTTACGCTGCCAGGATTGAATTTCCTCCTGTGTGCGGTAAACCTGAGGATCGCCCTCATAATGCCCACGGTAACGATAGGTCTTGGCTTCGATCATGGTGGGACCTTGCCCGGCAATGGCACGTTCGCGCGCTTCACGTACTGCTTCATAGACAGCCAGAATATCCATCCCATCCACAATCACACCCGGGAATCCATATCCCTGCGCACGAATTGCCAGATCTTCAATCGGTGTGCAGCGATGCATGGCCGTTCCTTCACCATACAGATTGTTTTCCAGGAAGAAAATCACCGGCAATTTCCAGACACCGGCCTGATTGGCAGCTTCATGGAATGAACCCTCGTTGGTAGCTCCATCACCAAAGAACGCTAATGCAACCCGTTTTTCTTTGCGCATCTGGAAACCTAAAGCAGCACCAGTTGCCATGGGGAAACCACCGCCAACAATACCATTGGCACCCAGAATGCCTAACTCAAAATCTGCAATGTGCAGAGAACCACCGCGCCCATTACAATACCCCGGGCTACGGGCAGCCAGTTCAGCCATCATATATTTAGGATCTCCGCCCTTGCCAATCAAATGACCGTGCCCGCGATGGGTACTGGTGATCACATCTTCCTGGCTCAAAGCCATACAGGCACCGACTGCAGTCGCTTCCTGACCCACACAGGAGTGGATAAAACCAGGGATCAATCCCCCACGGCGTTCTTCAATCGCCCGTAATTCGAATTCGCGTACCAATGTCATCCGGCGAAAGAATTCAGCCAGAATGTCACTCGCGTAGCGCTCTTTCATCTCATTTGCTTCAGGTCCAGTTCTCATAATGATCCTTTTTCAGAAATTAAATCAAGCAGCTTTCTGCCACAAACGTTCGGCTGCCTGTTGTGATCGCGCTCGTAATGTTTCGATATCTGCATCCAGCACCATACCATTCACTTTTTTCACCTTCCCGGCAGCGAATACGGTATCCACATGGGATGCATTGCAATATAATAATAACTGTTCATAAATATTATGGGCACTCAAAGGCGTGGGTAAGGTCGGTTTTACCAACATGAAATCCGCTTTCCAACCCGGTTTTACACAACCCAACTGTTCGATACCCATAGTTTGTGCTCCTCCAACGGTGGCCAGATGCCAGACTAAATTGGCTGGCATGACACGTGGATCGGTGTGGGCGGCCTTATGGATCAGGAACGCACCCCGCATCACTTCGAAGAAATCAGTA
Source organism: Chloroflexi bacterium HGW-Chloroflexi-2 (assembly GCA_002840735.1). Lineage (GTDB taxonomy): Bacteria > Chloroflexota > Anaerolineae > Anaerolineales > Anaerolineaceae > UBA6170. The sequence continues at coordinate 15,007 of PHBY01000016.1, forward strand.
ATGTAGCCATCCGAACCCAAACCGACGGTTACACCAGCGGATGTAAGCTGCGGTAATGGTGCAATTCCACCACCCACTTCACAATTGGAGAGTGGCATGCTGGTGACGCGCGCACCGCGTTTTGCCAATAATTCGATTTCATGCTCGCTGATCTGGACACATTGCGAGACCAGCATTCCCGGTCCCAGCACGCCCAGCGCATCATAATGCTCGATGGTGCGCAATCCATTGCGTGCCAGCATCGCATTGGGTTCATAATAGCCTTCAGAGCAGTGCATATGCGTCAAGACACCCTGTTCTTTTGCCAGGGCAAATGCTTTCAGAATGAACTCATCCGAGCAGGTAAAGGTGGTATGGAAACACATCAAACCCTGCACCAGACCGCCATCTTGTTTCCCCCAGGCGATCATTTCCAGATTCTCCTGAAGCCCCAACTCGCCGTTTTCTTTGCTGACTCGTTCGGTCGCTTCAAAAGATAGAATGCCACGCAGTCCCCATTTTTTCACCACCTCAGCCTGTTTTATGAGTACACCAGGCAGGGAATATGGCGCTTCGGTGCAATCATAGAAAGCGGTCACACCGGAACGCAGCATCTGAGCGCAATTCCAATCCGTGGCTGCATTCACCAGATCGGAATCGAGTTGATCTTCCACCAAAGGCCACCAGAAGTCCTCCAGAAAGGGCATGAACCCATCCGGTGCTTTGGTCAGTGGAATGCCATGTGCCAGTACCCCGTACAAATGGGTATGCGCATCCACAAATGCAGGCAGTAAAACCTGATCCGGTCGCTCCCAGACTTCATCCAGCGGATATTGCGCTAATAATTCTGCTTTGGGTGACACATCTGTGATCTGGTCATCCACAACCCGGATGCCAAAGCTCTGTTTGGGAGCTTCCATGGCTGCGGTTACCAACCATTGTGGAAAAATGAGTAAGCCATTTTTTGTCATCATTTCCAATCCTTTACCTTTGATTCCTTCCCATTAAGCAGGGATGACGGGAGTTCCACATTTCAGATAATTTCCAGTTGGTTTATCCATTAGAACTTCACCGTTTTCAATCAACTTTCTTCCTTTAATAAAGGTCATCACGGGAAATCCCCTCAGGGCGAAGCCTTCATAGGGTGTGTAATCGACTTTTTCGTGTAAATGCTCGGCGGTCACAGAAAATTCCTTGTTCGGATCAAACAAGACCAGATCGGCATCAGCACCCACCAGCAGACTGCCTTTTTGTGGCCAGATGCCGAAGGCTTTGGCTGGATTGGTGCTGCATAGAGCCACCCACTGTTCCGGGGAGAGCATCCCGGATCGTACACCAAAATGATACAACATTGGGTAACGCAGTTCAATCCCCGGTATACCGCCTGGAATGGTTCGAAAATCACTCAGGGCTGCTTTTTTCTGTGGGTCAATCGTGAAAGCACAATGGTCACTGCCGATGCTCAACACGGTTCGTTGCCGCAAGGCATGCCAGATGGCTTGCTGATCATTGGGATTTCTTAAAGGAGGTGAACATACAAAACCAGCTGCCACTTCCGGGTTCTCATCCTGATAGCGTTCGCGGTTGAGCAGCAAATATTGTGGGCAGGTTTCAGCCACCAGATTCTGGCCATCTCGTAAGGCTTTACCAGCTGCTTTGACTGCCCCACCCGTGGAAAGGTGTACCAGATATAGATTCGTACCCGAAACGCGCGCCAGGTAAATCATTCTTTGAACAGCTTCCACCTCTGCCAGCGCCGGACGGCTATGTGGGTGCCAGCGTGGTTCCAGCTTGCCTTCATTCACCAGGGTCTGGGTAGCATGCCGGACAACAGCGTCATTTTCAGCGTGCACCATCACAATCCCATGGATTGCTCTGACAGCTTCCAGAACAGCCACGATCTCATAATCGTTTAATTGCATGTCCCCATAGGTTGTATATACTTTAAAGGAAGAAACACCCTCTGCAACGAGGGATTCGATCTGTGGTATAAGCTTTGCATCCGCGATGGTCATGTGCAATCCGTAATCCAGCCAAGCCCGACCATCCGCTTCAGCCTGGCGATCCCGCAGTGCTTCCTGTAATGATTGATCGGGGAGTGGTTCCACAAAATCCAGGACAGTGGTGGTGCCACCATGGGCTGCTGCCAACGTACCGGAAAACCAATCCTCACTGGTTCTGGTGGTGGCAGTCGGCATATTCAAATGCACATGCGGATCAACCCCACCCGGGATAACCAGTAATCCACTGGCATCCAGCTCTTCTTTTCCGGATAAGTTCAAACCAACAACTGCAATCTTGCCATCTTTAATACCCAGATCAGCTTTCTGTGAACCCGAATCGCTGACCAGTAAACCACCATGAATTACCAGATCAAATTCATTCATCATAACGACTCCAAATCCAGAACCATGCTTGTGCCGGATCGTCCATCCAGTTGAACCCGGGAACCAGATGCACCCTGGGTAACTTCCAATGCTATATTCGCCATGCGGGCTGATTGGATCCGTTCCCCCATCAGAACGATTTCTACATCTCCAGGGGCAGCACTGATTTCCACCAACAACTGACTTCCATTGCGCGTATAGGAAACCGCAACGGGTTCGCATTCTTCATCTTCAACCAGGATCTTTTCACTCCCCGCTGGAAGATAGATCTCAATCGTCAAAGGATCCATTGGCTTTTGGTTGACATAATCCATCTCCGGTCCCATCGGGATGATAGAACCAGCTTTCACCCACAGGGGTAAGGTCTCCAGCGGTACATCAATGGTTAACCACTGCCGACCACTCAACACTTCTTTCGACCAGTAATCCACCCAGGTGCCGGCGGGCAGATACACCTTGGTGCGTCCATCACGGGTTAACACAGGTGCCACCAGGAAGCGATCGCCAAACATATACTGCAGATCAACGTGCTGGGTGGTGGGATCATCCTGAAATTCAAGCACCATCGGACGTGCCATCGGGATGCCAGTGCGGGTGGATTGAACAGCCTGTGAATAGATGTAGGGTAACAGACGGTAGCGTAATTTCAAATACTTCATTGAAATCTGCTCCACTTCTTCCCCAAACGTCCACGGTTCTCGCGCTTGTTTACCATGCGCGCGTACATGCGAAGAAAAGACGCCTACCTGCATCCAGCGCGCATAAACCACTTCATCCTTGGGAAAAGAATCTTTAACTTCTTCTTTGTAAGACTCATTAAAATCCACGTGGAAACAATCATCGAAGAAATGGGGTGAATAATCAAATCCGCCCACATCATGGCTGCTGAAAGGCACACCCGACATACCGTAACCCAACATCGCCCGCACCTGACAGGCTAGTTGATTCAACGTCGAGTAACTGTCCCCACCCCACTGCACCGGATAGCGCTGCGAGCCGGCATAGGCAGAACGACCCCACACCAATCCTCTACCAAATTTCTTTTTGGTTAATTCAAAGGCGGTGCGATTATAGATCAAAGGATACAGATTATGCATTTCCAGGCCATTGCGGCCATCGTAGTAAAGGCCATCAATCGGAGCCTGTTCACCGAAATCAGTCTTAAAAACCGCTGCCCCCAGGTCGATTAATTTTTCTAATTTTCCCTGCCACCATGTGCAAGCCTCCGGATTGGTGAAATCCACCGCTGCCAGACCTTGTTTGTCACTCGAGAAAGCCTCCATCACGTTGCAGACTTCTCCATTCGCATCTTTAACGAACACACCCAGGGCTTTGCCTTCTTCAAACAGCGGGTGACTCTTAGGCACATACGGGTGAATCCACAGACAGGTGCGAATGCCTTGCTCACGCATCCAGGCCATCATCTCAGCCGGTTGTGGGAATTGTTTCTCATCCCACTCATAATGACACCAAGGTCCCTCTCCCATCCACCAGGGATCCAGGCTCAACACATCACAGGGGAAACCGCGCCTGCGCATCTCGGTCACCACCTCTTCCACCTCCTGGCGATTACGATAACCGGCTCGTGAAATCCAGAAACCAAATGACCACTTGGGGGGAATGGGGGCAAACCCAGTTAATTCTGCATAGCGTTTCAAAATGTGTTTATAACTGGGACCATAAATCAGGAATAAATCCAGCTGGGAATCCCGTAAATGGATGGAATAGCTGACCGAAGAATCACTGCCCAGCCGGAATAACATCGGATAGGACGAATGCATAAACAAGGCGTAACCGGAACTGCTCAACAACAGAGGTACATTTTTATACGAGCGCGATGTGCTCACATTGCCACTATCCACCGCCCATAAGGGAATTTCATGCTTCCATTTATCCAGGGAGGTGAATTTTTCACCCAACCCATAAAACGATTCACCGGGTTGGATCGAAACACTCTGACGCACAAAATAATCACCGGATTCTGAGACTTCAAAGCCCGTTGGTGGCACTTCGAAACCGGGTCCGTAGGCACGATCTTCGGTGCTCTCCTGATAAAATATGTGACCTTTACCAGACTCAGGATGATCATAAGCTGTCACCTGCCAATTGCGGGGGAATTCCACCCGAATTCTTGAGGTGGATATAATCAACCGATCATCCTGCTGATCTATAGAAAAAGGTACTGGTGGAAATTCACAGCGTACAAGCATATCCGATCCGCATTCAATGATGCCCTGAAGATTCATGCGCATACGGAATACATCCTCCGCGATGACATCCACCTGATAGGTCAATGGTTCGCCGGTAGCCAGGGCACAATTAAAAACCACACCTGATTCTGTTTTTTGATATGAATTCCAGGTGCGGATATAGTGCCGCGGCGCATAGATGTTGGTCACATCCAATGGTTCAGCAATTGACTTCCAATCAATATTTTTTTTCATTGAATCATTCCATTAAAGTCTTTGTTTTGTAGTTTGAATTTCTGCCCTACCATTGAATCCACCAAAGCACATTCCTGAAGATTTTTGGATTGAAACACTCAATTAACAAACAAAATTTCCTGATCCGGGATATGAACACCAGATTGAAAGCAGCATTGGAAAAAGAACGAGTTTAACGATTAATGTAAAGCCTTACTTTACATTGTAAAGTTTAACATAAATCAAGGCGAAATTCAACTATTTTTAAGAAATTTTATAACCGAATCAATGTGATTTTCTTCTCTGAGCACGCCAATAATTAATGTAGCGTTTTCCACCCACATCATGATTCATCAAAAAATCCATGGCACGCACTGTGCTCACCAATCCAGCCGTATCAGGGTTGACAATCGCCGAATGCAGACCCCAGGGAATGGCGCCAATCAGATAAGCCAGGTCAATTACCGTCTGATCCGGCATGCCAAACCCGGCATTGCCTATTCCCAGAATGGTGGAAACTTTCAACTCATCCTGAAAGCGTTTGAGGGTTTGCAGGGTGATTTCAAAGGTCTCGGGTTCTGCTGAAGAAGCCAGGCAGACACCATCCATCACCAGATCATCACGCGAAATTCCCATCCCCTCACAGGCATCGATGATCACCTGGGCTTCATACACGCGCTCATCCACCACCTTGGGAAGTCCATAGGTATCGCCAATGGGCATCCCAACCATGGCTGCGCCAAATTTTTTAGCGATGGGTAAAAGCTCATCCAGAACTTTTCGTTCCGCAGAAACTGAGTTGATCAGCGCTTTATCCGGATAAATTTCCTGTAAGGCAGCTTCCAAAGCCTGCACATTTCGGGTATCCAGCGCAATCGGGCACCCTACTTCCTGCTTGATAGACCATGCAATGCGCGGTAACAACTCCACCTCATCCAGATCCTGATGAAAGATGAGAATATCGACCATATCCAATCCTGCAGCGTGTCCCGCACGAGCAATTTCAATTAATCTACTTACGTCATTCTTCTGTAATTGTTCAAAAATAGCTGGATCCTGATCCATGATCCGTAATTGGTCGTTGATTAATACAGTGGGAAGACCTTTTCCAATCAAAAGATCACCATTGGGTGATGTTAATCGTGTTGTCAATTTGTTAGGTCCTTTCAAATTAATAAATTAATTATGGATGTGTTCAATTAAACCAATCCTTTTTTAATAATTTCGAAAGCTTGCTAAAACCCTTATTTATTCCTGAATGATTGGTTGTGTTGACAATTCAAACCTCTACTTGATAGGAAGTATTGGAATGACATAGATAATTTCAAAAGTAATCTAATAAATACGATCCAATCCTATGGATTTACTAAAAAGTGAGATCAATTCAATCACTCAACCAAACAGCATGCTCAATAATAGAATATTGCTTCAACGAAATTGACTCTATTAATATATCAAATTCTGCATAATGATTTTCAAGATCTGCTCCAAAAATTTCTAAGTCAAATTCAGTTTCATTTTCACTATTAATCATTAGAAGAATGATTTGATCACTATCCGGTGACCACACCGCTTGCGGATTTAAGCTACCATACGACCCTTTTATTTTTCCGTGGTCAAATGCCATTCTCATTTCCAAATCCTCTATAAAAAAATGTAAGGCTAAAGATTTTTCAAAGTAATTACTGTATTCATCATACAGAACAAATAATTTATGTCCATCTGCTGAAAAGACATAATCAGCTACTTTTGGATTTACTCGAAACCCTCCTGGATGAGGAAAATAGAACACCCGGCGGGAAAGCAAACCTAATTCTCTCTCTTCCACCAATAAAACCGGGTTTTGAAAGTAATTGTATTTATTCGCATGCTTGGGATCCTGAAAAGCGTAAAATTCACCTGAACCTGAAAACACTAGATTTTCTTTCTCCATTATTTCTTGTGTGCTGGATGTCTCAAGATTCGTAACCCACAAACCATCTTGCTGACAAAAATCAAATGCAGAGCAAGCGCCACTCTCCCAATAAATTTTTTCTGGCGGTCGATATTTAATAAGTCGTATTGGGTTTATTTCTTCTTGTTCAAAAATAACTTCTCTGTCGTTACTATCAATATCCATCCGATTAATTCGCGTTTGAATATCTTCCTCTGTGATAACGATAATTGAATTTCCATATAGATCAAAAAAGGCTGTATCAACACCATTAACAAAAAAATCATGAAGGATTAACCGAACGGACTGATCTTTGCGATTGATGAGGTATAAATTAGATCCTTTATTGACTAATACAAATTTTTGATCAACAGAAACATCTTGAATGCTATAACCAGGTTCGGAGATTAATTTCACTGTTTTAGTAAGATATTCCAATTTATAAATTCCTTGTGAAGTTAATCCATCTCCGTTATTGCTGAAAAGATCATAATAAATGCAATCACCTTCGCACTCAAATTCAAAGGTTGGTAAATTTACATCCACAAGGTCTTCATTTTCATTAACAATCAATTCATGTTCAGAAATATCTTCTTCTGCTTTCTTTTCAAGCTTGGATTGATTAGTCCATGACCAAATTTTATATAATGTCCGCAATGCCAGTATTTGTTTAAGGTCATAGCCAGCATCACTTAAATGAAAACCTTCGCGATTTGGATCAATCCCATAATTTTCTAAATATTGAGCTGCCTGATAAAAATTAATCAATGGAACGTCATATTCAAAAGCAATTCGCGCCATTGCCGGGTTAATCACATGAGTTTCTGCTTCTGCTTTATCTGCTTTGGTTATAATAATCGGTAATGTCCCTTGATTAATGCTAAATTCAACGATTGTTCGTAAATAACTCTCATAACGGTCAACAGTTCCATTTTCACGCCAGGTTTCCATATTAATGAAAGCAATGCTCGGGTTTTGTTCCCGCCATTCACATTCCAATGGTGTTTCTCCACGAATACAATGGTCTGGATCGGAACGGATTGATGTCAAGACGGATGCTGCTGTAAATCCTCCCCGCACAGCATTTCCTTCGCGGGTAAAAGATGGACGATAGTATTCGATCATATCTTCCAAATACTGGTCAGACGGGGATAAAGAATACTGATGGATGCCAAATTTTCCTAAAAACACAAAGGGTATCGCCTGGCAATCACCAACTACTGAAATATTTTGCGGGTTTCTTCCGGATAAAATACCAGATTGGTATATAGAAAAAGCATTCTCACTGATCTCAGGTAGAATTGGTAAACCTTTCCAATTAAAACTATCGGGAATTTCGCGCTTGTTAATTTCAAGCAGAGCAGAGTAACTCTCTTCAATATTCACATCCGCATTGTCCTCAATAATCTCAGGTGATATCAATTCAAAATTATTTTGGATTTCATTCTCTGTTAATTCATCTTGCGTTTCTTTAATTTGCGATTTTACACCTGAATTTTCCCAACTATTTAATTGTTGTACCCCCTGCACTTGTTGTGTTTGATTTTGTTTTGAATCGGCTGGGGAACAAGAAACAATTATAACAACCAGGAAACTTAAGAAAATTATTACAGTTGTTCGTAAATTGAATAATATTCGCAAAAAGAAAGAAATATTCATTATGAGATAAGGTGAGATAATATTATTTAAATTATAGCATGACTAAACAAATTCTATTTCCTACCGAGACTTTGCAGAAGAGCATTTAAACCCAGATCGCCCGCTTTTGCGGGCGATCTGGTCTACCAATAATTTTGTCTGTACGAACCTAACCTATTTGGGGAGAAGGACTGTATCAATCACGTGGATGATACCATTGCTAGTGACAAAGGCGGTTATAAGAGACCCACAAGAAATCTCCTGTGAATTCCCAAATTAAAAAGATCAGAAAAGAAAGAAATTTAACCGCGGTTATTCTGGAAATTCCACCGTGTTACCCGCATTAATCATATGGATTCTATCTCCTAATTTTTCCATCAGTCTGTCAATCGCATTTTTACCAGTACAATGATTCAGATAAAAGTTGCAATCCGGGTAACGATCCTGAAAAACATCAACGATATGATCAAGATACTGATCATCTGCTGAAATTAGATGGGTACCACCAATCACCCCAATGATGGGGCCGCCAAACACTTTCTCAGTATGATACAGGGTATTTAATATGCCCGCATGGCTGCACCCGCAAATCAGCACATTTCCTGCCGATGTTTTTAACACCAGCGAAAGATCATCCTGATAAGGATCATGCTCCCAACCTGCCTGCGTGTGAACCATGTGATGTTTACTGATACCCATTCTTTCAGGTCTTTCCAGGATGGTGCCGGTTGTCCATAAGCCAGGTTTGACTTCTACAGGATCATCGCTCAGTTTCAGGTAAAAATAGTGTGACAAATCTGATTCCTTCATGGTCATCCCAATCGATTTATACACATCATCTTTACTTGAATAGCGGGCTCTGAATAGATCACTGTTTGCATACAATGGGATCGTGGTTCGCTCAGGAAAAATCGCCGCCACCCCACCGGAGTGATCATAATGCGCATGGCTAAAAACCAATGCATCAATGTTGATGGGTAAGAGCCCCAACACTTGTAGATTATGAGATAAAACCTCCGGGCTCTGACCGGTATCAAAGAGCACATTGGCGTGCTGCATTTCTATCCAGAATGATACCCCATGCTCTTTTTTAAGACCTGAGCCTTCCATAACTTCGTCATTTACTACACAGATTATTTTTGTCATTTCTCCTCCTGTTTATAATTTATTCTGCAAAGCAGCTTTTATTCTTTCCGGTGTATACGGTAACTCTCTCATCCACACACCGCTAGCATCATGGAGTGCACTTGCCATTGCGGGTGAAACTCCATCGATAGATATCTCCGCCACTGATTTAGCCCCAAATGGGCCTGTAGGTTCATCTGTCTGAACAAAGATGACATCCATGACAGGTGTTTCATTTGCACGGAAAATTTTATAGTCACTCAAATTGGGATTCAAAGGATTACCATTTTCATCAAAAAGCATTTCCTCTGTAAGCGCAAATCCCAATGCTTGCAACATACCACCTTCCACCTGCCCGGAAGCCGTGATGGGATTAATCACCCTGCCACAATCCACAACCATCAGCAATCGTTCAACCTGCACCTCTCCGGTTTGCGTGTCCAGGACGATTTCAACAAATTGTGCTGCTGTTGGCGGTGGGCTGACCGGGCTAACATGCGATGCAGTGGTCCCAATTTGGTGCTGGTTTAGTTGGTGAATACTACTCAAAGCAATTTCCTCCAGTGTCAATTGTCTGCCATCCTGACTGATCACCTGTTTATTTTTCAGTTCTAACAGGTCAATATCAGGGATTTCCAGCATTAAGGCCGCATGTTCCAGAATCTGTTTCCTCACTTCCAGAGCTGCTTTTTTCACAGCACCACCACTGACATAGGTGGTGCTACTGGCATAAGCCCCTTTGTCAAAGGGGGTAAAATCAGTATCCGATGAGTAAACAATAATGTCATCCAAAGGGACACCCAACACCTCTGCTGCAATTTGCCCCAATATCGTGTCAGACCCAGTTCCCAGGTCAGTTGCACCGATCAATAAATTAAATGAACCGTCATCATTCATTTTGATCGTGGCCGCCCCCATATCCAGATTGGCGATACCACTGCCATGGATCACTACCGCCATACCAATCCCTTTGCGATATCTTCCATCCTGATTTTGGTACATAGTTCTTTTTTCTCTAAATTGGGTGGCTTGCATGCCAATTTCCACACATTGTTGCATGCCGCTGGACTGCAATGCCTGCTTTACGCCCTTTCTCCCTTCACCCAATTGTTCAGACAGATACATTGTCTCGCCAATTTTCAGCCAATTCTCACGTTTGAATTCCACCACATCGATACCCAGATGATTGGCAATCTCTTCCATCATGACTTCCATGCCATACTGGCATTGCATCGCTCCATAGCCCCTGAAAGCCCCGGCCGGTGGTGTGTTGGTATATACCACATCACAAATAAAGCGTGCGTTGGGTGGGTTGTAAAGCGTAAGTCCTTTAAAGCCACCAACCATATTGACAGTCAACCCATGACTCCCATACGCACCGGTATCGCCAATCAAATACAATTGGGCAACGGTCATTTTCCGGTCTTTGATACCGACCTTGTAACGAATGACATTTGCATGCCGGCTGCGTGAGCTGGTAAATTCCTGGGTGCGCGTATACTCCATACGAACGGGTCGCCTGGTAAACATTGTCAGCTGAGCGCAAAGATCTTCCAGTAACATTTCCTGCTTATTGCCGAATCCACCACCGATACGCGGCTTGATAACCCGAATTCGCTTTACAGGTACATTAATCAACGGGGACAGCATTCTACGGATGTGAAATGGAACCTGGGTGCTTGTGCGCACAACAAGACGATCATCTTCATCAAAATAAGTGATGCATACATGTGGTTCAAGATGAACATGTTGTTGTTTAGGTGTGCGATATTCTCCTTCAAAAACAAAATCTGCTTCTGAAAATACCTGATCCACATTCCCGACTTCTGCTTCAATATGGTGGACAATATTGTGTTGCGCATCGTGAATCCCAATGCTATCTTCTTCATCGTGAATCACTGGAGCGTTTGCGCTCATTGCCTGTTCCATATCCACCACAACTGGCAGCAATTCATACTCAACTTCAATCAAATTCAACGCCCGATAAGCGATTTCCAAAGTATCTGCAGCTACTATTGCTACTCGATCGCCCACATGACGCACTTTATCATCCAGACAGACCTGATCATAGGGCAAAGGTTGCGGATAACTCTGCCCACCACTGGCAAACTTTACCCTGGGAAGATCTTTATATGTTAATACAGCATGCACCCCAGGCAAGCTCCTGGCTTTAATAACATCAATATTTTTGATGCGAGCATGGGCATGGGGACTTGTTAACAGCGCACCATATAACATTCCCTCCGGATGAACATCATCTGTAAACACTGGTTTTCCCAATGCAAGCTTTTTAGCATCCACTTTGATTTCCGACTTTCCCACCACTGCCACATTTTCCATCTCTTTTGGCGTATAAACGATCGGGGGTAAAGGGTTTTTCTTTCCATCCTTGCGATAATATTCAGGTGGTAGATCGATGTCCTGAGTGTTTTCCGGTAATGTTAAAGCGATGTGTTGGTACGGCTTCAATGACTCTCCTCTCATTTCGGCTGCTGCTCTTTTTACCGCATCAACACCTCGAACATACCCAGTACAACGACACAAAACACCATTCAGCGCTTTGCGAATCTCATCCTCTGTTGGATTCGAATTTTTGTTCATCAAGGCCTTCGCTGAAAGAATTTGAGCTGGTGTGCAGTATCCACATTGGATTGCACCTGTTTCAATAAATGCTTTTTGTAACGGATCAGGTGTTTCTGCATCTCCCAACCCTTCCAGTGTGACGATGGACATATTATTTGCCTCAATAGCCTTGATGAGACAGCTCTTAACTGGTTTACCATTTAACAACACGGTACATACACCACAGGTGCCATCATCACAACCAGATTTTACACTCTTGTATCCCGCTTCACGCAAGACATCCAGTAAAGAATCCTTTTCACTTACTTCGAATTTTTTAATTTTTTCGTTTATTGTCAGTTTTATTTGTTTCATCCTTGATTCCTCTTATTTGTTTGAAATTCTGGGAAGTTTTAATTTCTTGACTTTTTTGGGTTAGGAAATTTGACCAGCATTAAGATACAAATTTGTGAATTTTTAAATATCAAAAAAAATACATTTTTATTTCATCAACTATCAATCATATAGAAGGTGAATTTCTCGTCACAGGAGAATTCATTCGAACCATTTCAATTAGACAATAATTATAATAATTTCCAAAACTTCCAAAGTATTCAATCCATTAAAGATTTATTCTTCTGATTCCAACAACACACACGCTCTGAAGATGTCACTTTCTGTGATTATTCCCACGACCTGATCATCTATCATCACCGGTAAAGTACTAATATCATTGGATATCATGGTTTTTGCAGCATCAAGCAAGGTTGTTTCTGGTGTGGTTGTAATCAATTTATGAGACATCACCAGACGAACCGGCATTCTATCTAGAAAATCATTGGTAACTTCTGTACTTAAAGCAAACGTTGACCATGGAACCTTCTGAGTAAGATCTTCAATGGTTACAACACCTACTAAAATTCCTTCATCAACCACCAGAAGTCTCCTGACATCTTTTTTTATCATTTTCCAATATGCATCAGGCATTGTATCGTTACTACTTATGGTAAGTAGATTTTGGGTCATCCAATCCTTCACCAGATTGCCTTTCATTTCGTCCTCCTTTCTAGAAAAATTTTCGATTTGTTTCATAAAGAAAACTCGTGTCATTTCAATAATTAGCGGTCAGGGTGTTTTTGGCGTGCGTCCGCACGCCAAAAACACCCGCTTGCCCCGATTTATTGAGATGATACGAAAACTCTTTCTACTATCAGTTATCATTCATATTTCTTCGTTTAATTAAATGCAGAAAATAAGGTTGAACAGAATAACTACTGCAGTTTGAAAGCGAAATTGTTTTATTCTTCCGATGCAAGCTCCACAAAAGCTCTGAAAATATCACTTTCCGTTATGATGCCCACAACTTGATCGTCTTGCAGAACCGGTAATGTACTGATTTCATTTGAGATCATTGAGTTTGCTGCGTCAAACAAGGATGTTTCCGGTGTCGTCGTGATCAATTTCTGGGTCATTACCAAACGAACCGGGAATTTCGATAAAATGTCACTGGCATGAACAGCATTCAGGGCAAATGCAGTCCAGGGAATTTTTTGTTGAAGATCGTCAATGGTAACAATGCCGGTCAAAATTCCATCATCAATAACTAACAGTCGCCTGATTTTGTTATTGATCATCTTCCAATATGCATCAGGCATGGTAACGTTACTGCCTACTGAAATCGGATTTTGAGTCATCCAATCCTTTACCAGACCGCCTTTCATTTCGTCCTCCTCTCCTAAAAATAATGGAAACCTTTAACTTTTCTGGTAATTTACATAAAACACATCATTGTTGTAATAGATTAATTCTGAAATCCAGGATCCGCTTCATTAATTTTTTTAATAATTGTTGTTGGATTAACAAACCCAATTGACAATCTTTTTGAATAAGCTCTCTTAATGCTTGGTTGTCCACTTCTAAAACTTCTACTTCGGTGAGAGTCTTTTCAGTCGCTGAATAGATGTAGGGTTCAACTAAGGCAGAACATCCTGCTATTTCTTCACCAAATAAAGTATCAACCCTGACCTGCCCTTCCTCACCAATGTTGAATAATACTTCTAGTTCACCTTTACGAAGAAAGTACAGCTTTTTGCCAACTTCTCCTTCCTTAAAAAGGATTTTGTTGGCTGGATAACAAACAGCATCTGAGAATTCAGCAATTGTGTCAATCTGTTCGTCTGTTAAATCATCAAAGCAAGAAAACTCCCGGAAATATTTTGGAAAAGTTGCCATCATTTACCTCCATTTCTTACTCGTCTTAGAATAAATATTTTGTTTAAGAAGTAATCACCATAACTCTATTCATTTCATAATAATTTTTTTCTCATCACCTCCTCGCAAGCAATCCACATCTTTTTTGTGCTCACTGTTAAATCTGAAATTCAATCTGGATAATGTGAGAGTATTGCACTCCAATAGCGTTCACCGTACCGGGTAACAACCTGTGCCTTTCTACTTTTTTCAAGAATAATCAAAGTATTCTGTACATTTCCCTTTGAATATTTTTTTAATGTTTCCAATAATTCACTTTCTTTCATCGGGTGACGGGTAATGATGTCAACCACAGCATCCACTAAATTTTCATTTTCTGCCAGTTCAAAGACTCCGTCCGTTGTGTTGACCACTCTGGCAATTGAGCCAAAAATATCTCGTGCTCGTTGAATCCCTTCTTGGTCGGCTGGTTTTACCCAGGGTTCTACGGGTGGTCGAGTTGGCAGCAAAATATGAACCTCATCTGGTTGAATAACCCTGAGATGAGAGGCGATTTCGGTTAAAGTTTCTACAGAGTCATTTAAGTCTTTCATCAACATCACTTCAATCCATAATTTTCCATGGTATTCTTGCCGAAATAGCTTCAAACCATTCACAAGACGATTGAAAGTTACCTGCGGATGAGGTCGGTTGATCCTTTTGTAAAGCTTGGCATTTCCTGCATCTAAAGAAGGGAGGACTGCATCTGCCATCAATAATTCCTGTCTTACCTCAGGTAGATACAGTAACGATCCATTTGTTATGACTGCAATAGGAATCTTTGTAATTTGTTTTATTTGCTCGATGAGGATACCAACATTCGATGCCAGCATTGTTTCTCCAGATCCTACAAAGGTGATCCAGTCGGCTCCCCCTTTTTGGTGATCCTCCAAAGCCTGTTCTAACTGAGATGATATATCTTGTGTTGGTATATATTCTTTTCTTTGGTTGGTCAAAGGAATGGTTCTGCCAAGCTGGCAATAAACACAATTCCAATTACATGTCTTCAGGATAACAGGATCAATGCCTAACGATTGTCCCAATCTTCGAGAAGGAACCGGACCAAATACATATTTCATCAGTCTCCTTTCTACTAACGTTCTCCAAAGAGTTTTGTCCCAATTCTGATAATGTTTGATCCCTCTTCTATGGCAACCAGATAGCTATTGCTCATCCCCATGGATAAGTATTCCATGGTTGTGTCAGGTAGATTTAATTTCCTCAAATGCTCAAACATTTTATAAGTTGTTTGATAATATGGACGACTGTCTTCGGGGTCTCCGAAGCGTGGTCCCATTGTCATCAATCCTTTTACCTGAACATATTTCAAACCAGACATTTGAACGACCAGGTCTTCCACTTTTTCCGGGAATAAACCCGTCTTATTTTCTTCTCGCCCACTATTGATTTCAATCAGTACCGGCATTGATTTTTGGGTTTTTTCACAATGCCGCTCAAGCGTTAAAGCCAGTTTCCAGGAATCAACAGTTTCGATGATGTCAAAGTTCTCAACAGTAATTTTGGCTTTATTAATTTGTAAATGACCAATCATATGCCAGATTGCTTTGGCACCAATTTTGCTAATAAAAGGCAAGGCTTCCTGAACGTAGTTATACCCAATATGCGTCACACCAGCCTGAATGATTGCTTCGACCTCTTCCGGTGTTCTGGTTTTCGCCGCAGCCAACAATGTCACATGGGATGGGATTGTTTTTCGTATTTGTTTGACTGATTTTTCTATTTCTAAAGCTGTAGACATTACTTAACCTTTTGATAAAACAATTATTACAGCAATGGCAATGCCCGCCAATAATGAAAAGATGGTGTATTTTTTTGCTTCTTTTTCCACTGCTGGTAATAAATGAGTAGCTCCCACATATACCAGCGCACCAGCAGAAATAGCTAACAGAATTCCTAGAGATGAGGAGTTGATGGAACTAATAAATGGAAACGAAACGATCGTTCCAATGGGCGTGGATAAAGCAGCAGCCAAAAAAGCGAATATTACCGATTTTTTATGTGAGAAACCAGCTCTTTCAAGGAGTAAAAATGTCACGATTCCTTCTGGAAATTCATGCAACACCATTCCAATAGCTGTCAGGACACCTGTAAAGATGCTGACATTAAATGTGACAGAATAGATAACCCCATCAATAAATGAATGTAATCCAATCCCAATCATGGGTATTACACCAATGGCAAGATTGTCACAATTTCGATCATGACATACCATCATGTTAATGAAACGATTAATCAGATACATACCCATAAATCCCGCGAGAAGATATACCGGTGCATTCTGATTCATAGAAATAGATTTAGGAATGATGTGAATAAACGATACCGAGATTAGTACACCAGCAGCGAAACTAATAAAATACGCAATATTTTTGCTTCCCCATTGTTCGTACTTGAAGATTACATAAATTCCAATGGAGGTAACCAGACAGGCTAATAAGCTTGTGAGTAAAACGGCCCAAAAAGTACTTAAATTCATGTCACACTCCAACAATATTACAAAGGATTAATTTTTACACCAATGGGTACTTTTACTATTTCACCACTGGGTTTTTTATGCATTCGGTATAAATCCTCCGGCGATTTTATTCGATCAATAAATAGAATTCCGTCTAAATGATCAATTTCGTGATGGACAATAACGGCATTGAAACCTTGAAACACTTCATCGAATGAATGACCGCTTTCATCTAACCCAATCACTCGCAGCTTATGTGGTCGAATTGTCTCTCCATACAATCCTGGAAAACTCAAGCAACCATCAAAATCTTTTCTCTCATCAGCTTCCATTATTATTTGTGGATTGATCAAAGCTCTGGGAGTACCGGCCTCCCAATCGCCATTCTGGTCATTTCCGAGACAGACAATCACCACCCGTTTATGAATATTAATCTGGGGAGCAGCTAAACCAATTCCTTCTTCATGTTCTTTTATTGTGTCTTTGAGATCTTTAATTATTTTTTTCACACCGGAAGAAACAGATTCAACAGGCTCACTCTTCATCCGTAATTTATTTTTAGATTCGGGGTAAATTAAGATTTTTCGTTCCGTCATTTTTTCATCTCAAACTTTTCCAGACAGCGCCTTAAGTGGTTAATTTTTGAGGTTGGTAGCACTCAGTTTTTCCATTGCCTGATTTACTGCTGCACGTAATGTTGACACAGCCAAAGAGAGACAGTGTTCGTGATCCTCTGGAATGCTGATCAACTCGGTTAAAAGATCATCTGGTGATATTTTCATTGCTTCTGAGAGAGGCTTCGAGTGCGCCATTTTCGTGAGCATGCTTCCACAGGCAATGGTAGCTCCACATCCATCGGTCATAAATCTGGCTTCTTTGATCACATCTCCATCTAACATTAATTGAATTTCCATTGTGTCACCGCACCAACCAGTAACCTTTCCACAGGCATCCGGTTTTTCGAAACAACCCATGTTTTCTTTGAGACGGATTAATTGGCGAGCGACATCAGAAAATGCTTTATCATGATCATTTACAATCGCATCAGACTCAATCAACGGCTTTTTTGGATCATCAATTGCACCTGCAAAAACCCACTTATTTTCTTTAACAGATTCTGATACAACCTTTTCATCCGTTTTCCCCTGGATCGGCATAGCTTTTTCGAAAGCCTCCATTAGAGTGATTGTTTCTGCAAATTCGATGTCTTCAATCTCTCCGAAATCACATAATTGAGTCAGAACCGGATTGATCGGAATTTGTGCTAAAAGTGGTGCATGAGCTGCCTTAGCAACTTTTTCGCCATTGCTTTCACCGAAAATCATGTGCCGTTTGCCAGTATCCGGGCAGGGATAATAGGCCATATTTTCGACTACTCCAATAATCGGCACACCAACCCGAATTGCCATGTTCACAGCTTTGTTGACGATCATTGTGGCTAATGACTGTGGTGTGGTGACCATCACAATGCCATCCACCGGTAGCAGGTGCATGATGGTTAAAGCCGCATCAGACGTTCCAGGTGGTAAATCAATCAACAAATAATCGAGATTGCCCCACATCACATCACCCCATAATTGCGTGATTGCTTTTGCAATCAGTGGTCCACGCCAGATGAGAGGATTATCTTCGCCTTCGATCAGCAAATTCATCGAAATAACTTTGATTCCGGTTTTACTGGTTAGTGGAAGAATGCCGTATTGCCCTGAGTTAACCGGTCCACGTAATCCAAATAAGGTTGGCATGCTAGGCCCGGTGATATCGGCATCCAGTACACCAACTTCGTAACCTTCTCTTGCCAGACTGGTTGCCAATAAACCGGTCACAAAAGATTTTCCTACACCACCTTTTCCACTCATCACAGCAATTACTTTTTTTATTTTATTGTATTCGGATGCTGATCCTGTTGCCTTGGTAGGTTTTTTTTCATTATTTTCCTGGTTTGTTGTGTTGATCATGTTTGTTTTCTTTTCTGAAAAAAATTTAGTAACTTTAATTGAAACTCTCTCATTTCATCTGTTAGATTGAAGATTATGAGAATCTTTTCAGCGATTTATCAGAACCTTTATTCTCGTTCCATTTGTGAGCCACATTTAGGACATTTTTTATCCATACAACGTTCGTTTACTTGATGGGCAATTTTATGCCCACAGGATGGGCACACACAAAAACCTGTCGGACCTGCACCAGGTTTATTACCGCCTCCCATACCTTTCCCTCCCTGTTTACCCTGTCTTCTACCAAAAATTCTATCAAACATGACTACCTCCTTCAGTTTGAGAGGTTTATTCCTCTCTATATTTCTTTCGCTTTAATGCCTTATTTGTAATTAAGCTTTTATCGTGCCTCTATTCTCTAAATGCTGATTTACAGATCGATCACTGCTATCAGACGGACAAATGATAAATATACAATGGGTTATATGATCAGTTCTATTCTCCCATCGATGTGGGATGTGTGCCTGAAAGATCAAACTATCACCTTGCTCCAAAACAAATTCCTCCTGTCTAACAATATAAACCAGACTACCTTGAAGACAATAAATAAATTCCTGACCGGTATGAACATAAGTTTCTACACCACTACTGGTATTAGGTTTAGAAGTCATCAGAAGAGGTGTTGCTTCCCCCAAAGCCAAACCTCCACCTAAATCCTCAAGTTCACCATGTGGAAATAGAGTTCGCGGTCTTTCTTTATGTTTTTGGAAAACGATTTCTTTATAGGTATCGCTCGTTTCAAAAAAAGCTGTAATCGGAACGTTCAGGGCTGAGGCGAGTTGCTGTAAAGTGCTTACATTGGGTGATGTCTTTTCATTTTCAATTAAACTGAGCGTATTGAAGTTCAAACCACTCATTTCAGCCAGTGATCGAATAGACAATTTCTGCATTAATCTGAGTTCCTGTAACCGTCTGCCTACATTAATTTCTTTTTCATTGGCTGAAACGATGGATGATTGCATTACTGCTTGCAAACTTTCGCGCCAATGACTTTGCCTGAAAGCATTTCGAGGTTTATTTTTTCCTTGAGTTGATGATGGCATGGAAAAATCCTTTCGTTGTTTATACTATTATTATAGTACATTAAAGGATTATTTCAACCATTATTTTATTACATTCATCACCAAAATCATGGTTTTTTGGATCATTCCCTGCAAGCGAAAAATTGAGGATTATTTCACCATCGTGACCAATCGAATACCATTGACTTGGGGTAAGGATGCCCCTTGAACAATCGTGTTAATAGCAGAAACAGGATCATCCACACGAGCACCGGATAAAAATGAAACACCTGAATCAAATAGTTTGGGCAACATCGGGGTGGAAGGTCCCAATATCATTACGGTCGCATCTTTTTTACAGAGAGAAAGCAATTTTTCTATGGTATGGTTGATGAAAGCTGTCCCGGTGATGGCCACAATATCCGATTGGGGAATATAGTCCTCTGCTGCTTCTTCCGGAAAATCATCTCCAAATGGCTTCTTTTCGATTACCCAGCAGTGCCTGGGGATGGATTTAATCTGCTCAACAAACGGAAAATGCCCAACAATAGTGACGTTTTTTCCTTTACCTTCTTCAGCAATAACCGCAGATGCATTTTTTTGTACCAATTTCTTTTCATCGACTGCGATCATCGAATTAATAGCTGCCATACCGACACTGGCTTCCAGAAAATTATCAGAAAGAATCCATTCAGCCAGTTGTTGGGCGGTTTTTTCTTCAAGCTTGCCAACATCCCGCATTTTTGCATGGCCATGCGGACCACAATTGGTTAGTGTCGATGACAAACCACAATAAGCACTGCAGACCAATGTCCAATGTACACCTACAACAACTTTTCTGACCGGTATCGGTTCCTTTGGGAGAGATTTTAAGAGCAATTCGTACAGATTCATTTTTCCTCATTTGTGATGATAGAACAATGATGATTAATTTGATACTTCAGATATTAATCATATGCTTTGCGAATTTTTTCAGTAGTCATGGTTGGCTCCAGCAGTGCTTGCCATTTAATATCATTCCAGGTTCCCAGTTCAAAATGAGTATCCCGATATTTTTGTGGAATGGGATGGGTACCAGAAACAACCTTTATCCTGTACCTGTGTTCGAGAAAATTCTTGAATGTTTCAATATAGGGACAGGGCGGATATCCAACCAGCATCCCAGTCGCAAAGTGAATAACTTCAGCACCATTTCGCATCATTTCATCGGCTGTATATTCAATATTGCCACCAGGACAGCCATCACAGGTTGTGTATCCAACCAGTTCTACGTCTTTTCCCTCATAAATACTGAAAGCACCCTCCCGGTTTCTCAATGCCCGAAAACATTTACCCCCAGCACATGTTCGATAGCGATCACAAATAATGATTCCTATTTTTATTTTTGATTCCATCTCACTCTCCTGATTGATCTTCACAAAACCATTCTTTGTATAATTACACAATCGTTTTTAATATTTCATTCAATTGATCTGCCTGAACATAATCTTTGACAGTGATCGCTTGTCCGGAAATCCCAGGTACTTCTTTGATGGCATCAATGATCGCCAGAGCTAACGGAACCGCAATGGGACATAACGGGGAAGAAGGACGAAACACATAGATTATTTTTCCGGTGTCATCAAATTGAATGTCCTGAATCAAACGCATTTTAACCACATCCACGCCAGTCTCAGGATCAATAACTTCGGTTAATTTTTCTAACACTGCTCTTTCTAATTCTTGTTTATACATTTTGCTTCTCATATTGAAACAGTTTGTTTACAGTCTGATGCCAGATTTTATGAATTGCTCTGGCTGCGGGTGATTCCGGATAAAGAACCTGAATAGGGACACCCTGCAACATGGATAAAGGGATGCTCTCATCAAATGGGATTTCCCCAACAACTTCAATGCCCTGTGTTTCAGCAAACTCATAAATTTCTTTTGTGCCTTGTGGATATAGGTCTGCTTTATTAATACAGATAACAGTTGGAATCCTGAAGTGTCTTAATGTGCCCAGCACCCGTTGCAAATCATGCATCCCGGCCTGTCCCGGCTCGGCAACAATGAGACCGAGGTCTGTTCCTGCACAGGCTGATATCACCGGGCATCCAATCCCGGGAGGACCGTCGATCACAATCAGTTGAACGCTCTGATCATCTGCAGCTAAGCGTGCATTTTGTTTGATTAATGTGACCAATTTCCCTGAATTCTCTCTACCAGGAAAAAGTTCTGCATGGAAAAATTTTCCATATGGCGTTTCGGATCGATACCAGAAACCTTCCTGCTGAGGAATCATGCTGATGGCGTCTTCTGGACAGGCATAAACACAGGCCGCACATCCATCACATGCAATCGGGTCAATCCAATTCACACCTGGAATTTCGGAATGGGGGAAAATGGCATCATAGCGACAAACCGATTCACAGGATCCACAACCAGTACATTTTTGTACATCAATTTCAGCCTGTGAGCTACCCCAGAACTCGTGTTGTTCTGCCACCTGAGCTTCAAGCACCAGACTGAGATTAGCTGCATCGACATCAGCATCGACAAAAAAAGTTTTGTAATTCATCCCAGCATGAGTGCTCTCATAGGCGAAGGCTGCACTTAAACTGGTTTTACCTGTGCCTCCTTTTCCACTTAATATGACAAGTTGTTTTGCTCTTTGTTGTGTCATGACCTGCCATCACTTTTATCAATTATTTGATTTATTTTTTGATACATATCCTTAAACTTTTCATGGTAATTCGGATCGATCACCACCAGTGGTTTTCCTGCAGCTATTCCCCTGGCAATTTCTTTATCAAATGGAATTCTCATTAAAATGGGTATTCCTTTTTGCTCTAAATACCGATCCAACTCAGCATTACCAATACCTTCTCTATTGATCACGACCCCGTATCGAATCCGCATGTCCTCCAGAATACCCAACATTTGCTTGAGATCATGCAAGCCAAATGGGGTGGGTTCAGTCACCAGAATGACAAAGTCTACTCCCCGCACGGTCTCAACGACTGAACAAGACGCGCCTGGTGGAGAATCGATGACAGTGATTGTCCCATTGGATGATTTTTCAAGTTTTTTCAACTGCCGAATGATGGGGGTCGCCATCGGCTCGCTCAGGGTTAATTTTCCATGGGTAAAATCGATTCCAGATATGGTAGTGCCTTTTTCAATCACCCCGATAGGATTGGGAATCTCTTCAATAGCTCCTTCCGGGCAATTCCAGGTGCAGCTGCCACAGCCATGGCAGAGTTGCGGGAACACCATGATGGTTTTTCCGACTTTCGCCAGGGCATGAAACTGACACACTTCAACACATTGTCCACACAGTGTGCAGCGTTCAGGGTCTATTTTGGGAATTCGAATGACAGCTGGAATTTCCTGTGTAAAGGTCGGGTGCAGAAACAAATGAGCATTCGGTGCTTCCACATCACAATCCAACAATTTCACCTGGTTTGTTTCAATCAGACTGAGTGCCAGACTGGTTGCCACCATTGTCTTACCCGTTCCCCCTTTTCCACTTGCTACCGCTATTTTCATGTTCATTTTACCGATGCCGAATCAAAAAGCCGGCAATTTACCCTCCAAAAATGTATCAATTACATCATCCACGTTGTTCAGGTTACCATCAAAAAGATACATTTTCACATCAGCAGCACGCAAAGCATTGGCAGCATTGGGTCCAAAATCACCACTGATGACTACATCAGCTGCCTGATCAATGACGAATTGAGCAGCTGCTACACCTGCACCACCTGATTGGCGTCCACCCGGATTGGGAAGTGCCTGGTTCTCTTTTGTCTCCGTATCATACTTAATCAGCCAGGGGCTACGCCCAAAGCGATGTTCAATGGGACTTTCAAGATTCTGTCCCTGTGATGAAATCAGTAATATCATTAATCCTCCTATAATTTATTCGACTATTTTTCAACCAATATCGCCCCAGCGGCTACCGGGTCAAATCCATCCGGCCAGATCGTGTCTCTGTCATATTTTGCATTTCCAAAATAGGCGTCTTCCATGCTGGCTCCTTTTAAATTCGTTCCACGCAGGTCGGCATCATCAAAATTACAACCTTTTAAGAAAGTACCTTCCATATTGGCATTTTTTAAATTGGCACTGGCGAAACAAGCACGTTTCATATTGGCCGCTTTCAGGTTTGCACCTTCCAGGTTGATACCCATAATATTGGAACGTTTAAAACTGGTTGCTTCCAGATTTGCCCCGGCCAGATTGACATTGGAAAAATCGGTGCCATAAAAGTCACCACCGCTTAATTCTGCTCGCACGCCACCTTCTTCACCTGCCAGGTATTTACGATGCAACTCAAAAATTTTTATTAATTCTTCATATAAAATCTTTTTATACATGATTCTCCTCTTATTTCAGAAAAGATCAACCTCACGCATTCGAAGTACCTTTAATTTTGAAGAGCTTTTTCCTTCCAAGATAAAAGGATTCCAACGGAAAGAAAAAGCTATTCAGTTTGCATTATTAATGTAAAAGTTCTGTATGATCGATTAACTTGCCATCTATTAATGCCTGCACGGCTAATTCAATATCACGTAAATCCGTGACAACTGGTTTTATATTGAACTGGCGCATGCTTTCATAAGCTCCCATGCCCATACCACCACAAATCAATGCTTTGCAATCAGAGATCGTTTCTGCCATACTGGCATGTTTTTGATGCGATCCTGCATCCATGCCATGACCTGCACCGCCATGGTCATTTTCCTCATGTTGTGCGACAAAATGTGTGTGACCCATTTTCTCACGCATTTCAGTTTGAGTCACCTTTCCTTCTTCAATAGTCACCACAAGATAATAAGGTGCCCGGCCAAAATGTTGGCTGATAGTCTTTCCGTCATTTGTAATTACTGCGATCTTCATAGATATCTCCTTTTGTAAGGTTTCAAGTGAAAAGTGCCTGCCACCAGGCTCTTCCCGTTCATCCGTTGGATAGAGCGTTAACAAAATTTGCGCAACTTCTTCCCCTTTGTTTTCCCAACAATGTGGAAGATGAGCCTCGAACACAATACTGTCCCCTCTTTGTAAATTGAATTCCTCCTGGCCAATTTGATAATGAATACTCCCCTCGAGGCAATAAACAAACTCATGCCCGGTGTGTACGATCATGCGATCACCACTTCCCATTCCCGGTTGTAAGGTAACCACAAAAGGCTGAACCACTTTACCTACCAGATCCTTACCCAGATTCTGCATCTGTGTGCTTCCAAACGCAGCAAAAGGTCTTTGTTCGGCTGGGGTGTATACCACCCTTTTTTCAACCTGTTCCGTTTCAAAAAAAGTAGTGATCGGTACGTCCAATGCCTGCGCTAATTGTTGCAAGGTGCCCACAGAAGGAGAGGATTTTCCATTCTCAACCAGACTCAAGGTATTGACATTCAAGCCACTGCGTTCTGCCAATGCCCTCAATGAAAGCCCACGCCGATTGCGTAAATCACGCAGGTTTCGCCCGACCAACATTTCAGCAGGAGTCCGAGTAGTTAAGTCTTCATTCTGATCAAATAATAAGTTCAATTTGGCGATCCAAGTGGAAATTAAATTTTATACCAAAATTATAGTACATTATTGATAAATTACAATGTTTTGTCTTATTATAATGATATATGTCACATTTATTGATGATTATTATGTGTATTCCCTTATTGTCTATTGATTATTAGAGAATAGTCTGTTATGATATTGATGATTGATGGAGGTTTTTATGCCAAGGAGACGTAGAGGATGGGCGATGAATGGTCATCATGGTGAACATCATAGCCAACATACCCCGCTTACCATTTCTTTATTAGAACCAACCCTATTATTGCTGATCAGTCAAAAAGAACGGCATGGTTATACGCTGTTGAATGATCTTGAACAGATGAATATGGGCACCATTCATCCCAGCGTGATATATCGGACGCTACGTGAGTTGGAAGAATTATGTTGGATTCAATCCACATGGGAAATGGATCAGACACAGGGCCCCCCAAGAAGGATATATTCCCTTACCCCTTTGGGTGAAGAAGCCTTGATCAACTGGCAACACCAGTTGGAGTTACATCAAAAATCCATCGATCAATTGTTGTTAATGTTCAAATCAAATCACTCTGAGTAAGGAAAAAAACCTGAAAGGAGATCTAAGAAAAGGAGAAAATAATGCCTGGTTTTGATGGTTCTGGTCCTTATGGAGATGGCCCTCGTGGTAGAGGGTTTGGTCCCTGCCGTAATAGTCAGACTGACCTGCGGTATGGTCGCGGTTTTGGTCGCCGTGGCTGGTCTGGCCGTGGTTGGTTTGGATGGGGAAGAAATGCACCTTACTACGCACCTCAGGATGAAATCGTTGACTTAGAACGCGAGAAATCTTTTTTGGAAAAACGGCTGGAAGATATCCGTCAGTTGTTGAATAAAAAAGAAGAATATTAAATTCTGGAAAATTATTAATTTTTTCTCATTAGATATTTGAACCTATTTCTTGTTACTTCAAGTTATTACTACTTTACAAACAGGAATAGAATATTTTTCTGTTATATACTTATATAAAATATTTTTCATTCTATTAGCAGGGGAAAGATGGCAATTAATTTTTCCGAAAATTACCTAATAAAGAAATTTTTCTTTCCGGGTTACCAATTGCTATTATGCATTCTCTTTTCGATTATTTTCAGTGGACAATTTCTTGGAGTACTTCGAATATACAAAGATGTTTATGCGATTATTCTTAGTTTGGGTTTAAGTGCATTCATTTTTTGGATTTGGAGAAGAAAAAGTAATTTTATACCATTCACAAAAGAAAACATTTCAGAAAAGAAGAAAAAAATCTCAAATAGAGCAATTATTAATAGCACTGCATATTTATTTGCACTTCTATTGGCTGTTTTAATTTTCATTCCTAATATTAATTGGCCTAACAATACAATGGAAGATCGTCTTGATTGGGATGCAGGAGAATATCACTTTCCAAAAGCAATCGAATTGTACAAAACGGGTTCTGTGTGGGATTTTTCTTTTTCTTACGGTGAATACCCATTTGGATTTGAGTCTTTACTAAGTTTTAATTTGCTGTTAACCGATAACTTAGACCTCTTTAGCTTTACCCATTCAATAATTGTCCTTTTATTTATCATAAGTATCTGGTTACTTGGGATGAAATATACCAATGTTCCAGGAGGAATTATTTTTCTATTAAGTACAATTCTAATTCTTTCAGGTTTTTTACCTGTATTTAACCCATGGTATTTTCTAAGATTTGTTGTTTTTACTGTAGGAAAAAATGATTTATTTTTGGCTGCCGCTCTGTTATCAGCAATGGTTTTTTCACCATTAGGAAAAAAATCAGATAATCAGTATGATTTAATCGGTTTAGGAGTTACGAGCGCCATTGCCATCAGTATTAAACCTAATAGTGCATTGATACTATTATTCATATGGTTATTTACATTCATTAGTCACCGAAAATCTCAAAAAAGAATTTTGTTAACAATTCGTTCATCTGCTTTTGGCATTTTTCTGGCATTTACTGGCGGAATCTGGATTGTTCGAAATTTGTTTGGTTTAGGGAAATTATTTGATGAGAACACTTATAGAATTTCTAGTTGGTCTATTGCCAGCAATGCAACAAATCCTACATTTTTTTTAAATATTCCTAACGAATTAAAATTCAGTATTTTCGTTCTTATTATTGTGTTTGTTTTGGTAATCTTCAAATATTCAAACCTTCAGTGGAGAGATTTTCTTTTAATTTTTGTATCATTTCTAAGTTTCATCATCACACCTGCAACTAGTAGTCTTTCTAATCCCACACTGATTGCTTGGCGTTTTGGGATAGTTTTGTTAATTGTTCAGTTTATTTTATTGATCGTTATCCTTGAGCCTATGGTTTTACCTTTTCTGAATTGGATTCTGAATAGGAAGTTATTAACCTTTGCAAGTGTTTTGATTATTGCTATACCATCCATATTATTAATTGGATGGCAATTCGATCTTCTTCGTTTTGTTCCAGAGAAATCCAGCATTTTAGAAAGACCATATTCAGTAAATAATGCCCAGTTTCTCAGTGTTTTTGATTTCATTGATGAAAACATACACAATTCCATAATTTGGGTTGAAGGTGCTCAATCCTTTTTTGCTTATGACCCTGATTTTTCAAATTCGATATCAAGAGAAAAACCTAGTGACTATATTATATTTGTGGATATTAAAGAGCAGGATATTTGGATAGATAAAGATAAATGGCAAAAAATATACGAAGACGAACGTGGAATGATATTTCAAAGATTAGTATATGAATAATTTGTATCATCTCAATAAATCGGGGCAAGCGGGTGTTTTTGGCATGCGTCCGCACGCCAAAAACACCCTGACCGCTAATTATTAAAAGGACACAATAATTTTTTAGTTGAGCAAATTCACCCTCTCAAATTTTTTCCTGTCAAGTAGGGCTTGACTTACCTGGCATTCTATATTAATCTATTATTATTACAATCTATCATGTGGGAAATTCAATTTATCCTCACGCCTTTCTAAAAATTCATATTTATCTCCCCGAGGTACCATGACACCAGATTACAACCCCGGAAAGCAACTCAATAAATTGCGCAAAGAACGAGGCTTAAGTTTACGAGAGGTAGCACGGCGCACCGATTTGACCGCCTCGTTCCTCAGCCAGGTCGAACATGGCTCTTCCAATGTTTCCATTGATTCTCTGCGAAGAATTTCAGAAGCGCTGGATGTGCCTATGATGCATTTTCTGGAAGAAATACCGGTCGATATCGAAGATATTACCGAACACATTGATCCGGAGCCGTGCGAAGATGATGACCGCACGAGAGTCTACTCACCGGTTGTACGAGCAGGCTGTCGACCGCGTTTGATCCTGCCGCCATCCGGTTTGGAATATCAGCTTCTGGTCCCCAACCTGAGCACCAAATTAGAAGCCTTCATCGGACGAGCTTCCCCAGGCACAGGAAATATTGCCCGTAAATTGCGCAGTGAAACGGAAGAGTTTATTTATGTTCTATCCGGTGAGGTTCTGATCGGGTTGGATGAGGAAGAGTATATCCTTCGAACCGGCGATTCGATCTCATTCCATGGTGATCAATTAACCAAATTAGCGTGTGCATCGGTAGATCGCGAAGCCTCCTGGATCTCGGTGATCACACCACCTATTTTCTAAACTAAATATTTTCTTTCCCCATTCACTTGGTTGGTAAAGTAAGAACCTTCTGCCAGCAGTTATGGATGCAATGGGTAAAACTGGGAGATTGCCACAAGATTAATTCCACTCTGTTTTTTCCAATTATTTAGTATTACTTTACAATTGGAATTCCTACTTGACATTTAAGGGGTAAATCCTGTATCTTTAATGTACTCATTGGTAGTTTTCGTTTTAAATTTTTCATTCTTCAGGAACCAAATGGCCGATTCAGTTTTTCCTAATCCCAATCTGTCAACCACTTTTGTAAATGATCATAATCAGGAAGCCCAGGCTGTTTGGGATGCCTTTCATACGGAAAAATCCATTCGTCCTCCAGTCGGGCTTGGAACCAGTGCCCAATTCTTCATTTTTAACCATGAACTCAATCCGAATGAACTGGTTACTTTCGAGAATTACATGACACAGGCTAAAGTCATGCTGGGTTTCAGCCTGATAGCAGCAGTCTGGCGGGCACACTAATTGCAAAAGCAGCGCTTATCACCCGTGAGCATTGCAAAATCCATCTTTGTGGCGTCGCCAGCCGTCACTTTAAGACACTAAAAAAGGAGAGAATATGTCTCAAAAACATGCAACATTATTTATCACCCATCGTGGGGAACGACACCAGCAGGATGCGCTGGGAGCCGCACCGGCAGAGCTGGAGGTTACCATGTTACGCTCACCCTCCAAAGAGGAAATTATGGCTGCTTTACCCGGAAAAGAATTTCTCATCAGCGAGCGCACCGGTGTTATTGATGCTGACATCATCCAGGCTGGGAAAGACCTGCGTTTGATTCAAAGACTGGGTTCCCAGACCTATGATATTGATCTGAAGGCAGCTAAGCAAGCAGGCCTCCCGGTTTGTTATCTGCCAGTGCGCAGCTGCATCATGGTGGCGGAGCATATGGTGCTGCAAATTCTGGCGCTCGCCAAACGGCTGCGTGAGGTCATGGATCTGACAGAAGAAGCCAATGATTTCGGACATCCGCCCCAATTATGCGACGAGGATTACTTTGCCTACAACTGGACGGGGCGTGAAAACCTGCTGGGACTGTGGGAATCAACGGTCGGCATCCTGGGTTTCGGCGAGATCGGTACTGAACTCGCCCGGCGATTGCAGGGATACGGTTGTGACATTCTTTACAACAAACGCAACCCCCTGCCACAGGAAGCTGAACAGGAATTACACATTCAATATGCCAGCGTGGATGAATTATTGGAAAAGAGCGATTTCCTGTGCATGCTATTGCCTTACTTCCCGGAAACGGCTCTCTCTCTGAATGCCGAATTCTTTGCCAGGATGAAACCAGGCGCTTGTTTTGTCAGTTGCGGTGGCAGTGGCGTGGTCGATGACCAGGCATTGGCCGATGCGCTTGCCCGTGGGCACCTTTACGGAGCGGCAGTCGATACCTTCATGTATGAACCAATTTCCAAAGAAAGTCCCTTCCTGCTCATTGCCCGACAACCCCGCAGTAACCTCGTCATCACTCCTCACACAGCTGCCGGCAGCGCATCCGCGTCCAGCAAATCCCGCGCTGGTGATTACACCAATATCCAGCGCATCCTGGCTGGTGAAAAATTGGTTGGACGTCTGGTGTAAAAAATTTATCAATTTCTTTCATTTCAGTTTTCCTCCGATTTCTGAAATCCCCTGTTCAAACCTCTGGTGATTAATCTCATCAGAGGTTTTGAATTAATCAGAATAAAACAAAACATTTAATTTATTCTGATTATGGATTAAACAAGGTGAAAGCTCGTTGAGGAAAATCTGTGATAATGCCTGTGACTCCCATTTCGATCAATTTCTGCATATCAGATTCTTCATTCACTGTCCACACATTAATAGCGTATCCTTCTTCCAATAATAATTTTACCTGTTTCTCATATGTCACTTTCATACCCGGATGAAATGCCTGGGCATCTAACTCTTTCATTAATGCGAGAGGATCCATAATAATTTTATTAACCAAAACGCCTGTTGGTAAATCTTTATTTAAACTTTTTACCTGTTTCAAATATTCCATATTAAATGAAGAAATCAGAACTTGATCTTGCATTTCCAACTCTTCCACTAATGCAACAATTTTTGAAACGATGACAGAATCCGCTGGCGTTTCACTGGCATCTTTTATTTCAATATTCACCCACCATTGATTGTCTTTTGTATAAATCAACGCCTCACGCAGGGTAGGTATTGATTCTCCTTTGTATTCAGCTATGTTTTCTGAGGAGACAATTCCCAGGGCAATCTGTTTAAAAGGATCACTATCAACGAACCAACTACCTACATCCAATTTTTTTAAGTCTTCCAAAGAAAAGTCATATACTGACCAGGGGGAACGGTCTGGGAATACTTCTGCAACATTGGAAGTTCTTTCCAAGGTATCATCATGCAAAACAACCAGCTCACCGTCCACACTCATAGCCACATCCAATTCCCAACCATCTGCATGATTTTCAAAAGCCCTTTTGGCCGCGGAAATTGTGTTTTCTGGAGCGAGCGAGCGTGCTCCTCGATGTGCGATGATGGTTATTTTCGAGTCATTTGCAGTCATAGGCTTTTCCTCCAAATTTGGGTCAATTGAAGTAGTCTGAACGGTTAAACATGCCACCAGACTTAACGCAAATAATGTTAATAATAACAAAATAAAGAATGTATGTTTGGTCATTATCATATTTATAAGTTGCAGGGTGTCCAGGAATTTGGACACCCTGCCCTTTTCAATTAATTAATCGAGGGTCAATTTACTCAGTCTAGTCCAGACCCATTGATATATTGTACTCAACAATCGCATCCGTCACAATCTGTGCCGCTTTATCTAAAGCTTCCTGTGGGGTTGCCACACCAGCCAGGACTTCTTCTATGGCTGCTTCAATTGTCTGGCGTGCAGTCGGAAATACACCAATTAAACCACCCTGGGTAACACGATTATTCGGTGCCAGATGTAACTGGTTGACAGCGGTTTCAAATTGTGGATATTGGGCTCTCCAATCCTTTGCCAACGGAACATCATAGGCAGTTTGTCGAATCGGGAAGTAACCAGACATTGTATGCCAATAAGCTTGTTGATCTGGAGAGCTTTGGAATTTGATGAATTCCCAGGCACAATCCAATTCTTCTTGTGGTCTGTCACTGATCATCCATAAGGATCCTCCACCAATGATTGTTCCGGATGTATCAAAGGCTTCTTCATTGGGGCGAGGGAGATAAGCTGTGCCAATTTCGAATTTTCCGGCGACAGTATCCATTGCACCACGCAGTACTGCAGTAGAGTCAATGAACATGGCTGTTTGCTCAGCGTAAAAAGCTGTACGTACATCAGCGTTTGCTCGCCCGTAATTACCCATAATACCTTCGTCGTACATACCTTTCCACCACTCAAGAACTGCTACACCTTCCGGGCTATTGAAAGTTGCTTCCGTTGCAAGTGCATCACGACCATTTGCGTTATTGACATAATAACCACCGGAAACAGCTAACAATTGTTCAAAGAACCAGCCGTAAATGCTCATGGATATGCCAGAAACAGATACATTTCCAGCGGCATCTTTTTGAGTCAAAACTCGTGCAGCCTCCCAAACCTCTTCAAAAGTCCTTGGGGGATTTTCTGGATCCAACCCTGCTGCTGCAAACATATCTTTGTTGTAATACAACATGGGGGTTGATGAATTAAATGGCATGGAAGCCTGTTTACCTTCAACTGTATAGTACGCCAACACATTCGGTTCAAGGTCAGAGACATCATAATTTTCCCGGTCAATGAAATCCTGTACTGGGACAATTACTTTCAAGTCAACCATCAATCGTGTGCCGATATCATAGAGTTGCATAACAGCGGGAGTATCTTTGGATTGAAGACCAGCTTTTAATTTATTCAAGGCATCATCATAAGAACCCTGAAAAATAGGCTCTACATAACATTGAGTTTGTGATGCATTGAAATCATTCGCCATCTGGGGAATCGCAATACCTCCAAGGTCTCCACCCATACTATGCCAGAAGTCGATTTTTACTACTTCTTCAGTAGTTGGTGGAGCCAACGTTGGGGTAGGTTCAGCCACTGGTTCTTCGATTGCTGGTTCCTCAGCTGCTGGCTCTTCAGCTACTGGTTCTTCTAACGGCGCTTCGGCAGCCGGTGCGCATGCTGATAATACCATTGCTATTAATACCAGCAAGCTAACAATATAATATAAACTTTTCTTCATTTCTAACTCCTCCTGCTTACATTTTGATAATATCCGCTGGAGTTTACCCTTTCACGGCACCAGCGGTTAAACCACGAATTAATTGACGATTACTGAACACAAACAACGTAAGTGTAGGAATCAAGATGAAAATCACGCCTGCCATAACAATATTAATCATCAGACGTTCCTCGTCTTGTAATAGGGTTATTCCAATTTGTACTGTTCTCATTGAAGAATTATTTGTTATTAACAAAGGCCATAAGTATTGGTTATATGTCTGTAAAAAGCTATAAACTGCCAGGGTTCCCAAGGCTGGACGTGCCAGGGGCAATACGATTGTCGTTAAAAATCGGAAGCTTCCACAACCATCCATTGTGGCGGCGTCTTTTAATTCATGTGGGATTTTTAAGAAGAATTGACGCAATAGAAATGTTCCGAAACCTGTAGCCATAAAAGGTATTGCCAAACCCTGAAATGTGTCAGTCCAACCCAATGTTTTGATAAACAAATAATTTGGGATAATCGTGGCTTCCCAGGGAATCATCATAGTTGATAAAAAGACCAGGAAGAAAAAATTTCGCCATTTGAATTCAATGAATGCAAAAGCGTAAGCAGCCAGACAAGCTGTGATCAATTGTCCAACCATAACCAATGTAGATTGAACAACACTATTGAAAAGATAACGTCCTAAAGGAGCTTGCGAAAGTGCACGTTGAATATTTTCAAATCGAATTGCAGTGGGAAATTGAAGAGGTGGATAAGACCCCATTTCGGTGTCAGACATCATGGCAATATTGAAAGCTGACCATATTGGATACAGGATAATAATCGAAGCAATGATAAGGATCAAATATTGGCTGATTGAACTCCATAGGCGTCTACTGAAAAT
The DNA here is from genome assembly GCA_002840735.1 of Chloroflexi bacterium HGW-Chloroflexi-2. GTDB lineage: Bacteria > Chloroflexota > Anaerolineae > Anaerolineales > Anaerolineaceae > UBA6170. Next base: position 49,048 of record PHBY01000016.1, read on the forward strand.
TTGATTCTTCATTCGTAATGCACCTTTCGCTCAACAAAGACAAATTGCAGAATGGTTAACAACAACATGATGAAGAATAGCATGATCGCCTGAGATGCGGCAAAACCATATTTTCCATTAAAATAAAACTCACGATAGATGGAATATACCAATAAATTGGTCGATTCTAACGGACCCCCTTTTGTCATAACATGAATTGGTGTAAACGTTTGAAATGCTGCCAGCGTATCAACCACCATTAAAAAGAAAAAGGTCGATGATAACATTGGCAATGTGATGTGTAAGAATTTATTCCAGCTATTTGCGCCATCAATCATGGCACTTTCGAAAAGTTCTTCAGGAATTGTCTGTCTTGCAGCAAGAAGAATAACAGTATTCAACCCAATTTGTAACCAAACTGTTGTCAACGCAACCGAGAGTAAGGCTGTCTTTTGACTGACCAACCAGGTCATGTTATGTATTCCTACCAGATTCAGTAAGTAGTTTACACCAATTGTAGGATGGTAAATATAAAGGAACATTAAGGATGCTGTCGCACCAGAAATAGCAATAGAAATTGAGAAGATCATTCTAAATACAGAAATCCCTTTGAGGCGAAGATCACCTAATAAAGCTAACCCAAGCGAAATTAAGATCGTTGTTGGAACAGTATAGAGAACAAACAACAAGGTTCTGCTAAAACTATTCATGAAAGTTGTGGTTTGAAACAAGCGTTCGTAATTCATCAATCCAACAAATTTTGCTAAGCGACCAATCGGATCGGTAATATAAGCACTTATTTCAAAGGATCGAATCAGTGGAATGAACACAAATGTAATAAACAAGATTAGAGCTGGACTTAAATACAGTATGGCCTGGAAAAATGTTTTAACTGCCCGTTTTTGACGACCTCTTTTTCCAAATTTACTTGAAAACGATAATTCAGGTGTTAAAGCAGTTTGAGGTATATTTTGATCCATACTTTGTGTCCTCAAGACCTATGAATGCATTAATTTTTAAATTATTTAATTTTAAATAATGTGTGGAAAAATTTTATGTTTAAAAATTATAGCATGCATCATTTTATTTACAAGCCAATTATTATTATATCTTTTTTATATGATTCACAAAAATTTCTCATATGAGGGTGTTGAAAAACAAGTAATTAATTAACAAAATTCAAATTTGAAATTAAGGTTATTGACATTTCCACCAAAATTTGTTAGGATGTACGTACATTTCAATGATTCCCCGTTTTGAAAAACATGAAAATAATCGACAGAAGATCCCCCCTACCTTTGTATAGTCAGCTAAAAAATATCCTGCTCCAGGATTTGGACGAAGGAATGTATCCTCCTGGCTCGGTTCTACCGCCAGAAATGACGTTGGTAAACCATTTCGGACTCAGCCGTGCCACGGTGCGACAGGCCATCAAAGAACTGGAACATGAAGGTTATATCAGTCGAATTCAGGGAAAAGGCACGATCGTCATTCGTGAAAAAAGTTCACTTAATCGTGGATTATCCCAATTAACCAGCTTTACAGAAGATATGAAAGCCCATGGATATGAGACGGCAACACAAATCCTCGATTTTGAAATTGTAGAACCACCACCAAAAATTTCGGATATGCTCAGAATTCCAATTGAAAAATCTGTCATTCACATTAACCGTCTCCGAATAGTGAATAAAATCCCTGTGGCAATCAACACTTCCTACGTCAACCTGCCACCTGAGATTTCAATGTCCCGAGAAGATCTTGAGCGTACTGAATCCCTTTATTCATTTTTTGAAATGAAACGCATTCCTCTGGTGGAATCAGATAAAACCATTGAAGCCATTTCTGCCAGCGAAGAACAAGCCACGTTATTGGGTGTACCAATGGGCAATCCATTATTAAAAGTAGAAGGTGTTGTTTACACTTTGAACCATCAACCTTTAGAACACCATGTCGTCATCAGCCGGAGTGATATGTACAAATATTCACTGCATTTGCTCCGGTGAAGAAGCAAACTAAACATTCGCCTGGTTTGATTTCGGTTTTCTAACACATTGAAAGGAGGATTATCAATAAGAAAGGAGAAGAAGAAAGTTTTAACTTGTATTAACTGGTACAAATTTTTACCCACAATACTTATTAAGGAGAATATGATGAAAAAACAAACTACTAAAGCCAGTATCTTTTATTTGTTTCTGGCTATCGTGCTGTTAGTTGGAATGGTTGGCTGTGCTCAACAAGCAACACCCGAAGAACCAGTAGCACCCGTTGAAGAACCAGCCGCGCCTGTAGAGGAACCTGCTGCACCCGTTGAAGAACCTGTTGCACCCACTGATGTACCTGCTCCGACCGAAATACCTCCAAAAATCGGAGAAGGTAGAACGCTTGTTGTTGGTATTTGGGGCGCTGAACAGGAACAGATCGTTCGAGAGTTCTTAATTCCAGAATTTACAGAAATCACCGGCGCTGATGTGGAGTTGGTGTTAGGCGGTTCTTCTGACCGATATGCCCGTATTTATGCCGAAGTGGACGCACCCACAATGGATGTTGTTTACCTCAGTATTTCTCAAACCCAACAAGCATCGAAAGACGCAGTGATATTACCTCCAAATCCTGCTGGTGTTCCGGAGTTTAACAACCTCTACCCACAAGCCCAAGAATATGGCGGTTATGGAGTTTCCTTCATGTCCATCGGTTTGATGGTGAACACAGAATACGTTACCGACATGCCTACTTCCTGGTTAGACCTGTGGAAGCCAGAATACAAAGGCAAAGTAGCACCCTTTGTTTTCCCAGGCACTCAGGGAACTGCATTTCTGGTAATGGCTGCCCGCGTCCATGGTGGTGGGGAGACGAATATTGACCCTGGATTTGAAGCATTGAAAGAACTCAAACCATTCCCCATGATTTTATCTGGTATTGATGAAACAAATCTGGCATTTGAACAAGGAGATGTATGGTTTGCTCCTCAAATTCGTGGTTATGTTGAATCCTACAAATCACAGGGTGGCAAAGTTGAATTTGTAACACCGGAAGAAGGCACTCCGTTGGCTATGAATGCAGCTTCCATACCGATAAATTCTAAAAATGTTGATCTGGCAGAAGTTTGGATTAATCTCCATCTGAGTCAGGCTGTTCAGGAAGCTTATGCCAAGGTTCTGTTCTACGCACCAACCAACAAAACGGTTGTTCTTGATGCTGACTTAGCAGCAATTATGCCTTATGGCGAGGATCAAGTTGCAAAATTGTTAATGCTTGATAACCTGACCATTTCTACAAATCAATCAGAATGGGTTGATCGCTGGAATCGAGAAATTTTAGACTAATCGATTAACAGCATCACAAATTCAATCAAATTGGAGAGGACATTAGTCCTCTCCAATTTCTGAACGAAGATTTATTGTTGAGGATCTTAATATTTTTGAAGCATAATATTCTTAATGATTTGGAGGGTGTAATTGAATGAAACAACACGTTCGTAAAATAAATATAACTCCTTACCTGTTTATTACCCCTGGACTCCTCATAATAGCCTTTGGTTTCTTAATTCCAATGATCATGCTATTTGCCATTAGTTTTTTTAAAGGGATTCCTGGTAGTGGTTTGATAGACAGAACATTTACACTAGAGAATTACACTCGATTTGCTGATCCTTATTATTTCAAAGTTCTATTTGTTACTTTTAGAATTGCACTCGGTACCACATTATTATCTTTGATATTAGGATATCCGCTGGCTCTTTTAATTAACCGTACACGCGGATTTGCCAAAACTATTTTATTAGTCACTATCTTGACACCATTATTGACGAATGTAGTTGCGCGTACACTCGGCTTGATGATTGTTTTGGGTAGACACGGGCCCATTAATCAACTCCTGGATTTATTAAGTATTCCAAAATTTACATTTATTCCTAGCGAACTTGGTATCATAATTGGTTTAACTCAGGTTTTTATGCCTTATATGATTATGTCAATTAACAGTGTTCTTTCGAACATTGATTTTTCTTTACAGGAAGCTGCTAGAGATCTGGGTAGTAGTGCAACCGGAGCATTCTGGAAAGTAATTTTTCCTCTCAGTGTTCCCGGTATCATTGCAGGTAGTCTTTTTGTCTTTTTATTAAGTTTCAGTTCTTATGTAACTCCTCGCTTATTAGGTGGTGGCCAAATTATGGTGATGACCATGTTAATTTATCAACAGGCTACCGCCTTACTAAATTGGCCATTTGCAGCAGCAGCATCTTTAATATTACTGGTATTCACCATCATTCTGGTAACATCATATACAAAAATTGCATCCAGTGGAGATCTTCGCCAGGATGATGCAAAACAAAGCACTGATAAATCAAAAACTACATGGAAGAAAATCAATAGTGATCTCCGGGAATTCTTATATTCAATCAACGCGTTAGTCTCCCGTTCATTGATGAAGATTACCATACTCAAAAACGCAATGACATCGAGTGGAAAATTCTTCAGTGTCATCAGTCCGGTCATATCAAAAATAGTAATTATTTTGATAATAATTTTTATAATTCTTCCGCTACCGCTTGTTATACTCAGTTCATTTTCAGAATCCAGTATGATAAGTTTTCCCCCGAAAAGTTATTCAACCAGATGGTATACAGGTCTCCTTGATCGCCCTGAATACATACGATCTTTCCTGTTGAGTGTGCGATTGGCTTCCATATCAATGATAGTGTCATTAATCTTCGGCACATTAGCAAGTTTAGGGCTTGCTCGATATAAATTTCCCGGGCGAGAATTCATTCGGTCCATTTTTCTCTCACCCTTAATGTTGCCTGCGGTAATCGTTGGTATTGCATTATTAAGGTTTTTAGTAGAGATCCGTCAAACAGCAACATTTCAAGGTCTTTTGCTTGCACATCTAGTTCTTACTACTGCTTATGTTGTCAGAACGATATCTTCCAGTCTGGTTGGGTTTGATAATTCCCTTCAAGAAGCCGCCAGGGATTTAGGCGCCAGCGCATTTCATGCCTTTAGAACAATTACCTTACCGCTAATCAAACCAGGGTTGATCGTCGCTGCCATCTTCTCGTTTATCACTTCATTTGACGAAACCACAGTGAGCATATTTATTACTGGAGGTAGAACAATAACCCTGCCTGTCAGGATCTTTTCCCAATTAGAATATGGTTTAGATCCTACCGTAACTGCAATTTCCAGTTTATTGATTGTGATGGCTTTGATCGCAATAACAATTATTGGTAAAGTATTTGGTTTAGAAAAATTTAGTATCCAATGAGGAGAAATAATAAATGGTTAAATTAGAAGGTATTCACAAAACTTTTGGGAAAGTCAAAGCCGTAGATGGGGTCGACCTTCAGGTTCAGAAAGGGGAAATGCTTTGTTTACTTGGTCCAAGTGGTTGTGGAAAAACTACATTATTACGAGTACTATCCGGATTCGAACAACCCGAAGGAGGAAAAATCATAATGGATGACAAAGATGTCACTAAATTACCACCCGACAAACGCCCAACCTCTTTGGTATTTCAAAATTATGCCCTCTTTCCTCATATGACTGTATTCGAAAATATTGCCTATGGATTAAGAGTAAAAAAAATACCATCAAAGGAAATCCGTAAACTTGTTTTTGATGCACTTGAGATGGTTGGATTATCAGATCTCGAAGATAGATCCATTCGGCAGCTCTCTGGAGGGCAACAACAAAGGGTAGCATTAGCTCGTGGTCTGGTGATGAAGCCTGCTGTCTTACTCCTGGATGAACCATTATCAAATCTGGATGCCAAATTAAGGGTAGAAACACGCATTCAAATCAGAGATCTCCAAAGAAATCTGGGGATAACATCCATTTTTGTAACCCATGATCAGGAAGAAGCACTCACCATTTCAGATCGAATTGCAGTAATGAATAAAGGAAAAATTATTCAAATAGGCACACCAGAAGAGATTTACAACCATCCAAATTCCGAGTTTGTTGCGGACTTTATTGGCAAATCAAATATTCTGGAAGGTGAATACAAATCTAATACGGAAGGAAAAGCATATTTTGTTTTATCTAATAGCAATCTATCCATCCAGATCCAGCCAGTGGAAAATATTGGTGAACAGCCCAGGTTAATCTTAAGACCAGAACAAATCCATATTTCAGAAGATGAAATTACAAACCCTGAAGTCAATTGCCTAACTGCCACGGTAGAGCATATAACTTTTCTTGGAGAAATGATTTATTATCATGTACGACTAGAAAATGATGCAAAATTGCTTGTTCCGGTTTATTATGCTTCCACCAGGAAATATAAAGAAGATGATCAAATTTTCATTTATTGGGAAATTAATTCCGGGAAAATACTTGTGAAATAATATCAAAGAAAACTTTAATTAGCTTCAGTTCAGTAAAATTAGATATTATAGGAGAAAAATTCGCATGACAGAAAAAACCTACCGCGTGATGTGGGCAGAAAAACCGAATGAATTGGAAGTACGTAACCTTCCTCTTAAAGAAGTGGGTGTTAATGATGTCTTAATCCAGGTGGGGAAAGCCGGTATTTGCCCCTGGGATTTAAGAGCTTTTTCGGGTTTATCCTCTTCAGTGGCATTTCCACGTGTGCTCGGGCATGAAATGGCCGGTGTGGTGGTGGCTGTGGGAGAAAATGTAAAATTCATCAAACCTGGTCAGCGGGTCGTACCGGACATGGGCGTCAAATGTGGCGTTTGCAAAGCCTGCCGCAGTGGTCGCGAAAATCGCTGCCAGAACCCACACTTCCAGCAATTTGGTGGTGGATTTGCGGATTATGTGCGTGTTCCGGAAAAGAATGTACACATCATTAAACAGGCATCCACCAGTTTAAAAGCAGCTGCTTTCACCGAACCACTCTCCTGTGTGGTGCGTGGACAAAATATGCTGCGTCTCTACCCGGGAGAGGTGGAACTGGTGGCTGGGTTAGGCCCAATTGGTTTAATGCATTTGCAGGTGGCAAAAGCCTTTGGTGCGCGTGTGCTCGCTTCTGATCCAGTGCAGGAACGCCTGGAAAAAGCCAAAGAACTGGGTGCGGATTGGGTTGTCAACCCGAAAGAAACCGATGTGGCGACCTTGGTCAAAGACCTCACATCCGGTTGGGGTGTGGATGCTGCTGTGGTAACGGTCGGATCAGCCCGTCTGGTGGAGGAAATCATCCCAATGTTAGCCCCCGGTGGACGATTAAACATTTTCGCAGGTATTTACCCCAAAGATCAATTGCACATTGATCCCAACCTGATCCATTATGGTGAATTCATCATCACCGGTTCCGCGGATAGCACGCCTGCTGATTTTAACGTTGCTCTCAATATGATCGAGAGTGGACAGGTCAATACTGAAACATTGATCAGCCATATGCTTCCACTGGAAGAATTGGGTAAAGGCTTTGAGATTGTTAAGAGTCTCAAAGGTTTGAAAGTCATGTTAGATATTAACGATCTGGAGTAATTTGTCTTGAAACCTTTTGTGCTGGCAATGGATGTGGGTACTTCTTCCTTTAAAGCAGTCGTATATGCTGTTGATGGAAGAATTTTGGCATCCGAATCCAGTTCTTATGAATATGCATCACCGCAGGCCGGTTGGGCAGAAGCTTCCCCGCAGGATTGGCAGCAAGCCATGGAAGAATGTCTGACCAGATTATCCAAAATGCCACACCTTTTACAACAAATTGAAGTGATTGCTTTCACTGGGCAGATGCATACAGCAGTCTTGCTGGATGCTGACCTGAAACCGCTGGAACCTACTATTTTATGGCTGGATCGACGGGCAGCTGCAGAAACCAGTGAACTGCAATCAGCTTTTCAAATGCCGCCTTTTCAACTGAATTCAACTTACACATTGCCGAAATTGTATTGGATGAGGAAACATATACCGGAGGTTATTCACAAAGCCCGGCATTTACTGTGGCCAAAGGATTATTTACGTTTCCTGGTTACCGGTGAAATTTTTACGGATATCACCGAACCCGGCGGGGCTGCGTTACTGAATTGGGATGCCATGGATTGGGCAAAAGAACGTCTGGTTTTCATTGGTCTAAATCCGGAAATTCTACCACCCATTCTGCAGCCAGAAGATGAAGCCGGTTTCTTGTTGCCACAGGTGGCTGAGCGATTTAATATCAATCCACAGGCAAAAGTCATTGCCGGTGCAGGCGATGTATTGGCGCTTATCTCCAGTGCCCCACCAGCCAAAGGCAGACTGAATTGTTCTCTGGGAAGTTCATCAATGATTTTTTGCCCTCTGGAACCACATGAAACCGTTGTGGATCCACGCAACCGAATATACACCTATCCATTATTACGGGTTCCCATGCTGGGCGGTGTTTCCTCCACCACCGGCGCGGCCTTACAATGGGCATGGAAAAATCTTTATCCGGGTGTATCCTTTGAATCCGCCATAGTAGAAGCATTGGATGTGCCTGCCGGTAGCGATGGTGTTTACTTTCTGCCATTCCTGTCCGGGGAACGTTCGCCCTTCTGGAATGATCAGCTACGCGGCAGTTTTCATGGGTTATCCCTGGCGCATTCACGAGCTCATCTACTCCGGGCTGTCATGGAAGGTGTGGGGTTGAGTCTGTCCTATATGATTCAAATAATTCACGAACTCGGTGTGGGCATCCATGAAATCGCCCTGGCAGGCGGAGGTACGAAGACACCTGGTTGGCCTCAAATGATCGCAGATATTTGCCAGATGCCAGTCTGCGTTTATTCCGGGCAGGAAACGGTTACGCATGCCTTGTTTGCGTATGCCTGCCTGGCAAAGCAGGGTGGTCGTTCGTTTGAACAGGCACTGTTGGATACATTCGAAGAGCCTGACTGGTTATATCCAAACGCAAAAACAGCCAGTATTTATCAAAAACTATATACCCACTATAAAGCTCAGGCTGAATTTAATCAGGAATTATTTAAATCTAATTAAGCTGTTTTGTAATTATTATTTCGTTAAAGAAGGAGAAAATATGTTCGGAAAAAATAGAAGGTTAAACAGGTTATTCGTCGGAAATGAAAAATTATGTCTGCTCTCACCCCTGGATCATGGTGGCTGGCTGGGACCGGTAAAAGGTCTCGATAATCCGGAATGGATTGTGGGAGAAGTCGTGGCTGGAGGTGCCAATGCCGTTTTGGCATCCCCAGGCTTCCTGCAAGCTGCCCAGAAATCATTGAAACCAGAGACCGGCCTGGTTTTGAGAGTCAGCCTGACCGCTGGACTCAGCAAACAAGGCACTCAGGAAACACCGATTGCCACACTTGATTCCGCTATCCGCATGGATGCAGATGCTGTGGTTGTCTCGGTCTTCTTTGGAAGAGAAGGGGATATCGAGATCTATCAATGGCTGGCTGCATTAGTTGAAGAGTGCCATCCGTATGGTATGCCGGTGATCGCAGAAATGATGCCACCTGAAAATGTTTCCTATGACCCGATTGCGATCGCGCATGCAGCCCGTATCGGTATGGAAATCGGCGCTGATGTGATTAAAACCAATTTCTCGGGTGATGTCGAATCCTTCCGCTCTGTTGTGAAATCCGTCCCCATCCCGATTATCGTTGCTGGCGGCCCCAAAACCGGAAACGAAGGCGATGATGCCACAGTAAAAATGGCAAAAGCTGCCATCGAAGCCGGAGCCAAAGGGGTTGCCATTGGCCGGCGTGTCTGGCAATCCGACAATCCCAGAGAAGTCACCCGCCAGGTTGCCTCCGCTTTTTGGAAATAATCAAAATTAATGATAAACCTTTTTCAGGTCTCTGAGACCTTAATAAATTTTCAGAAATTGATTGATGAATGGTAATCGTTTTTTATCGTACTTTTATTATTTCCCAAAATTCGGATCATATGGTTCCTCCCTAAGTGCAACGTACCAGTCTAGTCTTAAGGTGCGATGCACTTAGGGAGAAAAAGTCGCCATCGAATGGGCACTAATCATCATGAATCTGTAATCCAAAAGTGCGTTGCACCTTGCCTTAAGACAACGATTTGTGATCAGGTGCATCGCACTTCTGGATGATTGTTCACCAGATTTATTCTCAAATTCAGATTATAGGGTCTATCCCTAAGTGCAACGCACCAGCCGGCAGGCTATTGTTAGTGCGTAGTAATTTCTTGTGGTTCTAAATGTACTCAAAAAATATCGATAAATGACAATTGACATACTTAAGTCAATTTTATACAATATTGGAGATGACAAATTTTAATAATGAGGAGAATTAAATGACAAAAACCACTGAAAATTTAAAAACCGCCTTTGCCGGTGAAAGCCAGGCATTCCAAAAATACAGGGCATTTTCCAAAAAAGCAGCCTCCGAAGGTTTTGCCAACATTGCCAAACTGTTCGAAACCACCGCTGAAGCAGAACGGATTCATGCCGAAGGACATCTCAAAGCCTTGGATGGTATTAAAGACACTTTAGCCAATCTGGAAGAAGCCATCTCCGGTGAAACCTACGAATATACCGAAATGTACCCTCCCATGCTTGAAGACGCTAAAGAAACAGGACACAAAGCCAGCAGAATGTTTGGGTATGCATCAGCGGCAGAAGAAGTGCATGCGCGCATCTATACGTTGGCATTGGAAGCAATCAAACAAGGTAAGGATTTGGATGTAACCGAATTTTATCTGTGCCCGGTGTGTGGTTACATTGAATTGGGAGCGCCACCTGAGAGTTGCCCGGTTTGTGGCACGCTCGGAAAAAAATTCATTACACTCTAGAATTTCTGTCTCCTTCAATCTTATCAGGTACACCTATTTCCAAAAGAAGAAAAAGGTGTACCTATAAGCAATTAATTACCAAAAAGATCTATGCTTTTCTTCTAAAATTTTTTCAATTATTGTTCAGTATCACAAATTTTCATCTAAGTCCTGTTAACCATTTCTTTACAAATCCATTATAATTTTATTATCATTCAACCATGACTAATTTAATTTAATTCCGGATTAAATTTGTCATTTCTCACTATTATTTTTCTAAGATAATATGTATGATTGAAAGTGTTCTTTCCAATAAAAATTAAATAAAAAAATAGATCTAAAATCACAAAAAAAGAGGTGCCAAATGAGTTTTACATTCTACTTTCCCACTAAATTAGTATTTTCAGAGGAGGCTGGTAGTGATCTCCTCGTGGAACTGGCTTCTGCTGCCCCGGATGGTGTATTACTCCTGACCGATAAAGGCATCATTCAGGCGGGGATTGCAAGTAAAATCCTGAGCAAATTAGAGGAAAAAGGGTTCACACCGGTTGTGTTCGATGACATTCCCGGTAACCCCAATATACCGGATGTAAAGAAAGCCCTGGCAGCCATCGAAGGTAAACACATCACGCATGTGGTGGCTCTGGGTGGTGGTTCGGTGCTGGATGTCGCCAAAGCGGTCGGTCTGCTGTTGGGAGACCCGGAATTGGACTACGAAGAAGTGCAATGGCATCGCCAAGCCATCAAAAAAACACCTCTGCCCGTGATTGGTATTCCCACCACCGCGGGTACCGGCAGCGAAGTGACGCATGTGGCTGTGGTGGGTGATAGCAAAGGTTTCAAGATGGGTGTGTTGCATCCAGCCATGTTTATGAAAACAGCCATCATTGATGGCAGTCTGATGCTTTCCTTACCACCCCAAATGACATCTACCACCGGTATGGACTCTCTGGTGCATGCCATTGAAGCCTTCCTGAGCAGGAAAGCTAATCCAGTCTCAGATATGTTCGCCCTGTCTGCCATCCGCAGTATTGTAAAATGGTTGCCGGAAGCTTACAAAAACGGCTCCAATCTGGAAGCTCGTAAGCAGATGGCAATGGCAGCCACACTGGCTGGAATATCGTTTGATCAATCCTCTCTGGGATTGGTGCATGCCCTGGCCGGTCCACTATGCGGCACCTACCACCTGCATCATGGTTTAGGTGTGGCAACTCTGCTGCCAGCGACCATTGAATTTGACGCCCCTGCCATTCCCACCGAACGATGGGTATCGTTGCGGGATGCATTGGGATTACCCCAGGATGCTAAACCGGAAGGATTGGGAAATTTTGCCCGAAAACTCTTGAAAACCCTGGACATGCCCACCCGATTATCGGAAGTTGGCTTGAAGGCAGAAGATATCCCTGTAATTGCTGAAACAGCCACCAAAATGGCGATGATTGGCCTCAATGTTCGACCCGCAGATGTAGAAGATTGCAAAAAAGTCCTGGAGGCCGGATTATGAAGATTTTAGTTGTAAATTTATCTACCGGTGAAAAACACGAACGGGAACTATCAGATCCTCTTATGGGTGGTCGGTACCTATCCGGTACCCTGGTCACTGAATTCGTTGATACAAAAACTGATCCGTTGAGTCCCGAGAATGCTTTAGTCCTGGCTGCAGGGGTTCTGGCCAACAGCCGCACCTCCACCGGATCTCGTCTCTCGATCGGTTGCAAAAGTCCGCTCACCAAAGGCATCAAGGAATCCAATGCCGGTGGTATGGCGGGTGACTCCCTGGCTGGTTTGGGATATCGTGCGGTTGTCTTCCTGAGTGTTGTGCCTGAAGGCAAGTTGGCTGTCTATCATCTTGATCAGGACGGTGGCCATCTGGATTACGAATCCGCAGCCGATTGCCAGGGTAAGGGCAATGAGGATACAACTGCGTATCTGTTGGAAAAATTCGGCAAGGACACCTGTGTGATCAGTATCGGTCAGGCGGGTGAACAACTGATGGGCGCTGCCGGCATCGCGGTCACCGATGCGGAAGGTAATCCCTTCCGTCTGGCTGCCCGGGGTGGCGTTGGGGCAGTCATGGGATCCAAAGGTCTGAAAGCGATTACGGTTCCTTTGCCGCCGCGTAGTGGCAGAGAACTCAGCAAGGAAGCCCGACAACCGATCACA
>PHBY01000016.1:61885-85842 GCA_002840735.1 Chloroflexi bacterium HGW-Chloroflexi-2
CACCGCTTCTACCGTGATGCCAGTCCAGATCATGGGCGGCTTGCCGGTACGCAATTTCAGCAAAGGTCAATTACCGGATGCCACACCCATCGGTGGTGATTTCATGCGTGAGGTCATTCTGAAACGCGGTGGCGAAGGCAAAGCCACACATGCCTGCATGACCGGTTGTGTGATTCAATGCTCGAATGCTTTTGCAGATGAAAATGGAAAACTATTAGCTGCTCCGGTGGAATTTGAAACCATCGGTTTATGTGGCTCCAATTTAGAGATCGCCTCACTGGACGGCATCGCCCGCATCAACCGTTTATGCAATGACTATGGGATGGACACCATTGAAACCGGTGCCACCCTGGGTGTGATGATGGAAGCGGCCGAAATGGAAGTTTTACCGGATGGCATCGACCGGGATGATCTGCCCCGTTTTGGGGATGTAGAGTCAGCTCTTAAAGCACTCAGCCAGGTACCGGAAGGCACAACCATCGGCAAGCTGGTCGGTGCTGGCGTGGTGGCGGCTGGCAGGATGCTGGGTGTCAAACACATCCCGGCTGTCAAAGGGCAGGCGATGAGCGCTTATGATCCGCGCGTGATTAAGGGTACGGCCGTCACTTATGCCACTTCCCCACAGGGAGCGGATCACACCGCCGGGTTAACCGTCTTCTTCCCGATTGATCATCGCGACCCCGGTCTGGCGGTCAAGTTCTCACGCATTGCTCAGATCCAGCGCGCTGCTTATGATGCGCTCGATCTATGCGCCTTCAATACCAGCGCCACCGGACAACGCCCAGATATCGTGGTGGCGATGTTGCGTAAGGTGTATGAGCTGGATTTGCCGGATAATTATCTGGACATTCTCGGCCGCAAAGTAATCGATCTGGAACTGGCTTTCAACCGCGCTGCGGGTCTCAGCGCCGCCGACGACCGGATCCCGGATTATTTCAAGACGGATCCCCTGACCGAGGTGGCTCCCACTGTGTTTGATGTGCCGGATGCGGAATTGGACGCTATTTGGTCAAGCTAGCATGCAGAATTTCGATGTCATCATCATCGGTGGCGGATTCCTCGGGTTATCCACTGCCTACCAGCTCTCCAAAATGGGAGTGAAAACCCTGCTGCTGGAAGCGGGTGATATTGGTGGTGGCACTTCGGCGTCCTGCTCCGGACGCGCCCAAACCTGCGAAGGGCATCTGGATCCATTGAATATTCAGATCATCCGTGATGGTCTGGCACGCCATGAAACCCTGGAAGAGGAATTGGGTGCCAGGTACGACTGGCGTAAGATCGGTCTCTTTCTGCTGATCAGGAGTGAGGAACTGTGGCAGCGTTGGCAGGAGCGTTCTGCCATTCTCACCCCGGCGGGTATCCCGACCGAGGTGGTGGACAGGGTTGCTTTACAAAAGGCAGAACCCAATATGAATACCAGCCACCTGCTTGGTGCAGCCTATTCAGTCGAAGGGATGCTTGACCCATTGAAATTTTCCCTGGCATATGCCAACGCTGCCCAACGGCAAGGCGCTGTCATTCTGGGCAGGTCGAAAGTCACCGGTTTCGAGGTGAAGAACCACCAAATCACTGCTGTAAAAACCAAAAATACGGTTTACCGGGCAGAAAAAGTGGCCGTCATGGCCGGTGCCTGGACCTCCAAAGTAACCCGCATGGCAGGTGTCAGTGTACCGGTACATTTCACGCATGCGGAAGCCCTGGTCACAGAACGCATTCCACCGATGATTTACAATAATGTGGAACTGGCTGATTTCTATGAGACCATTCATGGGAAAGCTAAAGCAGTTGCCATTGGGGTCCATCCGCAATTAAATGGAACCCTGGATATCTCTGAAGCTGTCACCACCACCGATCAATTGCACAAAGGTGTCAGTGCCTGGGGGGTTACTTCCATCAGCAAAGAATTGGTACGGCTGTATCCCTCCCTGGAAAAGGTGCGTATTGTGCGTACCTGGGGACGGCCCACCTCCTTCACACCGGATGAAGAGCCATTGATCGGGTGGGTGCCAGGAATCGACAACCTCTTCGTGGGCACCAGCCTGGTCATCACCATCACGACAGTCCCCCTGTTGAGCGAGTGGATGGCTTTGATGATCCAGGGAAAACAATCCCCCGTTTCGATGGATGAATATTCTCCTACCCGTTTTGCCGTACCTGCTCTTTAATCAAGCAGCAGACAGGATCATTAATAACGAATTTTTTATGATCATTTATTGTTTGAAAAAACGATGAGTATACATCGCGCTGACTTTTCCTTATAAAATTAATTATCGAAAAGGATGTTAATAAAATGGAATTCACTGGATATATGGACTTCTGGTTTACCGACCGCCCTCTGATTGAGCGGGTAGAACCGTTCGCGAAATTAGGGGTAAAACGACTGGATGTATGGTGCTGGCGTTTGATCGATATCGCCGGTATCGCGGAAGAATGTAAACGTCACGGTAGTATCCTCAACTCGACTTTCGACCACGACATGGGATCCCTGGCAGACCCGGCAGACAATGAAAAAACATTAAGAACCTGGGCAGAAACGCTGGAAATGGCGGAACGCTACAATGTGGAGCACCTTTTCATCTTCTCCAACCAGATCGATATCATCGACGGCAAGGAATGGTCGAAACGCCTCTCCGGCAATTATTCAGAACCACTCCAATACGCCAATCTCCTGGACCAGACCGAAAAAATCATGAAGATGGTTGAACAAACCAATGTGGAAGTGTGGGTAGAGTGCCTGAACCAGAATCCCATTCGGGGAGACATTCTGGTACGTGATCACGAACTAGCCGCCGATTGGGTGCGCCGTATGGATCACCCCCAATTTCGTCTGGCTTTTGATTGCTATCACCAGCAGCGCAATGCCGGTAATTTGATCTACGGCATGGAAAAATTCTGGGGTCTTTACCCCACTTTCCATATTGGTGACGTACCGACCCGCAATGAACCTGGCACAGGCGAGATTAATTTCCCCAATTTGGTGAAGAAACTCAAAGAATTGGGGTATGATGGATTAATTGGTATGGAATTCCGTCCATCTACAACCGAGGCGGAAGCCTTCGAAAAAGTTAAAGCAATTTTTCAAGCTTAATGATAGGAGGGTAAATGGAAATTAAAGGGAAAACCGCTCTGATTACAGGTGGCGCTGTGCGTATTGGCAAAGCCATTACCCTTGGATTGGCAAAAGCGGGCGCGAATGTGGTCATCAATTACAACAGCAATGCAGAAGAAGCCCAAAAAACTGCGCACGAAGCTGAAGCCTTCGGTGTATCTGCCATGATTGTCCAGGCTAATATTGCCGATCTGGAGCAGGACAAACGCATGTTCGCGGAAATCCATGAAAAAATGGGGATGGTTGATATCCTGGTCAACAGCGCTTCCCCATTCCACACCACACATGTCCCCAGCGATGATTTCACCGCCTGGCATATTGTCACCGGGGTCTTAGTCAATGGCGCTTTCTATGTTTCCAATCTGGCAGCCAAAGACATGCTCACCAAAAAGGAAGGCGCTATCATCAATATCGTCGACCTGACCATCTGGGAAGCCTGGCCTAATTTCACCGCCCATGCAGTCGGGAAATCAGCTCTGTATGCTCTCAACCGGCAGCTGGCGCTGGAATTAAAACCATATGTGCGTGTCAACGCCGTCTGTCCTGGTCCTGTTCTGGCACCGCCCGATTATTCTGAAGAAAAGATTGCTCGTACCGCTGCCAAAACCTTGCTCGATCGTTGGGGAACACCGGAAGATGTCTCGCATGCTGTCAATTTCCTGATCGAAGCCGATTATGTGAATGCGGATGTGATCCGCGTGGATGGAGGGCAGCGTTATGCCACCAGAAAAACCGAAGCTGGATAAACCGTTAACTCAAAAGGATCTTAAACAATGATGGATAATGTACGACGAATGAATCGAATTTTTAAATCCGATGGGAAAGTGCTTATTTTAGCCATGGAGCATTCCATCATCTTTGGACCCACCAAAGGTCAGGTCAAACCTGGTGAAACCATCGTCCAGGCCATCCAGGGCGGCGTGGATGGCATCATGACATCCTATGGGATGGCACGCCATTTTGCCTGGGAGATATCAAAGGTGGGATTAATCCTGCGCTCGGATGGGGTCGCCACCATGCTGGGGCCGGATGTGGAAGCACCGGTCTGGTTTGGGGTCAAAGAAGCTTTACGTCTGGGTGCTGAAGCCCTGTGCATTTCCGCTTACCCGGGAGATGAAAAAGAGATGCGCACCTTCAACAACCTGGCAGAAATTACCGCCAAAGCCCATTTTTGGGGACTAGCGGTTCAAGCCGAAATGGTACCCGGTGGGATGCAGAGCACCCCCGAATATCGCACGGTGGAACGGGTGGCGCTGGCTGCCCGGGCTGGCATCGAATTGGGTGGCGACTGGGTCAAAGTTCCTTATGTGGATGGTTTTGAAAAGATCGTGGAAGCCTGTTACAAACCAGTCGTGATTATGGGCTCCAAGAAACGCAACACCGTCGAAGAATTTCTGACGGAAATGAAAAAAGCGATGGATGCCGGCGCATCCGGTGGCACGATTGGACGCAATATCTTCGAATCCGATAATCCTGGTGCCATGGCTGCAGCGTTGGCTGCCATCATCCATCAAGGTGTCTCTGTGGACGAAGCTGCCCGGATTGCTAAAGGATAACGCTCATGGAAGATTTAATCCTCAGTTTGGATGTGGGTACCACCGTCATTAAATGCGTATTGATCAATACCATCGGGGAAGAACGCGGCGTGGTGGAATATCATTGCGGGCAAATTTCCAAACCAAATGGGGTTGTCGAACAGGACAATGAGGAATTGTGGAATCTGGTGATTGCTACCCTACGCGATTCAAAAGCGCGGGTCACAGCGGACCAGAGTATTCGCGGGATTGTGCTCTCAACGCAAGGCGGTTCAGTCATCCCGGTGGATGAGAATTTCATGCCCACCAACCACATGGTTACCTGGCTGGATTCGCGCGCGCTCCCGATTGTGCAGGCGTGGAGCAAAGATGGCACTTCTGAGAGAGTGCGCCAGATCAGCGGTTGGTCGCCGCAACCGGGTCTGCCCTTCTCGGTGATTGCCTGGTTCCAACGCAATGACCCCGATACATTCAAAAAGACACGCTATTGGTTGCCTGTTAATGCTTTTCTAAACTATCGCTTAACCGGAGAATCCTCCACCAATCCTTCCATGGCTGCCGAAATGTTGCTGACCGACATCCGCACCTGCGAATGGAACCAGGAACTATGCGATATCATTGGCATTCGCACCGATCAATTACCTCCGGTATTCGCCTCCACTGCGGTAGTGGGAGAATTAACCGAACAGGTCTGCCAGCAAACCGGGTTGCCACAAAGACTTCCCGTTTTTCAGGGGGGACAGGATCACTCTGCGGAAGCTTTGGTGCTGGGTGTACTCGGCAGCGATCAGGGCTTCCTGGCCTGCGGTACCGCCTGGGTGATCAATGCGGTCACGCAGCACGGCAATGTGGGGCAAATTCCCCCGCAAATGGATCTGAACTTCCATGTCATCCCCGATCTATGGATCGCCAGCCAGTTTCTGGGTGGATTTGGCGCTTACCCGGAGTGGATGCAAAAACAATTCTGGGAAAACCAGACTGATAGCAAAAAACGTGAAAATCGCTTTGCGCTGATGAACCAGGCACTGAGTGAACATAATAGCCTCGATCCAGGACTACTCTTTCTTCCTTTAAATGGTTCAGCGTTTGCTCGTAATGTTCCCCCAGGCGGTGGTTTCACCGGCTTGCGACTGGATCACAAAGCGGTCGATATGACCCGCGCTGTCCTGGAAACATCCGCTTTTGAAGTACGCTGGGCATTGGAATCGCTGAAAAAAGAAGGCACCCAGATCCAGCAGTTATGGATGATTGGTGGCGCTGCCCGTAGCCCAATCTGGCCGCAGATCATCGCGGATGTGAATGGTGTGACCGTATCCCTGACCACCTACAGCCACGGACCCGCCATGGGAGCTGCCATGTTGGCCTGCCTGGGATTGGGTATTTATCAAAGCGTGGAGGAGTGTGCCCAATACTTCAAAGTCCAAAAGAAAGAAGTGCACCCCGATCTTTCTCTGGCGGATTTCTACCAGAAGAAGTTCGTAAAATATCAAAAAGCCATTCAGGAGATTGATTGGTAATGCGTTCCCCGCAGGCTCAATCTGCATCCTTCTTAAAAGATATGCATGCCATAATGATCGATATTGATGGCACGCTTCTGCGTGGCAATCTGGCTTTGCCTGGTCTGGTGGATTTCTTCAATTTTTTGAATGAACATGACATCCAGTTTCAGACGGCTTCCAACAACGCCACCAAAACCCTGTCTGCTTACCAGCAGAAGATCAGCGCTTTCGGAGTGAATCTCTCCATCAATAACATCCTGACCTGTTCCACGGTGACTGCCCTGTATGTACAGGAAAAATATCCAGGTGGAAAGGTCTACATGATCGGTCAATCCGGACTGGAAGAAGCGCTGACACAGGCAGGTATCCAGATTATATCAGGCATGAATGGCAAAGCGGATGCTGTCGTGGTCGGCGGAGATTACAGCCTGACCTACGAGAAACTCAAATATGCCAGCCTGCACATTCAACACGGTGCTGAATTCATCGGCACCAATCCCGATCTACTCTACCCCACCGATGAAGGACTGGTGCCCGAATGTGGCATGACCCTGGTAGCCCTGGAAACCGCCACACAGGTCAAGCCAGTTATCATGGGCAAACCCAACCATTTTATGTTTGACCTGGGCATGAAAAAGATGGGTGTCCAGCCTATTGAAACAACCATGCTGGGTGACCGTCTGGAAACCGATATTCAGGGTGGTAAAAATACCGGAATGAAGACCATTCTGGTGGAAACCGGCGTTGATAATCAGGCATCCGTCGTTACCAAAGGTATCCAACCCGATCTGGTAGTGCGGGATTTGCCGGAACTGGTCGCAATTTGGAAAGAACAGCTGGGGTAGGCAAGCATGAACCAGAATTTTGATGCGATCGTGATCGGAGCAGGTTATATCGGCAGTTCGGTGGCATACCATCTGAGCAAAGCCGGGCTCAAAACAGCCATTTTCGACCAGGGTGCCATTGCTGCCAGTGCCTCCCGTGCCAATTTCGGCAATATTCAAATCCAAGATCTGGAATTGGAACACAGTGTTCCCATGATCCTGCTGGCTCGCACCCGTTTCGCCACCCTGGAACAGGAACTGGATTGGAAATTAGGCCTCCGCAAACTGGGCAGCCTGTTGCCCATTGAAAATGAAAACCAGTGGAAGATTCTCTCCGCACGAGAGCAAGAATTGCAGGCCATCGGAATTCCATCCGAACTGGTTTCTGCCCATCAATTGACGGAATTGGAACCTTGCATTGATCCCACAAACCTGTTAGGTGGTCTCTATCACGCGGATGAAGGTCAACTCGACCCATTCCAGTTGATTAATGCCTACCTCACCAGGGCACGCCAGGTGGGTCTCAAAGAATATTACCATTGCCCGGTTACCGGGTTTGACCTACATACCGGAAAGATAAAATCCATTCATACCGCTGCAGGTAATTTTTCAGCGGATTCGATTATTTTATGCACCGGTGCCTACACCAACCAGTTGGTCAAAAAACTGGGTATTAAATGGGATGTCCTGCATTATGTGCTTGGTCAAGCCATGGTGACCGAACCCTTACCCATCCAATTAAACACGCATCTGGCATCCGCCTCTTTCTTTGAGATGGGAGCTGATATTCCGCAGGGTGTTTTACTCGCTAATATGGCCATCAGTCAATCCACCCATGGCCACCTGTTATTGGGTGAATCGATGTACGAAGCAGACCACTTCAAGACACACATTCCGGGTAATGCGCTACCCTGGATCGCTCGTTCCGTTTTGAAATATTTTCCGGCGTTTCAGAAATTACGGATCTTGCGCGGCTGGTCAGCCGCCATCGCAGATCCCAACGACGGTCTACCCCTCTTCGGCCCCGTGGCATCTGTCCCGGGTTTATATGTGGCTACCGCTTTTCGCTCCACGGTGATCATTACACCGCTGGTCGGGGAAACAATTACACAATTGATCACCACCGGTACCAGTGAGTTGGATATTCAAGCTTTTCTACCAGAAAGGAATACCTATGTTTCGCATTAAAAAATCCAGTGATATGCTCCCCGCTATTCAACGCGGCAAACCCGTTACCATTCACGTCGATGGAAAACCGATAGAAGCCTACCAGGGTGAAACCGTAGCAGCCGCCATGCTCGCGGCAGGTATCCGCACCTTCCATAAGAGTCATAAACAAAAGCAGCCGCGTAGCCTGTATTGTGGCATGGGTATCTGTTATGAATGCCTGGTCACTATTAATGGCGTGCATGCCCAACGTGCTTGCATTACCCCGGTTAAACAAGGTATGCAAATCGAAACCTGCAAGGAGTTGGAATTATGATTGAATCTTTTGAACTGGCTGTCATTGGCGCTGGACCGGGTGGCATGGAAGCCACCATCACTGCTGCAGGTTTTGGGGTGCGAACGGTGTTGATTGATAGTTATCCCCAACCCGGCGGGCAATATTTCATGCGCATTCCATCTGACTTCAAAGTGGATTACGAAAACAAGACCGAAACCGCTGGACGAAAGCTTGTCAATTATGTATTGAAGGTACCCTCCCTGAAGATTCTGAACTGTCTGGTGTGGGGATTATTCCAGGAAGAAGATGGTAGCTGGCTGGTGGCACTTTATGGAGAGAATGCTCCCAAATATGTTCGGGCAAAGAACCTGATTCTATCCACGGGATCGTATGATACACCGGTCGCTTTCCCTGGCTGGACATTACCCGGGGTGGTTACCAGTGGTGGCACCCTGGTGCTGCTCAAGAATCAACGAGTGGCCCCCGGGAAACGTGCCCTCATTTCCGGTACCGGACCGCTTTTATTTTCTGTAGCAGCCCATCTGATTGAAGCCGGTGTGGAAGTGGTGGCACTTTGCGAAGTCAATCATATTTTACCGCACGGGATCAAACATGCCTTTACCATGCTGAAACAATGGGATCGCCTGACCGAAGGTGCCAAATATATGAAAACCATCCTGGGGGTAAAAACACCCTACAAGATTGGCTGGTCAGTCGTTGAAGCACGCGGACAGGATGCGGTTGAACAGGCTATCATTGCTAAAATGGACAAATTCGGTCACCCCATTCCAGGGACGCAAAAGGTTTTTGATGTGGATCTGGTTGTGAGTGGCTTTACATTAACCCCCAATACCGGCTTGCCACGCATGATTGACTGTGAGATGTCTTACCAGGCCGGCAAAGGCGGCTGGATTCCCGTGCGGGATGCTGATTTCCAGACCAGTATACCCCATGTGTACGTCGTGGGTGATGGCGCTGGTGTTGGTGGTGCTGAGAACGCCCGTCTGGAAGGGAAGATCGCTGGCACATCGGTAGCAAAGAATACCGGGTTTCTCAGCCTCAGCCGGGAAAAACAAATCCGACAAGAGATTCAATCCGATCTGCACCAACAGCACCGTTTTGGTGATCTTCTAAGTGATCTCTTCACGCCTCCCGCGGGACTGGTTTCATTGCTCAAAGATGATACGATCATCTGCCGCTGTGAGGAGATTACCCTGGGTGAGATTAAAGATGCCATTCAGATGGGAGCGCGATCGATTGGGGAAGTCAAGATGCTCACCCGCACCGGCATGGGCAACTGCCAGGGGCGCATGTGTGAGCACACCGTAGCAGCCATCATCGCGGATCAGCTGGCAGGGGAAGGTGTGACGCGGGAAGATGTCGGTTATTACTCGATTCGTCCACCTTTGCACCCCCTGCCGCAGAGCTTCCTGGCGGATGCGGTGCCGGAAGAGGAATAAATTATGTAGGGTGCATCGCACTTTTGGATTATTGTTGATGTTTCTCTTTTTCTTCGATTGGTGAAAATAGCTAATCCCTAAGTGCAACGCACCATATCATTTATTCGGTGACGGTAATTCTTTAAAACACAGGTGGCGTGATACAACAAATAACCACCAACTCTTCATCGCTGATCGAGCCAAACTCCACCAGCATGTCGCCATCATAGTAGATCGTGTCACCAGCATCGAGGATGAAGGTATCTTCCGACACAACGATCCTCATCTTGCCACTGACCACATGCATCCATTGTTCGGTGGATTTTGATAACGTCATGGCAACCCGGTTGGCTCGTGGTTGCATGCGGATGATGTAGCTCATCATCTGCTTGGAAAAATCGGATGTCAGGAGATCATAGCCAATTTTTGAATCCGGAAAAAACACCTTGGTGCGTTCTTTAGCCCGCACAACATTGCCATTGGTGCCTTCATTTAAAAGGTAAAAGATTGGCACTTTTAATGCGGTAGAAATACTTTGTAATGAGTTTAAAGAAGGAGAAACCTGATCATTCTCAATCTGACTTAAAAAGCTCGCAGTTACTCCGGCAAGATCCCCTAATTCACGTAGGCTTAAACCTAATTCTTTCCGACGAAAGTTGACCCGTTTCCCGATTTCCATCTTTATCCTTTAACTTTTTTTGATGTGGTTTTATTGTATTGTTATTTTATGGACAAATTCAAGTTATTTTAATCTATTTTTAAGGAATTTTGTACTTTATTTTTGATATCACAACCAACCCATCCCCAAAAAATAGGTGATTAACTCAGGACATCACCATTCCACCATCTACCTCGATAGCCTGTCCGGTTAGATAACGGGAATCCTCAGATGCCAGGAAAGCACACACCCCAGCCATTTCCCATGGTTCTGCCAGTCGTTTCATCGGGCAATCATTGGCTCGCATCTGCAGCCATTCTTCACCAGTCATACCATCCATGGCACCGACTTTGCCAGCCACACCACGTACCATATCTGTCAGGGTATTCCCTGGGCAAACAGCGTTGACTGTTGCGCCATAAGGCGCCAGTTCCATCGCCACAGAACGGGTTAAACCAATGACACCACTTTTTGAAGCTGAGTATTCCGCAGAAGCAGGCCAGCTGGTTTTACCAGCCATAGAGGAGATGTTTATGATGCTGCCTGAGCGTTGTTTCATCATAATGGGTGCAACAGCCTGATTGGTGAGGAAAACGCCAGTCAGATTGATGTCAATCAGGCGACTCCATTGATTTAATGAAACCTCAACCAACGGTGAACCAGTGTAAATACCAGCAGAAGCAACTAATATATCAACTCTACCCCATTTTTCCATCACCGTATCGATGGCTGTTTTGATACTTTCAGGATCGGTTACATCGCAATGCAAAGCAATCGCACCTGCTCCGAGACTGCGGACTTCCTCAGCAATTGCCTGGTTGAGTTCATCCGTTACATCCAGGCAGGCAACGAAGGCACCTTCCTGGGCAAAGCGTTGGGCGCAGGCTTTACCAATGCCATTGGCAGCACCGGTAATGACTGCTACTTGATTTTCAAATCTTTTCATCTTTCACCTCTATGATATTTTTAACTATTCAGAATCTTCATCGCTTCATCGATGGAGACGTTTTCATGAATCAAGGCTGCAATCGCTGCGACCATTGTCTGTGGATTGTCTGCCTGGAAAATATTCCTGCCGATCGCCACACCTTTGGCACCCACATCCAGGGCTGCACGGATTTTTTCGAGCATATCGCGTTCGCTACCTTTTTTGGCCCCACCCAGGATGACGGCCGGCACATAACAGGTGCTGGTGACTGCTTCAAAACCAGGAGCATATGGGATTTTTACCCAATCTGCTCCAATCTCAGCACCCACTCGAGCTGCAATGGCAATACTCTCCGCGGTGCGCATATGATCAGGGCTATCAAAACCACCGGGAACCATCTCACCCATGACAGGCAAACCCCAGGCATGCGCTTCTCCAATAACCATCGCCAGCGAACGTAAACTGTCTTCCTCTTCAGGTGCGCCGGGGAAAGCAGAAACAGCAACGGCATCTGCCCCAATGCGTAAGGCGTCATCTACCGACCAGAATAATGATCCTGGACCCATCTTACCTAATTTGGTACCACCGCCATCCAGGCGCATGATCAAACCCAATGGTTCAATTTCCGCAGCAAACTTCTCTGCAGTGCCATAGGTGGTCAGGATGGCGTCAGCGCCACCGGCTGCAATCTGGCGCAGGATCTCTGCGGGTTGCTCCATTCCTTTGGCGGGCCCATCGATCATGCCATGATCAAAGGCAACGATAAAGGCGCGTCCATCCGGACGAAAAATATGTTTCAATCTACGTGTTCTCATTATGAAATCCTCTCAAATAATTCTGGGGTAATCTGGTAAACCGCGGGTTCACCAGCGAAAAACCTTCTTAATTCTTCCACTGCCAGCTCGCCCAGCATGGTGCAGTTATCGATACAGCCGGCAATATGCGGGACAACCACCACATTGTCGAGCGTCCTTAAGGGACTATCGGCTGCCGGGGGTTCGGGATCGGTCACATCCAGGAAGGCGAAGAAACGGCCCTTGCTCAATTCGGCAATCAAGGCTTTTTCATCGATCAGGGTACCACGTGCTGTGTTGATCAATAAAGCGTTGTCTTTCATCAAGGCTAACCCTTCCGCATTCAACATATGGTGGGTACTGGCATTGGCCGGAGCATGGATGGAAACTACATCGGATTGTTTCAGTAACTCATCCAGTTCGACTTTGGTCGCTCCCAGTTTCTGCGCTTCTTCGGCCGTGACGAATGGATCGTACAAAAGCACATTCGGTTTGAATGGCTTCATTAGTTCAATGACATGCCTGCCAACATTGCTGGCACCAATAATGCCGACATTCTGGCGATATAACTCGCAGGCATACCAGCGGTCCCAAACCGGGGATTCACGCCAGCCACCGTCACGCACATGCTGAGCCAACTGCCAGACGCGCTTCTGACCAACAATCATAAGTCCCAAAGTTGTCTCAGCCACGGTCTTAGCCAGGGCAATGCCGGTGCTGGTCAGATGCATTTTTCTATCCCAGAAAGCATCGGAGACGAAGCGTTTGACACTACTGCCCATGTGGGCCATGGCTTTTAGTTTGGGCGCGGCATTCATCACATCCGCATCCAGTTGCGCCACGCCCCAGCTGGTGATACAGCCATCCGCATCTGCCAGAATTTTCATTAATTCTTCTTTTTCTGCCGGTTCATCCCCTGGATGATGGACTACATTGGCAAACGCTTCCAATGCATCCCAGGCGTCCTGGCTGAACATTCTTCTATAATTTGCTTTGCCGATCGTTATGGCTACTGTTGGTTTTTGCATATTACCTTCCTTTATCTTCAGTGTTCTTCTTCGATAATTTTGTGTTTAATGATTTCTTTGAATAATTTCTTGATATTGAGTAAATCCGGTTCGATAAATATTTTCGTTCCTATTGTCTGAAATTACCGGCCGGGTTGGTTTGGTGAAATTAACCAGAGCCTGATCAATAGAATCATATACCCCACTTCCTACACCTGCCAATATGGCTGCGCCTAAGGCTGGCCAGTTGCCATAATCAGGAATGGAGATGGAAATACCGGTGATCTCTGAGAGGATACCTGGCCAGAGCAAGCCTTGAACAGCTCCTCCGACCATCCATAAATGTTTAACAGGTTGACCAGCATCCCGTATAGCATCCAGTGCCCAGCGCAATTCATATCCAGCGCTTTCCATGATAGCCCTGGCCATGTCAGCACGGGTGTGATTGAAATCCAAACCGATGAATCCACCGCGACGTGTGGTAGCCGGATCAGCATGTCCACCGGTCATCGGTAAAAAGAAGAGCTCCTGGTTTGGACTGGTTTGGAGAATCTCCTGGTTCAGGCTGGCGTATCTCTCTTGCCGGGTAGTTGATTCATCCAGGCTTTGCCAGGCACGATTCAACCACCATTCCAGGGATGCACCTAATCCACCTAAAGATTGCGATAGTGTCCAGCGTTGGGGATAGGCATGGAAATTTAGATCCAAAGTGGAGGGTAATTTCTCCAAATCTGGAGAAGAAAGAATGCCAGTGAAGACCCAGGCGGTACCACAGGCTAATAAGTATGATCCTGGATTATTGATCCCTAATCCCAGGGCGGTAATGACCTGGTCATGACCACCATTCACTAAAACTGTTTCAGGGTTTAATCCCGTTAGCGCCTGAATTTCCGGTTTGATTTTGCCAATCATCGTTCCGGAGGGTTGCAGGTGTGAAAGCATATCGGGGGTAATGCCTGCCAGTTCACATAATTCAGGGCTCCAGGTACCGGTTCTAATATCCACCAGTTGCATGCCACCTGCATTCGAAGAATTACTCACAAATTCTCCTGTCAGGCGATAGGCAATGAAATCATTCACCGAAAAATAATGTTTTGCCTTATCGAACACCTCCGGATTGTGCAATCGCAACCAGGCGATGGTGGGTAATGGCAAGCCGGAAAACAAAGACCAGCCACTAAGCGATCTGACCTGCTGTTCCAAACCGCTTTTTTTCCAATCAGATATCAGTTTTTCGGTGCGCCCATCCAACCAGGTGACAATGGGATAAACTGGTTCACCCGACTGGTCAGCCGGCAACAGTGACCCACTCTGCGCTGCCATGCAAATGGCACGAATAGCAAATTGATCCCTGCTTCCCTCTACGATTTGCCGTAGCACCGAGAGTACAGCCTGCCAGACTTCCTCCGGATCCTGTTCCACCCAACCCGGTTGTGGCGATTGATTATGGTAAGGTGCCGAAATTGCCTTTGCCAGTTCCTGTCCCTGATCATCAAATAGAACAGCTTTGGTAGAGGTCGTTCCAATATCCACTCCTAGTAACGCGTCTTTCATCGCAAAATCCATTTCCGGGTCAATCGGGTCTAATCCACCAATACGCCAGCACGTTCAAACAATTGACCACAAACCTTTCGGGCACGAGCTAACATTGCTTTTTCATCTATGAATAGAATTTCTTTATTGCGCATCAAAATCTTACCGTCCACGATCACGGTATCGACGTCACGATTGCTGGCATTGTACACCAGCGCTGAGGCTACTTTATGCACTGGCATCGCCATGGGTGTATCCAGGTCCACCAGGATCAGGTCCGCTTTTTTGCCTTTCTCCAGCGAACCGATCTGATCCGGGATGCCGAAGGCTGTGGCTCCACCGCGGCAGGCCATCCAGAGCACATCTTCCGGCAGAAGTACCATAGCGTTTAATGTATTGACTTTGTGCAACAAGGCGGTTGTTTTTAACACCTCCAGCATGTCCTGGCTATTGTTACTACCCGGGCCGTCCGTAGCCAGAGCAACAGTAATCCCACGTTCCAGCATTTCTGGAATTCGAGCAACACCGGACGCCAGATACATATTACTGACCGGACAATGCACCACCAGAGCTTTGTGTTTCTCCACCAGATCCAGCTCAAAATCCTCCAACCAGACACTGTGTACCAGCTGCATATGCGGCCCTAATACGCCCAGGTCTGCCAGCCATTCGATGTGACGAGATCCTCGTGCTTCCAGGTTCATGTCCACTTCCTTGCGCGTTTCCGCCACATGGATATGCGTACCTGAACCCCATTCATCCGAGATTTTATGTGTCACACACATGGTATCATCCGTACAACCCCAGGGGATTAAGGGACCAAACTCAACCCGGATGCGTCCATTGCCATTGATCTGCCATTTTTCACGCAAGCGGGTCGTTTCGGAGATAATCCTTTCCTGTTTTTCCATGAAAGTGGGATGATAATTCATATCCGCCCAACCCCGCGCCAATAAGAACCTTAACCCGCTTTCTTCGGCTGCCTGACAGACGCCATCATCATTGAATGGATCGGTGTGGATGTATTGATGGTCAATCACAGAGGTAGCGCCACCGCGAATATTCTCCATCAAACCCACCATGGCGGCCACATAAGCTTCTTCGGGGGTTAATGCTTTGGCAACCGGCCAGATGGCTGCTTCCAGCCATTCCAGCAAGGGTTTATCATCCGCCAATCCACGTATGAAGGTCTGGAAAAGATGCGTATGCGCATTGACCATCCCCGGCATGACTGCCATATTGGCTGCATCCAGCACCTGATCTGCATGTAGAAATGCTTTCGGAGGATCACCGGCACCAACATCCACAATGAGGTCATTTTCAATAAAAACATATCCTTTCCTGAAAATCTGTTTTTGTTCGTTGAGTGTTATTACTGATCCATTTTTTATAAGTATTGTGGTCATGTGGAAAACCTTTCTACCTCATTCTTCGAAGTTTTCTCGCTCAGGATCTAATTCTTTTAACCGGGCTCAAATGCTCTATATCATTGATCAACCCTTCCAGAATAGGCTCAAATTGATTTGTCAATTGCGGGTCTGTCCAAATTCGTAAGTTGCTATCCAATAACAACATGGCTGATTGTGCAGTTCCGGTTAAGAGATTGATGCTCATTTCCAGGTCATCTTTCACGCGTTCATTCACCAGACTGCGGAAATCCTGCAATGTTTGGGCAGCCATAATGGATAATTGACTGATACGAGCTGGAAATTCACATAATAACTGTTGTCCTTGCATCTCTTCCCCGGCATTACGCAGGGAAACCAGCAACCCAATCGCATTGGCATCCTGATCGCAGATATCCAGCAGCTGTTTCTGGACACTTGCCAATTGATCCAACCTGGATTGGAAAGCTGTGCTATTTTCATCCAAAAAGCGCTGGGTATTGCGAATACAGGCAAATCCCAATGAAACGGCAGAAATCGCGGCATTGGATATCACAGCACCAGCCATGGCATGGTTCTGAAAACTAATTTCGTTGTTGAAATCTTTCACACTCAGATCGGTCATTTGACTTATCATACGTTCCTCCACAATTAAACGGCCATCCAACCTTGCACCTGTTTCCTGGGTGATACCACCCTGGTCAATAATATATTTCACCAATTCGCGCCGCATAAAATAGTCCGATTCAAAATGGGTGAAATCGTGAATATTAATCAGCTCGCATCCCAATGATTGATCATGACAATTTTCCCAATTACCCGCCAGCTCACGCACGAAACTGGTGGTTGCCACCATAAATACTTTTCCCAGTTGTTCATCCAACTTGATTCCATTGATCATGATTTCCTGGATGCGGGTATCTGTCCGGGTTTTACCAAGCTGAACGTTGTAGCGTACTTCTTTACTGAATTGTAGAAATCCACGTTCTGTATTGGGTTCGCCTGGTAAATCAATGCGTTTGGCATTATCGTGTATTAAATCACGCAATTGCTGACCGGTTAGCTGGTAAAAGCGAATGGTATCAGCAAATGGCATCACATTAAACCAATCACCATATGTCAGTTGCCCACCCACATTCAGACCACGTCGGACACAACTTGAATCAATCATGGCTATATCCGCCGTTTGCCCGGATTTTCTTAATTGTTTAATCATGCCATCGGTGATGAAATTGGCCAGCGCCAACTCACCCGAAGCAAAAGTGGTGCGCACATAATCCGTACCCAGCTTTGGATCAACCCCTACAATACCCAGGACGCGAGCGAAATAGCTGCGAGCCCGGTGAACTAACGGCTTCATGACTTTTTGTTCAAGTAAATGGTCAACCGGTATTGTTTCTGTGGGAATCAGACGCACATGTGCCACAGCAGCGGATTTCTGCCGGATGCGTAAATCCACTCTGCCAAGATATCTACCCAGAGAACCAGCCTGTACGATTGGAATCCCATTCACAATATTATGAGGACTGAGCCCCTGATGATTCAATTCGTGGTGCGAATGCCCACCGACAATTAAGTGCACCCCGGCGTAAGGAAGACTCTTCGCCAGCTCCACATCCCCAGCTTCCGCAGTGATCGCTGAAGTGGCTGCCAGGCTGTATCCCAGGTGGGTTAACAAAATCACCACATCACATAACGGCCGTATGGCAGGCAATATATTTAATGCTGTCTGCACCGGATTATAGATTCTGCATAATTTTTTGCTGATTTTGTATTCTGCAGAGGTTGCCAACCCGATGATACCAATACGAATGCCTTTCACCACCAGCAGTGCTGCCGGATAATATAATCCTTTCAAAGATGGGCAATCCGTAAGATTGGCTGCCAGAATGGGAAATTCAGCGTCATTTTGAATGGATTGCTTCAATACATCCATACCCAAATCAAAATCATGATTGCCCAGCACCGAGAGATCTACCCCGGCTGCGGAATATAAGCGGTAACTGGCATGCACCGGATTGGACTCAAAAGTATCGTCCATCAACTCATCGAAGACAGTGCCGATACAATCATCGCCTGCAGATAACGTCAGGACGGCACGATAAGGATCATTTTCTACTTTTGCGCGTTTTTCATTGATCTGGTACGCCATTCGGGTGAAGACTGGTTCGTCTCCATCTGGCGTAAAACGTACCAGATGACCATGCACATCATTAAAATGATAGAGGGTTAAAAAGAAATCAGTATCCTTTAATCCAGGTAAAGGTTCTGGAAGCACAACCCCTTCATCTGGAAGAATCTCTTCAATCAAACCAGCGGTTGGATTGCCTGTGAATAAATACAGTTCACGATCGGATGCATTTTTAGGATTGAGATATCCCTTATGCAGCCTTAATCGACCCTTTTCTGTATTTATTATACTTTTCTCGGTCAAAAAACAACTCCTAACTCAATCAAGAGTAAGCTCTATTTATTTTTATCCCTTTACTGCGCCTTCCACCATCGCCCGGAAGAATGTTTTTCGGGTGAAAAGGAACAGGATAATAATCGGTGCGGCGATGATCAAACAGGCAGCTGCCAATACTTGCAGGTTAATAATATTCTGACTGAGAAAATCATACAGGCCAAACATGGCAGGTTTATAATCATTCTTTGTGACCAACAGGTAGGCAACAATAAATTCGTTCCAAACGTTTACAAATGTCATCAAGAAGATGGATACCAGACCAGGGGCTGCCAGCGGCATAGTGATCCTGAACATGGCACCTAATGGAGAACATCCTTCAATTAATGCTGACTCCTCCAATTCACGTGGAATGGCATCAAAGAATCCTTTCGTGATCCACACACTGATTGGCAGGAAGAACCCAAAATAGACAAATATCAAAAATAAACGATCATCGTAAAAAGGTAAATTTTTTCGAAAAGTAATGCCCATCTGGTACAGAGCCAACATGTTCGTGATTAATGGGATACCTGTGACTGCGTATATGCCTGTCATCAAAGCGTCATGTCCTTTAAAGCGATATCTTGAAAAAGCAAAACCGGAAAGACTGGCTAATAACGATACACCAATGGCTGAGGAGAAGGCATACATGATCGTATTGGGAATATAGGTCTTAATCAGATTTCCGGTTAATTTAAAACCTAACAATGTATTTTCATCAGGTTTGGGAGCAATAACGCGCTGATAACCTTCCACTGCCCAGCGACAGGCACTCCATTCGAAAGACTTTTCAGGTGTATCACATGGGAAAAAGATAGGAGGTTTCCGGGTAATATCTGTTTGTTGTTTAAATGAAATGGTTATTGTGGTAAAAATCGGAAATACAGCAAAAAGACAAACAACAATGAGAGCAAAGTTCACTAATCTGGTTTCCCAGGCACGGCGGTTTAAGTAAGATTTAGGTACACTCATGTTATCTTTCCCTCTCTTGCAATCTGGTAACACGCAAAACAAGATAAATTAGTATCCAGTTCACAATAGCTATCATCAAAGCCAAAGCGGCTGCACGTCCAAACCTTAATTGTCCCCAACCAAGCACATATAGAAAATAACTCAACACGTAGGTCGCTGTTCCAGGACCTCCTCCAGTCAAACTGAATACCATCCCTACCCCATTCATACCGCCGAGGATCAGATTGAATAATGCCACCACCATGGTCGGAAGAATCAAAGGGATGGTTATATGATTGGTAATTTGCAAACCATTGGCTCCATCAATACGCGCACTCTCGATGACTTCATGCGGGATCGTTTGCAGAGAAGCTAAAATTAATAAAGTAATGAAAGGTAGAGCACGCCATGTCGCTGCCAGAATTAAATAAATCATGGCAGGAGACGGTGGAAACGGGAAACTTCCAAATAATGGGGTTGGCCGGGTATCCGTTAAGACCGATATTCCCCGTTCTGCCAGAATGCCTGAGAAAAGCCCATAGTCTGGTGTCACCAATAATCGAAACACAAGACCAGCAATGATGTCCGCGATAATCCAGGGGATAAATAAAATGGTCACATACAAACCAGTTAACGGCACATTCCGTTTTAATAACTGCGCAATCATAAACCCAAGCGATAAGGTTAAAACGACATACCCAATTAAAAATATAACGGTGTGCCCGATACTTTCCGGGAAAAGTCCAGCATTCACCAATCGTTCAAAGTTTTCAAAACCTACATACTCCCAGGAAGCACCTTTACGTTCCTGCAAGCTCAACCACATTGTATAGAATGCTGGATATACCTGAACAATGAGAATGACAATGATTGTCGGTAAAATCAACCAAAACGGTAATGATTTGCGAATTTCAAACCGTTTCATAAAACTTGAGGGATTCTTTTGCATATTATCACCTTTCTTTGGGTGAGAAAAAATAAATATTCGATTAAATAATAGACAATCTGTAAATATTTTCGATCACTCCAAAATATTTTCGCAAAGATTAGTATGATAACCATCTTGAAAAAGATTCCGAAAAGCAAGGTGGTTATCCTTATTTAATCAATATTTTTTTAAGGTTCGAAGGTGAGAAGGAAGCAAACCTTCTCACCTTCAACAATTTTTCTGCGAGAAGTAAATCAGAAAATCTGTTTAGTTGTTGTTGTACTCATCCTGAACTTTTTGCAGTTCGGTTGCAATATCTGCATTGGGTTCGTCTTTGATCAATTTGTAAATAACATTCATGATCATTTCACTGGCTTCGTCTGGTCGTTCCAGATTCTTCACAGCCATTACACATTTACTACCATTAATTGCAATGGCAGCCTGCTGGAAGAAAGGAGTATCCAGTTTGGGATGTGTTTGAACGGAAACCAATGCCGGGAAACCAGCTCCTGGTCCGAGAACATAATTTACATACAGTTCCTGATCAGTCATCAACCAGTTAATGTAGTCATAAGCACCCTGTAAGTTTGTGGCACCAACAGGAATACCTAGGCCCTGGACATCGATGTTACAACCTGGGGTTTTGCCTTCAGGAGCAAACATCGGGCGCATGATCACATCACCAGCTGCAATCGCATCAATCATATCCTGCTCTGTGCCTGTTTCGTATTTTGTTCCATCAGGTGCAGTCAAAGGATTGATGTAGCGATAACCGAACAGACCGGTTGGGATTGCACCAGCGGAGGCATCTTTGAAGGAATCTTCTTCAATAAATCCACCAGCGAAAACGGTTTCTGGGTTGTAACCTTTCAAAACAGTATCACGAATAAAACTGATCGCGGCAACATTTTCAGGTGTGTTGAGTAACATGGATCCATCAGGACCTTCATACCCACCGCCAAAGGATGCAATCACAGAATAGAGCCCACGTTTGGCGCCACTACCACCATATTGTGTGTTTCCGAAATATGTCCAGGCATATACACCTTCGGCTTTGAGTCTTTCCGCTTCAACCAGGAATTGTTCCGGTGTGGTTGGGAAGCCATCAGGATATCGATCTGCCCATACATAGGTCAAATAAGGTCGCTCGGCTGTCGGTACACAATACAAACGGCCATCGGTTCCTCTACAGGTATCCAAGGCACCTTCTTCCATATCGGCGTACCATGATTGAGCCATCATCCAGTCGGTGAGATCCATTAATGCACCGTTGTTGACATAACTGGTAACTTGGGCCCCACCTAATTCAACAATATCCGGTACTTCACCACCAGCGATTACTGCAGCCACCAATTCAGCGGTCATCTTGTCCCATGCTTTGGGGATATTTTCCCAATAGTATGTGCCTTCGAAAGCTGCATCAAATAACGGGATATTGTCTCTTAACCATTGGTTACCAACACGTTCGTCACTGGCCGGGTCTTCATTGGCCTGGTCATATTGGAACCAGGTGACTACTGGCAATTCTTCGGCTGGTGCAGCTGGTTCAGCAGGCTCAGCAGGTGCAGCAGGTGCAGCTGGCTCAGCGGGAGCGGCCGGTTCTGCAGGTGCAGCGGGTGCAGCGGGGGTTTCGGCAGGTTGACAACCAACCAGACCGATTGCGAAAACGACCAACATTATAGCGGTCAAAAATAAATATTTCTTGCTTTTCATTCTTATTCTCCTTAATTTTTTTGAATCAGGTTTTTTAACAAATAAGTAAAACACAGATTTTCTAATCAACCACCTCCTTTCAATACCGCTTATAGTACATCAATTCAGTAATTCGTAAAAAAACATCAAAAGTTTTATTGAAGTATTTTATCTCCCCTCATTTTCTGGGTATGGAAATAAATCTTTCTGATATGCATTTACCACCATTGACATGATCAGATTGATTTAATTGATTCGTTGTAAATAAAAGATTGGAGTTGTTTTTAGTCTTTTTTCTCAAATTTTGTCCTGGAAGTAAAGCATGTATCAGCATTACTCAAAACTCCCGAAGATAGTAGAATGATTCAGTATTACTAAACAATTTTTGATAATGATCTTATAAAAGTGGTCTTTGTAAATGGAGAATTCGATGATTTCTTTTCTGGGAATAAGAATATAATAGCATGTCGAAAAAGGTTTGTCAAGTAGAGTTGAACTGAATTCAAGTATAGCTGAATATTTTAAGGTTTTCTAAGCTTATTTTTCTTGCGCCAGCCCATCATTATGAAATTATTTTCAAAAATTGTATATTTGTGTGTATAAAAATACATTCATTTTAAATTTATTCAAATAAAAAGCTGTGGTAGTTTAACACGCACAGCTTTTTGTATTGATAGTTTTTTCATCTTACTTAATTAGTTGTTTGAATTGTACTCATCCTGAGTCTTGGTAAGCTCTGTGTAAATGTCCAGCGATGGTTCTTCCTTGATCAGGCGGTAAACATCGTTCATGATTAATTCAGCAGCTTCATTGGGTCTCTCAAGCGTGCCCTACCAGGGTCTACAAGCACTACCATTAATTGCGATCGCAGCCTGCTGGTAGAATGGCGTGTCTCAAAGGTGGGGTGCGTTAACATGGTTGTTAAAGCCGGGAAACCACCGCCTGGACCAGCCATATTCTTTGGCAACTATATCGCTTAAGAACCCAATGGCAGCGACTGTCTCAGGCGTGTTCAACAACATGACAGAAAAGGATTCTTCACCTATCCGTCAGTTTAGGTGCGATGCACTTAGGGAGAAGAAGTCTACATCGAATGGACAAATTTCATTATGAATCTGTAAACCAAAAGTGCGTTGCACCTTGCCTTAGAGACAGAGACTTGTGATCAGAGGTGCATCGCACTTCTGGTCTTGTGGTAAATCGGGGCCTCTTCCAGGATGTTTGTGTTTTGGTGCATCCCTAAGTGCAACGCACCGATCCAGTCTTAAGGTGCGATGCACTTAGGGAGAAGAAGTCTACATCGAATGGACAAATTTCATTATGAATCTGTAAACCAAAAGTGACATTGCACCTTGCCTTAGAGACAGAGATTTGTGATCAGGTGCATCGCACTTCTGGTCTTGTGGTAAATCGGGGCCTCTTCCAGGATGTTTGTGTTTTGGTTCATCCCTAAGTGCAACGCACCAATCCAGTCTTAAGGTGCGATGCACTTAGGGAGAAGAAGTATCCATCGAATGGACAAATTTCATTATGAATCTGTAAACCAAAAGTGTGTTGCACCTTCCCTTACTGACAGGATTTTGTAATCAGGTGCATCGCACTTCTGGTCTTGTGGTAAATCGGGGCCTCTTCCAGGATGTTTGTGTTTTGGTGCATCCCTAAGTGCAACGCACCGATCCAGTCTTGAGGTGCGATGCACTTAGGGAGAAGAAGTATCCATCGAATGGACAAATTTCATTATGAATCTGTAAACCAAAAGTGCGTTGCACCTTGTGTAGATGTAAG
>PHBY01000017.1 GCA_002840735.1 Chloroflexi bacterium HGW-Chloroflexi-2
TTTAATAGAATATAGATGGTCCAAGGTTCGTATTAGGCAAATTAACGTTGCAAGAAGGAATATCATTTTGCGTGGCCCGCAACGGCGCGACTAGCTTATAAGGGATTGCTTTCCCACCATTAATATAACTTCCTTTAAATGATAATATACCAATTAACATCAAAATTCAATAAAACAACCCAGCTTTGCAGTTTTGTAAGGTTTATGAAACAAATGAAGAATTATAGAAAAAATTTACCGATTAGATCAAATTTATTGTCAAAATAGCACCCCTTTTTTTTTAAAAATTCAACTTCAACCCTGCATTTATGGTTTAATAGGAGTATCTCTCATGATTACATCCTATTAGGAGTCCCCTATGACCAAACCCATTCAAGCGATTCTGATCGGTGCCGGTAACCGCGGTGCCCAGTGTTATGCACCATACGCACTCGCCCATCCGGATGAATTGAAATTTGTGGCGGTGGTGGAGCCGATTGCGGAACGTAGAAAAACATTCGCCGAACAACACCAGATTCCCGAGGAGATGCAATTTGAGTCCTGGGAACCTTTGCTGGAAAAACCAGCTCTGGGGGAGGTGGCGCTGGTCTGTACGCAGGATTGGCAACACACCGCGCCAGCCGTGGCAGCCATGCGCGCCGGGTATCACATCCTGCTGGAAAAACCGATGGCGAATAAGCTGGAGGAGTGCAAATTACTGCTCAAGGTCAGCCAGGAGACAGAACGCCAGATGCGTATCTGCCATGTGCTGCGTTATACATCCCATTTTCAGAAAATGCGCGAACTGGTGCAGTCCGGGGTGTTGGGGCAAATTGTGGATGTGGATCATCGCGAAAATGTGTCTTTCTGGCATATGGCACACTCGTATGTACGCGGTAACTGGCGCAATCGGGAGCAGTCCAGCCCGATGATCCTGGCAAAGTGCTGTCATGATCTGGATATTCTTCCCTGGGTGCTGGGTCAAAAAACGGTAAAGCTGGCCTCGGTGGGTTCTCTGATGCATTTCAAGCCTGAAAATGCGCCGGAAGGTGCCCCGCAACGCTGCCTGGATGGTTGCCCGGCTGCGGAAACCTGCCCGTATTATGCCCCGCATTTGTATCAGGAGATGGCACCCTTCTGGAACAGCATTGCTGATACCAGCAAAGGTTTTACGCGTTGGGCGGCGCATCAATATACCGAGAACCCGGAAATGATCAAAGCACTCAGCTGGTTGGTTCCTCCGTTAAAGCAAATGACCGAGTATACCGGTTGGCCATTAACAGTCCTGACGCAGCAACCCACACCGGAAAGTATTCTGGAAGCACTCAAAAATGGACCCTATGGGAGGTGTGTCTATCATTGCGACAATGATGTGGTTGATCATCAGGTGGTGATGATGCAATTTGAGGATCATGCTTCCGTAACCCTGACCATGCATGGGCATTCGCATTACGAGTATCGCTCGACGCGCATCGAGGGATCACATGGCAGGCTTCTGGCAGAATTTGGCAACGGTGGCTCATGGATCCATCTGGATGAGCACCGTACCGATTGGCACAAGGAATTCGATACCAGCGCAGAGTTGGGAGAAGGTCATGGCGGTGGCGATTTTCGTCTGGTGGCGTCCTTCCTGCAGAGTGTGCGCGATAACGCTTTTGAAGAATCCTTGCAGGGTGCGCGTGATGCCCTGGAAAGTCATTTGCTAGCTTTCGCTGCGGAAGAATCGCGCCTGGGTGGGAAATTTATAGAACAAAATTGGTGGGCTTAACATGATGAACATGTTGATGACCTATGAAAATTTCCTGGAGCGGGTTGAGACGCTGGGGTTCATGGCACTTTCACCCCTCCTTCCATGTTTGCCATCTCTGGGTGGTGAGACACCAGAAAATCTCTGGCATACCGGTCTGGACACGGACCCCTGGGGCTGGAAAGATCGTGCCGCTGAAGAGAAACGCCTGGCATACGGTTGTATTCTGGGTGGGCATAAAGGTTTTGTCAGCCAGCGCATGTACCCTATCTTCTATACCGCCTTTCATCCTTCGCTCTCGATGCCGGAACGCTGGGCTTCGGGAACAGTCGGTCAAAGAACCTGGCAGATCTGGCAGATTTTTGAAGAAAAAGGTACGTTTAACATCAGCCAGATTCGTCAAAGCCTGGGTGTCAGTCGCAAGCATGGCGCCAGTGCTGTAGATAATACCATCCAGCAATTGCAGAAGGAATATTACATCACGATCGATGGCAATGATCGCAAGATTAGCGCTCAAGGCAAATTTTATGGTTGGCCGGTCAACCGCTACCGCCGGGTGAGGGATTGGACACCCGCTGGCTGGCTGGATATATCGATGGATTGGTCAGCTACGCAGGCGAGAGAATTGATTTTAGATGAAGGTTTGGCGAATGCGGATGGTGTAACTCGCCAGGATTTAGCGAAGAAACTATTTTCGAAGTAAACAACTGACCAACAATCTCTTGCACGGCTCGGAGTGGTAAAATTAAGCTATCTTTGGCAATCTTCACACGTGGGGTGAGTTGCAATATGGATTTATTTATTGTATAATATAAAACAAATGTTCTAATAAAATCTCACCTTTTTTATCAGGTGGAATGGAGTAGGATCGTGTGAGTAAGCAATACAGTGCTGATCAGATTATAGAACTCGAATTCTTGGATGCCGTTCGAAGACGTCCGGGGATGTACATTGGTAACAATAACCTGCATGGTCTGCATCATATTTTGCTGGAAGTGCTGGATAACTCTGTGGATGAATGCATGGCGGGTTATGCGACGAAGATAGTCGTGATAATTGAAAAAGACGGTACGGTCGAAATTACCGATGATGGTCGTGGTATTCCGGTGGATTTTAAAGCAGATGTGGGAATGAGCACCCTGACACAGGTATTGGTGAAACCCCATGCAGGTGGTAAGTTTGGCGGGGATGATTCTGCCTATAGCAGCTCGGGTGGTTTGCATGGGATTGGTTTGAAATGTACCAATGCTTTTTCCAGCTTTCTGGAAGTGGAAGTGCACCGGCATGGTTTAATCTTCTACCAACGCTTTGAGGATGGCGGTATACCTGTTACCCCGGTTGAAATTTATACCCATGCCATCAAACCCGGCAAAAAAGCGGGTGTAATAAACAAAGAAACAAAGCTGGTGCTTACTGGCAAAAAAGAACTGGCCAAAGCTCTGGAAGTGAACCACCTGCAACTGGCAGTCGATTCCGATCCCGAACAAAAAACCGGGACGATCTTCCGCTTTCGTCCCAACCGAGCCTGGTTTGCGCGTGAGATGGATTGGCCGAACCCTACTCATTCGGTTCCTTGGGATGCTGAACGCTTGAGCACGCGCTTCCGCCAGATTGCCCATCTTTATCCAGGTGTACGCATTGAGTTTATGGACAAACGTACCAATGAAGGTGCTGCTGAAATATTCTTCTCCAAACGTGGGCTGGTTGAATACATTGAATACTTGAATGAAGGCGAGGAACCCTTACACAAACCCATCATGTTCAAAGAAACAACCGAAG
Organism: Chloroflexi bacterium HGW-Chloroflexi-2; assembly: GCA_002840735.1. GTDB lineage: Bacteria > Chloroflexota > Anaerolineae > Anaerolineales > Anaerolineaceae > UBA6170. The sequence goes on from PHBY01000017.1 coordinate 3,506, forward strand.
TGGACGTGGAAGGTGGTAAAGGAACGATTGAAGTGGATGTTGCCTTACAGTACGCCGGCGAGGACACACAGATTTACTCCTTCGTGAATGCCATTCCAACCCCGACGGGTGGTACGCATGTCTCGGCTTTCAAAGCCGGTCTCACCAAAGCAGTCAAGCAATTTGCCACCAATAAGAAACTTTTAAAAGGCAATATGGATGTGCGTGGCGACGACGCCTTATTGGGACTAACCGCCATCATCAAACTTACCATGACCAGTACGCCACAATTTCTTTCCCAAACGAAAGAAAGTCTTACCAGTCCTGAAGTCCATGGCCCAGTGCTATCCACCACGTATAGTTTTTTGAATGATTATCTGGATAAGAATGTGCCGGTTGGCAAGGTGATTGTGAATCAGGCAGTCGCATCCGCGCGTGGGCGTGAAGCAGCTGCCCAGGCACGCAAACTGGTGATTAAAAAATCAGCCATGGAGGCAGGCGAATTTGTGCTGGGTAAACTGGCGGATATTCAACGTCGCGGCGGCAATCCCATGGTGCCATTGGAACACACCGCGTTGTATCTGGTGGAAGGTGATTCGGCAGGTGGCTCCTGTAAGCAGGGTCGCGATTCGCGTTACCACGCTATCCTGTCATTACGGGGGAAAATCCCGAATGTTGAAAAAATGAAATTAAATGACATCCTTAAAAATCGCGAAATTGCCGCCATCATTGCAGCGGTCGGTACCGGTGTGGGTGCAGATTGTGATGTCAGTAGCATGCGCTATGGTCGCGTTTCGGTACTGGTGGATGCGGATGTGGATGGTTCGCACATTGCTACTTTATTGGCAACCCTCTTCTGGCGGACGATGCGCTCGGTGATTGAAGAAGGCAGATTCTTTGTTGCCCGTCCTCCTCTGTATCTCATAAAAAATAAGAGCGGAAAAGAATCGCGTTATGCATATTCAGAGCAGGAACGCGAAGAGATTGAAAAAGAGTTCGGTGGGGCGCGGGTAACTTCCGTTCAACGCTACAAAGGTCTGGGTGAAATGAATCCGGATCAATTACGTGAAACCGTCTTTGTGTTACCGGATGAAATTTCTGAGAAAAAGAAAAAGGGCAGGGGTAAAACAAAAGAAGTAGCTAGTCCTGGAGAGCGGGAACTCACCGCAGCGGACTTTTCAGTGCGTGATTTGAGGATGGTCATCGAGGATTTTCACAGAACCCGTTCTTTAATCACCCGATTAATGGGGAGTGAAGTAGCACCACGCAAAGAATGGTTAATGAATGTAGACTGGAGTGCAGAAGATTAAAGCACTAATTCGAGGCTAATTATGACAGAAATAAATGATTTTCAAAACGAAGAAACCACTGTCCAGGAACAGAGTCTGGATCATTTTATCGAGGAAGCTTATCGCCGCTATGCGGTATTAACCATTCTGGATCGCGCCTTGCCGGATGTTCGCGATGGGTTAAAACCAGTACAAAGACGTATTTTGTACGCCATGGGTGATATGAGTTTATGGTATACGAATCCCCACAAGAAATCTGTGCGTGTAGTCGGTGAAGTGTTGGGCAAGTATCATCCCCATGGAGATCAATCGGTGTATGACGCTATGGTGCGTATGGCACAGGATTTTTCCATGCGCGTGCCCTTGATTGATGGTCAGGGGAACTACGGCTCGATCGATGGGGATAGCGCTGCTGCCATGCGGTATACAGAAGCGCGACTGGCGAGCGTTGGTGGAGCAATGCTGGAAGATATCCATAAGGATACGGTGGATTGGCAACCAAATTTTGATGGATCTTTGGAAGAACCGATTGTATTACCAACCCGCATACCCAACCTGATCGTCAATGGGGCGACTGGTATTGCGGTGGGTATGTCCACCAGTATTTTGCCACATAATCTCGGAGAAGTATGCGATGCGGTGAAATTTGTAGCTCAAAACTGGAAGAGACACAAAACGATCAGCGTAAAAGAATTGATGAAGTACATACCCGGTCCAGACCTCCCCACCGGTGGTCTCTTATACCGCTATCGTGTCAACGGCGAAGAAAATCCGGTGGACATGATCGCACAGGCCTATGAAACCGGTCATGCCACCCTGGTCTGCCAGGCAAAGGCGGATATTCAGGATATTGGTGGCGGAAAATCAGCCATATTTGTGACCGAATTGCCTTATCAGGTGCAAAAGAACACAGTTCTGGAGCGCATCGCAGCCAACCGTGAAAAATTTAATGGGATTACGGATGTGCGCGACGAGTCGGATTTCACCGGTATGCGGGTTGTGTTTGAAGTAGCGCGGGGTATGGAAACTGAAGACGCTCTGGACAAATTATTAACCAATACGCAATTGCGATCGAGTCTATCCCATAATGCTCTGGCTCTGGTCTTCGATGAAAATGGTAAAGCTTCTCCCAAAAACTTGAGGTTACTCGATTTCTTAGTTGAATTTATAAAACATCGTTTGACCGTCATTGTCCGTCGATCACGCTTTGATCTCGAAAAGGCAGAAGAACGCAATCACATTCTGGAAGGTTTATTAAAAGCGATCAGCATGATTGATCGCGTGATCAGCATTATTCGTAAATCACAAACCGCAGAAACAGCGCGCAAAAACCTGATGTCTGAACTGGATTTGACCGGCGTACAGGCACAGGCAATCCTGGATATGCCCTTACGGCGTTTGGCTTCACTGGAACGTAAAAAACTGGAAGATGAGCGCAAGGAATTATTGCAAAGCATCAAATATCTGAAATCGGTTCTGGCATCTCAGGATAAACGCCTCGAAATTGTTGTGGAGGAAACCGAAGCAATCAAGGATAAATATGCTGAACCGCGCAAGACTATCATCGTGGAAAGCGAGGAAGGCCATCAGGCAGCAGTGACCGTATCCGATATGGTCATCCCCAGCGAAGCTCAGTTGGTGATGATCACGGAAGGTGGTTTTCAGCGCGTCGATGCCAAAGGTTTTCGCGATGTGGCTACCAAAGATAAACCGACCAGCCGGGCTGTGAGTATCGCTTTATTGCGTGAAACCATTGAGCCAGAACAGACTTTGCTGTTGGTCTCTAACCAGGGACGCTGCTGGCAGGGAAATACGGGACGGTTACCACTCAGTGGCACCTTCCAGGATATCGGTTTGAAGCGCGGTGAACGCGTGGTGGGCATTGGTGTGGTGAAAGAAGGTGCTAAGCTGGTGATTGGTACGACGGCTGGCATGATTAAGCGGGTGGAAATGGCAGATGTGCTCAGTTCGCGCGCAGAAGCTACCTGGGCGGCTATTATTGGTTTGAATGGCGGCGGTGAAGAAGTATTGTTTGCCGGAGTTGCTGGTGACGAGGCGCATGTCATGATCTGCACCTCTGGAAATAACAAATTGGCTCCCCGCGTTCTGCGTTTTGAATCTGGTTCGATTAATCCGCAGGCCACACCTTCCGCGAAAGGGGTGAGTGCCATCAAAATGATGGGTGATCCTCTGGTGTGTGGCATTCTGGTGGAAACTGACTTGCACAAGAAAGGCTTTGCATTCGCAGTTACCGCTAAAGGTCATGCCAAAAGGATTGGTATCAATGACTTCCCGGTGCAGGGACGCGGTGGCCAGGGTGTGCAATTATGGAAGATCAGCGAGGATACCGGTCTGGTAACTGGATTTGCTGTCGGATCGGAAAAAGACAATGTAGATTTTTATTCCAGCAAATTAAAGCGCTTGCGTGTGGATGCAAAAGCGCTTCCGTTGGTCACGCGTGCAACCAAGGGGCTGGATTTGGGAAAGAAATATGTAAAAGGTGAGCTCTTCGGGGAGGGTGAATCCACAGCTGGATTGGTGGTGTGTTAGTATGCCGATTGAAGCCAGTTTGCATGAGAGTGATCATGGAGAATTAAATATCTTTCATGTGTTTGATACGCTGGAAGTGTATGATGGCTCTCTGGCATTGGCCATTGATCATGTCATCAACCATATCAAAGTACTGGTATCGACGGTGTACTTACCCGGGGATAAGAATCTTGAAACGGCGTACCAGCGACATCCATTGCTGAGAAACAGCAGCAGCGAAGTGCGCAGCCCTGAACGGATCCTGTTGGCTGATTGCATCCGTCTGCTGGATGGATTGGTCGAGATCGGCAGATTGGCAGCTTACCCCGAAACAAGTGATCAGGCGAGGAGGGAATTGGGAGACCTGAAAGCCTCCGTCCCTTTCCTGGATTATCGCTACGAAAATGATCCATTTCCATCCGACCGTGATCGGGAATGACCCTTCACTTTAAATAAAAAAATTCACTGGTATCAGCGAATTTTTTATACTTTTTTCTATCCGGCTTTAAATTCTTCAGCGCCGGCTACTTTTCCGATCAGTTCTTCGGGGTGGTGGATTAACACCGGAAGATGTTGAGGACAAATATAAAGCTCATGTCCCTGATAATCCAGTTGAATTAATGGGGCTTTTTGATTGGTGGTTTCACAAACAATGCATTTCTTTTCCATGGAATATTCCTTTATTGATGGTTTTTCTGACTTTCTAAGTGGTCAAATTGGATAAATTATATCATCTTCTGATTGCCAGGTTGGCTGTTTTTTGAGCCAATTCCTGGATCGATAATACTTCTTTGCCTTTGATGTAAGTTTCCAATCTGTCTCCAATCGGTGTAGCCCATTGCAAGGGAACAGGTTTTATAACACCTAATACATTCCCAACCAATCCGGCATTACAATCCACATCCAGACCAGCTTTTGCCAGAAGACTAAATGTTTCAGTCATATCACCGTTTCCATACCAGAGTGCATAGATGACAGCAGCGATGTTCGGATATGAATGAATCCAGTTATAGCGTTCGAATTTGATTTCAAATTCACTCCAGGTGGCTATAGGGTCATCATTTTCTTCAAGTCTATTCAAACAGTAGCGAACAACTGCAGCATATTCGCTCCTTTGTGGAAGATAGGCAGTTGCTTCCTTTAAGATTGACCTGACATCCTGGCGAACGAAGGCCAATGCAGTTAACACAGCCGCATAAATTTCACCATAGACACCATTGTGCTCATGGCTGACAATCCCATCCAGGTAGGCTAAACGGGCTGCTTCCAATGGCCAGCCAGGTGCGAGCATCCCACACACCATGCCACGCATCTGAGCACCAATCCAATGCGCAAAAGGATTATTGAATGATCCAGATTGAGGAGGCAGGATGCCCTGGTTCAAGTTGCGCAGTGCAACCCATTCGGCAGACCAGCCGAATTGAATCTGGCGTACCCATTCCAACCCTATATCCCTGGCTGTCAGATTGCGACCCAGGCGCTCGAAGACATCCAGAAATATCAACTCGTAGACCACATCGTCATTGGTGGTTTCCGGAGTGGTGATGTACTCGCGGATATCTCCATAGATTGTCTGAATCTGCTCGCCGGTGTAACCTTCAATGGCTGTACCAAATGATCCACCGGCTAATTGTCCCAACCAACCCTGATATATCCTTTCAGCCAGATCTTTATCACTGCTCAGCAGGTTTTCTTTGCTGATATCACCCATGGCGGACACGGTCTCATCCCAGGTGGAAGGGTGCTGGTACTGGTGGATGGGGTTGGATGGGTCAACAGGGGCAGTATTCAAAGCAGCCAGAATTTGAGCAGTGACTACTCTCAACTCATCGATTTTACCAGCCTGAAATAATTCAATACCCTGTGGAAGCAAAACTTCAGCAGTTGAGACATCAAAACCGCGGTTTCCCATGGCCTGCACCATGGAGAGGTATGGGATCTCAGGCGCACCTGATCCAGGAACTTTTGAGTCCCAGAACATCAGCATCAAATGATCCCCGTAGGGCACTTGAAAATCACTTTCGTACCAATTGGAGCTATGGATCCGGCGATCGAGCGGAATTGCCGATTTTCGCAGCTCTCGTTCCATTTTCCAGGCTTTTTTCATGCTTTTCGTTTCCTCGCTTGAATGGAATAAAAGTACAGGGCGATCAGGGTGGCAACATAAGGCACCATGGAAGTAAATTGGGAAGGCATGTATTGCTGCAACAGCAACCCAAGACCATCGGTAAAACCGAATAATAATGAAATTAAGGCAATTCCCCAGGGATTCCCATTGACCAAAATCACGGCTGCCAGAGAAATCCATCCACGACCAGCGGACATATTTTCGCTGAATAAGGTGACATATCCGAGCGAGAGGAATGCGCCAGCTAACCCGCATAAGACACCACAGATAATCAAAGACCAGATGCGAATTTTCGCAGACGAGACCCCGCTGGAATCCAGGCTGGGAGCATTGTAACCGGCGGCACGCAGTCGCAAACCAAATCGGGTTTTGAAAATGATAAATGCAGACAGGATTACAACCAAAACAGTGATGTAAATTATCAGGTTTTGACCACTGAGGATATTCCCGAGGATGGGTATTTTTGCCAGTAGGGGAATGTGAATGCGGGGGATGGGAACGATACCCGGGTTGGAGAATGCACCTTTGACATTGAAAATCTGGCGCATCATGTAGGTAGTTGCTCCCAGCGCAAATAGATTCAAGGCGATACCGGTGACAAATTCATCCGTTTTGAGTGTTACTGCAAAGAGAATAAAAATCAATGCCATCATGAGCGATCCAATAATGGCACAGACAATACCCATCAGCCAGGAATCAAAATAATAAGAACCGAGAACCGCAAAGAATGCTCCGGTCAGCATCATGCCTTCCATGGCGATGTTAAAGACACCCGCATAAAAAGTAAACGTACCCCCTAACGCGGCTAACAGGATGGGAGTCGCACCGCTGATCATACCATTGATGAGTCCTGTAATAATGTTCATGTTGCTCTCTCCCGCGCTTTTTGTCTGGCAATGGTTTTATCGATCAGTATATCAAGGTATCCCCGTCCGGCAACAATGACCAATACTGTTACTGCCTGCAATACTTGAATAAATTCCCGGGGTACTGCTGTAATCAATTCCATCCCCAGAGAGCCGGTTTGCAGGGCACTGAAGAATAGACCATACAACAAAGTGCCGATCAAACCGTTGTTGGCGACTACAGCAATCATGACGCCATCCCAGGCGTAATTGGCCCCTAATCCCTTGAGGAACCGGTGCGGGCCAGCCATGACAACCAGACCACCAGCCAACCCAGCCAAAGCGCCGGTAACCAGCATCACGGTTACATAATTTTTATCAATCTTGATTCCGCCCAGACGGGCAAACAAGGAATTATGCCCGGTGATTCGCCATTCATATCCAGCCGTGAGACGGTTGAAAACTAGATAAATCACAAAAAAAGCCAGGACCATCACAATTACATTTGAGTTGAATTCTCCCCAAATGGGTAACCAGCCATTCGTATTTATTTGTGGGGTCATAGGAGAATAAGCACTACGATCGAAAAATGGATAAGAGATTGCCCAATAGGTGAAAAAATCAGCAATCATGTTGAGCATCAATGTGGTGATGAATTCGTCCATGTTGAACCATTTTCGCAACATAGCTGCCACTCCAGACCAGAGCGCACCACCCAGCATGGATAACAGGATCAATACCGGGATTAACAAAAAGGCTGGTAGATCCAGATACAACCCGCCGACGGTGGCAAATAATGCGCCTATCAACAATTGTCCTGGTTGACCGAGATTCACCGGTCCGGAGGCAAAGGCAACCGAAGCAGATAATCCGGTTAAAATCAACGGGACAGAATTTCGTAATGTGGTTGCCAGTGGGTAAAAACCAAATAAAGAAAAATTAAATAAAGCTGCATAAGTCTGGATTGGGTTGTACCCCTGAACGAGCATAATCAATGCACCGATCAGCAATGCAATCAGGATTCCAATGATTCCGCTAATCAGTTTCCTTTGCATCATTCTCCTTTCCTTCCAGCATCAGATATCCAACTTCTTCAATATCCGTCTGGTCGGTGGGTAAATCGGCAACGATTTTTCCACGGTGCAATACCAGAATGCGATCTGCGATCCGGAATAGTTCTTCCAGGTCAGCAGAAATTAATAAAATGGCTCGGTTCTGATCACGCATTTCCAGGATGAGTTCATGGACATATTCGATTGATCCAACATCCAGTCCACGCGTTGGTTGGTCGAGCAGAACAAAAGGTGTTGACAGTAATAATTCCCGCCCAAGGATTACTTTTTGCTGGTTGCCCCCTGAAAGCGAACGGAAAGGGTTATCCATTTGATCCATAACCACGGAGAATTGCTGTTCAATTTGTTCGGTGAATTTGCGCGCATATTGATCATTCAGTAGCAACCCCTTCCATCTGGTGAATTGGGGATTAAGGCGGTGATGAGTCATCATGACATTTTCAAGAATTGATGCTTTTACAGCAGCGCCCATTTTTCCTCGATTTTGAGAAACAAAGGATATATATTGGCGTCTTTCCAGAATATCCGCTTTGGTGAGGTTAACATCATTTACCCGAATAGAGCCTTCTTTTGTTGGAATGAGTCCCATGATCGAATTAACCAATTCAAATTGACCGTTGCCTTCGACCCCGGCAATGCCAACAATCTCTCCTTCGTGGATTTTTATGTTAATATTTTCAAGACGTTTATGTTGGGCACCGTCGATATACGTCAAATTTTCAATCGAAAAGATCTGTTTTCCAGCAGTGCTTTTTTCACGCAGTGTGGTAAAAAGGACGGTTCTTCCAACCATCATTTGTGCAAGATCGGTTTTATTGGTTTCACTTGCCTGAACTGTGGCGATTTTTTTACCTTTACGCATGACTGTGATGCGATCACTGAGCGTTAACACTTCTTCCAGATGATGTGAGATAAACAGGATTGTGTGGCCATGGTCCCTCAAACGACGCAGCTCATTGAATAATTGGGGAATCTCCTGAGGTGTCAAAACAGCGGTGGGTTCATCAAGGATTAAAACGGAGACATTTCGATAAAGCAGTTTAAGAATTTCCACCTTTTGTGCCGCAGCGACCGAAATATCATCAACCTTTGCATCGATATTTAAATTGAATTGAAATTCATCAATCTTTTTTTGAACCAGTTGCCTGGCTCTTTGGCGATCGATCATCCCCATAAAATTGACAGGTTCTGCGCCTAGAACGATATTTTCCCAGACGGTGTATTGAGAAATTAACAGGATTTCCTGATGCACCATTCCAATTCCATGGGCAATCGCTTCACCTGGATCCTGGAAATTGACTCGATGCCCCGCAAGATAGATTTCACCCTGATTATGATGCTCCAGCCCATAAAGTACTTTCATCAATGTGCTTTTTCCGGCACCGTTTTCTCCTACGATGGCATGAATTTCACCTTTCCTGAAATCCGCAGTGACTTTGTCCACTGCAATTACGTTCGGAGGAAAGACTTTGATGATTTCTTTCATTTCGATCAATATTTGCATCTATGCACTCTCATCAATCATAAAATCAAAATAAAAAATTCAGAAATTTACCACCTTGCGGGCAAATTTTAAAAGATGGATTTTTTCGCAAGGTGGTAAAGGTAATTAATGTAGATTATTCACCGGTATAAATTTCAACCTTTAAAGTTCCATCAATTATTTGTTGTCTTACAGCCAGGACCTGATCCTGAATAGCTTGCGGCAGAACCTGTACCTGTGCTGTCATATCAATATCGACACCACCGGAAGCAAGACCATATTGAAGGACGGCACCGGGTTGATAGGTTCCCTCTTTGATGGTTTTAAAGACTTCATAGATTGCCTTGCCAACATCTTTAATATCACTGGCGACAACATTACCGGGTACGATGTCGTTCTGGTTAGTGTCAACACCGATGGCGTATAAACCGCGTTCTCCAGCGGCCTGTAAAACGCCGATGCCTGCTGCAGCTGCGATCTGAAAGACCACATCGGCACCCATGTCAAAGAGTTGCAAAGCAGCCTGTTTGCCTTTGGCAGTATCATCCCAGCTTCCCAGGTACTTTGTTTCTACCTGGATTTCAGGATCGATTGATTTTGCTCCATTGGTATATGCAAAAACAAAGGCTGAAATCACCGGATCGACATCACCACCAACAGCTCCAATGAGTTTTCCAGGATTGACACCTGGTAGGCTTGTCTCCAGTGTGGTTAATCCTGCAACCACACCAGCCAGATAAGCAGATTCTTCTTCGATGAAGTCTACGGATGTAATGGTTTTCTTTTCATTTTGAACAACTGTATCCAAATTTACGAAGATTTTATCCGGATATTTATCTGCAAATGCCATGAGTTGATCCTCGAAACCATAGGAAATTACAAAAATCACATCCGCATAATTAACGGCTGCCTGTAAGGCAGGCTCATATTGACCGGCATCAAAATTTGTCTCAATTGTCCTGATCTCAATCCCATATTCGCTTTTAATCTTTTCCATGCCCATTTGACCGGAATCATAAAACGATTGATCTCCAAGAGCGCCATTAATCAAATAAACGACCTTCTCAGTTTCTGGTGACTGGTTGGCAGGGGCACATCCGACCAGACTGGCAACTAATAATACAACGATCATCACAAACACAAATTTCTTCATTTTCAACTCCTTTTAATTGGTAATTTTTTACAAACGAATATTAGTTAATGAGTTTTCACCTCCTGTTTATGCTTTTTTAAGAAATCATCTAATTCAGTAATATCTGGCAAACTGGTCTGAGCTCCTGCTTTCGTAACAGCCAATGCACCGGCGGCACTGGCGCGTAATAAAGCGATTTGAAGATCTATGCCATCTGCCAACGCAGCTGCCAATCCGCCAATGAAGGCGTCACCAGCAGCGGTTGTGTCAACAACTGGTACTTTAAATGACGGTACGAAAATTTCCCCAGTTTGATTGAACACAAAAGCACCCTGATCACCCCGGGTGAGGACAATTTGATTGCAACCCTTGCTTAAAAGAACTTGGGCAGCTCGACGACAACCTTCCAGGTCATCAGTTGGTAAGCCGGATAAAAGTGCCAACTCACTCTCGTTGGGAATAAGATAAGTGACTTTCTGCAAAGTTTCTTGAGGTAATGACATGGCTGGTGCTGGATTGAGCAAAATAATTAATCCAGCTGTATAGGCAATATCGATTGCCTGCGTGACAACCTCCAGCGGAATCTCCAATTGCACCACTAAAACCGCTGCGGATTGAATGGTGTCTCTCAGACCTTCTATATCCTCTTTTCCAAGTGTAGCATTTGCGCCAGGAACAACTACAATAGAGTTTTGTCCATCGGCATTCACTGTTATCAATGCTGTTCCAGAGGAATCGTTCACACGCTTGATGCAGGTAGTGTCGACCTGATTAATGCAAAGATTTTCGAGAAGTTCTTCACCAAATCCATCCTGACCAATGTTCCCAATTATCTGGACATTACCACCCAGGCGGGCAGCTGCCACAGCCTGATTAGCCCCTTTTCCACCGGGAAATGTTTGAAAACGTGACCCAATAATTGTTTCTCCTGGTGCCGGGTGTCGCGGCGTAAACACGACCAGATCGTAATTAATGCTGCCAATCACGAGAATTTTTTTCTTCATTAAAGTCTCCTTGTGGAAGAACGAATCAGGAGTTGGTTGGAAAGTGTTTCTCGTTTCGGTGGGTTGAGTGGAAGAACCATGCGCTCTAATAATAAATGAACAGCGCGATCAGCGATGGTTTGGATCGGTTGTGCAATCGTGGTGAGGGCAGGTTGGGTAAATAAAGCCAGTTCGATATTATCATAACCAATGATGGATAGATCATTCGGTATGGATAAACCAATCTCGTAAGCTGCCCGTATGGTTCCGATGGCCATTAAATCATTACAGGCAAAAATGGCATCAGGTCTCACTGATTGGCTCAATAATTCTCTGGTTGCCTGGTAACCGCTGGGAGGGTGAAAATTTCCATTTTTTATTAAATTTTCCTGCAAAGGTAAATTGTAATCTTTCAAAGCTTGAAGATAACCATCGAACCTTCTGGCACTGGGCGTTACGTTGGATGGCCCACGAACAATGGCAATATTTCGATGACCGGACTCGATCAGATGTTGGGTAGCCAGGTAACCCCCCTGAAAATTATCACTCACGACAGAATCAACTTCAATTTGGTTGAGAAGACGATCGACAATTACTGCCGGAATGCGACGATCAACCAGTTCTTTTAAAGAAAGTACATCATCTCCACAAGCCATGAAAATAATCCCATCGACCTGCTTGTTGATCAAGACTTCGGTATAACGGCGTTCTTTTTCTGGATCATTATCGCTGTTGCACAGGATGGTTGAATAGGAAGCCCTGAAGGCTTTTTCTTCGATGATGCGGGCAACTTCAGCAAAGTATGGGTTGGCAGAATCAGGTACCATCAATCCTATGGTGTGAGTTTCCCCACGACGCAACGACCTTGCCAGGGTGTTGGGGCGGTAGTTTAGTTGTTGCATCGCTGATAAAACACGTTTTTCGGCATCTGGAGAAACAAAACGTGTCTGATTAATAACATGAGAGACTGTTGTTACGGATACACCGGCTTTTTGAGCGACTTCCCTGATGGTTGCCATTTTTGAACCCTGATTCTTTAGGAAAACGTTTGCGCAAACGATTGCCAATAGAATAGCATATCATTTTATGAAAGTCAATAACCACTTTCACTTGCTTTGTTGATTTGTGACACAATTTCAGGAAAGAACCAACAAGAATCTTCTATAATCAAAGAAGTAAGAAAAATCAACATGAAACAGAGGTGACATGACAATTTATTTCTATGATTACCAGGATGCTGTTGGTTTCAACCCGGAAAAATTTTTCAAAACCACATTGGTTCAAAGTGAAAGATTAATGCTTGGGCTGAATTGTCTGGAACCCGGACAGGTGCAAAAGATCCATGATCATGCCGATCAGGATAAGTTTTACTTTGTTCTTGAGGGAGAAGGTTTTTTTACAGTAGGCGAAGAAGAAAAAACAGCTTCATCCGGGATGTTGGTATGGGCACCGGCTGGTGTACCTCATGGGGTCGCAAATCAGAGCACTCAAAAATTGGTGATCCTGATGGGAATAGCGCCGGCACCTCAAAAAGGTGGATTTTTTTTGGGGTAGCAGAACGCAAGCTTGCATGATATAATATAGAATATATATTCTAATGTTATGGTTGATATCAATTCACCTGTTTTTGTTCATCTGCATGCTCTTTCCTATTACTCTTTAATGGAAGGATTAATTTCACCAGAAGAATTGGTGAAAACCGCCCAGAAATTCAATATGCCTGCCATCGCCATGAGCGATCATCGTTGCCTGACCGGTGTGGTTGAATTTGCGCTGGCCTGCCAGAAAGCTAACATTCAACCAATTTACGGCTTGACTGTCGATGTGGAGTGGCAAAATCAGAAGGGGGAAATGATTTTGCTGTCGCAGAATCGGGAGGGCTGGTCGAACCTTTGTAAATTGAGCAGTATATTGATGGTGGAAGAAGGTGGATCGAAAGCCTGTCTGGCTCTGGATGATTTATCCCAAAATCACCAGGGTCTGCTCGCTTTGACGGGTGGTCAGCGCTCTATCCTGGATTTCTTCATCCAGACCTCCCAGCATGCCAAAGCACAGGACTGGTTGAAAATTCTCAAGGAGATCTACCAGGAAAATTTGTTTGTCGAAATCCAACAACATACTCCCTCTCAGGAGGTGCATGCCCGGCGGGTGGTTGAAGCATCCAGACAATCCGATATTCCGATGGTGGCGACCCAATCCGTTTATTATCTCAACCAGGTTCAGGCTGGTTTGCAGAAAACGCTGAGCGCCATGCGAGAAAATCACCGGCTGAAAGATCTTCAAGCGGAGGATACAGCACCACCAGCCGCCTACTTTACGAGCGCAAAGGAAATGATCACACGCTTCCAATGGTTGCCGGAAGCGCTGCAAAACACTACCAGAGTGGCTGAAATGTGCGCCTGGGATCTACCCATCGGAGAAGTGCACTTCCCGGATATTCCTTTACCTCCTGGAGAGACAATTACCCAGGTGCTGCGAAAAAAAGCAGAATCCGGGGCAAAAAAACGTTACAAGAGGATTACACCTCAAATACAGGCCAGACTGGACCATGAACTGGAAATCATCGCAAAACGCGGATATGAACCGATCTTCTTAATCGTCGAAGAATTATTAAATTATGCGCGCCAAATCGGTGTACCATTTTCGTCAAGAGGGTCAGCAGCTTCTTCGCTGGTGGCATATTGTCTGGAAATTACCAATCCAGAACCGTTAGGGTTGAATTTGTTTTTTGAGCGTTTTCTGAATCCGGCACGGACATCACCACCTGATATCGATACAGATTTATGTTCAAGAAGGCGGGATCAGGTCATTCAGCATGTGTTTGATCGATATGGGTCCGATCGGGTCGCCATGGTGGGTACGATCAACCGTTTTAGACCACGTTCCGCATTGGGGGAAGTGGCCAAAGCCCATGGGTTGGCTGTGGCTGAAGTTCGCCAGCTTGTAAATCAGTTGCCTTATGCTGGTTTTCAGCGTTTATCGAAAGAAGAAAAACAGAATCCATTTGCAGGGTTGAAAACAGCATATCCCAAGTTTGAGAAGATTTTTGAAGAAGCTCAAGCGCTCCTACGACAACCCCGGCATCTCTCCATGCATCCTGGGGGTGTGTTGGTGGCACCGGGAGTCATTACCGACTGGGTGCCTGTACTACGATCGGCATCTAAAGATTTTCATATCACCCAGTTGGATCTGGAAGGGGTGGAAGCCTTCGGTCTGGTAAAAATCGATCTGCTGGGGATTCGTGGCCTTTCAGTGCTAGGTGATGTGGCAGAAATGATCTATTCCTGGCGACAAACTGAATATCAGCATGCCATGCAGGTTCTGGAACAGATACCTTTGGAGGATGCTGACACCACTGAACGGGTCAGGAATGGGCAAACGATTGGATGCTTTCAAATTGAATCACCAGGGATGCGTTCCACATTGAAGGAAATTCATGCAGAAACCGCCAATGATATTATGGCAGCATTAGCGCTCTACCGGCCGGGACCATTAAGGGGAGGGTTACACGATGCTTTTATCCAGCGATTCAAAGGGCTGGAAAAGGTGGAGCATCTTCACCCCATCCTGGAACCAGTATTGTCAGAATCCTATGGTGTGATCCTCTATCAAGAGCAAGTATTGCGTATCGCTCATGAAGTGGGGGGTTTATCTCTGGCGGATGCGGATTTATTGCGTAGAGCCATGTCGCATTTTGATCCAGGGGAACAAATGAATACACTGCGAGCGCGCTTTCTGGAAGGATTTCAGAATAAAGGTGTTCCTGCAGAAACAGCAGAAAGAGTCTGGGAGATGATGGTTGCCTTCGCCGGATATGGGTTTCCTAAAGCGCATGCAGCTTCTTATGCCCGGGTTGCCTGGCAGGCTGCCTGGTGTAAATCCCATTTTCCAGCAGAGTTTATGGCAGCGGTGTTGGCAAATGGCGGGGGATATTATTCCCAGCGAGTGTATTTAAGCGAGACAAGGCGTATGGGATTGGAAGTGAAGCCTCCCCACATCAATCATAGCGCCCAGCGTTTTTCTGTCCGTTATCCTCAAGGACAGGCAGTGTTATATATGGGGCTTGACCAGGTATATGGACTGACGCATCAAACGCAGAATCGCATTATCAAGCAAAGACCTTTCTCCAGCCTGAATGATTTTCTCACCCGGGTTGATCCACGCCGAAGTGAGGTCGAAAATTTAATTCAATCAGGTGGGCTGGATGGATTAGGCAGCATTCCTACCCTGCTGAGGTCCATTTCATCGGGTTCCTGGCGAAAAGATCAATTCGCATTGTTTGATTGGCAATCGAATGATGGGCAAACGGATGATTGGACATTGGCAGAACGCGCACGGGTCCAGGAAAAGATTCTGGGATTGAGTGTGGATGTACATCCACTCGAATTGATAAAGGATCAGATAAGTCTGGCAGGAGCTATATCCACAAACGATGTAGGCGAACACATTGGAAAATCCATCGTGGTCTCAGGATTGCGGTTGAGCTCGCATCGAGCCCGCACAACCCGTGGGGAGCTGATGTTGTTCATGAGTATTGAAGATCTGGATGGTATGTTAGAAGTGGTTTTCTTCCCTCCTGTTTACCAACAATACCGCCAGATTCTGCGTTCGAATGGGCCGTTTCTCATTCGTGGTATTGCCGAGAGCGATTCGGATGAGGGGGATGTATGGCTGCGGGCTGAGAGAGTAAAAATATTAAACAATGTAAATCCATAAAAACGAGGTTAAGAATTGGTACAATTATCTTAATGAAAACCCAGATGGAAAAAAATCAGAAAATAAACCCCGTCTTTGAATTAGATTGGTATCGGGATGTGATTGAATTTGCTCCTGATACGTACAATATTATCGATAAAGAAGGAACTTTCTTATACACCAATAGTAGATCAAGCACGGAAAATCCTGAAGATTTTATCGGAAAATCGATATTTGATTATTTTTTACCAGAATTCGCTCTGATGGTAAAAGAGAAGTTAGATCATGTGTATGAATCAGGAGAAAATGATCATTACGAACTGGCAACCGATTATGGAGGCGGACCACGACGGTATTACATGACCAATCTGGCACCGATTAAAAGGGAAGGGGATGTTGTGGCAATCGCCATGTACATTCGAAATATCTCCGAATTAAAGGTTGCACAGATCGAGTTAAGCAATCTAAACCAGGAGCTAGAGGATCGTGTTTTAAAGCGAACCCTTGCTCTTCAGGAATATGCTAAACGCATGGAAATTACCGAGAAACTCAGTATTGGGTTAAGACATGCCAGGAACCTTGCTGAGGTCTTACAGCTGCTTGGAGAACAATTCAAGAATACATTTCGGGTTGATGTGGCAGGAATTTATGAAGTCCAAGATGAACATCATTTGAATTTATCACTAAATCTTAATCCAGAAATCAATCCACCATCAAAATTGACACCTTTTTCAGATAAATTCTTCTTTTCGCTGTTGAATGAAAATCAAATCAGAATTGCTCAGATCCCGGAACAACAACATCAAGATTGCCAATTTTGTGAATTTATCCATCAGAATCAGATGCGAACATTAGTGTTAGCGCCAATTCGGGCTACCTCAGCAATGGTAGGGGTTATCTACATGGCATTTAGACAATCGACAGTAATTTCTACAGATGATGAACAGTTAATGCGCTCTTTTATTGAGGCTGGTGGTAATACCATTCAACGAATCCAGGCTATGCAGCGTTTGGAACAAAATATTAAGAATCGTGAAAATGAGCTGGAAGTTCTTTATGACATTATGTCCACTGCCAGTGAAACAATTGACCTGGATGAGTTGCTTCAAAGAATACTTAAACGGATTTTGCAAGCTGTGAATTGTGGGATTGGTATCATACACCTCATCGAGGATAATCAAATTATCAAAAAAATCCAAATACCAGAAACATTACCTCCTGAATTTAAATCAGGTGTGGAATTGTTGAGAACTCAAACAACAAATATAGAAGATCTTTTTTTGGACTCGCAATATCAATTTTGGGATATTCCAAAAACCAATTTGAACAGTTTGTCAGCCTTAATACGCTCAAAAGGAAAGATTTTGGGGGTTATTAGCTTGATTGGGGAATGTTTAAATAAAAATGATCTGGAAATGATTCATCTCCTTAGCAGTATTGCTGATGAAATTGGTCTGGCTGTGGAAAGTACGCGACTACGTAAGCAAGCCCAGGAATCCCTGATTTTTGAAGAACGCCAACGGCTGGCTCGGGATTTACATGATTCTGTATCGCAATCATTGTACGGATTGGTGCTATCTGCGGATATCAGCAAAAAGTTACTAAAACTCAAGGAATTTGAAACATTAGAAGAAACCCTAAAAGATATTGAAACCTTTGCTTTACAATCCCTGCGGGAGATGCGTCTGATGTTATTTGAATTGAGACCTTTATCCTTTGAGAGCGAAGGATTATCTGGTGCTCTGGAATTGCGTG
This sequence comes from Chloroflexi bacterium HGW-Chloroflexi-2, assembly GCA_002840735.1. Taxonomy (GTDB): domain Bacteria; phylum Chloroflexota; class Anaerolineae; order Anaerolineales; family Anaerolineaceae; genus UBA6170. Next base: position 21,397 of record PHBY01000017.1, read on the forward strand.
TAAATACAGTCGAACGCCGCGCTGGTTTGAAGACAAGTCTGGATATAATTGGAGAAGAATTATTGTTTTCGCCTCTTGATTTGGAAATCTATCGTATAGTGACCGAAGCGCTCAATAATGCGTTAAAACATTCGAATGCAAGTCAAATCCATGTCAGTATCCACGTGGATGAAGAATTTAATCAATGTGTGTTGAAGGTGATTGATAATGGTGCTGGGTTTGATCTGGAAACAAATAGAGTGGGTGGTATCGGAATAAATAGTATGAAAGAACGTGCTGCCCGTGTTGGAGGGCAATTAATTGTGGAGACAAAAGAAGGTTTTGGCACAGTTGTGCATTTTATTTGTCCACTTAGACCAGAGAAGTTGAGAAAATCATGATAAAAAAAGAGACAATCAAGGTATTGGTTGTGGATGACCACCCAATTGTTCGAAGAGGATTAACCACAGAGATTAACCTGGACCGAGGTATGCTGGTTGTTGGTGAAGCTGTCGATGGACAGGAAGCGGTAGATCAATACAAGCTACTTAAACCGGATGTGGTATTAATGGATCTGGTGATGCCAAACAAAGATGGTATTCAGGCAACCAGAGAGATTATGATGGAAGAACCTGAAGCAAAAATTTTGGTACTGACCAGTTTCATTGATGAGGAACGAATACTTGAAGCGATCAAAGCAGGGGCACTGGGTTTTATTTACAAAGACAAACATCCCGAACAGGTATTGGCAGCTATTCGGGAAATTAATAACGATGTTCCTGTCTTGGCCCCTAATATCACCCGAAAATTGATGCGTGAGACACAAACAAAACCGGAAGAAACTGATATCCAAGATTTGACTGAACGTGAGCTGGAAGTATTGAAAATGGTTGCCTCCGGAAGACCTTATAAAGAAATTGCCTACACAATGCACGTTCAAGATGCTACCATCAGAACACATGTAAGCAACATTCTTGGAAAATTGAATTTATCTAATCGATCCCAATTGGTTTTGTACGCCATAGATCATAAACTCGTGGAATAAGATTTCGATTAATATTCCTGAAAATATTTTTCTTTTGAGATACTCATCTACTGAAGGTGAGTATTTTTATTCGATATATGTTTATTTTTCCTCATCAAAAGTTCAGACACACCTCAATGATTATGGTTCGTAAAGTTAATCGCTTGTCTAATGTGTTTTGTGAATTTTATCACTACACTTATCTTTGGAACATTCTGGAGAAGAAGGGTTTGTTCCATTATGAATTCACTCAAACGAAAGGAAATAGAAAATGTCAGATAATTTAGTTTCTCGACGAGGTTTTTTGAAGAAGACCGCGATGTTAGGCGCAGGTTTAGCTGCAACTGGTGGTATAGTCGCTTGTTCACCTGCTGGGGCAACCACTGCTGGTGAAGATATCAAATGGGACAAAGAAGTTGATGTTGTTGTGGTCGGCTCTGGAACCGTTGTGATGGCTGCATTGGCAGCGAAAGATGCCGGTGCGGAATCAGTATTAATACTGGAAAAAAACATTGCATTCGGTGGTACCTCAGCGCTTTCAGGTGGAATATTTTGGATTCCATTAAATTATCCAAAAAAAGCAGAAGGATTCGAGGACAATCGCGAAGATGCTTACAAATATGTGAAGAAAACCTCCGCTGGTCAGTCAACTGATGAGCTAATTAATACTTATATTGATAATGCCAATTCTATGCTTGAATGGTCTCGGGACAAATTTGGTTACAACTGGGCACCAGTTAACTTTATAGGAGATTATTATGAAGTAGACGGCGTCAGACCACTGGGACGGTCTGTAGGTTTATCTACACCGGATGGAGCAATCACAAACGGGGGAGGTGCCTGGCAAATATTCCGTGAAACAGTCGACGGATTAGGTATTGAAGTAATGCTGGAAACAGCTGGTAAAGAATTAGTAACCAATGCAAATGGTGAAGTGATTGGAATTAAAGCAGAGGGTATCGACGGCCCTCTGGCGATCAAAGCCAAGAAAGGTGTAATCCTGGGTACTGGTGGATTTGATTTCAATCATGAAATGACAACTGCTTTCTTACGAGGTCCAATTTATGTAAGTAATTCAGTTCGAACAAATACTGGAGATGGACATTTGATGGGAATGGCATTAGGAGCCGATCTTCGTAATATGAATTCCTGCTGGGGTCTTCCATCTATGCCACTTGATAAAGAAAAATTATTAGGGGAAGTAGACTGGGCATCGTACCGTGGAAAACCAGGCGCCATTGTAGTGAATAAATATGGTGAGCGAATTGGTAACGAAGCTTCTGCATACCATGTCTTCAACCGTGCTTTCTGGAACTGGGATACCGGGAAATTTGAATGGCGCAACACTCCATCATTCTGGATCGTAGACTCTTCTTATGCTGAACGCTATTTCTTCCCTGGAAGTGGAAATCAAGCTGGTGTTATTCCGGATTGGATGACACAGGCTGACACACTCGAAGAATTATGTGATAAATTAGGCATCGATATTGAAGGATTTAATGCTACTTTGGAAGTATTCAATCCGAATGCTGAAAATGGTGTTGATCCACTTTTCCATCGTGGAGAATATCAATTCGATCTGAATATGTTCGGCGATAAAATCCGTACAGATCTGAAAAATACTTGTTTGGCTCCGATTTCACAAGGACCCTTCTATGGTTGTGAATATGTTCCAGGCACATGCGGCACCAATGGTGGTCTGCGGATCAATGCAAATGCTCAAGTAATTGATGTAAAAGGCAATCCTATTCCACGCCTGTACGCAGTTGGGAATACTTCCGGGTCTGTATTTGGTGATTCCTATCCGGGTGCTGGTGGTACTTTAGGCGCAGGTGGTGTGTTTGGCATGTTAGCCGGCCGCCATGCTGTCAGTTTGGAATCAGTCTAGAACTTTTTCATCACTCTTGGGATTGGATACAGGTTTTTTCAATCCCTGGAGACCTCCTTTGAAAAATGGAAAGGATTTCAATGTTCAAAAGGAAAACGAAAACTGAAGCAGTTGAACAGGAAAACCAACCCCAAAAAAAGAAAGAGTTCAACTGGTTTAAATTCAGTGTTATTGCTAATATTATTCTAATTGCTGGTGTTGGTATAGCCCTGGCATCTATGGCAATCCTGCATCAAAGCGATACCAATCCACAATTCTGTGCAACCTGCCATAATATGGAGCGGTATGTTGAATCCTATTTGACCAGCAACACCATGGACAATGTTCATGCACAGGCGAATGTTCAATGTAAGCAATGCCACAGCGATTATGACATCCCGGCTGAAATCAAATCGGGTATTACTTTCATAATCGGTAATTATGATAAAGAAATGCCACAAAGAAGATTTGGTGATGAAATCTGTACCCAATGTCATATCAGTATGGAATATATGGCACAACAGACGGATTATTTGCGCCGTAATCCGCATGCCAGCCATTGGCCGGATCTGAAATGCCGTTCCTGCCACATCTCACATGGCGAACAGATTGATTACTGCAGTGAATGCCATGACAATGGTGGACAACGAATGACCGGTCAGGAATATTTTCCGCGTGTCGATAATCCATACGATAAATATCCGGATACTTCACAAGGACCAAGCCATTAAATAACACTTTGAAAAACAATATTTACCCAAGTTTATCTCTCCTCTGAATGGGTTATACAAGAAAGAGCACTGGAAAATTATCTCGCCAGTGCTCTTTCGATTTAGGAAGATAGGCGATTTTATACTTCTTAAATTAATCTGGAATTTTAAAGAATTCACAGGCTTTAACGGTACAATAATCAAATTGCGGAGGATCACATGAAATATGCATCACAGGCGTTATGGTGGGGGATCAAAGAGGGTTTCTATCAGTTAGGAAGATTGATTGTTCTTAATGTCACCTGGGTTTTATTTTCATTACCTGTAATTACGTTACCGGCAGCTACCCTGGCACTGGCGCATTCTATTCGAATCATGGTGGTAGATGAAACAAATTATTCCTGGAAAATTTTCCTGGAAGGATTTAAACGGTACTTTTTAAGCAGCTGGCGTTGGTTTTTACCAGCAATCCTTTTACCTGTTATTTTTATCTATAACTTACTCTTTTTTGCAGTTGAAAATTATGCACTCAGTGTGGGCATTCAGGCAGCCAATATTGTTATGCTGATGATCTGGTTCGTTTTACAAACTTTTACTCTGCCTTTTTTGGTGGAACAGGAACAACCCGTGATGCGGGTAGCATTACTAAATGGCATTCGTTTGTTATATCAGAAACCGGGTATGTATTGGTTCACCTCCATCTTTCTGTGGGTATTTTTGACTTTCAGTATTGTTTTGATCACGCCGATTTTTATTGTCTCCAATGCATTTGGGTTGTTTATCGTCATGTATTGTGTTCAGGTTTACCTGGGGAATCGCGGCATGGTCCCGGAAGAAGAAAGCAGCAAGGTGTATAAAAAACCCGGATCGAGATGATCCGGGTTTTTAGTAGATCAAGAAAATAAGTGATTATGGGGTAACAACCGGTAATTCAGCTGCTTCCCAACCTACGTAACCACCACTCATGCTGAGAACATCACTATAACCATTCAAACGTAAGGCAATGGTGTAGATCAAACTGCGAATTCCACTCCTGCAGTAGACAATATTCTTGGTGTTGGGGTCAATTTCACCCATGCGTGCGATCACTTCTTCCAGGGGGATATTGACAGCTGGATCAATGTAGCCAGCTTCATATTCATCAGCGCGACGGGCGTCGATCAGTACAAATTCTTCAGTGTTGACTAACATTTCATTAACATCAACATTTTTAATACTTGCCCAACCTTCGGGAGGATTGTTGGCGAAGTCTTTCACAGCTGCATAGAGTTTTTCATCAAAGATGATTGGGGTGCTGATTTCTTCAGCAGGAGCCAAACCTTCTTCCACACCCAATTCAGCTTTCAACCAACCATCCATACCGGCGGTCATGTTGCGCACATTGGTGTAGCCCAATAAATTAAGGATTGTCCAGGCGAAGGTGGAGCGGGTACCGCTCTTGCAATAGACCACGATGGGAGCATCAAGATCCGCTGGTAATAAAGCAGGATTATCAACAAGAGTTTTTACAGGGATATTGACTGCACCTGGGATATGACCATTTTCTTCCAATTCAGAAGGTTCACGCACATCAATCACGAACAGATCAGGATTCTCAATCAGTTCTGTATTGAGTGCATCCGGGGCCATGGTGCCATAGCCTTTATCCTGTCCATTATTGGCAATAATACCGGCAAAAATTGCTTGGAAATCAGGTGCTGCACCAACAACAGGAAGCTCCTCAGCCTGCCAGCCAAGGTACCCACCACTCATATTGAGCGCATCGTATCCAAGCATGCGTAATGCCAGTGTTCCGATCATACCACGCACACCACTGCGACAGTAGACGATAATCTCGGCATCTTGATCGATTTCATCTAATCGGCTCATCATCTCTTCTAATGGAATATTGACTGCGCCATCGACATAACCTGCTTCATATTCATCTGCGCGACGATTGTCAATCAACAAGAATTCTTCGCCATTGATCATCTTTTCATTGACATCTACTGGTTTGATGGTTGCCCAACCTTCAGGTGCATTGTTAGCAAAGTCTTTGACAGCCATATATTGGGCTTCATTTGCAATGATCGCAGTACTGATTTCTTCAGCGGGTGCGAGACCCTCTTCGGATGGCAATTGAGCAGCTAACCAACCATCGAAGCCTGCAGCCATGTTACGTACATTGGTATAACCCAATGCACTCAGGATTGTCCAAGCCCAGGTGGAGCGCGTTCCACTTTTGCAGTAAACAACTATCGGTGCATCGAGATCAGCTGGTAATAAAGCTGGGTTATCGGCCAGGGTTTTAACAGGGATGTTCACTGCACCAGGCACATGACCATTTCCTTCTAACTCAGATGGTTCACGAACATCAATCACTAACAAATCGGGATTCTCGATCAGTTCAGTATTGACGGTGTCTGCAGCTACTGTGCCATAGGCTTGTTCTTTACCATTGTTGGCAATGACTTCGGTAAAAATTGCCTGAAAATCAGGAGCTTCAACAACGACCGGAACTTCCGTTGGTACAGCAGTTGGCTCTTCAACGACCACCACGGCTGTTGGTTCTTCAACAACGGGTTCTGGTGTTGGTGCTGGGGCGCAGGCTCCCAACAACATCGCAAACATTACGAGTAACATCAGGGGTAAATAAATTTTTTTTGACATAGTCCTCTTCCTTTTTTTATATATTCTATATTTTTTAACAACTAAGATGATTAGTTGCCATCTTCTATTGGTTGTCCCGGAATAAGAGCCGGAACGTTTTCAACAATCACACCCAGATTTGCTTCCAGTTCCTCGGGTTTCACTTTGTCAGCTGTTAAGAAAATCTCCGCATTTCCATGACAGGAATTACAACTTTCGTTTTGAGGGGTGTTGCGTTGAATGTTATGCGGGGTTGCATATGCCCAGTTAGGGAGCAAATTGAAGTTGGGTAATAAATCTTCCCCGTAATAAGCATAACTCCCTGGATCTACAGGAATGTGCCGAACGGTAACATATTCATAAGGTCTGGCTGTGGTTTGACGTGTGTTGCGACCAATGAAAAATGTTAAATAGGTAGCAGCTGTTCTGAAGAATGGATTACCGGTCGATTCACTGATGGCTACATGGCAGCTATCGCAACTGGTATAGGTTACGGAGTGGCATACCTGACAGGAGAGCGTACCCTGATGGATTTGATGCTGTACGATCGTATCGGTCGCTCTTCCAACTTGATCGTGGCAGCTTTCGCAGCTGGGGCTTTGAGCACCTTCATAGCGGTGATTATTACCTTCGGAATCATGCATGCTGGCGCCATCATGGCAGGCAACACAATTCATGCGGCCTTGACGGAAGTGAACATCACCCGGAATGCCTTCATTTTTGCCCATGTATTCATTGCCAACACGGGAACCATGGCAGGCTGTACAGGTGCGGGTCATGGGTGGTGTCTTAACATATTCATGTCCATTTAGCAAACCGCCGCCGACACTATCAGGTTGGGCAATATGACAATCACCACAGGTGGTATGGCAGGATTGACAATGATTACCGAACATTTCGTTTAAGGCTTCATGGTTTTCAGGTAAACTGCGTGAATACATTGTCTGGAAGTATCCTGCCTGACTTACATGTAAACTATCGGCGCTGGTAGCAACAATTTCATTATGACAGTTACCACAGGTTCTCTGTGGATCAGCATCGGGTGCGGGAATCATACCATTGTGTGCAGCTTCTTTATCTAACGTGGAGGAATCTCCGGCATGACAGGCTACGCAGGTGGTTATTCCATGAACATTGGTGAAAAACCCATTACTGATTATTACTTTTTCCCAAGGCTCCAACGGAGCCACAGAGCCACCTCAGCCAACCCCTTCGGATTCGGCTCCATGCGCATCTTCTTCTTCGAGTACAGAATTATCAATCAGCATCTGTTTGTCCGTATGGCATACCACACAATTATCAACCGGAGGTTCAAGTGACACAGGAACAATAGTTGCTGGTGTTGCCTGACTTATGGCTACTTCAGTTTCATCTATAACCGAAGTAGTTGTGTTCTTTGCTGTACAGGCACCCAGTAAAAGCATGGATACACACAGAATTAATAAAGTTATGTATTTTTTCATGGGATTTCCTTTAATAAATTTTCTTCTATTTTGCAGGAATAAATTTTGTAGAGGGGGAATGTTTTTGGATATTGACCTATTTATCACCTTACTATATTAAGAAAATTATATTAGAAATATGATAATTAAGAAAGCTTTAATGTGTTAGTGACATAAATCACAATGAAATATTGGATTATATGTGCTCCATCTATAAGTAATACTTATTCTTAATACAAATATGATAAAATCAAGCTTATTTGTCAGGAGACTTGATATGTTAGATACACATCAATTGCGAGTTTTTCTGGCTGCAGCTGAAACGCTTAATTTTTCTCAGGCAGCCAAGCGTTTACATATGTCCCAGCCCAGTGTGACCCAACATATCCATAACCTTGAATCACATTTTGCTATGCAGTTATTTGTGAGAGCTGGAAGAAAGTTAGCATTAACAGAAGCGGGTGTTACCCTTCTGCCGATGGCAAGGGATCTGGTTTTATCAGCCATTCGCGCTGATGAAATGATGGATACATTAAAACAGGAAATTCACGGACAATTATGGATTGCCTGCACAACGACTCCAGGGAAATATATCCTGCCTACATTAATGGCTGACTTCTTAAAGAGATATCCAAAAGTAGAAGCTTCCATTTCTGTCAGTAACAGGAATGATGCCATGCGCTTATTGAATGAAGGTAAAGCGCAGATCATGGTTTCGAGTGTTTTTAATTACCATCCAGATATTGAATTTCATAAATTTATTTCAGAACCTCTGGTTTTGATCGTTCCCAAAAATCATCCCTGGACCCGCAGAGAAAGCATTAAACTGGATGAATTACGCAAAGCAAATATGATCCTGCGGGAACCTTCAGCAGGTTCGTACATGGTGCTGCGCGATGGGTTGGCCCAAAAGGGATTTGATATCAGTGATCTGCACAAGATCTTAACCCTGGGTAATTCTGAAGCAATTGCTTTTGCAGTACAGGAAGGCATTGGCGTTGGTTTTGTGTCGATGCTGGTGGCACAAAGAATAGTCAAAGAACAGGTAGCAATCGTTAAAATTGATGACCTCGAACTATCACAGGATATTTATATAGGGCAACATCGCCGGCTTCCTTCCACCTCAGCCCAGGTCGCGTTCTGGAAAATGGCGACTGACACTCAGAGTGAATCTTTATTAAAAATCCTGTCCTACCTGTCATAGGATTTTGATCAGTACTTGTTCCTGCAAGAAATGCTCGCCCAGGGTGGTAAAACGAGAAATTATTGGATCATTTGTAAATTTTCATGCGTAATTCTGGATTAAATCCGGTTATAATCATGCGATGCTTACAAAGGATTATTACGAGTGAATAGAGCGATTTTGTTTGATCTGGATGGGGTCCTGATTGATTCGATGCGATGTCATGCACGTACATGGCAGGAGGCGATCAAAACACAATTGAATATCGAAATTCCTGAAGAATATTTTTTAATCAATGAAGGTAGAAATTCGAAGGATCTATTGGTAGCGGTGATAAAAGAGCATCAAATCGACGCTGAAGACGATATCTGGCAGAAAGTCAGTGATTATCGTGATCATCTCTTTTTAGAAGCCTTTACTCCGCGTCTTGTGAATGGAGCAAAAGAATTGGTTCATTTGCTGCATGGCTTTGGCTATCGGCTGGGTGTCGCTACGGGCAGCACACAGCAGGTGGTTGAAGAATTGTTATCGAAAACCGGCATTCGGGACTATTTTTCTGCTCTGGTGACATCTGAAGATGTACAATTCAGCAAACCCCACCCTCAACCTTACCAGTTGTTGTTGCAGCAGTTACAAGTGAGACCGGAACAGGCGCTCGTGATTGAAAATGCACCATTAGGGATTGAGTCAGCAATCGCTGCAAACTTGATCTGCCTGGCTGTAACAACCACCAATTCGCATGAGGTGCTGGCGGATGCTTCTCTGGTTTTTCCCAATCTGAGTGGCATTGGAAAATTTCTAAAAAAAGAGTTAGAAAAGACAATGGGTAATGGTGCCTGGTCTTTCAAATCATTATTTGAGGTGCGCCATGCATCCTAGATTGCAACGCGAACAAAAAACTGTTGATTTAATGATTGAGCTTTACTGTAAAGAGCAACACAAAAGCACCGATGAACTTTGCCTTGATTGTCAGAAATTGAAAGATTACGCTCATCTCCGGTTGGAAAAATGTCCATACCAGGAAAAGAAAACAACCTGTGCAAATTGTCCTACGCATTGTTATCAAAAATCGATGCGGGAAAAGATTCGCGAAGTGATGCGCTATGCCGGGCCGCGCATGTTGAAACATCATCCTGTACTGGCGGTATTGCATGTTATGGATCGTTTTCGAAAACCAACTCCTATTAAAAAGAATAGGAATTGATAAATAAATAGAGCACCTGGTGAGGTGCTCCTGATTAGGTGCCCAGATAGGGCAGGCCCGCCTGTTATGATAATTATCTCTCATTTTTATAACAATTCAAGACCTTGTGGATTTGTTGGAAGGTTTTGCTTATGAATAATTTAACCTTGATCCCATTTGGGTTGCCAGGAAAAATATTTCGCAGTCCTATGCCAAAAGGTTCTTTTGATTTCTGTATTCGACAATTCATCCCGGGTGCTGTGGAAAACGAAACCCAACTCAAATTTGTTATGCAATCACTACAATAAACAGATAAATTTATGCAGGCACCAATACCTGCAATGCATCTTTCTTGACCTTTATTTCTATGGGTGATTGTCCCCACATTTCACCATCTGCCTGAGTAGACTGAATCGGGTCGGATTCTATGGATACTGATTGCACCTGCCAGTGTAAAGCTGGATCTTTCAGCTCATTTCCACCGACAATAGTAGCTGCCAGAGAAAATAATTGAGCCAGATCCATCTTGCGCAGCACGAATACATCCAACAAGCCATCATCAATTTTTACTTTGGGGTCCAGTACAAGTCCAGGAACGCCAAAATAGCCAGCATTGGCAATTAAGCAGGTTAATCCTGAGCATTCCACTGCCTTGCCATCAAGAACCAGGTGGTATTGTGCTTCTTTAATATTGCGTAACGCCTGTGTAGCACCCATAATGTATGCAAAAATTCCATAGCGTTCTTTTAGCTCACGATCGGTACCTTCCAGCATAGACGCTTCCAACCCCACGCCTGCCCGTAATGCGAATGCGGGCACGGTCTGATCGTTGGTGATTCCCAGATCGACAGACCGCAGCCGTGATTTTTCCGGGCGGGTAATTAATGTGCAGGCTTCCTGTAAATTTTGAGGAATGCCAAGCTCGATCGATAAAATATTGCCTGTGCCCCCAGGCAGGATGGCCATGGGTATGCCTGTACCCTGCAATCCGCTGGCGACTTCCATGACTGTGCCATCCCCCCCATAGGCAGCAACGATATCAACATCATCGTTTATGGCTTTTTCTGCCAGACAGATTCCATCACAACGTTCTTTGGTGATGACCAGATCCCAATCGATATTCGCCTGATGAAAGAGATTATTAAATATTCGCAAGGGGGGATTTTTTGATCCCGCACTTGGGTTTAGAATGATACGAACATTTTTTTTTGCCATAACCAATCTCAATCAAAATTTGTTCTGATTTTTTTCTGATATTGTTCTTATTCTATTATAAAAAGAAAACTTCAGATTTTGTTAAATAATGTAGGTTTTTTTGTTTGTCTCTTGCACTATGATATGTTAGATTTAACCACAATGTTGGTGATTTAATAGATTGAGAGCTGAAATGAAGAATTCTTTTAAATTATTTGTACGCCTGATTTTAACGATTGCTTTGAGTATAGGGGCTATCTATCTTGCTTTGGAAATAATGGATAATCTGTATGAGTATCGCTCTCCTTTATCAGCGAAACCTCCTGTTCCTGGCCGTTCATTTGGGGAGCCAATGGGGGAGCGGGTTGTTTATGTTCTCATCGATGGATTACGGTATGACACATCCTTAAAAACCGAAGTAATGCCGTTTTTGAACCAACTACGAAACCAAGGCGCAAGCGCAGTAATGCACTCCCAGACGCCTTCCTATTCATCACCTGGTTATGGTAGCCTGTTAACGGGAGCCTGGCCGTATTTGAGTGATGCACCTGTGTTCAATCTTGAATATGAAAATTTTTATCCACTAACCCAGGATAACATTTTTAGTTCGGCGAAACGGCATGGTTTACGTACTGCAGCATCAGGATATTATTGGTTTGAGAAATTGATTCCTGCAGATGCGCTGGATATTGGCTTTTTCACCCCGGAAGAGGATCAAAAAGCAGATCGTCAGGTGGTGGATGCAGCCATTCCCTGGCTGGAATCAGGTAACTATGATTTGATTATGATTCATCTGGATCAGGTGGACTATGCTGGACACAATGAAGGGGGACCGCTCGATGAAAGGTGGGATCAGGCAGCTAACCGGGTGGATACGTTATTGACTGAAATTGTGGCAGAATTAGATTTTACTAAAGATGTGCTGGTGATCAGTTCTGATCATGGTCATATCGATCAGGGGGGGCATGGCGGGCACGATCCAATTACCCTGGTCGAACCTTTCATCATGGTTGGAAATCGTGTCTTGCCTGGTTTGTATGATGATATATTCATGGTGGATGTGGCTCCAACCCTGGCAGCTTTATCAGGGATTAATTTGCCTGCCACCACACAGGGTCGCGTACTGACTGAAATGATCAATTTTTCCAGGAGTACCCTTAATGAACTTAAGAATGAAACTGGCAAACAACAATCACAATTATTGGCCGTTTATGCTACCGCAATTGGTCAACCTTTGCCCGAAGAAGCAACCCATGCTGATCCAAATCGTACTGTAAGAGAATACCAGAATGCATTGGAGAAAGTACAACAATCAAAACTGAGTAGGGAACGGTTGGTCCGGTTTGGAATAGCTGGTTTGGTTTTTTTGTTGTTGGCACTCCTCCTGTGGCGATTGAAACCCAAAGGTTGGTTGCATTTGGTGCTGGGCGCGATTTTGTATTCTGTATTATTCCATGTCGCTTACATAACTCTTGGACAAAAATTTTATTCGTATAGCACGGTGGTCAGTCCAACCCAGTTGGTGGTGATTACTGGCATCTTTACAATCATTTCACTATCAATCACCCTGTTGTTACTCACCTTCCAGAATTGGATTGCGATGGATTTAAAGCAAAATTTTATTAAAATTTTAGATCTGGTGTTATTTACCATGGTGTTTACATCTTTGCCACTGATTGGTCATATTTTGTGGAACGGTTTGTTCGCAACCTGGAATCTACCGAATTTTGCTTTGCATTACCTTTCATTATTAAGTCTGATACAAATATTCTTTATTGGGTTGGAAATTCTCTTTTTATGTCTGGCAGCCGGGATTATTCTGATTTATAGAAGGAGAAAAACTGCATGACTCGAATGATCTTGCACGCAGCCAATCTCAATCATCTGATTCCACCTGGATCGTTGGCTGGACTGGAATTGAGCTTGAAGGCCGGGATTAATCGGATTGAGGTGGATGTCATCCCGATGAAGGATGGCGATTTTGCACTTTTACACGATCCAAAACTGGAAAACCTCAGCGAAGTATCAGGACAGGTGACTGAGCAGAATGCAGTGTTTATTCAACAAGTTAAATATAAAGGCTTGACCCATAATATAGGAACACTCAGTCAGGCTGTAGCGCTTTTACAGGAATATACAATCGATGGGTTTTTACAACTGGACTTGAAACCGTATGCACCACTAACCCAAACCAGTTTGAGAAATCTGGTAAATTGGGTAAAACCTGTTCAACATTCAGTGATGGTCAGCTCAGTCGCCGATTGGGCTGTGCGTGTCTTGCACAAAATGGCTCCGGATTTATTATTGGGCTTTGACCCTTTACTTTACCTGGATTTGGTTCAAAAGGAACCACGAGAAGAAGGGATTCCACCTTTCCGGGTAGGTGCTTTTGGGTATCTGGACGATCATCCACTGGCGGTACAGTGCTGGGGAAAATCAAGTGAATACTTTGAAGCACGAGCAGAGACACTCTTACAGCAGGTGCCAGCGGGTATTACCTGGTTTATCAATGCACAATTACTGGATGAAGCCATAGATGCAGGTTTTAATTGGATTAAGTACCTTCAAGAAAATGGGAACACAGTGGATGCCTGGACGCTCGATATGGATCGGGCTGATCTGGCTTCGAGAATGGCGGAATCAGGGGTAGATTTTATAACCACCAATCAACTGTTTGAAATGGCAGCACACCTGAAGATCCAATCAGATTGATGAGCGGTGATGTTATTCAACCTCAAGGAAGGTTCATCTCAGACTGATCCAGAAAAAGATTGCCAAGCTCTCTAAACGCTATTGAATATTCTGAAAAAAGTGTCATGATTAAATAGATAGCTGTTTCGAATTTGGGTATATGGGAATGGTGACAGTGAAATCTGGCAGGTTGGTGTTTTTTGTCCTTATATTCATGCTTTTAGTAAGCTGTAGTCGGGTTCAACCTGTTGCAACACCAGTTGAACGGATGACAGTTGATCCATCCGTGTATGCACAGGGAACAACTACATTGATTGAGAGTGAAACAACAGCAGAACCGCAAGATATTGGGGAAGCAACTTCGCTCCCTGGACCTATTCCGGAAGTGACACCATTTTTAAGAATAGATTCGCGGATCAATTTGTTACCCGCCGGTTTTTATCTGGTTTTTTATGATTTGGAAAAAAAATCGCTGGAAGCTCTTTCATTTCAAATAAAACTAACAACCATTGCCACTGGAAATGAGATCTTTGAACATTCAACCAACACGATTTATGCTCAGGTAGGGGAGAAATTAATTAATTTGCAGACCAGAGAAAATTTTCTGGTTTCGGCATTTGGGGATGATGAAAACTGTGAAATTAGTTCTATATCAAAATCCGGTAAAATGCTCGCAGCTGGTTGTGCGAACGACGGAGTGAAAATTTTCCCGATCGGCAGCGAATGGCTAACGATTTTACCCGAGGAAATTCAGTCACCACTACAAGTGTTACCACAATTATCACCAAATGATGAGCAGGTAGCTTTCTGTATGAATGATCCATTACAAGAGGATGCATCCAAAATGTATCGAATTGAACTGGAAAAATGCATGGCTGGCGAAGCGTGTGAATTGCAATTGATTTCTTCCAGCTGTGATGAACCCATCTATGTCTGGTCTCCCGATGCAAAAATGATGGCTGTGGCTGAACAGCGTCAGGGAATTCGTTTGTATGATTTTGTGTTTGGCACCAAAACCGTATTATTGTCACCAGAACAAACCCTCCTAATGGATGAATTGGTCTGGTCACCCGACGGCGAACGAATTGCTTTTACTCGTCTGGAAGGATCAGAAAAGAAGCCTTTTTCCTCCATATACCTGGCAAATATTCAGGGAGGTGAGCCACGACTGTTTTATCAAAGTGAACATCCGATTAAATTAGTAGGCTGGCTGAATATCATTACAACTTTTAAACCAAACGCACGCTATGTGGTTTTACCATTTGAAAGCCAATATTGGCTCAAAGATGCCCCAAGCCATGATGCATTTAATCTTAAGCAATTTATCGCTGGCGAAAAAGTTAGAATTTTAGATAAATCAGAAATGGTTGCTGGAGAAAAATGGTGGCAGGTTCAAGTGGCGGAATTTAAAGGCTGGGTGGTTGAAAATTCACTCCATTTTCAGGATGATTGGGCTTATGGTTTGGGATCGCCCGTGTTCGAACCAGGCCGGCGGTTAATTGTAAAAATTTCAGGAAATGACCTGCGATTAAGAGAGATGCCATCGTTGAACGGTGTTGTTAAACGCTATTTACAACCCGGCATGAGACTGAAAATCGTCGATGGACCAGCGGTGGTTGATAATTACAATTGGTGGCTGGTCGAAATTGAAGAATCAAAAATCTATGGCTGGGTGGTGGAAGAAGCCTTATGGTATGCGTCGGATTAAGTTGGAGTGTCCTGAATTATTTCAGGATGCAGACACCAATTTGAGATGAATCCCATTCGGATCAACCAGAGAGACACCGTCTTCTGTCTTCTCCAGAGCAAGTTCGGCTTCTTCAAGTTTTTTTGCCAGATTTTCAAGGCTGTTTTGATCGGGTAAAACGATCTCAAAATGATTTAACCCAGCTGTATCGGCAGCTAAAGGATCAGATCCAGCACTTTGCCAGGTATTGGCGCCGATGTGATGGTGATACTCACCACTGGCAAAGAAAAGCGCTTGCTCACCATATGCCTGTGTAATTTCAAACCCAAGTTTTGTATAAAACTCAGCCGTTTTTTCCAATTCAGCAACCCGCAGGTGTATATGCCCAATGGTCGTGCCTGCTGGTAAACCGGTCCATTTTTTATTCTTTCCTTGAATGGTTAAAATCAGGTCGTCCAAATCCAGTTCTTCTGTGATCATATCCAATTGGCCGTCCTCATCGATTGGCCATTGATCATAATCCCGGTCGCAAGTCAATTCAATGCCCATGTCATCTGGACCGGTTAAATATAATGATTCGGAGACTCCATGATCAGCCACGCCATCCAATTCGACCTGATTATTCACGAGATGGTAAATCAAACGAGCCAGATCTTCCCGGCTGGGTAGGCGAATCGCGACATGATAAAGCCCGCTGGTTTTCTTTCGAGGTGTTGGATTGTTAACCCGACGGAGCACCAAAAGAGGTTGGTCTGCTATGGTTCCGAGGGTGACAGATTTTTCTGATTTCTCAAGCACTTTCATGCCAAATCCCTCTTCGTAAAAATATGCAGCACGTTCCAGATTAGAAACGTTGTAATGAACTTTTCCAATATGCATCCGTACAGACTCTGATAATTCCATATAAATCTCCGTAATTTCTAATAATGGGAGAATAACATGCTGAAGCATCATTGTCAATTAATTCAGAAGAGTTGTAGGTAATCAAGAGAAACGATAGCGAATTATGCTAAGAAAGATTATTTGTGAATGTGATCCGTTTCCTTTTCGCTCGTAAAATTCTTTGGTAAGATCAATCCATGACACCAGAAAATAACGCCAACTCACTTTTGACACAAACTCTGGAAGGTGTGCTGGAAAGAATCACATTTCAGAATGATGAAAATGGCTACACTATTGCGAAAATTCTTCCCAAAGGAAAAATCCAACCCATCACAGTTGTGGGAGCATTGGCAGGTGTTCAGGTTGGAGAGTCGCTGGTATTGACTGGTGTTTGGACCAATCATCATCAATATGGACGCCAATTTGAAGTGAAGTCATATCAGGTGCGGTATCCTGCCACACTGGAAGGTATTCGCAAATATCTGGGCAGCGGATTGATCAAAGGGGTAGGTCCGGTGACAGCCAGGAAAATTGTGGATTTTTTTGGACTAAAAACGCTGGATGTGCTGGATAAGACCCCACAAAAAATTCTGGAAGTGCCTGGTATTGGACCTTCCAAAGCGGATCTGATTGGCACTGCCTGGATTGCACAACAACAAATTAAGGAAGTGATGTTGTTTCTCCAAAGCCACGGTGTCAGCGCCAGCCTGGCTGTCAAGATTTATAAGCAATATGGTGAAAAATCAATTCAGGTGGTGCGGGAAACTCCATATCAATTAGCGCGCGATATTTTTGGTGTAGGCTTTAAAACGGCTGATCAGATTGCTCAAAAATTGGGGCTGGCGATGGACTCGCCAGAACGCATTCAAACCGGGTTGTTATATGCCCTGGGGAATCTGAGTAATGAGGGGCATTGTTTTGCCACCCCGGATCAACTTCTTGCAGAGGTAGTTCCCTTACTGGATCTACCAAAAGAATTATGTTCTGCTCAAATCCAAAACCTGGTTGCGCAGGAAGCCATTATCTCTGATAAAGAAGTGTTATACCTGCCCCCGTTTTATCATGCTGAGAAAGGGGTAGCCAATAAACTTTTACGGATCATGCAAAGTAGTCTGGATCGATTAGGCACATTTAAGAAAGTGAACTGGCAGTTAGCTTTTTCAGTTCTGGATCGTTCCAGTCAAATTCAATTGACGACGCAACAGAAACTGGCCATCCAGACGGCATTAACCGAAAAGGTAAGTGTCCTTACGGGTGGTCCTGGTACGGGCAAAAGCACGATCACAGGATCTATCATTCAACTCCTGAAAGAACGGCATGCATCTGTGTTGTTGGCGGCTCCTACTGGCCGGGCAGCCAAACGTCTAAGTGAAACCACTGGATTGCAGGCAAAAACCATCCATCGTTTGTTGGAATTTACACCCTCAGAAGGTGTAAATTTTGCCCGTGACCGTGAGAATCCGCTGGATGCAGATCTGATTATCATTGATGAAACATCCATGGTGGATATTCTGCTGATGAATCATCTGCTTAATGCAGTGGAGGTAGGTTCGCATATCCTGTTTGTGGGTGATATGGACCAGTTACCTTCCGTTGGTGCAGGCAATGTATTACGGGATTTAATCGAAAGCAATGTGATCCCTGTGATACGTCTGGATACGATTTTTCGGCAGGCAGAAGATAGTTACATCATCGTAAATGCGCACCGCATCAATAACGGTGAATTGCCATTATTTTCCAGAGATGCTGCTGATTTCTTCCTTTTCCCAGAGGCGGATGCCATTAAAGCTGCGGATTGGGTGGTGGATCTGGTCAGCCAGCGGGTGCCAAATAAATTTGGATTTGACCCGGTCCGGGATATCCAGGTGCTGACGCCAATGCATCGCGGAGCCTGCGGAGTGACAGAATTAAATGAAAGGTTACAAAATACCCTCAATCCGGAAGATCCACGAAAAGCGGAAGTCCGGCATGGATCAAGAGTTTTCCGGGTCGGTGATCGGGTGATGCAAATCCGCAATGATTACGATCGCCAGATTTTTAATGGGGACCTGGGAATGATCGCCAGCATCGATACAGAAAACCATATTGTGATGGTTAATTTTGAAGAACGATTGGTGCCCTGTGAGACGGTACAATTAGATGAGTTGGTACATGCTTATGCCATCAGCATTCATAAGTCCCAGGGATCTGAATTTCCGGTGGTAGTCATTCCTTTATTGATGCAGCATTATATGATGTTGCAGCGCAATCTTCTTTATACCGCTGTAACCCGCGCCAGAAAGCTGGTGGTGATGGTGGGGGATAAAAAATCGATTGGTATGGCTGTGCACAACAATAAAATTGCTTTACGGAATACCTTCTTGAAAGAACGCTTGCAGGTAAAACCAGAGCAAGAGCCATCCAACTTATTATGGCAGCTTTAGCAGGTTACGCAAACCAGCCCAACCCCATTTGGACCAACATGTGCCCCAACCGCAGGTGTAACTATTTGATAAATTGGCTGGTTATTTTCAGGGATCAGAGAATAGGCTTTCTGGTATAGGCACCTGGCTGCTTCCAATGCCTGTGTGTGTACAACAGACACATGCTCCAATGGTCCTAATTTGCGCACATAGGTTAGCATGCGCCCAATGGCTTTTCCACGCGTTCTGACCTTTTCAAAAATTGGATTTCCGGAATGAAATGTCATCAAAGGTTTGATGCGTAATAATGAACCAATACCCCGCAATGCAAGATTAATCCTCCCACTCAAATGCAAAAATTTTAGCGTATCTAATAAAGCATAAACATAAGTGCGATTTCCCAGATCAGTAATCACTTCTATGATTTCTTTCACAGTAGCACCAGCTTCGGCCATTTTACAGGCAGTTATTACCTGTAATCCTGCTCCTAACGTTAATTGTTGGGTATCATGCACCGTAACTGGAATTTTTACCTCACTGGCAGCTTTAATAGTGGAATTGTAAATCGTACTGAGATTACTGGCAACGTGAATAGAAAGCACGTGATCAAATCCTTCTTCTTCGGCCTTCGCATAAGCTCTGGCGTACGTCTCCGGGCCAGGTGCTGCAGTTTTTGGATGTTGGGGGAAGCTATCCAGACCATCATAAAATTGTTTACGGGTCATTTCCACCCCATCCAGATAGCTTTGATTGCCAATGTTGATGTAGGATGGCACCACTTTGATGTCATATTGTTGAATTAATTCATCGGGGATATCGCAAACACTGTCGGTTACTATTTTGATGCGCATATTACCTCTTTGATGCCAGGTTTCAAAGAAATTAAAATGATATAAAATAAAACACAATAGCGAGAATTAAGATCTTAGAACTTGAATAATACCTATTGTATGCCTTAAAGGAAAAAAATGAAAAAGAAACCTTCTTTTGATATTCTGGTTTTGAATGCCCGTCCGGCTGCTGGAAAAAGTGAAGTGATTGATTACTTGAAACGCTGTTCAGTTGAAGAACGTCAAAAACGATTCATGATTGCTGAATTTGAGGAAATTGATGATTTTCCAATGTTGTGGACCTGGTTTGAAGAAGATGATATCTTGCAGAAAATGGGTTATCCACGCTTGCACAGTGATGAGCAGGGTTATTTCAAGTGGGAACATCTCTGGCATTTATTGATCCGTCGGATGTGTTTTGATTATGAAAAGAAACTGGCAAGAACTCCTGATTATCATCAAACACATACCACTATTTTGGAATTTTCCAGAGGTAGTGAACATGGTGGGTACCACGCAGCCTATCAACATTTATCTCAAGAAGTGGTTGAACACATGGCAATTCTGTATCTGGACGTATCTTATAGCGAATCTTTACGCAAAAATCGGGCAAGATTTAACCCCGATAAACCGGATAGTATACTGGAACATGGCTTACCGGATGCGAAGTTGGAGCGGATGTATAAGGAAGTAGACTGGCATGATTTAGTGCGTGACGACACGGCTTACATAACCATTCAAGGTGTCAAAGTACCTTATGTGGTTTTTGAAAATGAAGATGATGTAACCACTGCTCGCGGAGATGCCCTTGGAGATCGTCTGGAAGCCAGACTTCAAACTCTCTGGCAGCGTTGGAACGATAGATAAATACTATTGTTTGATTCGAGCAGAACGTAGGAAAAGAAAATAAACCAGAATCAGCAGAACTCCCAGAACGGGAATGCCGATCGCGAGTAAAAGGGTTAGCGTACGAATGCCGGGTGTTTGACTGACTGGTTGATTTTCTTTTGGAAAATTCTTCGGGTTGATCTGTCTGCTTTGAATCGATTCCGGGAGTTGATCGGCAAATTCCGGGATCGCCAGAATGGAACTGGTGTTTTCCTTAAGGTAGGTGTCAATCCACACACTCAGATCTGTTTTGATTTGATTGCACGTTAAAACCTGACTGCCAATAATTACCAGAGGTACACCGATATTGTTTTTCGGAACACCCAATCTTTCAGCCATTTGATAGAATATATCGACTGTTTCAATATCCGCTAACTCTATGGGGAAGATGAATACCCGGTCATCATATTGAAATTCAATCTCTGGCAAAACTGTGTTGAGCACTTCTTCACAGTGTGCGCAATCCTCCATCCAGAACAAAATGATGGCAACATTTGCAAATGGATTGGCTCCAAAATTCAACTCTGATTTGGTAGATTCTGACCCGGATGAATCTCCGCAATCTTCGGATGTCAAACCACAAATATCTTCTTCTTCTGAATTGACAGTTGGTGTTGGGGTTGATAATTCCTGATTTGAGCGCATTAGAAATGGTATATGTGAATTACTTGCCGCTAAAACGGTAATCTGAGTCGCACTCAACACCAGAAGTGCAGTCAGGATAGTGAAAATCAATTTTACTCGCCCGTGGTTATTTTTCATGGAAGAAACCTGTTGCAAGGAATGTTCTGAATCGCTTATTGATTATACCTGTTGTGATTCAGGCAGGATTCAGATTTTCCCCCAATTCTGTTGAAATCATAAGAATTAAAAGACCGTTAATGCGACGCCAAATAAATAACCAGCCAGAGTGCTAAGAATGGCAACCAATACAACATAAATGGATGTCTTCTTTTTACCCATAATGCCGGTCAAAACCAAAATTGATTGGATCGATAACTCCGGATCTGAGAGCAGGTATGCCAATAATGGACCGCGAGCCATGCCTAAATCCAGGAACATTTTTGCGACTGGAACTTCCACCAGGGTCGGGAAATACATGAATATACCGAAAATGACACCCACAAAATTTGCCAGGAGGGTATTGCTACCCGCCAGAGATTGAATCCATGCTTCTGGAATAATCACCCTGGCGATGCCTGCCAGAAAAACACCCACAATCAGGATGGGGAAGATTTGTTTGACAAATTTCCAGGTTTCCCAAACCCAACCTGCCAACTCATCCTTATCAAATTTACAGCTGGCAACAACCCCGATCAATATCAAGAGAATTACCTCACCAAAGAAACGACCATTGATACCGATGGAAATGCTGGTGACAGTCACCTGTGGAGCTGCAATCAATATCGTGAGCCCAATCGCAATAAAAGCTGCATAGGTCCAGCGATTGAAACCATCGAAGATATTTTCAAACCCTTTCCATGCCAGGAGTCCAATTATGATCAACATCAGAATTAAGAGCGCGCCTTGAATGGAAAGATTTGATGCGTTCAATGCACTAATCACATTGTCTTCTGGATTGATGGGTAAGCTCAAATCAAAGTACACATCCGTAAGTAACGGAATCTGTAATGTGCCAACAATCAGGGTTAAAACCAATAAAATAAAAAGCCACCAGATAGCGGGCTTGACTTCCGCTGTCTGATCAAAAACACCGGTTTTTTGCATTTCTGAGCTACGTTTCGCTTCTTCTTTACGGAAGATCCAGTCCATGATCAATCCGATGACAATACCAAAAACGATTGAGAGAATTAATCGTGCCATAGCGATGTCAAAACCAATGGCAGCTCCGGTATAAGTGATTGCCAGGATATTAATGGCTGGACCAACGAAAAGGAATGTGATGGCCGGACCTAACCCGGCTCCACGTTTCCAAATACCGGCAAATAATGGCAATATGGTACAGGAACAGACTGCCAAAACAAATCCACCAATAGAAGCGGCTGGATAACTAACCCATTTGCTGGCTTTTGGACCTAAATAGTGGGTGATGGTTTCCTTGGGAATCATAACACTCATGAATCCCGCAATGATAAAGGCTGGCACCAGACACAGTAATACATGCGCTGCCAGATAATCCAGAAGACTTAACCAGCCCGCGGTTAACAAGGTCTCAATTGTCGATAATATAGTTTCCATAACCGTTGTCGAACTTGAATGTTATATTCAATAAATTGAATATTAATGATGCAAAAAATTAGGTGGATTTCTCCACCAAATCTTTTTTAGAGAGCTTTTAACCAGCTTTCAATCTCTATTTCACTTGGAATTCTTCCACTGCTAAGAACCTTCTCGTTAATAACCAGCCCTGGTGTAGCGAGGATGGGATATTCCATGATCTGGTTATGGTCGGTGACTTTAATAAATTCAGCATCAATATCTAATTTTTCGACAACTTTTCGGGTTTGCGCTTCGAGTCGTTTGCAGTTTGCGCAGCCTCCCCCTAAAATCTTAATCGTTAACATTTATCTTCTCCTTTTTAGTTTGATTGCTACAGGACCCCTTATTTTGGGTGCTAGTACATTTCGGGCAGGGACAGTTAACAGGTTTAAGTGGGATTTCGCTACTGCCTGAATGTAAGAATTTTGCACTGATATCCAGAATATCGAATACTTGAGGATCCTGAATTTGATAAAAAATATTCCAACCATCGCGACGATCGCTAATAATGCCAGCTTCGCGCAATACGGCCAGCTGTTGGGATAGATACGCCTGACGGTATCCCAGGGTTGCTTCCATGTGACAGACGCAGGCTTCTTCCTGGTGAAGAATTTTTAAAATGGCAATGCGCACCGGATGTGCAAGAAGTTTTAACAGGTTTGCTTCCTGCGTTTCAACATCTAAAGATAGTTTATTGGTTCTCATTTTTAATCCTTGGTGCTGATTATATAACTTAATCCATATCTCAAAAAGTGTGCGATATCACTATTATTAATCATATTCATTATATTGAATATAATATATGGATAATAAGAGCTTTCAATTCACATTGAAAAGCTCTTAAAACGTGGCATTGCTTAGGAGAGCGCAGTTGCTTTTCGGTCTGGTTTCCAGAAATTACGACGGTTTAAGAATTTAGCTAATTCGACCAATCCCAGCATTATCGGTACTTCCCAGAACAAACCCATGGTAGTGCCTAATGCGGCAATGGATCCTACACCGTACATGGAAACAGCCGCTGCAATCGCAATTTCAAAATGGCTGGATGAACCGATCAATACGGTGATGACAGCTTCCTTATAAGCCAGTCCAAATATTCTAGTGATGATGAGATTGAATGAAACTACAATCAAGAACCCTAACAATAATGGCACAGACACTAAACCAAGTAAGTCAAAATTATTTAACAACACCTTGCCATTCAATGAAAATAGAATAATTAAGGTCATTAATAATGCGCCAATGGCAACTTTGCCCACCATTGGACGGTAAGTCTGGTGGAACCAATTTTCTCCTCTGGTTTGGATTATCCAACGCTTACTAATGATTCCGATGATTAATGGCAGACCAATAAACACGAGAGCAGAGATTACCAGCGCCCAACGGTCAATCGGAATGTTTTGAATACCAGTTAATAAAGTTACAATGGGCACATAAAGGACCATGATTGTCAGGGTATTTAAACTGGTATTCACCACGTTCTGCTCCTGGTTACCGTCAGCGAGTTTTCCCCATACCAATACCATGGCTGTGCATGGGCTCGAACCTAACAATATGATGGCAACCATTAATTGTTCCTGCCCTTGCAAGAAAATATGAGCCAGAACAGCAGCTACGATGGGAGCGACGATCCAATTGGAAAATAAAGTTAACAAAATGGGTTTTGGCGCATCTTTCAATTTTTTTAATTCTGATACCTGAAAATTCAACAAAGCCGGATACATCATCAAAAACAAACAGATACCAATCGGTATTGATATCCCTCGAATTTGCCAGGAATCGATTGTTTCACCAATGCCAGGGATGAATTTGGATAACAATAACCCTAACCCCATACATAAGGCTACCCAGACTGCCAGATATTTTTCAAATTTACTCATTGTTCGTCTCCTTTGTTTTGGTTTTACAAGGCGGGCAGATCGGTTCACGATCGATCATTCTTTCAGGGTCGAAGAAAGCATTTATTTCAGTCTGTACAGATTTTATTTTCTCTTCATTCACTGAGTAGTAAATCCAACGCGCATCCGTGTCTCCACGTATGGATTTCACCAGGCCTGCTGCTTGTAATACTTTCAGGTGATGCGAGATTAAGTTAATAGCCATACCGGTCTGGTCGGATAATTCACAATTACAGTGCACTCCGGTCATCAGAATATTAAATAATTTCAGACGGTTAGGGTTGCCCAGTACATGAAATAAATCTTTTATTTCCTGAAAAGAGTCCATAATTCCTCATATACTTCAATATAGATTGAATTATATAATCAATCCGGGTTATTTTCAATTACAAAAATTACTGCTTTTTCATGAAATTTGTAATAGAAGAAAGCAAGAATCATCCCTGCAACTTTTTTAACAAACTGAATGTGAATTATTGAAAAAAAATCCTCGTCGAGTCAATAAAAAAAGCAAAGTATAATCAAAGCACAATTTGAAAGCCTGTTGAAATTTCAGGGGAAAAATTAAAAACCAAAAGCTTTATAAAGCTTCTAAGGAGGATAACCATATGGGGATGGGACATCAGAAATGGTCTCAATTTGTTCAAGCAACCAATCAGACCCCAAAAGTATCGAGAACACTATTAAAGAGAGTCCTCGATTATGCCAAGCCATACCGCAAGCATATTATCTGGATGTTGGTGTTAATCCTGCTGACCTCTGCTCTGGGCTTGATCTCACCATTGATACTACGCGAATTAATTGACCGGACACTACCGGATAAGAACCTTGATAATCTGGTATTGTTAGCAGGAGCCTTATTAATTGTTCCAATTTTGAGTGGTGGTTTAAGAATTATTCAACGACGCTTAAATGCCAGTGTTGGTGAAGGTGTCATTTTTGACCTGCGAGTGGCTTTATATGAACGCTTACAACGAATGAGCTTGCATTTCTTCAAACATACACGCTTAGGAGAGTTGATCAGTCGTTTAAATAATGATGTCATTGGCGCACAAAATGCCATCAGTAACACCATTGTAAGCCTGGTTACGAATGTGATTCAGGCGGTGGCGATTTTAATAGTCTTATTCACATTAGAATGGCGATTGACTTTGGTCAGTGTCATTATTATGCCTATTTTCCTGGTGGTAACCAAACGGCTGTCCAATGTTTTACGAGAAATTGCCCATCAGGCAATGGATTTAAACGCACGGATGAATGCAATGATGAATGAAACCCTCAATATCGGTGGAGCTATCCTGGTAAAACTTTTCGGCAGACAAAAAACCGAGGTGAAACGGTTTGAACAACGTGCCGGGCAGGTGCGTGATATTGGTGTACGCAGAGCGGTGATTGGCGTCTCCTTCTTCGTGATCATTGGATTGGTGAGCGCGATCGGTTCAGCGCTGGTATATGGTTTAGGCGGATACCTGGTGATCAAGGATGCATTGACAATTGGAACGATTGTCGCCTTTGGGGCTTATCTGACAAGCCTGTACTCTTCTTTAGAAGGACTGGCAAATGCACCGGTGGAATTTGCCACCTCGATGGTCAGTTTTGAACGCGTGTTTGAGGTAATCGATTTACCGAGGGATATTCCGGAAAAAGAAAATGCAATTGTTCTGAAGGATATCCATGGGCAATTGACATTTGACCAGGTCTGTTTTCGCTATGATGATCATTCAGGTGGATTAACCGATGTACACCGTTTTGGCGGGGTCGATCAGGTGGATGCGGTATTATCTGATCAGGAAAAAGATGAACAAAAATCTGATGAGGAAAAGGCAATGTCACAGGCGCGTGTCACTGCCCTGGAGGATATCTCTTTTCAGGCGAATCCCGGTCAACTGGTGGCATTGGTTGGGCCTTCCGGTGCCGGAAAGACCACACTGACTTACTTAATCCCGCGTCTGTACGATCCGAATGAAGGCCGGGTATTGATCGATGGGATCGATGTGAGAGATGTTACTCTGGATTCATTGAGTGATCAGATCGGTATGGTCACACAGGAGACATACCTGTTTCATGACACCATTCGCACCAATTTGAGTTATGCTCATCTGGATGCCAGACAGGAAGATTTAGAAAAAGCAGCCAAAGCTGCCAACATCCATGATTTTATTATGGGTCTACCGAACGGTTATGACACCATTGTTGGCGAACGTGGCTATCGGTTGAGCGGTGGAGAAAAGCAACGTATTGCATTAGCTCGCGTGATTCTCAAAGATCCACGCATTCTGGTGCTGGATGAGGCCACCAGTCACCTGGATAGCGAATCAGAAGCATTGATCCAGGATGCATTAAAACGTGTTATGGCGGGTAGAACCAGCATTGTGATCGCTCATCGACTGAGTACGATACTGGCAGCTGATCAGATCCTGGTGATTGACCGGGGCAAGATCGTTGAATCCGGGACTCATCCAGAATTGATCGCGAAAGATGGTATCTATGCCCATCTTTACAGAACTCAATTTGCGGAGAAGGATCAATAAAAATACAGAAAAATTTGATTTTCCCTGCTTCCTCAAATGAAAAGTTTGATTTTTAATAGTTGATACTAGCTTGTTTTTTAATGCCATAACGGCGTAAAGCTGTATCCAGAATCATGTTTACCAATTCATGATGTTCGATACCCTCAGCAGCAGCTTCGATCACAATATCAGAAATACCTGGTGAAAGACCTGGCAAGGGGTTAATTTCCAGAATATATGGTTTCCAGTTATTACTGGCATCCAACCGAAAATCTACCCGGGAAACATCCAGTGCACCGGTGACCCGGAAGACGGCTGCTGCATACCAGTTGAGATCATCGATCATTTCTGCATCCAGAGGTGCTGGACAGACATAATTGAGTTGATCAGCCAGGTCAACTTTGAGACGATTGCTATAAACCACATCGGATTCCTTAAAAGGTTCTAAATCAACTTCCATGGGGGGAAAAAAGTGCAATCCTGTTTGGATACGCGGCAAATTTTCATCATGGGGGAGTCGACGAGCAACCGGGCCAACGAGGTTCCCTACCAGTCCCACAGTAACTTCACGTCCTTCAATATAGCGTTCTGCCAATGCTGGTTGTTTATATCGTTTGAAAATTTTTGCGATTTGCTCTCTTAATTCGTTTTCATCTTTTACAATCGACTTTCCACTCACTCCCATACCGGTGCCTTCCCGACTGGGTTTTACAAACAATGGAAATCGTAAATCATCATTGAGGGGTTCATCCGTGCGTTCAAAGACCTGAAATTCAGGAGTTGGTAATTCATGCCAATGCAGAATGCGTTTGGTCATGGGTTTATCCAGGGTTAATGCCAGGGTCATCACTTTAGAGCCTGTGTAAGGAATCTGCATCATTTCCAAAATCGCGGGTACCTGTGCTTCGCGACCATCCCCAAAATGACCTTCGCAGATATTGAAACAAATATCTGGTTGATATTTATTCAAGTTGTCTATCAGTGTTATGTTTCCTTCTAAAAATTCACAATCATTTCCCCCGGACTTTATTGCCTCTACAATTGCATTAATGGTTTTCGTTGAATCCAGATCATCCCATTGATCTTCTGATAATTCTTCAAAATTTGGTGCATTTTCTTTGGCATTCGCCAGCAAGGCAACCTTTAATTTCTTCATTTCTCTTCCTAATTCACCTGTCCTTTTTTCTTTTTTTGTTTATTATCACACTTAATTAAAAATTGTGGTTATCAATTTCAGCTATCCCATTCATCGCTATATTCGGGTTCAAATTCCTCTACATCGTCGATTTTAACTTCATTAAAAAGAATCCAGTTCAATAGGTAAAAGCTATGTGACGAATAATTATATTGAACAACCAGAGTAGGCACATTTTTCACCTGCTGTAGGTTTCACTAACCGGATTTCGTGTCCTTTCAATAATTAGCGGTCAGGGTGTTTTTGGCGTGCATCCGCAAGCAAAAAACACCCGCCTGCCCCGATTTATTGAGATGATATCGGATTTCCGTGTGTCAATTTGGACACAATGCGTAAATGATATAAAACTCCCATCAAGAAATTTAATATTTTAGTAAAAAAACGATTTAAATCTTGCCTCTCAGGAAAGCTTATTGTAGAATCAAATTGGTATAAAATTGACTAATATCCATACTTTCAGAAAGAATTTTTCATCAGACGATAAAGGAACCAAATTATTGCATAATACACGAGCTTCTTTTCCCCAGGTAATCATGGATTCATTTGAATAATTAAGAGGTGTTTACTTCTTTTGATGTTATTTGTTTGTATTGATTTTTAGGAGTTTTTATTATGTACGAAGCAGTCTGCCCTGCTTGCGGTGAGGATATTAAGTTTGAAGAAGACTTACAAATCGGGCAAAATACAGTTTGTCCCAGGTGCCAGGAATTATTGGCAGTTGTGATGACAGATCCATTGATCTTTGATCTATATACATTTGCAAACGCTGCCCCGCAATGGTTTGATAGTGAGAAGCAGGAAGCAGCGAAGAAACATGAACGAAAGAACAAACATCGTCATGATGAAATTGATGAAGTTGATGATGATTTATATTGGCGAAAATCCAGTAAGAAAATTAAAAATAAATCCAGGCTGGACTGGTAGCTAAATTTTTCATTCATACTTCCATTTCCCCATGTCTGGCATAAAAATAAGAGGAGTTTTTGAGAAAATCCCTCTCAAAAACTCCTTTAGCAAATATCTATTGTTATAAATTACTTACGAGCGCCATTTATGATCCAGATGCGAACTCGTTCAAGTTCTTCATCGGTAAATTGCCCCGGATGTTCATTGCCGGGAGCTTGATTTTGCATAATCAGACTTTCGTTAGGCCTTCCTGGAATTACTGCCATGCCACTGTTACCACCTTGAATAATGCCGCTATATGTTTTGACCGACAAACCACCAGATTCGCCATGACAGAGTCCACATTTTTGTTCAAAGAGGTAATCGATACCGCCGTCCCAGGTATTGGCTATCATCATGTCTGGAGTCGGGGATGGAATTTGGGTAGGGAATGGAGTTGGTGTACGGGGTACAAAAACGTCCACCTCAGCATAAACTCGTGGAATTGTTGTTATTGCGGTTTCTTCATAATTCGCCAGGAATACAACCAAACTGACCATGACGACTGAGAAAACGATGGATACTGGAGTGAATATCTTCATTCTTTTCTTGTAAACAACCGGATCGATCTCTGGTTCTGGTTCTCCCTTTTCAATTTTCTCTAATTCAGCACCGTGTTCTTCAACCATTTCGTGATGGGTTAAAAAGCCTTTAAACATAGACCAATTCCATTTTTTGATGTGAACATGATAGAAATGCCATAAGAAAATTGCCAATACAGCCAGGACAGCTTCAAGACCATGAGCTACTTTTGCTGCAGGTACAATTTCACCGGGAAAGATTCTTGTCGTTAAAATCGGATTCCAGAGCATAAATCCCGTTAATCCCATCAGGAAATATCCCCAGATCATGGCGAGATATTCCATTTTTTCTGCATAATTGTAGCGCGGCATTTTTGGACCTTCTTTTCTCAGTCCAAGGTTGTACAATAACTCATTAATTGCATCAAATCCGTCTTTGATCCCGGGTATCATTGTGGCTTCTTTTCGTTTCACATAAAGGAGGTAAGCCATCAAAATGAAGTGATAAACACCTTCGAGGAAAAATGTGACCGCCGCAATACGATGAATGATGCGAACGGTTTCAATTCCTCCCAAGAAACTAATCAGGGCGATTGAGATACTATTGAGAGCATATTTTTGAATCAATCCTGTGACTGCCAGGGTGGAAAATGACAGGATCAATAAAATGTGTTCAAGACGTCTGGCGACATTAAACCGTTCGTATTTTTTATTATGATCAGTCATGTTTAATTACCTCCTCACCTTCCACCGGAACTTCAACAGGTTTGGGTTTAATGAATTTCATCCGCAACCGGCGATAAGCGTCACTTAGGACGAAGATCGCCATACCCCCCAGTACTCCAGGGATCAGGATTTGATAGAACAGTGTTACATAATAAACGATAGGATATTTATCCTTGTCTGGAATGTAGTGGCTCAACCAGGTATCCGGGAAGTTGGTGGTTGCATCCGGATGACAGCTCTGGCAGGCTACCAACATATTCTGTTTTACAGAAAGTCCTTTGTTGGGATCATTGACTGAAAGAATATTGTGAATACCATGGCAATCGTAACAAACAGCTTTGTTGGTTGTTTGACCTGGTTCAGTGATTTCGAATAAGGTTACAGTAGTTCCATGAAAATCAGCTACATAGGTATCCAGAACCTGGGTGGATAGACCATACTTGTCCATAATGGAAGCATTGGTATGGCAATCAGCACAAAGATAAACAGAGCTGTTGCGGAATTCTGCTGTACTGGTATCTGCCATGGTGTGGACACCATGGCAATCAATACAACCAGGTACATCCTGATTGTCATCATTAATCATGGCTTCGCCGTGAACGCTGTTTGCATATTCCTGGAAAATGCCATTGTGGCAATTCGCACAAACTTCAGAATGTTCAGTTTTAGTAAGTTCTTCCATGTAGGGTTGGGCATGAGGGTCATGGCAGTTAGAACAGGTAGGTGCATTTACTTCACCCTGACTGAGTAAAAATCCGTGGATGCTATCTTTTGTCTGGTTTGCCTGCACTTCATGACATTCAATGCAGGCAGTATCTCTTTGAAGTTGATATTCATGCAGTGTTCGAGCTGTTTTTATAGGGTGTGGGAAACCAGAAATATCTTTATGACATTGCACACAGCCAATCTGATTTCGGTCATGTGTTGAGTCAGCAAAATCGGCTAATTCTATTTGGATATATAAATTTTCTCCACTGGGTAGCTGTACCGGGTTATACGCTTCTGCGTGACAACTTAAGCAATAAAAATTGGATGTCGTGTCGATTTTCGGTTGTGAATCATCTTCAGATTGTGCTACCACTTTGTCAGGTGTATTCAACATATCGACAATAGTAAAACATAAAACGATGGCAGTTAGGAGAAGAAGAATACGCCCAACGTTGAGGAGATTAATTCTCTTCATATGTTTCTCCTTGTTCAAATGACAGATTGGGAAATCCCATTTTGTGAAAAAAACTTTCTTTTTGATTATGAACATTAATTATATATTAAAAAAAGACATTTATTTGCAGCAAAAATTGCCCAATGTAAAAAAAATTGGTGTTGTGAATATTTTCACTTTGTTGTGTCTTTTTTACAATATGATATCTGTCTATAAACTATTGAACGATATCCCTTTTTGTTGATTATTAGGCTATTGAATAATATAGTTTTTCCTTATAGAAATTGCTGATTTTTAAGATTTATCCTAATTTTCCGGAAAAACCACATCTCGTATAAACGAGAATCTTAATTAAAAAAGAGACTGATTCTTCTGAAATCAGTCTCTTTATGAGGTTAATCTCAATTATTCTAGAGCGCCAGCATTTATCCAGGCAATGATTTGCTCTAATTGTTGATTGGTGAACTGACCAAAGTGAGGTGGATCTGTCTGTTGTGCCAGTACCAACAGGCTATTCTCGGCATCGCCGGGGATTACGATTGCTCCTTTATCTCCTCCCTGCATAATACTCTCATAACTACTGAGGTTGACCCCTGCTAAACCACCAGCGGCGTGACAACTCAAGCATATGGTGAAAGAATTGACAATATTAACATACCTGGGCGGCAGTCCTTCCTGTACCGGAACTTCAATTGGTTCTGGAGTAGGTGTCGTTTGGATTAATGTGCTGAGAATCTGACGCAAGCGTGGTGCATCAAAACCTGCATATTCCCAGGCCTGACCATGGCAACCAGAATTGCTACAAAAAGAGGTATTGCTAGACCCACCCGGATCGCCCATGGTATGGCAATTTTCACAGGTATTATCAACGACTACATGATGAACGGTGATCCAATTGGTGTCTTTATGAGATGAAGGTTCGATACCTGTACTGATTTCAATATTGGTAACGAAATCTTCTGGTCCGGAAACTACCGGGATTGAGTGGCATAAGTTGCACTCCAGTCTCACGGCTTCATTTTCACTCGAAAGATGTTTGCCATCATGACAACGGAAGCAGCCTGGGGAGGTTAGATGCTGGCTGTTATCTGGATGTGTATCCCAGCGCATTTTCTGGTCGATGAATACATTTTCCTGGTAATATTTCCAAAGCACTTCTATGGTTGCTTCCAGATCTGCTCGATATTTGGCATAGGCAATTGGAAAATTCTGTTCATAATTCGGGAGAAGTTTTTCAATGTTTGCGCGGGCATCCTCGTAAGTTTCAAAATTACCTTTTAAGGCAGTAACCGCATAATTTCGGATATAGGGAATATCTTTGTTAATTTCTCCTCTGGCTATCATATCTTGTACTGCCTGATCGGGGTATTCAATTAAATGGGCAGTACGATTATGGCAGGACATACAATCCATATTAACCAGATCTGCTTCATTGATCTGACTGACATCAAAATCCAACTCTGTATCTACGAATTCAGTATAACTACCATCCGGGTTGACAACACGAATATAAGGGATTTCCTGCATGCGCTCATCGGTAGGGTAGAACAAAACCGGATTCTCGATATGCCAATGAATGCCATACCCCAATCCTTCACGTTCACTGCCACCGCCTGTTTTCATAATCAGGTACGTTGTGGTTTCGGTATTATTTTCATCCTGAGCATAATGTTTGAAGTCAATTAATGTGTCATTAGAAAAAACCTGTGGATAATGACAGGTCTCACAAACATCTCTGGCAGGACGCATGTTACGCGCTACGATGGGATACTCGTAATTATTAAGTACCATGGCTGAACCTGTTTGCCAGGAGTACTCAATTTTTCGAATAATCTGTGTTCCTAATTCAGCACGACCGAGGTGGCAATCCTCACAGGTGACTCTGGCATGGTCAGAATTGAGATGGGTGATGTACTGTGGGGGCATAGTATGACAGGTAGTTCCACAAAAGTCGATGGTATTTGTATATGACCATGCTCCTGTAGAAAAAAGTCCTACCGCGATAATTAAAAATATAATAATTCCATAAGGTAAAAGCTTCATGCCTGTGCTTGCTTCGGCTGGCGGGAGGAAGATTTTCTTAATCCAATTACTCTTTTTTTTCATAATGTTCTCCTCGAAAAAGTGATTGTGCTTTTTGGAACGATCGGATCTGAAACTAAAAAATCCCATGGGTGATTCACCCATGGGATTTTTGGCTAAACTACTTAGGGACGAACAAGACCAGTTACATCACCACCAACATCTTCAATTGAATCAAACAATACTTGTAAGATGTAAGTTGGATTATGAGCAAAAGCTCCTGGATCTTTCATGGCGTACTGATAGTTGTAAGCAGCTCGCAATAATCTAGGCGTCCAACTCTTGTAGCCATTTGCATAGTTAGCTTCATCAGAATCGACTTCACCGTTAGCATTGGTATCATTGAAGAAATAGGGGTAGGTGTGGGAGTCATAAACTAATGGATTACCTTGTTCTACAGAGTAATCTTTGATACTCTCATACAGTTTCTCAACGAGTGTTTCCACTTCGCCGGCGATACCTTCGGTAGCTCCATCGCCATCATAATCTTCTAACAATTTGATGCGGATGGTTTCCGGGTCATTTGTTTGGTGACAACCCTGGCAGGTCTGAGCTTTGACTTCGAGACCATGAACGTCATGGCAGTCAACACAGGTTGAAAAACCAGCCACGTGAGCATTTTGTCCGGCGTATGTCTTCCCTTCATATTCGTACACACCTTTTACATCGGTACCAAACATCGTAGCACCGGCTGCAAAGTAGTGAACGTTTCTGAAGCTGAGACCTTCTACCACATCATCATCTCCAGCTTCACCGATTGCTCGGTCCACACTGACAGTGGACTCACGACCCTGATGACAATTGAGACACAGGTTAGCGGATGGCTTTTCGGCAAAGCCGACTTTTGCCCCACTGGGGAAGGTTACTGTCTCAAGTGCATAAACAGCAGGCCATTCAGCAGTGTTATGACAGGTTTCGCACCATAAACCACTGGTAGGTGAATTGGAAATATTGACACCTTCTTTGATGAATTGCGGCAAGCCAGTTGCAGCGTGACATTTGGCGCATGTGGCAGGTACAGCACCTTCAGCATCCCAATGGCGCCAGGCTTCTGAGTTGCTGGCAAAGTGACCAGCATCATCACGTGCAGCGGTGCTCAGGTCTACTGGGGTATCCACGACTGTATTGAGATCAGCGATTGAATCATGCAAGAGCTGAACTAAATATTTTCCACCGTGGGCATAACCACCGGGATCTTTGCTGACTGTCTGGAAGTTATAGGCAGCTTTGACCAGGCGTGGTGTCCATGATTTATAAGCATTTGGAAATACAGCTTCATCTTCGGTTAATTCGCCATCAGCATTGGTATCATTGAAGAAATAAGGATAAGCAGCGGAACTATAACCGAGCGGCATTTTAACAACTTCAGCTGCATAGGTCTGCATGGCTGTGAAGGTCATTGCTTTAAGACCGTCAAGTTCAAAATACATACCTTCTGCAACATCACCATCACCATCATAATCCACGAAGGATGATGGTTCGCGGATGGCACGCAGATCTTCAACACTATTTGCCTCATGACATTGAGCGCAGGTGCCGAGTTCCAATTCCAATGAATGCGGGTTATGGCAATCGAAACAAGTTTCTACACCTGGGACATGTTCAAACAATGTGTCGTAAGTCAGGCCATCGTACTCATATCCGCCTTTTACTTCAGTTCCATAGCGGCTGACTGCTGCAGCATAATAGTGAATATTGATAAAGCCCAGGTTTTCAGAAACTACATCTTCATCGACGCCAGCATTAGCAACTGCCGCATCAACCTGCACCTTGGATGCGCGACCCTGGTGGCAGGTCATACAAACAGCTTCACTCCCCAGTCCGGTGAGTTCAGCCCCGGAGGGGAACTTTACGGTGGTCAAAGCCATTGTGGCATCATTGTGGCAGGTCTGACATTCAATGACAGTATCGACTGAAGCGTTGGCATCAACGACAAACATTTCACTGCCATCTGCGCCAACAAAATCCTGAAAACCAGCAGAACTATGGCATGTGGCACAGGCTACTGGTACTTCCATGGGATCTTCTTCGTCCCAGTGGCGGAAGGCTTCAGATTCTTTATCGGCATGGGGTGAATTTTTCCACAATTCCTCAAATGGAGCGGCGACTGTTTCCGGCAATTCCGGGCAAGGGGCAGGTTCTGGACAAGCCTGGGTGGGGGCTGTCGCAGGAGCCTCTTGAACGGGAGCTTCTGGAGTTTGCGCACAAGCCGAAAGTAACAGAACAGCCAGTCCGAGGATAACAATTAAGGTGAATTTAATTTTTGAATTTACTTTCATGAATCTCTCCTCATTAGAATACAAAATAAAATCTGGTAAATACTTTTATATTTACTTATAGGCACCTCCTAGATTAAAATTAAATGAGAAATAAAACCAAGTATATCAACTTTCTTTTATTAAAACAATATTAGAAAGTGGACTAATTTTGTCAAATTAGAATTACAAAGTAAATTATATGTAAATAATATATTACGTTTGAAGTAAAACATGTGATTTAACGAGATTTTGTCACAAATAATGTATGTGCACCATAGTATTTTGGACTTTACAACATTGTTAGTCCCGATGAAAACGGAAAGACTTCATCGTGTTTTTAAAAAGAAATCACTCATTGGACCGGGTGATGAAAAAAATGAATATGATTAACACCTGACTTGCTCATTTTAGTGTCCTGAAGATAACAAATCTAAAATTGAAGAAACTGCTGTGGGTATGATTGGTTCTGCATACAAATCTTTCCCATTGAA
>PHBY01000018.1 GCA_002840735.1 Chloroflexi bacterium HGW-Chloroflexi-2
AAAAAAAAAAAAAAAAAAAAAAAAAAAAAAATAAAAAAAAAAAAAAAAAAAAAAAAAAAAAATTAATAAAAAAAATGAGTTGGGATTTTCTTCCCATCGTGTTTCTGGCGCGCTCCAGGTCTCCAGGTTCTGCCACCCTGGCCGATATCCCCAGGTTTTTGGCATCCTGGCGCAGCGCTCCCCATGGTCTGGTGGTCTGGCTTTGGCGCAGGTCTCCAGTTTCTGCCCTCTGGTTGTGATCCCAGGTTTTGGCATCCTGGCGCAGCGCTCCCCATGGTCTGGTGGTCTGGCTTTGGCGCCGGTCTCCAGGTTCTGCCGCCTGGCCTAGATCCCCAGGTTTTGGCATCCTGCCACAGCGTTTCCCATGGTCTGGTGGTTTGGTGGTCTGGCTTTGGCGCAGCTCCCCAGGTTCTCGCCCCCTGGCTGAGGTCTCAGGTTTTTGGCATCCTGGCACAGGTCTCCAGGTCTGGCGCTTTGGTGGTTTTTTCTTATTTTGTTCTTTTTGGTTCTTGACTTAATATGTATTCCGCTATATAATACTATATAGAAAGGAGATTCAATCATGATAAAAATTCATTTTGGTGGTTCAAGGTCTTTGTCAGATTCTTATATCCCGTTAGTTTCTGATGTCGTTGCTGCTCCCATGCAGTTAGGTTGTTATGTTAATGTCGGTTGTGCCATAGGCGCAGATGAAGCAGTCATCGAAGCTGCTTTGGGATGGGATCCCTCGCGCTTGTCTGTTTTTGCCCAGTTTTCAGCATCTGGCGAAGGTTCTTTTTCAGGTTCTGCTTATATCCCTGTGATCGCTGCAAAAAAAGAAGGTGCTCAGGTTTCTTTTTTGTCTGGTGGTCCTTTAAACATTCCACTTAAAACCCGTCTTATGCGTCGTTCAAAAATTGCCCTGGCAGGTTGCGCCGGTTCTGTTTTTTTTCTTTCAAAAAGCTTTAGCCCCGGTTCTCTTAAGGTCGCAGCTGAAGCAGTCAAAAAAAATCAAATCGTTTATGCCTTCCCCTGTGGTTTCTCCGGTTCTCCTGTCCCGCTCCGCTCAGTGTCCGGTTCCTGGCGAGAGTCTCATTTTTTTGGTTTCCCTTGCTTTCAGTGGTTCACAGGTCAGCCATTATTTTAATTCCCCAGTCATCAAGCCGGATGGATCCCAGCCCATCCGGCAAAAAACAAAAAAAGAAAGGAATCCGATCATGACAAATCAAATCCCCCCAACCCTAATCAAGTTTAGAAACAGAAGTAAAAAAAATCAAGAAATTTCTAGTCAGGTTAATCAGGTAATTCAAAAAGCTTACAGTGATTTTTTCGATGCAATGCCAGAAATTTTAGATCCGGATATAGATCCTTATTTGTCCATGTGTCTGGATGAAGCATGGACGAAGTTATCAAGTCTCCGCGATATGTTCGATACTGCCGCACACTCCAGAGAAAAGGATTTTTTAGGTTTCGAGCAGATGATGAAAGCATACCAG
The DNA here is from genome assembly GCA_002840735.1 of Chloroflexi bacterium HGW-Chloroflexi-2. GTDB lineage: Bacteria > Chloroflexota > Anaerolineae > Anaerolineales > Anaerolineaceae > UBA6170. Next base: position 1,476 of record PHBY01000018.1, read on the forward strand.
GAAACAAATTAAAAAAACAAGCCGGATGGATCCCAGCCCATCCGGCATAAAACAAAAAAAGAAAGGAATCCTACCATGTTGAAAGAGATCGAAAGTATAAAAATCCAAGAAGCCATCAGAGATGTAGAAATAAACCAAGCTTATTATGAACAGGCAAAAATTAAAAGCGCAGCAGCTTGGCATTTCTTTCAGAATTTCGTTGATGAAGATCCCCGCTTTGAAGACGCAAACGCGCCAGAGGAGGAAATCGAAGATTTCCGCATGCGATGCGATCAGTATTTATCTTTGGCTTACAAATATGAAGAAGAGATGTATATAGCCCATCACGACGTAGACGCAGCAAAAAATAGATTGCTGGCTTTATATGATGAGGAGGAGAAATCAAAATGAAACTGAACACAATGTTTCCCCGTAAATACGCCACCGGCGCAGATTTAAACGGACAAACCGTTAATGTGACGATCGAATCTCTGCATGTTGAGAAGCTCAGCCCTCACCCTGGGCAACCACCTATGGACCGTTTTGTCCTGTATTTCAAAGGAAAGCAAAAAGGAGTGATTTTGTCCCGTACGCTGGCAGAGCAGATCGCCAGCATCCTGCAATCAGATGACACCGATCAATGGATTAACCGCACGATCTCGCTTTATCCCCAGCAAATGAACGTAGCCGGAAAAAGCCGAATCGCGATCAGAGCCAAAAAAGCCGCTCAGGTTTAACCACATTAAGCCAGCTGGTGCCCCCAGCTCACCAGCTGGCATCTTCAAATAAAAAGGAATCCCAGCAATGAAAACCCCAGCAGAGAAAACAACAAAGCAAAACAGCCCGGCAGAATTAAATAAAAAACTGACCGCATTTATTAAAGACCTGGCAACAGAGACCGACGCCGCGAGGATCTCGGATGTCATGCAGAATTATTTAAAATTCTGTGCATCCTTCCATAGATACAGTGTATCAAACCAATTCTTTATTTACCTGGCCAAGCCCGACGCCACCCATGTGGCCGGTTTTCATGATTGGTTGAAGAAAAAGCGCTACGTGAAAAAAGGAGAGAAAGGGATCCCGATTCTTGCTCCCTGTCCAAGAACTTTCAAAGATGAAAACGACAAGATCATTGCCCAGGAGCTGAGATTTAAAACCGTTTATGTTTTCGATATCTCCCAAACCGATGGAGAACCCTTACCCGAAGCCCCTGAATGGAAAAGTTTTGAGAAATCCCCAGAGCTTGAAGACATGCTGATCAATTATGCAAAATCCCTTTATATCAAGGTCGATATCAAAGACTTAAGCAGCCATGGAGGAGCCCAGGGATACAGCTCAGGAGGAGAAATCGCCCTCGACCCGACCGCCGGCACCAAGACCCTGATTCATGAAATCGCGCATGAACTTCTCCACCAAAATGTAAAATCCAAACTCAGACCACGCAAAGAAGTTGAATTAGAAGCCGAAGCCGTCGCCTATGTTGTGGCCAGAGCCCTGGAAATCAAAAACCTGCAATCTCCCAACTATCTGGCGCTTTGGGACGCAGACGGAAAGAAAATCCTGGACCGCTTAGACCTGATCCGAGAAACAGCAAATAAGATCCTGACCGCAATCTTTCCAGTAAAGTAGATAGATCGCCAAAAGCAGCCAGGTCAAATCTGGCTGCTTTTCAATTGACTTAATATGTATTCCGTAATATTCTTTATAATATTTTGAAGAATAAGGACTAAATCAAATGGCGATTGAACTAAATAGAATTGTTAAAGGTCACCGGTATGACACAAGTATTTCAATTTTATTAGCATCCGATGAACTGATTTCGAACAAAACACAAACTACTACATATCTTTACCGCACAAGAAGGGGATTATTCTTTTTGGTTCGTCAATTTAATGATAGTTCCAAAAAACCAAAAATTTTACCACTGGAGAAAGATCAAGCTATTGAACAATTTAACAAGCTTCCAGAGAAATTTCAAGACTTCACCGAAGCATTTTCGGATCCGGAAGATATCCATGGTAGACCCCCATTATTTGAAAAACCTTTGATCAAAACATCATTGTGGCTTAAGGAAGAAATGTTAGAATGGCTTAAGAAACAACCCGGCACCATGAGTGAGGTAATAAGAAAACTGATCCAAGACGCCATGGACAAGAACCCTTGACCCAACCGCTCGCCTGGCTGGACGCTCCGCCCGCCCTTCGGGACGACCTCCGCGCCAGCCAACCTCGCTGCTAGTTGTTCCATTCGTTTCTATTCGTTTCCTTAAAAAATGATTACAAAAGAGAGAATCAGTATATAATCTAACCAGTCAAACAATGCCACACATTATTATTGATATTTTTATCTAAATGTACTAAATATTTGCCAAAAAAAAAATTAAAAATCCGAACCTTAACAAAACAATACATAAGAAACTAAGCAACAATGAAGCAGTGTAAGGATTTTTAATTAAGATTTTTCTGAATCTTAAAATTTTGACAATCACTTGGTTGACAGTCAATTTTGTTTATAGTAAACTTGGCTTCGTTCGGTTCTTTCACGGGCGCGTAGCTCAATGGTAGAGCAGTGGCCTTTTAAGCCATTGGTTCAGGGTTCGAGCCCCTGCGCGCTCACTAAAGTATTTTTGATGGATTTCAGAAATACTTTTTTTGTTAATTAATCTTGTAAAAAGTTTTTACTCATCTTCTCTGTTTTTCTCGTTATCAAGTTGTCAAGGTTCTGAAAATTGTAATAAATATATTACGTAATTTCAAAATTTTTTTCATAAGTTACTTAATTTCTTAGTTTAATTTTACTTTTTTGTTTAAACTTATGAATATTTTGAAAATAAATCTCTCTTTCATAAGCAATTCGAAATTTCCACTATAATTACTCTGGATGGATGGGGTGAGATGTGCTTACAATTTTATATTTATTTAAACCGAGGTAAAAATGGAAGCTAACCAAGTGTTGAAACGTGCTGAAGTTCCGGTGGAACAGACCTGGAACCTGGAAGCTATCTTTCCGTCCGTAGAAGAGTGGGAAAAGGCCTTAAGTGGCATTGAAGCTGAAATCGAAAAGATTGTCCCTTTTAGGAACACTCTATCTCAAAGCTCTCAGCAATTGTATAAATGTCTGAAGGAAACCGAGCGCATCAGCCGGGCAATGGAGAAGATTTTCCTTTATGCCAATCTGGGTAGTGCCGTCGATAATTCTGATCAGGCTGCTCAGGCACGTGCAGTGCAGGCCAGAGGAAAATATGCCAAACTGCATGCCACCACCGCTTTTATTGAGCCGGAATTGATCGCGGTTGGATTCCAAACTTTAAAAGAATGGTGCCAGCAGGATCCGGATCTGGCGCTTTACAAAACCTACTTTGAACAACTCGAACGCAAACAAACCAAAGTCCGCTCCTTTGAGGTCGAAAATGTACTCGCCATGGCATCCGAACCGATGAGTACCGTGGTGCAGACCTATAATAGCCTGACCAATGTGGATATCAAATTTGGCGTTGCTACCGATGGAAAAGGACAAACCTACCCGATCGAGCAGGGAAACTATGGAGCTCTACTCAGTCATGAAGACCGCAATGTGCGCAAATCAGCCTGGGAAAACTATAACGATGCTTTCTTGAAAAACAAGAACACGTTGGCCGGGTTACAGATTGCTGGATTACAAAAAGATATTTTCGTTGCAAATGTGCGCGGTTTCAAGAATTCTTTGGAAGCTTCCTTATTCCCGAACAATATTCCTGAAGAAGTTTTCCATAATTTGATCAGTGTATTTCGAAAGCATCTTCCCACCTGGCAAAAATATTGGCGCATCCGCAAACAATGGTTGGGACTGGATGAATTTCAGGAGTATGATATCAAAGCACCCCTGACCGATCAAAAACCGGTGGTCTCATACCAGCAGGCGATTGAGTGGATCACTGCAGGAATGCAGCCTTTAGGCGAAAAATATGTTGGTATTCTCAATAAAGGCGCTACGACTGAACGCTGGGTGGATTGGGCCGTCAATCAGGGAAAGCGCCAGGGAGCTTTTTCGAGTGGGGTGTATGATACCAGTCCATTCATCATGATGAGCTATAACAATGATGTCTTCAGTCTGAGCACATTGGCGCATGAACTGGGGCATTCGATGCATTCCTATTACACCAAGCACACCCAACCCTACATCCATGGACGTTATGCTTTGTTTGTGGCTGAAGTGGCTTCTAACTTCAATCAGGCTATGGTGCGGGATTATTTATTACGCACCCAGACAGATCCTGTTTTCCAACTGGCGCTCATCGAAGAAGCCATGTCGAATTTCCATCGCTACTTCTTCATCATGCCCACCCTGGCGCAATGGGAATTGGATATGCACCAACGTCTGGAGCAGGGCAAAGCCATGAATGCCAAAGTCATGATTGACCGTTGTGCCGAGTTATTCCACGAGGGCTATGGCGATGAAGTAGCTTTCGATCATGAGCGCGTTGGTATTACCTGGTCACAATTCAGCCATATGTACATGAACTATTATGTGTATCAATATGCCACCGGTATATCCGGAGCACATGCCCTGGCTGAAAATATTCTGGCCGGCCAACCTGGCGCTGTGGATCGCTATCTCACTTTCTTAAGTGCAGGAAATTCGGTCTATCCTTTGGAAGCATTACAAGCTGCCGGTGTAGATCTAACCTCGTCCGAACCGGTGGAAAAAGCGTTCAATTATCTGGGCAGTATTGTAGAACGCCTGGAAAATTTATTAGCTGAGAAGTAAGAATGCGAAAGTAGATAATTAAGCCCAAATGAATGGGGTTTACCTCATCGTTTGGGCTTTTTTTATTGTAAGAAGGGCAGGACTTTTTTGTTCAAGTCTGCTGGAAAGATCATGCCAATGTGAATCATGGCAACTTTTCCTTCCGGATCGATCAGAATCGATGTAGGAAACCCCGTGATTCCCAGACTGTTTAATACGGTACCATCAGAGTCTAAAACAACTTTAAATCCCAATCCGAGCGACTCCGCAAATTGTGCAGCAACATCTCTGGTTTCGCCGGCATTGATTGCCAGGATTTCAAATCCCTTATCCTGATGTGCCTGATGAAATTCATTCAAATCTGGCATCTCTGCCCGGCAGGGGGGGCACCAGGTTGCCCAGGCGTTCAACAAGACATATTTGCCCTGATAATCACTGAGATGGATGGTTTCGCCTTCCAGGTCTGTCAGTGCAAAGTCTCCAACGGATTTTCCCTGGATGGCTTTTTGGACACCTGCCTGTTGGGAATTTTGTGAGGATAATAACAACACACTGACCATTAAGACTACGATCCCAATGATAATCTGAACGTTCCTATTTTGCTTCTTTTTGTTCTTTACAGGCTTTTTAATTTTCATTTTGACCAATCAACTATCATCTGTTTTCGTCCATGCAGTTCTTTCTCAACGGCTATCGCAGCAATTGCACCTTCTGCGGCGGCAATAATTGCCTGTTTGACATGATTACAGAGCACATCCCCAACAGCATAAACACCAGGGATGGCTGTTTGAAATTCCTTATCGACAATTAAACATCCGGTATCGCTAATTTCAATCTGACCTGCCAAAAAATCGGTGATCGGTTTGCCACCTTGCAGGTAAATGAAAGCTCCTTTGACGGGGATTGTTTGAACATTCTGTCCTCGTTGTGAGAAAACAACGGCTTCCACATTTTTCTTACCAATCACTTCCCGCAGAATGGCACCGGGATAATAACTCACCTTTTCGTTGTGCAGTAACTCATCAATTAAATGCTGTGGCGCTTTAAGATCCGGGGTTGGAGATAGGAAATGAACTATATTCACAAATTTTGTCAGAAATAAAGCTTCTTCAATCGCTTCATCGCTGGAACCGGCTACTGCCACTTCCATATTTTTGAAGAAAGCTGCATCACATGTCGCACAATATGATACGCCATGACCTAATAATTCATCTTCGCCTTTGACGCGTTTCCCTCGTCCCATCGAACCGGTTGAAATAATGATCGAGCGGGTATTAAATACATCGTTATTGGTGAAAACAGTCTTTATTTCACCATTCAATTCTGTTCCAATCACCTTATCAGAAACATAAACAGCTCCAAAACTTTCAGCCTGGTTACGCATATTTTGTAGTAAATCGGCACCACTGATTTCTTCTTTGATGCCAGGATAGTTGGCGATTTTTGAGGTGATCCCCAAAGCACCTGCTGTCAATCCTTTATCAATTACCAGGGTGGATAAACCGGCTCTGGCTGTATAAATAGCTGCAGTTGTACCAGCAGGTCCTCCCCCAATGATGAGCACATCCCAGGTTTTATGATTGTTTGTTGGCATTTCAAAATTGAATGATGTTTCCATGTACAATCCTTTTCAAAGATTTAAAAGATACATTTATTAGATAACTTTTAAAGCAAAAGGTTGCAATTTGGAGAAAAAATTCCAATTTAGAGCCAATTGACCGGTAGTTCCTGATTGAGATGCAACAGTTTTCCCTTTCCCCCGGCAATTGCTAAGGTTGATATGGATGCAGGGGCGATTCGAATTTGATTCAGGTTTTCCAAAGGTAGTCCAATAAAATAACTGATGGTGTGCCGGATAATGCTACCATGTGAAAAGATGGCAATCACTGCATCCTGTGGGTGTTGGCTTATTAAATTAAAAATTGCCATGGATACCCGTTCTCTGACCATAAAACCATCCTCACCGCCAGGTATTTTGGCCAAAGCAGGATTTTCCTGGAATATTTTCCAATTCGGATCCTGGATCAGTTCATCAAAAGATAGACCTTGCCAATCACCAAAATTCACCTGGTTCAATTCATGGTTTATTTTCATGTCCAATTTTAAGAATTTTGCTAATGGCTGTGCTGTTTCCTGGGTACGTTTCAAGGGGCTGGCATAAATGGCATCTATGGATAGGTGTTTGAGTGCTTCAGCAACACAAAGAGATTGCACGAGACCCTCAGCATTTAAAGGGCTGTCGATCCGTCCAGCCAAAGCTTCATCGACATAATCTGTGTCACCATGGCGAATCAATAAGATTTTAGTCATTCTCATTCCTTCATTTCCCTTTGGAAGTTTTTTTAGAAGGTTTCTTTTCCACTTCTGTAAATTGTGATGCAAATTTGTTCATATCGATCAGATTTACGAATGGGACAGAAATATGCTCCTTTGTCAGTATCAATGTACTGATGGAAGCAGTGTTAATATGAATTCGCTGGAATGAATCCAGGGGGACATTAAGATAATAGGCAACCAGCAACCGGATGGCATCTGAATGACTGAAACAGGCAACCAGGTCGACCGGTTCATGCTTTTCCGAAATCTGTGTAACACAATCCACTAGACGGTTTTGGGCACCGATGAAACTCTCTCCATTGGGAAATTGCATTTGGGAGGGATGGTTTTGGACAGTCTCCCATAATTTTAGTCTGCGCATTTGTTTGATGGTTTTCCCCTGCCAATCTCCAAAATTGATTTCGCTCAGGTTTTCGCAGATGGAGATTTCCATCTTTTTTACATCTGCCATTGGTCGGGCAGTCTCCAGCGCTCGTTCCAACGGACTGCTGTAAATGGCTTTGATGGGCATGTTTTGCAGAGTTGCTGCCAATGCTTTTGCCTGGTTCAGTCCATTCTGATTGAGATGTACCCCTGGCAGTCTGCCTGCCAATTTTTTCCCAACCCAATCATTTTCCCCGTGACGGATTAATAAAATAATGGCCATATTTATTCCTTTTTTAGCGGTGGTTTTTGAGCAGGTTCCTGATTATGCTTCAGCCCATCCGTTTGTTTTTTTCGCCAATCTTCTACCCGTTTTTGCACATTGGCTTCATATCCCTGGTCTGATGGTTTGTAAAAATGAGTGCCTGCCAGATGGTTGGGTAAATATTGTTGGGGTACAAAATGACCTTCGAATGAATGCGGATATAAATATCCCTTGCCATGTCCAAAACCTTTGGCATCGCGGCTGCTGTCCATCAAATGGATGGGTACCTGTCCCATACCCTCCGCTTCCATGCGTTTGAGAATATCAAAGTAAGCCATAACAGAGTTGGATTTTGGTGCGGTAGATAAGTATAACGTGGCTTCAACGATCGGAAAAATCCCTTCCGGTAAACCTATAAATTCGTAGGCATTTGCGGCCGCATTTGCTACCACCAGCGCCTGTGGATCAGCCAAACCGATATCTTCCCCTGCCAGAATAATTAATCTGCGTAAAATAAAACGCGGATCTTCTCCGGCTGTCATCATTTTTGCCAGCCAATAAAGCGCTGCATCCGGGTCACTGCCACGCACCGACTTGATAAAAGCAGAGATGGTATCGTAATGAACATCGCCGCTCTTATCATATAAAACAGCACGTTTTTGGATGGACTCCTGAGCAACATCCAGTGTGATGTGGGTGGTCTTGGTTTTATCGGGAGCTGTGGTCTCAATGGCAAGTTCAAGCGCGTTCAATAAATTCCGGGCATCCCCACCACACATCTGAATCAAATGATTACGGGCATCATCGTCCAGAATGATGGCGTGTTTCCCATAGCCATAGTCCGGATCAAATAGAGCCCGATCAATGATTTTTAAGAGATGCTCCTCTTCAAGAGGTTGTAGTTGAAAAACGCGTGAACGAGAAACGAGTGCCGGAATGACATCAAAATAGGGGTTCTCCGTGGTGGCACCGATCAGTGTAACCATACCAGATTCAACATGCGGGAGTAGCGCATCCTGTTGGGCTTTGTTCCAGCGATGCACTTCATCAATGAAGAGAATGGTTCGCTGTTGATATAATTTTCGTCTTTCTTCGGCTTCATTTATGACGCGGCGTAGTTCGGCCACGCCTGCCAATACGGCCGATATGGTTTCAAAATGGGCTTTGGTATGTAAAGCAATTAATTGCGCCAGAGTGGTTTTGCCGGTGCCAGGAGGACCTGTAAAGATAATGGATGAAAATAATCGGTCCGCCTGAATAGCCCGGCGTAGAAGTTTTCCTTCTCCAATGATATGTTCCTGCCCGATAAAATCGTCAAAAGTCCTCGGGCGCATCCGGGCAGCCAGCGGGGTTTCCTGTTGCATTCGTTCGCCCAGTGCATGGTCAAACAAATCATTCATGCAGATCTCCTTGTTTTTACTGATTGCAAGCAAACAATCATCCCCCTAATTTTACATTAATTCTTTGCTTATTTGTTCTATAAATTGGGCAGAAACTTATTCTTTATTCCAGGGTTTGAACCCCAGCAACTCTTCCGGATCAAACCACTCACCTTTAAATTGAATGGCTCGATCGTCAATCGTCAGGAAGGCTTTCGGTTTATCTTTGGAAAATTTTACTTTGGGGAAACCATGTTTTTCCATCCAGGCTTGCATGGCTTCAATCCCGGCTTCAGAACTGGAACGAGAGCTGAACACCACGATGGTGAAATAATTCTGAGCATTCTCGATGAATTCTTTGGCACCCGGCACTGGATCATCATCGATGACGGTTGTGCCCTTCCAGCCATTGCGATACCAATGGATCACACCATCGAAATCCATGGAGAGAATCGGTTTATACGTACGTTTTTTTCTGATCGAGGTCATTCAATGTTCCGATGCTCTTTGATTTCAACTTCAGAGACAAAAGATAAGGACTGAATGTTGATCTTTCTGGTTTGAAGTGCATAATCCGGGGTCTCATATTCAAAAGGTGCAAAAATATGATCTTCTTTGTATCCTTTGACTTTTGTGTCATGCACAAATCCCCTGGCTTTCAGTCTCAATCCGGTATCTAGTGGTAGTATGATTTCAAGATCGTTGACAAAACTATACATAACGATGTTTGTCTCACCTACAGGAATAACGGCTTGAGAAAAGTCTAATTTCATATTGCCAACGAAACTCCAATACTCGGCGGGTTCTACCGTCCAATCATGTGATTTATTGGTTTCACCCACAAAACGCAGGATAAAATTTGTACCTCCTGGTAAAGTTTTCGGTCGAAAGAGAATGAGAAATCCCAACCCGATCAGAATCAATGGGAAAATTAACCTCCAAAGATTAATACCAAAAAGTGCGTCAATAATGGAAAAAGCACCCAGAATGATTAAAATACTTCCAATCAGTATCGCAGTCCTGTTTTTCATCCTTTACCTCCGAATCATGCAATAATTAAAATAAATGGTCAAATCATGCAAAAAGTGTTAACTTGAGAAAATATAAAATACTCACCGCTTTTCAGCTTCAATCAGGTGTTTGGGTGAGAAGTTAGCCTGAGCCAGTAAGATCGCTGCCATTACCAGGATCCCTCCGATCAGTTGTTCGCTGCTGAAACGTTCACTCAAGAACACGAATCCAAAAACCGCAGCAAAAACAGCTTCCATACTCAAAATTAAAGCCGCATCTGTGGGGGGTGCATATTTTTGTGCCACACCCTGTAAGGTAAAACCGATTGCTACAGAAGCAATTCCATTATACAAAATTGTCCACCATAAGGATGAAATTTGAGTTAAACCCTGTGGATCGATGATGAATCCGGTACCAAAATTCAGAATGGCGCAAACCATAAATTGCCCAATTGCAAAATGAAGAGGGTGCATACCCTGAACCGTACGACCCACAACAATCACGTGCATAGCCCATAAGATGGCGCCAATCAATTCCAGACGATCACCGGGGGCTAAATTGAGCTTACCACCGGTACTGAGCAATAGCATCCCGATGACTGCCACTGCTGCAGCCATCCATACATTCCATTTTTGTTTATCCCGCCAGATCAACCACAGAAAAATGGGAACAAATATCACGTAAAGTCCTGTGATAAATCCGGCATTTCCGGCCGTTGTGGTGATCATGCCAGCCTGTTGAAATGCACCAGCCGAAAAAAGCAAGAAGCCAGCTAGCAGGACTCCGGAAAACTTCTTTTTCTCAATGTGAAGCTTGAAGCGAACCAGCGGTATCAATAACAGCGCTCCTAAGAGGAAACGACCACCATTGAAATAGAAAATATTCATGTTAGGGGCTGCGATTCTTTGCGCAATAAATCCACTCCCCCAAACAGCTGCTGTGAGCAATAGTAATAAGTCGGCTTGAATGCGCGTCAATTGTCGTCCGGTTTGCATGAATTGTCCTGAATAAATAACGCCAATTTTCTCAGGGAAATGTCGATTTGGGAAGGCTGATCTTTTACCCAGGATTGATAATGTGAGGGTATTCTGCATCCCGGTTTTGAAACGAGAGGATTCTCGGATCTACAATTCTTCCGTTCTGGATCTGAATGGCTCTGCGGATGGTTTCATCTTTCTCCCAATAAGGGGCACCACGTGCAATGGTTGAAAGGTATGGCAGCAAACTGATCGAAATTTCCCAGGAAGAGATATTCCATAAGTAGGAAGATGTATGATCAACAGCATAATACCAGGCTTCACCAACCGTAAAGATGGGATTCATGAATGAGGTAGGTTTTGAGAATGGAAAACCCATCCCTTCGTCACGGGCAATATCGATAATCAATGCAGAACGTTTCAGTCGGCTGATTTCTTCATGACTCATGAACATGATGGGTTGTTTAAAATCCTGCCGGATTCCATTCAGGATGATATCTGATTGGGCGATTTCCTCAATGAACAAATTCCTGCTTCGATCGGCGTGAATGGCCATCAGCCGGCCATTTTCATCCATTTCCAATTGATGATAGGTGGCTTCATAAGATTGAGGTGCAATAAAAGTTTTCGAAGGGCGATTGTAAATGTGAATGTCTTTAAAACCCATTCCTTTGAAGGCCTGTAAAGCACCTCTGGAAACTGACCCTGAACCAATAATCATAACCCGGCGAGGTGTTCCATAATGGCCATCGATGCCACGTAGTTGCAAAGCGTGAATTACACCTGCATAACCAGCAATTTCGTTATTCTTGTGGAAAATATGATATTGAAATTCATTTTTTCGGTTCCACTTATGCATGGCTTCCCAGGCAATCATTGTCAGATTTTTATTGATAGCTGCATTTGTAATCCAGACATCTTCGATACAATGTAACCAACCCCAAAGTGTTTTTCCGGGGTGTATGAAGGGGATATCTTTTGGATCAGGTTTAATGAGGATAATTACATCACAGTGCTCAAATATCTCATTTCTTTGCATTAACCCCCCGGTTCTATCATTGATCCAATCATCAGAAATCTGGAATCGTTCGCCATACCCAAATTCAAAGAACATTCTTTTACGAACACTCAGATCAATCCAATCCAATTGTTCTGGATGAATCGGGACTCGTAATTCGTTTTCTTTGAATGATGAACCAACAACACCTAAGGTCAATGAACTCATAAATATCTCCCTGTAATGAATACAGTTTGTCCACTTCTAAAGAATGATAAAATCAAAATGACTTCATCCATTATGATACATGATTGATGTTTTATTGACAACACATGTAAACAAAAAAACTGGACTAAAAAAGAATTCAAAAAGGAAAAGTGCTTTGGAAGCAAATCCATTCTGGAAAGCGAAAAAATTAGAAGAATTCACGCAAGAAGAGTGGGAGTCTGTCTGCGATGGCTGTGGAAAATGTTGTTTATTCCGTCTGGAAGGTGAGGAAGGGCAATATTACACGACCAATGTCATCTGCAAATTGTTTGAAGAGTCTACCTGTCAATGTACTGATTATATGAACAGGCAAATGATTGTTCCCAATTGTCTCGTATTGGATGCAGAACTAATTCAAACATTGGATTGGATGCCAATTACCTGTGCGTACCGTTTGCTGGCAGAAGGCAAGGACCTACCCTGGTGGCATCATCTGGTGAGCAGCAACCGCGATACCATTCATCAAATTGGCGTATCGGTGCGGGGAAAAATTGAGTATGAAAAAGATGTCGATCTGGATGATCTTGAGGATCATGTGGTTGATTGGTTTGACCAATCCTGGATGGTTGATTGAAATTATTTTTCGGTTGATTTGACGATTTCTTTTATTTCCGACAGAGCATAAATCTCAAAATCCGGTTTTACATCAAACCCAAATTCAGTGCCTTTATGAATGGATCGCCTTGTAATCCAGATGGATGGCATATTAACCTGATTTGCGCCTAAGATATCCATATCCAATCGATCGCCAACCATAAAACAATCCTGTGGTTCTGCCTGGAATAGTCGCAATCCTTCCAAAAAGATTTCTCGGTGAGGTTTACGCATTCCAAAATCAGCGGATATGATGATATGCTCGAAATATTCGGTCAGATTGAATTTACCCAATAATGCATAAACATCATCCACATCGGATGCATTGGAGATAAGACCCAGCCTGAAATCCTGTTCCTGTAGGAAGTGGAGCGTCGGCAAGGTATCTTCTTCCAAATTCCAGAATTCCTGCGATACAGAATACAAAGCCTTGAGAGCATTTCTGATAATTTCTGGTTCCGGTTCTGGGAATCCCAGATCCATGAGACAATCTTGTAGAACCCTGGCGCTGGTATATTCAACCAGATTCTTATTGCGGTCCATATAATATTTGCGCATTCTATCTGAAAAATCACGAGAAAATTGTTCCCGGTTTAATGGATAACCCGAAGCAACCAGTTTCTTCCACAAACATTCGGTGGATCTTTGCAAGACTTTGGTCCAGTCACCATCAAAATAAATTAATGTATCACCGAGGTCAAAAAATACAATACGAGCGATAAAGAGAGATGATTTATTCTTTCTGGTGTCTAAAGGAGGTAAATTCATGCGTTACAGATTAATAACCCACATCTGGATCAAAAGTATTGAGTAAATTGGTGTTATTCAAATATCTTTTCAGGTTTTCAATAATTAGATTGACGGAACGCTCGTTATAATGAAGACTGACACCAGCAATATGGGGGGAGATAATAAGATTTGGGGTATCCCACATCGGATGATCCTTTGGAAGAGGTTCCTGTTCAAACACATCCAGCACTGCGCCAGCCAATTTCTTTTCCTGTAAGGCTGCTTTAAGGGCTGAATTTTTCACAATGCCACCCCGGCTGACGTCCACCAGATAGGCTGATGGTTTCAGAACAGCTAATTCTTCTTCCGCAATCAAATGATGAGTTTCATTAGTGAGCGGTACGGTTACGACGACAAAATCGCATTCTTTCATCATAGATTTGATGGCCTGATATGGATATAGGCGCGAAAATAAATCGCCATTGGGATCTCCAAGACCAGCAATCTGATAACCGTCATCCTGTGTCTGCATGACATTTTTTTTGCAGGCCAGTATTTTTACACCAAAAGGCGTGAGAATTCTGGCAATTTCACGCCCAATACTTCCATAACCAATCAATCCTACCGTGCTGGAACGGATTTCTCTGGGGGTGAAACGTACAAATCGATCCGGAGGCCATTCATGGTTCATTTGAAATTTCAAAATGGATGGCAATTTGTGAGATATCGCTAACATCATCGTGAGCGCAAATTCAGCCACCTGTGGAGCAGCAGCACCACTCAAAGTGGTGACCTGTAAGGATCTTTTTTCGAAAATTTCTTCATTGAGCGCAAAATCAATTCCTGCATAATTGAATTGAATCCATTGTAGTGCAGGTGCTTTATCCGATGGTGGTATTACCCGTTCTGTGATTAAGATTTCGGTTTTTTTCCAGACCTCTTCATCAATTTCCTGTGGGGACTTCGCCGGAAGCACTGTGATGTTTAATTGTGGTGAGACTTCTTTGATTTTATTGATCAATTCCTCAGAAAGGGGAAAGGTTATTAAAATTTCTATATTTTGATTGGTTTCTTCATTCATCAGATATAAATTCCTGTTGGATCCAGATCTTCTCTCAGAATCCGTAATTCTTCAGCGCTAGGTGGTTGAGTTTCACGTAAGTTTACTGAAACTTTAACTTCCCAACCTGTATTTTGTTGAATCATATCAATATTTGCTCCTGGATGCAAAGCAGCCAGTACCATCTCTCCATTCTCATCTGGTTCAAGAATACCCAGGTGTGTAACAACGCCCTGGGGACCTTTCCCTCTGGCACCGCTGGCTTCTCTTTCCTTTCGATGAGAGAGGAAGCCGGCTGAAGTTATAAAATCCACTTTTTCGGGAAATCTACGTTTTTGATGCGGGGTTATGATGTAACAGCGGTTTGCCCATCCGGCAATCTCCATGGATCCGCCAGATCCGGGCAGGCGGGTCTTGGGCTGATTGTAATCTCCGATGACAGTGGCGTTGATATTGCCAAAACGGTCTATTTGAGCTCCACCCAGGAACCCTACATCCACATTTCCTCTCTGCAAATAGAAACTAAAGATATCATACATACTGCAAACGGCTGTAGCGCCACTGACCAGACAGGGATCTCCAATAGAGAGTGGCAGGCGTGATGGTCGAGCGCCGATTACACCTGCTTCGTAAATCATGACTAGATTGGGTGCATGGGTTCGTCGGGCAAGATTGCAAGCCAAATTGGGAAGACCCACCCCAACGAAGACGACATCCCCATCGCGAAGTAGCCTGGCTGCGTTGACTGTCATTAATTCAGCATTGTTGTAATTCATATCAATAATCTCCATAGTCGATTGGTGAGCTCAAACGAGGGCTGACTTTTAATCTGTTGTGCGTTTCTTCACCGAGTTTCTCCCAATACTCATCGCGATCTTTCACGCCATATACCCATTCATCCAGCCAATTTTGTATTTTTTCTGTGGATTGGCTGATTTCGTCCCAAGCCAGATAAAAAGGATTATCTCGGTCGTAGTACCCCTGCGTATAAGAAGGATGGGCAGAGAATGGTACTTGACAGACCGCATCCACAATGATGGAAGGTATCACCGTGCGGTTTGGATCACTGCGGATGATATCTTCCTCTACAATCTCTTCCGCGGTGATAATGACATGTTTTGAAGCAAAAGCAGCTTCTTTTTGTTCACCCACGATGCCCCATATTTGTGAATTGCCATGCTTATCACAACGTTGAACATGAACAATCGCTACATCAGGATTCAAAGGCGGGACAACAATCACCTCTACCCCTGTAAAAGGGTCCGTGATTCGTTTGATATTGGGGTTGGCTTTCTCCAGACTGGGAGCACCGGTTTGATTCATTGGCATGAAGGGTAAGCCTGTGGCACCTGCCTGCAAGCGTGAGATCATTCCAAAATGAGAATATTCTTCCCATTCCATTTCTCCTTTTTCAATCGCATCGCGCATAATACGTAAAGATCCCACCCCCGGATTGCCCATGTATGAAAAAATAACCTTCTTCACACATCCGGCGGCTGTGAGCATATCATAAATCAAATCAGGTGTAGCGCGTGCGACAGTAAGATTCTTCTTCTTTTGGCGGATGATTTCATGCGCTGCGGCAAATGGAATCATATGCGTGAACCCGGCTGCATAGATAACATCACCATCGTGAACGTATTTTTTAATGGCTTCTGATAATGTATGTAGTTTTGACATTGTTTTCCTCTTTTGAGGTGGATTTAGGATCTTCTGGATCGTCTGGATTGTCGATCTTCCTGTTCATCATGATCTTTGAATCTGGAATTTTGGTATTTTCCCCGACGGTTCCTTTTTGAATCAGACGCATCAGGTTCAGATTCTTTAACTTTTGTTTTCTTTCTTAAGATTGTACCAAAAAGAATTAGCAGTATACCAGTGATAATCAGATAAAAATTCGCGCTATCTGCAATCATTGAGAAAACAAACAATAGCAAAAAGAGCCCCCCCATGATAATAAAAAATTTTCCAAATTTAAATCTTAATTCATTCATAAATAAAATGCTGCCCACTAGCAGGACAGCATTATTCTAATACAGAGTTTCTAAATGGACTATATTTTCTTTACCAGATTATAAACCTGTTCGCGCATGTACATTTGCAGATAATGAACACCACCAGCGTTCTTTCCAGTGGCTCCTGAGCCCTTCCAGCCGCCAAAAGGTTGGAATCCTGGCCAGGCACCGGTGGTTGCGCCTTGCGGTCGGTTGGCGTAATTAACACCTGCTTCAATATTATCAAAGAACCATTGAGCTTCTTCCTCAGTGCCGTAGAAACCAGATGTGAGACCATAATCTACATCGTTGGCGATATGCATGCCTTCTTCGAGATTCTTGATCTTACCAATGGTTGTGATCGGCAGGAACATTTCGTATTTCCATAAGCGATGGGAAAAAGGAACATCCGCGAATAGCGTTGGAGTGACGAAATAACCGTTGGCATAATTTCCATTGGTCAGCACTTTGCCACCGGTTAGGAGGCGTCCAGCCAATGATAATTCAGCTGAAAAGTCCTGGAAATCTTTGTAGGAATTTTTGTTGATCACTGGTCCCATAAAAACACTGCGTTCGGTAGGGTCACCAATGGCTAATTTTTCAGTGAGAGCAACCATGCGCTCAATAAGTTGATCGTGAATCGATTCTTCTACCAATACTCGGGAACAGGCAGAACATTTCTGTCCCTGTAATCCAAACGCAGAACGAACAATTCCTAAGGCAGCATCTTCAATATTTGCGTTTTTTGAGACGATGGTAGGGTTCTTACCACCTAATTCCAGAATGGTTGGTCGAACATAACGACCGTTCTGAGCAAAGGTTCGGAAAATTCCCATGCCAACATCAAACGAACCGGTGAAAGTAACTCCAGCCACATCCGGATGGTTCACCAACGCATTTCCCAGAGTGCTACCCGGACCGGTAACGAAATTAAAGACGCCATCCGGAATGCCTGCATCTAAAAATGCTTTTGCCAGCAGATATGGGGTCAGAGGTGTGTCTGTCGCTGGCTTCATAACAACAGTGTTCCCAGCTACCATGGCAGCGCCAGCCGGTCCACCGGTCAACGCACCCGGGAAGTTAAAGGGGCTGATCACCAGCCAGACCCCATAGGGGCGCATAACGGAAAGATTGGTGGATTTTAACCCGACGAATGGATCACTGCTCATCTGGATTTCAAATCCATTATTCTTTTCCAATTGATCGCAAGCATATCGAATTAATTCAGCGATTTCAACGGCATCGCCAATGCCTTCCATGCGATTTTTACCAACTTCCAGGGACATGGCTGCACCGATGTAATAGCTGCGCTCTTCAATCAGATCGGCAGCTTTTCGCAGCAACCTTACCCGTTCCTGCCAGGGTGTTTTTCTCCAGAATTGATATGCTTTTTTAGCAGCCGCGATGGCATCATTGGCGTTTTTCTCGTTGCCTTTTTGGAATACCCCTAATACCTGATTGGTATTAATGGGCGAGCGATTCTCAAATTTTTCGGTGGCTAAAACTTCTTTCCCATCGATGATCATGGAATATTCCTGGCCAAATGTTCTTCGTAACGCAGCCAGGTTTGACTCGTACGCAACGTGAAACTCTTCAGGTGGATTGAACATTGTTCCATACGTTAATTTAAATTTCCCTTCAGATCCCATAAAATTACCTCCTTTAACGGGAATATGATTTCTTTTTATCTAGTATACCTGATGGATGGGGTCAAAAACAAAAAAATGAACAGGCTTGCTTGTCTACTGACAAAGCAAGCCTGATAATTATGTTTTATTTTTAAGAATTTAATTATTGTTTTGATGTCAAAGGCAAATATATCACTTCTCTCATCGTTTGCACTGTAATTGGATCATTGACCGTTGTGCCAAATTCATTTGTAGCTGTAATGGTTATGATGTAGGTGGTTCCTTTTTCTAATCCGGCGAGTGTAATGGGCAGTTGATTAATTTCAAGTCCTTGATCCAATGCCATCATTCGTGAGAGTTCATCCTGAATTTGAACAAGATAAGTTATGTTGTCATTGGTTGTTTGCCAGTCTAATGTAATGCTTGAAATGGAGGGTAAAACTCTTATGTCTGTCAAAGGTGCTGGAGGACTGCAGTCTATCAATCCTGTGCTGGCTATATTACTGTAGGAAGAATTTCCATTCTGGTTATATGCATAAACCCGATAGAAGAATTGGCTGGCACAAACAGGGCTTTGATCCACGAATGATGTCGTGTTCGCTGCTAACGTCAGGAAGGATGACCAGGTAGCCCCATCTGCTGAGCGTTCCACTTTGAATCCCAATTCGTCTGTGCTATTGTCTGCAAATGTTACAGTGATATCTGTAGATTTTACATTCTGGACAACCAGGTTTGTCGGAGCGACCGGTACTACTTTTGTTGCTCTGAAGTTTGATACGATCGGAGCTGTGTTGTTCAGTGTCAATCGATTATCAGCACTGTTACTGGCTGTGGACACGACCCCGGTTGGTTTTCCATTATAAAGAACTTCGGGATTAGACCAATTGTTAACGCGTGAGCAACCAGTACTGCAGTTATACGCCATAATCGTTCGGAAGCTCGAATCCGGAGCTTGATAGCCATACGAATAACTATACATGGCAGTCCCGCCACCGGTGTTCAGGCGATCATGATGAGCACCCATATTGTGTCCGGTCTCATGAGCGAAAGAATAGTATCCAGTTGTACAGGCACGGGAAACCAGGCTATTACCCACAGAGTCATAAGTATATCCAGGAGTCATCAACCAACCAATGCCGCAGAAAGTCATGTTATTAACAATCATTACGACAAGATCTGCTCCATAGGTATTTCGCAAACTACGTACTTCGTCGATCACATTATCTTGATTGGTTAATTGGGATAGTGCAGTTCCCCAACCAGTACTGGTGGATAAGATGGATTCGTCATAATTAATCTCGGCGGTATACACCAATCTCATTCTGGAAAAAATTCCGCTACGCTCGTATCCAGTGTTCGTTTCACTGACAGCCAGATTTATCTGGTTGAGCATATTGGTAGTACTACCAGCACCTGAACGGGCTGCAGCAGTATAAACGACCAGAACATCGATGATATATCCGCTATCAGCTGAGGTAGTTTCCAGTAATGGTTCGAAAATACCATCTGAGGATTCAGATAAATCCGGGATAATATCCAATTCCTCTGGAAACTGGGTCTGGTCAACTTCTTCGAATCGATACAAACCCTGTCCGTTGTCTCTTAATTGATATTGTTTTCCTTGAAACTCAAGGTTTGCGCTGACAGTTCCATCAGTAGAAACGATCAGAATGGAACTGTCTGGATCATTATTTAAAATTCCAGACATGATGTAACCTGCGTGAATCGTGTGATCTATTTGATTGAAAGTCGCATCCAGAGTCAGTTCTGGAAAAATCTGGAAACGGGCTGTTTGTTTTGTGTATATATCGCTGAATAAATTTTGAGCGATTGTTTCAAAAGCGGATGTATTCAAATTTACTTTTTGTGTTCTGGCAACCCCAATTTCCTGTTTTGTAAATGAAAATGGGATATTGTTATTTCGATCAATTGTTGTAATTACGGGCTGGGTGTTCGTATTAGCATTTACTTGAAAAATATTTGAACCCAGAGATACGATTACGCCAAGTACCACCATAATTCGAAAAATTTTTATTAAAAACAACTTCATTTTTACTCCTACAATACTTTTGTACATATTTCAGAGTAAAAATAGCACGCAGCAAGCAATCCAGGGTGCTGTTGTTAGGTGATTGTAAGGGGATTATTTACAAATCACTTTATTGTTAAGTTATTTCAAAGTGATGGAGGAGTGAATCGTTAAGAGAAAAACTGTTTGTAAAATTGAGCCAACTGATCTCGAACTAATTCGGCATCCGCCGTGGATACCAGTAATTCTTTGTTGAAAATTCTTGCTTTTTGTCTGAATTCAGGATTCTCATATGCTGTTATTATTGCGGCTGCCAGTTCATGTGGACTTTGCGGAGAAACAAGATATCCATTCACGCCAGGGATGATCCATTCTCTTAATGACTCAATATCACCGACGATTGGAAAACAACCACATGCCATTGTTTCCAATAAGGTGTTGGGGGTGCCATCATGTTTGGTGATGGAAACAGATATTTGGGAACGATGAAAGGTGGACCATAAAATATCTTGAGGCAGGGTTGGTAACAATAAGACATGTTCTTTTATCCGCAATCGTTCCACCCATTGATGAGCTTCAGGTTTTCCCTCCATCCCTGGACAAAGGAAAATAGCACTAGGCAGTTTTTCGAGAACCATTGGAATGGATTGGAAGAATACATCTGTCTGTGCGTAAGCCCGAATGCCGCGTGGATTGATAATCACCGGTGCTTCGGTTGGGAGATCAAGGTTGGGAATCGTTTCATGCCTGGCGGCTTCAATTTCATTAAACAGGATGCCCCCCCCGCCAGGCACAACCAGGGCAGGTTTATTTTCAGAAAATCCCCATTGGTGTGCCAGTCGAATATCTCGGTGCACATCTGCCAGAACGCCATCTGCCCTGTGCATCACTTGCTCTGTAAGATTCTTCATCTTGCGATTCGCATTGGCATGCAATGTAAAGTCATTTCCCCATACAGAAACCAACAATGGAATTTCCTGAGGGGTAATGCTGGCCAGCATGCCTTCGTATGGGATACGCAATGCATGTACGAGATCGGGTTTGGTCTCAGAAATAATTGCCAGCAACTCTTGCTGATATTTTGATAAGGTGGTTGGACCAAGAAGATAGCGAACTTCCATCGCAATCGGTCGGGCGTGTTGGATCAGCGACTTCTTCCAATTTTTTCGGGACTGATTGTTCGGATTAATTGGCGTGGATTTATAGCTTTCTTCTCCGGCAGCGCTGAATGCCACCGGTAAGATAAAAATCGGATCTACATCCGGCTTTGACGTCAATGGATACGTGGATACCAACGAAACCCGAAAATCCAGTGAGTGCAGCATATTAATCCATCTTTTTGTGATAGCACTGCGGCCGTCTGCGATTAATAGTATATTGCTGCTCATTGCCTATTCCCCCTGGTATAAGCATCCAGACTTGCGTTTAAGAAAACAGAAACCATCTGGTCGATATTCACCCTGGTTTTGACTGTTTGATAAGCAGCCAATCCTTTTTGTCGTAACTTTTCTGGTGAACTGAGCGCTGATGAAATAGCGTCCATTAATGCTTGTGAATCATTGGGAGATATATTCCACCCATTTTCATCGGTTACCAGGTCCGATTGCGTCCCGTCTCCCTCAGCAACGATCACAGGCAATGCGTGTGCCATTGCCTGTTGAACCGCCAGCCCCCCCGTTCCAGGTAAGACAAACAAATCTGCCTGATTGAAAATTGAATCCAATTCTTCACCAAATGTTTCACCCCAAAATTTTGTTTTGGGATAAGTTTTGGCTGCCAGACTTTCTAATTCAGAACGAATAGCTCCATCCCCGACAATCCACAAATCTGGTTGCATTTTTTCGGGTAATTGTGAACACACACTAATAAGCGCATCCAATCTTTTTCTGGGTTGTAATCTGCCGACATACAGAAGAATGGGGGTGTAATCCGAATGCCAAATTAACCGGTTCGGTGGGGGATTCGTGGGGGAAGCCGCGGTGGCGTTCATGGCGACATAAACTTTTTTTGGATCAAACCCAGCCTGAATATAACCCTGGGCACCTCTCTTGCTGTAGGCAATCAGACTGTTGAATGATTTCAAAAATTGTGTGCGAGCGTAGTTGCGAATAAAGAAAACTGGTCTGGAAGATTGGGGAACACCTAACCCCCAACCAATCACTGGTTTTTTTTGGCTTTTCATCCATCGTTGGGCGGAAGGTGTTGATCGATAGCGCGGATTGGCTTCCACAATCAGTACATCTGGCTGCCAATTTTTTACCCACGCTGGAAATTGAGGTTGGAGACAAAAATAAAACTTGCCATGCAACAAATGAATATTCTTTGTGAATTGATAATCTACTCCTTCCAGTTGATCCACAATCTTAATCATTTCTCCGGGCTGTGGTGCACCGGCAATCACTCCCAGCTCAATTTCTGGTTGTTTTGCCAATAATTCCAAAAAAGGAGCCCGGTAAGCCGGGATGACTCGTTGCTGAATAGCTAAACGGATTTTCATGAATACACGATCACTTCTGCCTGGGAACCAGATGGCGTTTTTTCTACCTCGATTCTTCCAGGAAAGGCATCTTTTAGTTCTTCAAGGTGGGTAATAATCAAAATTTTTGAGAAATCCCGTTTGACCTGATTAATCGTTTCAACCAGGCGACTGCGGCCGGTGTGATCCTGACTGCCGAAGCCTTCATCAATGACCAGAGTTTGGAGGCGGGCACCAGATCGTTTTGCCAGAACCTGTGAAAGTGCCAGCCGGATCGCGAAATTAATGCGGAATGCTTCACCGCCAGAAAACATCTCGTAAGCTCTGGTATGACCATTGGCATCATTGATCAGGATATCGAGAGTCTCTTTTTTATCCTGTCTCTTTTTATCTTTATATTCACTTTGCGTTTCGAAATGGATGGATAACTGACCTATTGTCAATCGATCCAGTAGCTCATTTGCATGTGCTTCAATTTCTGGCAAAGCCTGTTCGATTAACAAAGCCGGAACACCGTTCTTGCCAAAAGCTTCTTCCAATTTTTGATACCGGCTGATTGCTACAATCAGCTGATCCAACTCTGCTTGTATCTTTTCCTTGTCGACTTTTTTGCGCTCAATCGTATCTAATCTTTGCTTATCCGCACCTAATCGGCGGCTGATCTGACTGAGCTCAATGTCTATTGAATCCAGTTCTTTTTTTAATTGGAGAATATCAGGTAAATTTGCATACAGTTTTTCAAACTCATTCTGCATCTTTTTGAGCTTTTCAGATTTGTCTGCAAGTTCCTGTTCATCGTTTTTGATATCACCCAATAAATCAGTCAATTGTTTCGTAATGGGCTCCAGCTTCCCACGCGCTGTTTCCAGATTGCGGTATTTTTCTTCAGTGCCACGCAGTTGATTTTCCAATTGTTGAAAGGATGAGTGTTTGTCTTCATCGAAATTAATCTCTTCTATTTCCTGATGAAGTGAAGCCATTTGCGATTGATACTTTTCTTCAAAGAATCGATTTTCTAATTGTTGTAAGATCGTTTGATATTCGGAAGATTGTTTTTTCTGCCACTCATCGATTGAATTTTGCATGTGATTTTTGTTCACGCGTCTTTCAGTTATTTGATTTTGCGTTAGCGTAGATTCATTTTCAATCGCTTCTATTTTCTTAAGTTCAATTCGTGCTTCATTAATTTCTTTTGTAAATTGTTCGATTAATTTATTTTCTTCTTCAATGATTCCTTTGCGCTCCACACCCTCTTTGATGATCAAATTCTCGTATTTTTGTTTATGATCCTGGGTAAGTGGTTGGCTACAAAACGGGCATTCCGGTCCTGCCCCGCGGAATTCTTTCAAGTGTTCACGTTTTTCATTATTGAGATGCTCCAGGTGTCTGATTTTTTCTCGTCTGGCTGAGATCTCACCCTGTAGATTTTGAATCTTCTCATGTAGTTTTTGCTTGTTCGAAATAAAGATCGAGAACTCATCCTGCTTTTTTATGAAAAAGGCTAACTCTTGTTCAATTTCAGGTAGTGTTCGTTTGTATTGTTCAATTTCAATATGTTTTTCATCCAGAAATTTCTTCTGTGTACTGAGAGATTTATATTCATTGTCGATTTCGTGTTGAATATTGATTAATTCCTGTTTGGCTTTTTGATAAACGACTGATTTTTTGTTTAATTCATCTAGCTCGAGGCGAATTTGTAACCACTGTTTATAATTTTCTTCAATTTGCGCTGCATTTTGGACCTGGTTTTGTAGTTTTTCTAACTGCATTGATAATTCATGCTGTCGTTTTCTGGTTTTATCCAGGGTTGAGGAAATTTTTTCAATGTCTGATTTTTGTTGTTTAATTTGTGATTCAGCGTTTACTCTGGCCGAATCCAATAGTTTGGCCTGGTCAATGAGTAGATTATGACTTTCTTTTGATTTATTCTTTTCAACCAGATCTTTTTGGGTCTGTGCCAATTGAATTTTGAGTTGCTCTTCATCTGCTAACTCTTTATCTATTTCAAACAGAATGCTTTCCAGCCGTTTTTTCTCAAATTCCAGATCTTTTCTAATTTCTTTTGTTTTTTTGAGATATTGTTCCCAAATTTCCAATCCAAGAATGTTTGACAGAATCGCTTTGCGATCGCCAGGAGTTAATTGTGTAAATTGATCCGCTTTTCCTTGCAGGAAAAAGGATGCGTTGATGAAGGTATCATAATCCATGCGCAATGTGGATTGAATTCTTTTTTGTGTATCACTCACAGAATGCTCGGTAAGTGCACGCCATTGTTGTGCGTCCTGATCTCGAATATAGAATTCAAGGATTTGCGTTTTATCCAATTGTTTTGTGCGGCGAACTCTGAATAACTGTTGTTCATATTCAAAATCCATTACAACCAGGGCTGTTTCAGATTGTTGGTTGATCACCTGATCATTTCTTGCTCTTGCATACCCAAAAAGAGACCATGTCATGGCATCTAAAATGGATGATTTACCCGCACCATTTGGACCCGTAATGCTAGCCAGATGTAATTGTTCAAAATTGATATCAACCAATTCTTTATAGGATAAAAAACCCTGAATTTTGAGATTTACAGGAATCATATCTCCGAGGCCGATTCATCATTTTGTTGAACATCAAGGTTGATGGGATGTACCAATACTTTATCAACCCGTTTCCCATCCATATCCACGATTTCGAAGCGCATATTGTAGACATCAAAATATTGACCAACCTCAGGGATGCTATCCAGCATGGTCATCATAAAACCACCCAAAGTTTGAAAGCCGACCCGGTCTTCCTCAGGCAGTGTTTCGATTCCCAGCAACTCTTTAATATCGTCGATGTCCAATAATCCATCCAATAACCAGGAACCGTCTTCTCGTTGAATGATCTGAATTTCTTCCTCTTCTCCAGCGGTAGGGATCGATCCTACGATTGATTTCAGCACATCATACAGCGTTACCATACCCAGTACACCACTAAACTCGTCAATGACCAATGCTGCATGGGCTCCAGCTTCTTTGATCAGATCCAAAGCTTTTAAGGCTGATGTGCTATCCGGGACAAATAAGGGTGTTTGAATAATGTCAGGTATGGATGGAGTTGCACCATTCAGACTCTTGCTCAGTAAATCTTTACCCAACAACATACCTTGCACATTATCCAATTCACCGGTTGCTACCGGAAAACGACTATGATTGGAATTGATGACCTGTTCCAATATCACTTCGAAAGGCTCATCAAGATCAATCCATTCGATTTCAGTGCGAGGAGTCATGATCGAGTCGATATATCTTTCGCCCAATCGAAAGATTCCAGTTACCATATCTTCTTCAGCGGACTCAAATATTCCTGATTGCGTCCCTTGCTTCATTAATATTTTTATTTCTTCTTCAGTAATGATGGGATCTTTTGATTTCTCAATCCCAAGAATCTTTAATCCAATATCGGTTGAAGCACTCAACAGCTTCACAATCGGTGATGTCAACCAGGAAATGGCTTTCATTGGCATGGCTACGGCAGAAGCAATTTTTTCTGGGGAGTTCATGCCCAGACGTTTAGGAATCAGTTCTCCAATAACCAGGGAAAAATATGTGGTCAACAAGACGACAATGGCAACCGATAATATCTCGCTATAGGGTTTCAACCAGGAGACATCCTGGAAAATCAAGCTTAAATCGGAGGATATGGATGCCCCTCCAAGCGCACCTGACAAAATACCAATTAATGTAATACCGATTTGAACTGTGGAAAGAAATTTATTCGGATTTTCAGAAATATCCAGTGCCACCTGAGCAGATCGCACGCCATCTTTGGACATCTGTTGTAAACGGACTTTTCTGGCAGAAATGAGCGAAATTTCTGACATCGCAAATATTCCATTGATGATGATCAATAAGAAAATTATTAATATACTAAGAAAAATGTTGTTCATACTCCCTTATTCAGTTTATTATTTCTGGTTCATTCTGATTATAGATTATTTCCTTGGCGATTAATTCCAATATGTCAATTTCTTCCGGTGAGACTTTCTGGCTCTCCCAGTAAAGCTCAAGTAATTTTTCATGTGGCAGATTTGATATGCTTTCATCATCTCCTAAGCGAAGACGCGTAGAAAAAATTGGTTTTCGAAGGAGATGAAAATCCAATGCTGTCTCAAAACGTTCCTGAAACCAATGATCATCGATGAGATTGTCCCAATCCTTCGGGTATACCAATGTCATACGCACCATCGCATTTTCAACCTCATAAGAATCAATTAAAGTTTTTTCCAGGTGATTTTTAATTTCGATTGGCGTTGGTAAAGTTTGATTTTCACTTGCGTTAATTTCTCTTAAGTCCACCGGGATATCAATAAAGGGGCGACCATCTAATAATCGCCACGAGATTTGGCTTTTTCCTTTATCGACTTCTGCGATCACAAAATATTTATTGTCTTTTGCTTCTCCAAAGTCAACTCTTTCAATCGATCCGGAATAAATTACATGCGGATGATCGTTTTCGTTCAGATCCTGTGCTTTATGAATATGTCCCAGGGCTACGTAATCAAATTCTTTACGATTGACCAGGCTGATGGGTAAGACAATATCATGGCCCAGCATGATACTGCGTTCAGCGCCGTAGACCGCTCCCTGGATGGATGCATGTGCAGTAAGAATTGTTGGCAAGGTCGGATCCAGATTTTCCATGAGGTGATCGATAATTTGCGAGGTGATTGACTCAATGTTTATGTCGATTTCATCTATTTTCAGATAATCATCCTGATGTGCTGATAAAAAACCACTGCGGGTGATCCATGGAATGGCGATAACCTGGATCGGCAAATTATTCAATTGCTGCGATGAAATAAATTCAGGTTTTGATACAAGGTGTACATATGGCACTGAGAGTGTGCTGAATTCCTGCAGGGCTGTTGCTCTTCCAGCAGCAGGGGAGATATCATGGTTTCCTACCAATAAAATGGTCGGTATCCCTGCCTGGGAAAGACGCATGATTCGTTTACCCCATTCGCGTTGAAATGTGGGTACCGGAGTACGATCTTTGTAAGCATCACCTGAAAAAATAACGAGATCAATTTTCTCATTGATCGCTGTATCAACGATGGTATCTAATGCTTTCAGAAAATCAAGCACTCGAATTGGTAATCCGGTTTGAGGATCACGTTTTCCTTGTGATGCTATATCAATATGGGCATCTGAAAAATGTAAAAGTTTAATCATGTAGGCGGTTGATTAGGGGGTATATCCAAGCTGCTTCATTAATTCTACACTAGGTATAAAATTCGGATGATATTCTAACGATTTCTTGAGATCCTCAATTGCGTTTTGGGTGTAACCAATCGCTACATATGCCTGAGCACGCCAATAAAAACTTTCTTCCAGATAGGGTTCACTGGCTGAATCGATGGTTAGCGTTGCTAAATTAATGACATCCTGGTATCGACCACTATAATAATAGGCAAAGTACGGACCTGTCTGGTACCACATCATACGCCATGGACGGTCTTTTTCAGGTAATTGAGAATAAACCTGAAAGGCTTGATCGTAGGATTGAGCAGCTCCGGCGTAATCCTGTAATTGCACCATACTGGTTCCCCGATTAAACCATGCGTAAAATAAATCATTTCCCTGGGTCGTATAAATTTCCTGATTGGCATTCTGGTAGGCGATCTGGTCTGCATCATGATCATCTGCATATTCACCCAGAACAGTGATTAATTTTGACTCCATATCTGCTGTAAAAATTACCATAAAAATGTAATTAAATGATCGCCACTGTGTGAGCAGATCTTCATATGAAACAGGATAATCAGGTCTGAAATAGGAATCCTGCGTTAAAAATTCCTGTTTAGCATCATCATATCCATTTAAAACGGCATAGTGCCCCATCCAGGAAATCTTGCCATTGACATCACGAATAAAAACACCTTTTTCCACTAAAACTGGAAACCCATTGGCAATTAATTTTTTCAAAAGGTCAATATTTCCACCAGAGCGCGTTATTGCCTGATACTCTGTGTGATCAATGACGTAATTCGCCATTTCATATAACATAACATTTTTGTCTTTTTCGAAAGGTTTTAGAACAACTCCTGTATCCATGCGGTCACCTTCCCATCCCCAGAATGAAAGTTGCATAGAAAGGGTGGCTGGAGCACAATAATTCCATAAACCATGTTGATCCTGGTATCGTATTCCATCCAGATTGAAAGCAGATGGAAGGGGGGTAGGTTCGGACGTTGGTGTCGGTGTATCGATGGGTGTATCAATAGTGATAGTTAGCGTTGGATGTGGCGTAAATGTTGGAGAGGCTTGCAGAATTGGTGCAAATTGCACCTGCTCAGCATCCGGTACAAATACAACAGCTTCAGGGGGATTTAATGCATAATCGATTTGAATTTTCCATTGATCCACCCGCCACAATACTCTTTCCCGTAAACTGGGAACGGAAAAAAGGACGATCACCACCAGGGAAATAATCAGGATCGTTCCAAGAATAATTCTGGCGAAGTTTTTATTAAACATATCCCGATTATAACACTTGTAAAAAAGGAGATTATTCATCCAGAAACTTAATTAAAGGGAAATAAAAATGATAAAAGAATGAAAAGTGGAAAAAAAGAAGCTTACAGTAAGGTCTTTTACCTTGCACATTTTCACTTTTATTGGTATTTTTATTTTATTGTCTAACAGCAATTATCTATTCAATGACGAATAAATGAGAGAGAGAAAAATGGTTAAAAACAGATACAAAATACCCGTTAGCTTCAGTTTGCCACGTAGAATTCAAAGATTATCAGAATTATCCTTCAATATGTGGTGGGTTTGGAATCAGGATGCTCAGCAATTATTTAGATTAATTGATAAACCATTATGGGATAAATTGAACCATAACCCGATCGCATTTTTACAACAGGTGGATCGTGCTTTACTAAATAAATCGATTAATGATTTATATTTCTTAGATCGCTATGATGCTGTTATGAAGAAATATGATCAATATCTGGAAGGGAAAAATACCTGGTTTTCGGAAACATATCCTCAATTAGAAAAGGAACAAATCGCTTATTTTTCCTTTGAATTCGGTTTGCATGAAAGTTTGCCAGTTTACGCCGGTGGCTTGGGCATACTGGCTGGTGACCACCTAAAAACCTCCAGTGATCTTGGTTTACCTTTGGTCGGTGTTGGATTTATATATAAAAATGGTTATTTTATGCAATCCATTACAGAGGATGGCTGGCAGGAAACACGAAATTTTTATCTTAATTATTCCGAAGTGCCAATTATTCCATTAACAGATGAACAAGGGAATTCACTGACAATTTCCATTGATTTACCAGGCAGATTGGTTTTTGCTCGGATCTGGCAGGTAAATATTGGCAGAAATTTCTTATATTTGCTGGATTCTGATCTGGATGAAAATTCACCTAATGATCGCCAATTAACATCGAGATTATATAGCAACGATCTGGAAGTTCGAATTTCACAGGAAATTTTATTAGGAATGGGTGGTGTGCGCGCGTTACGCATTTTGGGATACAAACCGACAGTCTGGCACATGAATGAAGGTCATTCTGCGTTTCTCGCTTTAGAACGTATTCTGGAGATGATTGATAACGGAAAAACCTTTGAAGAAGCCGCAGCAATCGTTAAAAAGAATAATGTATTTACTACCCACACACCGGTTCCTGCTGGGAATGATCAATTTCCAATCTGGTTGATTGATAAATATTTTTCACAAATTTGGCCAAAATTAAACCTCTCCAGAGATCAATTTGTTGATTTAGGAAAACAAGCACAAACCTGGGGGGAAACATTTGTTATGCCGGTTCTGGCGCTTAGGCTCTCAGAACACATGAATTCAGTTTCTGAATTACATGGTGATGTTTCCCGAAAAATGTGGAACTGGTTATGGCCTGATAGAGGTGAAAACGAAGTTCCAATTACCCACATCACCAATGGGATTCACACAGGCACATGGATTGCCAGACAGACGAATCTTTTATTCCAGAAATATCTTGCTCCTGATTGGATGGACCGGGCAGATGACCCTGAAATCTGGGAAAACATCGAAAGAATTCCTGACTATGAGCTCTGGGCAGTCCGAAAACATTTGAAACGAAAATTGACTGTTTATTGTAATGAGGTTGCAAGGCAAAAATGGCAGCAAGGTAGTTTTCACCCCGTTCAGGTTGTTGCCAGTGGTGTTTTGATGGAACCGTATTCTTTAACCATTGGTTTTGCCAGACGTTTTGCGACCTACAAAAGAGCTAATCTGATTCTGAGAGACTACGAAAGATTACTCAAATTAGTGACCAATGAGCGTATGCCTGTGCAAATTATTTTTTCTGGTAAAGCCCATCCGGCAGATGAGCCTGGAAAATTGATTATTCAGGAAATCTATCGCGCTGTCAAAGATGCCCGTATGGGTGGCAGGTTGATTTTCCTGGAAGATTACGACATGAACGTTGCCAGATTATTGGTTCAGGGTGTGGATGTGTGGTTGAATACGCCGCGCAGACCAAATGAAGCATCCGGTACATCCGGTATGAAGGCAGCTTTGAATGGTGTATTGAATTTCTCGGTTTTAGATGGTTGGTGGCGTGAAGGGTACAATGGCAAAAATGGGTGGCCGATAGGCGATGACACTGAATATGTGGATACTAATCAACAGGACGAAATAGATTCGAGGGATCTTTATGAGACCCTGGAAAATGAAATTGTTCCATTGTACTATCAATCCAGATCGGCAGATAATTTGCCAAATGAATGGATTGCCCGCGTAAAAGAAACAATTCGTTCCAACGCACCAAAATTCTCCACTAGAAGGATGGTGAAAGAATATATGAATAATCTATACGCTGGTGCTGTAGAAAATAATGTTGATAAATAAGAGGTTCATATGCCATTACCTTCCTCTCCAATTCTGATTATTCTGATCATCTTTTTATTACGCGTATCGGATATGTCATTGGATACAATCCGGGTACTATTTGTATTCCGGGGTCGCAAAGGGTTAGCATGGGTATTAGGCTTTTTTCAATCCATGTTGTTTGTGATTGCAATCACATCTGTGTTAGCCAATATGGACAATTTTCTCAATATCATAGCCTATGCAGCAGGCTTTGCGACTGGAAATGTTGTGGGGATGACCATTGAAAACAGATTGGCTGTTGGACATATTCACATGACAATTTTCAGTCCAATGGCTGGACCAAGAATTGCGGATGCGCTCAGAAATTCTGGATTCGCTGTGACTGAAGTCTCCGGAAGAGGGAGAAGCGGGATGGTTTCTGTTCTTCACGTGGCAGTATTGAGACGGAAAGTGGATGAAGTGGAAACAATCGTCCTTGAGATGGATAAGGATGCCTTTGTTACAGCAGAAGATGTCCGGCCGATTAGACGGGGTTTTTGGCGGGCATAGCTAAAGAAAAGATAGGCAGGGTGTTTATCACCCTGCTTTTTTGTTAAGATTTTTCAATTCGTTTTACGATTAATGAAATACCACGTTTATCAATCACTTGAATAGGTGTTCCAGCAGGTAAGTTTCCAAAATCTTCGGTAATGGCACTCCATTCTTCTCCAGCCAGTTGAATCGTACCGTTAGGTTCCAATGGCGAAATGACAAAACCAGTTAAACCCATCAATGATTCCATTCCTGTTCGGATGGGTGTTGTTAGGGCCCGAATTGCAAATCGCAGTACGACGAAAATACCACCCGCCAAGAAAATTCCGGTTGAAACAACCAGAGGTACCGATACTTGCGGAAATCCCGGGGTCTCGATTGAATTGAAAAGCACTAACGATCCAATGATAAATGATATTGTTCCTGCAGCCGTTAATGCACCATGAGTAGGCGCGTTTATCTCTAAAATAAAGAGAATAAATGCAGTAATCAGAAATAAAATACCAAACCAATTAACGGGTAGGACTCCAAGCCCATATACTGCCAGGATCAGACAAACTGCTCCAATAAATCCTGCGACCCACCCTCCTGGATTGGATAATTCAATAAAAATTGCCTGGACACCAATGGTCAATAAAATAAACAGAATATTCGGATTGGTTAATAATTGCAAGAGATTCTCGATAAAGCTCATTTCTACAGGAAGAAGCACGGAATTATCAAGATTGAGTACTCTTGCTCCTGAAGCCAACTCAACGGTGCTTCCGTTGATTTTTTCAACCAGATCATTCAAATCTGTAGCAATCAGGTCAATTAAACCCACTGCCAATGCTTCTTCGGCAGATGCAGCTTTAGCATTTTCGATTGTATCCTCAGCCAAAGCCACTGCTTCCGCACCTCTATTTGCAGCCAATGATCTGACAGAAGCTTTTAATATCTCTTTTTGTTTCGCTTCGATGGTTTCTCCCAGGTCCTCTCCCTGACCACCCACAGGACTAGCAGCGCCAATAGCAGTTTCCGGAGCCATAGCAGCGATATGCCCGGCCAGGGTGATTAATGTTCCTGCGCTTCCTGCGATCGCTCCTCTGGGCGCAACATAAACCACGACTGGAATTTCACTCGAGCGTAAGTTCTGGACAATGGTATTCATTAAATCAATACTGCCACCGGGTGTATCTAATTGCAGAATCAATAATTCAGCACCCTGCCTTTCAGCAGTTGATAATCCGCGATCAATATATCCAACTAAAGCTGGAGTTAAAGGACCTTGAACCTGGATGGTAATGACGATCGGAGACAAAGTCTGTGCATACACAGACTGGATTGGAATAATTATGGCAATTAATATCCATGATGTTATGGTGATTAACCTGATTAATTTCATTTTTTCCTCATTTCCTAATCAGATTATAAATAGCCTTTCAGATAAAAACAAGAACAGTGAAAGAAATTAATGTGTTCTTTCAATAATTAGCGGTAGGGTGTTTTTGGCGTGCACTCGCACGCCAAAAACACCCGCATACCACGATTAATTGAGATGACACAAATTTATGTATATCTAATTCTTATTTTTTGTTAATAAGATTCTATTGTATGGACATTACTCTTATAAGTAACGATTTTATATTGCTACAGGAGGTTGTAAATGTCAAAAATTATTGGTATCGATTTAGGTACAACAAACAGTGTCGTAGCCATTATGGAAGGCGGTGATCCAATCGTAATCAATACGATTGAAGGTTCACGTCTTTGTCCATCCGTGGTCGCGTTTAACAAAAATAAAGAAAGATTGGTAGGTCAAAATGCAAAACGCCAATCCGTTATAAATCCTGAAAACACAGTTACATCCATCAAGCGCTTTATGGGCAGAAAATTTAATGAAGTGCAACCGGAAATTGATATGGTGCCTTACAGTGTAGTAAAAGGTCCATCTGGTGAAGCACGTGTCCACATTCCGGTCACAGGTAAGGAATATTCACCTCAAGAAATCTCGGCTATGATTTTAGCAAAACTCAAAGCAGACTCAGAATCCTATTTGGGACAACCGGTGACGAAGGCAGTTATTACGGTACCAGCATATTTTAATGATAGTCAACGTCAGGCTACCAAAGATGCTGGAAAAATTGCCGGTCTGGAAGTTTTACGGATCATCAATGAACCAACTGCCTCAGCATTAGCCTATGGATTAGACAAAAAAATCAATGAAAAAGTGTTAATTTTTGATCTGGGTGGTGGCACCTTTGATGTTTCCATTTTGGAAGTAGGTGACGGTGTATTTGAAGTCAAATCCACAAATGGTGATACCCATTTAGGTGGTGATGATTGGGATGAAGTATTGGTTAATTGGGCTGCAGAAGAGTTTAAAAAAGAAAACCTGATCGATTTACGATCTGACCGTCAGGCTTTACAACGGTTGCGCGAAGCCGCCGAGAAAGCAAAAATTGAACTTTCTTCGGTTTTAGAGACCGAAATAAATTTACCTTACATCACAGCGGACATGAATGGGCCTAAGCATTTGATTTTAAAAATCAGCCGTGCTAAATTTGAGCAAATGTCTTCTCATCTGGTAGAGCGGTTACGGAAGCCAATTGAAACTGCTTTGAAAGATGCTGACCTGTCAACATCCCAAATTGACGAAGTGGTTCTGGTTGGTGGTTCATCACGAATGCCAATGGTTCAGGATCTTGTCCGATCAATCACAGGAAAAGATCCGAACAAATCCGTAAATCCGGATGAAGTTGTTGCCCTGGGTGCTGCAGTGCAGGCTGGTGTGTTATCAGGACAGGTCAAGGATGTTCTTTTGCTGGATGTAACCCCATTATCACTGGGTGTTGAGACCTTAGGTGGTGTAATGACCCGGGTGATTGAAAGGAATACGACCATCCCGGTTAAAAAATCACAAATTTTCTCCACAGCAGAAGATCATCAACCAGCGGTCGATGTTCATGTTCTTCAAGGAGAACGGCAGCTTGTATCCGATAATATCAGCCTGGGACGATTCCGTCTGGAGGGAATTCCAGGGGCACCGCGTGGGATTCCTCAAATCGAAGTGACGTTCGACATCGATGCAAATGGTATTTTGAATGTCTCAGCACAGGATAAAGCATCTGGTAAAGAACAAAAAGTTATCATCACTGCTTCCACAAACCTGGATAAGACAGAAATTGACCGATTGGTGCAGGATGCGAAACAACATGAATTTGATGATTTGCGCAAACGAGAATTAATTGAAGCGAAAAATATTGCAGATCAAATCATCTACCAGGCTGAAAAGGAATTGAAGGATGAATCCGCTGAGATAAATAATCAAATGAGGCAAAACCTGGAAACGAAAACCCTATCCCTGAGGGAGATTGTCCAGGGAGACAACACGGCAGGAATAAAAGAAGCAACAAAGGAAGTAGAACAAGTCCTAAAGGAATACATCGCTGTTAAGACAGCACCCGCTGGCTCACAGGATACAAACCAGGGTCACGAGCATGATGATGAGGTAATAGAAGGTGAATTTCAGGATGTGTAAAAATTAGCCCGGGTAGAGGGTAAAAATTGGGCTGTAATTTCAGCCCAATTTTTGTCATGGTATATCATCCACCAATGTGCCGATAGGCTCACCTAGTATTGATTTCTTCAATGCGGAGGGATCAAAAAGATTCAAGACCAGTATAGGTAATTTATTCTCCATACATAATGAGATGGCAGTGCTATCCATTACCTCTAACCTCATATTTAATGTATCAATATAGGTAAGATGATCAAATTTAATGGCATTTGGATTTACCTTAGGATCACTGTCATATACCCCATCCACTTTGGTGGCTTTTATTACCACATCTGCATCAATTTCCATCGCTCGTAAGGCAGCTGCAGTGTCGGTTGAAAAGTATGGATTACCCGTGCCACCGCCAAAGATGACTACCCTGCCTTTTTCCATATGGCGGATAGCTCTGCGACGAATATAAGGTTCTGCAACCGAACGCATTTCAATGGCAGATTGAAGTCTGGTAACCACATTAATTGACTCAAGTGCGTCCATTAATGCCAGGCCATTCATCACGGTCGCCAACATGCCCATATAATCCGCGGTTGCTCGATCCATACCGAGATCCAAACCTTGCTTTCCGCGCCAAAGGTTTCCTGCTCCAATCACAATGGCGACATCAACGCCCATCTGATGGACTTCTTTGACTCGATTTGCTATTCTTACGGCACATTGTGGATCAATTCCAACTCCGGAATCATTTCCTAAGGCTTCACCCGAAAGTTTTAGTAAAATTCTTTTGTATTTGATTTGTTCCATATTATTGTGACTTTCTAAAAAAAAAGCCAACCATCTGGTTGGCTTTTTTATCTAATTATTCTTCTTCAGAAGTGGTCTCACCCAATGCCCAACGGGCAAATCGTCGCACGACAATATTTTCACCCAATGCAACAACTTTTTCGTTAATTAATTGTTGGATGGTGATGTCTTCATTACGAATATATGGTTGACGCATCAACACAACTTCGTTTTTGAATTTTTCTAAAGTTCCTTCAACAATACGTGGAAGGATAGCTTCTGGTTTTCCATCTTCACGTGCCTTGGCAGCTGCGATTTGCGCTTCTTTATCCAAAACTTCCTGGGGAATATCTTCTTCACGAATATACTCTGGTGATGAAGCTGCTATTTGCAGAGCAATCTCATGAGCAAGCTCACGGAAAGCTTCAGAGCGACCGACGAAGTCGGTTTCTACATTTACTTCTACCATTACACCAACGCGACCATTGCCATGATTGTAAAGTTCGACGACGCCTTCAGAGGCATTGCGTGATGCACGTTTGGCAGCTTTAGCCAAACCTTTTTCGCGTAAGAAATCCAATGCTTTGTTTAAATCTCCGTTTGCGCTTTCCAGTGCTTTGCGGCAATCTAAGATGCCAGCGCCTGTGGATTCTCTTAATTTTTTGATATCTTCAGTTGAAATTGCCATTTTTTAAAAATCCTTATTATTCTTACATTCCAAATAAAGGAATGGCCTACTCTTCATCCAAATCTTCAGATTCGACTGATGCATCTTCTTCAACATCTTCAGCAACTACTTCGGTCAGTGTTTCGGCTTTTTTGGTTACTTTGGCTTTTGTTGTCTTTTTGTCTTTTGTTGCAGGTTTTTTAACAATAACTTCTTCCTCTTTGACAACAACAAGATCTTCAACAACAATATCAGTTTCTTCTTCTGAAACTTCTTCTGCGACTTCTTCTGTAACTTCTTCTGTAACTTCTTCTTCTTTTTCAACATCAAGTTTTGCTAAAGTTGAAGCGCCTAATAATGTCTCATCAGCTAATTCTGCATCTTCTTCCATGCGACGTCGGACAACCACCGGTTTTTCTTCGCCAGGTGTCATTTCTTCATCTAAATCTTCATCTTTGCGTAATGATTTACCTTCAATTACTGCATCAGCAATTTTGGAAACCATTAATTTAATAGCTCTAATTGCATCGTCATTTGAAGGAATCACATGGTCAATGTTGCGTGGATCGCAATTTGTGTCGACCATTGCGATGATGGGAACACCTTTCAAGTTCGCTTCATGAACAGCTGTCTCTTCACGGCTAACGTCGATTATGAAGAGCAAATCAGGGATTTTCTTCATGTTGCGAACACCGCTTAACCGGATCATCAAACGGTTAATTTCACGATCGATCATCAAGGCTTCTTTTTTGGTGTAAGAATTGATTTCACCAGTTTCGTGTAATCTTTCTAGCCGTTCAAGTTCGCCAATTCGTTGGCTGATTGTTGACCAGTTGGTCAATGTGCCACCCAACCATCTTTCTGTAACGTAAGGCATACCGCAACGCATCGCTTCTTCTTTAATTGTTTCTTGCGCCTGGCGTTTTGTGCCAACGAACAGAATTGTTCCACCAGCGGCTACAGTATCGCGAACGATATTATAGGCTGAATTGATAGCCTTGACTGTTTGTTGCAGATCAAGGATATGAATACCATTGCGTTCCGTAAAGATAAACGGACGCATTCCAGGGTGCCACTTATTGGTACGGTGACCAAAGTGAACACCACTTTCCAAGAGCGCTTTCATGGAAATAACAGATGCCATATTGTTTTTACTTTCTCCTTATTAATTTTCGTTAGTCCTCCGCTCTCTTCAACCCATTTGATCAGAACATCCAGGATGCACGCTGATATGGTCAGAGAACGTGTGTAATGTACTGGTTTCCGCAGCGAAAATAGTATATCACAAAGTTTGTTGAATCGTCCAGAAAAAGCAGAAAAAGCTGATTTTTGAAGAAGTGGACAAGATGAAGTGGACATGTATTCATAAGTTCGGTAGTGATGGTAACCACACATTCATGCGCCTGAGACGAAAAGCAAGGATGCTACATGGACTCTGTGCTGAATCGATAATCAGCCGTAAGCTTCCCACAGACGCCGCGCCAGCTCAGCAATTTCTTTCCTCTGTTCCAAGGAAAGTTGAAGGCGCGGCGAATTCGCGGGAGATGTGTCGGCATTTTCTACGACTAGCAATTTAGCATCCGGGCTGAAGGTGTGAGAATGCCAGACACCTTTTTTGATGTTGTATAGCGTGAAGGGGAGCATATTCTGAGCAAAGATGCGTGTGACCTCATCGCCCCCCTCGCCGAGGAACAAAATGCAATGTCCCTGTAGGAGAACAAAGACCTCATCAGTTTCATCGTGACGTTGAAATTCAGTGATTTGGTCGGGAAGCTGATCAGGCGTGTAGTTCATCAGCGCGACGCGCCAGAGGGGGGAATTAATCAGGTGTTGATAGCCCTGACCCTGGTATTCGTGTGTTTCGAGCAAAGTGGATGGTATGGAGAAAATTTTCAATGTTAAATTCCTTGACAAGTGAAAAGATTTATGATATTAGTAATGACAATGTTGTCGTCAACGTTGTCATTACTATTATAATGGATTTTGAGGATAATGCATGGTTACATTAAAAGACGTGGCACGCGCTTCAGGTGTTTCCATAAAAACGGTTTCCAGGGTGGTCAACGGCACTGCCGAAGTGTCTGCTGAAACGCGCCAGCGTGTGAAAGGGGTAATTTCAGATTTGGGCTACCAACCGAACACGATGGCCCGTAGTTTGGTTAATGGCCGCTCAAACACCGTGGGGGTCATTATTCCTCATTCGGTCGGTTATATTTTTTCCCACCCATTCTTTAATGAAGTCTTGCGCGGTATCGCTGAAGTCCTGGCAAACAACAATTTGAATTTACTGTTGCATCTCGCCCACCAGAACACTCCTTATGCACAGTTATACAATCAACGTCGCGTGGATGGCCTGATCTTCATGAGTGTACTAACGGGTGATCCAAACTTGGATGGGGTGCTAGAAAGCAAATCTCCATGCGTATTCACCTGTCGAATTGTTGAAGAAAACAATCCCACACATTGGGTGGATGCTGATTTTGTCGGCGGCTTGGAACAGGCTGTTGAGCATTTGATCTCGCTGGGACATCGGCGCATGGCATTGCTGGCTGGGCCTCGCAATCTCATCTCAGTACTACTTCGCGTAAAGGGGTATAGGCAAGCCGTAACGAGGAATGGATTGACAGTGGACGAGGATAACATCCACTATGTAGATTTTTCATCCGAAGCTGGGCATGACCTCGCCCTCCAGTTGATGAAAAAACCCAATCCCCCTACAGCCATCCTGTGCGGTGATGACATGATGGCGATCGGCGTCATTCAAGGCTTACAGGAAGCTGGGCGACGCGTTCCGCAGGATGTTTCCGTGATCGGCTTTGACGATATCAGTCTGGCACGCTTTTCCACGCCGCCGCTTACAACCATCCGCCAGGATACGTTTCGCAAAGGGCAAATAGCGGCGGAAACGCTCATCCGTCTGATGACCAAAGGAATTGAAAATTCACCTTTCCAACAGATACTCTCAACACAACTCATCATCCGCAACACAACTGCACTTGCTCCCCGCTAAACTTATGAAAAGAAAGGAGGAGAAAGCAACCACAAGAATAACCCTGCTTTACTAAACTGCTAGTTCAAGGTAATTTATTCACACGTTTATTCAAGGAGATGATTATGAACATAACCACGAAACACAAGCGCCTGACCCTGCATTGGGGTTTGAGCATCTTACTGTTTGTTTCTTTTAGCCTTGCGGCTTGCGGACCGGCGGTAACCGCCACCAGTGTGCCGACTGAACCGCCGTCAGTGGTGACTGAAGACCAGGCCCCCACTCCCACCGAGGAACCCCAGGTCACCACTCCCACCGAGGAGCCCCAGCCTCTGCCTCGTATTACGATTCTGATTAATGAATCTCCATGGCTCGCAGGTTTTGAGGCGTTGGTCAACAAATATGTGGAGGAGACTGGCAATCAGGTCACATTGAACCGCACACCTTTCGCCGGTATGTTGGAGAAGTCGCGCAACGCGGTGCAAGCCCCGGAGAGCGAGTTCGACATACTTACGTTGAACGAGCAGTGGTACATGCAGTTCTATGACGGCGGGCTGGTGACACCCATCAAGGAAATTGACCCGAACTTCGTACTCGACTCTCAGATCATCGAGTACGAGTGGGCAACCCGCTGGGATCCCGAATTGGGTTATTCCACGGAGAATGGTGAAATCTACGGTCTGCCGATCAACGGCAACATCATGCTCTTCTTCTACCGCAAGGACCTGTTTGAGGCGCAGGGACTGGATGCTCCGCAGACCTGGGCGGACGTGGAAGCCGCCGCTCAGTTACTCAAGAACGAGGACATGTCCGGCTACGTGGTGCGCGCCAACCCGCCCAACTGGGAGTTCCAGGCTTTCCTCGCCAGTCATGGCGGCAGCATCTTCAAACTTGATGAAAAGACCGGAGAATGGGAAGTAACTCTCAACAGCCCCGAAGCCCTGCAAGCGCTGAATACCTGGTTGAAACTAGGCCGCGAATATGGCCCCGCCAACTATTCTGATAACGGGCAGGCGGAAATGATCGCCCTGATGGCAAGCGGAAAAGTCCCCCAGATGGTGCTGGTAGGCGCTGCTGCACCTGATTTCGACAACCCGGAGAAATCCACTGTGATCGGAAATGTAGCAGCTGTGCCTGTGCCAGGCTTGGTCGCGGGCTCGAATGCCACCATGTCAGGCATCTGGGTGACAGGTATCCCTCACAACCTGCCTGATGAGCGCAAACAAGCCGCACTTTCCTTCCTGAACTGGGCATTGACCAAGGACGCACAATTGTTCTACGCGCAAGCTGGCGCCATTCCGGTGCGTCAGGATGTGTACGAGGAAATGTCAAGCGACTCGGAACAAGGCTGGTGGATGAAAGCCATGGCAGACAGCACCGTCTTCATTCACGCCCAACCGCGTCTGTCGGAGACACCCCAAATCATCGAAGTAATTGACCGCCGCCTAAAGACAGCTTTGATTTCAGAGATCACGCCGGAACAAGCGCTCTTGGAAGCCGCGAAGGAAATTCACAAAATCCTGACCGACGCGGGTTACAGGGTCAAGCCGCTGGCTGAGTAATTACTATCTATGTAGAGGGGACGGACATACCGTCCGTTCCCTCTTTATTCATTTTGGAGAACTCATGCAGTCTTCCCTCGATTCTTTCCTCCCCCCCAAACCGCCAAGTCTGGTTGCACGCTTTGGCAATTTTGTAGATCGCACTTTTCAATATTGGACTATTGCGCCGCTGGTGATTGTCCTGCTTCTGCTGGTTGCCTATCCCACCTTTCAACTACTTCGCATGAGCGTTTCAGAGGTGGATATTGTCAAGGGGCAGGCGGTGTGGGAATTTGTCGGATTGAAACACCTCGAGACGGCTCTGCAAGACCCTGTCGTGCCAACGGCATTAAAGAATACTCTTGTTTTTGTAATCGCGGTGGTCATTATCGAGACGTTTCTGGCATTAGTTATTTCCATCCTGGTCAGCCGTAGCAAACATCTGGTTGGTTTATATCGCACCGTGCTGCTTATCCCGCTACTGGTTCCGCCCATTGCCATTGGCACCATGTGGCGCCTGATGTATGATTACAATTACGGCTTTATCAATCAGGCGTTAAAATTAATTGGCATTGTCGCCGTCCCCACATGGACCGCTGATCCACAACTGGCAATGCCTTCTGTGGTTCTGGTAGATTTATGGCACTGGACCAGTTTTATGTTCCTCATTATTCTGGCGGGGTTGGAATCCATGCCGCAAGAGGTTAACGAAGCCGCCCGAGTGGACGGCGCCTCAGAATT
Source organism: Chloroflexi bacterium HGW-Chloroflexi-2 (assembly GCA_002840735.1). GTDB lineage: Bacteria > Chloroflexota > Anaerolineae > Anaerolineales > Anaerolineaceae > UBA6170. The sequence continues at coordinate 43,893 of PHBY01000018.1, forward strand.
TCAGGTTCTGCGCTTCATCACCCTTCCGCTCCTGCGTCCGACCTTGATTACAGCAATCATGTTGCGAACCATTTTCGCCTTCAAAGTCTTCGATGAAATTTTCCTGTTGACTAGCGGCGGGCCTGGCACTGCGACCGAGGTGATCAGTTTGTATATCTATAAAGTATTTTCCGGGCAGTTTCGCCTGGGGTACGCCTCTTTCCTGGCATTGGGGCTGTCCGTTATTATCTCGATCTTTGTCATCTTCTATCGGCGTATCGGACGACGCGCCGCTTAAACCATGAGGAAACAATCAACCATGAAAAAAATTTCTATAGAACCTTTTTTCCGGCATGGATTTCTGATGCTGTTGGTCGCCTTTACGCTGATCCCAATTATTTTTACGCTGTTGACCTCGTTTAAATTTTTCCGCGACATCACCTCCGGCTCGCTGCGGTTCACACCCACGCTGGTCAACTACCAGAGGATATTCGATCCCGCCCAAAGTAATTTTTTGCGTCTGACTTCCAACAGCCTGGTCATCGCCGCCGGAACCATGGCTATCGTGTTGGTGATTGCCAGCCTGGCGGCGTACAGCCTCAGCCGATTCCGCTGGCGTCCCTTGTGGAGTGGACTCCTGCTAGGAACCATTCTGTTCATTCATATGCTTCCGCCAGTTATATTCCTCGGTCCGTTTTATTTGATCGCCCGTTCGCTCAACATCTATGATACGGTACTGGCAGTTATGATGGGACACATCGTTTTGAACCTGCCTACCGCCACCTGGATTTTGCTGGACTTCTTCGCGGATATTCCCAAAGAATTGGAGGAAGCCGCCATGGTGGACGGCGCCAACCGCTTCCAATCCCTGACTCAAGTGCTGATCCCAATTATTCAGCCGGGGATTGCCGCTGCGGGTGCGCTGGCATTCATCTTCTCCTGGCGCGATTTTCTCTTCGCGCTTTCGTTGACCAGCACACCGCGCGGCATGACCATCCCGGTCGGGATTTCTGGTTTTGTGCAGGAGTACAGCATTCGTTACGGAGAAATGGCAGCCGGAGCGTTCTTCGCCATGGTCCCCGCCCTGCTGATGGTTGCCTTTGCGCAACGCTACATCATCAAGGGACTGACGCTCGGCGCGCTGAAAGGATGATTCGTCTGTGACAGATTCCAACCCCGCTCCTTCGCAACAAAACGGTCAAGCATCTCGCAGACGTCGCACCATTCTAGCTCTGGTGGTAACGGACAACTCGCAGGCAGTCAGTCAAAAGATTATCCAGGAAGTGAAACGCAACGGGTCTCTTCTGTGCGGCCAGGGAATATACGCGCAGACAGACCGAGACGTGTTGTTGGTAGCGCTGACTGCATAGGAGGCAGCGTATTTGATTGCCATCGTCGGCACCGAAGATCCGCAGGCTTTTGTAATTGTTGTGCCAGCCCAGGAAGTACTGGGTCGAGACTTTCAATCATTGAAAGAGAACAGGTAGGTAAATAAATGAATCAAACCCTAACCATGCCAGGCGCTGAGCCATTCTTGTTCCCGGGTAATCGCACCGGTGTTTTGCTCATTCATGGCTTCACTGGTTCTCCCGCGGCTATGCGCGGATTGGGAGAATATTTGAATCAAAATCAGGGCTATACCACTCTTGGCATCCGCTTGCCCGGACACGGCACCCAGGTGGATGATCTGCGCCGTCCCGCCTGGCGCGACTGGCTGACCACCGTTGAAGATGGCTTGAACCTGCTACGCGGCATGTGCGATCAAGTGTATGTGGCGGGAATTTCCATGGGCGGAGTCCTAACCTTGATTGCGGCCAACCGTTATCAAGTGCAGGGTGTAGCTGCGCTATCCACGCCCTACGGGTTGACCGGCGATTGGCGTGTGCACCTTATGCGGCCCCTCAGTCTATTCGTTCCAAAGTTCAAAAAACCTGCTGCAGTAGGTAATCGTGCCGAAACTTCGTACGCTTATTTTGTCCCGCACGCTATTGCCGAAGCCGCAGAACTGGCAAAAATAATGCAAGAAAGTCTGACAAAAATCAACATCCCAGTTTTATTGATCCAATCGCACGGCGATAAGGTGATCGAACCGAACGCGCTGGATTTGATCTCCGAGCAATTACATAGGCTTCACCCCGAAACTCTTTGGCTCGAAAAAAGCGGTCACATCATCACGCTGGATCAAGAACGTGAAATCGTGTATCGCAAAGTAGCTGACTTTTTTACCACCATAACCTAAAGGTTTTGAAACTTTTAAAGTATTTAACAAAAGGAGAATGACATGACCGCACAAAATCAAGAACTTCCCACCGCCGATGTTCCTGCCGTCAAGGGACGTTGGCGCAATGTGGTAACACTGGCATTCGCCGGTGTCGTGGACGCGGGAGAAGACCAGGCAATGTCTTCCATGTTTCCCGCCATTCGCGCCTCATTGAACATGACAACCGCCCACCTCGGTACGATCACGAGCCTGGGTAAAATTATGGAGATGATTTTCGGACCCATCTGGGGCGTTCTCGCAGACCGTTACAGCCGCAAGCGCATCCTGATCATCGGCTCCGGTCTGTGGGGCCTGTGGACTCTGTTGATTGGGTTTTCCGCCAGTTACGAAATGCTGCTGGCTCTGCGTGTGGTTGCCGCCATCGGGCTGGTTGCGCTCGGTGCGCCGATGAACTCAATGCTCACCGACCTGTTCCCGCAAAAGGAACGCGGCAAGGTCTTCGGCATTATGCGCATGATTTCCACGCTGGCGGTTATTGTCAGCATCCTGTTTTTTGGGCGTATGGCTGAAATTCCCGAAACGGGTTGGCGTATCGGCTTCATTACCTTCGGTGCATTGAGCATGTTGAGTGGTTTGATCTTTGCCCTCTTCCTGACCGAACCACCGCGCGGCGGCGCGGAAGCAGCCATATATGATGTGGCGCAGAAGTCGGAAAAAAAGTTTGCCTTTTCCTGGCAAAGCGTTGCCTCCATCTTTCGTGTGCCGACCAACCTGCTGCTTATTTTTGAAAAGATTTTCGGCGTGCCAGTACAGATTACCATATTGACCTTTGCCGTTACCTGGCTAGTGGATGAACGCGGCTTCCGTCCTGGACAAGCCACCACCGTTCTCACTGGGATTATCATCGGTTCGGCGCTCAGTACGCTGATCGGCGGTCTGCTGGGCGACTGGGCAGAACGCAAAAATCCGCGCTTCGGACGGCTATTCGTGTTGCAGGGGTCGCGTACCATGATGGCTGTGCTAGGCTACTTCTTCTTCCAGCAAATTTCTGGCGGTATGATCAACTTTTTTGCATTTGCAGTGCTTTTTGGTTTGTTCATGGACATGGCATTTCCCGCCGCCATCGCGCCGATGATTGCCGCCGTCAATGCTCCCGAACAACGCAGCACTGCCTATGCCGTCAACCGCCTTGCCAATGGCTTGATTCAGGCTGCCATAGCCGGCATTGTCGGCATTGTTGGCAACCAGATTACGCTCACCAACCTGTTCTTCTGGGCAGTGACCGTTTCGCTCACGTTGAGCGTGATCTCCTGGTTTGCTTTTTATCCGTTTTACCACCGCGACCGTATGGCGCTGAATGACCTGCTGCAAAAACGCAAGGCAGAACTTGTAGAGTAGGAATGGCAGTTCAGATTGCGGGCATCGCAGTGCTGTGCAAGTGTTGCCAGGTTGCGCTTGAAGGTTATTTAAATTTTGCCGGTTTACTAACCTCAAGCCGCAGCTGGGCTTGAGGAAGTATTCTTTTTGCTTCATTCAGCAAGTATTAATTCGCTTGGGAGCAACATATCAACGTGACTATCAAACCCAACATCGTCATCATCATCGCCGACGATCTGCGTGCTGACACGCTGGAGAATCCGATCGTCCGTACGCCCCATCTCACCGCGCTGAGGAAGGACGGCGTGACCTTCGCCCAAAACTACGCCGTCAACCCGGTCTGCGCACCTTCGCGCATAGCAAACTTTACGGGACTGTATCCGCAGGTCAACGGGCATCGCTCGCTGTATCAGTTGCTGCGCCCGCACGAAGAAAATCTGTTTAGGATTCTGAAAGAGAACGGCTACGAGACCGTCATGGCGGGCAAGAACGACCTGATGACCACGCCCAGCCTGCGCGCCAGTTTTCGGCGTCGGCTGTCGGGTCCGCAGAGCGTCCAGATAAAATTAATGCGCCAGAGTCTGCGTCATTTGAAGTTGCGTAAAAAATCGAAAATGCTGGCGCTGGCGTTTCGCTTGTTTGTGGTGGAGCGCAAGCCGTTGAGCGGCTTATTCGGCGACGAGCGCTTGCAAGAATTCGCGGATATTCTGCCAGCGGCACGTAGTCCCTATTCACGAGGACATCGCCTGCAGCATTCATTTTACTTCGGAAAAGCGGAACCCGCCTCCCCAGCCGCGCAGATGGAACCGCTGATTTTCGAGTCCGCCGTGAGTTGGCTGGCTTCTGGACCGCGCCAGCCCTTCTGCCTTTATATTGCCGCTACCTTGCCACACACACCGTATCAAGTGGAAGAGCCGTACTTCTCGATGTATGAGCGCGCCACCATCGCTGATCCCATACCTGCACGGCTGGACGATAAGCCGCATTTTATGCGCGAACTGTATTCGCGCTACGATCTAGCGCAATTGACTCCCAAAGACTTGCGCGAACTGCGTGCCACCTACTACGGCATGGTCACGAAACTGGACGAGCAGGTGGGGCGTATCGTTGCTGCGCTCAAGGCGCAGGAACTATACGACGATGCGCTCATTCTCTTCCTCAGCGATCACGGCGATTATGTTGGCGATTACGGATTGGTTGAAAAGTGGCCAACGGGCTTTCAGGATGATTTACTGCGCGCGCCGCTGATCATCAAATACCCCGCCGACGCTCACGCAGGTCAGCGTGTGGATGGCTTCACCCAATCGCTTGACCTTTTCCCTACCGTGTTGGAGCAGGCGGGTATTCAAACGCCTCATACCCATTTTGGGCAATCGCTTACTTCATTAATGGAAGGCGCTGTGGAACGCGAGGCAGTCTACGCGGTGGGTGGTTACGATCCGCGCGAACCGCAAGCCTTCGAGGCAGGCATTCAATCGGACGATGACCCGTTTATGGGACATTACTTTGAAAAACTTAAACTCCAGCAGGATGACCCCACCACGGTGGCGCGCGCCGCCATGCTCCGCACCCGCGAGTGGAAACTCATCATCCGCACTGCTGGAAAGGAAGAACTGTACGACCTGGAAAATGACCCGCAGGAATTGTATAATCTCATTGACGACCCAGCCTTGTCGGAAGTTCGTAACAACCTTCGGGAACGTTTTTTACACTGGTATCTGCGCGCCAGCGATAATCCGCACTGGGAACATGAACGCAGTATTTGAGAAAAAATATGACAGACATCCCCCTCCCTCCCGCTTTTCATGTAATGGCCAAGCCCCGCGGCGCAATCTGTAATTTGGATTGCGAATATTGTTTTTATCTCCGTAAGGAAGACCTGTACAAAGGCAGTTCATTTCGCATGAGCGACCAGACCCTGGAAAGTTACGTTCGTCAGTACATTGCTGCCCAGCGCGCGCCTGAAGTAAACTTTGCCTGGCAAGGCGGCGAACCGACCCTGATGGGACTGGATTTTTTTCGCAGTGCGGTAATGTATCAGAAAAAATATGCGCACCCCGGCAAGATAATTGAGAACGCCCTGCAAACCAACGGTACTTTGCTGGATGATGAGTGGTGCAAATTTTTCGCCGAGAATCGGTTCTTAATCGGGATCAGCCTCGATGGTCCGCGTGAGGCGCATGACTTTTATCGCAAGGATAAGGGCAGCGCGCCTACCTTTGATCGCGTCCTGCGCGCCGTTCAACTGATCAAAAAGCATCAAGTGGATTTCAACATCCTGACTTGCGTCAGCGCCGCCAATGTGGAACAACCGCTGGAGGTCTATCATTTTCTGCGCGACGAAATTGGCGCGGAGTACATCCAGTTCATCCCCATCGTCGAACGTGAGAATACGACAGGCTTTCAAGAGGGGACGGTGCTCACGTCTCGCTCCATTACGGGCGAACAATATGGGCGTTTTCTGATTTCGATTTTCGACGAATGGGTGCGCCGCGATGTGGGCAAGGTTTTTGTGCAGATGTTCGATACCGCTCTCGGACGCTGGCTGGGTGCGCCCGGAGGATTGTGCGTCTTTCAGGAAACCTGCGGGCTGGCGCTGGCGATGGAACACAACGGCGACGTGTATTCCTGCGACCATTTTGTGGAACCGCGTCACCGCCTGGGAAATTTACTCGAAACACCGCTGACCGAACTGGTGGGCAGCGTCCAGCAAAAACAATTTGGGCTCGACAAGCGTGAGTCCCTGCCGCACTATTGCCGTGAATGTCCGGTATTGTTTGCCTGCAACGGCGGCTGTCCCAAAGACCGTACCGAATTCACTCCCGATGGTGAGCCTGGACTCAATCATCTTTGCAGCGGCTTCAAAGCCTTTTTCACCCACGTGGACGAACCAATGCGAATCATGGCGGGCTTGCTTCGTCAGCGCCGCCCGGCGGCGGAAATTATGAAAATTTACTTTGGAAAGGAAAAACCATGAACACCATCTTCATCATCATTGACACCCTGCGCCGCGACCACCTCGGTTGTTACGGCAACGACTGGATTCAAACTCCCAACCTCGACGCACTGGCGCGCAAGAGCACCGTCTTCGAGAACGCCTATCTCGGATCCTACCCTTGTATGCCCGCCCGCCGCGATATGTGGACGGGACGCTTTGAGTTCCCTTGGCGCGGCTGGGGTCCGCTCGAAACAACCGACCCCGATATCGCCAAAATTGTTACCCAAAACGGACATACCAGCATGGTCATTAGTGACCACTATCACATGTGGGAGCGCGGCTCAGGTAACTACTTCTTTAACTTCTCTGGCGCGGAATTTATTCGCGGACAGGAAAACGACCTGTGGATAACCGACCCCAACATCCCTGTTCAATATCCCGGCGACCCCGAACGCATGGCGCGGCACGCCCTGCGACCGGGTTCCTTTTCGCGTTACAAACGCAACACCGCTCACTTCCGCGTGGAGGAAGATTACTTCGCCCCACAGGTCTTCCGCAAAGCATCTGAATGGGTTGAGCGCAACCGCACCCAAAAGGATTTCTTCCTCATGCTGGAAGTCTTCGATCCGCACGAACCCTTTGACCCGCCCTTCCCGTACGACGAAATGTACAACCCCGAGTACAAAGGTCAGCGCTTCATCTGGCCCACCTACGGCAAGTCCGACTTATATAGTGAAGAGGAACTTAAAGAAATACGCGCCTTGTATGCCGGCGAAGTCACGATGGTGGATCGCTGGCTCGGACACCTGCTTGATACGGTGGAACACCTTGGATTGATGGACGACACCATGATCATCGTCGTCACCGATCACGGGCATCTCTTCGGCGAACATGGCATGATTGGCAAACCCTGGTCAGACTTGGGCGATTCAAATATGTATCAGGAATTGGCACACATTCCGCTGCTGATCTACCACCCCAACGGACAAAAAGGCAAGCGTGTATCGCATTTGGCACAACCAGTGGATTTGTTCGCCACCATCCTGGATGGATTTAACATCCCACTTCCTGCCGAGACGCATGGGCAGAGTCTGCTACCTTACATTCTCCACACTGACGAAGGCGCACCCATCCGCGAGACGGCTGTTTTCGGACGCTACGGCGAAGCCATGAACATCACCGACGGTGAGTGGACGCTCTACCTCTGGCCGCCGGGTGAGAAAAACGAGCCTCTCTACTGGTACTCGCACCTGCCACCCCAATTCGGTGACGTTCATGTGGATGACGACTTCGACGGGGTTCGCTACTCAGCACACGTGACGCGGGGACCCATGTCCAGCGCACTCTACAACATCAAGGACGATCCGCAGCAGGAGCATAATCTCTATGACCAACATCCTGAAGTTGTGGATCGGCTTAAGGCGCAAATGCGGGATTTTCTCCTTTCCATTGACGCCCCAAGTGAACAATTAAACCGCATTGGCTTGAAGTAGCCCTTTTTGCTGAATCTGGATAAACCTATGGTTCCCTCATTCCAGTTTCCGTCCTTAACTTTGCGATGCAACGAACTACAATTTAAACCAGCCTGGTAATCACAGTTAAGCAACAAGCCTTAGGAGATAAATGAAACCAAATCAAACGAGTAACTCTGAAGAAGACCCGCCTGCCTCAGTGTCCCGCCGTAATTTTCTTAAGAGCGCCCTGGCAGTGGGTGGAGGAATTACTTTGAGCGGTGGTCTTGGTTATCACTTATCCAAAGTCTTTGGTGGAAAAGATTTTGATCCAGAACGCGCAAAGACTTTACTTGATAGTATCACGGCTGGCAATCCACAGGTTCTGCCAAATATTGTCCTCATTTTCACTGATGATATGGGATATGGCGATATCAGTCGGTTTGGCTCTCAAGCCATCCAGACCCCGAATCTGGACCAAATGGCCGCCGAAGGTGCCGTACTGACAAATTTCTACGCTTCCGCCCCTGTTTGCTCTCCCTCACGCGCCGGGTTGTTAACAGGCCGTTATCCAAGACGTACCCTGGTCTTCGAGGTTATTCAACCCCCCGGTCCATTGGATTGGATATTCCAATATGTTCTTGGTGCAGTGCCCCATGGAATTCCACAGGACGAAGTGCTGTTGCCCGAAATTTTGCAACTACGTGGTTATCGCACCGGAATTGTCGGTAAATGGCATTTGGGATTTGAATCCCCGCATTTGCCGAATGAAAACGGCTTCGATTTCTTTTATGGCGGCCTGCTCAGTCATGACACCCACCCCTATAACATCTACCGTAATGCCAACATTGAGATTGAGGAACCTATTCCATTTGATCATCTGACACAAATGCTCACCAACGAAGCGGTTAACTTCATCACGGATAACAAAGAGAAACCCTTCTTCCTCTACTACGCCCAGCCGTATCCTCACGTGCCATTGCACGCTTCAGAGGATTTTCGCGGCCAGTCAGAGGGTGGTATATACGGTGATGCAATTCAAGAACTGGATTGGAGCGTAGGTGAAATTTTAAAGACACTCAAGGAACTGAATCTTGATGAGGAAACGCTGGTCATATTCACGAGTGATAACGGTCCCTGGTGGGAGGGCGATACTGGTGGATTGAGAGGGCGAAAAAACTTACCATTTGAAGGTGGCTATCGTGTTCCGTTCATCAGTCGCTGGCCAGGCGTCATTTCCCCAGGTATAACCTCTGACACACCCGTCATGAACTTTGATTTGTTCGCAACTTGCCTGGCTGCGGCAAATCTGCCCACGCCAAAAGACCGAATCATTGATGGTGTTAATTTATTGCCGCTTCTCGAAGGAGAAAGTAATCTCTCATTGCACGAATCGCTATTCTTTTACAAAGGAAAAAAGTTAATCGCGGTAAGAAACGGAGATTGGAAATATTTCCGGCGGCATAACGCCGATAATGGTGCCTACCCGTTTTTCCCTCAGGGGCCTTTTCTATTCAATCTTCAATCTGACCCGCACGAATCGTATAATTTAATGGAAACATATCCTGAAATCGGTCAAAAACTGGATGCATTGATCGAACAACAGGAGTTTCAAGATACGATCAACCTTCGTGGTTGGATATAAATCAAAAGGGACAATTACATGGCTTCAATTCATTTACTCACTCCTGGCGCTGAGCCTTATCTCTTCCCGGGTGGCAAAAACGCCTGTTTGATCGTTCACGGCTTTAACAGCTCTACTCGCGAAAACCGCGATATGGGACGTTACCTTGCCGACCAGGGATTTACTGTGCTGGGTATTCGTCTACCCGGTCATGCTACTACGCCTGCCGATATGCGCCGTGTGCGTTGGACGGATTGGTTGGCTGCAGTCGAGGATGGTTTTTCTTTGCTGAAAGGTTCCAGTGAACGGGTATTTATCATGGGTCAATCTTTGGGCGGTGTGCTTACCATGACCGCTGCGGCTCGCTACCCGTTTGATGGCGTAATCGGCATCTCTACGCCTTTTGGGTTGCTCAACGGCTGGCAAGCGCGTCTTGCACGTCCGGGATTGATCAAATTTATTAGCCTGTTTGTCAAAGAGATCAAAAAACCGCCTCTAAGTGACAACTCAGACGAATTAGACGAACGTGCTCCCGGTGTTGACCTAGATCCCTACCCGCGTTATGTCACTCGGGCGCTGGCTGAAGTTTTAGCGCTGGTAGAGGAAATGCGGGATGGATTGCCCAATATTACCGCGCCTGTGCTGTTCATTCAGGGACGCCATGATGCGGTGGTCGAAAAGAACGCTATGCAATTATTCGGCGAGCGTATTACCTCAACTCACAAAGAAACACTCTGGCTCGAAAATACTGGACATGTTGTAACATTAAGCGAGGAGCGCGAAATTGCCTTTCAAGCTATAGCCGAATTCATTGCAAAGCAGGTCAGACTGTAAGGGAATGTAGCCCGATTGCACGATAATGCCTGCAATGCGCTGATGAAGTTGTTAATCCACTCCCGCGCGGCGGCAAGGATGGCGGGGTCGGGTTTCCCAAGTTGCGTGACGGTGTGTGATTGAAGTTGTAAATCCCTGCCTTTGAGCGATGGCAGGGATTTACGATTGGTTGTGTTTTTTGAGGCTATCCGCCTCCAATGCCTTGGAGGATGACAATCTCATCTCCCTCCTTCAAGGGGTGGTCCAGGGCGGTGGGTAATTCCAGGTATTCGCCGCACAGCAAAATGACGGGATGTTCGCTCCCCTTTCGCAAAATTGCGGACAAATCCGCCCCAATTTGAGGACGTGCGGCTTTAAGCAACTGTGCCAGAGTGGACTGCTCCTGTAATTGCACGCTGGTATTTAGGCGTAAAACCTGGCCTGCTATAGGACCGTGTATGGTTAGATTAACTTCCATCGCGTTGTCTAGGCGTGGATTTGCTCGGCGACGTAATCCAGCCCCAATTCAATCAGACGTGCACGGCTGGGACGTCCGCTCGTTGGATCCCACTGCATTTCCCGAAAGAATTCATTGGACATGGTCTCAATGTCAATTGTGACTTTGGCGTTGGGTCCGGTTTCCAGCGGTGGTTTACCAAGCACACGGGCGGGCAGCACAAAGTCGGATGGCTTGAAGCCTTCTCGAACGTTGAAGGCCTGGCGCAAGTCCTGGATGCGTTCGCCGGTCTCCAGAAATTCTTCCGCGGTAATGCCCCAGCCAGTGGCTGCGTTAATGATGCCGAGGTAGGGATATTCGCCGGCCATTGAGGAAAACTCACATATACCCAGCGCATCCATGGTTTCAACGGCCTTGCTGCCAATGGCATGTGCTTTGCCCTTCCCGCTGAACTCGCGCCGCGGGGTTTGGGGAATTTCGATGCCTGGCAGGGTGATGAGCGGAAGGCCGAATTCGTTGAAACCGGCTCCGCCTTGCGTATGACGTCCAGGGGTGGGATCGGTGACGTAGGTGGTACCAAAGGACGGGTTCAAACGCGGGTCGTGCATGGCCAATTCTTGCCCGCCAACATGCATGGCGTATTGCTCTGCACCATTGCCGATCTTTTCGGCGGCTACTTTGACGCCATCGGCCAGCAATTCGCCTAGTCCCGGTTCACGTTTAGCCAGTTTTACCAAAGCTGCAATGGCAGCTTCATGGTTACCCCAGTTCAATTCCAAGCCGTCAGTCTGCTCTTTGGTCAGCAATCCTTTTTCGTAGCATTCGAAGGCGAAGGCAACCGTTCCACCGGCAGAAATGGTATCCAATCCATAGGCATTGCAGATACCGTTGGCTTTGATGATGGATTCAATGTTATCGTTCAAGATCATGCCACCAAAACTACCCAGCGTCTCGTATTCGGGGCGGTGCTCATTTTCGATGGCGTAGGGGCCTTCTTCAACATCCAGCAGAGCGCCGCAGCCAAGAGCGCAGTTGGCGCAGGCATATTTTTTCTTTGCATAGCGATAAACATTTTCATCGCTGATCTTGCTCGAACGCGTGCGCATGGGAAAATCGCGATAGCCCACGCCGGACCAGTTCTTGATCGGCATGTCTCCCATTTCGGATGAACCGGAAGCAAGCATGGAGGTACCATGTTTGCCGAAGCCTTCGACCATGGTGGGGACATCGGGCATCGGCATGCCACCACGTCGCAACAGCAAGGGCAAAATCGGCTGAAGAATCACACCCAATATCTTGCCAAAGGAAGACGGCTTTTTCTTCATGCGGTCTGCCAGCGAACGATTGACTGACAACAGTTCATTCTTGTCAGCCAACTCGATCTTTCCTTTGCCGCGCACAACGACAGCTTTCAAGTTCTTGCTGCCCATCACCGCACCGATGCCCGAGCGAGCGGCCGCCCGCCCATAATCGTTAATCACCGCGGAGATCAAAGAAAGTTTCTCCCCCGCAGGACCGATCGCGGCAGCGCGCAACGACTTGTCACCCAATTCAACTTTCAGCGCGTTCAGCGTCTCGGTGATGTCCAGCCCCCACAGTTTGTCTGCCGGGCGGATTTCTACTTCGCCATCTTTAATCCACAGGTAGACCGGTTTTTTCGCCTTGCCGTGGATAAAGACAGCGTCAAAACCGGCGCGCTTCAGTTCGGGACCAAAGAAACCGCCTGAATTGGCATCACCCCAGGTACCCGTCAGCGGTGACTTAGCGACCACGCTGTAGCGGCCTGAGAAATAAGCGCTGCTGCCGGTCAGCAGCCCAGGCAGGAAACCGAGGATATTCTCCGGTCCCAGCGGGTCAGCGTGTGCCGGCATGTTGCGGAAGAGATAATCCACTCCTAAGCCTTGGCCGCCGAGAAACTTGCGGTAGGTGTCTGGTTGTGGGTGTTCGACGCGCGTTTCCCCGCTACTCAAGTCCACGATGAGGATATTGCCCGTGACTGCCCGCGTGCTTGCTTGTTTTGTTTCCATCTGATCACTCCTTTGGTAGTAATTACACTATCTATTCGCTGAAAATAAAATGACTTTCTTCAATTTTCTGCCAGTCGTGTACATACGTTGGTCGATAAACCAAGTAATTCCAAAATACGAGTTTGTAAAGTTGTCAGTGGCGTGATGTGCTCCAGAAAGAGTTTATTCCATTCCACATCACTATTACTTTCATTCGCCAGTAATCCTAGCGTAAAACCGCCCAGCAGCATTTGACCCGAGCGGGTAACCGTGCCCTTCCACTCAATAATCTGAGGCAACAGAACGTCCAACTACTAGTTTACCAGAATTGAGATGGTATTGGGAAATCACCAACCCTTTTTTTTTCGAGCAGGCGCAGCAACCCGTACGCTGTGAATGGACTGACCCCAATTCTTTTGGCAAGCACTGAATAATGAATCGGACCATTCAATTCGCGATACAGGTCAAGCAAGGATTGAACATAAGTTTCCTGACGGTGGGTGAGTTTCATGGTTGATTTTTCAAAAAAGACCAAAGAATTGTTTTATTATAATTTGATTGCTACTGGATGTCAATGGGAGCGGTGACATGGGAGCGGTGACATGGGAGCGGTGACATGGGAGGGGGGACATGGAGGGGGGATTCTGTTCAAGTATCAATTTTGTACAATGTTACTATCAATTATTGAAAAAGGTAACAATCTGGATGAATAAACCAAGGAATGCTAAGAGAAAACAAATTTCGAAAATATCTTCAGGATTTAATTAGCTTGAATTTGATTCGAAAAATCAACTGTAGATTTTTCAATTCGGCGTAAAATTGGAAATATCAAAAATCGCCTCATTACCACAAGGAAAAAACAATGAA
>PHBY01000005.1 GCA_002840735.1 Chloroflexi bacterium HGW-Chloroflexi-2
GAGCGCTGTCAAACATGGTACTTTTGACCTCAGCCCTGAAATCAACGCCAATATTGCCAGTGGAGTGACAATGTTTGGTATTGACCAACAGCCATTCCTTCAAGGTTATGGTGGGATCCAGGCCTTGAACCTGCTTGTCCGGTATCATGTAGTCCCAGCTTTGCCGGTTACACCAACAGGACCTGGTTTCGTTACCCTGGATAACCTTTCCATGGTTGAGACGCTGGCCGGTGAATATCGATAAAAACTGATTAGTTTGATCATAACTGAAAGGGGCAGGACGAAACTGTCCTGTCCCTTCTTCGGGAATTTTCTGATTGATAATAGAAAAGATGAGAAAAAAAAATATTTACAGCGCTATCCTACGATATTTTGCGAATTCACCGATTGCTGGCCCCCTGCTAACATTCGTTTTGGTATTCATTATATTTTTAATTTTTGTACCCAATTTTGCTTCCTGGCGAACCATATCCGGTATTATCACAGCGGTTTCCATCTCAGGTTTTGTTACGATGGGTATTACTATCCTGATGATCGCCGGGGAGTTCGACCTATCGGTAGCTCCCATGATTGCAATGAGTGGTTACCTTTTTGGCACTATTTCTACAGGGGCTGATTCGGTAATTGTCAACACGCTTTTGAAAATTGGCTTACCTGTGGAAGGAGGTAACCCGGGATTGGCTATTTTCGCTGCCTTGTTGGTGCCATCCATCATGGGTTCGATTAACGGCTTGCTTTTAGTTTTTACCAAAATACCTTCATTCATTGTCACCCTGGGCACCCGACAAATTTTTCGGGGAGTTGTGTGGATTGTTGCCGGTGGGGTATTATTTCAGACCATTGAAAAACTACCAATTTATGAAGTATTCAATGGCCGTTTTGACATGGTTAATAAGCTGTCGTTTCTGGAAGGCGCAAATTTCAGAACAGCGATGTTCTGGATGGTGGGGGCAGCCATACTTTTCGAGTTTATATTAGTCCGTACGCGTTTTGGTAATCATATATTTGCGGTGGGGGGAGGCGAAGGAGCAGCCAATGCTCAAGGGGTGCGGGTCAACCGAACGCGAGTTATGGCTTTTATTCTGAATGGTTTTTTGGCTGGTATGGCTGGAATTATTTCTTTCAGCCAGTTCAGAAGCGTACGGGTGGCTGAGCAAGCAGGAATCGAATTGACCGCTATTGCAGCTTCGGTCGTTGGTGGAGCCTTAATGACCGGTGGATATGGCAGTGTTTGGGGCGCTATCATCGGAATCTTGATCATCAACATGCTTCGTTCCGGGGTAATCTTGCTTAAAGTCCCGTTTATTTCTGCCGATAACTTTCCCGCTGTCGTTGGGGTCACCATTATTGCCGCCGTAATTATTAATAATTACCTGAGGAACAGGTCTACATCATGATCGGAGGAGAAACTGTTATGTCACAAGAAATCGGACAACCAGTTGTCGAGATGAAGAATATTGTCAAACGCTTTGGAACGGTCGAAGCGCTGCGAGGGGTGGATTTCACCGTTGAGAAAGGAAAAGTACACGCCTTAATCGGTGATAATGGGGCTGGAAAATCTACGTTGATTAAGGTGTTGACTGGTGTCCATACGCCATCCAGTGGGGAGATCTATTTTGAAGGTAAAAAAGTAACCATTTCTTCACCTGCCGATGCCCGCGCTCTCGGTATAGAAACTTGTTACCAGGACCTTGCTTTGATACCGCTAATGAGTATCTGGCGCAACTTTTTCCTGGGGCGAGAAATTTATACAAATCTTGGTCCGGTAAAATGGCTACATCGGCAAGAAATGCAGCGATTATGCTGTGATGCTTTGTCTGACATTGGTATAGAAATCCGTTCGGCGAGAGATAAAGTTGGAAAAATGTCCGGTGGGGAACGACAATCGATTGCTATTGGCCGTGCCATTTACTTTGGTGCAAAGTTACTTATTTTGGATGAGCCGACATCCGCTTTGTCTGTAGCAGAAACGAGGAAAGTGCTAAATTATATTGAAAATGCCAAAGCCCAAGGGTTGCCGGTAATTTTAATTACCCATAATGTAAGCCACATTTATCTAGTGTCGGATTACTATACAATTATTCGGCAAGGTTGTAAGGTGGGAACTTACCAAAAAGGTGAACTTACTCAGGAAGACATCGCTGATCTGATCACGGGCACCCGTGAAGCCTGATAACCGATTTCTATTTGCTAATTTCCAAACATTTGATTGAAAGGTTGATTTATTTAATGTCCAAATTCAATTGAGATGGTGAAAAATGTTTCATTTATCTGTATGCGCTGATACTGTTTTTTTGGATTTACCATTTGAAGAACGGGTAAAAAAAATTGCCGAAGCCGGTTTTATGGTGGAGTTTTGGGGTTGGAAAGGACGTAATCTGGATGTTTTCAGTAACGACCCCAGCATTGAAGTGTGCGGTTTTACCGGGACGCAGGGTGGCTCCTGTGTTCATCCCGAGGGTGTAGTTAACTATGTAACCGGTATAAAAGAAACAACCTTGGTAGCCAAAAAGCTCGGGGCGACTTTTTTGGTTATTCACGCTGGTGAACTTGGCCCGAATGGCGAAGTGGTTCATAAAATCTCAACCAATCCTGCTACGCACTGGATCACCGCCTACAAAGCCTTGAGCCAACTGGCGAAATTGGGAGAAGAGAATGGCATTACTTATACCCTGGAAGTCCTTAATACGAAGGTTGATCACCCTGGTTACTCCATCAACATCATGGAAGACGCGGCGCGACTGGTTAAAGAGGTAGATAGCCCAGCTATCAGAATCCTGTTCGATATCTACCACACCCAGATTGAAGAGGGTAATGTGGTGGAAGTGTTGCGAAAATATCATCCCTACATTGGTCACATCCACGTGGCTGATGTCCCTGGCCGTCATGAACCGGGCACCGGTGAGTTGAATTACCGTTTTATTGCCCAGGTTTTGCGTGACGTAGGCTACCCGGGTGTGGTCGGGATGGAAGCCTATCCGCTAGCTGATAGCCATCAGGCGATGGAGCGCTTTCGGGCTGCATTCAAGGAGTGAAAAAATGAATTCCCGCGAAAGAGTAAACCTTACATTCAATCACCAGGAGCCTGACCGCATACCGCTGGATATCGGTGGTACCGGTGTGTCTCAAATTCACGCCACAGCCTATACCAATTTGCGTCGCTACCTGAAATTGCCTGCCCGAGAGGCCAAAATCACGTTCATTCCGGAGCAACTGGCCCATTTTGAAACCGACATCGCCGAGCGGCTGGAAACCGATTTCGTGTTTGTGATGCCCCAGGCTCCCACTGGTTACGATGTGGTGTATCGGGATCTGGGTGACTACACCGCCTACACTGATGAGTGGGGTATTGGCTGGAAAAAGCCCAAAAAAGGTGGCTTTTATTACGATATGTACGACCATCCGCTGGCTGCAGCCGAAACCCTGGAGGACATTAAAGCCTACCAGTTCCCTGATCCCCTGGATGACCAACGCTACCAGAACTTACGCCCGGAAATTGAAGCTGCCGTCGCGCGTGGCAAGGCGGTCGTGCTGGCCGGTCCGGGCTCTGGCATCCTTGAAATTTATAGCTGGTTACGTGGCTTCGAGCAATTTTACATCGATATGGCCCTGAACCACAACTTTGTGGCCTATATGCTGGATCGACTGGTTGAGTTTAAGCAAGCATACTGGGAACGGGCGCTGGCCGAATTTGGCGATTTAGTAAGCGTGGCATGTGAGCACGATGATCTAGCCGGGCAGCGTGCACTGCTATTTTCACCAGACACCTATCGTAGTGTGGTTAAACCGCGCCAGAAAAAGTTATTCCATTTCATCAAAGATCAGGCGCCGGTCAAGCTGTTTTTCCATAGCGATGGCGCTGTACGTCCGCTCCTTTGGGATCTGATCGATGCGGGGATTGATATTCTCAATCCGGTTCAGTTCACGGCAGCCAACATGGACAGCAAAGAATTGAAAGAGGAATTTGGTCATGATCTGGTCTTCTGGGGTGGTGGGATCGATACCCAGGGTGTCTTAGGAACCGGCACACCGGAAGAAGTCCGGGAAGATGTTAAACGCAATATCGAAGCCCTGGCCCCTGGTGGTGGGTTTATCTTCGCCACCATCCATGATATTCAGGCTGACGTACCCCCGGAAAATATCATGGCAATGTGGGAAGCATGGAAGGAATTCGGTGTTTATTAGGAATATGTAACACAGGTTAGAAATTCTACTCAGTTGGTTGGGGGGTTCGAATCCCTCCGGGGGTACAAGGATGACCAGTCTTGCGACTGGTTTTTTGTTTTGGAGGTGGTAGTAGGTGTATGGGTAAAGCATTTGACTTTGTGTGCAGAAATATTGAAAAAATCATAATAATTTTAGCAATGGAAAACCTTTACAGGCAAGCGGGTCAAATGCTTTACCCTTACTGCGGCTCATCTCTGATGTCAATAGCCGGGTTATTTTTACCACCCATAGTCGGGTAATGTTTACCAGTCATGATCGGGTACATGTTTACCACCAAAACGAAAAGATTATGATTAATTGGTAAGCTCTTTGTTTTGTTGTAAAGCCTCCTTTCTACGCGACAATTGGCGGTAACTATTTCCGGTAATCGTAATGGCATGGGCGTGGTGAGTGAGACGATTTACTGCAGCACTCGACAGGAGATCATTGTTAAACACATCAGCCCATTCAGAAAAATCTCGATTACTGGTAATGGGGGCGTGGATTGAAATGATGTGAAATGTTTAGATGTAAAATAGCTGATATGGTCACCCCCCTGACATCGGGTTCTCTAAACAAGCTCATGTATAAAAAAATGGATTTTCTATACATGATAGGACTCTCATGTATAGATTCTGGCTTTTTTTATACATGATCGATGGTTCACAGGTCATACTCCAAACCTTTCAAGTTTTCCCGTATAAGGTCATCCAGTTCCTGACTGGCTTTCATTTGCTCCGATAAGGTCGCCGTTAATTGCTCCATCTTCTCTTCAAAGGGGATGCCATCGTCCTCCTCATCCTCAATCCCGACATATCTGCCCGGGGTGAGGACGTAATTATTGGCGCGAATTTCTGCCAGGCTGGCAGATTTGCAGAAGCCGGTGATGTCCTGGTAGGGGTATTCCTTGTGATTACCCCGTTGTGCATCACCGGGTTCCCCACGCCAGGCGTGATAGGTGCGGGTGATCTGGTTGATATCCTCCCCGGTCAGTTCACGGTGCACACGGTCGATCAGGACACCCATCTTACGCGCATCGATGAAGAGCGTCTTACCCTGGCGGTTGCGGAATCCCAGTTCCGGGTTGGCGGCTTTGGATTTGCTCAGAAACCACAAACACACCGGAATCTGGGTGGTGTAGAATAACTGCCCGGGCAGGGCGATCATACAATCCACCAGGTCGGAGGCGATGATGTTGATACGAATCTCAAGCTCGCTGGTGGTGGAGGTGGACATGGAACCGTTGGCCATGACAAAGCCAGCCATGCCGAGCGGGTTGAGATGCTGGATGAAGTGTTGAATCCAGGCGTAGTTGGCATTACCGCCATCCACATTGACGACCGAGCCGTCCTTCTGTTTGCGCGCACCGGCTTGCGGTGGTTTGCCATAGCGCCAGCGCGGGTCGTTCTCTACCTGTGAGAAGCCCCAATCCTCCATGTTGAAGGGAGGGTTCGCCAGCAGGTAATCGGCGCGCAGGTCGGGGTGTTTGTCGTTGGTGAAGCTGTCGCCATATTCGATGTGCCCTTCGATGCCGCGGATGGCGAGGTTCATCTGGCACAGACGCCGGGTGGCCGAATCCCGCAGCGATATGGAAAATTTGTTGCAGTTAGCGGCGGTTGGGTCTGTACATAACGGGAGATCGTTGTCAGAAATCTCCAGAAAACGTCCTCCTGTGTATGTTTCCAGCCCGCTGCAATTGCGGCTGAAATAAAAGACAAAGAATTTATCGGTATTAATCACCGCGGAGGCATAAGCGCTGGCGGTGTCTGCCAGGTCTGTGTCTGAGCGGTTTTCGAACCCCAGCATGTTAATCGGGGAAGGTTGCACTCTCAACATCTGCATGGCATTCAATGCCATGGTAGGTTGTCACCAGCGATAGTTGACCTCCTTTACCAGATTGATCAGGATGAAACATTTCTTATTTCACAGGGTCTTTCATAAACAGGATCAGTATTGAACTGATGACCAGTAAACCAACCATGAGCAGTAATGAGGGTGTAAATGATCCTTCATTCGTCTTCAAGAGATTCATGATGGTCACAAAAACGACAGAAGCCTGACCAAAAAGTTGGATCAACCCATTGGAGGTACCTTCCGGAGTGGGATTAGTGATTTCGGCAGCGTATTGCATACCAATCGGATTGGCGCTGACCAGGAAGAAACCCATCCAGAACGATGAGAGGAATAACAACCAGGCTGTAGTGGCATAGGTGACACCGATCAGACCAGGAATAGCCAGGGCAAATCCAAGCATGATGAAGATTTGCCGTTTACGGCTCCTGTCCGAGATGATAGGCATGACCACAGCCCCCACCAATCCACCGCCCAGCATGAGCGCTCCCAGGGTACCGGCATCGTTCGGGGTGAAGCCGCGCAAACGAATGATCGGTTCAACCCAGGTAGTAATTCCGTTGAAGAGACCCAGTCCCACAAAAGAAATAAAAAGGTAGATCCAAAAACTGGGGACGCTGAGGGCATGCTTAAGGCCATCCAACATGAGGGCACGAGAGTCCTCACCGGGCAAACCGGGAGGTGTGGCTGGTTTTTCTCGCGCCAAAATGAGAAATAACATAGTCGAGAAAGCGGCGATGACACCGTAGAGCAATTGAATGTGGTTGATCGACATGGTCTTCACCAATTCCGGCGTAAGGACCATACCCAGGGCTGTTCCAACCAGGCTGGCAAGTGTGACCAATCCCACCACTGTGGCACGTTCTTTATGCCCGAACCACAAGGCAGGCATTTTTGTCCAGGAATTCAACAAAAACGGCTGTGCGAAGGCGATGCCGATGGTGCTGGCTAATACTAATCCATAGTTATCCCCCACCAGTCCGCGCGTGACACCAAATACAGCCATCAGGATAGCACCGATGCTGACAGTTTTGCGGAATCCGAAGGTGTCGATACCCCAGGAGACCGGGATGGAGAGTGGGATAAAAGCGATCATAAAGACCATGGAAAGCAACCCGATTCTGGAATCGGAGACGTTATAGAATTTCGACGCCAGGATGGTGATAGGTGCGAAGGCGATCCATAGAAGCTGGATGGTTATATTGACAAACATAAACACAGACAGGACAACCCAGCGATATGGATAGAGTTTGTAGGTAGATTCTCCGGTCATGGCTGGATCCTTGGTTGTCTCACCGTTTTTAGATTTGTCAAACGCTCAGGAAATTTACTAAGATGTTATCTTATCATGAATATCTCATTCATCCGGACACAACTTAAAACCCAAAAGAGCGGTTTTCGTTCCGCTCTTTTGATGTTTGTGTTGTGATTAGTTTCTGATTACCAGTTTCGTCCGCGAGCCATGCCTTGTTGAAGATACTGTGGGACAACTTCGCCATCGACCAGGCAGGTGCCGTCACCTAAGTTTTGCCCACCGGGCGCGAATTCAGCATTTTCGCCGGTTGCCATGAAACCCTGTCCCATCCAGCCAGCGCTACGTCCACCAAAATTACCGACCGGCAGAAGTGCCTGTGCATCTTCCAAACTCATACCTTCATCAACTGCGATCTCGATAATGGTTTCTCCGGCATCAATTCTTGCTTCCAGGTCTTCAACTGGGATGCCCAGCGCTTCGGAGAAGGCAGCCAGGATTTCATCGTGGTACAGTCCCAGCCCATCTTCGGTCTGCAATTGTTGACGCACTGCAGAGCCATTCCCAACACCCGGGTTTCCACCATATGCGTAAACGCTCGACACGACACCAAAACTTGCTACTAATACAGCTGCTACTAATACTGCTATAAGACTCTTTTTCATTTCAAACTCCTTGTAAATTTTTCTATGTTGTTTATTTGTAACTTTGTTTGTTACTTATGAACCCTATCATACAAGGAGGTTATTGGGAAAGTGTTAAGATCTATTTTGGATCTTGTTTGTGTTTTTTGTGTAAAAGGTTGGGAAAAGCAAGTGGCGGATTTAGAATCCACCCTACTGTTCTCGTAGCCCGGGTAGACGATTATCGGTAAGGTCTCGTTGGCTTCCATTTCGACCAGATTGAAGGGGGCTGGAGGTGTGAAGCCTTCTTCAGCGCCGGTTAAATAAAGATCCAGCCAGAAGAGGGTATGATAGCAAAGATACCAGTACGTGGAAAAACCTTTCGCCACCCACTGATCAGGTTCGTCCTCATGTTCCAGCGGCGGTTGACACCCTGAAAATAATAATCTCTCAGCCACTGGATGCGGGGCGATAAATTTCTGGTTTGCTTAATCTGATAAGCAGTGCTGGTAGTCTCCATCTCCACCAGTGCCGGGATGTTGTTGGGAGAGATGCTCAGGCGTTCTTTCAGCAGGGATTGGAATTCGATCAGATCGGCTTCCGTCCGATGCATGGCTGCCAGGCGGGCGGTTTCGGTTTCGATATGTAAGCGCGCCTGAATCAGACTGGTTAGCATTTGCGGCTGGTTCACACCATCTGAGTGCTGCATGAGGGTCATCAGCAAAGCTATCGAACCATCGCGTTTGAAATCGCAGACGAAGACACCATGGCGCGGTTCGATGCGCAACAGCCCTTTGGCGTCCAGTGCCACGATTGCCTGGTGCAAAACCGGCCGGCTGACACCCAAACGCACCGCCAGATCACGCTTGGAGGGCAGACGTTCCCCGGGAGCCAGGTCACCGGCGAGGATCAGTTCTTCGATTTTGCGGATGCAGGCGTCTTTGAGGCTGATGGATTGAATGGAATCGATTGTTTGTATGGGAAAATCCTTAATGACTGGTAAAACCACCAGCCATTAAAAAGGGTATACAGAAATTAGAGACGAGAGTCTACTAGATAAATTTGAAAACTTAATTTTTTACACATTTTCACCTTACCTTGAGTCAAATCTGGTAACTCAGACGAAAAAAATCGTTATAATTATGTTATGGAATTTCCAAATATTGTTTTTTCACAAAAAAAAATAAATGAATTTTGTAAACGATGGAAAATCATCAGACTTGAAATTTTTGGGTCAGCCATTCGAGACGATTTCAATGAAATGAGTGATATAGATCTCTTAGTGGAGTACCATCCAGATTTTCATCGTACTCTGGCGGATATGGAAGAAATGCAACAAGAAATTGAAGAACTATTCCAAAGACCAGTTGATTTAATCACCAGAAAAACTATTGAAAGAAGCCAGAATCCTTATAAACGTCAAAACATTCTCAATAACACGGTTGTTATATATGGATAAAACGAATAGCTTCCTTTACGACATAAAAATCGCCTGTGACAGGATCCAACAATTTATTGAAGGAATGGATTTAACCACTTTTTCTTCGGATTTAATGTGTCAGGATGCTGTGATTCGAAGAATCGAAATCATAGGAGAAGCTTCTGCCAAAATAGACCCATCATTTCAAGAAAATCACCCGGAGATTCCCTGGCATCGAATGAGGGGGATGAGGAACCGGTTAATACATGATTATAACGAAATTGACATTGAGTTGGTGTGGCAAACCATTCAAGTTGATATTCCGGATTTGAAGAAGAAAATAGAGAGTCTTCTGGACAATTGATTATTTCCAATCTTCAAATGCTTCAGGATTTAATACTTCAAATGGAAGTGTAATTTCTTCATCGAAAAATGTAAAACCAGAGCACGACACCACTTCGCCATCTACGAGTCTACAATCAATAAGCTCGCTGTCGTAAAGAGTCATTTTTCCGTTTGGTCCTCCCTCAAATGTTCCGTACCAATGAGTTGTCTCGGTCACAACATCATGATTGCAACCATTTGCATACATATCAATCATGGAGTACTCATCACCGCCCCCTGCTCCAACATTCCAAAATTCAATTGTCCAGGGTAATTCTACCCCTCCACAAATCCATATTGGTGGAGAAACAGCCGTCACCAATTGAGGTTCAATATAAGCCGGAGGTTGATCAACCGGTGCCGGATTTTTAGGAGGTTCAGGGGCTGGCGGTGGCGGTTCTTCCTGAACCTCTAAATCTGGTGGTGGGCAGTTTCTGAGATCGACCATATCTTTGGCAATTTCATCGGTATATTCATAGACCTGCGAAAGGGGTTTAGGACCTTCCCCTTTCACCCAGCCGCGCACATCTGATATGCTTTCATCGGTAATGACTGCCTTGTCGCAGAAAAACTGCAACCCAGCATATTTATTAAAATAGGGTTCCAACAAGCTGGTGGGATCACTATATCCACCGTGCCGACAATAAGCAGCATCCCAAGTGCCACATCCAAGCTGCTGATTGCACCTGTCATAGCATTCATCGTGGGAAATGCAGGCTGGATGCACTCCGCAAGTATAAGTGTGAATAATCGAGCTCAACCCTGTATTGTTTCCAAGCTCATCCTTTTCACAGCGTTCTTTGCTTTCGTGTCTGCAATTTTTGGTGGTGCAATCCGCGCCGCAGGCACCACGGCAGGTTGCCTGGCAAGGTCCGAATTCATCGCGAATTGGTGCTGATCCATTCAGTACAAGGGCAGTCAGTGGGGAAGTATAGATTTCACTGGACTGTTTCAACAATGGCAGTGGATTTAGGCAGGCAAATTGATCGCCAGATTCTTGTGAGTAACTGGGGGCGATTGCACCAACTTCATCAAACGGAAAATAGCCCAGCACAACCGGGATTGGATTGGAAGCGGATAGAAGAATAGAGGACACATTTTTGGTATTGTTTTCAGCATTTTCTTCCTCAGGAAGTCCATAATAGCATTGTGATGATTGGATAAGGTTAAGCGCTTTGCTTGTCCGATCAGAAATCTGATACTTAAATTGCATCTGGAGAGGGAAGAGCAGCGCTGCCAGTTGTTTGTCGTCAATCATTTCATCGCCCTGACAACCCGCATCAACCGGGATCATGGACAGACCAGTTGCCAGCTGACTCGCCAACAGGTCATTCAGATGTTGCAACTCTTCGGCAGACAATTCTCCCAACCCATCAATGGTCGTACCCTGCCAGTTAAGCGTTGCCGTGGTTTCATCACGCATGTCGACCACTAACTTCTCAGCATCGGTACCATTTCCTGTCTGAAAAGTTGCCAGCCCATCAGAAGAGACTGAAAACTCAATCGATTGATTACCGGTATGGTAATTACCTGAAATACTGCCATTTTTGTCGTTTCGGCTGATTGTGAGACCTTCTGCCTGATTGATTGGTAAATTGCAGGCTAAGGAAATTAGAGCAATGAACGAAAAGAATGATAAAACAGAAATGAAAGGATTGAAAACTGTCTTCATTGCCACACCTCAGAAATAATGAAAATAAATCAATTGTTGAAAAATAGGGAAAGATCTTGAATGGAATGAATGTTCAAATGGATGAACATTTCCCAAACGATAAAAATATTGTAGCATATGAGGTAGATTTAAAGATGAAAACATTACACTAAATTTATTGTATTAAGTTATCATTTATGATAATATAATGATATGGAATTCGAAAAATTATTAAAGATTGTTGGGGATGAGCCAGTATTTGAGAGTTCATTCCTAC
Organism: Chloroflexi bacterium HGW-Chloroflexi-2; assembly: GCA_002840735.1. Taxonomy (GTDB): domain Bacteria; phylum Chloroflexota; class Anaerolineae; order Anaerolineales; family Anaerolineaceae; genus UBA6170. The sequence continues at coordinate 11,665 of PHBY01000005.1, forward strand.
TTGCTGGTGATGTCCGGCCAGAGTACATTCGCCTTCAATTAGACCGCTGGATTAAAGCAGGAAAAATTCACCAGCTTCGGCGCGGAATTTATTTGCTGGCTGCTCCTTACCAAAAGAAAAAACCTCATCCATTTCTGGTTGCGAATAGGTTACAAAAGCCTTCATACGTCAGCATGCAATCGGCTTTGTCGTTCTATGGCATGATTCCCGATATTGTCAATGAAACGGTCAGCGTGACACCTGTTCGAAATGAACGATTGAACACACATCTTGGTGTTTTTGAATTCAGGCACATTAATAAAAATTATTTTGGGGGATATCACTTATTGGATATCGCTGGACAAAAGGCTTTTGTTGCAACGCCGGAAAAGGCAATATTGGATTTAATTTATTTACAACCTGGTGGTGATACTCCTGCGTTTATTTCAGAATTACGCTTACAGAATTTGGAAAATCTGAATATCGAAGAATTACGAAAACAAGGAAAATTATTTGACAAACCGAAAATTCACAGAGCAATCCGGATGATTGAATTGTTGGTCAAAGAAGAGTACCAGACCTATGAGGAACTATGAAAGATTTTTTAAAGGAACTTGTCCATAGAGCAGCAACGCCCGTTGAAGGGATCAACATTGCCAGAGAGTATCTTCAGGCAAGAATTCTCTCTGATTTACAAAGATCAGGTGCAATGATTCCATTAGCTTTTCATGGCGGGACAGCTTTGCGGTTTCTCTTCTCCCATGGTAGATTTTCAGAGGATCTGGATTTTGCCCTGGAAGGCGATAAAGCAAATTATCGCTTCCGTGAATATTTACGTTCCATTCAATCGACATTTACGAAAGAAAATTATCAAATTATTATTCGCGTTCAGGATTCAAAAATTGTGAACAGCGCGTTTTTTCGTTTTCCAGGTTTATTGTATGAGTTGGGGTTATCTTCGCAACCTAACGAAGTGATCGCCATAAAATTCGAAGTGGATACAAATCCACCAACTGGGGCAGTACTGGAAACCAGCGTTATTCGTAAATTTGTTCTTCTTCAACTTCAGCACTACGACAAAGCCTCTTTAATATCTGGAAAAATTCACGCAATTTTGCAAAGGCCATACTTAAAGGGGCGTGATATCTATGATTTATTTTGGTATCTAAGTGATCCAAATTGGCCTGAACCAAATTTGGTTTTACTTAATAATGCTTTAGCCCAAACCAATTGGGGAGAGGGCGAGGTTACCCGAGAGAATTGGAGAAAATTCGTCAATGAGCGGATTCAACAATTTAATTGGACAGTTATCCTTAACGATGTAAGCCCATTCGTTGAGCCAGGTTTTGATCTGGATATTTTAACGAGAGAAAATTTAGTAAAAGTCTTGTTAAAAAGCTGAAAAAATAACCGAAACCGTCAAAAAAAGTCTACTTTACAAGTGGATCTCAGTTCAATTTTGCTTAAAGTTTTGATTAAAATTAAGGGTGTTGATAACTTCTTCGAAAAAAAATCAAAAAAAGATTGATCTACAACTGGATTCATCGGATATTCTCATTATACTAAAATTCATTATGGAGAGAAAAGAATTTAATCGAAGAGCTATTCCTCTCCGTTTCTACCATATTTCAAATTTGAAAGATGATGGATTTATTAATTACATTATTGATAGAAATTAAAGTTGCCTATCATTATTGCTATAAAATAAAAACTAGTTCTTTGCCTGATTTGATAAAGCATTGATCTACTAAAAAAGTTAACAAAGGTAATTATGCTGGAATCCAGTTTTCAACAATTGATCGCTAACGCTGCACTTCTGCTCACCACAGCGCTGATTTTCGATTTAACGAAATTTCGATGGAGAGGGAACCTGCTGGGTATACAAAAAATCCTGATCGGTGCTATTCTGAGTTTTATTGGCATCATGCTCATGAATAATCCCTGGACATTTGCTCCAGGCATTATATTTGATACCCGTTCGATTCTGCTCAGTATTTCCGGTTTATTCTTTGGGCTTGTTCCCACCATCATCGCTATGATCAGCACTTCTGTATTCCGAATTTATCAGGGCGGTGCAGCCGCCTGGACCGGTGTGAGTGTTATTTTTGCCACCGGCTCGATCGGTATTTTATGGCGTTATATCCGCCATAAACAGATCGATCAAATTTCTCTAATTGAGCTTTATCTCTTCGGTATTTTCAATCATGTGGTTATGTTGTTGTTGATGTTAACCTTGCCTCTGGAGACTGCGCTGCGCGTTCTGGCTGAAATCAGTTTTCCGGTTTTATTGATTTATCCTTTGGCAACCATGTTATTAGGGTTTTTGTTGGTAAATCGGGCGCAACGAGATAAGGTTTACAACGATCTACAGGAACGAGAAGAGCAGCTCAGCCTTGCGGTGCAGGCAGCGAATATCGGTTTCTTTGACCGGAATCTGGTTACTGGAGAGACACATTTATCACTGGAGTGGAAAAGACAATTAGGCTATGAAGAAGATGAAATCAGGCATGATGATCTTGAGTGGGAAAATAGACTTCATCCAGAGGATAAAGAAAAAACGATTCAACAGATAAATGCAGTTTTTGAGGGGAGTGATCAATTTTATGAAACCACTTTTCGATTAAAACACAAAAATGGATCTTATCGTTGGATCCTTTCCCGTGGTTCGATCCGCCGTAATGAAATTGGAAAAGCATTACAAGTGATTGGCTGTCATGTGGATATCACCGAACAAAAGGAATATGAATTGGGATTATTGATGAACGAAAGAAGGTTTCGTAGTCTGGCAGAAAGTAGCCAGGATATTATCACTCTATTCGATCATGAATATCGAATTGTTTATTTCAATCAAGCAGGGTTAGAGATTTTTGGCTTAGGTGAGTCTGAGGTAAATGGAAAATCACCGGGTGAAATATTTTCAGATATCAGGATGGTCAGAAATTTGGAAATGGATGTTGAACAGGTTTTTCAATCCGAAGGTTTGGTGCAACGGATAGCGATCTGGCCAGAAAATGTAAACAATGTAAACAATGCAAACAATCACAAGATCGTTTTTGATTGGCGGTTGTCTCCCGTTTTAAACTCCGAAGGTCAGGTGGAGTGGGTGTTGGGTATAGCCAGAGATATCAGCACCATTATTGAAACTGAATCCGCATTCAAAAAAAGCGAAGAAAAATTCAGACGCATCTTTGAGACTTCCGGATCAGGTATCTCCATTACAGATTTGTCTGGAAATTTTACAGCTGGCAACCCGGCAGTTTTGAATATGCTGGGATATGAATTAGATGAGTACACTCAATTATCCTTCATTGATATTACTCATCCTGAGGATATCCAGGAAAATATACAAATGCTGGAGGAGTATAAAGCCGGAACGAGGGATTCTTTCACCATTGAAAAGCGGGTTTTCCATAAAGATGGCCGCATCCTATGGGGAAAATTAATCTCAACACTGGTTCGAGATGATAGTGGTTATCCCTTGTACACGATTGGCATGTTAGAAGATATTACAGATCGAAAACTGGCAGATGAAAAAGAAAAATTAGTTCAATTGGAATTAAAAAGATTGTTGGATGATGCCGATCAATCACGCAAGGCGATGTTGAGCGTCATTGAAGATCAAAAAATTACTGAAGAAGAACTTAAACGATTAACCAATGATCTACTTGTTGCGTATGATTCAACTCTGCAAGGATGGTCGAATGCTTTGGAATTAAGAGAACAGGAAACAGCCGGTCATAGTCGTAGAGTTGTAGAATTAACGCTGAAAATTGCCAGGGCTATAGGAATTGAGGAGGAAAATCTGGCATATATTGAGCGGGGAGCTTTACTGCATGACATTGGCAAAATGGGTATTCCGGACAATATTCTCCTCAAGCCTGGACCCCTTTCTGATGATGAATGGGTGATCATGAAAAAGCATCCTATTTATGCGTATAACCTGCTATCAAAAATTGATTTCCTCAAGCAGGCAGTTGATATTCCCTTCAGCCATCATGAACGCTGGGATGGGTCTGGATATCCTCAGGGTTTGGCAGGCGAGAATATTCCATTGGCTGCCAGAATTTTTGCAGTTGTGGATATATGGGATGCTTTGGGATCTGATCGACCATACCGTCCAGCCTGGAAGCGTAAAGATATTATGAAGTACATCCAGGATATTTCCGGAAAACATCTCGATCCAGGGATTGTGAACGTGTTTTTACAATTAATGGAAACAGATGAAGATCACATTGGAACATAAAAGGATGAATTTACGGAACGTAATACTCAATGGTAATTGATATATTTACTAAAGAAGTGTGATTTAAAAATTGATCAGTTAAAGGATTAAGTAAATTTATTTGATTTTGAGGTAAAACATCGCTTTACATTCTTGAGTCCGCTGAAATAAGGTCAACTTCTTGAAAATGATTATGATGACGACCCACAAAGATATCAAATTTCATGCATTTTACGGGATTGAACCATCGAAAAAGCATAATAATGATACGAGGCGTCCCACTTTCAAATGGATTACACACTTTTTTCAGAAGACTCATTCTTGAAAAAATGGGATTGGATCTTTGAAGATGGAGATGTATTTTGTGGTGCTTTATCTTATTATGGAATGTGATATCCATTCAGGTGATGCATGAAAAATACATTAATTATTTATGATTCAGTTTTTGGAAATACTGCCAAAATTGCTCACGCCATGGTGAGCGCGTTAGAAGAACACCGGGAGGTAGATATTCGTCTTGTAGGAGAGGTTTTTCCAGAACACCTGGATGGTGTAAAGACCTTGATTGTTGGTTCCCCTACGCGCCAATTTAAGGCGACTGGCGCACTGGATCAATTTTTAAAGCAAATTCCTGCTGGCACTTTGGAAGACGTGCATGTAGCAGCCTTTGATACAAGAATGACCCCGGAAGATGTGGCAAAGAACAAATTTCTGGCAATCATGGTGAAGTTCTTTGGGTATGCTGCTGAGAAAATTTCCCGCCAATTAATCCATCTGGGTGGAAAAGAAATTGTTTCTCCGCAGGGCTTTCTTGTCACAGGGATGGAAGGACCGCTGGTAGCAGGAGAATTGGAAAGAGCAGCTGATTGGGCATTGAAGATAATCAACTATGCCTAATCAGTTTCATGTATGCTAATTCAGTGATGGTATCTGGAATCAGGTTGGGTTAATTACCTGTTCCTGGTGGGTTTTTACCTTACTGAGGGTGAAAAGGGAAATTAAAAACAAGATCATGGCTGCTAAAGCATTGAATTGAAATCCCCAAACAAACAGATAAGGGGCTACCAGAGCTCCCAGCATACGCCCAACGCCTACAGAAGCAAGTGTTGCCCCCAATAAAGACGCACGTGCAAATGGAAGTACTTCGGTGAGGAGGGGAGCATAGGCTATAAAGGGCATTTGAAAAGCCAGGTTGAACAGAAAGAGACCTAATTCGGCTCCCCATAAGCCAAAACTACCCAACCAGGGGATTGCGATGGCTGAGATGGCACTAAACACCAGTCCAATCGCCACTGTAACCTTAGCCCCTAAGCGAGCTAATAACCAGCTGACGGCTGCAACGGACAACAATTCCGCCAGACCAATGATAGTGGATGCCACACCCAGGGCATTGATTGATAGTCCGTAATTATCTTCCATCCAGACACCAAAAACAAGATTGACAATTTCATGGGCAGCACAAAAGAATAAAATCATCAGCACGCCAGCAATAGCGGTTTTGGATGTAAAAACCTGCAGGATGCCATGTTGAACTTTTTCAGCCTGGTCTGTAATGGCTTTTTTTCCAGGAGGAACCAGCCATAAGAGGAAAAAGATGGAGATGACTCCCAGAACACCCATCACCGGGAAAGGAGATAACCAACCAAAACGCCCAATCAGAAATCCAATCAGGGGTACAGCAACGACAAAGCTTAACGCCCAGCCTGTGCTGGTGATAACAATTGCCTGTCCTCTAATGGGCAAGGGGATGGTATCACTCTGGTATGCCTGCATGGAGGCCACAAAAACATGCATACCGATAAAAGTCAAACTCAGTGCCAGGATAAAAACGATGAACGTTGGGAAAAAAGTGACAACAGCGCATCCAAGAATGAAGAGCCCCATACCGGTTAACATGCCGCTGCGACGACTGCGTTTATCAAAGATGGAAGTGATAAATGGAACCAGAATGGCTGCGAAATTGCGAATGGTAACAGCTAACGAGATGGTAGTGAGGTCAACTCCCAGACCACGACCAAACACTGCCAGAAATGGATACACCATGCGCATCATGGCATGAACGAGGATACGGATGGAAGAAAAAAGCAGTATTTCTAAGTTGTAATGTTTGGGTTTTGTCAGGGGTGATGTTTGCTCAGATGTTGACATCCATCCATTATAAAGGAGAATGAAAATATAATTGAAAAATCTTTGGATTTGGGCAAAAAAAACCTGCATCCATCGTGATGCAGGTTCTCCAAGAATAGGAGCGATTTATATCAGGATCAATTCATTGACCTCATTTTGGATTAATTCAATTAATTCATCCACCTTCGAAGCGACTTCCGGGGAAAGCTCAACACCTAATTCTAAAGATGCTGGCTGAATACCAAAGACCACAATTTTCTCCGGATAGAGATCACGAAGTTTGGCAGTGGCTAAAAGGTCGGGCAAACCAATGTCGTGGGGCGATATTTTTAGCGATAGATAAGCAGGCACCTGATCCCCATCCAGACGAATGATCGAACCGGGAATGCCATCTCTGGTTTTGACAGCGTCGATAATAATTAGATTGGAGACCCCTTCCAGATATTGGAGGAGGTCGAGGCCGCAAGTGCCACCATCAACCATTTGAATATTATCCGGTATCAGGTTGTTTGCCTGAAGGCGCTCCAGAACATGGACGGATAGCCCGTCATCAGACAGTATGTAATTACCAACGCCCAGAATGAGTGTTTTTTTCAATGGTTAATCCATCACAATCACTTTGGTAATTTCATTACCATCTGCGTCCAGCACGTGTACTGCGCATGCCATACACGGGTCAAAGGAGTGCACAGTGCGTAAAATCTCGACTGGTTGGCTGGGATCTGCCACAGGTGTACCAATCAATGCAGCTTCATATGCGCCCATCAATCCTTTGGCATCGCGCGGTGAGCCATTCCATGTAGAGGGAACAATTGCCTGATAATTGGCGATCTTGCCATCCTTGATGTGGATCCAGTGCCCCAGAGCACCTCGAGGAGCTTCTGTCCAACCCCAACCCATCGATTCGGCTGGCCAGGTGGAAGGTTCCCAATGATCCTGTTCGTGAATGCGCAAGTCGCCTTTGCCTATGTTTTGTGCCAGTTCCATAGTCCAGGGTTCTAGCTGTTCTGCTAACAGAACCGTTTCCACACAACGAGCAGCCACACGACCTAAAGTGGAGAATAAAACACTTGCAGGCGCGTTGAGTTTTTCGAGTACTGCGTTCACCAACTCAACGGTGCGTTTATGCCCAGAGGCGTATCCAATTAACATACGGGCTAAGGGTCCCACTTCCATGGATTTTTCATCATACCGGGGTGCCTTCAACCAGGTATACTTTTTATCGGTATCCAGAAATTCGTAAGGAGGATTGGGACCGGTGTAATTTGGATTGGTTTCTCCTACAGATGGATGCAAACCCTTGCTTTCGTCCTCATAGGTATACCAGGAATGAGTGACATATTCATGAATCTTTTGCGGGTCAAGCGGATGCACTTTGCTGAGATCCCGATCGAGGATGACACCGCGTGGGAAGAAGAGATGTTCCGGATTATTGGGGTCGAAGTCATCGATCAGGGGGATATCACCATAAGACATGAAATTACCCAGACCTTCGCCTAATCCAGCCCAATCCAGATAGAAGGGGGCGATTGCCAGCACATCGGGCAGGTAAACCCGGTCGACAAAATCTTTGGCTTTGGCGAATAATCCCAGCAACTGAGCGATTTTATCCGCATTGATGGCGACTTCACTGTTTGGATCAACAGGAGTAGACATGCCACCTACGAGATAGGTTTGCAGATGGGGATTCTTTGCCCCCAGAATGGCATGCGCTTTGATAACTTCGCGCTGCCAATCCAGAGCCTCCAGATAGTGGGCGACTGCCATCAAATTGGCTTCAGGCGGCAAACTGTACGCTGGATGTCCCCAATAAGCATTGGCAAAAATACCCAGCTGACCGGAATCAACAAATTTTTTCACCCGTTCCTGCACACCCCGGAAATAATTCTCACTGGAATTTGGCCAGGTAGAGATCGATTCTGCCAGTTCAGAGGTTGCTTTTGGATCAGCGCTGAGGGCATTGACAATATCCACCCAATCGAGGGCATGTAAGTGGTAGAAATGAATCACATGATCCTGAACGAATTGAATGGCTTGAATAATATTGCGGATCAAACGGGCATTGGTGGGAACCTTGATTTTCAATGAATCTTCTACAGCTCGCACGGAGCTGACTGCGTGTACAGTCGTTCAAACACCGCAGATACGCTGGGTGATCGTCCAGGCACCGCGTGGATCACGTCCTTTCAAGATTGTCTCGATGCCACGGAACATTGTACTGCTACTCCAGGCATTCGTCACCACGCCATCTTTTACTTCAACTTCAATTCTTAAATGTCCTTCGATACGAGTGATTGGATCAATTACGACTTTTGCCATCATTTAGACTCCTTTTTTATGCGGCGTTCTCTAAAGATTTACTTGCTTGTTTTTCACGTGGGTTTGGGTACATCGGTAAGAAGCGGATAGCTGCATCAAACATGATGATACCCAGACAGGTCAGGCCGATAGAGACTGCGATCTCAGCGGCACTGGGAAAATAGAAATCTCCATTCATAAAAACCAGAGTGGAGTTAAAGCGGTTCAGGATCAGACCACCCATGAGGAGGAATGAAGCCCAAACCAGACCACTAGGATTACTCCGAACCCGTTTATCAGCAAACATCAAAGCCGGAATTAATGCACCTCCCATAATCTCGATCAGGAACATGAAGGTTGGCCAGGGATCTTGAATCAGGTAAATATAGGTGCCAGAGACAATGACATCCACTACTTTGATGACCAGGTAAAGACCCAATACGTATGGGATCCAACTGGTGATTTTGGATGCAATTCCAATCTCAAATTTCTGCTGATATGTTCGGGCAGAATGGTAACTTTCAAAAACTGTCATTGCCATACCGGCGGCTATTGCAGTCAAGAAAAAATAAACCGGCATCAGCGGTGAATACCAGAAGGGATGAATCCGGTAGGGCATAGCTAACAACATGGTGCCCAAAGTGGATTGGTGCATGGTGGAAAGGGAAATACCTAAAATGACCAGGGGTATGGTGATGCTCTGAATTAATTTGAGTGGCGCTTTCCATCCTAATGCTTCCAAAACAACCGGGCTGAATTCCAGCAATAATACCGTGGTATATACCATCACACACCAACCAATTTCAAAGAGGGGGGAGTGTATGTTCCAATAGATAATCAAATGCCAGATGTTTTGTGGTAAACCCAGATCGGCCAGCAAAGTGAGGGCAGCCAGGATATAACTGATAAACCCGGTTAGAATGGTTGGACGTACGATCGGATACAGTTTTTTTATGTTGAAGATATAAACAATAGCAGCGATGCTGAATGCCCCAGCTGCCAGTCCAATCCCACTCATCATATCAAAACTGATCCAGATACCCCAGGGCCGATTATCACTCATGTTGGTGATTCTCAACCCAACGATCCAGCGATAAGCCGCGACGCTTAATCCGATGGCACCTGCGATCCAGACGATGATCATTCCTACGCCAACAGGATATTTTCTCAAGCGAATATTATTTACTCCGGTAGCCATATTACCCCTCCTCTTCTTCTTTGTTGCGGTGAGTCCAATAATAAATGGCGGACATTGCCCCAGCCATACCAAAAAAGACAAATGGGACTGCTTTCATGTACGGCCAGGTGATATCAGGGATGGGCTGATTTTTTAATGTTGGATAACCGAGTTTTTCATAGGAAATTCCGGCAATATACAACATGGACGTACCGCCCACCTCGTATTCCCCATATACGTGATTAAAATATTGATCAGGGTGATCGGCCAGACGTTGATGCGCAATTGCGAGCATTTCAGCACGCGTACCAGAGATCAATGCACCGGTGGGGCAGGCAGCACTACAGGCTGGTTGTTGTCCCGCAGCCTGTAAATCGGCACAAAAGTCACATTTTTGAATGATTGGATTTGTTTCATCCCACTCATATTTCGGTACATCAAATGGGCAGGCTGTCATGCAATAGCGGCATCCAATACATTTATAGCTGTGGTATACCACCGGGCCTTCCGGGGTTTTTTCCAGCGCTGCGACCGGGCATACGGATGCACAGGCTGGCGCAACACAATGCATGCATTGTTTCTTCACATAGGAATATGTTTCGGTATCCTGGTAAAGTTTAATGATAGTCCAGGTGTCACCATTCAAATCAGTGGGCATTTCATACAACTGATTTTCATCCATGACATAAGGTAGTCCGGCTCGTTTCTTGCAGGCAACCTGACAGGCACGGCAGCCAACGCACTTGGTTGCATCATATAACATTGCATGAGCATTCTCAAGATTGCCCGGTATGGCTGCTGCTTTAACATCAAGTGAGGGAAGAACGAGGGTACCAATCCCGGCACCTGCGATTTTTAGGAAATCTCTTCGATTTACTTCCATAAGTGACTCTCCCTTTAATGCTCTGCGGATTCTTCTGATTCAATTTCCTCAACTTCTGGTTTTGTGTGAGAAGAACGTTGGGTGAGGGCTGAATAAGCAAAAGCGCCGGCAGCGCCAGCAATCGCGCCTACTGCAGTGCCACTGATGGCAATACTGGCAGGTGATATTTCCCGTTCAGGCTTTTCTACAGAAGGATAAGTGGTAGGTGGAGTAACCGCATTAAGAGTAACTGGTTGATATACTTCCCAGTTCCAGAAGCCTGGTTCAGAACAACCAATGCATGGATGACCAGCACCAATTGGCCAGTTGACCCCATCATTAAAGCGGATGGTTGGGCAGTTATGATATGAGGTGGGTCCTTTGCATCCCATTTTATACAGACACCAACCAGCACGATGTCCATCATCGCCCCATTCCATCACGAATTCGCCAGCGTCAAAGTGACCACGGCGCTCGCAATTATCATGAATTCTGCGACCGAAAGCAAACAATGGACGATTAAGTTGATCCATAGCGGGCAAGCTTCCATAAGTGAGGAAATGGACGACTGTGGCGGTCAGGTTTGCAGGATTCATAGGACAACCCGGGATATTGACGACTGGCTTATCTTTGATGATATTCCAGACGCCGACAGCGCCTGTTGGATTGGGATTGGCTGCTGGTACACCTCCAAAGGTGGCACAATTCCCGATGGCGATCACGGCAACCGCGTTTTTGGCTGCTTCTTCCAGAATGTAACGGGACGATTTGCCGGCAACACAACAGTACTCACCTACCCCTGCTGTTGAAATGGAGCCTTCCACCACCAACACATAACCTCCGGCAGCAATAGCATCCTCTTTTGATTTCTCTGCCTGAAAGCCTGAAGGAGCCATGATGGTTTCATGGTAATCTACGGACAGGACATCCAATATCAACTCAGCGGCAGTCGGGCTGGATGACCGTAAGAAGGCTTCGCTACAACCTGCACAATCCTGCAGCTCAAGCCATACGACGGGAAGACGTTTTGGTGATTCCAATGCTTTTGCTATTGCGAATGCTTCCTTGTGGGGCAGTGCCAGGGCACCTGCCATCACACTGCAAAACTTCAAGAAATCACGCCGGGACATTCCTTCCCTTGCTAAAAATTCCTGAACACTCTCTCCTAAACGCAGCATAATTGATCCTCTCTTTTTCGGGTGAAATTAAATGCAAACATACTTTAGCTATTCAAAAGGATTTTTACAGCGATGAGACATTAATGGGGGTGGAAATATTTAAATTTATGGAAAAAACAGTATGGAAATACTATGTGATGATATTATCAAAAAATAAAATTCTTGTCAATAAAATTTGACAATTAATACCGAATTTAACCAATATGTGATATTTTGCACAATATTGTGAAAAAAACAACAAAATTAAATAGAACAATCCCCTTTCTTTTGTCTGTAATTAATCTGGAAAAACAAAGAGAAGTGCAAAACTGGTATGGTTTCACTAAATTTTCGTTTTTTTGACTAAATGATGGTTTATTTTTTATCAATTACCTTGAGGAAGATATCGACTATTTCCGGATCAAATTGGCTGCCTTTATTGTTGATTAATTCTTCCAGGGCTTTTGCGTGTCCCAGGCTTTTACGGTAAAGCCTGTCATCGGTCATGGCTACATAAGCATCCACAACCGTGAGTATTCGTGCTCCTAAAGGAATCTGATCATTCTCCAGTCCATCCGGGTAACCGGTTCCATTAAATTTCTCATGATGTGCTCGAATGATAGTGCTGACCGGAGCCATTTTTGTAATGGGTGCGAGAATTTTTGCCCCGATTTCTGGGTGTTTTCTCATTTCCACCCATTCTTCCTCCGTTAGACTGTTGGGTTTACGAAGAATATGATCAGGCACACCGATTTTTCCAATATCATGCATGCGAGCTGCCAGGCGCATGTTCTGTATTTCTTCTTCTGGGAAATCTAATTGTTTACAGACTTCTACTACTAATACCTCCATGCGCGCACTATGATCCTTCGTGTAAGTATCCCGGGCTTCGACTGCGTTTGCCAGAGAAATAACAGTTTCGATAAAACTTTCTTCCAATAGTTCATGTAAATTCGATCGACGCAGCGCGCTTCCAGCCTGGTCAGCAATCAAACTGATGAGTTGCATTTTATTGGCATCAAAAGGTTCGCGTTGAGTACGACGTTCCTCCCCGAATATTAACAAACCCATAAATTCATCAACCACCTTAAGTGGATAAATACAGACACTGGTAGCCAGATCCAGGAATAGGGCTTGATTTAATTCTTCTGTCGCTGGAGAACCATTTTTTTCCAGGATTCTAAATTTCCCAGATAACTGAACATCTCTATAAATATCAAGAACAATCTCGGGCTCAGCTTTACCAATTCCCAGGCTGGAATCAATATCACGAACTGAATGTGCTGCCCGGCAAATAAAGGAGCCTGAAGAATCAGGGAGTAGAATTCTTGTATAGGTGACATTGGTACTGATGGTTGCATTTTGAGTGATGGTATTCATAACTTGATCTAAATCATCGGTCGCAACTAATTGTCGGGACATGTTAAATAACATCGTTAATTCTGCCCGGCGATCCTGCTCAATTTTATATAAACGCGCATTTTCAATAGCAACAGCCGTCTGGTTGGCGAGGGTGGTTAAGGTAAGCTGATCATCCTGGGAATAACCTTGCTCAGATCTTTTTGGACCGATCACAAAAATACCCACCAATTCCGTTTTAACCAATAAGGGGATAAAAAGCTCACCGTTGAGTTTTTCCAGATCATCGCGTTCTTTGCGCCAGAGGGATTTGAAATAAGGTTGCAAATCCAATTCATTTTTCCGCAATACATCCTTATGGCTGGATAGCCATAAAGCAATTGGGTGATTATCACTCATTCGGATCTTGATAAATGGTTCAAGACCAATTTGTGCAGAAAGATAATAACCATCTCCTTTTTCTCTTTTCAGGAAGAAAGCTGCGTTTTTAATATGCAAGGTCTCTGTAAGATCTTTTAAAATCATGTTGGTGATCTGTTCCAGATCAAGAACCAGAGCCGTTCGGCTGCTGAGACGTTGCAGCATTAAGCTTGAATCATACTTTTCCCGGAAGAAGAGCCGATCAATGATCGATTGGGCTTTATCACGAAATGGTTGAGCCACCAGAGCGGTCAGAACTGCCACAAAAAGTGATAACCCAAAAATCTCAATTTCTGAATAAGTAGAGATCAGATTAAAAGCCAGCGATATGATCAAAAAGTATAAAGTACCGATGATGATGGTTGGTACTGAATATAATACACTTTTTCGAACAATCAATTTAATGTCTAATAATTGGTGCCGTAGGATGGCATAGGAAATTAAAATAGCCGTGATGGAATTTCCTGCAATATCAATGGGATATTTTCCCAAGGGGGTGAAGTTCACCAGTGAAATTAATAATATCACTGCAAATCCCAATATTAAATATCTTAAACGGTTACGAATGATTACATCATCGGTTTCTTGAAACCGTCTGATCAGCACAAAGAGACTGAATAGATTTAAGAAATAACCTGGAGCAGCGATCACAAATATGAGAGATCCAAATTCATAAAGAACTTCCATATTATCCATGACCGCAAATTTCACAGCCAAAGGGGTGAACATCATCAAAATGAAACTGACCACCCCATAAATGTAGACCCAATTAATCCATGCCCAGTGCTTAGCCGTAACCGTGCGGACGAAACGAACCAATGTTACTGATGATCCCACCGCACCAAATGCCATTAACCGAAACCAAAAGGTAGGATGGTTATCAATGGCTGCTAATAGTAGAAAAGCAGCCAATGACCATAACATCATCATGGTCAGATACCCTTTGAATGCGTTCCGTTCATGGATCTGCGTCGATGCCTTCGAAAATGTTGTGGCTAGATATAGCCCTCCATACAAAAAGAGGGCTATTAATGGTATCAGTGAGATGAAGTTAAAAGTCATTGTGTCATAACCAATACCCCTATTCTAATAAGCGTTTGATTACTTTCTCCGGTGCCTGCATGTGTGTTGGTTTTAAGTGTGCAAGATCTGCGCCAGCAGCTCTTTGTTCTTCCATGTACTTTGCGAATGCACCATTTTTCAGCTGGGTTACTACAAAATTTTCTTTACCAAGCATTTTTTCAAAGTCAGCGAATTCATTGTTCATGGATCTAAAATTAACACGCAAAGCTTCTTCAATATTATCCAATGGGGTCGTTTCGCCATCTGCCAACTCAAGGTAGAGATGCAAAATCGGTTTCCCTTCTTTTTCTTCTTTTCTGGCAATCCAATCTACATACCTGAACTTCGCTGCTTCAATAACCAACCAGATGGCTTTCTCTGTTAATCTGAACATTCCACCCAAATCGATGATATCGTCACAACGAGAATAAAACTGGATTTGTGGAAGGTTGATACCGACTTCATCATCTCGCATGGAGACAACCTCAATCAAATCGCCGATGCGATAGCGCGTAAAAACACCACCGAGAAGATTGGTGAAGACCATTTCATAAATACCAGGTACCAGGTCACGGAAAAGCAGCGTCTTTGGCGTATAATTTTTATCAATTCGGCTCTTGATGTGCTCATCATACGGAATGAATTCATAGAAATTACTATCCGGGACAAGCGTCATACCTTTATAGCTCCAGGACTGGAAACCAAAAATACCACCTTCCGTACAGGCATATCCTTCTAATGGTTGTTTTCCCCAATAATATTCAATTTTCTTGCGGAAAATATCGGTGTCGGTTCCACCAGTTAATACACCTTTCATATGCCAAATATCTTTGGGCAATAGGTTGCGTTTTCCTAACTTGGCATTCATATACCCTTTGATCAAACGGATGAAGACACTTGGTTTTAGCATCGCTGCGGAAGGTTTTCCTGTTCCATCACCAGACTCAAACCTTTCACCAATTTTAGCTAAAATACTGGCGAGACCATAGAAGTAATCTAACCCTGTGATCATTCCCTGTTTAAATCCAGAATTGATGCGCTCACCAAAATCCATGGTTTCGCCCACCGATAAAGGTGGAACAAAACGGAAACCGGATTGTTCTTCCACAGAAAGACTCAAATAACCGGACACATAAGGGCGGGGTGCGGTACCGAGCAATAAAACATTGTGAGGATCAATATTAACCTCTCCTTTACGCGTGGCAGATGACATCAGAATGGCACTTAATGAACCATTTCCCAATTGATCATACATTTGCTTTGTGTAAGGAGCCCATTTCCAGGGGTATTCACCTGAACGACCGGATGTACGTACCCAACCGAAAGGTTCAAACGGTAAAACATCTGATTTTTGATCTTTTAGGAATCGATCATAATCCTTATATGTGGTGAGCGGCACCAGGTTGCAGAATTCTTCAATGGTGGTCGGGATTTTTTCTCCGAGTAATGCTTTTCCAATTTCGCTGTGTCTGAGGTATTCAATTTGCTCAAACAACAAACGCTCCTGGATCTCCATGTATTCATCCATATTCAAATCCAGATGTCCACAGAGTTTTGTCCAGATTTCTGCTTTTTTACCCTGCTTCATGAGTTCTTTTACAGTCGCCATTTTTTTCTCCTTGCGTCCATGTTATTTATATGCCTGAATTAACAATGGGTCTGGGACCCAAAATTTCCTGGATTTAAGTAAGGTTATCTTTATCTCTTTAAAACCAGCTTTGGATAGAATTTGATGCCAATCCTCGGCTGTAAAGATGTTGGAGACGGCGGATGCTTCTGCCCAGGCTCTATCTTTATTTTCCGTTATTAAAAAATAAAAAAACGCTAAAATTTTTATAAAGAAACGATTAATTGGATTTCTCCAAAATTTTGAACCCCCTACATCGGCCAATGAAAAGCGACCATTTTCGTTAAGAATCCGGTAGATTTCTGCTGACAATTGATCTACCTGCATGTGATGAGTCGCTAAACCGCACATTATCAGATTAAATGAAGATGGCGCAAAAGGCATCCGCATGGCATCACCGGTTGTTAGAAATACATTTTTACCGAAGAGATCCTCCCCCAACTTTTGTTTGCCATGTCTCAGCATCGCCTGTGTGATATCAATTCCGACGATTTTACAATCGGTATTCGCCTGCATTACAGCTCGTGGAATCACACCTGTTCCTGTTGCAATATCTAACAACAATTCACCATCGTTAATAGGTGTATTCTCAATCAGAAAATTAATAAACCCCTGGTAACTCCACCCCCAGAATTTTTTTAATTCGTTATTAACTACACTTTCGTAGCGTGGGGCAAGCTCGGTGAAAGCTTCAACAACAACTTCTTTTTCTTCCATGTTGGATGTACCTTTTGTGGATTTATAGGATTGGTTTATTATACCTATAAACAATTTTTATACCAATTTATCAATCATAGGATTTTTTTCAAAGCAAGTTTATTGGATTTAAAATTGCGCCGGTTGAATAGACCAAAAAAAGGTAAGATGGCATGCATGATATATATTGAGAAACAATCAAAAAAGACAGGCGATGAAGACCAGTCTTTTTTTTAGTTTGACTGCGTCATTCAACAGGATGTTTGGGAACAACAAAATCACAACTTGCATCTCCAGCACCAATTGATGTGATCTGACGGATCTGGAATTGAGCGCCATTCGAAATAAAACTGGTAACTTCCTGTAAAAAACCTAGGGTGATATGACAATCGGGTGAGGTGACATGATGCCCCCAACAAACCGGGCAACGTTTATTGATGTAGAGATAATGATCCCCATTGTCCTTTACTTCCACAATGCGATCACTGGTTTCGGTGTAGTTTTTAGCGATCCATTAAAGAAATAAAGGCAATTTAATGGAAAGAGGCACCAATAAAAGATATAAGTCATCTCATTTCGAGCCTAATTTAAATTTGATTGAAATGAAACCGGAAGAAATCACAAAAAGGGATACAATCAGGAAGAGATCCGCATGGAAAAAGCTGCATTTATTATCTTTGAATTACTAACCATACTGTTATTCATTGCCTGTTTCTGGCATGCTGTCGGACAGAAACAAGGTAAGGTGCTTGAACTGATATTCGCCTTGATATTTGGTGTATTCCTGGAATGGATGACAATCCAGCAACTGGAAGCCTATCATTATGGAGAATTCTTTCTGATGCTGGATGGCGCGCCGGTTTGTATTGGATTGGGTTGGGCTGTGATCATTTACAGCGGCATGGAGTTTGTTAAACACCTCGAAATGCCTGATTATGCCCGCCCATTTCTGGTGGGAATGCTTGCTCTCAACCTGGACCTGGCAATGGATGCCATTGCCATCCGCCTGGGATTCTGGAATTGGGTTATACCGTTAGATTGGCAGTGGTTCGGGGTGCCCTGGGGGAATTTCTGGGCCTGGTATATCGTGGTGGTGTCCTATAGCGGATTTCTTTATTGGTTCCGACATTTGCACAAACAACGAGGTTCTGCCTGGTTGCGCAATACGTATCCGCTATTTGCATTTTTGAGTGCTGTTGTCATTCTGGCGATCACCAATTACATCTTCGCAAATGTATTTGCCAAAACCGAACTGGTCAGCGCGATGAGTATGTTGTTGATCATATTGGCTGGGGGTGTCATTATCTATGTAGTCAAACCAGGATTGAAAATAGATGCCTATGTTGATAAAGTTATTCTGGCAGTTCCATTGACGTTTCATGCCTTTTTTACTGTGTTTGGATTTGCAGGAGGAATTTACACTGCCTTACCCATTCTGGGGGTCGTTGGTCTGACGATGTTCGCAGTGGGTCTTGGAATCCATCTTTGGCCATGGTGGCGAAATAAGAGGAAGCCTTATGGAAACTGAAATTAGCGCATGATCCAGCGCACGATGGCGACGACTAACATGCCTATCACTACAGTGCCAAATAGGCTCTTTCTCTTCCAGGCAACCAGACCAGCTGGGATGGCGGCCCACAGATAAAGATTACGGGCTGAGAAATTAATACTATTTCCTTCAATTAATAGGGAAGGTAACAATAAGGCTGCCAAAACAGACACCGGTACATAGCGGAGCCAGGCTATAACAAAGGCTGGTAGCTGTTTATCACGCAGCACCCAGGCAGGAATCAGGCGGGGCAGGTATGTAACCAAAGCCATACCTGCCAGTGTGATCAGGATGGTTGTTTCTGCCATGTTTCAACTCCTGCGCCGAGTGTCGCGGCGATTATGGTCGCAATGATGACGTGCCATTGGGTAGCTCCTAGCTGCCAGAGGATCAGGGACAGGCCTGCACTGATCAATGCGATGATGAGGTGTTTATGATTTTTGATTTGTAAAATTAATAAAGCAATAAACATGGCAGGTAGAGCGTAATCCAATGCGAATGGACGCACATCTTGGATTAGATTGCCTGCGACGGCTCCCAATAAACTGCCCAATACCCAGGCGAATTGACAAATGAGATTGATCAAAATGGTGGATTTAGGTTGGTTCTCCCCACGATCAAAACGCAGGCTATGAACACCAAAACTTTCATCCGTTAATTCAAAACTGAATAAACTTACCTGGTATGATTTCCAATGACGCATATGTGGCGCAAGAGCCGCAGACATCAACATATGGCGCAAATTTACAATAAAAGTAGTCGCGATGATCGATAAAGGATGAATGGCCTGGGCAAACAAACTAACAGCGATCAATTGAGCAGATCCAGCATAGACAATGATGGACATTAAGACTGTTTGAAAAATGGATAATCCAGCATTGATTGCCAGAACGCCATAAGCAAAACCAATTGGTAAATATCCGAGCACAACTGGCATGGCAGCAGAAAGGGTATTACCCCAGTAGATGTTTTTAATGATTGAAGAAAATTCTTGTTTGATGTTGTTCACTGTCTGCTTTTCCAGAGGAAGGTGAATCCTGCATTCAGATGGCTAGTTTCTCAAAAGCTTATCAAGCAGGTATGAAGGTGGATTATATCAAATGACAATGAAAATTGATAAACTGAATTAAAAAGGGACCCCGGAGTTTTTTCCAGGGTCCAGGCAGCGAAATTCCTCGGCTGTAAAATGCCAGATTGGAATATAGCTATAGGTATGAGAATTTATCTGGGTTTAAGTTCCTGGAGTGCCAGAAGCACAATGTCACGTTGTCTGCGTTTATCGGGCACATCCAATAAATAGAAATAAACAGCACGCAGGAAATTACGAACATTGATGAATCGGAAGAAGTTTTCTGGCTCCTGTCCGTGAAAATGTGGTTGAATTTTCAATTTTTCGAAACAGGGTAAGATTTCCTCTTCTAATAAAATCTCGCGAAGAAGGATCTCTGCTACCGGTGCCGCCAGGTGGTCGATTTCATCCCCTGGGAATCTAAAATCTGGTTGTAGGACTTTGTCGCAGATACTGTTCAGGATCATTAAAATCCATGGTTTCTTCATTTCTGGAAGCTGAACCAATTCCAGGAGGATATTGGCTGTATGTGAAATGGAATTAGCCCAGCCTTTATCTGGAACATAGGTGCGGTAATCTATTTCTTCCTGTAAGAGGTGAATGGTTTTTTCAAAAATAGTACCAATTGTGTTAAAAGGAATAAAATTCTTTTTCTTTTGGGTGACAACAATTGCCCAAAATTGCAAGGCTGTAGCAGAACGAACAAATACAGAATCATCGTTTTCTCGACCAATCCCATTTAAGATATATTCGTCCTGGACCAGGGTTTCAGCGATTTTGTAAATATCTTCCTGAGTATACACACCTCTGTAAATCCAATTTGCCATCACAGAAAAGATTAATTCATCTCTTAATTCTGCATCGGTTGAGCCAAGAAATTTATAAAAATGAAGGGCAAATTCCCTGGGGGTCGGGCTTTCCAATGGTTCAAAATCATTATCCACAATTGATCTCAATAAGTTCTTTAACCTATTCTCATTCATAATAAACCTCAAAAATTGCTACTAAGATTTGGATGGTTTTATTGAATCGGGGTATTGCGCTGTGATGTCCGAATGATAAAAATGATAATAGAAAGTGCAAATAAAATTAATTATTTTGTTTATTATAGATTAACATTATAAGTAAAGCACGCTGTAAAGCCTGTGAATTTTTGAAATTTTCACTATAATACCACTATGAAATCTGACCTGACATATTTTCTCTCCTGGTATTTTTTTATTGTCTTAATTGGATGGCTGGTTTTTCCGTTGACATTTCACTTTTTCCGCCGAATTCCCGACCGGGGATTAACAGTGTCCAAAATTCTAGGATTATTGCTGGCCGGTTTCATTCACTGGTTTATGAACAGTTTAGGCCTATCCCAAAACACTCCGGGTGGCATCTGGGCAGCCATTGCGATTCTGGCTGTATTTAGTTTATGGTCGATCCATCAAAATGGCTTTACCAGCATGTGGAAATGGATCACGCAAAATCTTGGGTTGGTTCTGGTTGTTGAGGTTGTGTTTCTACTGGCATTCATGGGATTGGCATGGTTGCGCGCTTATAACCCGGACATTTTTGGCACCGAAAAACCCATGGAGTTAATGTTTATCAATTCTATATTACGAAGTCCTACATTTCCACCACAGGATGCCTGGTTGGCAGGGTACAGTATTAGTTATTATTATTTTGGTTATGTGATGGTGGCAATCATCAGCATACTGACATCTACGCCGGCTGGTGTTGCCTTCAACCTGGCAATTGCCTTGATATTTGCCTTAACTTTCACGGCTGCATTCGGTGTTTTGTTGAACCTGATTGCCAGAATGGGTGAACCCAAAGCGGAAGGGAAATCAGACCTGCTGCGTTCGGTGCCTGTTTCCTTAATTGCACCAATCGTGCTTCTGGTTGTGGGGAATTTTTATGGCATTCTGGACGTTTTGCACGCACATCATGTATTCGCGGAAGCACAGGTGCCAGCGATCTGGTTTCAGACGGGTAGCATCTATTCTGAGACCCAGACAGTGATCTCGCCGCAAGTCATTTACGGAAGGATTAACTTTTGGGAATGGATGGATCTGAAGCAACTAGGTCCAATTCCAGCGAGGGATGTGCCATTTCAAGGAATTCAACAGGGAAACTGGTTTTTTGCATCCCGTACCATCCATGACCGTAATCTGATGGGTTATGATCCCGAAGCGATTGATGAGTTTCCTGCATTTTCGTTTTTACTGGCAGATTTACATCCACATGTTTTGGGATTGCCCTTTGTGTTGCTGGTGATCCTGATGAGTTTTGAGTGGCTTCTGGATATGCGTCTCAGAAAAGAGGAGGATTCTCCTGCTGCGATTACCTGGAATCGTATCGGATTATCAGCAGTTGTTCTGGGGAGTTTAATCTTCTTGAACACCTGGGATTTCCCCTTTTATGTTTTTCTGTTCTTGTTGAGTGGAAGCCTGGCGTACTTCTTCCAGCGCATAGAAGGATGGGATTGGAAAAGCCTGATCATGTTCCTGCGTCCAATGGGCCGGGTTGTGCTGATCAGTGTGTTGTTGTATTTACCTTTCCTGTTAACACTTCAATCCCAGGCAGGCGGTATCATCCCCAATGTTATTTACCCGACCAAATTTCGCCAGTTGTTTGTCATGTTTGGTCCAGTGTTGATCGGTGTGGTTTGCTTAATGCTGGCTATCGTCCGAAAATTTAGGAAAGAAGTGGATTTCAAAACAGGCTGGAAAATCACCGGCGGATTTCTGGTAATGATGATTTTTATTACTACTTTGCTGGTCATTTTGATGTTGTCCAATCCTGAAACGGCTAATCTTGTAAACAGCGCTATTTCTCCATTTACGATCAATGAAGCCTTGGGCTGGTTGTTGATCAGACGGGTGGTAGAAGGTGGCACACTCCTTTTGGGTTTACTCCTGATGGCTGGAAGTATTGGTGTTTTGTGGGGACTGAGAAAACACGGGTCTGAAAGCATTCTGTTTGTTTTTGCATTGGTGATCACCGGCACTTTGCTGTTACTGGGACCGGAGTTTGTGTACCTGCGCGATAATTTTGGCTGGCGCATGAATACGTTGTTCAAATTTTATTTCCAGATCTGGATTTTATGGGCTATCAGTGCCAGTTTTGGTTTCTGGTATTTGTTGAAACGGGTGCAGGGATGGGGAAGAGTTATTGCAATTGTGTTGATGGTAGCAGGATTTTTGACCGGGATCGTTTACACCATTGGGACGATCCAATCCACGACGGCGGGCATACGCAATTCTGTCGAAACCGGCGGAATGCGGCAGCCAACGCTGGATGGGCTGGCTTTCTATTCAATGTATCATCCGGATGATTGGGCTTTGATTCAATGGTTTAACACAAATGTTGAGGAATCAGCGGTGGTGCTGGAAGGAACGAAGGGAGCTTATTGGATTGAGGGACGATCTTCGAGAGTATCAATGATGACTGGCCTTCCCACTGTGATGGGTTGGGTCAACCATGAAGCCCAATGGCGTGGGAATGATTTTGCTTCTGTCGCAGCCCGCGAAAATGATATTCGCATGATTTACACAGAACGGGATTGGGCTATCACCGAACAATTACTCGATCAATATGACATTACATATGTGGTCTTCAGCCCGTTAGAGCGTGAATGGTATGGGGGAATCCAGCAATCCAAATTTGATCAGCATATGCAGCGGGTATTTGAGAACGGTGATTTTGTGATTTATCAGCGCTAAGGTCGAAGATTCTCATTAATTATCCAGATCCATCTTGGCGATCCGCTTCAGCCCGAGAGTATCCAGAATTTCAATTTTGTGTGTGTCACACAGAATCATATTTTGATGACGGAATGTTTTCAGACAACGGCTAAAAGCTTCCTGAACAGTCGATAACCTGGACGCCAGATGAGACTGTCCTGGTTCGCAACCGCAGTGATGGGGTTAGGTCCGTTATCCAGTGCTGAGACTTCATTGAACATAATGACTAGATTGATAACGGAAAGAATGGGGATTTATCCCTGAAGGCTGATTTTGCAAAGCTGAACCTGCCCGTTCAACAGAACATACATACCTGAACTGGGTTCCTCTTCGCTGAATATCAACTGATCTTTGGTAAAAGATTTAATCGTCCCTGCCAGAATGATTTTCTCTACTTCCTCCAGGGGGATATTATTGAAATGCTCAATACGTTGTAATCGCTTGGCCAGATTATGGATGTCCATCATTATTCCATTATGAATCCCATGATTGTTTCAAGTATAA
The DNA here is from genome assembly GCA_002840735.1 of Chloroflexi bacterium HGW-Chloroflexi-2. Classification (GTDB taxonomy): domain Bacteria; phylum Chloroflexota; class Anaerolineae; order Anaerolineales; family Anaerolineaceae; genus UBA6170. Next base: position 35,507 of record PHBY01000005.1, read on the forward strand.
CAAAATATGATGTCTTTCCAGGGTAAATATTGTAAGAAATAATCGATAAAAATGTCATCCTCACTGAATAACTCAGTCTCAATTATTTGTAATTTCATATTTGACATACACAATACAACGATATAAAATTACATGTATTAGAATTACATAAAACAAAAAAGAGGTAATGATGGAAGAAAATAAAGAGGAACAAAATACCAGTGAACCAACGGGAGAAACCACACAAACACCTCCTACTGCCAGCTCTAAAACACATGAGCCCGGTATCAAAAACGCCTGGAAACAGGTTGAAAATATCGGTCAAGCACTTGGTGACGCATTGCAGGGGCGTGGAAATGTGGTGATGGTACGTATCAATAATGAAGCGTTGAGTTATCTGGATATGTTGGTGGAAGCCGATGTTGTCAAAAGCCGTTCTGAAGCAGCTGCCTGGTTGATCAACGAGGGGGTAGGTGCCAACCAGGACTTGTTTCACAAAATCGGTGAAGTAACCCAGCAAATCAGCGCACTTCGGGAAAAATTAAGAGAGACAGTTAAGACACAAAAGCCCGAATAATTATGGAAAAATACAAATTATTGAACAAACCTTTTCAAACGGTTGCTGAAAAGGTTTGTTCTCTTAATTCATAATATTGAAAATACTCACAAAAACTTCACAACTTCTTAATAATTTCTAAATATCTTCCCGCTACAATCAAGAAACTAAAATCTGGGATTGTGGAGTTTGTTATGAAGCGTTACTTATGGGTGATTGGAATTGTATTAATTCTCGGTGCTGCAGCCTTTTTTTATTATCAAGGACAGGCGCAAATTGCAGAAGAGCCAGTTAAAGAGAGCTTGAAGACCAGCAAGGTGCGTCGTGGGGATATCATTATCACCGCATCAGGTGTGGGGGCTGTTGTCACGCAAGCAGATATACAGATTGGTTTCACAACGGCTGGTGTGATCGAAGAGATCTATGTTAAAGAAGGGGATGTGGTCCAAAAAGGGGACGTGTTAGCAAAATTGGAAATGGATCCACAACTTACACTCGATCTACTTACTCAAAAAATTAATTTGATTAATGAACAAGAAAATTATAATAATCTTGTTGACAATCTGGATGTTGATCTTGCCAGTGCTTCTGTAAATTATCTGCAGGCACAATCAGACCTTGAGGATTTACTAACGGATCGCGCCAGCTTAAATTACAGACGCTGTGGTGATGAGTATGTTCTGCAATATGAGGCTGATTACAACACGGCGCTGGAAATATTAGAACGCCTACAAGACAAATTTAACCTTCAATACGCAACTAAAGATCTGAGCGATCCTGAAAGACTTCAGGTAGAAGCAGATATTGCCAGCGCACAGTCCAAGGTGGATATCGCCTACGCCAGCTGGCAATATTGTTTAACCTATCCCAGCCAGGAAGAAATTGCATTGATGGATGCCAAAATAAAAATTAAAGAAAACGAAGTGATTCGCTGGAAGGATGAAGTGGACACTTTGCAGGTCGGGGTGGATCCACAGGATATTGAGTTGAATCAGGCGAAAGTTGCCCAGGCGGAAGCAAAATTAAAAATTGCTGAAGATAATATCAACGGATTAACTTTGATTGCCCCGATCGCTGGCACCATCATGAATATCAGTGCCGTGCCTGGTCAGACGATTGGAAATAATACCAATATCATCCGGATCGCTGACTTAACCAAACCCATTCTGGAGGTTTATCTGGATGAAACAGATCTGGATCAACTTGTGGTTGGTTATGAGACTGAAGTTGTTTTTGATGCCTTCGATATTAATGTTTTTACCGGGAAAGTAATTTCGATTACTCCGGAGTTGGTTAAAAACGGTAATGTTGTTTACGCACATGGATTGGTTGAGTTGGATCCCAGCTCATTTGGTAAACCCTTCAATTTGCCACTCGGGTTGAATGCCTCTGTTGATGTTATCGGCGGCAGGTCAGAAAATACGCTGCTTATTCCTATAGAAGCATTGAGACCTTTAGGTGATGGCAGTTACGCTGTATTTGTGGTGGAGAATGGTACCCCTACCTTACGAATGGTGGAAGTCGGTCTGACTGATTTCACCTCTGCTGAAATCCTTTCAGGTCTGAAGGTCGGTGAGGAAGTAACAACAGGCATTGTGGAGACGGTTCAATGACAGATTCTGTGATTATCAGGACAGATCAATTGAAAAAGATCTATCAAATGGGTGAGATCGAAGTACCCGCTCTGAATGGTGTTTCCATCACCATTCAGGAAGGTGAGTTTGTGGCGATCATGGGCCCTTCCGGTTCGGGTAAGAGCACCCTGATGAACATTCTGGGATGCCTGGATTCACCAACCGATGGTCAGTATTACCTGGATGATCAGGATGTCAGTAAGTTGAACCGGGCACAATTAGCTCATATTCGTAATGAAAAACTGGGATTTATCTTTCAATCCTATAATTTATTGCCTAGAATGAGCGCACTGGAAAACGTGACCCTGCCGATGATGTACATCAAAGCAGCAGCTGGAAATCAGGTAGAAATGACCAAAAAAGCGGAAGAATTGTTGGGGATTGTTGGACTGGGTGATCGTATTCATCATCAGCCAAAAGAGCTTTCGGGTGGACAGCAACAGCGCGTGGCAATTGCCCGTGCGCTCATTAACGATCCGGTACTGGTTCTGGCGGATGAACCGACAGGAAATCTTGATACGAAATCTGCCAACGAAATTATGGAAATTTTGCATAACCTACATCAATCAGGAAGAACAATTGTAATGGTAACCCACGAACCTGATATCGCTGAACAAACCCAACGGATCATTGCAGTACGAGATGGTCTGGTTGAACTGGATCATACAAATGGGAGAAAGTGAGAGAAAATGAAGATCATTGATGTAATTAAAGTAGCTTCGAAATCTCTTACTTCGAATAAGTTGCGTTCCATGCTGACGATGTTGGGGATTATTATCGGTGTGGCTGCTGTGATCATTATGATTGCCGTCAGTTCCGGAACAGAAACTGCCATCGAGGACCAGATCAATAGTCTGGGGGCTAACCTGGTGTTCGTGATGAGCAGCTTCAGTCAGGGTGGCGCAGGGGGAGGAATGGGGACTTCTACAGGGGGCTTGGTGTACTCCGATGCCGATGCCATTGCGAAAAGTGTGCCACACGTGGCCGGTGTGGCGGTGGAACAAACGACCACACAAACGATTAAGTATGGGAATATTGTCCTGGAAGATGTATCCATTTTAGGAACCACGCCAGACTTTACCAAAGTACGTGAAATTGAATTAGCGGAAGGTCGTTTTATAAATGATCAGGAGTTAGAACACAGTACCAGAACGGCCATTTTAGGAGCAACCATTGCCAAAGAGTTGTTTGGCGACACGTATCCCATCGGTCAGAAAATCAGTGTTGGAACACTCAAATTAACAGTAGTGGGTGTCTTTGAAGAGAAAGGCCTGGTTTCCGGGGTAGATTACGATGCCAGGGTTTATGTTCCCATCACGCTGGTTTTCGATAAGTTAATGAACTCGCAATTCTCCCGGATTGCTGGTGATCGGGTGCGAATCATCTATGTGACCGTTGATGACAAGGAAAATATCGATGACGTCATTCTGCAAATCAATCTGCTGTTGTCCAAATTGCATGATGTGCCACTGGAATCGCCGGATTTCCAGATCAGTACCCAGCAGGATATTATCCAGACTCAATCTGCGACAACCGAATCTTTCCGTATTCTATTAGCATGGGTAGCTGGCGTTTCACTGATAGTGGGGGGTATTGGAATTATGAATATCATGTTGGTGAGTGTAACTGAAAGAACCAGAGAAATTGGTATTCGTCAAGCTGTGGGAGCAACACCTCAGGATATTCAAAGTCAATTTTTGACGGAGGCTTTGATTCTTTCCCTGGTTGGTGGATTAATAGGGATTATTTTTGGAATTTCTGGGTCGTGGGTGTTCTCCCGATTTGGAGACATGCCCACTGTAGTGAACCCATTTTCGATTGTTTTAGCATTTGGTTCGGCTGCTGCAGTTGGTATCCTGTTTGGTTATTTGCCTGCCAATAAGGCGGCGAAATTAGATCCGATTGTCGCATTAAGACACGAGTAATTTTGTGAGGTAAAAATGAACAAAAAAATGAATTTGATTATATTGGTTATGATGTTGTTATTAACCGCATGCAGTGGTGGTCAATCAGTCGCTCCGGTTCAGAACCAGGATGCCGCCATGAATGAGGTAGAAAAAGAAGGAACTGGTACAGCCGGAGCGGACAATCCAGCTGACCTAGATCAGGTTCAATCTCAGGAACAAACACAGGAGATGGTGCAACTCAGCACCCAGGTGCGTCTGATTCTGGGCAGTATGGCACTCGCTGAAAGTGATCTGAAATTGACTCAGGAACAGGCAACTGCTTTGATTCCGCTCTGGAAAGTAATGAAGACCCTGTTATCCAGTGATACGGCTGCTGGAGAAGAAATCGAAGCGCTTCTCAATCAAATTCAGACCGTCTTTACGCCAGAACAACTGGAGTGGATCAATAATTACAACCTGAGCCCGGATGCCTATCAGGAAATTCTGACAAAATATGTGCCGGAGGAATTTCAGAATGCCGGATCATTGATGACCGAAGAAGAACGGGAAGAACGACGGGCGACTGCCATAGCGGAAAATGGTGGAACAGTGCCGCCAGAATTACAAAGTGGTGGTGGCGGCCGTGGTATGGGCGGTGGAATGGGTGGCGGTATTCCTGGTAGTGGGGCAGGAGCAGGAGCGTCCGCTAGTGAAGGAACACGTGGGGGCGCAGGTCAATTAAATACATTCCTGATTGATGCGCTGGTTGCAGAGCTTGAATTAATCGCGAATCTATAAAGTTCTGAGTTACTTCAGATAATAACGTTAATAATTTTGAAAATTAACACAATATCTAAAACGGATCTTAACAATTTCTAAACAAGTTTCGGATATCCTATTCTTGTAACTTAGATCACAGGAGGTAGAGATGTTCAAAAAATTATTTTTAGGATTAATGATTGCAGGTGTTCTGGTAGGTGGCGTAGTCACTTCAGTTTCAGCCTATGGACAGAATCCACCCGTATGCCCGGCAGAACCAGTTGTGCTGGATGTTTTAGGTATGACAGCGGACGAATTACGCGATGAAATTAAATCCGGTAAGACAATTCAGGAAATCTTCACAGAAAAAGGTCTGGATTATGAGACGTATTCCGCACAATGGTTGGCGGATCATGCAACCTGCCTGGCGGAAGCAGTTGCAGCAGGTGAATTAACTGAAGATCAAGCTGAATTATTGCAGGAACGTCTGGAAGAAAGAGTAGCTGATGGCTTCTTATTCAATCAAAATCAGCGCTTTGGAAATGCTCTCGGTTCTTACATGCGCTTCCGCGCTGAAAAAATCTGGGAAAGTGGTAATGGTTTGATTGGAGAAATCCTGGAAAAATTGGGAATTACACTGGATGACTTAAAAGCAAGAATTTCTGGTGGAGAGACTTTGGAAGATATTGCCACTGAAGCAGGAATTGATCTGAATGCAATCCATGCAGAAAGAATCCAGGAACAATTGAAAAATGTTGAACAGGCACTGGCCGATGGCAAGATCACCGAAGCACAGGCTGATCGAATTCGCGAACGACTCAACGATCAATTGGAAAACCCGATCCCCGGGAATATGTTTGAGAGAATTCGCGACCGCATGGATAAACCGTTTGATCGCTCTCAGTTTGGCGGACGACCAGGAGGTATGGGTCAATCACGCGGCAATCAAGGTGGAAACTGGTAAATCTAAATCCATGTCGGACTGACAATTATTGAACTAGCTGATTATCATCACTCGCCCTATAACTGGGCGAGTGATGATTAAAGCCAAAACTTCTAACCAGATTGGACTATACTATAGATTATGAAAGTATTAATTGTTGATGATGAAAAACGAATTTCGGATGGGGTGCGCAAGTATTTCGAGCAGGCTGGCTTTGATGTTCAGGCAGCTTATGATGGTCATAGCGCTCTGAAGATTGCATTGAATGATTCTCCAGATCTGATTGTTTTAGATTGGATGTTACCAGGCATGAGTGGAATTGATGTCTGCCGGGAAATCCGCCGAGAATCCAATGTGCCGATCATCATGCTCACAGCCCGTGTGGAAGAGAGTGATAAGCTGATTGGTCTGGAATTAGGGGCTGATGATTACATGACCAAGCCATTCAGCCCACGTGAATTGGTTGCGCGTGCGCGCGCGGTTTTACGGCGTTCACAAATGGAACCAGTGCAATCGCGGAGTGTGTATCAATTTGGAAATATCATTCTGGATACGAATGCGCGTGAGTGTAAGTTGGATGGAGAAATTGTATCATTAACCCCTACAGAATATGATTTGCTGGTTTACCTGGTGCGGCACCCCAATCAGGTTTTTTCTCGATCAAAATTATTGGAAGCTACTGATTTGGGTGCCTATGAAGGGGTGGAACGCACCGTGGATGTGCATATCCATAACCTGCGCAAGAAAATTGAAGCTGACCATACGAATCCCCAATATATTATCACCGTATTTGGGGTGGGATATCGCTTCGTTAATCCTTCTGGAAATCCGCGATGAATCGATTATCCATTACCACCCGGCTTATCCTGAGTTTTTTAACAATCATTATTCTGACCCTGGTATTGTTTATTATGGTCACCAATCGGGTTGTTTATAATCGCTTTGCGGACCTGGTGGTAAGATCTGGAACGAATTTTTCTCGCAGGGTTATACCGATTCTTGAACAATATTATCAGGCGAATGGCTCCTGGGATGGAGTGGAGAATCTGGTTTTCGAAATTTCCGGTAATCGTGAAGGCGGATTTGGAAGATTCCGTCAGGATAATGGCAATATGATGACGCCTGGGCTGATGATCACTGCCCAGGATGAGCGCTTCTTATTAATCGATGGTGATGAAATCATCTTCGACACGAACCCCGATGGTATACCCATCAATAACCCCGAAAACTTAACCAAATTTGGCAAGCCTGTGATTGTGAATGGGGAGCAGGTTGGTACCTTTCTGGTAGCTTCGATGATGGGAATATTAAGTGAAAGCCAAAATATTTATTTAGCTAACGTTAATCGTACGCTGATCTGGGTGGGAGCCATTGCGATTCTATTGGTGTTACTGGTCGCTTTATGGCAATCTCGAAGTATTGTTCAACCGCTGCGAGAGATGGCGGACGCTTCCAGGCGTTTGGCGAAAGGGGATTACAATCAGCGTGTACTGGTTCAAAGGAACGATGAACTCGGTGATATGGCAACTGCTTTCAACCAGATGGCTGTAGATTTATCACAACAATCCGAATTGCGCCGCCAGATGATGGCGGATGTAGCCCACGAATTGCGCACGCCGCTCAGCGTCTTAAGGATCGATCTGGAAAGCATGGAAGATGGCTTAATGGAAGCATCTCCAGAGAACGTGCGCGCATTGCAGAATGAAGTCAGTTATCTGAGCAATCTGGTGGACGATTTACGGATGTTGTCATTGGCGGATGCCGGTGATCTGAAGATTGAAAAGAGTCCGGTGGAATTGAATTCCCTGGTGCGGGAGATGGTTGAACGGCAACAAAACGCTGCTCGAGAGCGGAAAATTAAAATGACAGCGCACTATACAGAAAATGAAATTTTTGTAATGGGTGATCCGCAACGATTAAGTCAGGTAATGGTGAATTTATTATCCAATGCTATTCAACATACTCTACCGAATTATGAGATCACGACGAAAATTGAAGTTGAAAATCGACTTGCTCGCGTATCTGTTACAAATTATGGTACCTGGATACCCACTGAGGACCTGGAACGGATATTTGATCGCTTTTACCGGCTGGAAAGATCTCGCAATAGAGATCAGGGCGGCAGTGGATTGGGTTTATCGATTGCCCGTAGCCTGATCAATGCGCATGGTGGAAAAATATGGGCTGAGAGCGAGCAAGGGGAGTCCACAACCTTTAAATTCACTTTACCGTTACTTAGTTAATCATAAATGGATTTAAATCAAAAGAGTTCACCTGATATTCAATGAACTCTTTTGACTTTCACTGGAAATTCGACTTAGAGGGGGATTCTTAGGTCAGTAAGAATATTTTCGTTGACGTGTCTCGACAAAGGAGAATAAGACCACCAGGATTGAACTCAATATTGCTACGATAAAGCTCTGCCAGGCAAATGAAAAATTAAGAGTTCCACCATAAAATAAAATATTGGATAAAAAGCCGCCTGTCAGTGCTCCACTTACGCCGGCAAATACACGACCTGCACGAATGATTTTATTACGCTGTTTGAAGAAATAGTTCGTTATTCTGCCAACACCTAAGCCGATGATCATCCAAGAAAAAAGTCCCATTTTCTAATCCTACCTTTTGATTTGAATCATCTCAATAAGTCAGAGCAAGCACATATTATTGAAAGGACACTTTTATTTCCTGATTAAATTGTTCCATAATCATGGTCAGAAATATTAAAAAATCTTATTGATTTTGAAAGGTTTTTCAAAAAAGACCTTACAAGTGTCTGAATGTTCTTATGATCTTTGCAACATTGATCTATTCATTAAATGAATATATAATGATTGAATAAAAAAATTGCGAGGTCAATATGAAACTTAATACCAGTAAAGTTATTGTTTTCAGCTTAATTACGATCTTGATGTTGAGCGCCTGTGTTCCTACTCAGAGCACCGTGAATGAAGCTAATCCATCCGTACAGGAAATGGATCAAAGTGAATCAGGTCAACCTGAACCTGCGGAACCGGTTGCGCCCCCCCTGGAATTTGTTGATGCAACCGGTAGACAGGTATCGTTATCGAATTTTCCAGAGAGGATAGTTGTGGCCGGTAAAGCAACTCCTTATGTCCTGGATACGATTTATCTTTTCCCGGATGCAGCCAAAAAATTAGCTGCATTGGAAGTGCGTGGATTTGATACCCAGGCGTTTTTGGAGCTGGTTGACCCTAATGTCACCGTAAAGAATATGCTCGAACGGGATGCAGGACCGGAACAAATCGCACCGTATCAACCGGATCTGGTGATTGTCAAGAATATCTCTCTGGGTAAATTAGGGGCTGCTTTGGAGGAAATTTCCATACCGGTGATGGGGTTGAACCTGGAGACACCAGCATTCTTCTATGAGGATATCCGTGCTTTGGGGAAGGTTTTTGGAAATTCAGAACGGGCAGAAGAAATTATTGCCTATTATCAGGATATAGAAGCTCAGATTAGTGAGATGATGAATGGTTTACAGGATTCAGAGCGTCCTTCTGTTTTGGTGTTGCAATACAGTGAAGATGGAGGAGAAATCTCATTCAAAGTACCGCCTGCCAGCTATCTACAGACAACCATGGTGCAGAACGCAGGTGGTAATCCGACCTGGCTGGATGTGGATGGTGGAGCTGATGGCTGGATTCAAGTGGGCCTGGAGCAGATAGCGGTCTGGAACCCGGAGGTAATTTTTGTTGTGAACTATGCCGGGGATTCTGTGGAAACAGCAGGACAATTGTTGACGAGCCCGACCTGGGAGGGATTAAAAGCTGTGGAAAACGGTCAGGTGTATGGCTTTCCAGCAGATTATGCCAGCTGGGATCTGATTGATCCACGCTGGATCCTGGGTCAACAATGGTTAGCTACGATCCTGCAGCCAGAACGAACAGCCGAAATTGACCTGCAGGCGCAGGTAGTCAGTTTTTACCAGCAACTCTATCGATTATCCGACACACAAATTGAGGAATATGTCATTCCACGTCTGGATGAGATAAAATAAATGCCATGAATTCAACCAGGAGCTTGTGGGCAAAACAATATCAACGTATTCTGATATTGTCGATCTTGCTGTTGATCATCGTTGCTTTATCCATTTTCATAGGCCGATACCCGAAACCTTTCTGGATGCCGATTCAAGTGTTGTTGGAAGATAGCATGGCGCAGCGACTCGTCTGGTTGCTGCGCCTGCCACGTATTCTTACGGCTGCCTTATTAGGGGCAACATTAGCGGTTTGTGGAACGGTATTGCAAATGATCTTCCGCAACCCGATTGTGGAACCGGGATTCCTGGGTGTTTCTCAAGGGGCAGCTTTTGGGGCTGCGGTGGCGATTTTATGGCTGGGTGGCGGCCGATTGACCATAGAGCTTTCCGCTTCATTGTTTGCCCTTTTAGGGCTGGCTGGCTCTTTTATCCTGGCTCGCACCATTAAGTTTGGCGGCTGGGTGCTGCGTCTGATTCTTTCCGGGATTGTGGTCTCGGCTTTGTTTTCATCGGGATTGGGTGTGCTGAAATATCTGGCAGATCCCCTAACCCAGTTGCAGGAGATCACCTTCTGGTTACTGGGTGGTTTATGGAGCGTAACCTGGCAGGATTTGTTGTATGTTGCTCCAGTGGTGGTGGTTGGTCTCTTGATTGTGTATCTGATGCGCTGGCGTTTGAATGTGCTGGCTCTGGGACAGGACACAGCCTTCTCATTAGGCGCTGAAACCACCCGTGAACGTCTGATCGTGCTGATAGCCGCCGTCTCGGCCACTGCGGTGTTAACAGCCGTGAGTGGCATCGTAGGTTGGGTCGGCTTGATTGTGCCGCAGATCGCCCGTCAGATGTTTGGTCCGAATGGACAATTTTCTGTTCCCGGATCAATGCTGATAGGGGCAATATTTGGTGTGGTAAGTGATAATCTGGCACGCACGTTACTGGCGGGTGAAATCCCCTTAGGTATTTTGACTTCGTTCATGGGTGCCTTGTTGTTTGTGGTGATCATCAATCGTTCCAGGATTAAGTTGCGATGAACCAGACTATGATTGCACTTAAGAATATTCAATTTCATTACGATCCCGGAAAGACGATCTTGAATGACCTCTCGTTATCGGTCGAAAAGGGCAGCATTACCGCCATCCTGGGTCCGAATGGCACCGGAAAAACCACGCTGTTGCACACCATTCTGGGTTTACTCGCGCCCCAGTCAGGTGAAATCTGGATTGCTGGTAAGAATATCAGCGCATATAAGCGCTCCGAGTTGTCACAGGTAATGTCACTGGTGCCACAATCGGAAGTAGTACCTTTTAATTTCAAAGTGATTGAATATGTATTGTTAGGACGTACCCCACAATTTGGTTTTCTGGATATGCCCAGCGAACATGATGTTGAATTGGTGCGTGACACTCTGGAAATGTTGGAAGTCCAGCACCTGGAGCAACGTCCGGTGACGGAACTTAGTGGCGGAGAGCAGCAAATGGTGGTATTGGCGCGCGCATTGGTGCAGGAACCACAGATATTGTTATTGGATGAGCCCACCTCCCATCTGGATCTGAGCAATAAGGGTCGCCTGTTGAAAATTTTACAAACACTGGCACAACGCAGTGTAACGATCGTGTTCAGCACACACGATCCGGATGCAGCCGCCATGATTGCTGATCACGTCATCCTGCTTAAAGCGGGTGCTGTGCTGGATGCGGGTTTGATCGACCAGGTACTGACCAGTGAGAAATTGACACAGACCTATGGCACAGAAGTGAAAGTGCTGACAATTGAAGGCCGGCTGGTGACATTACTGATCAACGGGCGTTTTGGTGAGAAGGAAAAAGTGAAATGAGCCGCTATCAGGCTGCAGAATGGAATGAACGTTATCAATCCAGTGGGCATAATCTGGCAAGTCCACGGGAATTTCTGGTGGAAGTTCTACCCCAATTGCCACGAGAGGGTTGGGGTCTGGATGTCGCCATGGGGGAAGGTCACAACGCCAATCTGCTGGCTGAACATGGCCTACAGATGCTGGGTGTAGATTTTTCGATGGTTGCATTGCGGAAAGCGAAGAGCAAGTATCCAAAAGTACAGACAGCACTGGTTAATTTACCGCAGATTCATCTCCAGCCCGGCTGCTTTGATGTGATCCTCAACTTCTGGTTTCTGGACCGGGAAATGTTCCCGCTCTACCAGCAATATTTGAAACCGGGAGGTTACCTGGTGCTGGAAACCATGCGTTTTGACCCGGACAGCGATCAATCCCATTTGCGATTAGAATACCTGCTCCAACCGGGTGAATTGTTACAATCCTTTTCCGGGTGGGAATTTTTGGTGTATGATGAAAATGTGAAAGCGACTGTGAAAGGTCAACAACAATTAGCTATACGGATGTTAGCCCGGAAACCGATTGAGTAGATAGGGATCTAGAGGTAATAAATTATGCGCGAAATATTACAACCCATGCAGGAATGGTTTGATGATGGAAAAGCTGTAGCTCTGGCAACCGTGGTGGAAATCTATGGATCAGCGCCACGGGGATTGGGAGCCAAGATGGCTGTTAACCAGGATTCGCTGATGACAGGATCTGTCAGTGGTGGCTGTGTGGAAGGCGCTGTGGTGGCGGAAGCATTGAAGGTGCTTAAGAATGGCATGCCCAAATTACTGCATTATGGCGTCACCCAGGATCAGGCTATCAGTGTTGGTTTAGCTTGTGGGGGTACGATCGAAGTGTGGGTTGAAAAGTTATCCAAAGAGAATTTTGAGCGAATGCGGAAGGATCTGGTGGAAGAGCGCCTGGCAGTGGTGGTGACTGTACTATCGGGATCTCACGTTGGTGAACAGGTTTATGCCTATCCGGATGACAGCATGCTGGGAGAATTTTCTGATCCAGATTTGACTGCCTTGGTGAAAGCAAATGTAGTGGAAGTTTTTTCTCAGCAACAATGCATGCGAAAGACATTGCAGGTTAAGGATCAGTTGGTTGATGTGTTCTTTGATGTTTTGTCCCCATCCCCCAAATTGGTGGTGGTAGGAGCGGTGCATATCGCTATTCCTTTGGTTCAATATGCCAGGATTCTGGGCTTTCATACCACCGTGATCGATCCCCGCAAGGCTTTCGGTAACATCGAGCGCTTCCCGCATGTAGATCGGCTGGTGAGGGAATGGCCGGAAGAATTTTTGCAGCGCTTTCCCTGGGATCAAGGTACTTACCTGGTGGTAGTCTCACATGACGATAAGCTGGATGTCCCGGCACTGGCAATTGGCTGCCAGCATGAAGCCCGTTACATTGGTGCTTTGGGATCGAAAAAGACATTTGCCAAGCATGTGCGTGAATTGAAGGAAGCCGGGATAACGGATGAACAGATCACCCGCATCCATTCTCCGATTGGAGTGGATATCGCCGCCCGGGGTCCGGAGGAGATTGCTCTGGCGATCATCACCGAAATGGTGGCGGTGCGAAATGGAAAGCATTTGAAATAATAGAACTTGCGTTCTTAGAAAATTTATACTATGATCAAGTTGGTGAACCAGCATGATCAAAGAAATTCAAGCCAAGACCATCCTCTCGCATTCCAAAGCACCTGATCCCTGGTTTGGGATCCAATACACCATGAACCTGTATCGTGGTTGTCAGCATCAGTGTATTTATTGTGATTCACGCGGCGATTGTTACCAGATCGAGAATTTCAATGATACCCTGGTGAAAGTGAACGCCCTGGATTTGCTGCGCAAGGAACTGCCTGGCAAGCGGGCTAAGGGGACTGTGGGAACAGGTTCAATGAATGATCCCTATGCGCCGGTGGAAAAGCAGTATCAGCTCACTCGTGGTGCCTTGAAATTGTTTGTCGAGTATGGTTTTCCGGTGCATGTGCTCACCAAGAGCAAGCTGGTCATGCGGGATGTGGATCTTCTCAGTCAGATTGAACGCGATTCCCAGGCGTTGGTGTCCTTCACTATCACCACCTGTGATGATGATCTGGGAAAAAAGCTGGAGCCGGGGGCAGCGCTGGTCTCGGAACGACTGGCAGCCATGCGGTTTCTGGCGGAGCGCGGTATCAAGGTGGGGGTGTTGTTAATGCCAGTCTTGCCTTTTATTGAGGATAACTGGGAGAATATTCGTGGCATCGTGGAATTGGCGCACACGCATGGCGCTGGATGGATCCTGGCTGCCTTTGGCATGACCCAGCGCAAAGGCTCTCAGGAGTATTATTTAAGGCAATTGGAACGCTTGTTCCCGGGGGTGATGGAAAAACACCTGCGGGCGTTCGGCAATCGTTACGAGTGTGCTGCCATTGGGGCACAGAAATTGAGTGAGCAGTTCAAAGAGTTGTGCAAGAAGAAGGGAATTGCCTTGAAAGTAACGCAGTATAAGGTAAAAGAGAGGGTCAGGCAATTGAGTTTGTTGGGGATATAAAAAAACCCTGCGAAGGGTTAGTTCGCAGGGTTTTTTTATCTAAATATTTAATCTTTATTCAACAAAAAACGAAGTGGTTGCTGTTGCTGTTGGATAACCATCCTTGGTGGCAGTTACCAAAACGGTCATGGTTCCAGTACCAGTTGTTCTGGTCTTAACACGATAGGAGAATGTTACGACACCGCTTGAATTGGTGGTGCCATTCAGACTCGCAAGTGTTTTAGTTGAATTTTTTATCGTCACATTTACACTTGCATCCCCAACTGGTCCAGCAGTGTCTGTTGCTGTAACAGTTATATTAACTGTTTGATTATTGGAAACCGATGTTGGGGTTGTATAGACAGTTAAGGTCATCACTTTGTCATCTGGCGGAGGAGGTGGAGGAGTACCCCCACTAAGATAATCCAATGCTGCTTTTGCCTGAACCAAACCATAACCATAAGAATTATCTTTGCCTACGGCTCCTAAGTCTTCCGCTGTTTTAATGAGCGCATCTCGAATTTCTGCGTTTGTCCAGTTTGGATTGGCACTCCAAACCAAGGCTGCTACACCTGAAACGTGTGGAGTAGCCATAGAAGTACCATCCCAAGCCTCGTAGCCACTTGCTGGGATAATAGAGGATGTGACTACTGTGGCTGAGGAACCGAGTTTATTGGCTACCAAAAATTGTCCTGTTTCCTGTGATAATGAAATGGCAGGAATATTAACCAATCCTTCGGATCCAAGTGTACCCAGAAAATCTCCAGGAACATTATTGTAGACAATCGCGGCAACACCACCACCGGTTTGTACGTTTTTCACTTTGGTAACGAAATCGTATGTTCCGCGTTCACATAGAACAACTTTACCGCTCCAACTTTCGCTTGTTCCACATAGTCCACCGTCAACCAATTCACCGATAATTCCAGAAGGTGCTAAAGGTGCAAATTCAATTTGGTTTCCACTATATGTTACATTATCAACTTTAACGGTGGCTAAATTTAAGTAAGGAACCGTGCTTAGAACGCCTACACCGGGAGCGGCAACTTCAACTGTTCTGTTCTTCTGAGAAAAATCTGCTACTACTTTATTTGAGTCGATTGCAGCAACGGACATCACTGAAGCATATCCACCAGGATAGCTGATTCTTGTTGTTCCATCATTTCCCGCGGCTGCTACAGATAAAACTCCTTTACTGTAGACATTATTAAATGCGATTTCTTCCAATTTACTTTTCGTGGTTCCACCCAAACTCATACTGATAACATCTGCCCCAGCAGCTTCACAACGATTGGCAGCATCAGCTAATGTTGAGCTGTATGTCCACCCACAATCATCACCAAATACTTTGACAATGTAAAGACTTGTTGTACCTGGGTTTACACCAACAACACCAGTAGAGTTCATGGAAGCAGTAATCGTGCCAGCAACGTGAGTTCCATGTCCGCATTTGTCTGTGTTCCAACCTGTTGGATATCCACCAAAAATATTTACGCCAGCAAAGTCTTCATGTCCCGTATAAAGACCGGAGTCAATAATACATATTGTCCGATTAGAGCCAGTTGGTGCACCTGTATCAACAACACCATCTCTATCTGTATCCCAAACATCACGAGCCTGTACCATATCTATGCCATATGGCACTTCCTGGGCAGCTGGAAAGCGAATGGCGTCTTCCTCAATCGAGACCACATTCGGATTGTTTCTCAAACCAGCTAAAGCCTGCTCGGGCACAGTGACCACAAAGCTGTTGAGATCCTCGAATCGATAATGGAACTCCGCACCTAAAGCGTTGAGTGAATTCTCCACTTTTGCTCCTTGACCTGGCCTGAATTCCACCCAGACGCGCATTTTGCCTTCGTTGCTGGTGTACGCCGGTTGGGCAACCGAAACGAGAAAAACAAAGGCTAACAACAAACTGAAAACTTTAAAGACTTTCTTCGACATAGCAAAAACCCTCCCAAAGATTTTAGGTGCACTTAAACGAATACCATGTCAGTCTTTGTCAGCTATGAGTTTTTTATGGGGATTGATATGGATATTTGGCTATTTATTCAGTTTTTTATATGAATAAAAAAAAGTGCACCAGAATATGGATACTATACTCATTTTGAAAAAAATTTCAATAGTTAATTTGGATTATTGTTAGTTTTGTAAGAATAATATGACACCATTAGTTGATAACAGGAATGAAAAACGTGATTTGTCCTATGATCTCATTTGTTATTCAAATAAGTGGAAACGAGGTGTGTTATGCCTTCTGATCAAAAAGATATCCATCTATCTAATCTGGAAGACGTTGATAAAGTCATTCATGAGTCAGCCAGGCTGATCATCATGTCCTATCTTTATCTGGTGGAAAGTGCGGATTTCCTTTTTATTATGCAGCAGACCGGGCTGACATTTGGGAATCTATCCTCGCATATGAAGAAACTGGAAGAAGCTGGCTATATTGAGGTGCTGAAAGAATTTGTTGATCGTAGGCCGCGTACGACGCTCAAACTTACTCATGCGGGTAATATGGCATTTAAGACATACCGAAAAAAAATACGTTTATGGTTGGATCAAACGGACTCTTCGTGAAATTTAATTGTACGGAATATAGTATTAATTAAGAAAAAACGTAATATTTTTATTACGAATTGTGATTAAATTGTTGAAATCTTCAAAATTAGCTAAAAATGGCATTTTAAAGGGTTGACAGATCAATAAAACACTGTATAATCAGCAAAATCCTGAACGAATGTGATGAATGTCATGTTAAACATATCCCTCGCTATTATTATTATCATGCTTTATTGGTTCCTCCATATTATTATGGAGGATCAAATTCAAGTTGGGCGAGCGGAAAAGATTAAAACAAAATAAGTTAAAAAATCAAAAGTAGAAGCAAAAAAGCCACCCAACGAACACCAAAGGGTGGTTTTTTTTGACAAAAACATTCCAGGGATAATTAAGATCAACCCACTTCCGTAAAGGAGGCACGCCATTTCAAAGTTAGAATATTTCAATCTCAAAATTGTCGTTCCAAAATTTGTTGAAATTCCGTAATAAGCTATAGGAGGAAGTAATGAAGAAAAGTGTATTGTTTTTTGTGTTTGTCGTTTTTGCCATGGTTTTGGCAAGTTGTAATGGTGCAGCCCCAGCCGGTGGCGAACCTGAAGTTTGTGCCAGTGATGAATTTGGTTGTGCCAAAATTCCTGCTGGTCAGACGGTAAAAATTGGCATGGGTGCTCCAATGACCGGTGATTACGCCTCATTTGGTGTGGATATCTCCCAGGGTGCCGCCATCGCGGTGAAGGATGCGGGCACTGTTGAAGGTTTTGCTTTTGAACTCGTTGCGCAGGATGACCAGGGTGCCCCCGAAGGTGGCGCTGCAGTCGCTAACAAACTCGCAACAGATCCAACCGTTGTGGCAATTGCTGGTCATATTTTCTCTGGTGCAACCGAAGCCGCCATCCCGGTTTATGATAAAGTCGGAATCCCGATGATGTCACCTTCCGCTACCAACCCACCATTAACCACCCTGGGATCAAAGGTCTTCAATCGAGTTGCATTTACCGATGCAGTACAGGGTAAATTCGCTGCTGATTACCTCTATTCGAAATTAGGTTTCCGCAAGATTGCAGTATTGCATGATGGTGGCGCTTATGGCCAAGGATTGGCCGATGTAGTGCGTGCAGAGTTCACCGCCTTAGGTGGAGAAGTTGTCGGATATGAAGCAATTACTCCAGGCGAAACGGATTACACCGCAACATTATCAGCTCTGGCTGCCAGCGCTCCTGAAGCGGTTTACTTTGGTGGCTATGTTGCTGAAGGTGTTGTATTAACCAACAACATGAAACAAAGTGGTCTGGAAAATGCTGTCTTCTTCGGTTGTGATGGAACCTTCGGCGCTGAATTTGTTGCGAAAACCGGTGCCAACGGTGAAGGCGCATATGCTGCTTCCTTGATTCCACCAGAATCTGCTGCAAAATTAAAATTTGATGCTGATTACCTCGCAGCTTATGGCGTTGGCTCTGGAACATTATCTCCCTACACCTGGAGTGGATATGACTCAGCCGCTGTGTTAATGGCGAAGGTGAAAGAAGTAGCAGTTTTGGGTTCCGATGGTGCGCTCTATGTACCTCGTGGTGCATTGGTTGCTGCTGTACGTGGTACCTCAGGTTTCACCAGCATTACCGGTGATATCACCTGTGATGCAGTTGGTGAATGTAATACAGCTGGTCCAACATTCTACATCGTAAAAGATGGTGATTGGGCACAGGCTGAACAGTAAGAGTATTGAAATTTAAGGGTCACTGCGGAGAGGTAAAACCCTTTCCGCAGTTTCCCTGTGGTATGATAGAAAAATCCTAACTTGAACACATTGGAGGCTTAATGGAAGCTTTACGTAAAAAGTTCTCGCTTACATTGCCCCAGAATAGTATCCGAATTATTCGAATTATTGCAGCGCTTCTTTTGCTTGCGCTCATTATTGTGCGTGCAATGGATGTTGCTGCAAAGTCGCAGTTCGGGGCAGACACCTGGCTGCGACTTTCTGTTTCTGGGTTGATCATCGGTGGTATGTATGCACTGATTGCAATTGGTTATACATTGGTATATGGTATTTTGTTCATGATCAATTTTGCGCATGGTGAAGTGATGATGATCGGCACATTTGGTGGTTATTTTGTGTTTGAAGCATTCAATGCCATCCAGGTGAGTGGTGCAGATGGCAACCAGTTATCATTTCTTAATGCCTATCCGGTTATTGCTATTCTGCTTGCGTTTTTAGCAGGGATGACGATCGCTGCGCTCTCAGGACTATTCCTTGAGAAGTTTGCTTACCGGCCATTACGAGGAGCCCCACGTTTGGTGCCTTTGATCAGCGCGATTGGTGCCTCCATTTTCCTGCAAAATGCTGGTCAATTATTATTTGGACCACAACGTCGCCAATACATAAACCCGGTGGTTTTAGATCGTGGAATAGGTTGGAATCTCGAAGTTGCTGGCAGTACGGTTGTTCTCACGTATACGGGTATTTTTTCTTTAATTTTATCTGCAATCTTAATGGTAGGTCTTTATCTGTTGGTACAACGCACGAAATTGGGTCGCGCGATGCGCGCGGTTGCACAGGATAAGAAAACTGCAGCCTTGATGGGTATCAATGTTGACCAAATCATCAGCCGTACATTTGTTATCAGCGGCGCACTGGCTGGTGCAGCAGGAGTGATGTGGGGTATTCACAATGGGTTGTTTAACTATTATGTTGGATTTTTACCAGGTATTAAAGCATTCACTGCAGCAGTTCTAGGTGGGATTGGCAACATACCGGGTGCTATGTTAGGCGGTATGTTCCTGGGAATAGTGGAGTCGGTTGGACCAGCAGTGCTGGGGATAGATTTCCAGTTGAAAGATGTTCTAGCTTTTACCATTCTGATCCTGGTATTGATTTTCCGTCCATCCGGAATATTAGGTGAAGCACTTACGGAGGAGAAGGTATGAACAAGCAATCTATTCAAAAATCCGCCGCGAGTGGTATGGTGTTTGGCATCATTGTAATATTTTTCGCGTTAATTGGTTTCACAGTCGTAATTTCAGGGTTGATACAGAAAGCATTAGGGCAATCGTTAGGGGTAGGACAAATGCCTTCCACCAGTAGTTTCCTTATATTTTTGGGTTTATTGGGAATATGGAATGGTTGGCGTGCATCCCGACAGGATAAACATGAGACACTTAATACAAAAAAGGTTCTTGGACGATCAACGATTGCCGGTTTAGTTGCAGGTGTATTGGTGATGGTCTATGCACTGATCGTTGGAGTGTTAGATAATCGTGGAATCAACCTACGTACTTACCTGAGCCAACTCTCCTCCGAGTCTGTCAGGTTCTTCCTATTTAATCAGACCATTGTTGTAGGTATATTAATTCACGTTTTCTACAGCACATTAATGGCAGTCGTAGGTGGTTTTCTAGCTTTAGCCAGCGAACGCAGCCGTGAACGCGTGAAATCAACACGCGAGTCTATTCAGAAGTGGTCACAGGATCACTGGTTGGGCAAGTTACAGGGAAATCCATACGTAAGTTATGTTCTGATGGGTGTGGTACTGCTTTTATTGGTCTTGTTACCACGCACCTGGGGCGCTTACTGGAATTATGTAATGGGAACCGTTGGAATCTACGTTCTGTTGGGTCTCGGTTTGAACATTATTGTTGGCTTTTCCGGTCAATTGGTGTTGGGCTATGTGGCTTTCTTTGCGATTGGTGCTTACACCTTCGCTCTGACGACTTCACCTGAACCACATAACCTGGTCTGGAATTTCTGGATTGCTCTGGGGGTAGCGGTTCTGGCAGCTGCTTTATCGGGTATTTTGATTGGCTTACCAATCATGCGCTTACGTGGTGATTATCTTGCCATCGTGACTTTGGGTTTTGGTGAGATCATCCGAATTTTATTACGAAGTGATATATTAAAAGATTTCACCATGGGTCCAAGAGGTGTGCGAAATATTGCCGGTCCCACATTATTTGGCCGGTCATTTACAACGGATGTTGATTTCATGTATTTGATTATTCTGGCTGTCTTGCTATCGATCTTTCTAGCCAGACGCTGGCAGGAATCCAGTATCGGACGTGCCTGGCTGGCAATCAGTCAGGATGAGACGGTTGCACAGGCAACAGGTGTTAATACCCAAAAATATAAATTGTTAGCGCTATCCCTGGGCGCTGCTTTTGCGGGATTGGGAGGAGCATTGTTTGCTTCGCGTAACCAGTTCACCGGTCCAGAAGATCATGCCTTAATGGTCTCGATTAATGTACTGGTTTTAGTGATTGTAGGTGGTATGGGCAGCATCCCAGGTGTTATTTTGGGAGCATTTACTCTGAAAGGACTACCAGAGATCCTTAGAGAGGTAGAAAATTACCGTTTATTGGTTTTTGGTGCATTGCTGGTTGTGATGATGATCATCCGCCCTGAGGGGTTATGGCCAGCCAGACGACCCAAACTGGAGGTGCCTGTCGGACAGGACAATGAACCGGTACACTTGCCTGCTACCGTTGGAGGTGAAAAATGAAAACGGTACTGGAAGCTCGTCAGGTATCAAAAATCTTTGGTGGTCTGGTAGCAGTAAATAAAGTTGATCTCGTCGTTCCAGAAGGTTCGATTGCCAGTATTATTGGACCAAATGGTGCAGGAAAGACAACATTGTTCAACTGCATTTCAGGATTTTACACACCAGAACTTGGAGACGTTTTATTTAATGGGCGTAAGATCCAGGGTATGCTTACTGATAAGGTGGCAGCTATGGGGATTGCCCGTACGTATCAGAATATTCGCCTTTTCAAAAGTATGACAGCTGTTGAAAATGTAATGGTTGGATTCGAACCTCATTTGAAACATGGCTGGATTACTGCTATGATCAAAACACCTGGTTATGTAAAAGAACAAAAACATATCGTGAACGAAGCCAGTCGTTTACTCCATTACGTTGGTCTGGCAGGATTGGGAGATAACCTGGCATTAAACTTACCATATGGAGCCCAGCGACGCCTGGAAATTGCACGGGCATTAGCCAACCAACCTAAATTATTATTACTGGATGAACCCACTGCTGGGATGAATCCTCAGGAAACGGATGTCATGAAGGATTTCATCCGTCAAATCCGCGATGATTTGGGAATCACCATCATCCTGATCGAACATGACATGCGCGTGGTGATGAACATTTCTGATCAGATTTCTGTACTGGATTATGGACAAAAGATTGCCGAGGGGAATCCCAAAGAAATCCAGGCGAATCCGCGCGTGATTGAAGCCTATCTGGGACCTGGGGCTGCCGCCTTATCCGAAAAATATCGACGGGAGAAAACGCATGATGCTTGAAGTTGAAAATCTAAACGTACATTATGGCGCTATCCACGCGTTAAAAGGAGTCTCCTTTCATCTCGAAGAAGGTGAGATTGTGGCTTTGATTGGTGCCAATGGTGCTGGAAAATCAACCACATTGAACACCATTTCCCGTCTGAATAAACCCACTGCCGGTGATATTCGCTACAGAGGTGTATCGATTGTGGAAACACCACCTCAGGATATTGTCACCAAAGGCATTGTTCAGGTTCCGGAAGGAAGGAGAATTTTTCCCAAGATGACGGTGGTGGAAAATCTGGAAATGGGCGCTTATATTTTTTCCGATCGTCAACGGATTGAAGCTGATATCGAAATGGTATTTGGGAAGTTCCCTCGCCTGCGCGAAAGACGAAAACAACTGGGAGGCACACTCTCAGGGGGCGAGCAACAAATGCTGGCGATTGCGCGTGGATTAATGGCGCGTCCACAATTGTTACTGCTGGATGAACCTTCCATGGGTCTGGCACCCATCATTGTGGAACAGATATTTGATATTATCAGCGAGATCAATCAGCAGGGAACATCGATCCTGCTGGTGGAGCAAAATGCCCAGATGGCACTTTCGATTGCGGATCGCGGTTACGTGTTCGAGACCGGCAAGATTGTGTTGGAAGGTGACGCCGGTGATTTGTTGGAAGATCCGATGGTGAAAGAAGCCTATTTGGGTGGGGGATAAGCCAAAAACAAAATGAACTCCACTAAAAACAGGGTGTAAATCCATTCACCCTGTTTTTGTTATTAATATATAAGCTAATATTTATTGACAAAATATTAGCTATTTGTCAATATTAAATTGTGTACAGATTATTATTTTCAACGCAGGCTGTTAAAGCAATTCAAAAACTACCTCAAAAAACTGGTATGTTACTCAGGAAAGGAATTGGTTTATTATCAGTGGATCCTTACAATCCAATTTTGGACACAAAAAAACTTCAAGGTAGATCAGGATATCGATTAAGAGTTGGTGAATGGCGGGTCAATTATGAACTAAAGAGGTGTCCTTTCAATAATTAGCGGTCAGGGTGTTTTTGGCGTGCGGACGCACGCCAAAAACACCCGCTTGCCCGGATTCATTGAGATGATACCTAAAGAATGATGAATTGATCATAATTATTGTGAAGATTGGATCCAGAGGAGATGTTTACAAATGAACGTTCAGATCATTAAGAATAAAGATGAAGTGGAATGGGCTGTTATTCCATATGATGAGTATCTCCATTTGGTAGAAAAAGCAGAAATGTTAGATGATATTCATGATTTTGATCGCTTTCAAAGTGCATTCGCACAGGGCGAAGAAAAATTATTTCCTGTTGAGGTTGTAGACAAATTACTGGAAGGTCAAAATCCAATAAAAGTATTCAGAAAATTTCGGGGAATGACACAAGATGGGCTGGCAAAGAAAATTGACATCAGCATTCCATATCTCTCCCAATTGGAAACGAATAAACGTCGCGGATCCGTAAAGGTATTAACCGACATTGCAAAAGAATTGGGGATTACATTGGATATGATCCTGGGTGATACGGATTAATTGAATCATATTCACATCAATGGATCTTATAACACCACCAGTTTTGTTTGTGGTTCTCCCAGATACTCATTTCCATGTGCGGTCACCAACACATCTTCTTCCAACCCGATGTAGCCATAGCCTGGTAAGGCTATTCCCAGTTCAATCGTGTAAACCTGGTCTTTTTCAATGATCTGATTGGGTAGATCACCATACACTTCCCATTGGGGGCCAAGGATTCCACCGCCATCATGGGCGCGCTTGCCCAATTGATGACCGGTGGCGTAATGGTACTCGGGAAAGCCAGCATCTGTGATGACCTTGCGGGCAGCCGTGTCAACTTCCAGACCGGTAACGCCAGGGCGTAATACCACACGGGCAGCTTCGATTGCCTGGCGCACCAGATCGAACCCTTGCTGCACTTCAACTGGAGCTTCGCTTTCCCCGGGTCTTACCAGGTAGACCATGCGTTGAATGTCGGAGCAATAACCATCCTTCTGGACGCCGAAATCAAAATGCACCAGGTGCCCACGTTCGAGCTGTATATCCGTTGGAGCGGCATGGCCGACAGGCGAATCCGGGCCACTGTTGACTGCCGGGCAGCCTTCATGTGTCCAGGCAGCCAGGAGATTACGATCAGCTAATTGTTGATGCATAAAATCCGACACGTCTTTTTCTGTCTGACCGGGTCGTATGAAATCATAGGTTTGCTGGTAGATTTCGAGGGTTTCATCCACGGCAGCCTGGATTAGCGAAATTTCGCTGGGTGTTTTACGACCATTCAAAGCCGAGATGATCCCTTCTGCTGAGCAAAGCCGGTCAATAAAAGTGGTGTCCGCCAACATCTTTACCAGGAGTTGGTACATCCCATAGCTCAACCCATCCGCCATGACATTGCTGAGGCTGGTATTGATGGCGATTTTTGCTGGATTGAGCCGCTGCAACTCAGATAACAGGTATGGACTGATGCCAGCGTCGCAGGGGATAACTGACTGGTAAGCACCGATTAATCGGGTGGTTTCGGCGTCAATGCGGCCAACGATGGCGATGGTTTCACCGGATTGGTGCATTAATAACGCACTCTGGCGGGTGAGGGTTTCATTTCCATAAATTACGGGCAGGATAGGGTCGGAATTAACAGAAGTTTCCCGAACAAAGATCAACCAGAGGTCGATGTCCTTTTCCTTCAAAATATCGATTGCCTGTCGTACTTTCTCCTGGATCAGTGTGGTCATGAAGTCTCCTTTGTCTTTAAAAATTTTAAAATCAGGGTTGAAATGAATTAACAATTATTGCATCCAATGCTATTATTATAGGAGTTGTTATCCAAAAAGAGGAAATAAAATGATAAAAATTGAAGCTGTCAACCGTCAAAACAATTCTTTCGTAGGGGAGTTTGTTGAATTGCCGTATCGATTGTACCAGGGAGTGCCGCAATGGGTACCTTTTATGAAAGTCGATGTGCGTAATATGCTGGATCCCAAAAAACATCCTTTTTATGAACATTCTGATGCCCAGGCATTTATTGCCGTTCGAAATGGTCAAACAGTAGGTCGTTTCGCGATGATGGAAAATAAACTATACAACCAGGTTCAGAATAAAAGGATTGCCAACTTTAATTTATTGGAATCGGAAAATGATATTGAAATAATCAAATCTCTATTTGAAGCAGGGAAGGAGTGGGCAGCGAAACGCGGTTTAAACAGGATTGTTGGTCCCAAACCTTTTGGGCTGGGGGATGGATATGGCATTCTGGTGGAAGGGTTTGATAAGCGCCAGATGATGATCATGATGAACTATAACCTGCCCTACTTACCTCGATTAATGGAAGAATACGGTTTTGAAAAAGAAGTTGATTTTGTTTCATGCCAGATTGAGATAGCAAAATTCTCCTTGCCAGAGAAGGTGAAACGCGTAGCGGAACGGGTACTGGAAAAGGGCACCATCAGCGTACGTGGATTTCGAACGAGATCAGAATTGAGGAGGGTAGGAAAAGATATTGGCGAAATCTATAACAAGGTATTTGTAAAGAACTGGGAATATTACCCCTATACAAAAAGGGAAATAGAAACGGCGATTGAAAATGTGATCTTATTTGCCGATCCGAAATTGATTAAAGTATTGATGGATGGCGAGAAGATCATTGGATTCTTATTTGCTTTTCCGGATGTATCAAGAGCGCTCCAACGCCATAAAGGGCAACTCAATCCAATCAGTATTCTGGATTTATTGGGAGAATCAAGGCGCGCAGATATGGTCTCTGTGAATGGAATGGGTGTCATGGAGGAGTACCATGGTCGCGGTGGTAACGCTTTACTGTATTATGAAATGGAAAAAACAGTCAAATCTAAGCATTTTAAGTATGCTGAGTTCACCCAGGTAGCTGAGAGCGCCGAGCAGATGCGCAAAGACTTAATCACCCTGGGAGGGGCTGAGGTTAAAAATCATCGTGTGTATCGAATTGACGTTTAATTCTATTTCTTAAGGCGATACACAGTTTACCGAAAAGACCTGTTCACCAAAAGCCTGGTGATTAGGATTATCAATGTATAGCCAGATTTTACCTGTCCAGGCATAGCCCGCTCCAGCGCCAATTGGCATCGAAAAATCAGGTAAGGATTTCTGGCCGCCAGCATCGAAGGTTATTTCCATGGTGTCAGAGCGGTAGCCATCTTCCCGTTGATAATAATAAGTGACTTTACCTGAGCCACTGGTTGTAATTGTTCCGCGTAAGGTCACTGGGAATGGACACACGCCGGTATAACTACCGGGAATCATTTCAAATGATGCGGTGGAGACAACAAAGGAAGGAACCGGTGGGGCATCCACTTTGATGATGACCCAGAATGGATCGTTAAAATCACTCAATCCGAATTTTTTACCGGATGCATTTCTGAGCATCCAGTTTCCCCGATATGTTTTTGATTCAGTCGGCGCTTTCAGGTTGACACTGATTTCAAGGGCGTATCCGGGTGGAACATCATTATTGATGGCAATGCTTTCCGGACCATTCATTTGATCACCACTATCAAAGACGATGGCATAATCTTTCGTCCAGGTGCAGGATCCATCATTTTGAATGAGCCAAATTTTCGTGAAAGCACCACCGGGGTCAATCTGTGTGTTATCCGGGATGGTGATATCTTCAACAAAAAGTGCACGATCACAGGGCGCATCACTATCAACCGGAGCTGCGGTATATACTGGTTGTGGATTAGGCGCAGCAGTGCTTTGTTGTACAGGTTGTTCCTGCCCTTGTATCGGCTGGGTTGGTTCTGGAGTATAACCATGAATCTTTGCCTGAACAGTTAGTGCCGCAGCAGTATAAGCCATATCACTCTCCGTGGTGGGTCCCGTTTTGGTGGCGGGCATATTACAGGCGGATAAGAGAATGATCGAGATGATAAGAATGGATAAAACCAGGCTCGCTTTTTTCATAATTAACTCCATTATCGAATAATAATGTTTGTGGTTTATCTTATTAATCCAGTGTCGCTGTGCTTAGTTGTTGGTATATATCCATCGTAAATACCAAGGTCAATAAGAAGAAATGAAAATAATTTATCGATATTATAAAATTATAGCAGCTATCAAATAAAAACACCTATG
Source organism: Chloroflexi bacterium HGW-Chloroflexi-2 (assembly GCA_002840735.1). Classification (GTDB taxonomy): domain Bacteria; phylum Chloroflexota; class Anaerolineae; order Anaerolineales; family Anaerolineaceae; genus UBA6170. The sequence goes on from PHBY01000005.1 coordinate 62,652, forward strand.
ACAAGTAAAAAGAATGATCCTATGCATTTACCTTGAAATCAGACGCGATATCCGGTACAGTATTATTAATCTTTCATTCTGAAGATTTGAATATCTATCGATAACCCAATGCTTGAAAAAGTAAATTTTACAAAAGGAGGAAATAATGGCTTTTTTTGATATGCCTTTGGACCAATTGGAGAAATATAAACCTGTTTTGACAGCAATATCCGATTTTGACGAATTCTGGGAGCAATCCTATATGTTTGCTCATAATTCGCCTATGCAGGCAGTTTTCAACCTTGTAAAAGAACCACTTGATCTTATTGACGTATATGATGTGTCTTTTCCCGGATATGCCGGTCAACCGATAAAAGCCTGGTTATTGCTGCCAAAAGGGGTGAATGAACCACTGCCCTGTGTGGTCGAGTTTGTTGGTTATGGCGGCGGCCGTGGAAAACCGGTGGAATGGCTTACCTGGGCGAATGCTGGCTTTGCTCATTTTGTGATGGATACGCGCGGACAGGGGAGCGTGTGGCGGGAGGGGGACACGCCGGATGTACTGGAGAGCGGATCCAGTGCGCAGGTGCCGGGTTTTATGACCCGTGGGATTCTCGCTCCAGAAACGTATTATTACCGGCGATTATTTATTGATGGAATGCGCGCAGTGGAGGCAGCCAGGGAACATCCACTGGTGGATATAGACCGGATCGCGGTCACCGGTTCCAGTCAGGGAGGTGGGGTTGCTTTGGCGGTGGCGGGGTTAATGCCGGATATTCCAGTCGTGATGCCAGATGTGCCTTTCCTGTGTGATTTTAAGCGTGCCACCCAACTGGTGGATAGTCATCCTTATCAGGAAATTGTGCAGTATTGCCGGGTACATCGTGAAAAAGTGGAGCAGGTATTCAGGACGCTTTCCTATTTTGACGGGATGAATTTCGCAACCAGAGCCAAAGCAACTGCTTTGTTCTCGACTGCGTTGATGGATGATATCAGTCCTCCATCAACAGTTTTTGCAGCTTACAATCATTATGCCGGAGTTAAACAAATTCGTGTGTATCCCTTCAATCAGCATGATGGTGGTGGGGTACATCATTTTTATGAAAAGATCAACTTCCTGAGGTCCTTCTGGCATCATTAATAAAATCAGCGTCTTTTATAAGACGCTGATTTTTAAACAGTAAAAAAAAGGGATTTACTCAAAAAAGAATTTTTCTTCCCCAAAAGCTGGTTTGAGTTGGTTGTACCAGATTGCATTGGGGTCATATTGGGCGTAGAAGGGTTTCATCACATGTTTTGGGTTGCGATGTTGTAAGGCACGCAAAACGTATACCTTTTCATTCATAATCTCAGAAACACCCAGCACCTGAACTTTTCCGGGGTTACAGGACATCACTGGACCTCGAACCGTGCGGGCAAGCCCGGAAACTTGCTGGTAGGCTTTGCGGAAGACTTTCCAGGCTTCTTCCAATGAGATGCTGAAATAGTGCTGTGCGCCAGTGTTACGGGCAACGAACATGTAATAAGGAACTACACCCATCTCAACCTGTCGCTGCCACATGCTAGCCCAAAGGTCCGGGTCATTGTTGATGTGATTGAGAACGGGAGATTGGGCCCTGATTTGCGCGCCAGTCTGGCGAATGCGACTGATGGCTAACTCAACTGCAGGTGTGGATAATTCACGTGGGTGGTTGAAATGTGCCATGATCGCCAGATGAATCCCATTCGAGACGATTTTCTCGAATAGAGTGAGCAATGCATCGGCATCATTATCGGTTAAGAAGCGGTAAGGCCAATAAGACAGCGTTTTACTACCAATACGGATTGTTCGAAGGTTTGGCAAATCCGCCTGTAGGATTGCATTGATGTAGCCTTCGAGAATCTTCGTTTTCATAAATAACGGGTCACCACCGGTGAATAAAATATCGGTGACATCCGGATGTTTGCGCATGTATTTTATGACTGGTTCAATCTCAGACATGGCAAATTTATAATCTGCAATCCCTGTAAATTGAGGCCAGCGGAAACAAAATGTACAATAGGCATGGCATGTTTGACCTTGGGTTGGGAAAAAGAGCAAGGTTTCACGGTATTTGTGTTGAACACCGGGCAGTACATTGCCATCGAGTGATGGCCGGTTTTTAGTCAGTTGTCCAGCGGGATGTGGGTCTAACTCTTCACGGATCTGGTTGGCAACCAGTGAGATCCGGTCTTCATCAGCGCCGCTTTTCAGCAGGGCTGCAATCCGATCATAATGATGCTTTTTTAGCATATCTTTTTGGGGAAAATTTAAAATATAGAGAGGATCATTGGGAATGTTATTCCAGTCGATCAGTTCGTCAATAACGTAATTATTGGTGCGGAAGGGGAGAACGCGAGCTACTACCTCTATATCAAAAATTTGTTCATCGGTCAGGCTGTTGATTTGTGGAATTTGCCTGAAATTTTTCAATCCATAAGGTTGATATTTAGGATTTTGGAAGGCAACCTGCAAATCCTCATCAGGATGAATTATCCTACTCTGTAAAGTCATTGGTTCCTCCTTTCAATTTGTAAAGTGCGTTGAATTAATAATGTTGACTGAGATCAGTCGCTTAATAACCTCCTTATTACAAAGATTTGTGTTGAATATGTGATGACCAAATTTTTTGGTCATTTTTTGGGGTGTTGGTCTATTGTTTTTTTACGTAGTAAGAGCGTTCGAATGAACGCAAAATCTAAAAAACAGATCCTGAAGTCCAACTTATTCATTATACATTAAATTATTTAAATTTTATTAAAAGTTTATAAATTGATCAAAATTGTATTCAATTGATTGATGATTGCTATTTTTCCTGCTCCAACAATTGATTGTGTTTTGAGGTGTGCATTTCCAATACTTTGGTTTGAATATTTTTAAGAGTTTCTCCACGCAATGGATACCAGATCAGAATGATCGCTCCCAATAACATTGCGATCCCGGGAATCAATCCTGTGATCATTTTTATTCCAAAAAGCGCACTATCAGGTTGGTTTGAGAAAATTTGTCCTTTATTTTGTTCTCTGGTGACAAAATTGGTCGCTTCGAGGATAAATGGGCTGAGGGCAATAGCCACTGATTGAGCAGGTTTGGTCAGCAGCGCATTAATTCCAAAGAAAGATCCTTCTCTACGTACACCCGAACGCGTTTCATCTTCGTCAGCTACCTGCGCGAATAGCACATTCGTCAAAGTCTGTGGACCGGCCAGACCAAATCCAGCCAATGCCAGGCAAACGGGTATAAAGGAGTTTGGCAGGACCATCATCGATAATAAGCCTGTTGCTGCAATTAATAACATAACTTGATGCCCACCCACGACGCCAAAGCGTTTGGTAAATAATTTTGTGAATGGAACGCCAATGATGAGTGGAATAAAAATACAGGCGAGCAGAATCATGGTATTCATCTTAAGGACATAATCAGCCAGGTAAAACACCGAGCCTGTGACCAGGGATGACATGAGAATGGACATAAAATTGGCTGCCACCAGGACGAGAAAAGATTTGCTGGAGAAAGTGAAGTGTAAAGATTCTTTAATCCCAATGGGTTTATCGACCTGAGTGAACTCCGGGCGTTCTTTTACTTTCAGTGTGGTGGCAACGATTAATAAAGCACCCACAATACCCACCACAATCATCGCTGTTTGTAATGGCAGAAAACTGGGATCTCCACCGGCTTTAGGGCGGAAGAGATCCGGGATGATAAAACCCATCAACATACCGACTAAACCAAACAAGGAGGAGGAAATTTGCAAGTCATTTCGTTCTGAATCGGATTCGGTGATTTCTGGTAGGAGGGATGAATATACAAGACCGATAATGGTGTAACAAGTATCATACAGCAGCATACTGATCAGCATCCACCAGAATATGGCTGTTTGACCCGCCTGGGCTGGAGCAAACCAGACCAGGATGAAGGTTAAAGCCAGAAAAGGAGCCGTAAAACGCATATACGGGATGCGTCTGCCCATTTTGGAACGGGTATTATCCGTGACATACCCAAAAAGAGGGTCATTGAAAGCATTCCAGATAGCGTACACGATGGATGCTACTGCAATCCAACGCGCTGAAAGACCTAAATAATCCTGATAAAAAATAGGTAGGAGTGCTCCAAAGACCCCGGAAATGAGAGAAGTGCCTAGAGAGGCAATTCCCCAAACAAGTTTGTAGCTGCGACCATGTGTAATGGGTTTATTGATCATCATATCTATTTGGTCTCCTGTCGGGTGGATTGGAAATTAAAGAGAAAAAAATAATTATTGAGAATTAAATAATTATAAATTGTTTTCAATAGGGTAACCTATTTTGTAGATTTCAATTTAATATATTTTTTTGACGGATTTGTGACGTTTGTTTGCTACCATCATCTAGAAGTAAACAAATTCAAGACCATCATGTCTTTTCGATGGCATTAAGCAAAGATTATCTTTTGGAGGATGGAACTTGAAAAACAGAATAAATAAAATTGTACTTTCGATGATCCTTCCTGTCATTATCATTCTGATAACCAATTGTACATACCAGGAGCAAAAAAAGAGACGACCTTGGAAAATTCAGAAAAAAATCTCCCCAATGAGTTTATGTTACCAGCAGGATTATTTTTTCTTAAAGATGGACAAATCTGGCTACTAGACAAGGAAGATATGAATTCAGTTCAGATCACGAATGAAGAAGATCCGATTACAGAATTTGACTTTTCAGCCAGCAGTGATTACCTGGTGTATGTCAGTGGAAATCAGTTAATTCTTGCTCAAAAGGATGGCAGTAACAGAAACAGCGTTCGGCGAGGACAGGTGCTGGTGAGCCTAAAGGATCAACTGGAAATGATGAATGATGAACTACAGATAAAATATGGCATTCGTAGTCCCAGATTTTCAGTGGATGGTTCAAAAATTTCTTTTGTTGAAAATGGATTATGGTTGATGGACGTGGAAACTGAAAAATTAGATTTGATTTGGGTAAACTCATCCGATTATCAAAATATAATTTATCGACTATTGAACTGGTCACCGGATGAAGAAAATTTCCTGGTATCAGGATATGCTTTTCCAGTTAAGAGCCTTTATGATCTAACAATTGGATTGGTAAGCAAAGATAGACTGGTGACATTACCCAATACATCAGTAGATGGATATGCCTGGTTTGCTGGAGGAAAAGGTCTGATCCTCTCGCAATCAAACGCCGGGCATCCAGGTTCGCTCATGCGTTGTGAGGTCGATGAATTTCGTTGTGTGGGCATTGCAGAATTCGAACCAGCCCGTTGGTACTATTATTACGCATTCCCGAGAGTGGTAGACGATGTCAATATTCAGGTTTTCATGGCAGCTCTTGCTGATCCATCACAAATACCCGATCGATTTAAATTGATTCGGGTTAACCTGCAAGGAAACAATCGGCAGGAATTGATGCCAGAAGAGTTTCCAGTAGAGCTTGGATTGTGGTCACCGGATGGAAATGGTGTGGTTGTTCAACTTTCAAAAACGATGCAAGACCATTCTACCGGGGCGGTTCTGTGGGTTGATCTAGTTCAAAAAAAGATTTATGAGTTGTCTGTATCCGGCGTTTCACAAATGAAGTGGGATGGGAACAGGCAAAATTAATATGATGCGAATTTAAAGGAAAGGAGAACAACAATATTAATTGAGGTACGAATAGGGCAATAAGGGAGAAGAAATTTTATCTTCATCAGCCAGATATTGGCTAGCGATATTCAAACGCTTCTTATTTAGCGATTGATATGGAAAAAGGGATAGTTATTATTGGAGGAATGATGAAAAAAAGAAATCTGATGTTCATGGGGATAATGATCATTGTTTTGTTGGTGTCAATGGCCTGCAATTTAGGAAAATCGACAGGCAATAAAGCTGTCACTGATGTTTACACCAGTGAAGAAGGGGGATTTTCCTTCAAAATCTTGAAAGATTATTCACTCAATGAAGTGCTGGGTGGGGTTGAGATGACAGCACCAGATGCAATACCTGAAGTTGGACCTGGTATACAGTTATTTGGAACCATAACCGATCAGGAACAAACTACAGAAGGTATGTGGGATTTGGTGACCGATCCAGAAATTGGCCAGTTTACTTTCGATAAACCGAAAAAATATACTGTAGACGGACAAAAAGGCTTAATAGCTGGTTTTGAAGGTGAACAAGTCGGGGAATCTGTAAAAGGAAAAATTTTCCTGGTCATGGTAAAACCGGATCAGCAATTTATGATGTTTGGAATTGCACCGGAAAAAGAATGGAAGAAATTTGAATCCCTTTATGACGATGTCTTGAAAAGCGTCAAATTCCAGGATGCAAAGCCGATCGAGTTTTCCTTTGAGGATGAAGAAGAATGGGTGTTTGATGAAGAACCGAGTCAAACGGATCCTGTTCAGATTGATCCTGTTTTTGTAGATGAACCACAAATTATTCGGCAATGGGCATCCAGTGCAATCGCCAGTTCGGAGTACAGCGCAAAGGATTGGTCTGCGATGCAAGCGACTGGTGCGCCGGATGTGAATTCCTGCGGTTCGGACCCAAAAGCATGGTCACCGGCTTATATCGATACTGAAGAATACATCGAGTTATTTTTCGATATTCCAGTGATTCCAACGGAACTGGCTATTTATCAATCCTATAATCCTTCTCAGGTAGTTGAGATTCAATTAATTGATACTGATGATGAAGCCTGGTTATTATGGTATGGTGACCCTGAAACAGTGTCCGATTGTCCTGATAAGTGGACACATACGATTGAATTAGAAGAAACCTTTTTTGTTCAATCGGTTGTCATTTTTGTTGATCAGGGAATTATGAGTTGGGGCGGTGTGGAGATAGACGCGGTGGAATTGGTCGGCTACCAGGAGGGTGCTGAGGTCGGCTCAACTGCAACCGTCCAGGAGCTTTCAGGAAATACCGACCAGGCATCCACTGGAACTTCTGGTGGAGAAATTCCAACCAATTATGAAGGATTAATGGCAGGTCCGGTCTATCAAGGCTGGATTAATATTATTGTCAATAAAACCCTGGAAGCAGATCTGGATAAAATTATGACTATTCCAGGAAAAAAGAGTACGGATTCGTGGAAGCCACGTGAAAGTCACAAGCAAACCTACCTGTATGAAATGCCCTGGAAAGGAATGACAGGCTATATCAGTGTGACCAATGATGGGGTTGTGTATAAAAAGAATGTTACCAGCAACACACATCCAACTGATTACGCTTTGGACACCGTTAATCGAGCAATGTATGAACAATTGAAAGCCATTTATGATCGTGATAAAGTAATTCCCTACCTTGTTATGTCAAATATACTTGAATCACCAGGATTCTTATTAGATCAATATTACCGTGAAGATGATGGGAAAATCGTAAGCACATTTAGCTGGTATAACGCGAAAGGTGATCGTATTACAGGAATTTTCTTTGATGGATTATTAACCGGGATGATGGGATTGAACTTCATTGAAAAATAGAGAAGATCCTCTTACTTTGAGGTAAGTGTTTCATTTGATATTAACTTTGCGTTTACCATTCTTTCAATCATTGAGAGCATTCAGGAAAAAAATCAATAATGTAAATACAGATTTCGGATTTATATTCGAAATCTGTTTTTTTCATCCTGGATGCTTTTAGTGATTTATCCAATATTGCTATTAGATGAAACTTGATATTAATAAGAGAATTCTATTTTTTCTAATGGATTCGAAATGATCACATCTGGTTCTCTTCCATTCGTCGGACCTGGATTCTATGTATATGGTGGTTTAGTGGATGAAAAACTAACCACAGAAGAATTATGGAATTTTCTTACCTAGGAAGAATTTAAATTCTATCAATTTGATAAACCAAAAGACCGGAAAATAGATGGATACACTGGTCTGATCGCTGAATTTCACGGTATTCAGGTAAACACAAATATCATGGGAAAACTTTACACTGTCATGATGGATCAGAAATAACAATTTATCATGATTGATTTTGCACCAGAAGATGAATAGAGAAAATTTGAATCATTGTTTGATATGGTACTTAAGACTGTAAAATTTTATATTCCGAATCGTGTGCTTAAATTAGATAATCCCTATAAGCGACATATTGACGAGAATGTATATCAAAAATCACCAATTCCCGAATCTTCATCAGATTCTGAGAATTGATTTTTCATGAACATCACTCAAAGCCCCACATTAATTAGGTGAATAACTGACACTCATGAAAAAAATTCAGAACTTATGGTAGCATAAAGTGAATATTTAGCTTTTAAGGAGAGCAAGTTTGCCAACAATTGATGATATAAAAAGACAATTACCACCAGAAACCAGGATCATTTTTGATTCTCTGTGGGAGAAATTACCGTCTGCAGAGAAGAAAACGTTCATTGATTTGTTGCAGGCATTTCCATCTAAAGCGAACATGTTGCAACTGCTCTTCAAATTGGGTTCCGACCATATGAAAATGGCGTTTGGAAACAAACACAGGATTGCCATTGTTGGTCCTGCTAATGTTGGCAAGTCAACTTTGTACAACCAGCTGATTCATCAAAATGAGGATAAAGCTGTCGTAGGTCCTTTACCTGGCACAACCCGCGCTACACAGGTTGCTGATGCAGGGATTTTTGCTGTGGTGGACACGCCTGGAGCAGATGCCATTGGTGAAGTGGGGGAACGCGAACGCCAGATTGCACTAGAAGCAGCTGCACAGGCTGATTTTCTGATCATTGTTTTTGATGCAATTCAAGGTATTAAGCAGACAGAGTTGGATCTATATTTACGTCTGACGAATCTGGGAAAACCGTATGTGGTTGTGTTAAATAAACAGGATCTGGTAAAAAGAGAAATAAAAGTATTGGTGGATCATAGTGCCAAAGCCTTAAACCTGTCTGCTGATCAAATCCTGCCGGTGTCAGCGCGGAATGGCGAGAATATTCCAAATTTGATGAAAATGATAGCCGCGACTGAACCAGAGATCATTGTTGCATTGGGTCAGGCATTACCAGAATATCGCTGGCAGTTGGCATGGCGATCGATTGTTTCAGCGGCTTCTGTTTCAGCTGCGATTGCCTTAACACCATTGCCAATCATTGATTTTTTGCCACTTGTTGTTACACAATCGGTTATGGTATTGGGGATTGCCAGAATTTACAATTATAAAATTACATTGAAAAGGGCACGTGAACTTGTTGTATCTTTTGGTATAGGGTTTCTGGGTCGTTCTTTATTTTATGAGTTGAGTAAGTTTACCGGTCTCCCAGGTTGGTTACTTTCTGCCTCGATTGCGGTATCCATTACGGTGGTGATGGGATATGCAGCGGTCATTTGGTTTGAACGTGGCGAACGCTTATCCAATGAAAATGTTCAACAATTATCTCGAGAGTTTACAAAGGTATTTGCTGATAATCTCAAAGGAATCCTCAAAAGAAAACCAGGTAAAAAAGGCAGGAAAGAAGTAATCGAAAAAATGCTGGCTAACTCAAAATTTGGGCAGGATCGCTCTGTGATTGATCAGAAATCTGAAGAAATTCTATTGTTACCCCCCGATGTTGAAGGAACGAGAACCTAGATTGAAGGATGTTGGATCAACTTCCATACCATGAGATTCCAGGGTATGGCAGTTTTTTTCAGCAAAGCCTATGGTTTGATATCCAGACCACCGAAGAAGACTGTACCGGTGATGATCAGGTCAGGGGTATCTTTTTGAGGGGTTATTTCCCTATGATTGTCACTTGACTCACCAAAGAAAGCGACGGTATTGATGTGTACATCCCAATGGGAAGGAACAAAGATATCAACGCTGCCAAACATGGTCGTTGTTTGAATGTAGGCTGGCGGTTGGGAAATACTGGCATCTCTCAGATCCAGTTTAGAACCTCCAAAAATGGCTGTCACTTCTGCATTTTTGAAATCACCAGAGGTTACCTTGCGATTTTGTTCGCTGAAGATTGAAAATACATTCATCTGACTACCAGGGGATTCTTCAAAACTATTGTGTGACTCACCCCGATGAAGAATGATCGAAACACCAATTAAGATCAGAATGGTCGGCCAGATCATGGATCCAAAGGTTGCCCAGGTTATGACATTGAGGGTTGCCAGCAACAGGAAAGTTCCAATTAATGTAATCAGCAACGGTCCAACCCAGGCACGAAACTGGTTAATAAATAATTGATAGAGACCAAGAATGATTAATAAGGCGGGTAAATATTTCCAGAAAGAATAATCCTGGAGATAACCAAGGTTCTGTGCTAAAAATAGAACACCTACTACAATAATGACCAGACCCCAAAAAATTTGATTAAAATTACTCCTGCGCATTTTTACTCCTTCATTTATTCGGTTTGTGAAATCCAGAAATTATTCTGGTTAATTGCGGATGGAATTATTGATTTTCGTTGTCCATTTTTCTAATTCCAATCATCAGCATTTTAGGTAACGATTACAATCTATAAGACTCTTTCAAAAATATATACGGAAAATGTACTTAAAAGTAGCACCTAATCAATAACAATTAAAAACAGGGTTAAGCTTGTAAGAACCTATCACATCAATTTATAATCAATGCTAAGGTAGATATCAGGACTATGGGTTTTCTAAAAATATCACCACAAAAAATTTTATTTTCCCCAACGATTAATCGTATTGGCTTGCACCTGGGGGAAGCGCTATCACCAAAAGCCGGGAATTGGGTGGTTAAGCAATTAACAAACATCATTTCCCGCAAAAAAAACTTTGAACAAATTAAGGCAGTACGTGCCAATCAATGGGTAATCAGTGGACAAACATTATCTGAGCAGGCTCTGGAAGAACGCGTGAGAGAGGTTTATTATTCCAGTGGTGTCAGTCTGTATGATTATTTTCACTGTATGCGTAAAGAAGATCGTATTCGAGCGTTAATCCAATTTGATGAAAACCTGCAATATTTTCTGAAACGTGTAAAAAGCGGTAAGGAACGCACCTTGGGATTGGTTTTACATATTGGAGCTTTTGACCTGAGCGGATATGCGATTGCCTTGAGAGGAGCCAGACCTTTGGTACTGGCTTATCCAAATCCGAATCCAGGTTACCAGTGGCAGAATGAATTACGGAAACAAGCCGGATTGGATGTTGACCCATTGACCATGGAATCCTTTCAACATGCGACTCGACATTTGCGTCAGGGTGGAACAGTGATTACCGGGGTGGATCGTCCCTGGCCAGGTGGACAATATCACCCGAAATTTTTTGGAAGACCAAGTGATATTCCAGTGACAACTATCCAGATGGCGATCCGCACGGAAACACCGGTGATGCTGTTGGCTTGTATACGCCAACCAGATCACCGATATATATTGCGTGCATCCGAATTGATTGAATTACACAAACATCCTGATCGTGATGTAGAATTAGTTGAGAACACAGAACGTGTATTATCAGTTGCCGAAGGATTTATCAGCATTGCACCGGAACAATGGGCAATGTTTTATCCGGTATGGCCAGAAAAAAATGTTTGAGGAGAGATGATGACACAGAAAGAACAAAAACATACACGGGTAAATAAGGCATTATTATCAACAGTGGAACGAGCAACCCTTGCCTGGTTATCAAAAAGAATGCCATCCTGGGTTACGCCGGACAGGCTAACCTTCTTTGGTTTTCTGGGAACATTACTGATCGGCATCAGTTATTATTTAACCAATCAAAACCCGGCATTTTTATGGTTGGCCAGTCTGGGATTAGTGATCAATTGGTTTGGGGATAGTCTGGATGGAACACTGGCTCGTTTCAGAAAAATCGAACGCCCTCGCTATGGATTTTTCATTGATCACGTGGTGGACGGGTTAAGCGAGGTAATCATCATGATTGGGATTGGACTCTCACCCTATGTTGATTTCCGAATTGCGATGATTGCGCTTGTCGGATACTTATTGCTTGGCAATCTGGTTTATATTCTTACTTATGTAAGAAATGAATTCAGAATCTCGTATGCCGGACTCAGCCCAACAGAAGTACGCCTGATTTTGATTCTAACCAATGCATTGGTGTTTTTCTTTGGAAACGCCAAAATTCAGACCAGATTTGGACTTTACTCAGTTTATGATTTTGTCATCCTTCCATTGATTGTGCTGCTATTCAGCATTTATCTGGTCGTGACTTTCGTAAATGCCAGACAAATTGCAGAAGAGGAAGCAGTAACCAGACAGAAATAAACTTGCGATCAACGGCTAATTTTAACTGGTCTGGAAATATCTTTGGATAACAAAACCAGTTCTGGGCGTGTAAACCAGCCTTTTTTTTGCCAGAAATCCAGACCGGATTGATTGTCTGCATATACATGGATGTGGCAGCGCTCGATACCGATTTCAGCAAACGTTTCCATGCATTGAGTCAATAACGCCTGGCCATATCCGTTATTACGATATTCTCTGTTTACCGCCAGATGATAAATTGCCCCGCGTCTACCATCATGACCGCCAAGCACAGCTCCTATGATTTTGTCATCATCCAGAATAACAAAACTCAAACCGGGGTTGCGCTTAAGAAAAGCATCCAGATTGACCGGTGAATCAGCCTCACTCAAACCGATATTTTCTGTGTTGCTCCACAGATCGATTAATTGGGGGTAATCACCCATACCCATCAATCGAATATTGATCATGTAGCGCGTAAGACCTCAGTTTCAGGAACCGCAAGCGGCACAGGTTTTTCTTCGCGATATGCCTGCGCAAATAAAGGTATCGTCCAGAGTCCTACCAGAAATGTTAGCGGTGCCATGGCAAAAGGTATGACAAAACACAGGACAACCGACATATACAATGCAGAAAATGCCATCATCATAAAATAATAAAAGCCAAATAAAAAGATGATTGCCACCAGGAAACCGAGGAAATTCTTTTTCAGCACCGGCCACCATTGGCTGACATGAAAGGCGGAAGAAAATTTACCCGTGTGAACTACATGCATTAACCCGGCTGGCAGAAAAACAAACTCGACCAATGCCAGCAGGATTCCAATAAACATTGTCAGAAAAAGGACCCCCATTCCGAAAAATGGTAAGATGATGCTCCATACAGGTGGGTTGACAGACTCTTCAAATGCTGCCAGACCAATAAAGCTTACGAAATAAACGAAATATCCGATGGAAAAGATGATGATTAATGGGATCGAACACAGCAGCAGCGCAACAAACCATTTGAAACCATCTCTTAAATATTCTCCCCACTGATCCCAATCCGGCATAGCGAGTTCACCATCGCCATCGATGATTCGTTTGGCAATGTGCATGATGTACCCTAAAACGATCAATAAAGGCAAAATCGGAATGATAGCGGAAGAAAAGATCAATAAGCTGCCAATCAGAATTTTTGAGCCTGATTTTTTATCTTTAAAGGGATAGGACAGCAGGTTCTTTAAATTCATTAATGAGGGAGATTCCATAATCACATCCTTTTTGGTTTTGTGCATCGCTCAAATTTATTGTATTACAAACATAGTTAAAAAGAAATTTTTACTGGAGATAACTGATGCTGATGTTCATGGTAAAAAGTAGATAAGGCTTGCGCGTCGATGAACCCTTCCGCAGCTCCGATACTACCGATTTTGTATGAGGCAAACAGAACAGCATTTTGCAGGGATAGGATCGGGTCGTTGGTCGATTGGTATGTATGTAAAAAAGCTGAGAAAAGGGCATCTCCAGCACCAATGGTATTCAGGATGGGCCGGGTCTGAATGGCTGGAATTTGAGTAATGGATCTTGTCTCCAATAATCCCAACATGGCTCCCTGATCGCCCAACCCGATCACAATGATGCCGTTATGGTAGTGATCCCAAAGCGCTTGGATGAACGCCTGGGGTGAACTGCTCAACTGTTCATGACTGAGGAAGAGGATATCCGCCGCTGCCATAAAATCGTGATTGTAAGGGTCATTCAGATCCTGGACGGCATGTACATCCGTAGCGATGGTTTTACTATTTGTCCTGGCGACCTCCAGAAGTTGTCGGTTGAAATTAATATTGCATAAGGCACACAGATCACATTCGGAGATAGCTTGCTCGAATAGATCCAATGGGTAGTTGCGCTCTTGAATATCTTTGAGATCGGTGTGAATCTGCCGGCGACCGCTCTTCTCGTAAATAATAACGGATTGCGCTGTTTGAGGGAGTTCTGATATGACATATTGATCTGAAACACCCATGTTGGTGCATTCCTGACGGATGATGGACGCATAAAAATCTTGTCCGATCAACGACAGGAAATTCACCTCATTGCCAAGTATGGTGAGTGCTTTCGCCAGGTTGAAACCAACCCCGGATATGGTAGTACGTACACCATAGAATGGGTAGGAAACTGGAAAATAATGAAGTGGAAATTGATCAATTTTTAAAGTTGTTTCAATGTTGATCAATCCGGAAACCAGAATTTTCTTCATTTTGCTCATCAATGATGATTTATGGGATCGGGATGACCCAATACCCATTCACATCACCTTCAGCGGTCCAGCCTTCCAGGCTGGTTGCGATTTCACGCACTTTCCACCAGATCCAGCCTTCTGCACAGGCAGGACCTTCCAGAATTTCTACCTTTCCTCCCGGGTCAATAAAACCAACGATATTGGCAGAAGTGGAAGGTTGTTCACGAACGCGATTGGGTAAGGAGGGTTCAAGCGCGATTTGGGCTTGCATACCCACACGCAATTGAGAAAGATAATCATAACCTGGGCAGGCATCCCAGACACCCGGTGTGGCTGAAGGTTCTGGAAGTTCAGAGGTGGATGTTACATCAATCATTGGTTCTTCTGTTGCCGTGGGAACGGGTGTGTTGTTTTCAGCAAAACGGGTTGCTAATGGGGCTAAAGTCAGAGAGGGGACGATAACGGGTGCCTGTTCACCAGGAGAAAAATTGCCACTCAGGAAACGAGGTAAAACGAATATGGATAACAAAATACAGGCAATCAGCACCATTATCCCGGCTGCAATCGCCAGGCCAACCAGCACTTTTCGATTATCCTTTTGAGGTTCAGGTTTGGTGGTGATGTAAATCGGTAAACCGGTATCTGGGCAGTATTCAAGTGTTGCTTGATGATAATGACCACAATGTGGGCATCGAACAAGTGGATTCATCTTGTTCCCCTCCAGTAATATGGAATTTTCTAAGAAAGGTTATATTGTATCATCTCAATTAATCGTGGTAAGCGGGTGTTTTTGCCGTGCAGGCGCACGGCAAAAACACCCTACCACTAATTATTGAAAGGATAGGTTATATTAATTGTACAGGAAAGTCAATCGAAAGGATAATCATAAACGGATCATGAAAATGGAAAAAATCACACACCTGATAGCAGATGCGTGATTCAAGATTTAAATCAATTGGAGGATTAAATTTCGTTTACAGAAACGACAACCAGAGGTCGCCGACGGGTTTCCGTGTAAATCACATTGCGAACTGCTTTTTCAACGTCCTTTTGAAGATGTCCATTCGCATACAAAACGGCATCTTCAATTTTGCTTCGAGTTAGAGATTTGAATTCCTCTTCATCACGTGTCATCAGAAAACCACCTGTGACAATATTAGGAATACCAACGATATCCCCATCCTTCGTCAGGGTAAGATTGATCAACACAACCCCTTCCTGAGACATCATTTCGCGTTCACGCATAATATCCGGGCTGATATCACCTACATTGGAACCATCTACAAAAATGTAACTGGCTGGAACATTATTACTGCGTTTCAAACGGTGTGGGGTTAATTCGATCGCCTGGCCATTCAAAATGACTTCAATATTCTCAGCTGGAACGCCAACTTCCTGAGCGATGCGGGCATGTTGTTTGAGATGTTTCAACTCGCCATGGATGGGGATGAAGAATTTCGGTTTAGTAAGGTGTAATAAAAGTTTCATCTCTTCCTGGCTGGCATGTCCGGAGACATGCACTGCTGCAATGGCTTCGTAGATGACATTGGCGCCACGCTCAAAGAGCTTGTTGATGGTGCGGCTGACACTCTCTTCATTACCCGGAATGGGATGAGAGGAGAGCACGATCGTATCACCAGAAATGACATCGAATTGCCGGTTTTTGCCCATGGCTAATCGGCCTAATATAGAAGTTGGTTCGCCCTGTGAACCAGTACACATAATCACTACTTTTGATTTGGGCATATTCAATGCCTGTTCAATGGGGATAACCAACTCGTCTTTGATGTTCAGGTAACCCAATTTGCGGGCGATTCTGGCATTATCCACCATACTGGTACCGGCGAATGCCAGTTTGCGGCCATAGCGTTCGGTTGTGTTGGCAACCTGCTGCATACGCGAGATCAGTGAAGCAAAGCTGGCAATGATGATACGATCTTTGGCTTCGCGAAAGACTTTGTCGAAGGCAGGTTCAATCACCTGTTCGGAAGGTGTCCAGCCAGATCGTTCCGCATTGGTGGAATCAGCCAGTAAAGCCAGAACGCCTCTTTTGGAGAAATCAGCCAGTTTGGAATAATCAGTTGGCCAGCCATCGACCGGCGTATGATCAAATTTGTAATCGCCAGAATGGACGATTAAACCAACCGGGGTCTGAATTCCCAGGCCGATGCCATCCGGAATGGAGTGGCAAACATGGAATGTTTCCACAGAAAAATAACTGCCGACCTGTACGGTATCGCCAGCTTTAATGGTGTGAATATCAGCACGGTCTAACAACCCTCCACGCGTCAGCTTATTTTCCAATAAACCGGTTGTCAAGGCTGTGGCATAGATCGGTGCCTGGATATCATCCAGAATATGTTTGATTGCGCCGGTATGGTCTTCATGCCCGTGGGTGATGAAGATACCTTTGACCCAATCCTTTTTGTCTTTAAGATATGAGATATCCGGGATGATATAGTCGATTCCCAGCATATCATTTTCGGGGAACATTAAGCCTGTGTCTACAATCAGGATTTCCCGATTGTATTCATAGACCATCATGTTACGGCCCACTTCCCCCATACCTCCCAGGGGAATGATTCGTAATGGTATTGAATTCATTGTTGTTAAAATTTCCTTTTCTATTTGTAAAGTTCTAAATTTTCATCACAGTCATACTGTGTTAGGGTCAATCATTGTGAGAATAAAAAAAATCCCACGGTGGTATTCAGCCGGGGGATTGAGCATCGATCATACCAAGAATGGAACCAATAAACTTTCTCACGTCAAATGCCGCATAGCGACGTTACCACTTTCAAATTGCTTCCGCAAGTTTAACACATGCAGGTCGATTTGTCAAAAGTTGGTGTAAGGTTGGTTTGCTTTATGATATTTCTATACTACCAGAGCTGGTCTTCCATAGAGCTGCTCGCGGATCTGGATCAACTGGCGACGTAAACGATCATCTCGTTCGATCAGATCAGCGACTTTGTCGCAGGCGTACATGACCGTGGTATGATCACGACCTCCAAGGGCTTCACCAATTTGTGGCAGGGAAATGTTGGCTTCTTCGCGTAGCAGGTACATGGCAACCTGCCTTGGTAGTGCTATCTCGCGGGTACGTTCACGCCCCAACATCTTTTCAGGTGAGATGCCAAAAGCGTTTGCCACTGCATACAACACCTGGTCGGGTAGTAGTTTATCGCGTTTGGGTAATAGGTCAGCCAGGGCAGCATTCACTAACTGCATGGTTAAAGGTTGGTTGCTCAGTTCTGCATATGCCAGTACACGGGTGAGGGCACCTTCCAACTCGCGAATATTGGATTGGATCTGACGGGCAATGGAATCCAGAATCTCATTTGGAACCTGACGGCCACTGCGTTCCGCTTTCGAGCGCAGGATGGCTGTGCGGGTCTCGAGATCTGGTGGTTGAATATCAACGATCAAACCCCACTCGAAGCGGGAGCGTAAGCGTTCTTCCAGGGTATTCATAGCCTTGGGTGGCCGATCGGATGAAATTACAATCTGTTTGTCCTGACCATGCAGGGTGTTGAAGGTGTGGAAGAATTCCTCCTGGGTGGACTCTTTGCCCGCGATGAATTGGATATCATCGATCAGAAGGACATCGATGTTACGATAGCGATCCCGGAAGGATTGGGTGTTATGGCTACGAATAGCATTGATAAGGTCGTTGGTGAATTCTTCTGAGGAGACATACAACACACTGAGACCATTATTGATGGCGGTGTTCCCAATGGCATGTAAGAGGTGGGTTTTACCCATTCCTACGCCACCATACAGAAAAAGGGGGTTATATGACTTGGCGGGATTTTCAGCGACTGCCAGGCAGGCAGCGTGTGCCAGCCTGTTAGATGGTCCAACGACAAAATTATTGAACGAATATCGGCCATTCAGAAAACTGCAATGGGCCGAATTTTCGGAATGATTGTTATTGGATGGTGGGAGGGGTGTTTCGATAGAGGTATTGGTTTGTGGAACAGAATCTTTATGCCAGACGATGAATTTGACAGCAATTTTTTCATTCATTAATCCAGTGAGATGACGAGTAATGGTGCTGGATAATCGACTTTCCAGCCAATCGCGTGCATAAGCGTTTTGCAAGCCAATGGTGAAAATATTTTCCTCATAATTTACCAACTCTGCACTGCGGACCCAGGTATCAAAGGCGGCTTTGGACATCTCCATTTGTAATTGCCCGATGAGATTCTGCCATGCTTGATGAGCGTTCATTCACGCTACCTCCTCCATTTGGTGATGCTATAATCTGGAAACGACGTACAGGTAACAGGTAAGCAAGCCCACTGCTGACTGCGCAGTGGGAGTTGATGCCCGTATAATTGCTATCCTTCATAAATGAAGGTAATAATTGCTGTAGGGGTTGCCCCGATTACATTCATCATTCTAACAGAAAAAGAAGGGTCAAACAAGTCAAAAACCTGACGATAGTTTTAAAGATTCTGAATCTTTAAGACTTTTAATGTTAAAAAAAAGTCGAAAAGTCGGAAATAAATTTTTTATTTGTCCAATCAATTTTATTCCATATATGCAGTACGTATCGCTTTTTGTAACCCTATATATGGGGGTAATATCTGAAAAATAATTAATTAGACTAAATACAGGGTGAATCCAAAAATTTTCTGGATGATTCTTTTTGATGAATCGGTGAGTCTTAATGTCGAATCCTGAATCTTATTTGGATTTAAAATTTTAAGGTTTTTAATCTTACGGATTTGTACCATACCCGGAAGCGACTCAGGTGGGTGAAAGCAAAGCCAAAATTTTTTCGGACCATTATTTACTTGCCCATCATGGTAGCTGCCCGATGGGCTATCTCAACGGCAAAATTAGTGCCGCGATCCCAGGGATAGACCTGGCTCATGCTGGCAAAAAACAGACCAGGGATGGGGGTACGGATATCCGGGATGTTTTTGGAGTGATTGATAAAGGGAACAGGTTGTGCGTACGATGTCCGGTATAGCCAGGCGTTCTTTACCCAATCCGGTTGGAATTCCGGATTGATCCGTTGTAAGCTGGGGGTGAAGCGCTGGATGATTTCTTCCTGTGTCAGCTGAAAGTATTCGTGGTCGGTTTCAAGATAATCACCACAATACAGAATATGATCCCCCCCAAAATATTCCGGGTTGAGATAATTGGTGTGCTCCACCAACGCCAGGAAGGGAAAGCCTGCTTTTTTGGGCAAATTGAACCAGTAATACCCTTCTTTAGAAAGTTGATGCTTGATCGCGAGGGTTAAAACAACAGCTCCCAGACTCTTCAGATTGAGCAATCCTTCTAGATACTGCTTGGGTAACTCAGGCGCCATGCGTGCCATCAAAGATGGAGAACTGGTCACCAGACATTGGTCAAAGATCTCTTCTCTGATGCTGGTGGTGATTGTTAATCCTGACTCAGGATTCTTTCGAATAGATTGTACCGGGGTATTGAGGTGTATTTGAACACCTTTTCCTTTTAAGAAAGCTGCAAATTGATCAGAAAAGGCCTGAAAACCACCGGTGAAGGTTCCCAATCGATGTGTGCGTGCTTTCAATCGAGCCCACATCCAGGCCATATTAACCTGACGGGCATAGCGTTCGCCAAATTTCCCAATCACCATCGGCTCCCATACAGCTTCATAGGCTGTGTCACCAGCATATTTGCGCATCCATTCGTCCACCGTGAATTTCTCCAGCGCCTGCCAGTTATTGGTGAAGCGGATTGCCAGATTGACAAGTCCAAAGCGAACTTTATTGAATCCCCAGCCAAGACCCGGATACATCAGTGCCGATGGAATGGAATCGAAAGGATAGAATTTGTCTTTGTGGTACATAACAGTAACCGGGCGCGGAAAGACGAGCTGATTACTCCAGCCTAACTCGTCAATCAAGCCTAAAATGGCTGAATCAGATTGAAACCAGTGATGGTAAAAACGCTCCACCGACCAGTCCCAATGACTTTCCTTGAAGCCTGCTGCCAGACCGCCGACATAATCTGCTGCTTCGAATATGGTGATCTGGTGCTCTTGTTTGATGAGATCGTGGGCAGCAGCCAGTCCAGCGATTCCAGCACCAACGATGGCGATCTTCATGTTAATTCTCCTGAATTACTTTGTTGAATTGTTCTAACTTCTTTCGAACCCCAACGCAGTGGTTGGCGCAGATAGTAATAAGCACCCAGTGCAGTGATGGGAAACCACAGTGCAGCATGCAATACCAATGTATAACTGGTAGCCATTTCCGGTGGAACGCCATAGGCACTCAGAAGCGCAATGCCCGGTGCATCGAAGGTGCCCAGATATCCTGGGGCTGATGGTATGGTGGTCGCCAGGTTTACGATCCCATTCATTAACATTAAGGCAAAGAAACTGACCTCGAAGTTGAAGGCATGCATCACAAACCAGTATTTACCGGTTTCAAATAACCAGATAATGACGGAAGTGAAAAAAATCATCAAAGCTTCCTGTGGGGAACGCAGTGATTCCAGTCCGGTTAGAAAACGGCTGGCAATCTGACTGGTTTTTTCACGCAGGCGGACGGGCATGAATCGTTGAATGAACCAATCTGCAATCTTCTGTGTATATTGCGGAAACATGGCAGCCAGAAGAAAAACCAGAAGTGCAGTGATGAACACGATGGCTCCCCAGAAGGCAACCTGTTGAATATTTCCGATGATGCCAGAATCGGTGGTGAGTTTTGCCAGTTCACCCAGATTGAGGAACACAAAAGCTAACATAACCACGCCATCAAATACGCGTTCAACGATCACAGTCGCCAGGGAAGCAGAAACCGGTACATCCTCGCGTTGTTTCAGGATCACAGCCCTCAGCACTTCTCCGGCACGGGCGGGATAAATATTGTTACCCATATAACCAATGGTCACAATCGGAAACATGGTGCGGGTGGGAATCTTTTTAAGTGGTCGCAGCATATAATGCCAGCGCCATGAACGCACCCACACCCCCATGAAATAGATAGCAATCCCAGGTAACAACCAGATATAGCGGGCGGATTTGATAGATTCCCAGACTTCAGACAGTTTTAATCCACGTAGGGCAAAATAAAGCAATAATGCACTGATGAGAATTCCGACCCAAAGCTGCCAACGTTTCATTGAATCGATTTTACCATGTTAAAGCTGGCAAGTGATCTAAAGAGATAAAATTTACGACCTTGCCAGGATATATTCAAATTGCAAATAGGATGGAGATCAGTCTATCCAATTTGAAGTATTAGCACAGAAATATTTTTCACCATCAACCAAAACGTAATCCTGGATTCTTGATTCGTCTTGCTGGATGGGGTAATTTTGCCATTCCTGCTGGAATTGATCCAGCAGATTTACTGAACGGGCATGAGAAATGTTGAATGATTGCCAGGGACGGGCTTCCTGGTTCTGGATTTCATTCCAGCGACAGGATAAATTTGCTCCGAGAAGATCTTTTGCGGAAGGATTATCGGTCAGATAGCTATCCAATATGCCAGGAACTGCATCAGAACCCAGTTCAGAAATATAGTAAAAATCCAATGCATAGCCTTCCTGGTCTGATAGGGTAGCCCTTTGAATGTTCTGTTTGGCAATGAAGCCATCAATATTGAAACCAACGCAGGTAACCACAAAACCGGTTGCTACAACAATGATGGTGAATGCTAAATGTCCCTGGCGTTGCAACAGTTCTAATACAATCACAAGAATGATCAATACCGCCAGCCAGGGCAGAAAGAGGTGAGAATAAGTTCGCAGACGGGAAAAACCATAGGCCTGTTCATATAGAACCAGACGTTGATAGCTGGAGACGAGCATCACCAACACCTGCGAAAAAACAAGGATACTCAAGCCTGTAAACCATCGTTTCTGGTTGGGTGATTCCAGACGGGTAATGCTGTGGAAACTATAATAAATTAATAAACTCAAGACAGCCACCGTGATAATTTCCCCAAATCCGCGGCGTGCATATTCTGAATAGGTAAAACCTGTCTCGCTAATATTCACCTGACCACCAAAAAAGTAACGGAATTGAATAACCAGAAAAGCGGCAAATAGAAGGTTGATGCTGATGAAAACAATTTTTGCTTCCACTGAACCAAGAAATTTTGATAACGAAGGTTGATTGGGCTGAGGTCGAGGTTCCTGGTTTTTGGGGTGAATCGCCTGAATGAGGACTCCAATGAAGAGATACCCCAGAAGCAGAATATTTACCAAACGAAAGATGTATTCTGCAATGTTTTCTATCTTGAAAATTTTAAAGAGATCGTTTAAGCCTTTTTCAAAAATAGGATCAGCACTGGCCAAAAGAGAAGCCAGCACCAGAAGAATTGGGATGGATAATAACAGACCACGCAGGATCGGCCAGATAGCTCGTTTATTTTGTGGTTTGATTTCGACATTATCTGAATTTTCTTCCTGATTGTTTTTTTTCTGTCCCTGAAAAATAACAGGCCAGGGTCTGCTAAAGATGGTAAGCAGCCATTTTAGACCCCGCAGAACATAATCCAGCAATCGAAAATATGGCCAATGACCATCGCGGAAAGTAATTGTCAGCAGCATTAATAGCGCCAGACTGGCCAGTGCTGAAATCGTCTGTGTGAATGGTTCCATACGCAGAAAGCTGGCGCTGGAGAGCGCAATGGCAACCCCGGCCAATACGAAGGAAAGCCAATGCGGTTTGACCTTTTCAAGGTAGCTGATGATGAATAACGCAGCTACAGCGATAACCACCCACAGGGTGAATGCGATGCCAAACGGTTTTTTATAAAAAAGAAAATCAACATACCAGGCAATTAACAAGCCTGCTATCAAAAATCGGGAAGTATTCTTTATCATGGAACTCCTTTGTGAGGAGCTTACAGCACAGCGATCATAGAAGCAATCCAGGAGATGATCAACACTGCAGCAAAGATTCCAAACATGATCTGGCGTCTTCGTCTTTCGCGTTCTTCAGCTGTAAGCCGATATTGTTTTTTGGTTTCAACTTTCTTGCTCATTTAAACCTCGTTCAGGATAAGGGGGCAACCCATGCATTGACTATCAAAATGACCATAATTTACTATCAAAAGCTATCATTTACCGTCTAAATCTTCCCGATTTGAAAAATTTGATACTTAATTTGTGTCCTTTCAATAATTAGCGGTCAGGTTGTTTTTGGTGTGCGGACGCACGCCAAAAACAACCGCTTGCCTCGATTTATTGAGATGATACCTTAATTTATTCATTTTCAATGGTGTATGATGTCCAGGTAGGATCATACCAGATTTTCTTTAATAAGAAAACCCGGCGAAACCGGGTTCAATCAAACTGTTTTTTTACGATTGCACCTGTTTAATTTGGGTTTGAATTGGAGCTGGATGTGCTTTTTTCTGCGCTGCTCTCCGTGCTCTTTTTGGAAGTTGAATCACTGGATGGTGATTCACTTGCAGGGCTGGTTGAAGGTTTTTCTTCGTGTGAAGATTTAGATTTGTTCTGCCCTGAGGGAGAGCGGTGATCGGTAGCGTAAAAACCAGAACCCTTGAACACAATACCAACAGGTGTATAGACCTTATGTAAGGCTTTCTTCCCACAATCCGGGCACACCTTAAGCAATGGATCTGTGAAAGACTGTCTTCTATCAAATTGTACACCACAGTTGTCACACCGATAGGTATATACTGGCATTTTTAACCTCTACTTATAATCGTTACTTTCCGATTTGAAATTGTAACACTTTAAAAGGAAAAAACAAGATACCAAAGCTGTTTTTAACATAATATTTATAAAACATGTTTCAGGTAAGAGAATAAAACCAAAATATAAAATGACATCACTTTGAACATTATGGACTTTGAATGTCTAACCAGTCCGGATTTCCATGATTTAATCAGGCGTAGTATACTTAAATATGATCTATAAAGATCGTGCTTTTGATATAGGAGCGATATGAAATTGTTGATTGCTGCAGACATGGAAGGTATTAGCGGGGTAGTGAACTGGGAACAGGTAAAACCAGGTACTTCAGAATGGCAGCGCTTTCGTCGCATCATGACCGAAGATGTGAATGCAGCAATCAGCGGTGCGATGGAGTCTGGTGTGGATGAAGTCATCGTGTCAGATGGCCATTGGAACAGTGACAACATTATGATTGAATTACTTGACCCCAGAGCAAGATTAAATTGTGGAACACCAAGTCCATTTTCGATGTTACAGGGGATTGATCAAAATGTCGATGTTGTCTTTTTTATCGGGTTCCATGCGCGTGTGGATACACAACTTGCTATTCTTGATCATACCTGGTCAAATATCATTGTCGCTAACGTATGGTTGAATGAGTATCTGGTAGGCGAGACAGGATTGAATGCCGCTCTGGCTGGTCATTTCAATGTTCCGGTATTGTTAATATCCGGCGATCAGGCCGTCAATCACGAAGCCAAAGAACTTATTCCTGGCATTCAATCCGTCGTGGTTAAGCAGGCGAATGGTCGCTTTTCGGCTGATTGTTTGCACCCCAAAGAAGCTCAGAATTTGATTCGGGAAGGTGCCCGATTGGCCATTCAGGCTTACCAGAATGGTGAAAGCGCTCAGGCGTTTAAAGTAAAACAACCCATTCAAGGAAAAGTTGAGCTCAAATCGACAGAATTTGCAGATCGGGCCCAGATTGTTCCAGGCGTGCAGCGAATTTCCGCCAGAGATATTGTATTTCAATCTGAAGATATGCCAACCGCTTATCGGACATTCAGAACTGTGGTTGACCTGGCAGGTTAGCTATGATCGAAAAAATAGCTGCATTTTTAATTAGAAAAAAGAATGGGGTTCCTCAATTGCTGGTTTTTTCACATCCTACTGCTGGCATACAAATTCCAGCAGGAACCGTTGAAGAGAATGAAACATTAGAAGAAGCATTGGTACGGGAAATCAAAGAAGAAACAGGTTTATCCAATTTAAAAATAATCAATAAATTAGGTGAAACATTAAAATTCACTGGTCCAAATGAAGCATATCTGACTCAAACGCTACGATGCTATTCCTGGCCAGCCCAGGCAGCCAAACGGAATGGGCCATTATGCAATCGCGGGTTGTTGCTGCAGACATTCGAGCGGAAAGTGGGTTTTACCCATGTAAAGTATACAGATTATGACCTGAATAAAGAACCACCTATCCTTTTATCTGAATTGGAAGGATGGTTGCCAGATGATGCACTGACACGCGAAATCCGCAGGCATTTTTATCTGCTTAAAGTTGAGGAAGAAACACCTGAATACTGGAAAACCGAATCGGATCGTGGAAATGTTTTTCAGTGCTATTGGGTGGATGTGAGTGCTATTCCTGAATTGATCGGTGACCAGGCAGAATGGGTGCTTCAGCTGGATGGGGTTTCACTGGAAGAAATCTAGAATTCTGCGTGCTTCCTTATTCGCTGGAATGGTAATAATCACAAAGGTCGTTCAAAGGACATTGTTCGCATTTTGGTTTACGAGCCAGGCAGATTTCACGGCCCAGGCGGATCAAATTGAGATGCCCTGGTCCATAGGTCTCAGGTGGGAAGAGAGCAGCCAGATGAGTATGCGCCTGATCGGCTGTCATTTTATCAGGACGCAAACCTAACCTGCCACTCACACGGTAAATATGGGTGTCAACAGGGAACGCAGGAATATCCAGGGCAAATTGGAGCACAATTGAGGCAGTCTTAGGCCCAACACCATTGAAGCGGGTTAACCAGGTAAGGGCATCTTCGGCTGCATAATCTTTTAAAAAATCCAGATTGAGTTCACCACGCTCTTCTGTGATCTGGCGTAGAACCTTTTGCATTCTGGGACCTTTCTGGTTGGCAAGCCCAGCTGGACGAATTTCATTAATCACTTCATCAGGGTCAGCGTCGCGAACTTCTTCCCAGGTCGGGAAACGAGCGATGAGGGCATTGAAAGCTACATCACGATTTTTATCGTTGGTATTCTGGGAAAGAATGGTGGACACCAATTCATCAATGGCTGGCAAGGGATCACGCCATTTGGGTAAACCAAAGCGCTTTAAAAGTCGATCATAAACAATGATCGCTTTCCCTCTTAATGAATCCAGGTTCTGTTGCATGTTATCGCTTATCTCCAGTCTTGAACCCTCTTAAGAGAAGATTATTGGAAATGCAATTGAAATACAGGTTTCAGCTCGCCAACATCCAATTTACGCCAGTTCTGTATAGGCCGGGAATCAAAAGCTGAGAGTGCCTGGATTTGTGTTTCATCCAGCGCGCCGAGCTGGCGTAGAATTTCAATGCCAACCAGAGGACGTGCACGCCCAATGCTATCCCCATCCGCAATTTTGAAAACGATACCCAGGGCTGGGCTATTGCTACCGAATGCTCCCGGTAATAAACCAATGCTCTGATAACCTTCTGCCCCACCTTTTGCAATGATTTTTCCGCGTCCGACTTTCATCAATTCAGTATCGAATTGCCCGGGACCTGAAACCATTTCCGGGGCATTGGTCATGGCTGTCGTGATCCTCCGGCATGCTTGCGCACGTTCGGGAGCAAGGTCAACAGGATCACACAGACTGGCAAAGCTCCAGCCGGCATTTCTTAAAGGAACACCAAAGACCGGTACAGAACAACCATCAATGCCGATATAAATTTCATCCAGTGGTACATGAGACATCTCAGCAAAAGTTTTAACAACCAGTTTCTGCACCGGATGTTCCAGACTGATATAGTTTTCTTTGGTTTTTTCACGCAGAATCGCCTGTGCCAGGAATCCGGTGTGTTTTCCAGAACAATTATGCCGGTTTTGGCCGGGAATTTCACCCCGCATCAACAGAGCTTCAGCAGTTGGTTTATCGCTGATGGGATGGGTTCCACACATCAGGTCAGATTCCTGTATACCAATTTTTGTCTGTAATTTTTCTAGCACTTCGACATGCATATCCAATCCGCGGTGAGAAGCGCACATCAGCGATATTTCAGGGTCGGTCAGATTGAATTGCTCGGCTCCCCCCAGTTCGATTAAAGGCAGTGCCTGGATTGGTTTAGAAGAAGAGCGCAGGTACGCCACCAGTTCAGGATCGCCATAAGAAGCGACCAGATGGCCAAATTTATCAACTACGGCAATGGCACCCCAATGAATGGATTCCACCAGATCTCCTCGGGTGGCGTGGACTAGGGGCAGATAGGATTGTGGATTAACAACCTGATCTGTTTTTAATTTTTTGGATGTATTAATCAACTCACCTCTTTTTTGGATGGTTTATCCAGATAACGATGCGCATAATACATCTGCAAGCCGTAAGTTAACCGTTTTTCGTGTAATTCGAACTGTTTGGAGGGAAGACGGGGCAATTTTTTCATCAGATCAGGAACTAATTTTCCCACTACATCCAATGTTGATTTTTGGGCTGCAAGGTCCTGCACTTTTTCATTAATCTCACTCAAAAAATCAATTTGATTGTGAACATCATCCAATGTAATCAGACCATCTCGGCCACTTACAAAAAAGTACTCCTGATATTTCTTAGAAAAGAGGGATTTCAAATGCTCAATCCATAAGGGCAGATCCGCATCACTCAGAAAAGGTGTTTGTTTGCTAACCACAGCGTCTCCGAGGAACAGTACTTTTTCTTCTGGAAGATCAACCCAGATAGATCCATCCGCAATTCCGGGACGGTAATCCAATTCCACCAAATTCTCATCCCAGTGTAAAAACATATGGTCACTGAAGGTGATGTGAGGCGTACCCCAGCGGATGCTACCAAGACCATTGTAATTTTCCCATTCAGCACCCGCATCAAGTGTTTGCGCTTTGATGGAAGCAGGGCGATTTTGAAACACATTGGCGGCTTCAATATGGCTGAGAATGGTGCATTCCATCGCTTTTGCACCCATTGAACGATCAATATGGGCATCCATCTGAACCAAAATGCGAGCAACACCGCCACCCAGATTGAGTAAAGATGAACGCCACGAGCGGGTGTCGTCCTGACGGAAGGGGGAATCCACCAGAATCAAGCCGTGTTCACGGCTGATGGCTCCCAAGGTGACACCTGGATAATGGGTTTCGATAAAGACTCGATTAACTATTTCTTGCATTTAATACCTCTAAGCTTCAATTGTTAGTTCTTTTTTCAATGGCAGCGAAATGTTAAACTGGCTACCCTGACCAATTGTACTATCTACCCAGATTTTACCATTGTGTGCATTAACTGCCAGCTTACAAAAAGCCAGTCCTAAACCAATTCCTTTTGGAAATGATTTGGCATCCAGACGGGTAAACTTGTTGAATATTCGATCCTGGGCTTCATCTGGAATGCCTGGACCACTATCTTTGATCGAGATGAATAATTGTTCGCTATCTGAATTGGCAGACAGGAGAATATTCCCATCCAGTGGAGAGAATTTTATCGCATTTTCCAACAAATTAATGACAACCCGTTTGAGCATGCCCTCATCAGCATATAGTTGAGGTAAATCCGGATGGACATGCAACGCTAAATTTTGACGTTTGCTGGATATGATTGGTTCTAAAGCCTCAACCGATTCCTGTATTAGGACATTCATGTTGACAAATTTTGGATTGGTGATGGGTTGACCTGCTTCAAGCCGTTTAATGTCCAGCAGTGAATTAATCAAACGCTGCATACGGTCAGTTGATCGCACGGCAATCTGGAAAACGGGTGTAATGGAAGAATTTTTGGGTAGAAGCGTATCCAGAATATCCAGGCTGGAGATTATATTTGCCAGAGGTGAGCGTAAATCATGGTAAATCATAGACATCATATCTTCACGCAGCACATCCAATGCTTTTCGTTCAGAAATGTCTCGCAATGTCCATTGGATTAACTCTTTTTCATTAATGATGACTTTTCGAACATGAATTTCCACCGGGAAAATTTTCTGATCATGACACTGAAATTCAGACTCGTAATTTGCTGTCTCACCATTTTGCAGGTGAATGAAATTTTCCCCTACTTCATCCCAATTGACCAGGTGAAAATCCTGCATGGAAATCGATAATGGTCCGTTAAAACTGGTGCCTACACAGTTGCGTGCTTGCCGGTTCGCTTCCAAAATATTTCCATCCCAATCAGTAATGATGATCGGATCAATACTGTCATCAAAAAGCTCCTGGTAGCGTTGGTTGCTCTCGTTTAAGGAAGCATAAAGAATGGCATTATGGATGGTTATACCAGACAGATCAGAAATGGTCTGCAATAATTCAAATTGATCCTGATTAAAAAAATCTGGTTTGGGATGAACGATCGTCAAAACACCGACCAATTGATCGCGAGCTTTTAATGCAATACAGATGGCTGATTTTGCTCCCGTCTTATTGGCTGCGTCATCTGGTCTGCGTAACCAGCGTTCGTCTTTGCTGGTATCAACAATCCAGACTGGTTCCTGGGTCTTGATCACCTGTCCAGCCAACCCATAACTTAAAATAGTACGGATCTGATCAATTGTGTAGGGAACTAAATGCCCATCTGCAAAGATGGCAGCCACAAGCGGCTCCAGATCGTTATTGACGGCGATCAAGCTACCACGTTCTGCACCTACATTTTCCATTGATAATTGAATTACTTTGGATAAAGCTTCCTCGAGTTCCAACGTTGTAGCCAATTCCCGGCTAATTCGTAGAATTAATTCCAATGAGGTTTGGGTATTAGCAAGGCTCATAATTCATCCTATGAAATCGAAACACCACAAAAAATGAATAGGGTTATTACACCAACCTGAAGACTGGTTTGACTTGTAATTCGCCTGGAAAATCGCGCTGATTGTCTGAGATTTAGTATAGCATAAAGAGATTTACGCATCGGTCTGCTCGTTGGTTTGGTAATTATATTGATTGCGGATTGCCTGGCAGCGAGGGCAGTTTGGTTTTTCACAGAGGAGGGAAAAAGGTTCGCTTTGTATGATGGGAACGAGGATCTCTACCATCTCTTGTAGCGGAATGGCCTTGATGGTTGCCTCACCGATTTTTGTCATTATCGTGATTTTTGCAAAGTGATCCGTTGCCTGGTTAAAACCATCGGAGCAACCAGGAAAACCAGGACATTCATAGATCGCGCCTGGTGTCAGCGCCCAACGAATGAATGATTTTCTACCTGCTTTTTGTTCTGCCAGATGAATGCTGGTGTTAACAGTATGATCAACTCCCATTAACAGCACATATCCCTGGTGGTCTAACAGCCATTGAATAGGAGCTAAAGGCTCTTCCAGTGATTGTAGTTCAATGGCTTCGGAGAGATGAATACCAGAAAATGAAAGTATTGGGTGAGTGGATCGCTGAGCCTGCGGATGTAAACGGACCTTCTCAGCCAGGCTTCCCATCAATCGATCAGCTGGCATATCCTGAGTATAAAACTCCGCCATCTTATTGAGATTATGCCCGGATCCATATTCGAGACCATTGTTTCCAGGTCCGGTCTCAGGAATGATCATGCTTTTATAAGTGAATGTTGGCGACATTAGGGAGTGAAAACTCGCCAGGGTAGCACCCAATAGGGTATCGGCGCCACCTCGAACCTCTCCAAAGGAAGATAGAGATGCATGCAGGATGACTGGCTTGTTTTGATCGATTTCGAGTTTCTTAAAGCCTGTAATTAAATCACGATATGAAAGCATTCATCCTCCCTCCCGGAGAATTGCACGGTGAAGTCATGGCTATAGCCATTATTATAAATCAGATTAGATTGAGAAGATGGATGGAAGTCTCCATCTTAGGGGCAGATCGGTATTTCTGGTGGAGATTGGTTGGCATCCAGCATGATATTAAAATAGGGAGAAGGATCGAGGGTGTTTTCAATCATGGTTTCATTTAAGAACTGACCGTCGCCATCATCTTCAATAATGGAGAAATGTAGATGAACCCCGGTTGGATTTCCAGGTGAGCCTGAAAAATTACCCTGATAGCCTAACAAAGTTCCTGCTTTTACGAAAACTTCACTGGTACCAGGCGGAAAATCCTCTGAAATAAAATCATTGCCCTGTTCATCAGCCATATGGGTGTAATAGGTCCAGATTTGGCGGTCCGGCTGAAGTGGATCTGAGGGGATGCGAATAATGACGGTTGATTTCCAATCAGATTGGCGGGTTAAATAGCCATCATAGGCAGCGTAGATAGGTGTGATCCCGTTTTTCGTACCTCCAAAGATATCCAATCCTGAATGCCGGTGGCCTGGTCGAAAGGAGTCATCCCAAAGAAAACCAATGTAACCACTGGTCGGCATGCTGAATGGCGCATCGCTACAGTGATCACCAGCCAAAACAGCCCACTCGGGGTGGTTTTCGGCATGCCGGATCCATTCCATTACTCGTCCGGAGCGACTGGTTGTATCCATGCGATCAAATAGGAAAAAATATGCCAGTGCCAC
This sequence comes from Chloroflexi bacterium HGW-Chloroflexi-2, assembly GCA_002840735.1. Lineage (GTDB taxonomy): Bacteria > Chloroflexota > Anaerolineae > Anaerolineales > Anaerolineaceae > UBA6170. The sequence goes on from PHBY01000005.1 coordinate 94,347, forward strand.
TACAAGTATAACGAAGAAAACCAGACCAACAATGGATTTTTTCAAGAAACCAGATGACCCAACATAGACCAGGGACCGGTCCAATCAATCTGTACCGGAAGAAGCTTACCTCGCAATTCATCCTGACTTTCAACAAAAACCAATTTGTTGGTTTCTGTGCGTCCGCGCCAGCGTTCTTTTTTACTTTTTTCCTCGAACAATACCGGTACAGTTTGGTCCTGGTAGGTGACATGAATCGCAGCGACGATGCTTTCCTGCAAGTCTTCCAACAGGCGGAAACGTCGCCATTTTTCTTCATCCGGCACATCATCCTCCATCCGGCGGGCAGATACAGTGCCAGTACGTGGGGAGTAGCGTGCCAGATGGGCAACATCGAGTTTAAGATCGGCAAGAAGATCGTAGGTGTCCTGGAATTGTCCTTCGGTTTCACCAGGAAATCCGACAATGATATCGGTTGCGATGGAGACTCCCGGAACGCGATCTCGTATCCGGCTTACCAAATCACGATATTGCTGATTGGTGTAACCTCTATGCATGTTCTCAAGAACCTGATCATTCCCAGCCTGGATGGGAACTTCGATGTGCGGCATCACCTTTGGATATTCTGCCACAACATTAAGTAATTCATCCGTCATGTAATTGGGGTGCGAGGTCAGGAAACGAATCCGCTCCAGACCATCAATGGTGTGTAAACGGCGCAACATACCCGCCAGGGTGGGATAATCGGTTTGATCCAATCCATAGCGATCGACAATTTGCCCCAATAAGGTAATTTCTTTAACCCCTTGAGCAACCAATGCATTTGCTTCTGAAAGAATCTCTTGAGGGTCTCTGCTTTTTTCAATGCCACGACGATAAGGAATGATGCAATATGTACAGGCATGCGAACAACCCAATACCACCGGTACGAAGCTGGAGACCAGATTGCCTTGATCACTATCCGGAATCACCAGGTCTCCATCCATGTATGCAAAGCGAGTCAGCGTTTCATCCAGTTCGTGGGACTTGCCTTCCTTCTCCAACAGGTGCTTAATGAGAGGCGCGGGATCCGAAGGGGGAGAAAAGACATCAACGAAGGGAAAACGTTTTTTGAGTTTGGGATTATCTTTGACGCCAACCAGGCAACCCATTAGATTAATCACCAGATCCGGATTTTTCGTTTTGAGTGGTTTGAGTGAGCTTAATCGTCCGATCGCTTTATCTTCAGCACTCTGGCGTACCACACAGGTATTCAGAATAATGACATCTGCATCAACTGGTTTGTCCGTATTGTGATAACCTAATTTTTCTAATGATGAAGCCACACGCATGGAATCGGCGACATTCATCTGGCAACCTTCAGTCCAAATATGATATTTCATGGGGGCAATTATAACAAGAATTTTAGAAATAAGTTTACTAAAATTGTCCAAATTAGATTCGGATATCTATTTTTAAATATCTCTATAATGAATAATAGCTATTTAAAAAAAGGAATTTATTGAGACATGAATACGAAGCATTTATTAAGAACCTTTATTATCTTTGATCTCATTATTTTGATTTTATTATTACCATTTTTGTTGCTCAACAAAGAAAAAATGGAAATAAATGATACGGTTCGTTCAATGTCTGATGAAGATTTTATTGAACTCTCCGAGGGGTATGTTCATTATGAATTGGCTGGACCTGCTGACGGTGAGTTAGTTGTTTTGGTGCATGGATTCTCTGTCCCTGGGTATATCTGGGATTCAACCACGTTGGGATTGGTTGATCAGGGCTATCGGGTATTGAGGTTTGATCTATATGGACGTGGTTTATCAGATCGACCAAAAGTTGAGTACGATTTGGATCTTTTTGTGCAGCAAATTGGTGAACTGACGGAAAAGATTGTTCCCAATGAGGTTTTTCATCTGGTGGGACTATCGATGGGTGCGCCAATCGCTACCTCATTTGCCAATGATAAACCTGAAATCGTCAAAACAATTACCCTGATCGCACCGGAAGTTTTAGCCGTAAAAGAAGCGGACATATTTCCAATGAATGTACCACTGTTAGGAGAATGGATTGTGGGTGTTTATCTTGTGCCGTTCCATTTACCTCAATCTCAGTTGGATGATTTTTATCGACCGGAAAAATTTCCTGGATGGGAGGAGAGATACTTACAGCAATTGGAATATAAAGGATTTAAATATGCTATTCTTTCCACCATTCGTAATCTCGTCAAAATGGAACCATTGGTTGAATATGAAGAATTGAATAGCCATGGTATTCCATCCCTGCTGATTTGGGGAACGGAAGACAAAAGTGTTTCTTACGAAGCGATAGTGAAACTTATGGAAGTCATTCCTGAGATAGAAACATTGTTTGTTGATGAAACAGGACATATTCCAAATGTTGAAAAGCCAGAGATCGTAAATCCAGCGCTCATTCAATTTTTCGAAACAGTGGAGTAATACAAGCTTACTCAAAGGAAAATTTTTCCCGAAAAACGAAATATATTGAGTGAGATGATATAAACTCATCAATTTTTCATAAAATACTGTTAGAATCGAGCCCATGAATAAATGGACTTCGAAGAAAATTTATGGATTAGCGATCAGCCTGGTTTTAGTGGCTGTCCTTTTAATTGTGTTGGTTATCGGTTATTACAATCGAGATTCCTGGCGATTGGAGGTCCTTCAGACTTACATCAGGGGTGTTATCAACCCTGTTAGCTCAATTCCAACAGCTGTACAGGTTGCGACGGAGGAAAATCATACACCCATTGCGGTTATGCCATCGGCCACCATTACGCCCACCAGACCTGCTGTGACAGAAACGCCGGTGGTGGTTCAAACTGCCCTACCTACACCTACCAGCACACCCATCCCGGAGCGCGTGCTTTTATCCTCCCCAGCTTATGAGAAGCAGGATATCAACAATTGTGGTCCAGCTACCCTGGCGATGTATCTCCGTTATTATGGTTGGGAAGGGGATCAGTTTACCATTTCGGATTTAATAAAACCGATTCCACAGGATAGAAATGTCAACGTGGAAGAGTTGGATCATTATGTGCGAAATTACGCAGGTTGGTTGCAGACCATTTACCGGGTCGGTGGAGATATTGATTTGCTGAAGGAATTGATCGCTGCTGGTATCCCGGTGATGATCGAAGAATCCTTCAAATTTGATGAAAGCTATTGGCCAAACGATGATAAATGGGCCGGACATTATTTTCTGGTGACTGGATATGACGATCAATTAAAGGCCTTTATGGGGCAGGATTCTTATTATGGAGCGGATCGTTGGGTGAATTATGACGATCTGAAAAAACAATGGCAATCGTTCAATTATGTTTACACGATCATTTTTCTTCCAGAACAGGAAGAAACAGTGAAATCAATTTTAGGTGAACAATGGGATCGGGATGCGAATCGACAGTACGCACTGGAGAAATCCCGGCAGGAAACTGAATCTGATCCTAACAATGTGTACACCTGGTTCAATCTGGGAACAAATCTGGTATATTTCAGTGAATATCGCGAAGCGACTCTGGCTTTTGACCGTGCCCGAGAGATTGGTTGGCCACAAAGGATGCTGCGCTACCAATTCAGTCCTTTCATGGCGTATTTTCACTCCCTGCGGAATGAGGATTTGATGGTGCTGGTAGATTATGCTTTGGAGCGAACACCCAATTCTGAGGAAGCATTGCTTTGGAAGGGCTGGGGAAAGTATCGAGCTGGTAATAAAGAAGAAGCGATCTCATTATTTCTGCAAGCTTTGGAAGCACATCCGGGATATGAAGATGCAAACTACGCGATTAATTATGTGAACGAAAATTAGGAAAGAATATGGAAAAGAAAAATATCTGGATTGTTGCAATAGTTGTGGTGGTAATGGTCGTTTTATGTTGTTGCGCTGTTCTGGTGGCTTCTGGAGCGACCTATGCAATTCTAAAACCACAAGAGACTTCTCAAAATATGAATGAACCGGTTGAATCAACTTTTTCGCCAACCAGAGAACCGGTCACGCTCCCGACCATTGATCTCGATCCAGATGGTGAGGAGCAGGATAACCCATCACCCACGCAGGAAAATCAGTCCAATATCCCTGGAGAAATTCTAGCCCAAATGGAAAAAATTGAGCGGGAAGTAGAGGGACTGCGTGGATTGCCGCGTGCAAATGATCTGGATCGAAAGACGCTGACAACTGAGGAATTGCGTCAAAGGGTAATGGAAGATTTTTTTGTAGATTACACGGAGGAAGATGTCCGGCAGGATGCCTTGATCCTCAATTTGTTTGGGTTAATTGACAGAGACTATGATCTCTATGAATTATTCGTCGAACTCTATAGTGAGCAGATTGCTGGTTTCTATGACGATGAAACTAAGGAAATGGTGGTTGTCCAGGGCGATAAATTTGCTGGTCCGGAACGAATGACCTACGCGCATGAATACACCCATGCTTTACAGGATTCCCAATATAATCTCAATGATGGATTGAAACTGGATGATGATACCTGTGAATTGGACTCAGAGTACTGCGCTGCAGTGACCGCTCTCGTGGAAGGGGATGCTTCTTTTACTGAGACTCAATGGTTTCTGGAACATTCCAGTCTGAAAGATAAACAGGAAGTTCTAAAATATTATCAGGAGTACGCCAGCCCGATCTTTGATAATACGCCTGCATTTTTACAGGAAGATTTAATATTTCCATATGTCAAAGGTCTTGCATTTGTCACCCAATTATATGAAGAAGGTGGGTATGCTGCCATAGATGCTGCGTATCTCAATCCACCGGTTTCCACCGAACAGATCATGCATCCGGAGCGTTACCCGGATGATCAGCCCATTAAGATTGAATTGGATGACTTTACATCTTTATTAGGCGCTGGTTGGGAAGAAATCGATCGCAACACCATGGGAGAATGGTATACCTACCTCATTTTGGGGAAACCGTTATCCAGCGATTGGGCATTAGAGGAAGAAATGGCTTTATCTGCGGCGGAAGGCTGGGGTGGGGATCAGTATCTGGTATATCACCATTTTGAGAATGATGAAGATGTGCTCATATTCTTGAGCGAATGGGACACTCAGCCCGATGCCGATGAATTCTGGCTGGCTTTTTCCGAGTACGCTATCAAACGCTGGGGAAACACTACCCAACGGACCGATACAAAATTGAGCTGGGAACTGGAATCGGAAACAGTGATTATTAGCCGGCAAACCGATCAAGTCCTGTGGATCATTGCCCCAAATCTGGATCTGGCTGAGGAACTAGCAACCCAATTTCCTGAATTTCATTAGGAGAGAAAATGCCCCTGGATATTGATCGAATTCAGGCGATTTGCTTTGATGTAGACGGCACGCTGAGTGATACAGATGATTTGTGGGTTAATAATTTTGCTAAAAAATTTTCATTTTTGAAATTTATTTCCCCTCAAAAAGACTTGCGACCCTTTGCTCGCTGGATGGTGATGGTTCTGGAATCCCCAGGGAATCTGGTGTATGAAATATTTGACCGTATCCATCTGGACGATGAAGTGACCGGAGTATTTAACTGGTTGGCGCATCATAAAACCGGACGAGCCCCGAAACATTTCTGGATGGTACCTCAGGGAATGGAATTGATTCAATATTGCCATCAACGCTATCCTCTTTCCATCGTCAGCGCCAGAGATGATAAAAGCACGCTGGCATTTCTGCGACAATTTGATATAATTGATTACTTTAAATCTGTTATCACGGCACAAACCTGTACTTACACGAAGCTATTTCCTGATCCAATCTTGAGAGCAGCACAGGAAAAAGGGATTGCGCCTGAAAATTGCCTGATGGTTGGGGATACAACCGTGGATATCCGGGCTGGAAAAGCTGCCGGAGCACAGACTGTGGGTGTATTATGTGGTTTTGGAACAGAGAAAGAATTACGAAGAGCAGGTGCTGACCTTATCCTGAACCATACTTATGAATTAATGACAGTCCTGAAATAATTCTGACTTCCAGGATTACTAATAAAACCAGAGCCCAGTGTTTTGAGCTCTGGTTTTTGTATCAAATGATTAGAAAACGAGTCCAAAAAAGCGGAACAATGGTCGCGCTGCTGACATACCTGGCCAGGGAATGGAAGCCAGTGTTAACAGTAAAGCGATCGTAAACCATATCGTTGCGCGTTTATATTTCTTGATACTCTCCGTTGCCTTCTTTACTTGCGCTGACCCAATATGGATTAAAACAGCAGCAACGATCATCAAAGTCCAATGTTCCACCGCAAAAAAGCGTAAGGCACTTGTTTTCATCACCTCAGCAGGGGCATTCATCAGAACTCCTCCCCATCCTTTTGTAAAGAACAGGATAATACCTAAGAGAACCTGTAAATCATAAACCCCAGAAAAAAATGGCGTTAATTTCCTATCGCGTTCCCGGTAATCCCACTTTTTCAACCAACCCAAAATGGAACGAACAATCAATACAACACCTAAAACCAAAACTACCCAACGAATTACATTGTGCAATGATAAAAATACGAGATTTAAAGTTTCCATTCAATCCTCCTGCTTAACAATCAAACGCCAAGGTGAGGGGGGCACCCAAGCGTTTGATAATTGATATTTTACATGATTTTAAAAAAAATGCAAGGGTTTTAATAGTTAATAATTTTTTAATCTCTGTCATCAAACTCACCATAATCAGAAATCCCGTTTGAATATAACAAAAACCTGTGAAATGCTAAAATAGATGTCTAATGATTTAACGCGAGGTTGGTAACGATGAAAAAATTATCGAAAGAGAATATCCATGTTGGAATTGTTGGCACTGGCTTGATGGGAGCTGCGCATGCAAACGCTTTGCGCTGGAATGGTATTAAAGTAGCCGGGATCCTGGGAAGCACTTATCAGAAATCACAGCAGGCAGCAGATGAATTGGGTATTGAGAAGGCTTATCAATCATTTGAAGAAATGGTGAATGATGCCCGGATCGATGTCATTCATCTGACCACTCCCAACCACTTGCATTATCCCCATGCGAAAGCAGCCTTACTGGCGGGGAAACATGTTGTCTGTGAGAAACCGTTGACTATGAACACAGCCGAATCGAAAGAGTTGATGTTATTGGGTAGAGAGAAAAACCTGGTAACGGCTGTTAATTTTAATTTCAGAATGTCCGCCATGGTACAAAAAGCACTGGAAATTGTTCGAAACGGTGAAATTGGAAAACCATTCATCATTCATGGTTCTTACCTGCAGGATTGGCTGTTATATCCTAGCGATTGGAATTGGCGTCTGGATACCAATGTTGGTGGGCAACTGCGTACCGTCGGAGACATTGGCTCTCATTGGCTCGATCTGGTATCGTACATTAGCGGGTTGCGCATTCTGGAAGTATTTGCAGATTTTAAGACCTTCATTGATAAGAGATACAGGTTGGCTGAAGGCGGGATACAGCAGGAAATTAACATCGACTCAGAGGATTACGCTTCCATTCTAATTCATTTTGAAAATGGGGTCCAGGGTGTGCTGAGTATTTCACAGTTATGTGCCGGCCACAAGAATCGTCTTTTCTTTGAAATTAATGGCAGTAAATCCTCGATTGCCTGGAATGCAGAACAATCGGATCAGTTATGGCTGGGATTCCGCGATCAGGAGAACCAGATCCTGGAAAATGAACAAAAGAAAGATTTGTCATCAGAAAATAAAAAACAAACTTCTTCAGACACATTTAATCAACTTTATCGTAGAATATACTCTTATTTACTGTCTGGGAATATGCAACAGAAACCTGATTTTCCTACCTTCGAGGATGGCCATTATGGCATGTTGGTCAGTGAAGCCATAGAACAATCAGCCCGTGAGAAGGTCTGGAAAAAAGTGAGGATTGAAGAACTTAATTAAATGCATATTCCCTGCAATTACCACCATCTTGCCTGAACGGCGATTTAAATGGATACATCAACTTCCTGAAACGTTTTATATTCGGTATACTTAAATTTATCCTTGGTTCAGATTGATAAGGAGATTAGAATGGTTCGGATTGAGACCATAAATGAGATTCGCCCCAGCTTCGATGCGGAATTTTCACCGGGTGAATTTGTGCCCAGAACCCCGGCAATTGAAGAAGCATACCGATGGGGCAAAGAATTGCACCGCGGCCAGTTACGCATGAGTGGTGAGCCTTATTTCGAAACTCATTGCGGTTGGGTGGCGGGGTTGATTGATAAATTGGCAGGTGTAGAGGCCTGGACCATCGCTGCTCTGTTACATGATAGTGTGGAAGATCAGGAAAGCAGCTTTGATATGATTCGGCAACATTTCCCCGGCATGTTGGGGATGGAAGTTGCTCATATTGTGGATGGTGTCACCAAGATTAGCAATCCACGCGATGGCAGTTCCCGTGATCTGGAGACACTGCGAAAAATCGCTCGATTTCGTGATCCTGGTGTTTTCCTGGTAAAGCTGGCGGATAAAAGCCACAATGTCTTAACGCTTGAATTTATGCCGGAACAAAAACGAATTTTCAAAGCCAGCGAAGCCATTCGCGCTTATGGAAAATTAGCAGGAATATTGAATTGTTATCGCTGGCGACGCTGGCTGGAAGATATGGCTTTTCCACATGCCGACCCGGATACATATGCATTTGTGCGCGGGCGTATTGATAATGACAAACGCCTGGAATTAAAATTTGTCAATAATATGCTTAGCCAGCTGGCAGAATTGATGGAGAAAGCAGAATTAAGCGGAAAAGTATCCCTGACGGTCAATGGGTATTGGCAATCCTGGCAGAAAATTCGACGTATGGCACGTTTGCGAAAATCGGCCATGGATTCATTTGAAGCCTTGAATGATCTGGTCAGTTTCCGTATGGTGCTGGATGATCCTGACCCGATGCATGCCTATACACTACTCGCCCATGTCAATCGTTTCTTTGGGCCTTATCTGGATCAGAATCGATTTGACGACTATATCGCGCATCCACAAAATGGTTATCGCGCATTGCAGGTCACTATCTGGTTACCTGAGTTCGGCGCAATAGAAGTGGCGATCACTACCGAAGAGATGGAAGGTGAAAATACCTGGGGTGTCATATATGCCTTGAAAAATGGAAAGGATATCGGCGAATATCGCCCGGTTGAGATTTTTACACCCACCGGTGGTGCCCGTTTTCTACCGGAAGGTTCTTCTGTACTGGATGCTGTTGCGACGATCCAGCAGGAGTTTTTGCTGGATAAAATCAGTGGTGTCAAAGTAAATGGAAATCTGGCGATGCTTTCCGAAAAGGTTAAGCCAGGTGACCTGGTGGAGGTGGTAACCAGCACCACCCGAATTCCCCCTGACAGCAGCTGGCTGAAAATTGTCAACCCTGCGACTGCCAGAATTTTGCGATCGGTGCTGGCAGTTGAAGATTTGCGCCAGGCTGCCGAAAATGGCAAACAAAAGTTGCGAAATGTTTTGCATGAACGTGGAATTTTAGCATTGGAAGATGTACAGGCTTTATACCCTGAAAGAATCGATCAATTATTGGAAACGACCAGTGCTGCTAATTTACAGGACATGTACGCCGCCATCGGCAGTGGCGCCATCAGAATTGTCGACATCGCAAAGGATCTGGATGAACTTGGAATCTCAAAGGCTGAATTGAACTGGACGACTATCAACATTCAATCCGGATCCTATGCCAATCGACCCGGCGTGTTGGCTAAATTGGCAGGATTAATATCGGATTCCGGTGGAAATATTGTGCGCTCTGTCAACAATACCATGCCGGATGGCGGTTTCTATTTGCGCCTGGTGGTGGAGAATATCAATGCTATCCGTCACGATAAAGAACCGTTTAAAAAGCAGGCTTCAGAGATTTCTGGTATTAATATTAAAGAAATAGAAATCGTCCCGTAATTGCTCATTCAGCCAGGATTTGCTTGACATTCTTTGGTTCAACGGTTAGAATCTTGACCACTAAGCCGAGTTAGCTCAGTTGGTAGAGCACACGACTGAAAATTGTGGTGTCCACAGTTCGATTCTGTGACTCGGCACACAGGCGTCAGAAATGACGCCTGATTTTTTGTAATTATCGGTTAGAATCGTTAGCATGAACAAACGAAAATTACAAATCATCGGGATTGCATTGGTACTGGCTTCCCTCTTAGGATGGGTCAGTATTCCCAGAAGCATCCCAGTTACGATTAACGGGGAAACACAATATCTCAATACCAATGCCTGGACGGTATCGGCTGCATTGGAAAAAGATGGATTTTTATTAGAAGACACTGATCAGGTTGTTCCGGAAGCATCCAGTTTATTATTGGGAGTCAAAGAGATTGAAGTGGAGTTAGCCAGACCGGTGGAATTTATTTTGTTACCGACCAACGAGGAAATTGATCTTTATACAGCCAGTCGTGTTCCGGGTGAATTATTACTAGAAGCAGGCATTACTTTAGGGGAATATGATCAACTCCTGAGGAATGGGAAACCAGTAAATATTGAAGAGGAACTACCTTATCAGGGGGATTATCAGTTTGTTGTAAGAACAGCTGTTGCGATTGAAGTGAATGATGGCGGTGAATCAAACCGGATTTATTCCAGCGCTGAAACACTGGGTCAGGCATTCGTGGAAAGAGGCATTCAACTTGAGGTGGGTGATCGTGTTTCACCAGATCTGGATACAGTTCTGAATGCGGACCTGGAAGTCCAAATCCAACGGGCAAGACCGGTTGTGATTCATCTGAAAGACGAATCGATTGAAATTCAAACAGCTGCCGAAACGGTGGCAGAAGCCTTGGCTGAAGCAGGCTTAGCGCTGCAAGGATCCGATTACAGTCTGCCGAGCTCAAATGCTCCCATTCCTGATGACGGACAGATACGGGTTGTAAGAGTCCGTGAAGAATTTATCCTTACGCAAACCAATATACCCTTTTCGGTCGATTACGTACAATCAGATGAAGTTGAGTTGGATCAGCGCGATGTGGTTCAGGCCGGTGAATTTGGGGTAGAAGTGACGAGAACCCGGGTTATATATGAAGATGATCAGGAAGTCAGCCGGGTGGAAGAGATTACCTGGGTTGCCAAAGAGCCTAAAGATCAATTAACGGGTTTGGGTACGAAAGTTGTTGTGCGTACGATGGATACGCCCAGTGGTCCGATTGAATATTGGCGGGCAGTGAATGTATACGCCACGTCTTATTCTCCCTGCCGGTTGGGAATCGAAAATTATTGTTCTTCAGGCACTGCCAGTGGATTGACGGTGCAGCATGGTGTCATTGCAGTCACCCGCTCCTGGTATAACCTGATGGTAGGCCAACGCATGTATGTCCCGGGATATGGGATCGGTGTGGTTGGCGATATCGGTGGTGGTGTTCCGGGGAAATATTGGATTGACCTGGCTTATTCAGATAACGATTATGTTGCCTGGTATCATAATGTCACCGCATATTTCCTAACCCCGGTGCCGGAAAATATTCCATGGATCCTTCCTTAATTCCCTCGCCTCTGAATGTGCGCAATCTTCTGCGCGAATATGACCTCAGCCCGCGTAAAAGCCTTGGGCAAAATTTTCTGGTGGATCATGGTGCCCTGGAAAAAGTTGTTGATGCGGCTGAAATCGAACCCATCGATGTGGTTCTGGAGATCGGAGCTGGTTTAGGTTCTTTAACCCGCTTTTTATCTGCTGCAGCCCGTAAAGTGGTGGCAGTGGAACTGGATTCCAAGCTGATCCCTATCCTGGAGACAGTCCTCGGTTCTGAAGGCAATGTTGAATTGGTCTATGGTGACATTCTAAAGCTCGACCCAACCCGCCTGATTTCTGTCGATCAATATCTGGTGGTTGCTAACATTCCCTACTATATCACTTCAGCCATATTTCGGCATTTACTGGCAGCCAAACGAAAACCGCGCCGAATTGTGATGACCATCCAGAAGGAAGTCGCACAGCGTATCTGTGCCGAACCTGGGGATATGAGTTTACTGGCGTTGAGTGTTCAGGTTTTTGGTAAAGCCAGGATCGTAGCAAAAATTTCGGCTGGCTCCTTCTACCCGGCTCCGAATGTGGATTCAGCTGTTATTCGTGTGGATTTATATCCGAATCCGCTGGTTGATGAATCGAAGCTGGATACGTTCTTCCAGCTTAGCAGAGCCGGATTTGGTCAAAAAAGGAAGATGCTGCGTAAATCACTGGCTGCCGGTTTGAGTTTACCGGTAGCTGTGGCAGAGGAAATGCTGATTAAGAATGATATTGATCCCACACGCAGAGCTGAAACACTTGATCTGGAAGAATGGGGAAAGTTGACGGAGCATTATGCGAAGCTGATGGCTCATTGCTGATAGCTCATGGCGACTCAAAAAAAGTAGATTGTAAGATTGAATGATCCAGACCCAGCCTGAAATCCTAAAACCTAACCCCTACTCCCTAAAACCTAAACCCTAAGAAATCGAGCGTTTGTTTTTCAGGTCGTTGTAAAAACCCAATAACATCCAGGTACGGTAAGCCGCTTCGAGTTGAATTCGCAGCGACATCTTTGATTGCCCCCAGCGGCGATCCGCAAAGTAGATCGGGGTTTCAGCACATTGAAATCCAAGCAGGGTGGCCAGGTAGGACATTTCCACCTGGAAGATATAACCGTTGGATTTTACCCGTTCCAATGGCATGGCAGACAGTGTTTCTTTGCGCCACAAACGGAAACCACCGGTCACATCCTTTATTTTTAATCCAAGAATGGTGCGGGCATAAAAATTTCCAAAACCGGAAAGCCACTTGCGCCAGAATGGCCAGTTATCATCCAGCTTTCCACCGGAAACATAGCGGGAACCAATCACAAAATCACAACATTCCAAAGTGGTTATCAGTACCGGTATTTTATCAATCGGATGGGAGAAATCGGCATCCATCTGACCGATATAGTCAGCGCCTTCTGCCATCGCCTGGCGGAAACCCTGAATGTAGGCACTTCCCAATCCCAATTTGCCTTTGCGATGCAACACCTGAATGCGACCAGGATGCTCTTTTTTCAACTGTTCCGCCAGATCACCACTACCGTCCGGGCTGTTATCATCGACGATTAATATATCGACGGATACAGGCAATTCTAAAACTGCCTTAACTAATTTTGAAATATTTTCAGCTTCATTGTATGTTGGTATAACGAATGTTGTCTTCAATATTCACCTAATGAATCAGGCGTTCCAGATCAATGATGATTTTCTGGAGGCTTTCTGTTTGTGGATTGATAATTTTTTTATAAACGTGAATTCCTGATTGTTGATCAATCCGATTTGCATGACTGTCTCCCCATGCGTAAGCTTTTTCCAGCTTTGGGTACACACTCTGGTATACGGATTTTTCAGTTAAGTCGGTTTGATCAGCTTTGGTGAGTAATACAAAATTCGAGTTTCCCCACTGTGCCAGAAATGGCGGTTGATCAACGCTGAACATAAAAGTCTCTTTTAGAATCATGGCAATATTGCGTTGCAACTCATTTGCAGCCACAAATCCGAATTGGTCACGATATTCATCCAGTTTCTGGAGGTTGACGAGAATGATACCGAATCTGCCTTTCTGCAAATGCTCTTCAATCGTCTCAATTAATAATTGTTTCTCTGGTAGCGCAGTGATGGCATTGGTTAAAGAACTACGCCGATAGCGCATTAAAACATTGCGAACACGGAGTCGCAGTTCCTGAATATCGAATGGTTTGGTTATGTAATCTTCGACCTGCATGGACAACCCCCGCAATCGATCTTCGCGCTGGCGTTTCTCAGTTAAGAAAATTATGGGCACAGATTGTGTGCGGCGATTATTTTTCAATCTTTTAACAATTTCGTAGCCATCCATATCGGGCAGACGAATGTCCAGTAGAACGATATCCGGAATTTTTTCCAGGCAGGCGTTTAAGCCGTCTTCACCCCAATTGCTGGTGGACACCTGATAACCCTGAACCTCAAAATAGGAATTGAGCATTTCGCCAATTTCCTGATCATCATCAATGATGAGAATGGATGCGTTTGATTGGGTTACTACCAATGCTTAGCCTACCGGTTCTTTCATGATAACAAATTCACAAACATTGTTGCCAGCAGCGATACATTTTGTTTCAACCACGCGGAATTCGTATCCGCCTGATACCCATTTTAATCCTTCTTGAATTAATCCGGTAGCCACATGGCAGCCAGGTTTCTCAATGTGCCTGCCATAACAGACTGGACATTTGTGGATGGTATAAATGAAGTGATCCTCTTTTTCTTCCACAGTGGAATGTTGATCGCTGGTTTGGGTAAAAATTCTTGCCATCGCAGGCAAACCAATTTTTATTTTGGTATGCAGGGGCAGCACCTTAAATGCAAGATCACCGGCGCCGGCCAGTGCTCCAAAATTTCTTAATCCCTCAGCAAATGTTGCCCGTCCTGCTCTGAGCGCTAATCCGCGTCCACCACGGGGACCGTACATTTCTTCCAGAGCGCCCCAAATGGCAGAAAAATAGGCAAAATCATATTCCCTGTTGAGGTTCGGGGGTGGGTAGTTATCGATCAGATGTTGAAGATTAGCCAGGTTGAGAATGGCATTGACACCATTCTTACCCATCACATCTTCCAGTGCTTTGAGAGCAATATTGGCAATTTTGTTTGGATAATAAAGACCGCTGACTGGAATAGGTTCCATTTCAAACCAGAGCTAAATTAGCTTGGTCAGGTCTTCTGCAGCACGACGCATATCCAGGAAAATAAGGCCAAGTTTTGCCTGTTCACGTGACAGTGCGGTCAGAACTGCTTCTTCGCCGACTGACATCAGGACAACATAACCCTGTTTACCTTTGATATAAACCTGCTCGAGATTACCACGTCCTAATTCTGTCGCAATTCTTTCACCCAGTGAAAGCATGGCGGCTGACATAGCCGAAACCCGGTCTTCCTCCACCCCTTGTGGTAATGCAGACGCAATGGTTAAACCATCTACACTGACGATTGCCGATGCTTCGATATCCGGTGAGGACGCCTGAAGCTCTCTCAGCCTTTCTACCATGAGTTGAGTTCTTGATTTTGTCAAAATGACGCTCCTTGAGGGAATTCTATTCGAAAAAATTTGATTGTTAATTAATGTAGCATAGTCAAAAAACACTGTCAAGCAAACTTTCAGAACTTGAAAGGTGCGGGTTGGTTGACCTTACAGCTGACCGAAATGAATTGTGAGTTTGAATATCAAAATCAGGTACAATGTTGTTAATGACAAATAATCTTAACACGGAACGGTTAATATATCCATTTACTGCCATTGTTGGGCAGGAAGAAATGGTTCTGGCGTTGATTTTGAATGCGATCAACCCCAGAATTGGCGGTGTTTTGATTCAAGGAGAAAGAGGGACCGCCAAATCCACAGCTGTACGGGCTTTAGCGGCTTTGCTTCCAAAGATTCAAGTAATTCAAGGGTGCCGTTTTGGATGCCAACCGTCTAAACCAAGCACATGGTGCAGTGAATGTCATCAGCGTTTTATTGCCGGAGAAAAGCCAGAGACAATCGAGAAAGCTACCCCCTTTGTCAATTTACCCGTCTCAGCCACAGAAGACCGGGTGGTGGGAACCCTCGACATTGAAAAAGCCATTCGCTATGGCATGAGAGCTTTCGAAGCCGGGGTACTGGCGGAAGCCAACCGTGGGCTGTTATATATTGACGAAGTCAATCTATTGGATGATCACGTGGTGGATGTGCTTCTTGATACAGCTGCCATGGGGGTTAATATCATTGAACGTGAAGGCATCTCCTTTTCTCATCCAGCCCGGTTCATGCTGGTTGGGACGATGAATCCGGAGGAAGGGACGCTGCGGCCACAATTGATTGACCGCTTTGGATTATCCGTCACAGTAAAGAGCATCACGGATATAAGAAGAAGAGTCGTAATTTTGCAACGGGTGCTCGATTTTGAAAATGATCCGTATCGTTTTCTCAAAACCTGGGAAAATTGTGAAAAGACACTTTCCAATCGCCTCATCCAGGCACAGCATCTGTTACCACGCATAAAAATTACGCATGAAAATCTTGAAATGATCGCCGATGTCACCAGCCAATTCAAGATAGAAGGTCACAGAGCGGATTTGGTTATTCAGAAAACGGCGATTGCGCATGCTGTCTATAACAACCGCACGCACCTGGAGCCCAGTGATATTCATGTTGCGGCACAATTAGCCTTACCGCATCGCTTGAAACGCAAACCATTCGATCAGCCATTTGAGTTACCAGTCTTGGAAGATACAGTAAAAACAATTATTTATCCGGAACGAGCGGCGAAGTTACAGGAAATCCTGAATGATAAACGGGACCCATTAACCATCCAGGATCCACACAACGAATGCGGTTTTTATATCGTTGGATAAAAGACCCTTTGGGCTAAGGAAGTTTACCTGATTCCTCAGTATTGTTTTGGTGTTTCAACATCCCAGTTCGATATAAACTTATCCAATGAACATAGCGCATATGGCTGGTTTCTTTACGAGCAGGCGCATCAGATACTCAAATTTGATGCTAACAAAACTGCATTATGGGAATTAAATCAAAGATTGAAGGGAAAAGGACCAAGAGGTTAAAACAACATCCACAAATTTCATAATTAATAAATGAACGGGTTATTGTAGTTTTTTATCTATTTTCACGCACGTTAGTGAAAAAATCTTGTTTGTCTGGCAACATTATGTTATATTTTAATTGTCCAAGTCAAGAGGATAACCTGGTTGTCATCCCAATCGTAAAACGAAAACAGATGTAACCATTATTGTTCCTTCCTTATTGTTTCATTCATTGTTCTTACTCTAAAAATGAATTTTGTTTGATTAAAAAAATTTCTCATGTTCTGATAAGGTGGTGGATTGAAAACGGTCATCGCTGGTGCACTTGGAGAATGTGTACATGTAGCTGGTATCAATAATTTTTTACATCTGGCGGAAGAAGCCGGTTGGAAAACAGTGTTTTTAGGCCCGGCTGTTTCGATAGACCAGTTCCTTTCCATGGCAAAGTCCGAACAGGCGGATATGGTTGGTGTCTCCTACCGGTTGACCCCTGAAACAGGCGAACGATTGTTGGCAGAATTCGCTGAAGCCGCGGATGAGTTACGGGAAAGTGGTGTTCGATTTGTTTTTGGGGGAACACCACCGGTGGCAGAAAAAGCAAAAGCAAGTGGTTTTTTTGAGCGTGTCTTCGATGGAAATGAGGGAGATGTCGAAGTTTTGCGGTTTTTACGTTCACAGGAAACCGGCACCTCAACTCCGGTGAAGTGTCCAGAGAAAACTATTGAACGAATTCATTGGAAACAACCCTTCCCGCTTTTACGGCATCATTTTGGGTTACCTACCCTTGCGGAAAGCGTGGATGGCATCAGGAAAATTGCTGAAAGTCAGGTATTGGATGTCATTTCTTTAGGGATTGATCAGGATGCTCAGGAAAACTTCTTTCATCCGGAGAGACAGGATCCACGCCGGAAAGGTGCTGGTGGTGTGCCAGTGCGCTCTGCACAGGATTATTCCCTGCTTTTTCAAGCCAGCCGATGTGGAAATTTCCCTTTAATGCGCACGTATTCCGGGACGGATGATTTTATTCTATTGGCTGAACTGGTAACAGAAACCATCCAGAATGCCTGGTGTGCGATTCCATTATTCTGGTTCAATCAAATGGATGGTAGAGGTCCCTGGGATTTGGAAGGATCGATTAGAGAACACCAACAAGTGATGAAATGGTATGGAGAGCGTGGCATCCCGGTTGAGTTGAATGAACCGCACCATTGGGGCATGCGCGATGCACCGGATGTGATCTATGTGGTGGCAGCATATTTGTCGGCTATCAATGCCAAAGCTTTTGGCGTACGCGATTATATTGCTCAGTTCATGTTTAACAGCCCTCCAGGATTATCCGATCGAATGGATCTGGCGAAAATGCTGGCAATCTTAGAATTGATCGAACCACTTGCAGATGAAAACTTTCAGATTTGGCGTCAAACCAGAACCGGGTTATTGAGTTATCCGCTTGATCCAATCGCTGCCAGGGCACATCTGGTTGCCAGTATTTATCTCCAGATGGCTTTAAAGCCACATATTGTGCACGTGGTCGGGTTCAGTGAAGCCGATCATGCAGCTAGAGCAGATGATGTGATTGAATCCTGCCAGTTGGCACAACGAGCTATCGAGAATGCTATCAAAGGTGCCCCGGATATGACTGCTGATGCGATTGTGCAATCACGGATCAAACATTTAGTATCAGAAGCAACAATTACACTGGACACCATTCGTTCAATGGGTGATGGCTATAATGCTCTTTTAGATCCCAAGGTATTGACTGAAGCAGTTCAGCGCGGCATTCTGGATGCTCCTCAATTAAAAAACAATCGATTTGGTCTTGGAAAGATTAGAACCCGTATCCTCAATGGTGGTTGTGAGGCCATAGATGGAAACGGAAATTTTCTTTCCGAGACAGATCGGATATTACAAATCAGACAAGGAAAAATAACATGACAACAAAAACCAGATACACCGTGATTGGCGCTGGACATGGAGGACGGGCAATGGCTGCACATTTGGGGCTGATGGGATTTCCAACCATACTCTATAACCGCACAGAGGAGCATATAGCTGCCATTAAAGAGTTGGGCGGAATAGACCTTGATAGTGTAAGCAATGAATTGCGTGGCTTTGGCAAATTGACAAAAGTGACAACCAATATCGCTGAAGCTATTCAGGATTCTGAAATGATCATGGTGGTGATTCCATCCTCAGCACATGCAGAAATTGCAGCAGCTTGTGCACCGTTCTTGAAGGATGGTCAATTTGTGATCCTGCATCCTGGTCGTACCTGTGGAGCCATTGAATTTGCCAAAGTGATTCGCGATTTTGGTTGCACTGCAGATGTGACCATAGCTGAAGCTGAGACATTCATTTATGCATCTCGGGCTGATGGCCCAGCGCAAGCCAGAATTTTTCGGATCAAAGAAGCAGTCCCGTTAGCAGCGTTACCAGCAACCAGGACAGCAAGGGTTTTGGAGAAAATCCATGAAGCTTTTCCACAGTTCATCGATGGGGGTAATGTTCTTCAAACCGGATTGAATAATATGGGAGCCATTTTTCATCCAGCCATCAGTCTGCTAAATGCCGGTTGGATTGAATCAACGCATGGTGATTTTCAGTTCTACATCAACGGCGTGACTCCTTCAGTTTCCCGGGTTTTAGAGGCTTTGGATCGGGAACGAGTGACAGTGGCTTCATCTCTGGGAATACGAGCCCGAACTGCAATGGAATGGTTAACATTGGCTTACAATGCAACCGGAGATACACTCGAAGAAGCAATCCATAATCAACCCGGGTATTATGGTATCAAAGCGCCACCGATGCTCAATCACCGTTACTTATTTGAAGATGTGCCCATGAGCCTGGTACCGATTGCCTCCCTCGGACAAAGATTTGGTGTCTCAGTCCGTGGCATTGATGCGATCATACGATTGGCTTGTATCGTACATCGCACGGATTATTGGCGCAGAGGGCGAACCATCGAGAAATTAGGTTTGGATGTGTTGGATGTGGATGAGTTGACTCAGTATGTGATGGAAGGGTTATAAACGAATTATTTATGAAAACCGAATTATCTGGTATTCGAGCTCACAGCCGGGATGAGCTGGATCCCAACCTGCCGAATCGCTCAATGCTTCACCCTGTTTGACAAATCAGGAGCCTGAATTGTACAACCGAAATCGATTGGACCGAGAACGACTGGAACTTTATCTAACCCAACTGATCATGAAAATTCGCATAATCTTATTGGTGTTGGGGATATTTACTTTTGTCTATGCTTGCTGGTAGTTTGATTGATATTCTAGGTTTATATCTGGTGATATTAGGCACTTCGTTCTGAATGATCACCAAAACAGCTCGGTTTCTTACATGGTTAGCATTAGTGGGGAAGAAGCAGTAGAGGGGGATTGCCAATTCATGTTAAAGTTAGCAAAGGGATTTAAAATAACAAAAGCATATCTCTCCGGAATTTGGTGCGTTTCAAGAACATCTGTATTCCTTTGAAACCAAAAACCATTAACCCAATCATAAAAACAACTGCTCCGATAGGAAGGATGATACCGGGCAGGCTGAATAATGCTTTGGTCAACCAATATTCTGCCCATTGGAGGCTCCATTGCATCAGTGGGGAAAATTGTTCAGGTAAAAATGTTGGTATCAGGAAAGCGATCCCAATGGTGATGGCAATGATCATGCTGGAGACTAAATCTACCCAGGACAGCACCTGGAATTTTGGTTTTTCTTCAATTTTTACCTGCTCTAAAAATAACCGGCTGAAATCAAGCGGTAATTCGGCGAGCGGTTCACATCGAATTGCATCCTCGATCATGTGATCCAATGGTCCCTCATTTATGCGATCCATGTGTGTACCTCCTGGTTTAATAGTAAGCGTTCTTTTAACTGAGCTTTTGCTCTGAAGATGGTTGTTTTTACGGTACCGATGGGCATATCCATCACTTCTGAAATTTCCTGGTATGACAGTTCCTGTTTAAATCTTAAGGATAAAACCAGGCGATAGATTTCCGGAAGATTTCTGAGTTCCTGCTGAATGAATTGGGACAGTTCGACCTGTTCACTTCCCTGTTCCAGATAGCTTTCAACAGGTATCTCCTCTTCATCTTCTTCTAAGGAAATTGTGTTCTTTTCGCGTTGCAAACGCGGGTAGCGGTCATAGCAAAGGTTCATCAGTATGCGATATAACCAGGTGCGGAATCCAGATTCACCACGAAAATTTTTCAACCCCTTCCAGGCACGGATGAAGGTTTCCTGGGTTACATCCTGTGCCTCCTGTGAGTGGGAGACGGCCCTTAAAGCCAGATTGTAAAGGAACAATTGATGCATGGTCACAAGTTCGGCAAATGCATAGGTGTCTCCAGTAATCGCGCGTTTGATCAGGGTGGTTTCTTCGATGAATTCCATCAGGTATCCTTAATAGTATAGACCGCTTTTGGTTGAAAAAAGTTTCGGTTTTGAAAAAATTTGCAACTCTCAATCATCTGAGATATTTCTGATAATTTATTTGAAACATTTATTGAGCTAACCCGGTCAAAATAAGTAACAATGAAAAAAATCGTAAATGATTTTTTGGAGGTAGCATGAAACTTAAGTGGTTATGGATCGTTTTGTTGGTTTTGATGATAATGGTGGTGTGTGGATTGATCGTATCCGCCCTTGGCATTGGTATTTATTCCTTCACGGGAATTTCTTCCGTAACGAACTCAGATGTATCGATTGTCGAGCAAATGTTTGGTGGTGAGGGATTGAGAAATCCGAATATTTCAGCTGAAACAAGCGAGGATAAAACTTTCCTCGTGGGTAGGGAAGAGATTACACTGGTTGTGGAAAATCGATTTGGCGATGTGGTCGTTTCAGGGAAAGATACCGATGAGATTTTCATGTCAGTTGTGAAAACAGCCTGGGGAATAACAAATGAAGATGCCACAGAAAACCTTGAATTATTGCAATACGAAGTGATTGAGTCACCCGGAACATTAACCATCCGTGTACTTGAACCCTCCAGAACTTTAAATATGCCTGGTTCCATGGATTTTAAATTGGATATTCCGATTTCAACCAATGTGACAATTAATACGCAGAATGGTGATCTTTCGGCCTCGAATGTAAAAGGAAATGTAGATCTGGATACCAGTTTTGGAAATATTGAGGTTAGGGATCTTCAAGAGGGAGAAATTAAAGCAAAAACCCAAAACGGTACCATCACATTGCGGGGTATTAACATCCAAGGTTTTCCAATCGAAGCGAGCTCAGCTTTTGGTGATATCAACATTTACCAGGCTGACGCCAATGGCTTGGATTTGTCGATCACGAATGGAAGTATGTCCTTGGAAAATATCATGATTTCTGGTGAAGTTGAACTATCCAATGATTTTGGGAATATCGGATATCGAAGTGGTCAGGCAACAAATCTTAGGATTAATTCAACCAACGGTACGATCACCCTCAATGGGGTTATTGTTGAAAATCTATTAATAGCACACACTGATTTTGGGAATTTAGATTTGTCAAAGACTTTAGCCAGCGAGTATGATTTGTTAACGAAAAATGGCAGAATTGATCTGGATGGGGCAGATCAGGCTTCCATAAAAGCAGAGACTGACTTTGGGGAAATACAAATGAAGAATCTGGTGTTGGCTATCGTAGACTTGAAAACAAAAAATGGTACTGTTCAAATCAACGGAAGTTTGGCTCAGGCTGATCATCACATACTTTCGGATTTTGGCAGCATCACAATACGAATGCCAGCCAATCAATCGATTGGGTGTGATTTGAAAACAAATTTTGGGAGTATTAATTCAGCATTTGATCTGACCCTGAGTGGCGCTATTGATGAGAAACACTTCGTTGGCAAGATCAATGATGGCGGTGGATTGCTCACCATTGAAACACAAAATGGAAATATTACCTTGGAGAAGACAACTCAAGTGGAGGAAAAATGAACGCAGCAATGACTCTAATTCTGGTATGTGTAGGTATTTTCGGTTTCTTCGTATTATTGTTCGGTTTCCTATTGTTGTTCCGCTACATCAATTATCGCGAAAAAGTGAAATTAGCTGAAAAGGGAATTTTCCCTCAGGAAGAATCCAAACAAAAACCGACAAAAGGCTTATTGATTGCCGGTTGGATAATCACCATTCTTGGGTTTCTGGGAACCATCATTTTCTGGTTATTTGGCATCAGTGTGACTGGTTCTGGATATGGATACGGATTCCCAATGGGTCTTGGCCCCTGGGTATTGTTGGGATTGTTTCCCATGTTACTTGGTCTGATCCTGCTGTTGATTTATGTCGTTAGATCGCCTTCGAAAAATGGTTATCAGAAAGAAAAACAAACTGTGGATGTGAACCTTGATCCTTTCCACAATGATTTGGCAAGCAGCCCACAAAATGATCAGGCGCTATCAGACTCGGACACAAATCTGTAAATCCAGAGATTGTCGATAATCATGAAGCGCGTTGGAACTCCAACGCGCTTTTTGCGCGCCCAGCAACGCTGCTGACTAGCGGGTGAAAGACCCGTACAGAGGAGGTTGCACCAACTGTTAGTCACCGCTCCCTACTCGAATGAATTCTTTAAATTATGATCGAATCTCCCGTCGTTGAAAGACAATATAGCTGAACGCAAATAAGATGATCGTTATGGCAATCAAACCAGTCAGGTGCGGCCAGATTAGAAGAAGACTCTGCCCTACTGGCAAGGGAGCCCCCAATATTGCTCCTTCTAACTCAAATGGTAAAAGCAATCCTAAAGACCGAATGGACGGATTGAGTAAGCCTACGGTGGATTCTGCAAAGAGAGTGTTTGGTGAAATTCTGCTCAGGGTTAATTCCAATTTTGCCTGAGCAAGAAATTCTTCCAGAAAGCCAAATTGGATAGGTAAGAATGTTTGTACTGCCAGGCTGACCAGCATTTCCCAAAATGCTGTGAAGAATAACCAAACAGCAATGGAAGCCAATGCTGCAGTTGCCGATTGACGAAAAATTGTTGAGAACAGTAACCCCAGCGCCATCCAGAAACCACCATAGGCTATGGTTGCCACTAAGAAGAGCACACTTCTTAACAATTCATCCAGTGTTGGGGGAACACCAATCCCTAATAAACCGATACCGAAAATCAACAACCATATGGCCGATAAGACCAATGCCAGCGTAAAAAATGCCCCTAAAAATTTACCTAACAAAAGGGCGTCGCGGTAAATCGGTTGAGATATGATTCTAGAAATCGTTCTTCGATTAAATTCTCCATTGATTGCATCAAATACCAAAGCAATCGAAACCAAAGGAACCAGAAAACCTAAAAAGCCTGCAAATGCGGGTAGTGGTTCTCTTGCAGCAGTAAATAATCTTAAAAAAAGGAATTGATCCTGGTTGTTTGTACTTGATATTTGTTGAATGGCCGCATAACCTGTACCTGCTGCTGTCAGGATAATGAGGATTTCCAAAATCCGCATTCTTGCACTGGTCAGGTGATCGGCCATCTCCTTACCGATGACCGCCGACAATCCCGTCCAGGGGGAACCTTCTCGAGCTTTTTGTTTATGATTGCGTTTCATGAGTCACCTCCTGGAAAAATGAATTGTAAATTTCATCCAGACTCACATTATCTACATCCAAAGAATATAAATTTCCGCCAGCATCGATAATCGTTTTCGCTGCTTGGGCACGTAAATCACTGGAAGCTACGATGGAATAATGATCCGGTGCAATAAATTTAACATCAACCACGTTTGACATTTTTTTTAATTCATCTAATAGGTTCTTTTTAGCTCCATTTGCTCGTAAACTTATATGAAAACCACCTCCCAACACTTTTTTGGCAAGTTCATTTACAGTTCCTTCCAAAACCATTTCTCCGGAACGGAATAATCCTACACGATCACATATCACCTGTACCTGGTGTAAAAGGTGAGATGATAATAATATTGTGATCCCTGAATCTGACAGTTGACGAATTAGCTTCAGAAATTCTCGTGCTGATTCGGGGTCTAACCCCTGGGTAGGTTCATCCATTATGATCAGCTTTGGATTTTTGATCAGCACATCAGCAACAGCCAGACGTTGACGCATACCACGAGAAAATGTGCCTACTCGCTTTCCATCGACTGAGGTAAGACTGACTTTTTTCAGGGATTCATTTATTCTTTTTTCAGCTTCTCGACGAGGTATTCCATTTAATTTAGCGATGTAAATTAAATTTTCCATCGCGGTGAGCTCATCATAAAATCCAACTTGATCAGGTATATATCCAGCTTGAGATTTAATTTTTAATGGTTGCCGCGTTGGATCAAATCCCAGAACACGTACCTGACCTGAAGTGGGTTCTGTTAATCCAAGTAACATGAGTATGGTTGTTGTTTTGCCAGCGCCATTAGGCCCTAATAATCCGTAGATTTCTCCCTGTTTAACAACTAGATTTAAGGATCTGACTGCTACAAAGTCCCCATATTTTTTTGTCAGGTCTTTGGTTTCTATAATTAGATCAGCCATAATTGATCCTCCGAACAAATTATCTTCGACCAAATCTTCCCACAGCCATAGCCACAACAATGACAGCTACCGCAATCAAACCAATTCCAGCAATTCCCCATAATGTTGAAGTCGTCACGGTAATCCTGAATTCAGACGATTTTGTCAACCCATCCACAGGACGCGCATTCACTGTGATCATATAATCACCAGCAATTGCCTTTTCTGAAGGGTTGAGAGTAGCTGTGATTTCCATTTGTTCGCCGGGTTGAATTTCTGCAATGGTCTCTGGGTCAAATGTAATTGTCCAACCTGAAGGCAGGTTTGCACTTAACTCCACACCTTGTGCTGAGGCAGTACCTGCGTTTTTGAGTAACAATTGTATTGAAGTAGTTCTTCCAGCATTCGCTTTAGCAGATAATCGTCCATCAAGACCAGTGATTGACAATTCATGTTGACCTGTCACTTCTGCTACCAGGTCTAGTTGCGCCTGAAGATCACCACCACTGGCAAAAATAATAAATGGATAACTTCCTGCCGGGATCTCGATCAATGGATTCAATTCGATATTGATCGTTTTCGATTGGTTTGCATCAATGGGGAAACTGGTTACCTCTTGCCCTGAAAGTTTATATTTAACGATGAACCCTTTCGGCACGTCGGCTGTCAGGTTAACAGTTATTTCTTGATCGCCTTCATTTTTCAGGGTGGCATTATAACGAAAGACGGTTGTTGGTGTTCCTTTAATGATCGGTAAATCAGACTCCAAAACCAGATTAGCGGGGACTTTTTCCTGGATTGTGATAGTGATTGGCAATTCAACTTTTTGGTTTTTGCCTTGTGCAATGACTGTGAAAGAATGAATTCCTGATTTTTGATCTTGGGGAGGATCCAGACGTAAATCAATGGAAGCTGGCGAACCTGGTTCTACAAAAACTGAATTAATGATCTTCCCACCGCCCCGAAATGTTGCTGTCCAACCAGATGGCATGGAACCGATCAATAAATTTATCGTTTCAGGATTACTGTTCACACTTAGTTTTATGGATAGATTGACCGATTCTCCCAATTCCGTAACGAAACCAGGGTAATTGGTAGAAATATTGAGATTTTGGGTCTCTTCCTGTGCATATACTACTGCTGTTGAAGTAGTAAAACTGGATAATATTATTGAGCCAAATGCAAGCAAATAGAATATGGTACGTTTCATTTTCCACCTCCGTATTAAAATGAATGAGTATTTACCATTTATTGTTTTGCATTTTTCATTCCGATGAAATTATTACTACGTAAATATTAGAAAAACATAAGAAGGTTATTAAAAAATCATTTGATATCGCGCTTAAACGGTTAACGGAAACTTTGACCGTATCCTTTCAATAATTAGCGGTTAGGGTGTTTTTGGCGAGCGGATGCTCGCCAAAAACACCCGATTACCCCGTTTTATTGAGATGATACCTTTGACCTTGACGATTCATTTTTGAAGTGCTAAAATAACGGTCACAAGCAACAGGTAGTCATGCGGGCATGGTTCAGCTGGTAGAATGTCTCCTTGCCAAGGAGAAGGTCACGGGTTCGAATCCCGTTGCCCGCTCTGAAACAAATCGCGGCGACGTGGCCAAGTTGGCAAGGCAAGGGTCTGCAAAACCCTCATCACGAGTTCGAGTCTCGTCGTCGCCTCTCTTCTTTAATCTGGTTTTCATTTCCAATAATTACAAAAAACAATCCGGAAATGAAGCCAATAGTAATTCCAACCAGCATACTTTGTAGCCTGGGTTGACCTTGCCACACAGATCCAACTGCAAATGAGAGAGACCAGGCTAATACAGATAGAAATACCCAAAGCAGTCCACCTGTTTTTTTAGCCTTTCCTGTAAATAATATTTTTATTTCCGAATATTGTAATATTCCAATTACAAAACCACTAAGAACCATCGCCAAAGCTGTTGGAAATAATTGAAAATATTCACCACCAGTACTCAAAGTTTTTGGATAAACAATACCTAATAGAGAGATAATCAGAATGACACTGAATATTGGCCCCAAGGAATATCCAACCAACGTAAGGAAAAACCAGCGTGGGCTGATAGAAAATCTTATTTTCATTAATATATATTGGAATGATGCTGTGATCAAGCCGATAATCAATGCAGGCAGTATCATCGGTGTCACGATGGACCAAATATCACTCCAGGCTTGAATTGATCCTGGTTTTTTGAAAAAGGGAAAAATGGTTATAACAAATGGGATTCCAAGGCAAAAAATCCAAAATACCCAAAAGAAGAGTCTATTTTTTAAAATTTTCACATGGCACCTCCTCAATCCATATAATTGAATGTGATAACCTATAATAAACAACTTAAATACTAGTAAAGTTCAGACCAACTGCAAAACCAATAAATACCTGGGTTTGTACCCCCATAAATTGTGGTTCGCACTTGGAATGTTCTCCAATTTAGTCCTAAGTATTTCATCGTTCCATTTGTTGAAATCGAACTTTGGTAATTCCAATTCCCACTGCCACTAGATGGTGTTGGTCCTGACAAATTACTCCAGGAATAGAACCCATTAACAGTAGAAGCACTTCTAGAACTGTTATTCCATGAATATCCCCAATCTTCCCATGTAACAGTTGATGTTTGTGACAATTGGCCAACTACTTGATTCAGACTATTTACAACATTTATACCACAAGTAACATTTTGTGTTGAGATGCTTCTTGATATTATTCTTGGTTCAATTATGTCTGCAGAAGAATACCCAAAGAGTTCTATCTTACAGACTGCCTTTGGATCTGCAATATTGCAATCTTCCAATTGAACAGTTTTGAAGATTGTATAATAATTTTCTTCCTGAACACCATCTTCAATTGTGTTTGCGTAAACATTTTTAATTGCCAGAATAGGTGTTAGAAGAATTAAAAGAAGTATTATCATAGTAAAAACCAGAATATTTTTCATGCTTTCCTCCCATATTATATTGAATATTCCGAATAGATTATCACCTTCTATACAAAACAGTAACAAATTAAAGCGGATTTGTCAACAGATCCAATGACACGGATCCAAATAAACTTGACATAGATCCAAATAAACTTGATATAGTTTGTTTTAGATTCTTGGCTATCATTGAAAATGATTTAAAAAAACAACAATTGAAAAAAACAAAAATTAGGCGCAAGAAATGGCGTTTTTTCATTCCCAGGGTAGAGAAGCTGGCTGTTGGCTGAGATCCAGGATGGTGCTATCCATTTCTCCTATGATTTGCGGGTACTGAACCGGCATGATATGTGCCAGATACACCTGGTAAGCTGCGTCCTGTAAAATAAAACGGGCAACGCGCCATTCGGCTGTGCGTGGCGCTGGACGAGCATCATCCAGAAGGGCGATAACTTGATTCCATTGTTCACTTCGATCAGCGCTGATTTGATCCAGTATGGATTGGCTAACCGGTAAACCCGGGTTCACTTTCGCCAGCTGGATTTGCTGTTCAGGCATGGAAAGCCAGCGGATAAACAGCCAGGAAGCCAATTCCTGAGCTGGATCCGATTTTAGCATCCCTAAGGATTCTCCATGGGTGATTAATTCCGGTTTCGCCTGCTTATGGGGATAAGGGGTAATCTGCCACTGGTCTTCACTTCCCAATAAAGCAAAAGTTTTCTGGAGTGGTTCCAGGTCATAGACATCTGCGCTGATATAAAGTGCCTGGCGGTTGGCAAAGTATTCATAATGGGTTGGGTTTCTGGCGTTCCAGGTACAATCCTCATCAAAAATCTCGCGTAAAAAGGTGAAGCCATCCAATGTAGCAGGTTGGTCAAAGGAATAAGGTGTTTCAGTAGTGGGAAATTCTACTAATTGAAAAGTGTTAAGCCAATTGAGGATCGTGAACTCATCCTGCGTGACAATCCATCCTCCCATACCATTGTTTATCCAATCACTGTCGTTTAATAGTTCATCACGGGCTGAGCAGGTCTGATTGCGGAAGAGTTGCGGTGTAATGGCAGCGAAATCAAAGCCGAGGTCTTTTGACCAGCTGATGTTCTGTACCAGAAAATTTGCATTGCGTGAAATCGGGATGCCCAACCGTTGCCCATTCAGGATGTCCTGTTCCCAAAAGAGCGGGATAAAATCATCGATCAGTTCATTATTAAGACCATACTGGGAGTCGTTGAGATAGCCATCCATGGTGATCAAATTGCCCATTTTGTGCCAGTAGGCTAATTCTTCAGTCGGAACGACGACTACATTTGGACCCAGATTATCCCGCAAAGCTGCTTCACTTTGCTGAAAAACCTGTTGGGCACTGCCAGGTGCGCTGACTTTAACGAAAATACTATATTCATTGGTCTGGTTGAATTGATCCACCAGTTTATCGATGGTGCTGGCAATTTCTCCCGTCCATGGGTGAGTGAAGCGTAGTTCTATTTCTTCTAGCTCGTTTAACGGAACCAGCCAGGTAGGGGTGGGCGTATTGGTGGGTGTCGAAATCGGTATTTTCGTTGGCGTGCGGGTGGCTGTTTTTCGAATCGTAACAGAAGCTGTTGGTTCAACCGCATCCGGATTTTTAGGTTGACAGGCAGAAAGAATCAACACTATGATCAGAGTAAGAAGAATTGAAGTTGTCCTTGATTTTTTCATGCCAGCTTTCATCCGTTATGATTTTATCAGACCCTGTTGCGGGGAATGACACATTCACGAATTATAGTAGATTTTGGTTACATTCCAAAGGAGAAGTAGAATTTAGCTGATGGCTGATGGCTGATGGCTGATGGCTGGTAGCCAAAGGTAATGTTCAAAACGAATTGAAGAGTAAACAATAAAAAAGACCCAGAGGGGGAATTTTTACCTCTGGGTCTTGATAAAACATAACAGTGCCTAATTATCGCGTAGGACGGCACCGATTTCACGTTCTAAACGCCGCACGATTTTATTGCGTAAGGCGGTGGATTCAGCTGATTCGATGGTGTGATTAAGCGCCTGGTAGGTCAGGCTGTAGGCCAGGCTTTTCTTGCCAGCACCTATTCTGTCACCACGATATACATCAAAGAGCCTTACATCGGCCAGCAGTTTTCCACCCGTCTGTCGGATGAGTGCTTCCACCTTATCGGCTGGGATTGTCTCTTCCACGATTAAGGCGATGTCCTCTAATACTGGTGGGAAAACCGAAACAGGGGAAGTTTCAAAGCGTAAGGGAATTAATGGTAACAACGCTTCCAGGTCAATTTCTGCAATGTAAACCGCCGGGGTAAGGAAGTCATAATTCTGTTTGACGCGTGGGTGAATCTCACCAAACACCCCGATCATGGTATTATTGACTGAGATTTGTGCACATTTGCCTGGGTGTAGCGAGGGGTGTTTGGCCGGTTGGAAGCTCACATCCTGTAAGTGAATTTTCTGTAGCATGGCATCCAGCACACCTTTAAGATCAAAGAAATCCAAATTTCCTGATGTTTGTAAATCCCAGCTAGGATTGCTGCGTTTTCCACTCATTCCTATTACCAGTTTGCGAGGTTCCATGGGAAGGCTGTTCTTTTGTTCATAAATGAACTCCGCGCCAATCTCAAAGAAAGCCAGGTGTTCACGAATACGAGCATTTTTTTCGAGAATTTCTAAAACCGAAGCCAAAAGACTTTGACGCATGACGGATCGTTCCGGGGCAATGGGATTGAGTAAGCGTACGTAGTTTTCGGGGTCAAGAGATTGACCCTGAAGATAGGCGCGTGTTTCCCTTTCAATGGATGTCAGACGGTAGGTGATGACCTCCTGCAGTCCCAGACCAGCCAGGATGTCCTTGATTTTCTCTTCATTGGCCAACTCAAGGTTGTTACGTTGCGGGGGTAATTCATCTGCCAGATTGGTCTCCGGGATGTTGTTGTAGCTGTATATACGCGCGATTTCTTCCATCAGGTCGGCTTTGCCAATCACACCTTCACCAATATCCAGGCGATGGGGAGGGGTTTGTGCCTGAACTATATCACCATCGACCTTGCAAACGAATTCAAGCCGGGTCAGGATCACGGCGATTTGTTGCGCCGGGATGGTTACACCCAATTTTCGTTCAACATCCTGTACACTGATGCTTACCAATGGATCAAACGGTGGTTGTGGATAATTATCGACCAATTCCTGAGCGATGGTTCCGCCACTCCAGGCAGCCATGCGTTCCAGACCCAGATCAACAGCCCAGGAGGCTAAAGCCGGGTGGACGCCGCGACCAAAGCGGTAACCCGCTTCAGAGTTGAGGTGCAGCCTGGATGATGTACGGCGAACATTGATAAAATTCCAGCTGGCGCCTTCCAGTAACACATTTCGGGTAGTCTCGGTGACTTCGCTCTCTAAACCGCCCATAATCCCTGCCAGTGAAAGAGGACCTGCGGTATCACATACCAGAATGGTATGCTGATCCAATGATCGTTCCACATCATCGAGGGTGGTCAGGGTTTCACCAGGGTCAGCAGCACGGGTGATAATGGTGGGGGCTTTTCCACCAGCCCGTTGGACGAGCACATCGTAATCGAAGGCATGCAAAGGTTCACCGGTCTCGAGCATAACATAATTGGTCGCATCCACGATCGAATTAATCGGTCGCATCCCCGCCAGACGTAAGCGTCTTTGCACCCAATAGGGACTGGGTTTTGGCTCTAAACCCTGCACCAAACCTAAAACAAAGCGAGGATTGAGATTGGGGTCATTAATTTCAATAGCCGCCAGATCATCAATCCTGGGACCGGTTGAGGTGGCTTTACGACTGGGAATTTTCAAAGGCTTTCCTGTTACCGCTGAAAGCTCACGGGCAACTCCGACCATGCTGGCATCGCGGATCATATTGGGCAGGATGGACACCTCAAAGACTGCATCACCCATGTAATCAACCAATGCGGTGCCGGTCGGGGCATCCGGATCCAGGATGATAACTCCTTCGTGCTCATCCGAAATGCCCAGTTCTTTTTCAGAACAAACCATGGAGAATGATTCCACCCCACGGATTTTGGTGCGTTTTAATTTGGACAGTTCATAACCGGGCTTGTGACCATCATACAGGATGGCCCCTTCGCGCGCATAAGCCACTTTGAGGGGCTGTTCCAGTGTGCCCATTCCTTTATAAGGGAAGAGATTCGGTGCTCCGGTGAGGACGACCCATTCCTGAGATCCATCATACAGGCGGCACAGCGTCAGGCGGTCTGCATCCGGGTGAGGCATGACCTCGTTGATTTGGGCAACAATAAATTTCTCAGGATCCCAGGCGAGTCCTGTGAACTTGAATTCCTGACGGCCGGAGTTTTCGGGAAGGGGTAAACCAATCACGCTGATCTCTTCGACCTCAAGACCCACCATAGTCAATGTGCGCGCTAATTCCTCCAGAGAGAGGTCAATATCAATATAGTCTTTAAGCCACGAAAGAGGGATTTTCATTGATGTTATCCTCCTTGATTTTTTCTTGTTTCGATAATAGTGTTTTCATGGTTAGAACTGCTCCAGGAACCGGGCATCATTACCCCAGAAATAGCGGATGTCTTCAATTTTATGCAGCAGCATGCTGATACGTTCGGGTCCCATGCCAGCCGCAAAACCGGAATAGGCCTCGGGATCATAACCACCATTCTTCAGTACAGTTGGGTGCACGATGCCACAACCCATGATTTCCAGCCAGCCACTGCCCTTACAAACCGAACAACCTTTACCGCCACACACGAAACATTCCACATCCATCTCAGCGCTGGGCTCGGTGAAGGGGAAATAGGAAGGGCGTAAGCGGGTACGCACATCGGCGTTGAACAGGCGTCGCACAAATCCGTTCAGGGTGCCTTTCATATCGCCAAAGGTGATATTCTTGCCAACCGCCAACACTTCCACCTGATTGAACTGAATTTCTGAGCGGGAACTGATCTGCTCATAACGGTAACACATACCGGGTAGAATGACCCGAATGGGGTTGGGTGCCTGCTCACGCATGACCCGAATCTGACCGGGTGAAGTGTGCGTGCGCAGAACCACACCTGGCTGGTCAATGTGGAATGTATCCCACATATCGCGGGCGGGGTGATGCGCCGGGATATTCAGTAATTCAAAATTGTATTCATCGCTTTCGACATCTCGCGAACGGTAAACCTGAAAACCCATCTCGGCAAATATGGCGAAAATCCGGCGCAAAACTAACGTTTGGGGATGCAATCCACCAGTTAATGGTTGCCTGCCGGGTAAGGTGACATCCACTCGGTCATCGGCGATTTTGCGGGTGAGGGCAGCTTCGGTGACGATTCTGGCACGATCTTCCAGGGCGGCTTCTAAAGCCTGTTTGACCTGATTGGCAACCTGACCAACCAATGGCCGGAATTCTTTGGGTTGTTGGCCAATGCTGCTGAACGCCGACATGACGGAGGATGATTTACCCAGATATTCACGCTTCCAGGCTTGTAAAGGTTCTTCATCCTGGATTTCTGCCAGCAAGGCTAACGCTTTTTGCTGTGTGTGTTCCAGTTCTGCAAGGATTGTTGGTTTTTCTGACATTTAACCTCCTGTAAAAAATAAACCCGCCCCTGATTAAGGGACGGGTGAAATCTACCCGTGGTACCACCCACATTCACCATTTCTGGTGCACTCTTCCCCGACGGCTACAATTGTGATCGTGCGATCAGGTTGCCTGTTAACGGTGGCTGTCCGGCTCTGACTAATGGTTCATTTGAACGTTCACCTGAGCAGCTCGGGAGGGAACTTCCTGCGGTTTCCATTGAGCGAGGGTCTCAGTCTATGCCCTGGCTTTCCTGTCAACTTTCACCGTATTACTTTCCTCCGTCATGGCTGATAACGGGTTTTTCACTTGTACACATAATTATGCCCAAAAGAAAAGGCTTGTCAAGACCCAATTCAAATTGAGAATGAGGTTCCTGACTCTAAAAGAAAATTAATCCAGAATCAAACGGGTGCGCTGAAAGCGCTTTATTGCCAACCAGATAAGACCAATATTTACCACAAGGAGCAGGACAATTCCAATGGTTGCCAGTTGACTCAAATTGACGCTACTGAGAAATTGATTTATCTGCATCTTAAAACCTTCCGGCGCTAAATTGATGATAAACATGGGGACAAACCAGAAGGCTAACATCACCAGACTTAGTTTCTGATAAGCTGATCGGGCAGTGGGGGCATTCAATGACACTAAAACACCGAGACTGCTCATCAGGGTACCCAAAACGAGCGGTAGGAGCAATAAAATCAAGAACAGACTGAGTGTGTAAAATTGGAATCCTCCTGAGGGATCAGATACGTTCACGGTTACTACAGCCAGCAGGTTGCTGATCACCGATATAGACCATCCATAAATGACTGCCGCAGCAATTTTGCCAAACAGTATGGAGCGATCTGATAAGCGGCTTGCTAACAAAGTTTCCAATGTGTTTCGTTCGCGTTCTCCCGCGATGGAATCGGTTACCATACTGATCATCAAAAACACCGGAAACCAGGACCACACCAATGGAACAATGGGTTCTGAAAGCCAAAGACGGCCGGATTGCATGGGCATAAACACCCCAATTAACCCAACGACGATTCCGAGATATATCAGGCTCGATTTGCGACTACCACGAGCTGTTAAAATTTCTCTTAAATCCTTTTGTATGATGGTGATAATGTCACTGAACATTTTCTTCCTCCATTAAAGTCAAGAACACATCTTCAAGGCTTGATTTGCCTTTGCGAATTTCTTCTATATGGATGCTATGCTCAACCAGCAACGGTATTAAAGAACTTGAGTCAACACCAGTCTCAAATTGAATGCGGACATGCTGATCCTGTTGGCGGACGGATGTGATTTTTGGATGTTGTTCCAACTTCCTCATCACTTCTGGGCTAAAGCCGCTGCCCACCACATCAATATAACCATTACCATTACGCAGGCGCAACTCATCCGGCGAACCGATCACTAATAATTTTCCTTCACGAATGACGCCAACTCGATCACATAATTTTTCGGCTTCATTCAGGTTGTGGGTGGTTAAAAAGACGGTGACTCCGGATTGACGCACCAGATTCTGCAAATCTTCACGGAAGGCACTGGCTGCTACGGGGTCCAATCCCGCGGTGGGCTCGTCCAGAAAAATAACCTTTGGTCGATGCAGCATGGCGCGCGCTACAGCTAATTTTTGCTTCATGCCGCGGCTCCAGCCTTTGACGGTCTCATTTTTGCGATCCCAGAGACCCATATTGGAAAGCAATTCTTTGATGCGTGTATTGCGCTCGGAAGATGATAAACGAAAAACGCGGGCATAAAATTCCAGATTTTCAGCGGCTGTCAGTCTTTCATATAAACCGGTATGTTCCAATAAAGCACCGCAGTTTTGACGAACCAGATCGCCCTGAGAAATAGGGTCATATCCCAACACAGATGATTTTCCCTGGGTAGGTTCTAATAATCCCAACAACAGGCGAATGGTGGTGGTTTTGCCGGATCCATTGGGTCCTAAAAAGCCAAATAATGATCCGCTTTCTACCTCGAATGTGATTTGATCGACAGCGCGCACTGTTCCGAAATCTCGGATTAAGTGGGTGGTTTGAATGGCGATACTCATACTGATAAACTCCTTATTTGAGTGAAATGACTTGATTTATGTTCGTTTGAGAAATTGATTAATTTGTTTGCGGTATTTTTCAAATGCCTCCTGGCCGGATGGTGTTAATGAACATAATGTTTGGGGTATTTTTCCGCGAAACGATTTTTCTATATTCACATAACCAGCTGCTTCCAATTTAGTGAGGTGGGTGGATAAATTTCCGCGGGTCAATCCGGTCTCATTTAATAGAAACAGGAAATCTGCTTTTTCTGCCGTGTATAAAATGGTAACAATCAGGAGGCGAGCAGGTTCATGGATGATGCGGTCAACCTCCAGAATCGGTTGATTGTCTTTCATAATTCCTCCACAAGAGGTTGAGTTTTGCGCAGGTACAGGATCAACGTGATGATGCCAGATATGATCCAGATCAGGCCCGTTCCACTGAATAATAAAGTGTAGGGGAGTGGACCCGAGAAATTCAAATAGGATAGGAAAGCACCGCAGCCCAACATGACCAGTCCAATCCAATAAAAACGTTGCACTGCGGTATGGTACCCGATATAAATGGAGACCATTGCCAAAAAAATACTGGAAAGAAAGGGCAGGAAGCGCTCTGATAAAGCGCTGGATATAATTGTTACAAGCGCACCTACGACAGCTGCAATCAAACCAACGTAGAGGATTCGATGAAAACGTCGCTTTTTTACAGGTTTGCGAAATACAAGATAACCAGTGCGAGGATAGGTAACTCGATCTTTAATCCTTGGTAGTATCTTACGGGCTAACCATGATCCGACAATCATTACAACTGGCTGTGCCAGGGTTAATAAAACTAACTTATAAGCCGTGTTTTCCATTTGCGCCACGAACCAATAGGTTAGGCCGGCAAAGAATATGATCAATCCGACTGCAATTTCTGACAATCCATCTACATACCAATATTTTCTGGTGTTACGAATAATGTTTTCAATTTTAATTTCTTCAGACATTTGATCTCCTTACAAACCGGTTTGTAATACAAACTTGTTTATGAATATTTTACATCTAATCCAGCAACTGTCAAGAGGAAATTCGATCCATTAATCCAAAAACTGGTCATTTGGACAGGGAAATCAATAAAAAAACCTACTGGTAAAAGTAGGTTCTTTTTAAGTTCAAAGAAAGATGAGATTCAATTTTATCCTAGTCCCCATCACCATTGCCGTTGGTGGGTGTTCCGGACGTATCAGCATACGCAATCATGATGGCGAATTGACTGATCAGGTCATAAGATTCTTCCAGCTGACCTTGCAGGGTTAACTGAGAAGAAAATTCCGGTTCTCCCAGACGTTTGAGCAATGGTTGTGGAATGTTGGGCATGCGCACCTGGACGTTGACCTGGGTCAGATCCTGTTGAACTTCCCAGAAGCGTTCGAGTGTCTCCGGAAAACGGGGTGCTTCAGGGGTGGTGACCCTTGTAAGCGGTTCGTTATAGTCTATAGAAAGATCTGCTTCGGCGCCACGACGCTGTCTCAATGCTTCCAGAATTTGATCCTGGGTGCGACCACGCATACGGAAAATCAGGAATGGATCTTCATCAAAACGGTCCCCGAGAATGTAATACGTAGCAGCAACATGCTTGCAAGGTGTGATTTTATCCGGGCAGGTGCAGCGGGTCTGCAAATCCATGGCATGTTCAGGGAAAAGGCTGACACCTGCCTGATTGAACACCGATTCAATATCATTTGGCATCTCACCAATCAGCAACTTTGCCATATAAATCGATTTTTCAGACAAAAGGTCCAGCACTTTTTCCCATTGTTTATTATTGAAGGGATTGAGCTGAATGGTGACACGATAAGGTTTGGGACGTGATCCCTGAACCCGTGCCAGCATACCACCCTTGATTTCTTCCAGCGAAACAATTTGCCCCAGACGGGCATAATATTGTCCTCGGGAGAGACGAACCCCTTGCATCAGACGTTCCAGTGCTTCCAACCAGCGGCGTGCCCACCAATTTTTCGCAAATTCACCACGCTGACTGCGGGTTTGAATCCCGGTTTGGGTTGGCAATGGGTTCATGCCCCAGGGTGCGCTATTGTTGTTGTCGCGTTGATTAGGTTGATAGGGTTGATTGCGTTTGTTGTTATCTGGGCGTTTATTGGTCCTGGATTCTCCATTATTAGACTGTGCTGCCTGATTAGCATTTCGATTTTGATTTTGTTGATTTTTCGAATTGCGTTGATTGGGTCTTCGTCGCCGTTGTGATTGATTTCGATTTTGGGGTCGATTGTTATTTTGTTTGTTGTCTAATTCGTCCATACCAGGCTCCTATTCCTGATAGCGCAGGCGTACCAGATCCTGCAACTCTTCGGTGGATAGATCCGTGATCCAGGCTTCGCCGGCACCGATGACTGATTCTGCCAATCCTTTTTTGGATTCAATCATTTCATCTATTTTTTCTTCCAATGTTCCAACACAAACAAATTTATGTACCTGAACATTGCGATTCTGGCCAATACGGAAAGCACGGTCGGTGGCTTGATCTTCCACGGCTGGATTCCACCAGCGGTCAAAATGGATAACATGGTTGGCGCGCGTGAGGTTAAGTCCGATACCACCCGCTTTCAGGGAGAGAATGAAGATCTGCGGTCCATTTTCATCATCCATGAAGCGCTTGATCATTTGGTCACGCATTTTCACCGGTGTATTGCCATACAGGAATATGGTGGGGGTGTTCAGTGTGGTGGATAAGTAACTATTCAGAATTTTACCCATTTCAGCAAATTGGGTGAAAATCAAAACCCGGTCACCTACAGCGACGATTTCTTCGAGCATTTCCACCAGACGTTTAAGCTTTCCGGAACGGTTATGTAATTCTCGCGCTGGAGGTACATGACCATTGATTTTTTGCAGGTATTGAGTGGGGTGGTTACAGATCTGTTTAAGTTTGGTTAACATCGCCAGCACCAGCCCGTGACGTTCAATACCTTCACTTTCATTGATTTTCTTCATAACATCGTTGACCAGATTTTGATACAGGCTGGCTTGTTCTTCGGTGAGATTGCAGTAAGCCTTGACTTCAATCTTCTCTGGCAAATCGTTGATCACATTTGGATCCGTTTTGACACGCCTTAAAATGAAGGGCGACACCAATTCTTTAAGTTGGTGGGTGATTTCCGGATCGTGGAAGCGTTCAATGGGAATCGCAAACTCACGGCGGAAGCGTTCCCGAGAACCCAAATAACCAGGGTTGAGGAATTGCATGATCGACCACAATTCCATCAGACGGTTTTCCACCGGGGTGCCGGTGAGCGCAAAGCGGAAGCTGGCTTTTAAGGCACGTACGGCTTGTGTCTGTTTGGCCGCTGGATTTTTGATATTCTGGGCTTCATCGAGTATGACGCCATGCCATTGGATCGATTGTAATTCTTCCAAATCCTGACGGACCAAAGGATAACTGGTGATGAATAATTCGGTTTCTTTGACCTTTTGAATTAATTCATGATTTCGGAAGCGGGTTGGGCCTTGATGTTTATAAATCTTCAAATCAGGTGCAAATTTTCTGGTTTCCCGTTGCCAGTTGGTGACAACTGAGGTTGGGCATACCAGTAAAACGGGTCCGGGCAATTTGCCCGCATTGTTTTCTTTTTCATGTGCCAGCAATGCCAGAGCCTGAATTGTTTTTCCCAGTCCCATATCATCTGCCAGAATAGCCCCCAACCCCCAACGCTGGAAGAATGTGAGCCATGAGAAGCCATAGGTCTGATAAGGACGCAACTTGCCTCGTAAGGTTTGTGGTTGCGGTAAGACGATCATCTTTTCATGACCATCAAGGCCGTCCAACCATTCCTGCACCCAACCTTCTGCATCCACACCATCAATGGGTAACCCTTCAGCTCCTGCCTGGCCACCCAATACATATTGAGCAGCCTGAATCAAACCCATTTGACCGGCTTGACCTTCAGTATCCCAGAAACGTTTGGCTGCCTGCACCTTTTCGCTGTCCAATTGAACCCATTTACCATTTAATTGCACCAATGGCTCATTGAGCGAGGATAACGCATCAAATTCCGCTCTCGAAAGACGGGTGTCACCCAGAGAAAGCTCCCAGCGATAATTAACCAGTGTATTAAAATTGAGTCCACCTGCTTTAACACGCACTTGCGAATTGGCTGCCGAGGGTGATAATTGCAGACGTACACCGAGGCGGGCACCGCTCGTATCCCACCAATCTGGCGCTAATATGCCAAATCCAGCCTCATCCAAAAGGAGGGCCGTGTTTCTTAAGAATTGATAGGCTTCATGTGTGTTAATTTTTGTGCCCGTTGGATAGCGATTCTGCAAGCTGTCGGCGATAGGCTCAAAATGGCGGG
This sequence comes from Chloroflexi bacterium HGW-Chloroflexi-2, assembly GCA_002840735.1. Taxonomy (GTDB): domain Bacteria; phylum Chloroflexota; class Anaerolineae; order Anaerolineales; family Anaerolineaceae; genus UBA6170. The sequence continues at coordinate 134,214 of PHBY01000005.1, forward strand.
CTGTATAACCCAGACCCATGAGGAGCTTTTCCTGTGGTAATTCACAGCGTTTTCCGTCCACAATCAATGCGGTGGTGCGTATATTCCAGATTTGCTCGGCATTAATCAATAGATTGGGGTCATCCCGCGATTGCAATAAATATCGAATTTGCCAGTTGGAATCATCCAATGATGCCACCTGGTCTACCGGTGAGATCAATTGAAAAGCAACCCGGAAATAATTATCACCAGCCGCTTGCAGGTTTCGCATCCAGGCACGTACACTGCTAAATAAAGCAGTTGCCTGCACGGCAGAAATTTTGATATTGGCATCCGGACTGAATAATGCTTTTACCCAGGCTTCGAATGGGGTTGGATTTTCCGGAATGAGACGAATTGCTTCGGAGCCCCCTCCCCAGGAGCGAGCCAGGGCATCACAGATTGTGTTTAAGAAACTATCCAGCAAGGCGCGTGCGGGTGGGAGTGAGCCAGGATAAATCCGATCCCCATGCAATGATTCTGCACGACAGATGGGCGGCATTGCCTCCACCAATTTTGCCATGCGGGGACCATCATCTTTCCCATCCAGTACCGGTTGCCAGCGGGCATGAAAGGTATCTCTGGCGGGGGTTATAGGCACCATGATAGGCATCATTTTTTGTTCTGACAGGATTTCTAATGCCAGGCTACAAACATTTTGCCAGTATATGGCGTCCTGCCCTAATATGAAGTCGCTAAAAGGACTCTCTTCCGGTAAATTGATCAATACGCTAAATGCAGTTGTTGCTGGCAGCCATAAACCATCAATACGCCAGGGTGCCAGAAATGGGTCTGTTTCCAGATCTAATTCCCAGACATGGGTCAAAGCTGGCGAAGGGATTGGACCGGTACGTGTGGAGGGCATATGCAAAGTAATCAGATTGGGCTTTGCGCTCTCTAGCGGAGTTCCAAGACCAATCCGATCCATGATAAGCTCCGGCATTAACGCATAAGGGTGTTCCTGTGGTTTTGGAGATTCGGGTATTTCTCCATCCCAATAAGGTGGAGCCGGGCTTTCATCTGTTTCAGCCCAAAATAAGATGCCACCCTGATCGGATGGTTTACGCGGCGATTGCCAGTGTGTATGGATTACCCACATAATATTAGATTAAGAAATCAAGTTCCCTTTCTGAGTGATGATTGCTTTAATAAAAATACGATTTAGCCCCTTTTTACCTCTAACAAATTTACAACAAGTAAAATTTCGATTCGTATCAATCATCAATTTGAATAATAAAAGCATTTGTTATTAAGCTGCCTGCAAATTTATCAATAGAGATCGTTAAAAGTTGAAATTGTTGTAAAGTATGGTGATAATGTTGTTCCTTTTTAATCCCCGCAGTTTTATTGTCGGTTTTGCTAACCAATTCAGGGGATTTATGACCCTGGGATTTGTTGCTTTCTCTGAAGTAAAAATTGCTTGTGCTCAGGAAATGGGAGCCTGGACACCTAAATTCAGAAAACCTGATTAATAAACTGCATTCCAGCCATGCTGATGCTTAATTCTACCATGATTTTATATTTGTCAAGTGATCAGACGCGCATATATCGACCGAATACCTTGTACTCATTGCGGTATGGGGTTGATCCAGCATTGCAGAACAGGTCTACACAGGTATTGGAAAGCTTCTGCTCATGGGCATTTTTGTAAATCTCTTCGTTTTCCCAGGTGGTGATGATCTGCCAGAGTTTCGGTTCAGCCTGACACTGGATTAACATGGAGGATAAAATGCCTTTAGGAGCAGTTCGAATAGCCCGTTCATATGATTTTTCAAGCGTGCGCCAATCTTCTTCGGCGACCCGACCTGTTAAAATAGTGACGAACATATGCCCTCCCTTCTCTAGCCAAATCTCAATATCTCAAAATTCATTAAGATTTGTTAACTATATGATACACAGTTTGTCACGTTTTATAAAGTACTAATTATTAATACCTTATTCTATTTTCCCACTGTAAATAACCTGTTTTACCTCAGCGATTGCTTTGGTGATTTCGATATCACGCGGGCAGGCTTCTGTACAGTTGAATGCAGTTCGACAACGCCAGACGCCGCTATCTTCATTCAGCACTTCCAGTCTTTCGGCTGCAGCCGTATCCCGGCTATCGAAAATAAATCGATGTGCATTCACTATGGCAGCGGGTCCCACATATTTTCCATTTGCCCAGAAAGAAGGGCATGAAGTGGTACAGGCAGCACACAATATGCATTTGGTTGTGTCATCAAAACGATCTCGTTGGGCAGGGCTTTGCAGACGTTCTTTACCATCCTCAGGGATGGGATCGTCATTCACAAAATAAGGCATCACCGAACGAAAATGATCAAAAAATGGTTCCATATCAACAATCAGGTCTCTCAGGACTTTAAGTCCCAGAATGGGTTCGACGGTTATTTGTGTGCTATTCAAGTCTTTTACCAATACTTTGCAGGCGAGCATATTGCGCCCATTGATTCGCATGGCATCCGAACCGCATACACCATGGGCACAGGACCGGCGGTAACCCAGGCTGGGGTCTGAATCTGCCCGAACCTGTTCGAGGACATCCAGAACGCGATCGTTGGGATCCACCTCCATCTCATAAGTGTCGTAATGCGGTTTTTTGCCCGTGTGGGGAAGATAGCGAAAGACTTTCAATTTGATCTGCATAAGGTCCTCCTTAAGGTCTCTTTGGTGCGCTTTTTGCCTTCTTGTCAGTGAATTAATATTTGCGTTCTTTTGGTTCAAACCGGGTGAATGCCACTGGCTTATATTTCAGGCGAACCTGCTCTTTATCCAACCATGCCAGGGTATGTTTCATCCATTCCTGATCGTTGCGTTTGGGATAATCTTCGCGGGCATGTGCACCCCGGCTTTCTTTACGAGCCAGAGCGGATTCTGCGGTAACGAGCGCCAGATCAAGCATGTTGCCTAACTCCCAGGTGTTGAGTAATTCCATATTGTAGATGGTGCTGGAATCCTGGGTACGAACTTCTTTGAAGCGTTGACGCAATTCTTTGACCTTTTCTACTGCTGTTGCTAATCCTTCTTCGGTACGGAAAACACCAACATGATCCATCATAACCGAACGCATCTCCTGACCAATTTGCGCAGGTTTTTCTTTACCACTTCCACTTCGTAGCCGCTCGATCTGCTCGAGGGTGAAACCAGTAACGTCTTCAGGTAATGAAGGTAGATCGATTCCATTGGCGTACTCGGCTGCTTTGATTCCGGCGTGTTTCCCAAAAACGACTAGATCGACCAGGGAATTGGTCCCCAGGCGATTAGCGCCATGGACTGAAACACAGGCACATTCTCCGGCAGCATACAAGCCTGGCAGGGTTGTGCCGTTTTCATCCACCACCACTTCTCCATACTTATTGGTCGGGATCCCACCCATGGCATAATGGGCGGTGGGTTGTACCGGCATGGGATCTTTGACCGGATCAACGCCTAGATAGGTGCGACAAAAATCGGTGATATCGGGAATTTTGCTGGTTATTTCGTCCGCGGTTACCCGGTAGGGACTGCCATCCGGACGGGTCTTGCCATCCAACGCGGCAAATTTATTGATGACATCCGGGCGTGCATCCAGGTGCACATAATCCTTGCCATCGATACCATTGCCTGCTTTTACTTCCAGGTAAACAGCGCGGCTGATCACATCGCGGGATGCCAGATCTTTGATATTGGGGGCATAGCGTTCCATGAAGCGTTCGCCTTTGCCATTGATCAGGACACCACCTTCCCCGCGCACGGCTTCTGTGATCAAAATGCCTAATTTGATGATCCCGGTGGGATGGAACTGGAAAAATTCCATATCTTCCATGGGAATCCCACGCCGTGCCAGGACAGCAGCGCCATCACCGGTATAGGCGTAAGCATTGGACGTAATTTCCCAGATACGTCCATGTCCACCGGTAGCAAAGATAACTGCCTTGGCATGAAATATGTGCAGTTCGCCGGTTGCCAGTTCTAATGCCACCACACCTGCCACCTTGCCATCCTGCAAAATCAGATCGAGGACGTGAAATTCGTTATAGAATTTGGTGTCATTCTTTACACATTGTTGAAATAGAGTTTGTAAAATCATGTGACCGGTTCGGTCGGCAGCATAACAGGAGCGGCGCACGGACTTCCCCGTCTGGTTGTTGGTATGCCCACCAAAGGGGCGTTGAGCGATGCGACCTTCTGCAGTACGCGAGAATGGCAACCCGAAATGTTCCAGATCATAAACTGCCTGAACTGCCTGTTCGCACATGAATTCGATGGCATCCTGATCACCGAGGTAATCACTGCCTTTGACTGTGTCGTAAGCATGCCATTCCCAATGATCTTCTTCCAGATTACCGAGGGCTGCTCCAATTCCTCCCTGGGCAGCGCCAGTGTGTGATCTAACCGGATAGAGTTTGCTGACCACGGCTGTTTTGGTGTTTTGTGAAGCATATAATGCAGCCATTAGCCCGGCTCCACCACCGCCAACAATAACAACATCATAGGTATGTGTTTGAGTCATGAACCCTCCTCAGGAAATAGGGCGAACGCCGCCAATTAATGCGATGGCACCAATCGCTGTGACGATCAGCCAGAGTAAAAATAAACCCCAATGCATGATCTTTCTGCCCCGATCTGATTGAATGAAATCGTTCAGCACCTGGCGAATGCCATTCACTCCATGAGCAAAGGCAAAGGCTAGAAGCAGGGCGTCATAAATGCGCCATCCAATACTGGCCCATCGTATTGCGACATAATCCAGATCAATGCGATGCACCCCAACAATCACATCCTGCAGAATCAGGTGTCCAAACACCAATGGAATCAATAAGATTGCACTGTAGCGCATGAACATCCAGGATTTGGTTTCAAAATTGGGTTTTGGTTTTTGTATGGTTCTTGTGTTTGTGGTCATAATTCCCTCCTAGCCTCCAAACCAGCCAAAATTATGATAGAGCATGTTATACAACATGATCGCTGAAGCTGGAATCCACATCAATAAAGTAATCAGCAAGGTGATTTTTGTGGAAAAGCGTTGTTTGGGGACACTCCACAATCTGGGAGCTATCAGATCAAAAAAAGCAACCCTGAGACCATTCACCCCATGAAAAAAGACACAAAAGACCAACCCAACCTCTGCGATACCAAAGAGGGTGGAACGATACAGATTGATGGCATGTTGATACAAGTCAGGGAAAAAGTAGACGAATGAAGTATCCAGGATGTGTATGATCAGAAAAAGCGCTGTTCCCAGACCGGTGATGCGATGCAACAGGAAACTGTAATGCCCTTCCCTTCCGCGGTAACTGGCATAACCGGTCATCGTGGTTTTTAAATTAGACATTTTTGACCTCCTTTATTGATTAGGACGATTTTATTTTAGCAATTTTTAAGAAAAAACAAAATCATTATAGAGCGTGTAATTTCTGATTTGGTTAGAGGTGCTGTAAGGTATAATAACGATGCAGGGTAGCGGGGTATCCCTGTGAATTATTCAAAAATGGAGATGACAACAAATGATCAAAAACAGTCGATTTTCACAATGGAGTAAATTTGTTCTGTTATTGTTTGTTTTATCAATATTCCTGACATCCTGTTCACCTAAAGCTACTGAAAAAACAACCATTAAATTTGCGGTATTGCCTATTCTTGACTCTTTTCCGATGTATGTGGCGCAACAGGAAGGTCTATTTGAGAAATATAACCTGGATGTGCAACTCGTTCCGGTTAGTTCCGGTCCAGAACGGGATCAACTCGTTGCGGCCAATCAAATTGATGGGATGATTAACGAGGTCCTGACGACAATTTTGAATAATCGCACCAACAAGAATGTGGTCATTGTGCGTTTTGCCCGTGCTGCTACCGCGGACACTGCTTTATTCAGTATTGTGGCGTCCGCCAAGAGTGGCATCACCGGTGTTGATCAATTGAAAGGTGTTAAGATTGGCATTTCTGAAGGTACGGTGATTGCCTATCTAACAGACCGCATGCTGCAGGAAGAAGGTTTCGCTCCGGATGATATTGTCACGGTGGCTGTTCCAAAAATTCCGGATCGGGTCACCTTGCTCAGTAATGGAGAATTAGATGCCGGTACCATGCCTGAACCCGTTGCCTCATTATTAGCATTGCAAGGCGCAGCCATTGTGTTGGCAGATAATAAATATCCTGAGTATAGTCACAGCACGATTGCATTTCGGAACGCTTTTGTTGAAAATAACCCGGATGCTGTCAAAGCATTTTTAGCCGCCATTGAAGAAGCAGTGGAGACAATCAATGCTGATCCAACCAAATGGGAAGCTACCCTGGTAGAAAATAACATTCTTCCAGCGCCTTTGCAAGGAAAATTCCAGGTACCTTCGTTTGTCACAGCTGGTGTACCCAGCCCGGAACAATATGCAGATGTGCTGGCCTGGGCACAGGAGAAGGAACTGATCTCAGAGGATGTTCCCTATGAACAATGCATCAGTTCTGAATTTTTGCCTTAATCAGAGAGCGTTACCGGAAAAATGATACAAGTTCGGAATCTCACCTTTGAGTATGCCACAGACCAACCCGTCTTCCATAATTTCAATTGGTCAATCAACAAAGGAGAAGCCTGGACAATACTGGGTCCATCCGGCTGCGGAAAGAGCACACTTTTATATTTGATTGCCGGATTAAGACAGTCTCTCTTGGGAGAAATTCTGGTGGATGGTGAGCAGCTCATGCGTCCGAGACCTCAGAGTGGACTGATCATCCAGGATTATGGTTTATTACCGTGGGCAACCGTGCGGGATAATGTCAGGTTGGGATTGGACATCAGACGCTTTTATGGCCCGGATGGAAAGCATGCTCCTGTTGAAGCGAAAGTAAGCGATGCTGATGTTAATTTCTGGTTGGGAAAACTGGGTTTACAAGAACAGGCAGAAAAATTTCCCGGCCAAATTTCCGGTGGTCAACGCCAACGTTGTGCTATTGCTCGAACGCTGGTATTACAACCAGATCTCTTGTTAATGGACGAACCATTTTCTTCACTGGATGCACCTACCCGGGAATCATTACAAAATTTGATGATTGAATTATGGCAACAACATAACCTGACCATGATTACGGTTACCCATCTGATTGAAGAAGCGGCCATTCTGGGGCAAAAAATTCTGTTACTGAATGAACCCCCCAATTTAACGGCAAATGTGATCGAAAACACCAGCTTTGATAAACCAGATATACGCTCAGACCCTGAGTATTTACACCTATGTCAAATCTTGAGGGAGAAAATGTCAAAGTAATGCGCGCAAAAGCAGTTTTATTGGCATTGGTTCTTCTTCTCCTATTATGGCAGGTACTGGCATGGATTGTCAATCTGGCGATTTTGCCATCACCCTGGGAAGTAGGGCAAACCCTCATTCGTGAACTGGGGCGTGATTTGCCCGGGCATTTCCTGGCCAGCTTCTGGCGAGTATTTGCCAGCACTTTATTGGCCATCCTTTTTGCTTCGCCATTAGGACTGATGTTGGGTCAATCCAAACCTCTGGACCGTTTCTTTGCTCCGGTTATTTATTTGTTATATCCCATACCGAAAGTTGTGCTTTTACCAATTGTGGTGCTTTTCTTAGGGATTGGGGATGTTTCTAAAATTTTTATGATCTTTTTAATCCTCTTTTTCCAGATCCTCGTGCTGGTCCGCGATCAGGCAGCTACATTACGCCCTGAATTGATTCAAAGCGTACGCAGCCTGGGAGCTGGCAGACGGGCATTGTTCCGATATGTGTATTTTCCAGCCAGTATTCCCGCGATTTTGACCGCATTGCGCCAATCGGTAGGGACGGCAGTCGCAGTCCTGTATGTTGCTGAATTGTTCGCCACCCAGAAAGGGTTGGGGTATTATATTTATCTCAAAGGGTCCAATCTTTTCGACTATCCGGCGATGTACGCTGGTGTGGTGGCAATGAGTGTTCTGGGCTTAGGACTGTATTTTGTGGTCGATTGGCTGGAGCGTAAACTTTGTCCATGGCAGTTTGCGCGCTAGTAAAAAACACTTATGATATGAAACAGATCTATCGTGCAAAGTTGATGGATCTTTCAAAGAAATAACAGGATGAAAGAAGGATGAAACTTCCATGAATGCTATCAAAATCAAAACCGAACAGGGTGATTACCTCATTTGCCTGCCTGGCAGCGGTTTGATCTCAAACGAGAAGGATATCATGGATGTACTGGCGTTTGGATTCGAGATGGAACAGAACCGCTTGATCATTCACGCGACTGAACTTCACCCCGACTTTTTTAATTTGAAAACCGGCTTATTAGGAAGTATTTTTCTGAAATTATCCAATTACCACGTAAAAACAGCCTTTATTGTTGAACTGGATAAGATCGAGAGTGAACGTTTTCATGAATTGATTTACGAACACAAACGCAGCCGTGAAATCCGATTTTTTGAAGATCTGGCCAGCGCAGAGCTATGGCTCTTTCAAGATTGAATGAGGTAGAGATGAAACCTATTTACCTGGATTACAATGCCACGACACCGATTGCCAAAGAAGTGGCGGATGCCATGTTACCTTATCTTTATGATCATTTTGGTAATCCTTCCAGCAGCCATCAGTCAGGTGTACAGGCAAAAATGGCAGTGGAATTCGCCCGCAGGCAGGTGGCAGAACTGATTGGCGCCCAACCGGCTGATATCATCTTCACCAGCGGTGGCACCGAAGCCAATAATCATGCCATTCGCGGATATTGTGAGTTGCATCAGGATCAGGGCAGACACATCATCACATCTGCGGTGGAGCACCCGGCGGTTCTGGAAGTTTGTCGTGATCTTGAACGCGGTGGGTTTGATTTAACGATTCTGGATGTAGATCAATATGGTCGGGTCAACCCTGCTGATCTGGACGCAGCGATTCGTGCTGATACGATTCTGATCAGCATTATGCATGCCAATAATGAAGTTGGCACCTTACAGCCGATCAAAGAATTGACTTCGATTGCGAAATCTCATGGCATTGTTTTTCACACAGATGCAGCACAATCCACGGGAAAAATTTCGGTCAATGTCAATGATCTGGGTGTGGATCTGTTATCGATAGCAGGACATAAGTTGTATGCCCCGAAAGGGGTAGGGGTATTGTATATTCGAGATGGAATCCAATTGAAAAACCTGATGTATGGGGCAGGACATGAAAATGGGAAGCGACCAGGCACTGAGAATCTTCTGGAGATCGTGGGATTGGGAAAAGCCTGTGTGGTTGCTGCGCGCGATCTTTCCGCCAACAAGCAACATCTCATATCCATGCGGGAATTCCTTTATAATGAACTGGTAAAGGCATTGGGAGTAGAACGCCTGCGTGTGAATGGGCATCCATCACAACGACTGCCGAATACACTCAGCCTGGGTATCCGTGATATTGAGTCGCACCAATTATTAAACCGCATCAATGATCGAGTAGCCATATCTGCGGGATCTGCCTGCCATGCAGACTCTGTGACAATCTCAGGGGTTCTGAAAGCCATGCGGGTACCGGATGAATGGGCTCAGGGAACACTACGCTTTTCTGTGGGACGGGAAACCACCCCAGAAGAAATCACAGAAGCTGTATCAATTATCAAGTCTGTTGTTCTGGAAAATTAGGTTTACTTGAACAAATTCCCTCTTGACAGACTATTATTGTATAAAATTAAATCGATAAGTATCGAAATAAATGTACAAAGATGATTATATATGAATAATGATGAGAAGATACAGGAACTATTGAATTTCTTCAAAGCATTGGCTGATCCCAATCGTTTGAAGATTATTGGATTGTTGGCTCAGCAGGATTTGTCAGTGGAGCAAATGGCGGAGATGTTATCCGTAGCGTCTTCAACTGTTTCCCATCACCTGTCACGTTTGAGCAAAGCAGGTCTGGTTTCAGCCCGAGCGGAGGGCTATTACAACATATATCAACTCAACGCGAAAAAGCTTGAGTTATTATCCAAAGAATTGTTGACACCTGAACAGTTGCCAACATTTGTAAGCGAGATTGACATGGATGCTTATGATCAAAAAGTGGTCAAGAATTTTACCAACCCGGATGGAACTTTAAAAATCATCCCGGGTCAGAGAAAGAAACTTATTGCAGTATTACAATACATGTTGCCAGAATTTGAATCTGGAAAACAGTACCAGGAAAAAGAAGTAAATCAAATTTTGGAACGGTTTCACGAAGATTATGCACAATTACGGCGTGACATGATTGATACCGGTTTGATGAAACGTGAAAACGGAATTTACTGGAAAGTTGACCATTTATGAAGATAAAATTTCTTCAATTTTTTCAAGAACATCATTTGAAAGGGCCGGCTGCGCAACCCCAGCCACAATTTCCTCAATTTGGGCGGGTCGTGATGCACCGATAAGTGCAGAAGTAACAGCCCGTTGGCGTAATGTCCAATTGATGGCTAATTGTGCCAGGCTCAGGTTTAATTCGCCTGCGATCCGATTGAGTTGAGTCACTTTTTCCAGGATCTGTTTCGTGATATTATCTGGTTTCAAAAATGTTTCAGGTTTGCCTGCCCTTGAGTCGTCAGGGATGCCATGCAAATATTTGTCTGTCAGCATTCCCTGCGCAAGAGGAGAAAAAACAATACATCCCACTCCCTCCTCATCGAGGACCGATAACAATTCCTTCTCGATCCAGCGATCGAACAAATTGTAATTGGGTTGATGGATTAAACAGGGTGTGCCTAATTGTCTCAGCATTTGAATGGCTAAGCGAGCTTCCTTCGGACGATAATTGGAAATACCTGCATAAAGAGCGCGCCCACTACGAACAATATAGTCCAGCGCACCCATGGTTTCTTCCAATGGGGTGTCGGGATCAGGACGGTGGTGGTAGAAGATATCAACATAATCCAGCCCCATGCGTTTCAGACTCTGATCCAGGCTGGATACCAGGTATTTTCGTGACCCCCACTCGCCATAAGGTCCATTCCACATCCAATAACCAGCTTTACTGGAGATGATTAATTCATCCCTGTAGGGTAGAAAATCTTTGGCTATTATTTTTCCAAATGTTTCTTCTGCACTTCCAGGAGGAGGACCGTAATTGTTAGCCAGATCGAAATGGGTGATACCCAGATCAAAAGCGGTGCGCAACATAGCCCGGCAATTCTCGATGGTATCCACACCACCAAAATTGTGCCACAAACCCAAAGAGATCAATGGGAGTTGAATGCCACTGCGACCACAACGACGATATTCGATGGATTGATAGCGATCAGGGTCGGGAATGTACGGAGCTGAAACAGGAATGACTGCCATATTACCTCTCTTTAATTATGAAGAAGTTTGATTTTTACGATTGGCACGTTCGATGAAAATTTGTTGGGCATTTTTTGCGTTGCGTGCAGAGTGTGGTTTGAGACGCGTATAAGTGCCGTCGGATTTCATATTACGCGCTTTCACATTATCGGATAAATAAAGCTCGAGAATATTTTTGCGAATCTGACGCACCAACACCTTATCCTCAACCGGAAAAAGGATTTCAACCCGTTGATTAAGGTTACGTGGCATCAGATCAGCACTTCCCAGATAGATCTCTTCTTCGTCATCATTATGGAAGTAATAAACCCGGCTATGTTCCAGAAAACGGCCGAGAATACTGATCACACGAATATTTTCACTCAAACCTTTAATGCCAGGCTTGAGACTGCAAATGCCACGCGTGATCAAATCTACTTTAACCCCAACCTGAGATGCCTGGTAGAGCTTCTTAATGATGATTGGATCAACAATCGAATTCATCTTGAAGATCAGGTGGCCATTCTTCTTATTTTTGTGAATGGCGATTTCGCGATCGATCATTTGCTCAAAGCGTTGACGCAAATTAATCGGAGCGATTAATAATTTTCGATATTCTTTTTTGGCAGAATACCCTGTTAGATAATTAAAAACATCGCTTGCATCTGCCCCGATATCTGAATCGGCTGTGAAAAGTCCCATATCCTCATATAGATTAGCAGTGACATGATGATAATTGCCTGTACCCAGGTGAATATAGCGGCGGATATTTTCACCTTCTTTGCGCACTACCAGGGCAATTTTGCAATGGGTTTTCAAGCCTACCAACCCATAAGTCACATGTACCCCTTCCTGCTCCAGCATTCTGGCCCAGCCAATATTGCTTTCCTCATCAAAACGAGCTTTCAATTCCACCAGAACGGCAACCTGCTTCCCATAATCCCGCCGGGCTTCCAGTAAAGTTTTAACGATAGGTGAGTGCTTCCCAACGCGATAGAGTGTCATTTTTATCGTCAAGACATTAGGATCGTGGGCAGCAGCGCGCAGAAAATCTACGACAGGTAGAAAAGAATCATACGGATGGTGTAAGAAAATATCGTGAGCACGGATGGTACTAAAAATAGTGTTGCCATCAAAGACTTCTTTTTGGCGAAGTCGGTCTGGAAACGACTGAATAAAAGGGCGATATTTTAATTGAGGAAGATCAATGGGATACAGATCGATCAGGCTGTACATATTCATGGGAGAATCCAATGCATAAATGTCACGATTATCCATATCCAGATTCTGAGCCAATAAATCCTGCATATGCATGGGCATATTTTTATCCACAATCAAGCGAATCACTTTACCAAATCTGCGATTTCTGACGCTCTCCTCCATTACTTCTAACAAATCCGCTGCTTCCAATTCCTGAATTTCAAAATCAGCATTGCGGGTTACATGAAATGGATGAACTTCCAGAATCTTCATGCCTGGGAAAAGGAACTGGATATTCTCCTTCACCAGGTGACTGAGCCAGATAAAATAATGATGTCTGGGGGTGGATCCATCACGGCGATAACCCCCAGAAGATCGTTTGATGGGCACCAATTGGGGTAATGAGGAGGGAACTTTTACCCGGGCAAAATGCTCCTCCTGTTCTTCATCCTCGATAGAGATGGCCAGATTGAGACTTAGATTGGAAATATGTGGAAAAGGATGACCGGGATCGAAAGCCAGTGGTGTCAAAGTTGGATAGACGACCTCTTCAAAATATCCATTCACAAACTCCCGTTGCCGTTCGGTTAGTTGACTGTACGAAAGGATGTGAATACCATTCTTTTCCAACAAAGGTGTTATGGTGTTATGCCAGTATTCGCGACTTTCCACCATTATTTTATTCGCAATTTTTCTTATTTCAATTAATTGCTGATTGGGAGTGAGACCATCTTTGGTCGTTGCATAAACGCCTGCATCCCGCTGCATTACCAGTCCACCCACACGCACCATGAAGAATTCATCCAGGTTGGAACCAAGAATCGATAAAAACTTCACCCGTTCTAGAAGTGGATTGCGTTCATCCATGGCTTCTTCCAGAACGCGACGCTGGAATTCCAACATGCCTAATTCACGATTGATATAATATTTGGGATTGTCCAGATCATCGATGAGAACTTGTGTTTCCGGTGGTGGGTTTACGATTTCCTCTGTCATTCATCTTCCCCTTTCTTTTCATCCGGTGGGCTGGGACTTTTACCAAAACTTCCGGTAACGATTAACAGAATACCCAGGGCCAATACTGAGATCAGTACCACTCCAATAACCTTGTTCTGGAAAATCCCACTCAAAGCAACATTCTGATTTTTCAGTGCCTCTGGTGTCGTTGAAGGTGTCACTGCTGCAATTGTATTCGATGGTTTGGGTGTAGCTGTTTTTGTTCTCGTGGGTCTCAAGGTGACGGTGGCTGTTGGGGTGACCTGAGAAGGATCAATGGTTGGAGAGATTTTGGTGTTTACCGGTGTGCGAACTGCTTCGAAAACCAATAATTTATCACCCACATAAATGGTAGGATCTTCAGGATTCAAATTATTGAGACGAATCAAATCCTCGATTTTTGTATCATATGCAATGGCAATGCTCCATAGCGCTTGCCCTGGTAACACTTCATGCACGACGGCTCCATTTTCATTCGGGGTAACCGTTTGTACAGGGATAATTAATTGCGAAACGGAGGGTGTCGTTGTGCCAGAATTCAATAATTGAGTTGGATTGGGTGTGTATTGAGCGTCATCGCTGGTGTAAGCTGCGTGAACAACATACCAGATACGGTCACCGTAAGGAAAAACACCTGCACCAATATGGATATAACTGGGATTCGCAGAGGGATATTGATGAGACTCATCACTCCACCACTCTGCTATGGTTTCAATGGATACAGGACCGATAGCGAAATTTTCGGTTGCAAAAACTTGAGCGCCACCACCATATCCATAGGAAGCAATGCGTCCACTGACATTTCCTATGTGCATTCTTAATCCATTTATGGCCATATAGACTGCGGTATCATATGCTGTTGACATAAGAATTGGATCCACAACGAGAGGTTGGTGACCATAACCAACGCGCCAATTGTTGATCAAAGTAATCAATTCATCTGCTGTTATGGATTGAGATGGTGCTGCCTCTGTGGGAGAAACCTGAGCAACACTAATGAGAAAGATCACCATCAATATAATGATGAAGGATTTTTGTATCTTGTTCATAACTAGTTATTATACCGAATCAATCAAAGAGTCAACCCCCGCCTTTTCGTTAAACCGCAAGATTCCAGTGAGATTCATCCATTTTTCAGGATAATTTTGATTTGTTAAGTCATTGAAAGTGTGATTTTGTTCTTAACTTGCTCAAAATGATAAAATTATGCATAATAATGATGATCAAATCAATAGAGAATGGGTAGGTGACTATGTCATCAAAAATGCTTTATGAAGCTATTGCCTTAATTCGGGCGTCAAAATTAGATGAAGCGCGCAAGATGATTTTTGAAATCATCCGAAACGAACCCACCAATGAAATGGCCTGGATGTGGTTGGCGGAAACACTTTCATCAGACAGTGACAGAATGAAAGTTCTTTTGGCCTGTCAGATGGAAAATCCAAACAGCAGAATTACTAAAATAGCCATTGAAAAACTGCAAGAAAAAATAGATCTGGATGCTGAACAGGCTCCCTCAGTGGCTCCTTTTAAGCAAGGTGCTACTTTTGATCCTTCCCTTCCAGAGCGGACAGGACATACAGGTGCTATCATTGGTTTTGATGGTTCATTCATAGTTTCCGAAGTTTCGGATTTTGATGAAGTAATTGATCTACGAAAAAATGAGGAAGAGATTGCTCCTTTTAAAGAAGAGGGTGAAACTGAAGTTATACCCGAATCTTCTCAGGTGTTTGTGGAGGATAAGATTGAAGAAGGACCGGTTGGTTTTGTTTTTGACGAACAAATGGAGGAAATCCAACCAGCTGAGTTGGAATTTGAACCCGATCTCTCCACCTTATTTCAAGATGAAAATATAGATCTTCCAGGTGAAAAAGCCTTTGAATTCGATGAGGAATTTGATTTTGGTTTGGAAAAAAGCGAAGGAGAGGACCAATCATTTGACTTCTTTTCCGATTCAGATGTATCCGGTTTGGAAGATACAAGCGATGCGTTAACAGCCTTTGATTTAGGGTTCACAGAGGACTCATCGACCCTGATCAACGAACCAGATGTATCTGAGGAGGATACAGATCGAATTCGAACATTAATGCAGGAAGATGAATTGGTGGAAGATGTTGTCATCAAAAGTGGTGTTGAAGAATTTGAACGCAGGCGTAAGAAAAAAGACCGCAACATGGTCATTCTGGTTTCAGGATTGTTCATTCTGATTGCAGTTTTATGTTTGGCAGCGGTTTATGTCATTTTCAACTATTCCAAATTTACAGGAAGAGTTCCATCCATCACGGCCACGCAGATGGTGGTTGTGCAACCAGAAGTCTCCGCAACCGCCACTTTAGCTCCAACCGCCACAGCCACACCACAGCCTACCGCGACAGCAACAACAATTCCGACTGCCACACCTCTGGTAGCACTCAGTGACAAAGCCATTAACCCTGAAAATGTTGGTGGTTTACAAATAAAGCTTCAAAGAGAATTCCAGGATGCCGTAGCCACCTCCCTGGATGGGAACCGGGTGGCATACGCTGATGGCAAGACAGTCACTGTCTTTAATTCCGCTGATGGCAGTCAATTATTTGAGTTGAGTGGGCATACATCCAATGTTACAGATATGGTTTTTTCAGTTGATGGAAATTACCTGGTAAGTGCTGCTGATGATTTTACTGTGTATTTGTGGAATTTGAAGATTGGCACACTGGATAAAAGTTTTGTGTTCGATGGGAATACGGTTAATAGAGTTTATGCAGGCAACAATTTCCCCAGGGATATCTCTGTGGATTATTCCCCGGATGGTAGTACGATCGCTGCTGGTGCGTTTGGATTGATCAGCATTTTTGATATCCCCACAGGGCTTTCCCGTGGATACTATGAAATCAATGTCGATGAGTTGAAGGCAATTTTTGCTGAATCAAATTCTCCACAGGGGTTTGAAGTCAAATTCAGTGAAAATGGCTGGATACTGGCTGCTGGAATGAGTGGAAGTCTGGTAGGTGTGGATACGCTGGATGCAACACCTTTATACCAATTTGAATTGGGTTCCAACGCCGACATACTTTTCGCCGATGATCGTCTGGTGATGCTCGAAGCTGATACCGGTGGCGTGTCATTACGAAGGCTTGATACAGGTGAAATTTATAATGGGTTTGGCGGTGTTGACGATAAACCGGATCTTGCAGCTCCTGATTATGGACTTTCGGGTAATTGGGAAGTGATTGGCATCGAAACGGATGCTGAACAAAATGATGTGCAATTGACCATCTGGAATATCTTACAGGATCAAAAGGTGGTAGATTTCCCAGCAGTTTGTGAGGATGGGAATTGCCGGTTACCAATCTTTGAAATTTCTCCAGTTGGAGATTGGGTCGCAGTTGAACAAATGATTGACAGTCAGATTATCGTTCAATTGTTTGATTTACAAAGCCAAACAGAAATGCTCCAATTGGATAAATTTTCATCTGCGGTTCAATCCATCAGCATTTCTCCTAGATCAGAATTGATTGCAGTTTTAGATCAAAATGGTATCTTGCGGGTTTGGGATGTAAAGTTTGGCGCTCAGCGTGTTTCCCTGAACGCTACAGACCTGGAAATGGTTGAATTTTCCAAAAATGGTCGCTACTTATTTGGATGGAATTTTGAAAAGTTTATTGTCTGGTCATTACCGTAACAACAATTAATTAGGATGAGGGGCTGTTTATGATGAAATATAAAACAGCCCTTATACCAGGTTGACTGCCTGGTAGTTCTGTGTGGAGGTTAAAATGATGTCTTTAGTAAACCAAAAGGAAACGCTCTCGTTTTTGGCTCATCTGGATGACTGGATTCAGAACTTGCCAACGAAGGAACTCAAAGAACTGGTCGTCAAACCTGAAAAAACCGCTATCATCAGCGTGGATGTCATAAAAGGTTTCTGTTCCATTGGTCCTTTAGCCAGTCCAAGAGTAGCCGGTATTGTGGACCCGATTGTTGCATTGATGCAACGCACCTGGGATGGCGGGGTTCGGCACATTATCCTGAGTCAGGATACTCATGAACCTGATGCTGAAGAGTTTGGCGCCTGGCCTCCCCATTGTATTCGTGGGACAGACGAATCCGAAACCGTGGAGGAAATCCGTCGATTGCCCTTTTTTCATCAAATAATGGTTTTGGAGAAAAATTCAATTGCCAGTGGACTGAATCATGATCTGCAACAATGGGTACTGGATCATCCGGAAGTGGAAAACTATATTGTTGTAGGGGATTGCAGTGATTTGTGTACTTATCAGTTAGCCATGTTTTTAAGGTTGGATGCCAACGAAAGACAGGTGAAAAGAAGTGTCATAGTCCCTGAGAATTGTGTGCAGACGTATGACATGTCTGTGGAGCAGGCTAAAGAAGTTGGCGCATACGCGCACCCAGGAGATTTGATGCATGTATTTTTCCTGTATCACATGGCGTTGAATGGTATTGAAGTGATTAAAGCGATCGAATAAAAAAACAGGCGGTCAGCCAGACCGCCTGCCTAATTCTGATTTTTTCAGTTATGGAGTAGGATTTTTCCAATAGCTGACTTCATCCACCGAGATGGTGAAGTTGGTGGTCTCACGAGCGCCAACAAACAAACCGAAACTTCCTTGGTCGAAAGTTGCATCTTTGACTTCATTGATCATGACACCATTGATATAGATGATCATGCGATCGCCCACTGCCATGATGCCGACTTTGTTCATTTTGTTGCTGCCAGCTTGAATGGCATCGGAAGTAGTCCAGTTTATGTGGGTGGTCATGGTGCCTTTATTGCCCAGGGTGGCATCCCATTCTCGCAGGCTATATTTCCCATCACAGGATACACCCAATAAATAACCTTTGTTGGCTTCGCGGGCAACCGGTACGCGATACATCAAACCATACCGGTCGCTACCAGCACATGTTCCGGTACTGATGGTTGCTTCCAAATAAAAATTGGCTAATTGTTCAGCAGCAGCCAGACGCCAGCCATCGGTGGTGGTTAACCCGGTCAGGCGTAATTGACCATCCTTAAAATCAATTGCTGTGTATTTATCCTCACCAATCGGCCAATAGGTATCTTTATCCATATTATCAGTCCAGGTGGGTGAACCCAGTTTGGTGCGGGGATCATCGGCTGGTGGTGTGAAAGCCGGATTGGCTGTAACAACTACTGTAGTCACCACATCACTGGTGGCAGTCGGTTGTAGTGTGGCGGTTGGTTGATCGGGCTGAGCAGTAGCAGCTTCAGTAGCAGTTTCAACGACCTCCTCGGTTAAGGTTGAAGCTGGTTCCGGGGTAATCAGAGGGGGTAGTTCAGCTGTCGGAAGTCCCTGGGTGGGTTGTGGCATCTCCGTCAATATTTTTGCTACACGGGTTGCCATTTCCTCATCGGATACGGCTGGCGGAGTTGCCTGAGTGAGTGGTAATGTGCAGGCACTTAATACAGATAAGATCAAAATAAAAAGTACTGTTTGTAAAATTGATTTGCGCATTTCTTCTCTCCTTATAATCAAAAGCAAAGATCATTTAAATAGACGAAAAATACAGGTCATTCGTTCCCGGTTTAGAGTTTGTACCCAATTGTTCGCAAGAATCCTTTTCGCCAGGCGATGTCATCCGCACCTTCAACCCCATTTGGACTGGAACCATCGATAACGCCCAGAATTCCTCGACCGTTCTCCGTTTCTGCCATCACAACTTCGGTGGGATTGGCAGTGGCGCAGAAAAGAGTAACAATCTCTGGTACTTGCTGAAGAGCATGCAAAACGTTGATGGGAAAGAATCCACGACCTAAGAACAGGATGAAGCTATGACCGGCTCCAATTTTGAGGGCATTCATTTTGGCTAATTCGATCATTTCATCATTGGTGCCTGTAAAGCGTATTAAACACTTTCCAGATGCTTCACAAAACGCAAATCCAAACTGAATTCCCGGAACACTGGCGACGAGCGCTTCATGCACATCTTCAACAGTTTTTATGAAATGCGATTGTCCTAAAACGAAATTAATCTCCTCAGGTTTTTCCACAGTCACGGATATGATTTCCATGATTCCTCCATTCTTGTCAGGATCTATTCAGGTCGTTCATCCGAACAGAAATATCTACTCTTAATACATATTGTAATGATCTGGCAGCAAATTTCAAACCAATTCGATTCGACACATTCTGTCATTATGATTATGTCATAAAATTTGGATTTCGTGTATCAAAACCTGGGAATTAGAGAAAATCAATGAATCCAATGAGATAAGGTAAAATAGAGACGAAAGAAAGGATCCTCTATTGTTTGAACTTGTTTTTCTAGGAACTTCCGCTTCTGCACCTTCAATAAATCGAAATTTACCATCCGTTTTAGTGAAACATGATGAGTTCCGTTTCTTAATTGATTGCGGGGAAGGAACACAGCGACAGATTTTACAGGCGGGAATTGGGTTTAAACGCCTTAACCGCATTTTAATTACCCATGGTCATCTGGATCATATTTTGGGATTGGCAGGTTTACTTTCCACTTTATTACGCTGGGAGACCATTGAAACCCTGGAAATATACGGTGGGAATGCCGCTTTGAGTCGTGTTCATGATTTGATTTATGGTGTGGTTCTGCGTGGTAACCACTCTTCCTTTAATCTGGCATTGGTTCCCATTGAGGAAGGTGTTTTTATCGAGGAAGATGAATTTAATATCACTGCCATACCTGTTCAACATCGTGGGCCGGATAATTATGGATATTTATTCCAGGAAAAAGGAAGATACCCGTTTCTCCCGGAAAAAGCCGAGGAATTAGGCATCCCATCCGGGCCGTGGCGCAGAGATCTGGTGAATGGTAAAGCGGTGACATTGCCGGATGGTCGAAAAATCCAGCCGGAACAGGTATTGGGGGAGTACAAAGCCGGTACCCGTATGGTTGTGCTGGGTGATGTGGCGGAAACAGATTCACTGGTGACTTATTGCGATCAGGCGGATGCGCTGGTTACCGAAGCTACCTATTTGGAATCAGAAGCCGAGATGGCGCAGCAATTTGGACATATGACAGCCCGTCAAAGCGCGCAGCTGGCAGTACACGCCAATGTGAAACAACTCATCCTGACGCACCTTTCACGCCGGTATCGTGAACGGGATATTTTGGCAGAAGCCCAGGCAGTCTTCCCGAATACAATTGTTGCCAGGGATTTTGATACCTTTACGGTCAAAAAAGACGAATAAAAAATCGTTTCTTCGGTAAAAGCTTATTAGTTGGATTTAAGGGTAGATATCAGCTACCGATTCATAGATATGGGTTGGTAAATAGGGGAAATGATCAATATCTTCCCGGCGGGTGATTCCGGATAAGACCAGAATTGTTCCCATGCCACTCTGAACACCGGCAACAATATCCGTATCCATCCTGTCACCAACCATGACAGTATCCTCGGAATGGACTCCCAGGTATTTAATGGCTGTCCGCATCATCAGGGGATTCGGTTTACCGACATAAAAAGCTTTTTTACCGCTGGCAGATTCAATCATGGCGGCCAGGGCACCTGCACCGGGAACAATTCCCTTCTCGGATGGTCCGCTTGGATCGGGATTGGTGGCAATGAATCGGGCACCATTGATGATGAGTTGGATGGCTTTCGTGAAAAGATCCTGATTGAGTGTTTCTGTTTCGGCCAGGACAACATAATCGGGATTGTGTTCGGTGATGATGTAACCAACATCGTGCAATGCAGTCGTCATACCGCTTTCACCAATCACAAAGGCCTTGCCATCCGGTCGTTGTGATTTAAGGAAAAAGGCTGTTGCCAGGGCTGAAGTAAAGATCGATTCTTGTGGTATGTGCAAGCCTGCCATAGATAATCGATAGGAAAGATCTCTAGGCGTGAAGCGTGAATTGTTGGTCAGTACCAAAAATTTTGCCTCCGCTGCTCTTAATCGTTCCAAAAATTGATCAGCTCCGGGAATCATTGTTCTTCCCCGCACCAGGACACCATCCATATCAATCAGATAATTTTTTGTCATATGATTTCCAATTCTGTTGTGAATTCTGAATTAATTATAGTACAGCCTCAGGAGAATAAGGATCGTGGTATGGATAAAATTCGAAAGAGAAGATAATTCATTGAATATTATTCAGACAATAATTCTCTTATTAACAAAAAACATTTGACATCAATATTCCATTATGATAAACTATTTCAGTTAGTGTGTAGCCCCACTAGCGGTACTCTTATCCAGAGAGGCGGAGGGAACGGCCCGATGAAGCCTCGGCAACCAGAAGACTTAACCGTTTTTTAAGGTGCCAATTCCGACAGAATGATCTGGAAGATGAGAGGGAATGATATCCGATAACAATGGATTGCCCCTCACCGAACAGAGGGGCAATTTTTAATGATGGAGGTTTAACAAGTTAATGAATACATCGTTTATGAATTCGCCGAAGTACCTATTTACTTCCGAATCAGTGACCGAAGGTCACCCTGATAAGATCTGTGATCAAATCAGCGATGCCGTCGTGGATGCCTGTCTGACGGACGATCCGCGTTCACGTGTAGCCTGCGAAGTTGCTACCAAAACAGGTTTCGTGATGTTGTTGGGTGAAATCACTACCAAAACTTTTGTCGATTTTGATAAATTGGTACGCAAAGTGGTGAATGAGATTGGTTATGATGATAGCCGAAAAGGCTTTGATGGCAATACCTGTGCCGTCCAGGCAGCTATTGCCCAACAATCCGGTGATATCGCTATGGGTGTGGATAAAGCATTGGAAGCCAAAACAGGTGATGTGACGGATGAAGAAATCGAACAGATTGGCGCTGGTGACCAGGGTATGATGTTCGGTTTTGCCTGTAATGAAACCGAAGTGCTCATGCCAATGCCTATTTACCTGGCACACAAATTAACCCGCCGATTGAGCGAAGTTCGCAAGAATGGCACATTACCGTGGTTACGCCCCGATGGCAAAAGCCAGGTGACAGTGGAATATCATTATGGAAGACCTGCCAGAGTGGATACCGTTCTGATCAGTACACAACATGCCCCCGAAATTTCGCAGGAAGAAATTCGTGCAGCCATCATTGAGCATGTGATCAATCCGGTTATCCCTGCCGAATTACTGGATGGCAAAGTTAATATCTATGTGAATCCAACCGGTCGTTTTGTGATTGGTGGACCTATGGGGGACGCTGGCGTCACCGGTCGAAAGATCATTGTGGATACATACGGTGGTATGGGTCGTCATGGTGGTGGGGCCTTTTCTGGAAAAGACCCGACGAAGGTTGATCGTTCCGCTGCGTATGCTGCCCGCTGGGTGGCAAAAAACGTGGTCGCTGCAGGTCTGGCTGAACGCTGTGAAATTCAGGTGGCTTATGCAATTGGTGTGGCACATCCGCTCAGCATCAATGTGGAGACCTTTGGCACCGGTGTGATTCCGGATGATGATATCGCCAAGGCGATTAAAAAAGTATTCGATTTACGTCCGGGTGCGATCATCCGCGATCTCGATTTGCGTAGACCGATATACCGGCAGATTGCTGCTTACGGTCATTTTGGCCGTGATGATCTTGATCTGACCTGGGAAAGAATCAACAAGGTAGCGGAATTAAAGAAAGCTGTCGAGATTTAGTTCCTGAATAGATCTTAATAAGAAGCAGGTTCAAATACCGAATAAGGTGTTTGAGCCTGTATTTTTTTTACCCGGTGCATTGCACTACTGCATTAAGGATATTCATTCTACTTATTTCCATTCCAGGTAAATTGACTCCCCCCAAGTGCAATGCATCTCTTGACACATACTATACCGAACGGTATACTAACAATTATGAACGATAACCGCCTCATCATCCTGCAAACCGCCTGCCAGCTCTTCTCACAACTGGGATATGATGCCGTCGGGGTACAGGAGATCATCGAGCAAGCAGGTTTCACCAAGCCCACCCTTTACCATTATTTTGGCTCAAAACAAGGCTTGCTGGATGCCATTCTGGAGCATTACCTGATGCCTTTCAATGAACAATTAGCCAGCACATTACACTATCAGGGAGATGTCCAGACCAGCCTGCGTAACATTTTCAATCAATATCTCGATTTTGCCCATATTAATCCCCGTTTCTTCCGCCTGTGGATGGCAATCCGACTTTCCCCCATTCAGAGTGTCACCTATCAGACCATTCTCCCATACACCCAAAAACACACATCCGCGCACTTGCATTTCTTTCATCAGGTGTCTCAACAACATGGCAATATGCGCGGTCGAGAACTGATCCTGGCGATCTCCTTCCAGGGATTGCTCTTCTCATATGTCTCCATGGTCCTGCAGGGCGAGTTGGAAATCGACCAGCAGCGTGTCAATCAGGCTGTTCATCAATTCATGCATGGCATTTTCTCATAATCTTAATACATAATTTTTGTGTCCTTTCAATAATTAGCGGTCAGAGTGTTTTTGGCGTGTGTCCGCACGCCAAAAACACCCGCTTACCCCGATTTATTGAGATGATACTAATTTTATTTGAAAGGAAACTATACCAATTGGTATATTAAAATATGAATAACACACCTCATTGGATACCATCCGCATTTATCTATCATCTTTACCCACTCGGGCAAACGGCTGCCCCAAGGGAAAACCATTTCAGCCAACCTGCTGAGGACCGGATTTCCCAGCTTTATCCCTGGCTGGATCACCTGCAATGGCTGGGTGTCAATACCCTCTTTTTAGGACCCGTCCTGCAATCCAGCTCGCATGGCTATGATCTCGCCGACTATTTCCAGATCGATCGACGGTTGGGCACGAACCAATCCTTTAAGACCTTTGCCAATGAAGTCCATCGCAGAGGGATTCGTTTGATCCTGGATGCGGTCTTTAATCACAGCGGACGTGATTTTTTCGCCTTCCATGATCTTCAACAAAATGGAAAGCATTCTGAATACCTGGATTGGTATGAGGGGGTGCGCTTCGACCATCCCAGCCCGATGGGTGATCTCTTCGACTATTTGACCTGGGCAGGACACTACACATTGCCAAAATTTAACCTGGCAAACCCAGTTGTTCGCGCATATTTGTTCCAGGCCGTAAGCTTCTGGATCGAGGAATGGGGTATCGATGGCTTGCGACTGGACGCAGCGGATCATGTTCGTCACGATTTCTGGCAGGAATTGCGTCAGGTCACCACTTCCATGCACCCCGATTTCTGGTTGATGGGTGAGGTGGTGCATGGGCAATACCAACAATGGGCAAATACCCAGCATCTACACAGCATCACCAACTACGAAGCATACAAAGGACTTTACTCCAGCCTGAATGATGCTAATTATTTTGAAATAGCCCATACCCTGCAGCGTCAATTTGCTGAAGATGGCATCTATCGGGATTTGATGCTTTATAATTTTGTGGACAATCACGATGTAAACCGGGTGGCCAGTCAGTTAAAAAATCAGCAACATCTCTCTCCGCTGTATGCCTTGTTGTTCAGCATGCCGGGTATTCCTTCCATATATTATGGAAGTGAATGGGGCGTCACCGGGCAACGTAGCGCTTACAGTGATCAGGCATTGCGACCGGTGTTAAACCTGCAGCAGTTGATCCAGCATGCCCCACAAGCAAACCTGCCAGCCACCATTCAAAAACTGGCGCAATTCCGTGCAGATACCCCTGCCCTGCAAACTGGCAGTTACCGCCAGGCCCATGTCAGTTCCCAGCAATTCGCCTTCTGGAGGGAGACGGATAAGCAAAAAGTGTTGGTGGTATTGAATTCAGCTTCTGATGTTTTTACCCTATCTGGAATTCGAATTCCGAATAATCTCCAATTAAAAAACTTATTCGAAAAACAATCAGATTTTCAACTTGATCGTAACCAATCGGAAGTTTGTATTCCGCCGCATTGGGTTTCGCTTTTTGTGTTTGAATAATATGTAGAAATTTAACCGTAAATCAACATCAGAACAATATATGCAACCACTATGATCAGAAGTAAAGCAAACAGCACATAGATCACTTTTAGCAGCTTCTGTTTCTGGTGTGCTTTTCTGACTGCTATCGCATCCTGAATAATTTCTTCAATGGCATATTGGCTTAATTGCATTTCCTCAGATAACCGTTTTTGCACATAATCAGGAGATTTACCATCAAGAATTAAACTACGCGCCTTTCGGACAGCCTGCGCCCTTAGCGGGTTTGCTGTCGGAATGTTAACAGTTGCTCGGGATTCCTGACGATCGACCCCGTTTTGATTGCTCATCATGCGATAATCATGCAGTGCTTTCCCAATTTGAGCTCTCGATAACCATAATCCAACCAGATTATTCGGGAAATTGATCGGGGTTTCCACAAACATCAAATGATCACTGCTCGGTGCTGATTTAAATTTCACCCCACACACCGGACACATCATAAATTTCTCATTCATTTCAGTTTCATGAACTTGAAGAAACTCAGTCTGACAAATCGGGCAGCGTGAGTTTTTTTTAATTTCGATGCCGGCCTGTGTTGTGGAAGAATTAATCATGTAACTAGCCCTGGGATTAATCATATTATAGAAGAAAATTGTTTATAAAAAATTTAAAAATGGTTATGATTTGGTTACAATTTTTTAAAACCAAAACCTAACTTTTTGAACCAGATCAACCGGCCATGTAAGCGATTGAAATGGTTCCTGGTCCCACATGCGCCCCGATCACTGGGCTGACATGCGAGAGAATCGCTTCCTCTGCCCCCATGCTTTCCTTCAACTCATTCAACAGGCTTTGGGCTGCTTCATGTTCAAGCGCATGGAATACCGAAATATGCAGTGGTTTGCGTCCGTTTATCCCTTTTTCCACCAAAGCAACCATCCTCTTTATAGCTTTCTTCTTGGATATGACACTTTCCACCAACTCAATCTTGCCATCCCGGATTTCAAGTACTGGTTTGACGTTCAATGCGGTGCCTACCAGACGTTTTGCGCTATTGATCCGCCCACCGGCTGCTAGATATTTCAATGTGTCAACGGTGAAATATACCCCAATTTTATGATAAGCTTCTTCAGCAATTTTTTTACACTCCGCCAGACTGGCGCCGGCTTTAGCCGCTCTGGCTGACGCCAGAACCTGAAAACCTAATGCCATGGAAACAAGTTTCGTATCCATAACTTCAACCGGTTTTCCCTCAAAAGTCTTCAATGCCTGCATGGCAGAATCGTATGAACTTGATATGCCATTTGATATACCAAGATTAAGTACTTCATACCCTTCATCCAATAATCGCTGGAACATCTCTTCATATTGGTGAACAGTTACCTGACTGGTTTTGGGCAAACTCTCGCTTTTAGACAGGCGTACATAAAATTCATCTGGTGAAATATCAATACCATCTCTATATTCTTTCTCTTCCCATATCAGTGTCAGGGGTAACACCTCAATCGGATACTCTGCCACGATTTCTTTGGGAAGATAAGCGCTGCTATCAGTCACAATGATTACTTTTGCCATTAAAAAGCCCTCCAGGAATTATTAAAAAAAGTATAACACAAAAAGATTTGTAACAAATAGATTATTGGTGATTATTTGAGCAGGATTTTTATTCAGAATAAAGCTTTGGATTATAAAAAGGAACAAAAGCTAAAATCACAGCATGCTCATATAATCCACTGCGATCAATCCGGTTATTGGTTAATAATCCAATGGCTCCATTCTTCTGTTTGGAATTTTGCTGGCCAAAAACAAGATCATCAGCATCTCCTAACTCTCTACCCTCGCGTACCAGTTCTGTGATACCAGGCGGTAAATAAAAACTCCCCGAACGAGCTTTTCCCAAATGCTGACCATTATCAATCACCACCCAGGCAAAAGCCATCATTTCGTCATGTTCATCGAATTCCACACCACCCTCTATGCCTATCCAATAGTCTGCATCCGGTATTTTTTCACGGATCGCTTTCACCCGATTGCAAGCCCCCAACCTGGTTTCAGCATCACTCATAGGCTGATTACTGACGCCGGAGGGAACTTCTACCAGTTGCCACTCAAATGTGGTATCTGGAAGTAATTTGAAAAATGCCTTTTTTGCGGCATTTAGTTTTACAGGGTTTGTAGAAGCTATCATTATCCGTTTTTTCATTCAAAAAATCCTATTAAATCAGTCATTTTCAATTTTATTTATTAGTATCGATTTTTACGCTTGATTCTCATTTTAATTTAATATAAATTTATTATGATAAATATTATCTGAATAGTTTGATTTATTTGACTTAATTCTAAAAAAAGATTATAAATAAATTGTACAAAGTTTTTTAGAAAAATAAAAAGACAAGCTGACTCCAGAACTTCGGTTCTGATCAAAATCTGAAGGAGCAGAAAATGACAGCAATAAACGATTTTTCCGACGAACCCCGTTATACCATTAAATCCGTGAGTGTCCAAACCGGAATTCGACCGGTAACATTACGTGCCTGGGAACGCCGGCATGATTTACTCAGTCCTCACCGTTCGGATAACCGCTATCGCTTATATTCAGAACGTGATATCGCCATTCTCCGATGGATAAAATCCCGTGTGGATGAAGGCATCTCCATCAGTAATGCAGTTCTGGAACTTCGCCAGATGACCCGCAATGGGGTCTGGCCAGATGCTGTTCCTTCCGCACCGACTCGCACATTGATTACTCCCAAAGCAACCCCTGAGACTTACACCCACTGGTTGTACGAAGCCTTAATCAAACATGATGAAGAACGCTCAACAGAAATCATTCGCGAACTGCAAGCCAGCTTTGATCTGATGACGATCTTCAGCCGTATCATCGCGCCGACACTGATGGCCATTGGTGAAGCCTGGTACCGCGGTGAAATCCGTATCACAACTGAACATTACGCTTCTAATTTTCTACGCGCCCGCTTGATGTCTCTGTTGCAAGCGTATCCAATCCGTCGCAATGCGCCTTATGTCCAATTAGGCTGTGCTCCAACAGAACAACATGAATTAGGTAGCTTGATGATGGCAGTATTACTGCGCAGCGAGGGGTATCGTGTTGAATATTTAGGCCCGGATTTACCTGTAGATGATCTGGTGGATTATGCAAATTATGAATTCCCGGATTTGATCGTTCTGACCGCATCCTCAGAACTGGCAGCCTTTGAAATGCGCCGCTTGAAAGAAAAATTGGATCAGATCAACCCAGCACCCGGGCTGGCTTATGCTGGCAGTGCCTTTGATAATAATCAGAAGGTCAGAGACATGGTTCCTGGCCATTACATTGGCAGATCTTTTGAAGAGGGATTGGAAACAATCAAAGATCTCCTGAAAGAAAAAGAACTCGCCTGATACCTGGCACACTCCTTATAAATAGCATAAGGTTTGTCAAAAGAGTAGACAAACCTTGTGCGTTTTTTGATTAATCCAATATAAATATGTTTAATTATTTGAATTATTTAAAGGTAGGATTTTTCAGCCTGCGCGCTCGTGGAATTTGGGGGCATCCTGGGGTTATCCGCAGCGCTGGAAAGCGCAACCAGGGTGATTGCTCCAACCCTGGGTGGTTTTCTGCTTCAAACTTTTGGAACTTCCGCCCCAGGTCTTCTGGGAGGTTTAATTTTATTGTGGTTATCAACTTATATTTTCAGATTCATACTAATCCTCCAAAAATGGATCATCCCCCCATAAACATTGAACCGTGACCGTTCATATTTTCATTTAATTTCTACAATTACTTTTTTAAATTGGCGGAACCCCTAAAAAATTCACGGTATCATTATCATAGAGACAAAATCCTATGATTGACAAAATATCTTCATTTTCAAACACCATCGTCATTGGTGGAGGACCTGCTGGTTTAATGGCAGCTGAACATCTAGCATCACAGGGATTTTCAGTTGAAGTATTTGATGCGAAACCTGCAGTCCTGCGAAAATTCCTGGTGGCAGGTAAAGGCGGATTAAATCTCTCCCGGGATGAGGATTTTGAAATATTTCTTTCTCGGTATGGAAACCGAGCAAAAGAATTGGGACCATTTTTGCGCGCATTTGGACCAACCGAATTACGAACCTGGATGCAAAATTTAGGATTTGAGACCTTTGTAGGCAGTTCAGGTAAAATCTTTCCCAACGCTATGCAGTCTGTTTCCTTACGTCGCACCTGGATTCAGCGTTTGGAACAACAGGGCATCAGGTTTCATTTAAATCAGCGTTGGCTGGGATGGGATCAGGAAAATAACCTGGTTTTTCAGTCCAAGTTCGATAATGTAATTGCCCGTTCTGATGCAGTAATTCTGGCTCTTGGGGGAGCCAGCTGGCCAACAACTGGCAGCGATGGCACATGGGTGGCTATTCTTCAACAACAAGGAATTGATATCTCTCCTTTAAAACCAGCCAATTGCGGCTTTGATGTAAATTGGAGTGATTATTTTCGAGATCGTTTCCAGGGAACACCTCTCAAATCTGTTGTGATTCATTTTCAACCGACAACAGGAGAACCCGTACAGCGTCTGGGGGAATTTTTAATCACGCATTATGGTGTGGAAGGAAGTTTGATTTACGCGTTTTCTGCTGCCATTCGAGATGAGATCCTGAAAAATGGACAGGCTATTATTCACCTGGACCTGGCACCTGATTGGTCGATCGAACAACTTGCAACCAGGTTATCACGACCTCGTGGATCACGCTCCATGTCATCCCATATTGAAAAAAGTGTAGGCATTCATGGTGTCAAAGCGAATTTGTTGTGGGAATATCTTCCCCGAGCCGTTTTCAATGACCCCAAACATTTGGCTGCTGCCATCAAGTCGTTAGCTGTTCCTCTAGTTGCTCCTCGCCCCATTGAAGAGGTGATCAGCACTGCCGGTGGGGTACGCTTCGAGGATCTGGATGATCACCTGATGTTAAAAAAACTACCCGGAGTCTTTTGCGCGGGTGAGATGCTTGATTGGGAAGCCCCAACGGGAGGGTATTTACTGACTGCTTGTTTTTCCACCGGACTGGCTGCAGCAGTGGGGGTGGTTGATTGGTTACAACAAAAAAATTCGTAATTGTTTGTTCTGAATCTTAATACCTTTTTATTAAAAATTCCAATTCCAAATTTAGTATAGAATCAAATTGTCTAGTAATACTTTTGTCATGTGAAAAACTCATTAACGTAGCTGGGAAATAAAGCTGAGATATACGCAGAAATTCTAATTGTTCTTTATTAAAGGAGACTATTATGCTCAAAGAATTCAAAGAGTTTGCAATGCGTGGAAATGTGATTGATCTCGCTATTGGTGTGATTATTGGAGGCGCGTTTGGAAAAATCGTTTCTTCCTTAGTAGCCGATGTGATCATGCCATTGATTGGCTTATTGTTGGGAAAAATTAATTTCTCCAATTTATTTATCAATTTAGGTCCTGAAAAATATACCAACCTGGCAGCTGCTCAGGAAGCTGGTGCGTCCACCCTTAATTATGGTATCTTCATTAATGCAATCGTTGATTTCCTGATTGTTGCTTTTGTGATCTTTCTGGTTATTAAAGGTATCAACAAAATGCAGAGACCTGCACCAGAACCAGCACCCACGACCAAAAAATGTCCTTACTGCTTTACTGAAATTCCCATCGAAGCCAAACGCTGCCCAAATTGCACCTCTCAGCTTGAGTAATAAGATATTCTGTCAATTTAAAAATAGAACTATTTAATCACCAATTGTAGCTGGATATTAAAAATCCGACTACTATTGGTGTTTTAGAGTCTCCAGAATTAATGGTAGTTCTGTTATGGAATCGACCTGAAAGTACCCATCAGCATGAGAATTGGTATCTGTAACAACCTCATGAGCCCAGGTAAATCGGTGTGGAACATACACACCGTGCCCCCCAATCTTAACTACTGGCAATATATCAGAACGCAAAGAATTACCGACCATCAAGAATTCTCGTGGCTCAATCGTGTGTCGCTTCAAGAGCTTTGCATAGATGTCATCATGTTTATCACTGACAACTTCGTATGCTTCAAAGAAGTCCTCCAGACGTGAATTTGACAGTTTACGTTCCTGATCTAGCAGATCACCTTTGGTGATTACCATCATTCGATAATCAGTTTGTAGTAGCTGCAATGTTTCTAAAACACCTGGTAAAAGATCCGCAGGTTGTTCCAACATACTTCGTAAATGTCTTATTAATGCATTAATTTCTGCACTTCCAACTGCACCATTGCTCAGTCGAATGGCTGTCTCAATCATGGATAACCCAAACGCCTTGATACCATATCCATACCAGGACAGGTTACTGGTTTCGGTCTTCAGTAATTCCTCTTCCACTACTTCTGCAGGTTGATAAGGAGCAAGCAACTGTGCCAACAGGGTTTGCCCGTCGTGGTAATATTTTTCATTTTCCCACAGGGTATCATCAGCATCAAAAGCAATCCACCGAATCATTTTTTTTCAATCCTTCGTGATGGGAATTTTATTCTCTCAATCTTAATATCTAATTTACTAAAGAAGAATGATGTGTATTATCTTTTTGTTTGTAAGATTGAGTTTCAAGGAAGTAACGCCTTGCGCCTAATAATGCAACAAAAGCAATAATTGCTAACACAATATCAATCGCTTCAATATCTGGTTTTAAGACCTTTCTGGCAGTAACAAAAGCCAGTAATTCAAGAACTGCTGATAAGTCATGTACGATCAGCATTCTTACCAATTCCAAACCAATTACTATCAGTAATACTCGATAAATCAATTCATAGAAGGTTTCTGTCAATTTCCAATCCATACCCGCCAGAATTAAGATACTCCCAAAACTGTATAACACAATTCCTACGAGCACTGATATTGCTAATATTCGTTCCATCCAAATAACAATATTAATAAATTGTTTAGGTATCCATTTTGAGGTCTTTGAATCCATATTATTTCCTTTGGATGATTTAATTATCAAGAGAATACAAAACTGACCAAAAGTTAATTATTGAGTATGACTTATATTATATATTTTAAGTTATGAGATGTAAATTTTCTTATCCCTGGCGTTTTAACCTGGCTGGCTTACCAAAAAATTCAAGTCTTTTTAATTTATTGATGACCTGATCCACATATTGCTCGGATACATCCACAAAGGTTTCGTGTTGTTGAATGGTAATGGCACCAACTGCCTTACCCGGTATCTTGGCTTCATTGGCAATCGCACCCACAACCATGGTGGGTCGGATTTGTTCAGCTTTTCCTAATCCGAAAGATAAACGCACCATTCCAGGCTCATGACTGCTGTTACGGCTTCCTTTGGACCGACCTGCATGTTCGAATCTTCGCGATTCTCCACTGTGCGGTTTTGCCCCACGTGCATTTCTTCCCCCGCGTTGGCCAACTTCTACAATGCCAACCGGCATGATGTGAACATATTTTTTTTGTTCCTTGACCAATTTCAAAGCAGTGGCTGCCACCAACAAAGGATCATGGCCTTCTTCTACCAATTTATTGACCAATTCGATTTCGCGGGGTGGTTTTTCGCTATTTAATCGTTCAACAATCAGATTTTCAAATTCTAGTTGACGCTTTGTCAAAATGTCTTTT
This sequence comes from Chloroflexi bacterium HGW-Chloroflexi-2, assembly GCA_002840735.1. Taxonomy (GTDB): domain Bacteria; phylum Chloroflexota; class Anaerolineae; order Anaerolineales; family Anaerolineaceae; genus UBA6170. The sequence continues at coordinate 167,121 of PHBY01000005.1, forward strand.
TCAGAAGGCATCTTTTCAACTGACATTGCCTGCTGGGTTACTTTCTCAAATCGTCGAATACGGAACATTTCGTTGCCAGTGATCAAGGAAATAGCTACCCCTTTAGCTCCAGCCCGACCGGTTCTGCCAATACGGTGAATATATTCTTCTGCTTCGAAAGGAATATCATAATTGAATACATGCGAAACACCCTGAATGTCCAAACCACGCGCAGCCACATCGGTTGCCACCAAAACGCGCGTCAACCCCCGGCGGAAGCGATCCAAAGCAATTTCTCTGGCAGATTGTGCCAGATCGCCATGCAATGCTTCTGCAGCGTAGTGAGCTGCCATGAGCTTGTCACTCAGTTCGGCTGCCCCTACTTTGGTACGGGTAAATATGAGGGCATTGGTGATAGGTTCAAATTCCAATAACCGCAACAAAGCGGCAAATTTATCTTTCTCATGCACCAGATACACGCGTTGTTCGGTATTTTCAACGGTAAGGGTCTTACCGGCAATGATTACTTCTTCAGGATTATTCAGGTAACTATTAGCTAGTTTGCGGATTTCTTTTGGTAATGTAGCCGAAAAAAGTGCTTTCTGACAATCATAAGGAGCGTAAGCCAGAATCGCCTCCACCTCTTCCAGGAAGCCCATTTTGAGCATTTCATCCGCTTCATCCAGAACCCAAAATCGGACTTTCGTAAGATCGAGGGCATTCTTTTTCTGGATTAAATCCATCACACGGCCTGGAGTTCCAACAACAATCTGTACCCCTTCCGACAATTGATGCAACTGTCGACCATAAGGCGCACCACCATAAACCGGCAGGATTTTTATAGATGTAAATTTAGCAAAGGTTTCAATAGCTTTTGAAACTTGCAATGCCAGTTCTCGTGTGGGAGTCAGAATAAAGCCCTGTACGGCTTTTAATTTTGGGTCAATCATTTGCAACATGGGTAAGGCAAACGCTGCTGTTTTACCTGTACCTGTTTGTGCCTGTCCCAACATATCTTTTCCACTCATCAATACCGGGATTGCCTGTTCCTGAATCTCGGTTGGGTTTTCATACTCCAGTTCCTGGATGGCCTGATTGAGCTCGGGCTTTAAATTTAATGTATCAAACAAACTCATTAATTACTTTCACTTTCAGACGTACACGCCCATACTGATTTTAATGGATCAGTTTTTTTGAGCAATTTTGAACAAAAAAGGACTTGCTGATCCTGGCAAATCCTTTCCGAGATGCAAACGATCTTGTCCTACTGATCTGTCGAACAATCAGTAATTGTAGCACAATCTGATAAATTTTGGGAATAATCTTCCCTCGAATTCAAGCTTGCTCAGGTTCTTAACCCCTGTTAAAATTCATGAATGCAAAATAAAATCTACTTCGGCGACAATCTCGCCATCCTTCAGACTTTACCTTCAGAATCGATTGATCTGATCTACATCGACCCCCCATTTAACACCGGAAAAGCACAAAGCCGCAAGCAAATAAAAACCGTAGCGGATGAAAACGGTGATCGCGTTGGCTTTCAGGGTCGTTCATATCGCACGATTGAATTAGGGCAAAAGGCCTATCTGGATCAATTTGATGATTATTTGGGCTTTCTGGAACCAAGATTAAGGGAAGCATGTCGATTATTAAAACCACATGGCAGCCTTTACTTCCACATCGATTACCGGGAAGTTCATTACTGCAAGATTTTATTGGATCAGATTTTTGGCCGTGATTCATTTTTGAATGAAATCATCTGGGCTTATGACTATGGCGCGCGCACCAAAAAAAAGTGGCCTCCCAAGCATGATAATATCCTCTGGTATGCAAAAGACCCCTCACAGTACACATTTAATGTGGAGGAAATCGAGCGAATTCCTTATATGGCCCCCGGGTTGGTTGGAAAAGAAAAAGCTGCACGAGGAAAATTACCTACCGATACCTGGTGGCATACGATTGTGCCCACCAATGGGACGGAAAAAACTGGCTACCCTACCCAAAAGCCCCTGGGTATCCTGCGAAGGATCATTCAGGCTTCTTCAAAACCAGGTGATGTGGTTCTGGATTTCTTTGGTGGTTCAGGTACCACTGCAGCGGCCTGTCTGGAATTTGACAGAAATTTTCTCCTGATTGACAATAATCCACAATCCATTGAGATCATGCGCAAGCGTTTTGCTGGTCAACCGATTGAATGGATCGGTTGTGAAGGGCTGGGATAATCGTGAAAATAATCGACCTTGCAACCTGGAAACGGCGTGATCATTACAATCTTTATAAAAATTTAGAATATCCTTACCTGAATATCAGCGCCAATGTAAATATTGACAATTTATATAACTGGTCGAAAGAACAAAAAATTTCTCTGTTCTCTTGTATTGCCTATCTGACATCACGTGCTGCCAATCAAATACCAGAGCTACGAATGCGCATACGTGCTGACCAGGTGGTTGAACATCCGATGGTACATCCTTCTTTTACCGTGCTTACAGATGATGAAACCTTTGGATTTGCTACCATTCGATATTCCCCCGATTTTTCCGAATTTCACCAAAACGTAACCGCTGGTATTGAAGCCACCAAAAAGAATCCCACCATTCATGATGAGCCCGGGCGAGACGATATGATATTTCTGACGACTATGACCTGGGTATCGTTTACGCAGATTTCACATCCATTACCACTCAACCCGCCTGATTCTTTTCCACGGATTACCTGGGGTAAATTTTTTGACCAGGGTCAACAAAGGTTGATGCCCCTCTCGCTATTGGCAAATCATGCCCTGGTGGATGGTCTGCATGTTGGGAAATTCTTTGAATTGGTTCAGGAGTGGATGAACTATCCAGAACAATTACTGAATAATTAACGATTTAACACAATTTATCGTGTCCTTTCAATAATTAGCGGTCAGGGTGTTTTTGGCGTGCGGATGCACGCCAAAAACACCCGCTTGCCCCGATTTATTGAGATGATACAATTTATCAAATTAAAAGCGAGAACCGCCTGCGAAAGAGGAGGCGGTTCTCATTTTGATTGCTGTGGCACTTTCCTATCGAGTGATCAGGAGGTGTGCCACAGCCGTACGTTGACTACTATTAGTCATTGACATCACCTCCTCTTTCAAAGATTGGCGAATTAAAGTGATCAAAGATCACTCCTTAATTATGGCACATTTTTTCAACTTGTCAAATCAAGTTGAAATCTTTACCGAAATTACCATTCAGGAACAAGAGTGAAGCGATAATTCCCATCTGTTTGTTTTTCAGTCTTTCCATTAAGTGTCATCACTTCCACCCAGGTCTGTCCGGGTTTGAGAGGGAAGACAGAACCATCCGCGTTCAGGAAAGTCAGAACAGATTCTTCATTCGGACGCGACCAGGTCACTTCATATACCTTACCATCTCTGGCAATATACGCTTCTCCAGTGCCCAGCAGATTGACATCCAGTACTTCAACCGTTGGACGCGCATCAATATCTTCATGGCGCACAAAAATGACAGCAATATTTTCGATTTCGATGGGTTTATTGTTTGCCCGATCAATTAATCTTTCATATACTTCATCATCAGGACCAACAGAGTTTTCTACATCCGAAAAACGAGTATAAGCATGAGAGGTCGGATTATAGTCCCAACGATTGTAAACTGCGCCTGAAAAGCGAACATACACTGATTCTGACGCTTCCCCGCCTACAGGTGCCTGCATCTGAAAAAACATACCATCCAGGTTCTGTCGTGAATTGTCAATTCCCATCCTCTGAGTGTAATCAGCTACCTTGCTGGTATCGGCTACTTCATAATTCTTGGTATTTGGCTCAATTCTGTAGATTATCCCTGCTGTGTTTGCACTTTCGATCATTAAACGGTTGGCAAATTCTGAATTAACCAGGCGGTTATAGGTGTTTTCGTAAGCGCTACCAAAAATAAACATGCCTTTATAAGCACGCACTACATTGAAATCAAATAGGCGGGCTGACCGAATGGGTGCCACCATTTCCGCATCTTCACCATAAAATATCGCTGCAAAGCGGGTGGTACCAAATTCAGTGTAATATTCGTATACAATATCAGCATTGGAAAGTCCCCAATGTGGTCGGTCTGCTCGCGGAAGATTCTGCACTTTGATAATGATAGGTCTGCGATTCAATAAAGCAGGATCTTCTACCTCCAGACCCGTTAACGGATTAACACCTTCTGGAAAATTAGTTGGTCCATAGCCTTCTTCAGGGTATTTTGGAGTAGGTGTAGCAATTGGAGGTAAAGGGGTAACAGTGAATGTAGGAGTAGGGGTGGCAGGCTCTGGTTGGAGAGCTGTAGGTGAGGGTAAAAGCGGGGTTTCTACGACTGTTGGTGTAACATTCGTAGATTGGCAGGCTGCAACCAGGCTGAGAATAATTAAGAAAATGACTGCAACAAAAATTTTCTTCATGGATTACTCCAATATTTTTTTCATTATTATAGTATGAATTGAAAATCATACTCGATCTTTGTCAATTTGCCAACGCGCGCGCATTGATGAACAAAGTGAAAAGGCAAAACATAGTTTTCTAAGCCGCATTTGCTCTTGCCTTGCGTTCTTGATGATCTTATAATCAAAACCATGAAAATTTTCGGATTCGTGATAACAAAAGGTTTGGTGATTAAATTTTTTCTGGTTGTTTTTACAGCCTTGATCACCTACTTCTGGCTGGATTTTGCTCCCGATGGTCTTTTAGGAAAGATGGATGCTGTTGGCTATGCGGTCTGTCATCGTATCGATGAGCGCTCTTTTCACCTGGGAGAAAGAGCATTGCCTCTTTGTGCTCGCTGTTCCGGTATGCAATTGGGTGCCCTCCTGGGATTGGCTTACCAATCAATCTGGGGGCGGCGGGGCAAGTTTCCTCCAATAAAAATTCTGATCCCTTTGGGAATTCTGGCATTATTCTTTGTAGTGGATGGCGTAAATTCATATCTGAATTTCGTACCGATGATTCCCTCGGTTTATCCATCCCAAAATTGGTTACGGTTGATCACTGGAACGGGTTTGGGACTGGGCATGGCTGCAGTAATTTACCCAATCTTTAATCAGACCCTTTGGAAAGATTGGGAAGATGATTATTCATTAGGGTATTGGAAGCAATTCCTGGGACTAATCGGATTGGCGATTCTCCTGGACCTGGCAATCTTATCCGAAAATCCGCTGGTTTTGTACCCTTTGGCAATTCTTTCGGGATTAGCAGTGCTGGTTGTTTTGAGCATGTGTTATTCATTGTTAATCATTATGATCATCAAAAAAGATAATCATTACACCACCTGGCGTTCTGTTTGGGCACCTCTCCTGGCGGGATTTACAATTGCAATCACCCAGACGTTTGTTATCGATCTGGTACGCTTTGCGTTTACCCGAACATGGGGTGGTTTTGACCTTTAGGAGATAAATGGATATTCTTGGAATTTTTTCTGCCTTTGGACTTTCTGCCAGCGCTGGATTAAATGCTTACATTCCTTTATTAGTGGTTGCCTTGCTAGCCAGATTTACTAACTTAATGAAATTACAGCAACCATGGGATGCTCTTGCCAGCTGGTGGATTATTGGATTGCTGGTGGTGCTTTCATTGATTGAGTTTTTCGCGGATAAAGTGCCAGCCGTCAATCACATCAATGATATTATTCAATCGTTCATCCGACCTACTGCAGGAGCAATTGTCTTTGCTGCCAGTGCCAATGTCCTCACTGAGGTATCACCCATATTATCTTTGGCTTGCGGATTATTGGTTGCGGGTAGCGTGCATGCAGTCAAAAGTGCAATGATAAGGCCGGCCGTGACTGCAACGACTGCAGGTGTAGGCAATGTTCCGGTCAGCGTGCTTGAAGACGTTGTCTCGACGATTGTGTCTGTTCTTTCCGTTCTTGTGCCCATATTGGTTGTGGTTTTCTTAATTATTTTAATCGCCTGGATAATCTCAAATCGTCAAAAAAGGAAATCGTATCAGCATTAAATTTGAACTATGAAATTTATTTTGTATACTTAGATAATCATTTTTAGTAGTTATTCAGTAAAGGAGAAGCATATGGGACAGAATGATGATATGACGATTCGAGCACCAGATCCAGGCGATTCAGATCGCTTTAAGCAAGTGCCAAACCAGGAACCCGACAGCTCTGGTTTCCAGGAAGCACCAAAATTTGAAACACCACCGGTGTATTCAGAACCGCCCCGACCTACAGAAGTACCCAGTTTTGGTCAGGTCGTTGAACCACCCAGTCCAACAGAAGTACCAAGTTATGGTGAGGTAGTTGAACCTCCCCGAAAGAAAAACAATAAAACCCTCTGGATTATTATAGCAGTGGTTGTCGCTGTTATTTGTTGTTGTTGTATTGTTACCATCGTTGTTGCAAGCAATTTGATGCAGCAAATTAATTTTGAGGATTTTGAAGACCTGCTGAACGAATTCAGCCAGATCATTAAAATTACACCAGCTTTTGTTTAATTTCTGATTTTTCTTATTTAAATAAATCAAAATAGAATTTTACGCCCTGTTCAAAAAAACAGGGCGTAAAATTCTTGCAGTTTACGCGCCACCAGCTGTATATAGTGCAGGATCAACCGGTGTTTCTCCAGATGGATCCCACACATATACCCAGTCACCTACATTCGCCCAATCAAACACAACTTTTGCGTCCCCAATCGACAAATTTACACATCCATGTGATTGTGGATAACCGAAATAAGTGCGCCAATAAGCTCCATGAAGAGCTCTGGCTTCATCGTAATACAATGTCCAGGGCACATCTTCTAAGTAATAATAATCTGAACGATCGATTTCAAAAGACCCACTCATATTCGTTCGGTCTAATTTTTCATAAATCTGAAATAAACCTGGCCGTGTAAAAAATGGATCAACACCTGATGCGATCAGTGCAGCAAAAACAAGTCTTCCGTTTTCGTATATGCCTAACGTCTGTTCGTATAAATTGATTTCAATCCAGCGATTATTATCCACACCTTCCGGTGGAGTCGTGTTAACATGGAACTGACGAACTTTTCTGCGTTCCACCCACTCATCAATGCCAATCATATACCAATCTGCACCATCAATGGTTACGGTGTCATAAATCTGCACCACATCTTCTCGATACAATCTCTTGCCAGACAATTCAGATTGGAATCCCGGAGATCTCACAACGTCCACTTGATCCAATACCCACCCAAACGGATTTGAAGGGTTTTGATAAAACATCAATCCCTGGAACCGTCCAGAACGGATACAACACTCGGTGTTTGCCTCACCGGCATTAACCCACAGCCCATTCATCAACCGGTAAAAAATTCCATCCTCACGATCCAATCGTTCAGAGACTGCCAGATATTTAAATCCTGCTTCCAAATAACGCGCCGGGTTACCCGCTAACGCATCCTCCAAACTGGCGTACACAGGAAAAGAATTTTCTCCAACGGTCAAATACGGGACTGGTGCCAGCGTATAATTAATATCTGGCTTGAATGCAGGTAAGGGTTGAAACGGTAACGAGACTCCTTTTTTATTCATTGTCGTCAGAAACTCCGATGGTCCCATCACCAAACAATCAATCTGATCATACCCATAAACGCCTGGTAAACATAATGGATCGCCATAAAAGGATTCCTGGACTGCTGCCTGAACCGGATCCACAACCAGGCTGGCAGTAAACAGGACTGCTAACAAAAACAGAAAATATTTAATATGATTTTTTTTCATCATCGGTTCTTTTTTCCTATTCTTTCAGATTCTAACAGACTTTTTTGATGAAAGTAAATCCACTTGTAAATACTTTCTTAAGAGTGTCTTTTCTAAATTAAACGGCCAGGGTAAATTTGGGAGGAAAATGATTGCCAATCTCGTATGATAATCCAATTTTTCTGAAATGCTACGTAAAGGGTATAAATCGATTTATATCAAGTTGGATTTTCAGCTATACTAAAATTCAAAAAGAGGAAATTAAATGTCAGATCACTTACCCGAAGTATTGAATTTAACAAAAATTTTACAGGTTCAAACAGGAGCAGTTGTCAGTAGAACGTTAATTAATCAAAAAACTGGCACAGTTACATTGTTTGCTTTTGATATAAATGAAGGATTAAGTGAACACACAGCTCCATACGACGCAAGTGTATATATATTAGAAGGATCAATGGAAATAACCATTTCATCAAATCCTTACGAATTAAACTCTGGAGATCTCATCATCATGCCAGCCAATCAACCACATGCATTGAGAGCAATTTCTCCTGCGAAAATGTTGTTGGTGATGATTCGTTCTTAATCATTTTCGTTTTTTTCAAAATATCCAAAAAATGGAGGATCGTAATGTCAGAACATGTTTACAAGAAAATTGAATTAGTTGGCTCTTCTAAAATTAGCATTGAGGATGCAATCCAAACTGCAATTTCTCAGGCTGGAGCAACATTAGAAAATTTGCGTTGGTTTGAAGTGGTCGAAACACGTGGTCAGATCGAAGAAAATCGGGTTGCTTATTGGCAGGTTACGATCAAAATAGGATTCACAGTAACAAGATAAATCCGGATATCGATTTGATTTGATTTCAACTCAATTTTCGTCAGTAGAAGTAGCAGAATCTTAGAATATAACCAGGTTAAACCTCATGGTAAAATTTTTACCAGATAAATGCTCAATTTCATTCTGGAGGTATGATGGTTCGTAAAACGATTGATTTTTATGATTGGCAAATTAAACCACACAGCCTTTGGGATAGACAATGGTTAGTTCTGACAAGCGGCGATTTTCATGCCGGAAAATTTAATTCCATGATTGTGGGTTGGGGTGGTTTTGGGACTATGTGGAAGAAACCATTTGCCCTCATCCTGGTGAGACCTCAAAGGTACACATATGAGTACATGGAGAATTTTGACTCTTTTACACTTTCAGCGCTCCCTGAAAAATATCGCAAAGCATTAGAATTAATTGGCACCAAATCGGGCCGGGATATGAACAAACTCGACTTTACAGGATTGACCCCCATCCCTTCCAGCCACGTTTCTGCACCCGGATTGGATGAAGCGGAATTAATCATTGAATGCAGAAAATCCTACTATCAAGATCTGGATCCAAAACACTTTTTAATCTCATCTATTACCAAACAATACCCACTGCGGGATTATCACAGAGTTTATTATGGCGAGATATTATCCATCTCAGGAACAAAAGATTTCACTGGATAAATAACCTTCTTCATTTAATAATTTGTGAAATATAAAAGAATCATCTATACTTATAATTTCAATTTAAGTTTCCATCTTATTCTTTTTATGCTAATGTTCATGGTACTGGGGATTAATGAGTTCATTTATATCCAAATTGCGAATTAACTACAAATCAATCCTATTCCTGCTTTTGATATCTCTGGTACCCATTATTGGATTGGCTATCAGTATTATGTGGATTGATAACAATGAACTTAAAGCCAGTCTGGACACGCCAATCCAATCTTTGACCTGTAATCAATTAGCAAGAATTGATGAAAAAACGGATTCGATCCACAACTTGCTTAGTCAGGTTTCAGATTCTTTAAAAGCAGAAAATTTTAACAATCTTTCAAGAAACGAGGAATCAAGTAAGCTGCAGGAGATCGAAAAAATAATTGACCAAAATCAATATGGCTCTCTACTTGGCCTGGACATCATCCCAGAAGGATTGGACCCCATTCATTTTGGGCAATCCAATATAAATCTTGAAAATAAATGGGTATCTGAATGGATGCAAATTGCCGAGGAGGGCCAAGTATTCTGGTATTCAGAAGATAATTCAGTTTTTGCAGTAAAAACCGTTGAAGAAAAGGAATCCAGAATCCTTCTTGTTGCCAATTTACCCCTGTCCTTTTTTCGGGTCATATTCCAAGATTTACCAGCGAATTTTGGGTACCAACTTTTTAATGAACAAAATCAATCTTTAATCCAGTTGTCGTCTCCGATGGGTGATTTCCCACTTCAAAATTATATGGAGCGTCTAGCTTCACAGGGAAAAATTGATAGTAACAATTTGCAGGCTACATATTGTACCGATACTGCGAATTGGAGATTAATTATAATTTCTCCTTTGAATTATTCGGTTGCCAATAACAACTTGCTCTTCAAAATCCTGTTAGTGGTAATTTTAGCGATCGCATTATTCATAATGATTTTTGCCATTTTAATGAACCAGAAATTAATCCGTCCCGTCAATGATCTGGCTTTCCGGTTAAAGCAAATAAATCAGAACAAATTGCCTGATTTTGAACGGATACCTGAAAACCCTTACACAGGTGAAGTGGGAGAACTGATTGCTGAATTTAACCAATTCATCCAAAATCTAAAAATCACGCACGAGCGAAATTCGATCCTTGATGAAAAAAGAGAACGCTTCGAATTGGCATTACAAGGAAGCAAGATTGGTTTGTGGGATTGGAACCTGATTAATAATCATTGTTATTACTCTCCAACCTGGCGAAATATTCTCGGCCACACCGAAGAATCCATTCATAATCTCCCCACCGAATGGTTCACCCGTGTTCATCCAGAAGACATTGAAACTTTACGAACAGAGATTAACAATCATATTGCTGGAAAAACACCGATATTTGAAAAAGAACACAGAATTCGTCACATGAATGATACCTATATCTGGGTCCTTGCCAGAGGACTTGTCCGAAAAGGAGAAGATGGTATTCCATATCGATTTGTGGGCACAATTGAGAATATCACCCAACGGAAATCATTGGAAGCCAGGTTATTGATTGAAGCGATGTATGATCCACTTACGGGGTTACCAAATCGAACGTATTTTTCCGGCATCATTGAACAATCGCTTGGCCGAATTCACCGTCGTGAAGAATACCATTCCGCTGTCCTTTTCATTGATCTGGATCGATTTAAGAATATAAATGATCAATACAGTTTTTCGATCGGGGATGCATTATTGCTGGAAATCACCCGCCGGCTCAAGTATAGTCTCCGGTCAATGGACACCATTTCTCGTTTTGGGAATGATAAATTTGGTGTCCTGCTAGAAGAAATAAACGGGCTACCTGATACAATCAAAATCACACACAGAATCCACAAAGAAATTAATAAACCGTTTAATTTTTCCGGAGAGATTATCCATCTAACGACAAGTATCGGAATTGTAATGTTATCTCGTGGATACCAGGATTCAAACGAGGTCTTGAGAGATGCCGAATCTGCATTGTTCCAGGCTAAATCGGATGGTCGTGGTAAATTCGAAATTTACGATAAGGAAGTCTATTCCTACACCCTTTCCCGAATTCGGGTTGAAAATGAATTGAAACAAGCATTGAAAAATGATGAAATTTCCTTGTGTTACCAACCAATTATTGACACTGAAACAAATCAGGTAATATTTGCAGACGCTATCTCAATCTGGCAACATCCGGAAAAAGGTTTTATACCGAAAGAGCACTATCTGTCCGTTGCTGAAGATAGTGGAGAAATAATTCCTTTAAATAACTTTCTCTTACGAAGAGCTTGCAATGAAACCTTTGAATGGTTCCAAGAAGAAGACACGAGAACATTGCTTTCCGTTTCAATTTCTCCTAAAATGTTTTTGAAGTCTGATTTTACAGAAACCGTTCTTTCAGCTTTGGCAGATAGTAATTTGCCCAATGAATTTTTACAACTGGTAATTACTGAAAGCAGTAAAATCTATAATTCAGGCGTTGCTATTCAAGCCATGGTCAATTTATCGAGTATTGGAGTCAAATTCTGTCTGGCAAATTATGGGGTAATCCCATCTTCACTCGAACAGCTCAAACGATTACCCATTCATGCGATAAGAATTTCTGAAACCCTGATAAAAGATATTCCAATCAACGAAGAGGATGCAGTCATTACAGAGTCGATTATTTCATCGGCAAAAGTCCTGGGATTGCAGGTTATTGCCACTGGGGTTAATACAAAAGAACAAATGGACTTCTTAACTCAAAAAGGAATTCATTTAATTTCTGGTGATTATGTTTCCCAACCGTTAATGAAACCAGAATTTATAAACTATTTGAAAAGAATTTAATGTCCATGATTTTCCAATTTGGATTCTTGAGTTTTTTTCAGAGAAAAATTGTAAAATATATAGAAACCAAAATCAACATTGGAGGCCATCATGGAAATTAAATTATTGGGTGGCGAATTAATTGTAAACATTTGTTTTGAAAATTCCGATAAGGAATTTGATGATAATATTTGTTTAAGTTTTTTTGAACCTTGCCTTGACGACACGCGAATATTTCGCGCTTCAGAAACAAATCTGTACATTACACCTCAGGAAGCCAGAGAATTAGCTGGGATTCTGCTAAAAGCTGCAGAGGCAAGTGATTTATCATCGCATGATTCAGTGTAAATAATTGAATTCAAACAGCTTTATTGAGGTAAACACATGAACAAACAACTAGAAACAGCTTATCAGTCACTCTTAGAAAGAATAAACAATATCAATTTAAAGACAGTAACTGATAAATTTTATTCTCATGCACCAATTTACGCCTGGCGTTTTGGTTTAGGCCCGATTGTTGGTCGTTACATCATGATTATCACCCAGATCAATCATAAAACGGGTAACCCATGCAAGACATCCATAGAATATTTTGAAATTAATGGGATCAAGTACATAGCCAACTTATTTGGCGTTCAGTCCCAATGGTACCGGAATATCATGTCCAACCCGCGAGTCTCCATACAAACCTCTGATGGAACGGAGCAAATGGTAGCGGTACCTGTTTCACAGGATGATGAGTTGATCACCATCATTGAATGGTTATTGAACCGTAATCCAAAATTTATCACGCGCTATATGGATGAATTTGGCGTACAACCATCCCGGAAAGATATACTCAAGCATAAAAATGATTTAATTTTCTTACGGTTTGATCCTACCAGTGAACCCACACCAAGAGGATTGGAAGTAGATCTGGCATGGATCTGGCCAATATTATTGTTCTGGACCATGCTCTCAAAACCCAAACGAAGAAAATGATTCTACAGCACAAGAATATAATGGTCGTCAGGTCATTATCGCAATAATTCTGTTTTCGCGCATAATTTTTTTTATTACAATCACCAGCCAGAATTTTGTTTGATTAATCCTGGATGATGAATCTTGAATGAATCTTGAATGTTTATAATTTGCAGAATTGCAGTACAATAATGCGCAGGGAGAAAAATGAACATTCAACCCAACATCGAACACGAGAAATTTCAAACAGGCGGTGTTACCATCGTTTCCACTGCGCACACAGTCCATGATACCTATACTGCCTTTTTACCTGCCTTACTTCCCGTCCTGATTGAAAAATTCACCTTAACAAATACACTGGCCGGATTATTATCTGTTTTCTTAACGATCCCTTCATTACTTCAACCTTTTATCGGCCATTTAGCCGATCGAGCTAATCTGCGTTTACTCATCATCCTAACCCCTGCGATCACAGGCGCAGCCATGAGTCTGCTCAGTATTGCCCCCACGTATGGATTTTTGATCTTTTTATTGGTATTAGCAGGTATCAGTTCTGCATCCTTGCACGCCATAGGACCAGTCCTTAGTGGAACATTTGCAGGTAAGAAACTGGGCCGAGGAATGAGTTTCTGGATGGTTGGTGGAGAGCTTGGCAGAGCGTTAGGCCCATTGATTGTCGTTACAGCTATCGGGTACCTGACCTTAGAAGGCATCCCCTGGTTGATGATTGCCGGGGTGTTCACATCCATATTTCTATATGGAAAACTGAAATCCATCACAACCCAACCACGCAACAATGGCAATCACATTCCCTGGAAGTCCGGACTAAAAATGATGCGCAAGGTAATGGCACCTATTGCTATTCTGATTTTTACCCGTTCGATGATGGTGGCCACATTAACTACTTTTATGCCAACCTACCTGACAACTGAAGGGTCAAGCCTATGGATGGCTGGAGCATCTTTATCCATTTTGGAAACGGCTGGCGTGGTCGGAGCCTTTTTATCAGGATCACTCAGTGACCGTTTCGGCCGCAGACGGATGCTTGTTATTTCGTTTATTGGAACGCCGATATTCATGTTTCTTTTTATCTTCAGTAAAGGGATATTACAGGTTCCTTTGCTAATCTTTATGGGCTTTTTTGGCATTTCAATCACCCCGGTTATTATGGCTATCGTGCTTGAAAACTTCCCTGATAATCGATCCTTCGCAAACGGGATCTATATGGCTTTCAACTTTGTTTTAATGGCAACCGCGACTTTATTTGTAGGACAATTAGCAGATCTCGTCAACCTCAGATTTACATTCATCATCAGCGCAGGCTTAATTCTCTGTGGACTGCCTTTTATTCGACTGTTGCCTAAATCAAACAAAATTCAATAAATCAAATAATTTTCATCCTTCATCGGTCGGGAACGTAAATGCCACAATTGACGTCTTATAGATGAAGGAGTTTAGAATGAAAAACAAGAATATTGTCCTGGTTATTACTGCTGTGCTATTTTTTCTGTTGTGTTGTGTAACAGTTGTCGTTGTTTCTGTATTGACTTATTTACGAGTAACACCGCAATCCTCTCAATTTTTTAATGATGTGATTGAGCCTGGTAACTCTTTAAACGATTCGCCTATTCAGGTGTTTCCTGATGGTTCTTATGATAATCAACAAGTTATTTTTGTGGATGGTTTGACTATCAATATGATGGAATCATTTCCGATACAGGTAAGTGTTACCGTAAACGGAAATTTACCAGACGGCTGCACACGAATTGTTGAAAGCAAAGCTGAAATGATTGATGAATCAACTTTTGAGTTACAAATATTTACTGAACGTCCTGAAGATATGATGTGTACCATGGCTTTGGTACCATTCGAAAAAACGATAATCCTGGATGTCAAAGGATTATCAGCCGGAACATATATTGTCAAAGGATTTGGACTTGAAAATTCGTTTACCTTTGATGTGGATAATAAATAATTTTCTGCCAGAAACCCCTTCCTTCTGGGATGACAGCTCACCGAATTTGGTGAGCTGTTCTTTGACCTGGTCATTTCACCTGCGGTACAATAACAAAAAAGAACGGACCAAATGGACATAAGAGCCTACAATTGAGAAGCATGGAATAAAGAAGTCGAATAAGGCAACCCCTGGACAATACCGGTAAACCATGAGCAGATTCAGCAGGCTCGTGAAGGAAATTGGAGCTTGGTTCTCACGCCAATGATTCCTGTGCCACTAAATTGGTTTCCGGATTTTACAGAAAAAACAGAGTTATGTCTTGCGAGTGGCGGTGGGCAACAATGACCAATTTATGCCAACTTTTTTTGCGATGCGAGCAGTAAAACCAGGCAGTTAATGCATTATCCTACTTCTTTGAGATAATCACGGATCATCAAAGCCGCGGTAGCACCTTCTCCTGCGGCAGCAGCTGCCTGCTTGGTGGAACCCGAACGCACATCCCCTGCAGCAAACACTCCTTTGATTTTAGTTTGGAGCGTTTTATCCGTGATGATAAATCCCCGGGAGTCTAAATCCACTTTGCCTTTCATCAGTTCGCTGTTAGGATCAAGCCCGATAAAAACAAACACCCCATCATAAACCCATTCTTTTAATTCACCGGTGCTTTTATCCTTTACAACCACGGATTTCAATCGTTTCCGGTCATTGGCTTTTAATTCTACAACCTCATGGTTGACAGTAACTCGCATATTCGGCATGGAAGCGACCTTCTCCTGTACGATCTTGCTGGCATTAAGTTCTGGCAGGAACTCAACAATATCCACCCGTTTGGCAAATTTTGTTAAGTAAAGTCCCTCCTCTAAACCACTATTGCCACCACCAACAACTAATAGATCTTTCCCAAAATAAAAAGCGCCATCACAGGTCGCGCAAAAATGAACGCTCATACCCACCAGTTTGTCTTCTCCTGGAACACCCAGGCGGCGATAATGTGCTCCAGTTGCAATAAGCACTACCTTACTACCGTAACTTCTTTTATTTCGGGTATTAACACACATATATCCGCTTTCTTCCCGTTCCACCTGGGATACATCAGCAGCCTGCAGAATTTCCACACCAAACCTTCTTGCCTGCCTCCCCATTCGATCCGAAAATTCACTTCCAGGAATACCCTGATCAAATCCCGGGAAATTTTCCATTGACTGTGTCATGCCTGCCTGACCACCCAACGCACCCCGCTCGATAACCAGTGTTTCAAATCCTTCTCTAGCGAGATAGATCGCTGCAGTCAATCCAGTTGGCCCACCTCCAATGATGATCACATCATAAAATGATCGTTTCGCTTCTGTTTGTAATCCCAATTTTTCAGCCAGTTGAGCATTCGAAGGTTCCACCAGAACAGAACCATCCTGAAAAACAATCGTTGGCACACTACGTTTTCCCTCATTTATCTTTTCAACAACTTCCATAAATTCAGGATTTTCTTCAACATCGATGTTTATATAAGGAATACGTTGTTCACCAAAAAATTTCTTTGCGCGTTTACAATCAGAACACCAGGTCGTACTGTAAACAATGATCTGGTCAGATTGATTTTCCATCATTTCTCCTGTCTCATGTAATAACAATCCTATTTTATTATACAAATCAGGATGGAAAGTATGATTGTATAAGTCAACTCGTCTATATGTTGAGTTTTTGTGTTTTCCTACCCAACCGACCAATTGAGATTCTCATCTCTTTTGTTCACGATTTTCATAACTGGCCGGCTCCGTACCCATAACCAAATTGTCTGGGTGAAATTTGCAATCGAGAATCCAATTAATCCAACATATAAACCTGTATATTCACCAATCACCACCCCTAAACCCAATACGATCAAGACGGTGACCAGAAAAATTGTCATACTCTCAGGGATACCACGTGTATTTCGGCTAAATAAAATGGCCCCCTGATACCAGGATTGCAGTACACTCAGAATTGGCATTGGTAATCCAAACCAGAATCCAATTCTGGCTAATTCAACCAATGAAGGTGGTAGCCCTGATATATAGCTGAACCATAGTAAAGCCAAGGGTGTGGCTGCCAGTATAAAGTGAAGACCGACGAGCGAAATCGATAAATTCAATGAAAATTTGCGTAATTCTTTGGATGATCCTGGTTGGTCTAGAATTGCCACTACAACTTCATTGAATGCCAGTCCAAGACTACGTAACATAAATATCAGGCCACTTACGACTGCCCATACAGCCAGAGAATCAAGCGCTCTGGGCATACGACTTAACGCGGCACTACCAATCGGTTGCCAGACCAATGAGAGAAATGATGTCAGTGCTAAGGGAATATAAAAAGCGAAAAAAATCTTCCAGGTTAATTTTTCAGCTTTTTGGGCTGGTTTAAGTTGATATTTTAATATGGGTCTTACACGAATCCCGGAATAAACCGCTTCTGCCAGGGTGCTCAAACCTTGCGATGTCGCTCCGATAATATACCCAGGAATGGATCCAATCAGCAAGCCGGCGCCTAACACAACCACATCAGTACATAAACGCACAATCGTTCCCACACCCACAGCCTGTGAATGGCCAAAGCGGATCATGACACCTTGTTGAAATCGACGATAAGCGATCGACCAGGACCAGGGTAACATGAACCGCAGTCCCATTCTACCACTCTCGATGATTTCTTCAGGCACCCCCATTAACTCAACGACCACGAAATCATAGAGTGGGGTAAAAGCTACCAGCAAATGAAGAACTGTTAAAGACGCTCCCATGATCATCATGAAACGAAAAATCTTTTGATATGAATCCCAATCCTTGCTTAGTGCAGTAGACGCCGATAACAACATGATGATTGGAGCTTCAATAATCAAAGCCAAAGGAAAAACAATCCCTCCATGAGTAGCCAGGCTGATCTCCGGGTTTGCCAGACGTGCCATCACAGCAGAAATGACTGGCATTTCAACACCCATCAACAACCAGGAGGCAGCTAATGGAAACCAGATCTTAATAATCTTTTTTTGCTGTATGCTCGCATTAAATATCTTCATCATAGGTCGATGTATTCTAATTCAAAAAGATTATTTGGGTAGTGTCCTTTCAATAATTAGCAGTCCAGGTGTTTTTGGCGTGCAGACGCACGCCAAAAACACCCGCTTGCCCCGATTTATTGAGATGATGCTTTGAGTATTTACAAATAGCTAATTAAATTTTCTGATAGTAGGATGTATCAAATTTATCGTTCCCACTACCAACGTAATAATGACCCCACAAATAATTATCGTAAAAGGTGACCCATACATGTCTGCTAACCATCCAACCAGTAACGCACCAATAGGTAAACTTCCCTGGAAAACAAGGATGTAGATACTCATTACCCTTCCACGCAGATGGTCAGGAACGTGCGTCTGAATGAGTGAATTGGTTATGTTGATCACAGACATGAGACTCCAACCAAGAACAACCAATGTAATCATCGAAACAGGTAAAATGCGAAAACTTCCCAACAAGAAAATTGCAAATGGCATTACCAGACCGCCAAAAGTCCAGATTTTTCCTCTCACCACTCGTGAACCAAGATTTGCAA
Organism: Chloroflexi bacterium HGW-Chloroflexi-2; assembly: GCA_002840735.1. Lineage (GTDB taxonomy): Bacteria > Chloroflexota > Anaerolineae > Anaerolineales > Anaerolineaceae > UBA6170. The sequence continues at coordinate 185,621 of PHBY01000005.1, forward strand.
TCATCAATGCTGCAACCAATGAACCTACACCACGTGCAGAGAGCAATAGTCCATTGGTAGTTACATCTCCACCAAGTACAGTATTCGCCCAGTCCGGCATAAGAGTCATCAAACTGAAACTGAATATTGAAACAGCAGCCAGGTTAATGAGAAGGTATCGAATTTCAACGTGCCCAACCGCAAATCGCAACCCATCATTTAGATCAGAAAAGGGCGATTTTTTAAGAGCGATTATTGGACGTGGTGGCATATTCATCACCAACAATGCACCAATCACACCCAGGAACGATATTCCATTTATGGTAAAACACCATGCAGGTCCTAACCAGGCATAAATAAGTCCAGCTACGGAAGGACCTACAATTGTACCCAGATTGAATACAGAGCTATTCAATGCAATCGCGTTGGTGAGATCCTCTTTTGGCACCATATCAACAACGAATGATTGTCGGGCTGGGGCATCAAAAGCATTGGCTGTTCCTAAAAGAAATGCCAGAACAATAATATGCCATGGTTGAACCATACCTGTGAAAGTCAATATTGCTAATATGAAGCCCAACACCATCATTGAAGTTTGGGCAAATAAAATAACCTTTCGTCGTGAAAATCGATCGGATATTAATCCAGAATATAAAGAGAAAAGCCAGATAGGAACACCACTGGCGAACCCTGCGATACCTAACATCACAGGTGAACCGGTGAGTTCAAATAAAAGATAACTCTGGGCAGTTGCCTGCATCCAGGTACCAATCAAGGAAACCATCTGACCACTAAACCAGAGTCTGAAGTTGCGATACTTTAGCGCTGTAAAAGTTTGGGATAATTGTAAGTTCATGTTGGCGCTGCTATGTTGCCTATACCATAATCCTGATTTTTCATTGATCAGTTCAGAAATGTTTTTCTAATCTACCACGAATTAATAATATCCAAATTCCTCAGAAAGATCAAATGACCTGAAGGTTACACAATCATCTGAGCTGACTATATATCTCCATTAAATCATGCTAGAATACATAGGTTATTTATGGCTTTGTCTGACCTGTAAGCAGATGAGTTTCAATCTACCTGAAATCAAAAAATTGAAAGGAATATCAATGAGTACAAAATTCTGGAAAACTCCCCCTGAAATGATGATTGACGCAAAAAAACAATATAAAGCAACTTTTAAAACCGATGTTGGGGATATCGTTGTAAAATTATTCGCTGATAAAACACCAAAAACCGTAAACAATTTCGTATTTCTCGCAAGAGAAGGCTTTTATGATGACACAATCTTTCACCGTGTGATTGATGATTTTATGGCCCAGGGTGGAGATCCTACCGGTACGGGTATGGGTGGACCGGGTTATAAATTTGGCGATGAATTTCATTCTTCACTAAAGCATAGCAAACCTGGAATTCTTTCCATGGCAAATGCAGGACCAAACACAAATGGTTCACAATTTTTCCTAACCCATGTCCCTACACCGTGGCTGGATAATAAACATTCTGTGTTTGGTGAGGTTTCCGAAGGTCTGGACGTCTTACTTTCCATTCCTGCACGAGATCCTTCCAGACGGAATTCTCCAGCAGTCAAACTGCTTACAATTGAAGTATCGGAAGAGTAAATTCTTCTACTCGAAAATCCCTCATCGACTTGATTGAGGGATTTTTTATTGATGTACTTTCTATTATTATGTTGTTAGGCATTCTGGTAAATTTCTTGAAATTCATTTTTGCTTGATTACCTAGTCCTGATGATTTTAGGCTACAATAATGTTATTGATTAATTCTTTTTCACATCATTAAATCTGGGGATTTACTATGGAATTATTCTTAACACCTGCTTCAATCAGTTATATCGCACAAACAATTGTATTTCTGGGAATCACCATTTACCTGATATTAAAAAATAACGGCACCAAAGCAAATTTCTGGCTGAGTGTTGCTTTTTCCATCATGGTCGCAGCAGGTCTGGCTGGGTTTATTGGTGTATCCAGCCTGCGGTTTCAAGCAGAAGGCATGTTGGTGCATGATACATTATTGGTTTTAGGTTTAGCTTTACTTACCCAATTTGCTTACAACTTTTCAACCATTAAATTAGTGGGAGAAAAGCAGGCTAAATTAATACTCTGGGTTAACAATTTGCTAACGATTACTGCTATTGCATTAAGCGTTGTATACCTGTATCCCTTCATTAATCACCCATTAATAATTTTCGTTCCTATGATCATTAAGATTTTAATGGTTTTAGAAATTTCCTGGCTGATGATTTTTTTCATTTACATGACAGGCAAATTATCTACACTTGAAACAAATAAAAGTTGGTTTTATCGATTTTTGCATCCACAGGGAAGATTGGCAATTGCAGCCCAGGGTTTTGGTTTGTCCTTCATTGTATTGTGGTTTTTCTGGTTATTGAGTATATTGCTATCCATTTATGGATTCAATAATATTTCCTTTTTTATTTTCACCCTGGTAACACCATGGGCACTGACCTTCTTTGTCATTGCATTAATTAATCAGACGATCCGCAAAGCATCTTTTTTCTTCAAATTCATCATCATTATTTTACTGACAACATTTACTGGTATTAGTTCGGCTTCCTGGTTAACCGCACCAGCAAGTGCTGCAAATTTTTTCACCATGTTCTCCATTCCCAACCTGCACACTATTCACTTTGAACAAAACAATGCCGTATATGAAATTAACTATTCTGAATTTATTTTTTATGAAGATATAGGAAAGGAAATCACATTTCCAGAAGGTGAAACAACCGTCAGCGAGGAATTAGAATTCACATTCCCATTTTCAGGTGAAAATTGGGAATCCATCTTAATTAATAAAAAAGGATTCGTTGCCTTCAATGAGAACCCGGTAAACCTGGATAATTTATCCTTGCCTGGAAACCCCAATCCAATCATTGCGACATTGTATGTTAAAGATCTCATGCCATCAGAAAATAGCACTGTCTTTGTCAATCACCAGGATGATAAAACTATCATCACCTGGTTCCTTGCCTCTGGGGATCCTGACATGGATATCAGTATAAACACACAACTCATCCTGACACCGGTCGGTACATTTGATATTTCCTACTATGACGTCCGGGTTTTTGCATTGAATGACCCTTACATACCAACAGAAATGCAACAGGTCAGTGGTTTCTTTTTAGGATCCAATGACAAATTCCCTACCAGAATAAAATTTGACAACCAATTACCACTGACCAGTATCAATTGGAAAGGTGTATATCAGGATTATTATATTGATTTCCGTGATCACTTGCACTGGTCAATTTCCATGCAGTTCATAGCTATGTTGCTTGTTTCTCTGCTAATGTTAGTTCTGTACCCAATACTTATCGAAACCAGCCTTGTAAAACCTATCCAAACAATACGTTCAGGAATTTCCCACGTGGTACAGGGCGACCTAAACGTAAATGTTGAACCTCGTTTTAGTGATGATTTGGGCCAGACCACTTATGAGTTCAATCAAATGGTCAGGGTTCTGAATGAGAAACACCAGAATTATGAAAATCACATACAGGATCTGGATGAAAAACTACACCTGCGCAATTTGGAATTGCAACAAACGTTGGATAAGTTAGGCAATGAGATTAATAATCGCAAGAAATTGAAAACCTATCTGGATAAGTGTATTCAACAAAATAAAAAGCTGGAGATTACAGATGAATTGGGTTGTAATAACCGTACTCAGCTCCTGAATATATTGGAAGATGAAATAAAACGAGCTAAAAGATACAACACGACATTATCATTTGTCATTGTAGATCCGGATTATCTCCGTATGATAAATGATACCTATGGATTTTCAACAGGGGATGAGGTCTTAAATTCTTTGGTTGATTTATTAATGAGCAATGTTCGTGAAACCGATATTGTTGGAAGAATCGGTGGTGAAGAGTTTGCTATTATTATGCCTCAAACAATAGGCGAAGATGCACTGATTGGTGCTAATCGCATCAGAAACCTGATTGGAGCTAATCCTGTCGAAACCAGCAAAGGTCAGATTCGGTTATCTGCCAGTATGGGTGTAGTAGAGGTTACCAAAGAGGGAGTTGCATCCATAGATTTGCTTCTTCACCAGGCTAATTTAGCACTCGAAACGGCTAAGAAAAAAGGACGTAATCAGGCAGTTTTATACAACAGTTCCATGGAGAAGACAATTACCTAAATAGAATATTCGGCCAGGTCAACGAAAAAAGGGGTATGGGACTCAGCAATTGGCTTTGATTCTAATCGAGTGTTTGAATCTGGGTATCAAAGAAATCCTGATCCCATGTGATTATGACAATATAGCATCCGCAAAGATAATTGAAGCAAATAGAGGAATCAAAATAGGGGAGACAACTTCACCCAGAACCAGAAAAAAGGTCTTTCAATATAGAATATCCATTTAATCGCACCTGGTTTTGACGATTGCCAGAGATCGGGTAAATCTATCAAAAACTATCAGGATGATGAGGGGTTATTAAAAAACATAGATTTTAAATTGAATATGCCCTTGCAACGTTCTACAATAAAAATGAAACTCTGGCTATTCAATTAATGGATTAGAAGGAGGTCACTCGATGATCACAGCACAAAATATATTAGAAATCAAAGGGAAAGATATCTGGACTGTATCACCTGAGGATACAGTTTACGATGCGCTTCGTTTAATGGCTCGTGTTGATGTTGGAGCACTTCTGGTTACAGAAGGAGATAAGCTTGTTGGAATTATGTCTGAACGAGATTATGCTCGTAAAGTTATACTATTAGGAAAAACATCCAAAGAAACATTGGTAAAAGAAATTATGACCAAAAAGGTTATCTCTATCCATCCGATGCAGACCTGTGAAGAGTGTATGGATATCATGACAAAAAATAAAATTCGGCATCTTCCCGTAATGATGGGCGGAACATTGCTTGGGGTTGTTTCTATCGGTGATGTGGTAATGAATATTATTTACAAACAACGCGAGAAAATTAAGGATCTCTCAATTGGTCGATTAATTTAACAAACCTTGCTTAAGGTAATGAATTAAATATTCAAAAACAGAAGCAGCTTGTTAAGCTGTTTTTATTAACATCCTTTCACTTAAGATTTTATTTCATTGGGAAAGCTATCCGTATTTGAATGTTTTAATCCCATACTATAATTAACAGTGATTACACATCCTGGAGGAGGTAACATGTCGAATCCCCGTACCATTAGAGCACCCCGAGGTACTGAATTAACCTGCAAATCCTGGCTGACAGAAGCCGCATATCGGATGATCCAGAATAATCTTGATCCAGAAGTGGCAGAGAAGCCGGAAGAACTGGTTGTATATGGAGGGAGCGGTCAGGCTGCGAGAAATTGGGAATCGTTTGATGCAATTCTTGAATCGCTAAAGAATTTAGAGAACGACCAGACTTTATTGGTCCAATCCGGGAAACCGGTGGCAGTATTTCAATCACATCCGGATGCTCCACGGGTTTTGATCGCTAATTCTAATCTGGTTCCGCATTGGGCTACCCAATCCCATTTTGACGAATTATCCCGAAAAGGGTTAATCATGTATGGTCAAATGACCGCCGGGTCCTGGATATACATTGGGACTCAAGGTATCCTTCAAGGGACCTACGAAACTCTGGGTGCATTGGCTATACAAAAAGGCTGGCCTTCTCTCAAAGGCAAATTTGTGTTGACTGCTGGATTGGGAGGTATGGGAGGAGCGCAACCGCTGGCAATCACGATGAATGAAGGTGTAGGATTGTGTGTGGAAGTCGATCCGGATCGTGCTCACCGCCGAAAACAAACTGGATATGTGGATGTTGTGGTGGACACTTTGGAAGAAGCGATGACTCTGGTTGAGGAAGCGATAGAACAGGAAAAACCGCTTTCTGTTGGATTAATTGGAAATGCAGCTGATATCTATCCTGAATTAGTTCTGCGAGGGATCACACCAGATGTAGTTACCGATCAAACGCCAGCTCACGATGTCATGATGTATGTACCGTCTGGTTTTTCCGTGGAAGCTGCTGCAGCGTTGAAAGCCAAAGACCCACAGGAATATGCCCGTCGATCATTGGATTCTATGTCCAGGCATGTGGAAGCCATGCTGGAATTTCAACGTCGTGGAGCTGAAGTTTTTGATTACGGAAATAATATTCGCCAAAGAGCGTTTGATAATGGTGTAAAACATGCTTTTGATTTCCCAGGTTTTGTGCCTGCCTATATCCGCCCTCTCTTTTGTGAAGGAAAAGGTCCTTTCCGTTGGGTTGCTCTTTCTGGTGACCCGGAAGATATTTACCGAACTGATGAAGCAGTTGCAGAACTTTTCCCAGAGGATGAACACCTGCAACGCTGGTTGAAATTAGCCAGAGAAAGAGTTCCGTTCCAGGGATTGCCCTCCCGTATTTGCTGGTTGGGATATGGTGAGCGTTTAAAAGCAGGATTGAAATTTAACGAACTGGTAGCAAAAGGGATTGTGAAAGCCCCCATTGTTATTGGCAGAGATCATTTGGATGCCGGATCAGTTGCATCACCGAATCGTGAAACTGAGTCCATGCTGGATGGTAGTGATGCAATCAGCGATTGGCCGATTCTCAATTTGATGATTAATGCCGTTGGTGGGGCAACCTGGGTATCCTTTCACCATGGTGGCGGGGTTGGTATTGGTTATAGTCAACACGCAGGTATGGTTATTGTCGCCGATGGTACACCTGAAGCAGCTAAACGGCTGGAACGCGTTCTGACCACCGATCCTGGAATGGGAGTGGTACGTCATGCAGATGCTGGTTATAATATAGCCATAGATGCAGCAAAAAAACATGGAATAATTATCCCAATGCTGAAAGGTTGAAAATATTAACCGCAAATTGCGTTTTTTTTGGTTTTTTCTAACGATTCTGATCGGTTTACTGATCGGCTTCTATTTTGGTTGGGTACGTACTCCTTCTTCCATTGGAACTACACAACTATCGAACCTGCGTAGTGATTATCTGGCTGATTATGTGCTGATGGCAGCAGAATCTTTCGAACAACATCAAAACCTAGAATACACAACCAGTCAATTGGTTTTATTAGGGGATGAACATCCAATACGATACATTCAAAAAGCCATTATTGTTGCTGAAAATCTCGAATATAGTCGTGAAGATTTAGAAAAATTGGCGATTTTAGCGCAAGTCTACCAGATCCCTGAAAATTCATCGGAGGCGCCATGAACTCCAGATTTCAAGAAGAAAGACGCCAACCTCCGTATTACTTGTTAACCGGCTTATTACTGGGATTAGCATTAGGTTTTGTTCTAACGATGGTAATCCTGCCCGTTCAATATTCCAATGTTCCCCCAGAAACACTCAACCCCACAGATAAGGATCGTTATCGACTGATGATCGCCATGGCTTTTCAAGCGAACCAGGACCTGGGACGAGCGTCTGCCAGGTTGGGGTTATTGCGCGATGATGATATCGCCGGGCAATTAATCCAGCAATCCAGACGTAGCCAAACGAAAAGTGATGCACAGGTCTTACTGAATTTAGCCCAGGTGATACAAAATCCTCTCGCCCAACCCATAGTGTCATCTCAATTCACGAATGAATCTCCTGCCAATGAACAAGAATCATCCACCTCGTCTCCAACAGAAACAATTTTACCCACCGAAAGCATAGAAGTATCTCAGGCGACAGCTATTACTCCGCAACCAACTCGTCAACAATCTACTGCCATCGTTCAAAATAGCCCTACACCTAACTTCAGTGCAGATCTACCGTTTCAATTAATCGAAAATGAAATCATTTGTAATACATCATATAGCGAGTCGTTAATCCAGGTGGAAGTCTTTGATTCAGACGGCGAGCCAATACCGAACGCGCGCATAACTGTCACATGGTCAACAGGACAGGATACATTCTTTACTGGTTTTTATCCCGAAATCAGTTTGGGTTATGCAGACTTTACCATGACAGCCGGTACGATATATAGTGTTAAGGTTGGAAATATTGGTGAAATGGTTACAGACCTAACGGCATCAGAATGTTCAGATGATCCCGAAAATACTTTCTTGGGTAGCATTTACTTAAGGTTTGATGCTCCGTAATCCAAATGGTAAATGATGCTCGAATTTATTCGTGTTCTTTACCGTCAGATTTTATTTGCTGTAAAAGCTGGCGGTATTGGTTTGAATTGGGTGGATTCATGGCAATGATGGCTTCCACCATCTCTACTGCGCTACGTCTATCTCCGCTATCCAGGAGTTGATCAGCCATTTTATCCATTTGTTGGATCGCTTTGGAAGTATGTCCATAGCGGATAAACGCATCCATTAAACGCTTCCGAATATGAATATGTTCCGGGTGTTCTTTAAGTAATTCATTCAGGAATTGAACTACTTCCTTTGTTTTTTGATCTTCTTCCAAAATTTTCACAAAATCATCAATCTCTTTTATTGCAGCCGGTAATTGTCCCAGCCGCATATTAATATCAATCAATTGAACACGTGAGGCTTTATCTTCAGGTTGAAGGGATCGTAATTGCTCAAAAATTCTCAAAGCCTGTCGCCAATCCAGTCTTTGCATATCAATATCTGCAATTTTTGTTAATATCTGCACAGCCCACTTACGATTAGTGCGTGATTGTTGTGCCAGACGCAATGCCAATAAATAGGATTGTCTGGCTTTATCCAATTCGGCCAATCGGTAATAGATCTCCCCCATTTCCAGATATTCATGAATCGCTTCATCAATTTGGTTACTGTTGCTCAAAAGTTCAATCAATTTATTACGAATGGATAAGTCCATAGGGGCAAATTCAGTAACTTTTTTCAACACCCGAATTGACTGATCGGATTCTCCACGCACTCCATAAAGTTCAGAAACCAGCAAATATTTTTTGATGGCGTCTTCAACCTGACCACTTTTAGCCATCAGCTCCCCAATTTGAATATGAAGTGGCATATATGTAGGCGCAAATTGCAAAGCGTGGAATGCTTCCTCCATGGCGGATCGATAAAAACCACGTTGGGTCAATTCACGAACATTTGCCAGGGCTTCCACAACCTGTCCGGAACGGGAGTGAAGCAACATTTCAATTAATGGAACAGGCGGATTTTCTTCACTGAAAGCCGGCATTTGAGCACGTGCTTTCTTTAAGTATTCCCGCCAATCTGCCCGCATCAATTGCGATCGAACATTCTGGCATACAGCCATGAGATTTTTCGGATTGGTTTCATGCTGTTGTGCTTCTAGAATTGGTTCATACAACTGCTTAAGTTCATCCACATATTCTTCCGGCACTGTCATCAGGTCCGCAAGGCAATAAGCTTGCAAATAAGCGGTTGTGGCATTCTGCAAATTATCCTGTTTTTCATTGATTTTCCCGATGAGCAAATAGGAAGCGATTGCATATTCTTTTCGGTGTAACGCGTTATGCAAATACTTTAAAGCTTTCTGTGGATTGTCATCTACCAGAAAAAGACCCAGTGTGAAATACACTGAGGTTTTTTCCAGCCCAATATCCAGAACTCTTTGAAGCTCTTCAGCTGCGCGTTTCTCATTGCCACCCGATTGCAGATCAATCGCATGTCCCAGATGTAAGAGGATCCTTGTTCGTTCTGACTGTTCCAACGACAGACCACCTGTACCACGCGTTAACGCAGCAATACCTCGTTTTCCCGTTGATCCCGAATCACTATCGTTTGAATCAAACAACATGGTTGCCAACTCTTCCAAAGCGCTTTGTCTGGTTTCGGCTACAGGATCCATTTTTGATTCAGTCTCGGAAGTGTCGGAGCTCTGTAATTGTTGAATATTTGCTAACCGAACTTGATGCATCGGTTTATCCGATTTGGTACTTACAGGTTTGGGCAGGCGCTGATTGGATTTCAACAATTTCATTGCGTTTTGAACATCAATATTATCAGGACAAATTTGAAGGCAATAACGTACAGCCTGAATAGCTTTTTGATTATCACCAGCAGTTTGCATTAAGCTGGCTGCAGCCAGATATTCTCCTGCAGCTTCTGTTTTCTTGCCCATTTTGTCATAAATCATCGCCAGGCGTGTTCGGGCATTTAAGTTCTCGGGTTCTAACGCAATCACATGAAGCCAGGATTCAATTGACTTTTCTACATCCTTCGAACGTAGTTGCATCTCTGCAGCTTGCATTCCAATTTTCACCGCATCCTTAATTCTGCCCATACTCTCATAGATGAAAGCCATTTTTTCGTAAGGAACAGGATCATTGGGTGAAATGGAGGAAACTTTTTGATAGTGCATTAAAGCGCCTTCAAAATCCTGCATTTCCAACAATGCCAAACCAATACTGATCAATGCCATTGGATCATCAGGAAATTGTTCTAAAGCAACCCGATAATGATTTAAGGCTTCAGACCAGTTCTGATCCCACGCGGCAGAATGCCCTTGATTCATTGCTGTTAGAAATGCTTGTTGATCTCCACTCATACCCTTAACCCTTACCTTTTATGTCTATTACTTCAAGACTACCCCAATTAAATCCCCAACGGGCTTCTGTTGATAATGGAATACTTAGTTGATAGGCATTTTCCATCACACTTTGTACTAAAATTATAGTCTCATTTCTTTCTTCTTCAGGACATTCTAATAATAATTCATCATGAACCTGTAATAAGATTTTCGCCTTTAATCCTGATTTTTGCAAGGCAGAAGACAAATTAATCATAGCTATTTTTAAAATATCTGCTGCAGTACCCTGAATGGGTGCATTGATTGCTTCTCTTTCTTGCTGGTTTCTTGCATTTACATTGGTCGTCGTTGCCAGATTAGGGAAGTAGCGTCTTCTTCCAACCATTGTTTCTACATATCCTTGCTGCATGGCCTTTTTCCTTAAGCCATCCAGATATTCCTTAACCCGTGGAAAACGCTTGAAATACGCTTTTACAAAATTTTCCGCTTCTGATAATGTTAAACCAGTCGACCGGCTTAAACCGAATGCACTCATACCATAAATTAAACCAAAGTTAATTGCTTTGGCATGTCTTCTTTGTTCTTTGGTTACTTTCTCCAGAGGCACTTCATAAATGGCAGCGGCCGTGGTTGCATGAATATCCTGGTTTGCTTTGAAGGCTGCTAACATCGCCTCATCCTGGGATAGATGCGCAACTATTCTTAATTCTACCTGTGAATAATCCACAGCCAGAATACCACAGCCTGGTTTGGAAATAAAACCACAGCGCACCTTTCTGCCCAAATCAGTGCGGGTTGGAATGTTCTGCAGGTTTGGGTTTGAGGATGATAATCTACCAGTGACAGCAACCGTCTGACTGAATGAGGTATGTATCCTGCCGGTTTCAGGATTAACTTGTTCTGGCAAGGTTTTTACATAGGTGGATTGTAATTTGGACAGTTCACGATATTCCAACATCAAATCCACCACAGCGTGTTTACCTTGCAATTCTTCTAAAACAGCTGCATTGGTGGAATAGTGTCCACTGGCTGTTTTTTTCCTGAACGGTGATTGCAAACCCAATGTTTCGAATAATGCAACCGATAATTGCTGAGTGGAGTTAATATTGAAAGAATAACCGACCAGTTTATGAACTTCCTGCTCAATTTCAATTAACCGCTGGTTTAATTCTTTTTCCATGACCGAAAAAAATTTCTTATCAATCAAAATGCCCGTTTGTTCCATATCTGCAAGAACCGGGATTAATGGCATTTCAAGTTTTTCAAAGACATTGGTTGCGTTTTTCTTTTCCATGAGTTCTTTGAGAACAGGTAATAAAGCCAGAGGAACAGCCGCATCAGCGGCTGCGTATTCGGCTACTTTATCAATGGCTACATCCGCCATATTGATCTGTGACTTACCATTCCCGATCAGATCCTCAATATGCGTCATCTGGAGATTCAAATATTGGTCAGCCAGGTCCTTCAGACCAAATCCAGCGTATCCCGGGTCAACCAGCCAGGCAGCGATCATCGTATCGAAGAAATATGGATGGACTTGGATGCCATATTTTGAAAGCATCATCCCATCATATTTTAAATTGTGTCCCACTTTTTTAATTTTTTTGTTTTCAAAGGAAGGTCGCAAAGCTTTTATAACCGTATCAAGACCCAGCTGATTGCCAGAAGTGGTATGACCAACCGGAATGTAATAACCCCTGGCAGGATCTGTGGCTATAGATATGCCCACTAATTTTGCTTTGATCGGATCGGTATCAGTTGTCTCTGTGTCGAAGCTAAGGATTTCCGCTTGCGCTAATTCTTTTTCTAATTCACTTAATTTTTCTGTGGTATCAACCAAAATTGTCTCAATTTGCGCTAAAGATAGATTGCCAACTTTATCCAACGGTTCTCCAAATAAAGAAAGCTGTTGGGATGGACCAAACTCTGCATGTTTTGCTTCCAAATCCCGCAGCCGTCCAATCAAAGTTCTGAATTCCAACTGTTGAAAAATCTTTTCAACTTCCTTAAATTCCAGGTGTCCGGTACTGGATTTTTCAAGATCGAGTGCAATATCAATATCCGTCCGGATTCTGGCTAAATCCTTGCTGGTAAATGCCAGGTCTTTCCCATTCTCCAGTTTTGTTTTGAATTTCTGGGGGATATCATCCAGATGAGCATAGATTTCTTCAATCGAATCATAATCTTCCAATAGTTTTAAAGCTGTTTTTTCCCCAACACCTGGAACACCAGGGATATTATCGGATGAATCACCCATCAGAGCCTTTAACTCAATGACCTTATCCGGTCGCACACCCATCTTCTGAATAACATCATTGACCGAATAATCCTTCGCATCGGCCATGGAACGCCCGGGGAGATTTACAATAATCCGCTCATTCACCAGCTGCAAGAGATCCCGATCACCAGTGATGATTTTGACACCCAGACCTTTTTCGACTGCCTGGTAAGCAATTGTACCCAAAACATCATCTGCTTCAGCGTTATCTTTTTCCAGGCGGGGAATATCAAAGGCATCAATAATCTCTCTGATACGCTCAATCTGGCCGCGTAATTCATCCGGCATCTTTGCCCTGGTTGCTTTGTAATCCGGGAAAATATCATTACGGAATGTTCTTCCGGTATCAAAAGCAACCGCCAGATATTCGGGTTTTTCTTTTTCCAATAAACGAAATAATACACTCATAAAACCAAAAATCGCCGCGGTGGGCTCCCCCTTTGATGTCCTCATGGTATCTCCACCAGTGGATGACATGGCAAAAAAAGTTCGATAAGCAAGTGCGTGACCATCAATCAAATATAGTGTTGGGGGCATGTTTTCCTTCCAGACTTTTTTAAATCTTTAATTTCATCATTGAAGTAATTCTTTGGTTCAAAAGCACGTTCCAGAATCTTATTTAGTCGATAATTCAAAAAGATTGTAAATTTACTTATTCTTGATTCTATTAGAATTTGTGTTAATGGGCAACTAAAGACCACAAGGTACTATTTGTTTGATATTTATTTTTTTGTCATTAATTACGAAAAAGTATACTTGTTTATTCAATTTTTCTGGATAATTATTGATCTGTTTTCAGATTTTCCGGATTGTGAGATAATAAAACTCATTGGTGACATTTGAAATTCGAATCCTTTTTTCAGGGGTATTACCGTGAACTTTAAGAAAATTTGTGTTCTGGGGTTAGGTTATATAGGTCTTCCAACCGCCAGCACTTTTGCCACATCCGGGGTGAAAGTGATTGGTGTCGATGTAAATCAGAAAGTTGTCAATAGTTTACAGAATGGTGAGGTTCATATTTATGAACCTGGATTGAGAACGCTGGTGCAGGCTGCGGTTCAATCTGGAAACTTGGTCATTGCAGATCATCCGGAGGAAGCGGATGCTTTCATCATAGCCGTACCCACACCCTTTTACGACGAAAAGAAAGCTGACCTGACCTATGTGAAATCGGCAGCTGAATCCATCGTGCCATTCTTACGAAAAGGGAATCTGGTTGTCCTGGAATCCACCTCCCCTCCACGTACCACCGTTGACATTTTGATACCTATTCTGGAAAAATCTGGGTTGAAAGCTGGAGATGATTTTCATGTGGTGTATTCACCTGAGCGGGTTTTACCGGGTCAAATTCTTAGAGAATTGATAGAAAATGCGCGCGTCATCGGTGGCATTGATGAAAAGTCAGCTCAAATTGGAAAAGCGCTTTATCAAACTTTTGTCAAAGGTGAGATTATCACCACCACGGCCACTACTGCTGAAATGGTTAAATTAATGGAGAATACCTATCGGGATGTAAATATAGCGATCGCCAATGAATTTGCGCGTCTGGCAGATCGTTTTGGCGTGGATGTATGGGAAGCTATCGAAATTGCCAATCTGCATCCGCGGGTGAATATCCTCCGTCCCGGCCCAGGTGTTGGTGGACACTGTATCAGCGTGGATCCCTGGTTCCTGGTGGAAGCTGCCCCGGATATCACGCCGTTGATTCACACAGCAAGACTGGTGAATGATTCTCAACCGGATCATGTGGTAGATTTAATTAAACGTGTTCTCGGTGGGCTTGAAAATAAAAAAGTGACCGTTCTTGGGTTGGCATACAAACCAGATGTAGACGATCTACGTGAAAGTCCAGCGGTGGAAGTTGCTCACAAGCTTGCTGAATGTGGTGCCCGTGTTACCGCATTTGAACCATTTAAACCTGATTTTATCGTCCCAGGGGTTCATATGGCTACCACGCTGGAAGAAGCCCTCAAACAGGCTGAAATCATCGTGCTGCTTGTCAATCATACCGAGTTCAATAGATTAGATCCACACGAATTGGTAGGCATCACTCCCGCCCGCGCAATTCTGGATACTGTGGGTGCCTGGAAGCCTGATACCTGGGAAGCGGCTGGATTCAAAACCCATCGGCTTGGTGTTTCGAACAGGGAAGGCGATGACTAAGATTAGACTGCTTAATATTATTGGGACCCGTCCAGAAGCCGTAAAAATGTGCCCTGTGATCCAGGTCGCTCAATCACATCCTGATATTGAACCATATCTTTGTGTAACTGCCCAACATCGTCAGATGCTGGATCAGGTGTTAAGTGCATTTAACATTGCGCCAGATTTTGATTTAAATTTAATGCAACCTGATCAGAGTCTGGCACAAATCACCGCATCCATTCTGCAAAACTTAGATCCAATTCTGAAAGAGATCAAACCGGATTGGATATTGGTGCAAGGTGACACCACCACAGTGATGACTTCCGCCCTGTTGGCATTTTATAATCGCATCAAAATAGGTCATGTGGAAGCCGGTTTACGCACGGGCGATAAGTGGCAACCATTCCCGGAGGAAATCAATCGCAAAATTGCCGGGGTTGTAGCGGATTTACACCTTGCGCCTACAGAAGAAGCCAGACAAAATCTACTGAATGAAGGCGTAGAAGATTGGCGCATAGCCGTCACAGGAAATCCGGCTATTGATGCTTTACGTATCATCACTTCCCAACCATCACCTGATGCTGTTCAAAAGCTTTTTGAACAGCATCACATTGGCCTTGGTCAAAAAAAACTGATCCTGGTAACAGCGCATCGCCGGGAGAATTTCGGCCAGCCAATCCTTGATATTTGTACTGCCTTGAAGACCTTAGCCGATCGCTATAAAAATCAATATCACATGATCTATCCGGTTCATCTCAACCCCAACATTCAGGAACCGGTTTATCGTCTGTTGGGAGATGTTGAAAATATAACCTTGCTGCCACCATTAGATTATCTGCCGATGGCACATTTGCTTAAGCATGCAGTCCTGGTGCTGACAGATAGTGGTGGTATTCAGGAAGAAGCAGCGGGATTGCATAAACCCGCACTCGTTTTGCGCGAGGTGACTGAACGCCCAGAAGGTGTTAAGGCAGGTGTTCTACGATTGGTTGGTACGGACCCAGAAAGAATTGTTTCCAATGCTATTGAACTCCTCGAAGATAAAGCTGTTTATAAGCAGATGGCTCAGTCGAATAATCCATTTGGGGATGGGTATGCCGCCGAAAAGATCATTAATGCTTTGGTGAATATTCACTCAAATCTAAATTCCGAATTCCTTTGCTGAATTAATTCAAAATCTCAAACATGCCAGATCAAACATCTCCCGAAAATCTACAAAAAAGTATTGCCTTGATGCCAAAACTGGAAGGACTGGGAGGACCCACCTCTTTCCAGGCGAAATTGATCCAGGGCTTACATGCGAGAGGAATTCAAGCGCATTTTGATGCTTTGGATCCGGCGGTAAAGACAATTCTGGTTGTTGGAGGGACAAAACACTTACTATCCATCTGGCAAGCCCGCCGTAGAGAGATTCGCATTGTTCAGCGTTTGAATGGAATGAATTGGATACATCGCAAACAAAAGACCGGCATCAAACATTACCTGCGCAGCGAATATGGCAATCTCATCCTCTCCACTATTCGAAAACACATGGCAGATGCCATTATCTACCAATCCCAGTTTGCCCGATCCTGGTGGCAGACAGCCTATGGGCGCGCCAACGTTGAGTCTACTGTCATTTACAATGGGGTTGACTTAGAAACCTATCATCCAGAAGGGTTTCATCATCGTCCGGAAGATCATTTTCGGATTTTGTTGGTAGAAGGACATTTAGGTCAGGGTAATGAATCCGGGTTACTGAATGCCATTCAACTGGTGGAAACCCTGCAATCACGCTTTTCACAACCCATTGAACTGATGGTAGCTGGTAAAGTTCCACAGGGCATCATCGACAAAGTCTCGCACACTACCAGTATCTGGCTGACCTGGGCTGGCGTCATTTCGCGTGATGAAATTCCCATTTTAGATCGATCCGCTCACCTGCTCTTTTCCGCGGACCTGAATGCTGCCTGTCCAAACGCGGTCATAGAAGCGCTGGCTTGTGGTTTGCCTGTGGTATCGTACGCCACTGGCTCGCTGCCCGAGATATTGGAAAATGACGCTGGCCGAACAGCTCCTTACGGCAGTAATTATTGGGAGCTGGAACCTCCAGATGTTACCGCTCTTGCAGATGCAGCCACGGAAGTATTGAACAATCTTGATCACTTCCGAAGAAAAGCAAGAGAACAGGCTTTGAAAATGTTCAGCCTGGATAATATGGTGGAAGAATATTTAAAAATATTGCTTCCTTAATACAGCAACTGTTGGGTTAATATTTACTCGTGTCCCCCACCCTGCATCATAACAACATCAGGTCCACGGTTAATCTCCCAGGGATAAAGAATATGCGCATCAGTAATTGCAGCAAAATAATCCGGCCGCACATTCCCAAATAAATTTCGATAGGGATTAAAATGCAAAACACAGGTATATGGTTGCCCGCCAGCACTAACAACACGGTTTCGTACCGCGGTGATAGTCCGGCCTGATCCCCAGACATCATCCACCACCAGAACACGTTTACCATTGAGTATTGTGTCATCCGGAAATTGGACAAATTTTGGCCATGCCAATAAACGCCCTTTTTTCCGTTCATCTTCCAATTGCATTTCATTAGGAAAGTCTACAGCAGCGGTGAGAATTGTGTCCAATTGCAAAGCTTCAGAAATTAGTCCACCTGGAATAATACCGCCATGTGTTACCATGACCATGGCATCGAATTCTGTTTCGAATTGAGGAATGAGATGGTCAATCAATTGATCAACATCATTCCATGTCAGAATTTCTTTCCTTTGCATCATTTCGTCTATCCATTCATTATAATTTGGCTTGATTATAGCATTTTATGCTCAAGCTTATGATTTAATTATTCAAAATCAGGCAAAATGCCGGTTTCATCGTGTTTTTGGAGCGTATACCAGATCGCTCCAATACCAATAAAAGAAACGAGAACACCCATAATCCAACCAAAAACAGGTATCGCACTCAAAATTATGTAGAGGATTATGCCTGCGATTAAACTCCAGGCTTCCCTATTTTTAACTGCAAATTTGACTTTATTCAATAGGAAACCACCTGCCCAATAGGCAAGTACAAATTTACTGACATACATAGCCAGAATTCCAAATAATGCCAGAGATAAAATGATCACCGCAATGCCGATAAGGAAAATAAAAATGCTGAGTTGATTGAGTGTGAAAACTCCCAGGAGAATAGCAATCAAACAGATGAGAATAAAGGCAACTAAAGCCCCCAGATAAATTACCAATGTGCTCAAAAAACCAACCCCCATCGAGTTGATCGGCTTACTGACTGCAATTTGAGAAGCTTCAGAAATGTATCTTTTTCCAAATTTCCAGCTAATGGCTGCAAATAACAAAAACCCAGCCAGCTGCCGAATCATTCTGAATATTCTTAAGACAAAGGGATTTTTCCCGGTTACTTCTCCATCGGCATTAATCTGTGACGATTCTGGTGCCGCTATGTTTTCAACCACTCCCTGTAATGGTAGGTTACGCAAATTTTCTTCCAGACTTTTAGCACTGGTATAAATCAATTGACCATTGATACTAGCCTGATCACCTACTACCAATCCAGGTGGTAATAAATCAGGAATATTCAATTGTTGCATATAAGGCAACCAGATCCGGATACCTTCATCATCTCCACTGGCGTCAATAGCAATTTCTGCATTCCCTTTTATATCACCATATAGTTGAACGGCAATAGCACTCACCCTCAAATTCTTTTCAACAGTTCCGTTGATAGAAATCTGATAGCAAACTGCGTATAAATTATCCTTTATTGTACTTACCTTCCATTGATTTAAATGAAACCCGCCAAAAAAAAGATTTCCGCCAATATCTGTTTGAGGACTTAATTCTAATGTAGCCGCTGCCACCACCAGATTTCGATTCACAGGTGTTCGTATGACGACATTTTGTCCTGCCACAAATAAATTCCCAGCAATCCTGGCATTAGCTTCTATGGTTATACTTTTTCCTAGAAGATAAATATCATTGTCTATTTGTGCCCCAGATTGAATAACAATCTTTTCTCCGATGACAAAAAGCATTCCGTGAACATGACCGGCAATGAGAACTTCGCTACCCTGTAAGAAAAGGTCATCCATTACTTCTTCTCCAGGCCCCAGATTACTTTCAACGGATGGGTTTGCCGCATAGATTGTATGATTATTTACAATCAATAAAAATATAATGATAATCATTAAAGAAATAATTTGAAATCTCTTCTGTGAGAATAATTTCTTCATCAATCCTCCAGAATTTTTGTGGATATCTTCATTATATACATCCAGACCAGAAAATCACGAATTCTGGAAAAAATTTAAGGTTATTTTGTATCTTTCAATTAATCGTGGTAAGCGGGTGTTTTTGGCGTGCACCTGCACGCCAAAAACACCCTACCGCTAATTATTGAGATGATACGTTATTTTTTTATATCTGATTTCAGTGAGTTTTCTTGTTTGGTGGAAAATACTTTATACGTCCCGTATATTGACAATTACGCCACCAATAATGATGACCGCCAATAAAGCACTTCCCAAAACGATCCCATCCGTTTGTCTATCACGCCTGGCAGGCAATATTTCTATTTCTTTGATCTTCTGAGAGTCATTTGTTGAATCAGTAACAACTGCCTGTTGTGTTTTCATTCGTAAAAGAT
Source organism: Chloroflexi bacterium HGW-Chloroflexi-2 (assembly GCA_002840735.1). Lineage (GTDB taxonomy): Bacteria > Chloroflexota > Anaerolineae > Anaerolineales > Anaerolineaceae > UBA6170. The sequence continues at coordinate 205,124 of PHBY01000005.1, forward strand.
CCACATTCTTTTGATGATCGACCACGGGATCCATCTCCACCCAGGTCATCGCAAAGCTGAAAAAAAGAGCGACAAATATGACGAACAAAAGTTGACGGTTGAACCAGGCAGGTTTGATAATTCTGGATTTTTTTATCATGGATTCCCGATGCGATCAATGATTGCCTGTGCCGCAAATGGGGCTGTCGTTTTACCAGAAAGCACCTGCACAAATTGATCCTGCATTACCAGTCCAATAACATTAACAATTTCATTAGATGGCCGAATATGGGCTGATAAAGCTATTTGCCCTAAAGTGGTTCGTAAAGTTTGATCCTCAAACCCGATTAATGTGGAAGGCCTTACCGGCAAAACCCCCGCTAACGGTGTCCATTCAGTCAGGTAATCAGGTTCAACCAGGAACTCAGCCAATTCAACCGACAATTCATGTACCTGCGCCCTCGGATCTGTCAGACTCCAAACCCATCCATCAGCTAAAGTCGTTGGCGAATTATTAACTTCTGGAATAAACGTCATATTTGAATCCTCAGATGGATCAGAAAGATGTCTGGTTAACCAGGTGATTACCCAGTTGCTGCGCAGTTCATTATAAGCCGTCCAGGCTTCAGAATCTTTTTGCATCTGGGTTAACCAAAGAGGAAAGACACCGGATTGTGCACCATCAGCATACAATTGATATAACCGGGTTAAAATTTCAAGTTCCAGAGGTGGAAGTCTCTGTGTGCTTTCCAAATCACCCCCACTGGATAAATATAATGCAAGTGTCAATAATGATTGCGGATCCGCCGCAGGTAAAGAAATCGCTTCACCTCGTCTGATCAAGTCATTCCAGGTATCGGGTGGTTCACCTACAATCGATGGCCTGTAAACCATCACCATGGCATCCCCGGCAAAGGGTAATCCGTAGGAACTTCCACCGATGACTGTCAATCGTTGGGCGTAATCATACCAATCCTGGTTATCAATCTCACTTGAATACATATCAAACGGAATGATTAAATTTCTTGAGACAGCTGTCTCCAGATCTGAACGAGGTAGGGCTACCAATGTTGGCATCGCTTGAGAGGCAGCTGCACTCGTGATCGTTAATGACTCCAATAAACCAGTAGCACCACTTACTGCTTTTACACGCACGGTTACAAAAACATCATCATGGCTGGCTTCAAATTCAGCGATTCTTTGTTTAAACAACACGCTTTCTGGGGTGTCTAATTGCGGATCAAATTGAGGTGGAACCCATATAATCAGTTCAACAGCTCCTGATAAAGGTGGTGCGGTTGGCGTAACCGCCCCCACATCAGTGGATTCCACCGTCGGTGAGGTTGCCGTAGGTGTCTGTGTAATCGCTGGTGGCGGAACGATTTGCTCAACAATTTGACTGACCAATTCTCTGAAATCCAATTGAAATTCACAACCGCCAAGCAATACCACTGTTAGCAGGCTGATTGCTAAAAATAAATTTCTTAATTGGATCGAAAATGATTTTCTTAGTTTCATTCTAATTTAATAGTTTCACTTATGAACGCGGTTAATAATTTTACTGCATTATTGAGATCATTGATATCCACCATTTCTGATGGTGTATGAACATACCGTGTCGGTACTGAAACACAACCAGCTGGCATACCTGCGCGAGAAATTTGCATGGCTTTTGCATCAGTTGTGCCACCCAATAATACTTCTAATTGATAAGGAATTTCATGTTTCTGTGCACATTGCACCATTGCATCCACAACTTTTGGATCAGCCAACATGCCACCATCTTTTACTTTGATGGCTGGGCCTTTTCCCAATGCTACGTCCATTTTGATGCCACGTGGCGTATCGCCGGTCATCGTGACGTCAGAAGCAATTCCCAAATCAGGATCAATAGAATATGCCGCGCTGGTTGCACCACGCAATCCTACCTCTTCCTGCGTGCTGAATACAAAATACAATTCATGGGGGCTATTCTTAACGTTTTTCAATGTCTCAATGAGTACAGCAGCGCAAACTCGATCATCCATGGCTTTGGATACCAGGCGATTTCCTAGATCTTCAAAAGGACGATCGAATGCAGCGACATCACCTATTTTTACCGGGCAATCTTCAACGCTCGTTGCCCCAACATCAATGTACATTGCTTCAATGGCGTGGACATGATTGGCATTTTCCAACATTTCTCCACCAATTACCCCTACAGTGCCATTCAGAAAACGGACACGACTGCCATAACAGGTATGAGGGCGCACACCGCCAATCGTGGTAAATCTCGCAAAGCCATTTTTGTCTACATGAGTAACCATGACGCCGATCTCATCAATATGGGCAGAAAGCATCACCTTGAGACCGCCCTCTTTCTTTTCGCCTTTCTTAACGATCAGATTACCCATGGCATCAACACTGATTTCATCAGCATACTTTTCTACCTCTGCACGAACCACCTCTCTAATCCTTGATTCATACCCTGATGGTCCAACCGTTTCTACCAATTTCTTAATCAATGATTTCATTCTGTACTCCTGAAAGCGTATATTTTATTAAATGACCAATTATTCGTTTATTGTAGTTACCGATCCACGGACAATATATCTCTGTTAAATTTGGCAAGACTGGCGAATATCAACTTCATTGTATTTTCCCAGTCCGCTTTCCGGGCTATCAATACTGCCGTATGAGCATAGCGTCCAGGAACTGAAATGGAAACGGAAGGAATGCCGCCACGCTGTTTGTGAATGGCTCCTGCATCGGTTCCACCTTTCCCTGGTTGCCGGAATTGATAAGGAATTTTGAATTCATCGCCAACCTTAACAAGGTGGTTGATTAACCTTGGATCCGACAGGGTGCCTGCATCCAGTCGATAGATGGCTGGCCCGTGATTCAATTTAACATTGTATCGGCCATTTTCTTCCTCATCCCAAACCGGTAAATCATTGGCCGGTGTGGAATCCAGTACAAAGGCAACCTCTGGATTCATGGAGTAGGCTGCAATGCGTGCTCCACGTAAACCGTTTTCTTCCTGAACGGTAAAAGCTGCCAATAACTCAATATTGTCAGGTGTATGTTTGACCAATTCTATTAACGTAGCCACACCCAGACGATCATCCAGCGCTTTACCCACCAGACTGGGACCCCAGGTTTCGAAACGCGTGCCAAAAGTTGCCCGATCTCCAACCTTACATTTTTTCGAATTTCCAGGACCCACATCGATCCGCAAGCTATCCAATGGGATTGGGTTTTTTCTTTCATCAGCAGTGGTCAGATGGATCGGTTTAGCACCGATGACACCGGGAAGTTTTTCTTTTCCAACCAGCACTGGTTTACCCACAAGCTGGCGATTATCGATGCCACCCACAATCTCGAATTTAAATAGACCTTCACCCTCATCATCCACCAGCATGAAGCCAACTTCGTCCATGTGGGCTGCGATCATCACGCGAAGCGGGTCATCCACTTTGGCTTTTTTAGTCACCAATACATTTCCCAAAGCATCTATCCGAACATCATCAGCGAAGGCTTTGATTTCTTCCATGACAATACTGCGAACTTCGCCTTCGTCTCCAGACACAGAAACAGCATTGGAAAGTTTCTCTAATAATTGAATTTGTGCTTCTCCAATTTCAGGGATTTGACTTAAGATTTCATTATTCTTCATCTTTCACCTCGTCCCAGGTTATCTTGTCCATAAAGTCAACCTCAAGTCGGACAATCGTTTCCGCTAACAAGCGTCCTGCCCGTTCCATATCTTTTAATGCAATCATTTCTACCGGTGTGTGCATATACCTCAATGGAATTCCTATAACCATCGTCGGGAAACCTTCTGCTACTACCTGCATGGCATAGGCGTCTGTTCCCGAATGCCTGGGAACATATTCTTTTTGATAAGGAATCTCAAGTTGTTCAGCCACATCCAGGAATTTCTTGTGAATGTAAGGATGCGCGTTTGGTCCCCATGCCAGTGTTGGTCCTTTGGATAACCCAACAGTACGCCAATCATTTGCTCCAGGTCCTTTGGCAAAAGTAACATCAATGGCAACAGCAACCGTCGGATTGATTTCAAAGGGAGAGGTAAAACCACCACCCAAAGTTTCCTCTTCTTGAGCTGTAGCAACTGCCCATACATCCCAGGAATGCACCATGTGTTGTAATTCCTGTAAGCAATAGGTGATTGCAGCCACTGAAATACGGTTATCCAGGCTGTGTCCCACGATTGTCTTTCCCGAAAGCTCCATTGGTTCCTGAGCAAATGAAGCCAGGTCACCAATTCTGACCAGCTCATTCACTTCATCCTCTTCTAATCCGGTATCGATGAAGAGATGATCCATCCCTACCGATTTTCCTCGTTGGGCTGGTTCAAGTAAATAGTCAGGTGGCTGTACCACAAGACCTGGTAAATCTCTGCGGCCGTGAACAGTAACCCGCAAACCGGGCAAGATCCGTGGATCAACTCCACCAACTTCGGTGAAACGCAACAGACCTTCTTGAATGCCAGTGACCATCAAACCGATGGCATCCATGTGGGCAGCCAACAAAATACTGGGTCGTGGTTCTGGCCCTGTCCCGCGCCTTAAAGCGTGCAGACTTCCGATAGGACTGACACTGATTTCATCTACTAATGGTTCCCAGGCAGCCCTGATCACTTCGCGTGCAGGGGATTCATATCCGGATAAACCCGGTAGCGAGATCAGCTGTTTAAGTGTTTCTTTGAGTTCTGTCATAAGCCTTCCTTTTATCAGGTATTGTCATTCTTTGATCAAGGAGCAATTGTATTCGTAGGATCGGGATCAACAGGTTGTGTGACAGTAGGAGGTGGCAAGGTATTCGTCTCGGTCGGTGGTGGTGCAGTTTCAGTCACAGTTTCTGTAGAGGTAATCGTTCTGGTGCGGGTGGCGAATGGTGTAAAAGTCACCGTAGGCGTCCAGGTTTCCGTAACTGTAGACGTTTGTGTAGCTGATGGAAAAACGACCGGTGTTGGAAGATTCAATGGCGGCGCACTGGTATAAGTAACTGTCGCAGTTTGGGTAATGGTTGGAGTTCTTGTCGGTTGATTCACCTGATTTCCGACCTGCAGGAAAATAATACCCACACAATAACAGGCAACCGATGCAACAATGATGGTTACTAAAATCGATCGTGTTCTTGCATGTTGTTCTGATTTCAATGCCATTATTTTCCCTGTTCTCTCAAATCCTAACATGACCATACAGCTCTGGCAAGGTTCTATTGTCAGGCAACCAGATAATTACAGATGTATTACGATTTTAACTCATTATCCTGAATCGATTTCAATATTTGGGCTTCGATCTCACATTTGACGATTTACTTTAATTGCGTTTTTTGTTGGACCAGACTGATTTCCTGTTTTACCGCAAGATACAGGCTTTCTGCCCGTAAATCCTCAATCGAATAACAGGGTGATAATAAATTATCAGCTAATGCCTGAGCCAGTCCACGATCAAAAGCTGGATGTTCCAGGTTGATGACCACACTATGCACATGCTCTTCAGCAATCATGCGGGCAATCTGATAAGATTCCACCAACGGACCTAATTTATTCCCCATGGCTACATTCCCGGCACCATCTGTTAATAAAACCATCAATGGTATAACATCCGGCATGGTGATCTTTTCGCGCATCAACACTTCGTATGCCAGCCGCATACCGGCAGATAAGGGGGTCTTACCGCCTACCGGGATATCCTGTAACGCTCGTTGCGCCATCATCACGGAGTTGGTCGGAGATAATACCAGGGTTGCCCGATCTTTTTGAAAAACAATCATCCCCACGCGATCCCGGCGTTGATAAGCATCGTTTAATAAGGAAAGAATAGCTCCTTTTGCTGCTGCCATGCGTTCAGCCACCGCCATCGACCAGGAAGCATCCACCACAAACAGGATCAGATTCGCAGTTCTTCGTACTCTGATCTTACGCATGTAATCCTGTGGTTGAATGGCAAAGGCTACCTTTTTACGCTGTTCATCACGGCGTTTCTGGAATGGGGCTGCCGCTCGAATGGTGGCATCAAATGCCAGATCATCTACTTTTCCCATGGATGGCTTCGATTGTGTGTAACGCCCTCGTTTTCGCTGGGTGCGCGTCATCGATCGACGACCTGCCCGTTGGCGCATAATCTTATCCAAAGGCGTATTTAATCGCCTCGGGGAGAATGCAGATCCAGTCTTAATTTTTTGTCCGCCTTCCCACCAATTGGAATTTGAATTTTGAAACACAGAACCAGGGTCAGGAACAGCATCCCCCATTTCTGGAATTTCAGTTGTTGTCTCTCCCCCACTTAAGTTTTTTTTTCCGCTTTTGGTTTGGAATCCTGGTTCGGATCTGGTTCCATTTCTTCGTCATCATTGCCAGCAGCGCGACCACCACTTAATTGTTCGATTCGATCGCGTAATTCTTCCATGGTGGCTATTTCTTTTTCAAATGGTCCCCGTTTCATGCGATGTGGTAATGCCAACTCAGCGGCTTTGGCAATATCCAATTCCGTGATCGAAGTACGTCCTTCAAAGGCGGCCTGTGCTCTGGCTGCTTTTAAGATCACCAGATCGGGACGATGACCATCCACACCCAATGAAGCAGTCAGCGACGCAATGGTGATTAAGTCGCGGCTACTGTGATGAACTTTGGGAATCAATCTTCTGGCAACTTCAATCTGTTCAGACAAATCCATTTCATCCGGCTGGAATGTCTCACGGAAGCCTTCAGGATCAACCTCAAAAGCCATATTCCGCTCCATGATTAAAACGCGTTCACGCTTATCCAGAATTCCATGAATTTCCACCGACAAGGCAAATCGATCCAGAAGTTGTGGGCGTAAATCACCTTCTTCCGGATTCATGGTCCCTACCAGAATAAACCGGGCAGGATGGACAAAGGAGATGCCTTCCCGTTCAACAATGTTCATGCCCATGGCTGCGGAGTCCAATAGAACATCCACCACATGATCATCCAGCAAATTGACTTCATCGATGTATAGCAAGCCACGATTAGCAGCTGCCAGAACGCCAGGTTCAAAGCTACGTTCGCCTTTTTGTATCGCACGTTCGATATCCAGTGTCCCTACCACCCGATCTTCCGTAGCTGAAACCGGTAAGTTGATAAAGGCAGTTGGTTTGATTGTAACCGGTAATTGTTCTCCTTTTTCATGGCGTTCTTTACATTCTGTACACCAGGTATTGGGGCTATCCGGATCACAACTAAAACGGCAATCTGATACAGCTTTGACCATCGGTAACAAAGCCGCCAATCCACGGGCTGCTGTTGATTTGGCAGTACCACGTTCACCACGAATTAATACACCACCGATTCTCGGATCAATAGCGTTCAGAATCAGTGCTCGCTTCATGCGTTCCTGACCTACAATCGCGGTAAATGGGTATATTTGTGGCATTTTTTATTCCTTCATTGTTGATATTAACAGGCTCTTTAAAGCCAGAGGGTTAGTTTACCATTACAGGTCATCAGAGACAACCTGTCCTTCCGCAAAAAATTATACACCTGATTAACCTCCGAATGAAATCCCGTGATTAATCAGTTTGAAGAAGAAAACCTGGTGGAATATAATGGTAATAAAGGAAAGTAACGATGATTCCAAATCTTGAAACCATAGGTAGGTGGATTGTCATTCTGGGTCTGGCTATTACTCTTATTGGCGGCGGTATCTGGCTGATTGCCCGAATAACGGGCTGGGAAAAATTTCCAGGAACCATTAAATGGCAAAGTGGAAACTTTACCTGTCTGGTTCCATTATTAGGTTCCATCATTTTAAGCGTCGTGTTAACGCTGGTTTTAAACTTATTGGTTCGATGGTTAAATCGATAACAAAAAACGAACCAGCTCCTTTTTAGGCCATTATTCGAAAGTCATGATATAAGTCAGATTTTATGAAAATGTCTTATTTTAACCAGGCTAAAACACGCAAACTGCTTGCTTTTCTATTTCCTGTACAACCAGGTGTACCCGATTATTTAAGGTCCAATATTCGGCATCTGATTTGGGATATCGGCTGGTGGGGCTTACTCAATGGCAGCACGCTGTCCTTTATGACCATTTATGCTGCAAGAATCGGTGCAAACACCAATCAGATTGGTTTACTCACAGCCATGCCTGCCGCAATCAACTTGATCCTGGCATTACCAGCTGGGAGTTGGTTAAAGACCAGACCGATTGATAAATCTGTTTTCTGGAGTGCAGTTCTCCAGCGATCATTTTATTTCCTGATGATTTTTCTGCCCTGGTTGTTGAATGACAATTTGCAAGTCTGGATGCTTATCCTGTTTACCCTGCTCATGGGTATCCCTGGATCAGCCATAGCAGTGGGGTTTAATGTGCTCTTTGCCGGCGCAATTCCGGCTCGATATCGTGGGGTCGTTGCAGGCAGACGCAATGCTGTTTTTGCCGTTATCTCGATCATATCTACATTAGGATGTGGACAAATTCTAACGGTTTTACCGTTCCCACTGAATTATCAGGTTGTTTTTGCCATCGGGTTTTTAGGTGGGCTGATGAGCGTGGTTCACTTAAAATTTGTCCATCCAGTAGCAGACAAGTATGAAACTGAAATCCCGACTCCTTCCATCAGCTTTAAAGAAATTAACCAAAATACAAGAGGATTTTTGAATAAAATCTGGTATGAAATCAGTCGAAAACTGCATTTTGAAATACTTCAGGGTGCTTTTGCCCGTTCAATTGGATTGTTAACTTTCTTCCACATGGCGCATTACCTGGCTATTCCCATTTTTCCAGTGTTCACGGTCAATGTTCTGGGATTATCGGATAGTGTACTGAGTTTAGGGAATGCCCTTTTTTACGTCACCATGTTTTTTGGTTCAACACAGGTAGGAAAATTGACTTACTTATTGGGAAATAAGAAACTGACCGGTATCGGAATTTGTATGTTAGGTCTATACCCTGCCTTTCTCTCTTTCGCAGAAGGAGCCTTCCTTTATTATCTGGCATCCTTCCTGGGTGGTTTTGCCTGGTCTTTGGTAAATGCTGCCATGATAAATTATTTATTAGAAAAAGTTCCACCTTCCGAACGAACAGGATACCTGGCATGGTTTACGCTGGGGGCAAATGCCGCCATTCTGGTTGGCACATTGATTGGTCCGGTCATTGGCAACGCGATTGGATTATCCTTTGCTCTATTATTGTTTGCGGTTTTACGAACAACATCGGGTCTCGCGCTGCTAAAATGGGGTTAACTGATTGATTTGTGGTTGATTAATCGTTTTATTTCTTAAACGCTTAGATAAAAGAAAGTAAAACAAAATACTGATAAATCCAGCTGCACCTGCAGCAAACCAGGGCGCATGTGGAGAAATCGTATCGCTCAATATTCCCCCGGTTAATGGACCAATCCCACTGGCAATTCCCCAGGTCATGCCATGAATACTCATATAGCGACCGCGTTTTTCCGCAGGTGCCAGATTGGCTGAAAAAGTTGTGGCAGTCGGCACCATAATCAACTCACCCGTCGTCATAACAACCATTGCCAGCCAGAATGTCCAGAAACCTGCGCCAAATCCAATCATAATCGCTGACATCCCATAGAAAAATGCACCCAGGGCAATCATCTGAATGGGTCTTCTCTTTTTGGTCCAACGGGTAACGAACATCTGTAAGGTTACAACCATGATCGCATTTGTGGCTGGAATAAACCCATATAGACTTTCCGGAACCCCATAATTTTGCTTGGCATACACCGCCAATAATACCCAGATCATCGAAGCTGTAATGGTCGTAAGCGTAAAAGTCAGGTTGAACTGAATGAATGGTTTGTCTTTCAAAATTTGACCATAACCACCAAACCGCTCTTTAATTTTTTCGATCCCTGCTTGCACAGGTAATGTTTCTCTGGCCTTAATAGCCAGTAACAGACTATACGATATCAATCCAGTAGCTGCCAGATAGAAAGCCAGTGAATAAGAAGCCGAAGTAACAAATCCACCAATCGCTGGACCAAGCGCAATACCCAGATTGTTGCTCATCCGCAATAAAGAGTATCCATCACTCCGTTTTTGGGGAGGTAACATGTCTGCCATCATGGCATCCGAACCAACCTGGTAAAGGGGATGAAATGCACCGCGTAAAGCCATCAACACCACAAAGGCAGGTATACTATCCGCCATACTCATAAAAATATAACAGGCACCATTGCCAACCAGGCTGATCACCATCACCCATTTTCTACCCAGACGATCAATCACCGGACCTGCTATAAATGAAAAAAGTAAACTGGTAACCGAATTAACAGTCATCAGACTGGTTACAACCGCCAATGAAACCACCAGCGTCTCACTGACGTAAATCATCAGAAACGGCCAGATCATGCTGGAGCCTAAAGTACTGATGAGCATGCCAAACGCCATCAACCAGAATTGCCCTGGATACTCCTGCTTTGTGCGACGAATTGTTGCCAACATGCCTGCTCCTGAGGTAGAAAGCAATCGTCTCTCCATGCCCTATTCTCGGATCAGATCTTTGCTTTAATTCACTGGAATATCAACAGGATTTTAACACGCTCAACCAAAAAGGAACAGGTATCTCTTGCCGAATGTATCTCTTGCCGAAAGAAAAATGGCATGTGGTAAAATTCAGAGAAGATCTTGGATAAGGAGTAAACATGGTTAGTCAGGATTTATTAGATATATTGCGTTGCCCGGCCTGTGTACGTGAAAAAGAAGGGTTACTTGAACTGGTAAAAGACACCTGGCTTGTTTGTCAGGATTGTGATCGAAAATACCCTATCGTTGATGATATCCCGGTGATGTTAATCGATGAGGGTGATAAATGGGTTTCTACCACTGTAGCTGATCTACCAGTACCCCCTCCACCCATGAGTTAATAAACAAGCAAAGATGGCATCCGATGCTGGAATACTTCAGCATGGACATCAAGCTTTGATGAGTAGTTAAGTATGAATCAAAACAATAATATCGAGCCCCGAAAACAATCTAATTTTCGCCTGGATAAAACAAATATTATTATCCTGGTGGTTTTTGCTGTTCTATCAATTATTTCAGCGTTTTTGGTTTTTAACCTGGCAAAAAATATCATTTCAACCTGGACAATGACCAATCTGGAAGGCTTACCTGTCACAAGCCAGGGAACAAAAGCTGCTCCCAATAACAATGAAGAAACAGACCCTCTGACGGAATTAGCCATCAATCCGATCGATATTGAAATGCCTGAACCCTGGGATGGTGTCAGTCGGGTGACGGTTTTATTAATGGGTCTTGATTATCGTGATTGGGAAGCTGGTGAGATACCACGCACAGATACGATGATGGTTCTAACAATCGACCCGGTGTCAAAAGAAGCAGCCATGCTTTCTGTCCCGCGTGATATGTGGGTTAATATACCAGGTTTTGAACACAGTCGCATCAACACAGCCTATTATTTAGGTGAATTATGGAAACTCCCTGGAGGTGGTCCAGCTTTAGCTACACAAACAATGGAAGAATTTCTGGGTGTACCTATCGATTATTACGCCCAGGTCGATTTTGCTGCGTTTGTTCGCTTGATTGATGAAATCAAAGGGGTTCCAGTTACGCCTAAAATGGATGTACGTCTTGTTCCGATAGGTGGTGGTTACAAACAGACATTGGAAGCAGGAAAAACTTATACACTGGATGGAACACTGGCATTGGCATACGCCCGTGCTCGTTACACCGAAGGTGGTGATTTTGACCGTGCAGCCAGACAACAGGAAGTTGTTTATGCTATCCGTGACAGAATTCTGAAGTTCTCTATGTGGCCAACATTGATTGCCAAGGCTCCCATTCTGTACCAGGAGATATCTTCTGGTATTAATACCAACATGCTTTTTGAAGATACCCTCCGGTTGGCTGCATTAGCTTTAGAACTTGACAGAAGCAAGATCAAATCTTTTATCATCGATGCTTCTTATGTGGAATTTGGCTCATCCCCTGATGACCAGGATATCTTAAGACCAATTCCCGATAAAATCCGGTTATTGCGAGATGAAGTTTTCCGCACAGGTGGTCCTTTAAGCCCGGTGGCTATTCAATCACAAGCAGGTGGAGAACCAGTTGATATTTATGATCTGGTAAAAATTGAAAACGCCCGTGTTTCAGTGCAAAATGGAAGTTGGTATACCGGATTAGCTGGTGAGACAGCCACTTACCTTAAATCAAAAGGCTTCAATATCATTGAAGAAACAAACGCCCAGGCATCTGAAGTCACCACTATTACTCTTTATAATGCCAAACCATACTCCATCCAGGCGTTATTTAAGATGTATGAAGATGCTGGTTTAGGAAAACCAAGGCTGACCAATCGTTTTGATCCTGCTTCTGCTGTGGATGTAATCATTATCCTGGGGAATGATTGGGCTAATTATGTCAGCAGTAATCCATTGCCTGTTGAATAATCTGTAATTGTTATAAAAACCTCCACGATCGTTGGGGGTTTTTCTTAAATTATCGTTTACCAAGAGCTCCACAGTATATCACCCATAATTCCTGTCCGTCCAGGTGAAGCACCTCATTTAACTGATCATCATCGAAAGCAGCCATGGCACAAACCCCGCAATTAATCGCTTCAGCAGCGAGGTAAAGGTTCTGACATACATGGCCTGCGTCGAGGTGTAAATAACGGTATCCGCGTTCTCCATAGCGCCAATACATTCTTTCTGTAACAGCTACCCAGATGAAAGTTACTGCGCTTTTTGTCACCTGATTTTGTTGCAGGCAGGCTTCGGCTACTTTTTCAGCGATATTCTCATTCATATCCAAGGGCAACAATGCATGTTCCAAACTGATATAGCGATACAATCCTGGTTTGATCCCTTCAACCTGATTGATCACCAGATAAGTCTCAAATGCATGTCGGGCACCAGCCGAAGGAACGGTTCGCAGGGTTACAGGTCGATTCGTAACTGATTTTACGCCCTGGGTGGTCCACAATAGGAACGATAGTTCTTCCTGGGTTAATGCCTGCTCCTGATAACGTCTCAAGGTACAACGTTGATCGATTGCTCGGCGTAGATCTATTGGGTAAGCAGGTAAAGTTTCCGGATCAGGCAAAGAAATCAATTCGGATGTTGGGTCATAGGATAATTCCAAAGCAGGTTGTGGAACTCCCTGACGTTGCAATGATTCTGATAAATATTGATATTTGGTTTTTTCAAAAAATTCTTTTCCAATTCCGTCAGTCATGCTTATCTCCTTTAAATCTTAATTCTATTAAGCTTTTCTTCTGCTTATTTTGCTCATGAAATATCTTACCAGAACAGTAAAATCTTCAACACGAAAAACCAACAAAGATATAGCAAAAATTCCAGCGCCGGCCAATGCACCAACCACAAGTGTTAGTCCATTCGACAAATTTGTGAAATCAACCAGCCACCAGATCGCGATTCCCATCAGTGCAACCGATACAAGAACCTTCCACAGCAACTCGAATATCTTTCTTCCTTCCAGTCCTTTTAATCGCTTACGTAAAATGATCAATAAAACAATGCTTTCCAATCCGGTAGCAATACTATTCGCCAGCGCTAAACCACCAATCGCTAACCAGCCAATCCGCAAAAACACGGGTCCTAGAATCAGGCTGAGGATAATATTTATACTCATGGAAATGACACCAACAACAACCGGTGTGCGTGTATCCTTCATTGCATAAAACGCCCGGCTGAGAATTTCAACCGCACTATGACCAACCAGCCCTACCGTATACCATAATAAAGCCCAGGCTACTAATTCAGTTGATTCTGTGGTAAATGTTGTTCCATTTTCATACAAAACCTTTATTAAAGGAAAGCGTAAGAGGATCATACCAACCGCTGCAGGAATGGAAAGCATAAAAACAGCTCTCAACGCTATGGAAAGGGAATTCCGCATTTCATCCAATTTACCCAGGGCTGCCTGTGCCGAGAAAGTGGGCAAGGATGCGGTGGCAATGGCCTGGGCGATCAACATCAACGGCATCAACATCAACGCAAATCCATATGTCAGGCCGGTGACACTACCTTCCGAATAACGTGATGCCAGATTGGTATTCACCAAAAAATTGAGCTGAACTACAGCCACGCCAGCCAGTCGCGGTAACATCAAAGTGCCAACCTGTCTGACAGATGAATTATCTAGCCCTAAAATTGGCCAATAATTCCCACCCAACCTGATTAATTTTGGTAACTGCACCAACAAATGTAAACTCGCTCCCAGAACAACACCCCAGGCTAAACCAAAAATACCCATGCTGGGGGTTAAAAATACAACTCCAAAAATCATTCCCAGTGAATACATGGATGGTGCCAGGGCTGGGAACAGAAAACTCTGATGAGCGTTTAATATGCCCATCATCAGACCTGAAATGCTGAATATCACCGTTGAAGGCAATATGATCCTGAGTAATTGGACGGTCAATTGAAACTTTTCAGGATCAGCCGCAAACCCTGGCGCCAGGATGTAACGCACAACCTGCGGAGCAAATATGGCTGCTAAAATGGCTAAGGCGCTGATAATCAGCAAGACCAAATTGATAATTGATGATGCTAATTTCCATGCATTTTCTTTTTGTTTAAGTACTAAGAATGTTGAAAATGTAGGAATGAATGCAGACGCCAATGCCCCACCGGCTACCAGATTGAATAACACCTCGGAGACCCGATTGGCTGCCCAAAAAGCCTCATTTTCCATCCCGGTTCCAAAAGCACGTAGGATCACCACCCCTTTAGCCAGATTGATCACACTGCTTAACACATATGCGATCATTACAGTTCCAGCAGCCATAGCAATTTGCCGATTTGCTGATAGAGAAGGGGGATTGGGGGATTCCATCAACGAGATTATAGCCCATTTCTCCGATAAATATATTTTCCATTCGAACTTCATTTGACAATTCACAATCCTACTGCTATATTATTCTTTAGATAGAAGCACGTCGTTTTACAGAAGAAGTTTTAATGGATATCTGTCTGCGGAGCTATTATTCCAAAAGCAATATTCCCACTTCAGACAAAAACACTAAGCTTCCCCAATCAATAGTTTTTTTAGGAGGATTTTCATGTCTGAACGTATTCAAGGAACCGTCAAATGGTTCAACGAGACTAAGGGTTTTGGTTTCATCGCCCGTGAGAACGGCCCCGATGTCTTTGTCCACTATTCTGCCATTCAAACAACCGGTTTTCGCAAACTGGTTGAAGGACAACAAGTTGAATTCAACATTGAAGATGGTCCAAAAGGCCCGCAGGCTACACAGGTAACACTCGTATAAATAACCTAGGCCAAAAACAAAAAGACCTCTGCCCAAAAAGCAGGGGTTTTTTCATACTACCAATTGCAGTCATTTGCACTTCCATATCAGAACAGCTATACTGGTATGAGGAGAAATTTGATCGATGATACCTTTACGAGATACTGCTCAATCCCGTACATTCCCATTGGTTACCTGGATAATCATCATCATCAATACATTTGTTTTTCTTTATGAGATAAGACTACCAGCCATTGATCTGGCAAATTTTATTGATGAGTTTGGATTAATCCCTTCAAGATTGGATCTTTTCTCACCTCCAACCTGGACTCCGCTTGTCACTCATATGTTTTTACATGGTGGTTGGCTCCATTTTCTCAGTAATATGTGGATTTTATTTATTTTTGGAGATAATGTTGAAGATCGCATCGGCAGCACCAAATTCATACTTTTTTACTTAATTGGAGGAGCAAGTGCTGGTATTGTGCAATCGATTTTTGGTTCCGCAGATATTCCTTCTGTCGGTGCCAGTGGCGCAATCGCTGCGGTTTTAGGCGCTTATTTTTTATTCTTTCCCACAGCCAGGGTTCTGACTCTAATCCCGGTTTTTATTTTTCCCTGGTTTGTCAGAATTCCTGCTCTCGTTTATCTTGGCTTATGGTTTTTCACCCAATTGTGGTCAGGGTTAATTTCGATGACAGGGGCTGATGGCGTTGCTATGGGGGGTGTTGCCTGGTGGGCACACATCGGTGGTTTTCTGGTCGGTTTGTTTATGGCAATCCCAACAGTCTTATCATCCAGAAAAAAGACCACAAGCTTTGGATACTAGTTAAATTGAATCTGTTCTTATTCAAAATGAAAGGAAAAAATGATGAACAATTTGGTAAAAATAAATATTAATACCGCAACGCTAGACGAATTGATGACCATTCAAGGTATTGGTCCTGCTTTGGCACAAAGAATTATTGATAATCGTCCATTTTCAGATTTAGATGATCTACGGCGCGTTTCAGGAATTGGTGCAAATTCACTCGAACAAATAAAAGCAAACCTAACCTTCCAGTCCACTCAACTACCACCCGATTTCCAATCCTTCGTTGATTCAATTCGGGATGAAACCAAATCTGAATCCATCGATGTTAAACAAACCTTTGATGATGAAATGGACGATTTTGAACAAGGACCTGTAGAAGAAAATCAAGATGAAATCTCCAGGTTGGAAAAAGTAATTGATGAATCATCTGTAGAAATTGAGAATGATGATGATTTAGTTGCAACAGGAAGGTCGGAACAAGCGATTATTGAAGCAGAAGTTGAAATTTTTGAAGAGCAACCAGAAGAAGAGGTGGAAACAGTGAATAAATCCCATTTTGAAGAAGTAGATATCGAAATTAGCGAAGATCAAGCGGAACAGAAGCATAGCACTGAGACGATACCACCAACCAAAACAATAGAAAGTGAAGCTTCGGTTGTTTCTGAAAAAGAAGTCTCGCATGGAATTAAAACGGAAAAACAACTTGAAAAAAATCCATCCGACGAACTGATCACCCGATCTCAATTAATATGGAGCCTTTTAGGTACTGCAATTTTCTCAATTCTTCTTACCATTCTTATCACCCTTGGTATTCTTTCAGCCACGAATGGTGGTTTACGATATGCGACAGTTACAGAAGCAAATCGGTTAGAAAATCAAATCACACTACTGAATGATCTCACAACTACGATGCAAACGGATATTCAAGGCATCAGAACCAGGTTGAATGCTTTGGAGACAGTTGCAGGTAGAGTAAGTGTTCTCGAAGATCGCACCGATACAATGGAAGAGGACATCGGTATTATTCAAACATCCATAAAACAAATTTCTGAAACATTGACAACTGTTCAGGATGAAATTTTAGCTTTACAGGAATCAGCTAAAAAATCGGAAGATTTCCGATCTGGATTATTACAGCTCTTGCTTGATATAGAAGGACAAGCAGAAGAAGGGAAATAAAGGAAAATGACAGAACAAAACACAAAACCCTCATTCTTTGTACGCTTTCTCAAGGTGATTTTACGATTGATATTGACTCTCCTGTTTGGCATTATACTCGGGGCAGCTTTGTATTTTGGTTTTCAATTTGTTTACCAGGAACTTGTCATCCCCACGCAGCAAAATGCAACCGATCTACAAAACCTCAATACACATATTGATCAGCAATGGGATCTTTTGCAGAATAAGAATAAAGAAATTGAAGAACGTTTATCGAAAATGGAATCTGACCAGAAAAACACAACTGACCACATTTCAGAATTGGTCGCAGATTTTGAGCAAATCTCAGCCGATCTTGATGCTTACCAGATACAACAGGAAGATCTGGCTAATCAAATTCAAAAGATTGATCAATCAATTGTCGATTTAATCGATCAAAACAAGGATCTTACTGCCCAGAACGAAGATATAATTGCTTTAGTAGAAGATCTGGAAGTTGAAAAGAAACTTCAACCAGTCTATCAGGATTTGCAACTTTTCAAAATAATGTTACAGGTCAACCGCAGCCGTTTATTCCTCATGCAGGATAATTATGGTCTGGCAAAACAGGAATTAGAATTGGCAAATAAATTATTGAATTCTCTTTTGCTCTCAGCTACAGAACTGCAGGAAAACGAGATTTTAATTTGGGATGCACGCCTGAATCTGGCAATAAGTCATTTACCAGATAATCCCATATTAGCTAATGATGATCTTGAAATTCTCTGGTCAATGATGGCAAATGGATTTTCAAATCCAGATGATATTGAAGAACTCGATATCATTAAGGAAAATGACTCAACTTCTCAACCCTAAGCCACTGATGCTGTAACTGCAACCCCAAACCCATAAGGAGGTTATATGGATAATGACGAGCTAATTAATAAGAATGACGAAGAAAAATTAGAGCCTGAACAGGATCAAATTGACGAACCCTCTCAGGACGCTATACAGGAACATTTAGAAGAATCTGAAAATGAAATTGAGCAGCCTATGGATTCCACTACAGAGGAACCATCAGATCTTCACATACCGCCTGTGATCAAAGAAGAACCTGAGGAGAAGAAAATGCCAGATTGGCTTCGAAAAGGATTAATTTTCACTGGGGCAGGTATATTGTTGCTACTTATTGGGTATCTGATATCCTTCTTCATAACCACAGTTCCTTCACAGAAAGCATATCAAACAGTTCTACAAGAATTGAATAATAAAGAAAACGAACTGAACAATTTACATGCTCAATTTGACCAGGTAAGTAACGATTTACAGGATACGCAGAACAATCTGGATCGAATACAACAGGACTATCAAACACTTGAGAATAACCACCAACAATTAATTGCCAATAGCGAATTTAATCAAACGTTGATTGACATGAAATATGAAATTGGACTGGCCAGGTTTGCTTTATTGAACGAAGACCTGCTCAGTGCTCGGCAAGCTATCATTCTTGCCCGAGAACAATTTGAAAAAATCCGAATTTTACTGGATGCAGATATCTCCTCAGGAATTCAGGATCGCTTGGAGGATATTCAAAGAATAGTGAGGACTGATCCAGAAAAAGCGCTGGACGAACTACGTACCCTGAGTGAAAATCTGGAAAGAATTCCACTAAAATAGATTGTTAAACTAATCGAAAAACGGCTGGGCATGTTTACACAGCCGTTTTTGTAACGTTTGATTTAATATCTCAGAAAAGCACCGATGCTTCCTGCCTTTTCAAATTCAGGTTGATTATGAACCACATCCACCTCTCCACCATTTTTCAAGGTCAGGCTTACTGCTGTAGCAATCACATCTGAAATACTTTTTGCTTCAGAATTGCATTGTTTACAGACAATCTCGGATAAGGAAGTAATCGTGTTACATTGTGGACAACGAAAACCTTTAGCATGAAATCCATGTTGGATCACAAGTGTCTGGATTCTACCTTCATTGACAGCTTTAAGCGTTGGTTCTAGGTCAACAATCGCCCCAGCTTGTTTGGAAGATTGGGTAATTAATTTTTCTATTAATAAATCTTCCCTTTCTTTTTCCGCTTTCTTTCCAATCTCAAGCGCCTTATTTAGAATCTCCTGGTGCGAAGCTAACATGGAACCAGGAAAAGTTCCTACAATAAGGCTTTGCCACATTTTTGGTAAATAACTTCTATAAAGTGCTATGTTGTCGTCTGTGCCACTTAATAGAATCCTGCGGATGTGTTTTTCTTCAAAAAATTTTGTAGAGAAGTCAATCACTTCTCTCATGTTCCGCTCAATCGTCTCTTCCACACCTCGTGTCTGGGATGCGATACCACCACGCATACCCGTTACACCACTGCCCCCCGTTTTCACCTGACGGACGGATGCCCCCAATACGCCTTCCTGTTCAACAAGCTGCCCCAAATGAAAATGGAATAAACGAGCACCCTGCTTATCAATCAACACCACACTGTAGCCACCATAGCTATCCAATAAGCCAGCTAATGGACGGACGTTGGGGCGTATTCCAATATGTATCAGATCTGGAACCGGGACAGCCAATGGAAATACTTTGAAAAAATGCTTACTCTGGTCAGAAAAAACTGCAACACTTCTACCAGCCCAATCATATTCGGTATCAAAATATTCTTCAACTTGTTGTACATCAGCCGCCAATTCGACTGACTTTAACATATTTCGCAAACGTAATCGGTATGAATCCGCATTCCCCATGGTTGGATCCGTATTTATATATATGGTCAACATCGATTGCTGCGCCTGGTAATCAACCAATTCACGCAGGTCTTTTTCAGTAAACATATTACCTCCTATACTGATGTTAAAACCAAACCCTTACGGGCGTTTGTCTAAAACGACTGGGACCTCCATTTCTTCCCCCTGTCTTTTTATCGTAATAACAATTTCATCACCTGGGCTTTTATTTGCCATAATATAACTCAAAAAATCTGAGAATAAACGCACAGGTCGATTGTCAACAGCAATAATTAAATCTCCACCGGCTAATAATCCACTGATACGGGTCACTGTTGATCCTCCGATCAAGCCAGCTTTTGATGCAGGGCTATTCTCAGTTACACTAATAATATACGCACCTGTCATCTCCTGAATACCTAAAACTTCTCTTTCCATGAGGGTCAGGTCTTCCTGACTGGTAATACCCACATAGGGATAATCATAAAATCCATCTTTGATCAAATAGGGAACCACCCTACCTACAATATTGCTGGAAATGGCAAAACCGATACCACTATTTGTTGGCTCCCCATTTTCATTTGTCTGTTCTGTGCGAATAGCTCGGTTGATACCCACAACCTCACCATTTAAATTTAGCAGAGGCCCACCAGAATTACCCGGGTTTATAGATGCATCGGTTTGAATAAGATCACCAGCAGAGAAAAAACCACCGGTTGAAGCCTGTCGAAAAGAAGAGAGCGTCCTGCTTTTTGCAGACACAATCCCTAGAGTCATGGTTCCAGATAAATTGAATGGGTTCCCGATAGCGATAACGGTTTGACCAATTCGAAGATCGTCCGAGTTACCAAGTGGGAGTGGAAATAGGAATTCTTCAGGCACATCAACTTTAATGACGGCCAGATCAGAGTCAATATCCCGTCCAATAACAGATCCACGGATTTTGTACCCAGAAGGAAAATCCACTTCCAATTCTGTCGCATCTTCAACGACATGGTAATTGGTAATGATGTGTCCGTCTTTGTCAAAAACAAATCCTGAACCCAGTCCTCCCCCGGTTACACTGAGTGTCTGAATAGAGACGACACCTGGGTTAACTCGCTCATACAGGCTTATTAACAAACCCTCGCGATCCATCAAATCCAGAAAATTCGGATTATAAGTGACTGGATCAGAATTCTGTGGTTCCTGAAAGTCTGGAGCTTTGGTTGCTACCTGAACTATTTCTGGGGTTGGGTTTTGATCGGTAGAAATACTGAACGGAAAACTGGCAGAAAATGAACAGGACATAGTACTGAAGATAAATATGGTTACCAATAAAATTATCGCAAATTTTTTCATTTTCTCTACCTCACAATAGGAGATCCTATTTTCTATTTTCTCAAAGCACGCAATTGTTCAAAAAGCTTTCTCTCTTCAGGAGAGATCATTGTTGGCACTGATATCTTTACTTTCGCATATAAATCACCAAATTGATTTGGTTTCTTTAATAAAGGCATTCCTCTTCCAGACAACCGAAACGTTTTTCCGGATTGGGTTTCTGGCGGAATACTCAAAAGCACATCTCCCTTAAGTGTAGCAACTTTTGCCTGCCCACCCAGTATGGCTGTATAAAGATCGACTGTTACTTCCGTATAAATATCATCACCTTTCCGTTCAAATCGAGAGTCTTTATCGACTTCAACGACGAGATGAATATCCGAGCGGTTTGGACCAACTCCCGAAACACGCACCTTTGTACCTGTTTTTGCACCAGGCGGGATTTTTACCTCAATTTTTTTGTTGTCAAATTGAAGAATTCGGATGGTTCCTTCGAAGGCTTCCAATAGTGAAATTCTGACAGGTTGTTCTACAATTCTGGGTTTTTGAGGCGCAGATCTTCGAGAACCTGAGGTTCTCCCACTGCCAGGATAACCTTGCATGCCTGCAAATATTGCACTGAAAAAGTCGGAGAAACCACCACTTCCACCACCAAAAATGTCACTAAAATCACCGACATCCACACGGGTTCCACCTCTCGGAGATTGTGCAAACCAGTCATCCCAATTGAAGTTATTCGCATTACCACCACGCTGTTGCCATTGTTGATATGACTCACCCAGCTGATCATATCTGGCTCGTTTTTTGGGATCGCTTAATACTTCATTGGCTTCATTAATATCTTTGAATTTATCTTCAGCTTCCTTGTTCCCGGGGTTACGATCTGGATGATATTTCATGGCAAGCTTTCGATAAGCTTGCTTGATTTCATCCTCAGAAGCGTTTCGTTTGACACCCAGTGTTTTATAATAATCTTTATATTCCATACCTTCATATTATGCCGAACCATTTATTGTTGTCAAGTAAACAAGAAAACTCTTATACAAAACTTATATTTTAATTCCGATCCTAAATCACTATAAAAAAAGAAGAAATTCATGCTAAGATAATCCTATGAAATCCATTAAAGATCGCATCTTAATCGTTGAAAACAATCCGGAAATCAGTGATTTCCTGGCAAATCAGGCTTTAGCTTCTACAGACTATCAGGTTTTTCAGGTTGCTGATGCCAGTAGTGCTATTAATAAAGCTGTTCAAATAAATCCTGATCTCATCATTTCAAACCTGAATTTGCCTGGATTAAGCGGAAAAGACTTACTGATTGCGCTTTCCTCACATGGCATCACACCCCCAACCATCATGTTAGCAACCGCAGGACACGAAGAAGACATCATTCAGGCGTTTCGGCTAGGCGCTGCGGATTACATAACCTGGCCGATCAGAGATACCGAAGTTGTGTTGGTGGTCGAACGGTTATTGAAACAGGTTCGTGATCGGCGCGAACACATCAATCTTGAAAATCGATTAAAAATCACGAATCAACAACTTCAGCAACGTGTTAAAGAATTAACAGCGATTTTTTCCATTGGCAAAGCGGTCACCTCCATCACTAACCACAAATTATTGTTTGACAAAATCCTGCTAATATCTGCTCAGGTTAGCCAATCAGATCTGGGTTGGTTCTTGATGAAACAGGAGGAGAAGGGCAAGAATTTTTTATTAGTTTCTCAATATAATTTGCCTGAAGTTTTCATGTCAAAAATGCATCAAGTTTGGGATGATGGCATCAGTCAGTTGGTAGCCATCTCAGGTGAAACACTCAACATATCCGGAGAGCCGATCAAACGGTTTAAAGTAAAGGTGTTTGGGGAATCCATCATTATTGTTCCGGTAAAAATACAGCGTCAGGTGATGGGATTGCTGGTATTGATGCGCAAGCAACCCGAACCATTTTCACAAAGTGAACAACGGTTGTTGGAGGCCGTCACCGATTATGCTTCCATCTCATTTGTGAATGCGAGATTATTTCGATCCTATGAAGCACGAGAACAGGCATTATCGCGATTGGTACATCATTCACAAATAAATGAACAGATCATTAATGAGATATTTTTAAAAACGAAAAATAATCTGGATAATATCCTCTCTACAGGTCAGGAATCATGGAAGAAACTTCAACTTTCTCTTGAATCGAATGATCGGGAACCTTCAAAAAAGCACCTCGAATCCTTTGATGTTTTTATGCACGAAATTCAGAACCTTGCATCACTACTCCACTCTGATCCTGTTTCCATGAAAGCAAATCAGAACCAGAGGTTTGACCTCGTTTCAATGGTAAATGACATTTATGAACGGATTCAACCCATTGTCCAATACCATCAACTTTCAATCAGAAAAGAAATTGTAATAAATTCACTCAATATTGCAGCTGATCCCAATCATATATATGAATCACTAAATGGAATTTTGACGAATGCTATTCAATTCTGTGATGGGAATGGAGAGATATTCATTAAAATCAATCAGAACACCGCTTCCAAATCATTTTTATCCATCAGTAATACGGGCAAAATTCCGGATCACATAAAAAAACAATTTCTTTCTGCTCAAAATCATTACGAAAAACATGAAAAAATTCGGTTTGGTGGCATTGGCATCAGCCTCAACCTGATTCAAAAAATTATTTCCCATTATGGCGGCAGAATCTGGGTGGAAGATCATCCGGAGTACGGTGCAACATTCCATCTTGCTTTACCCATCACTGAATAAAGATCTTATGACAACTGAAAACACATCACTTCAAAAAATATTGATCATTAATGCAGAAATCCAATCCAATCGACTGCTTGACCAGATAATTCAATCAATGGGTTTTACAGTACTGGTCAGTGAAAGCATTGAAAATGCTCAACAATACTTTACGCTCAATATTCCATCAATGGTAATTATTAATGAAAACATTGCTACCCAGAATAATTTCAATTGGATAAAAAGCATTCGACAAAAATACCCATTACTTCCAATTATTCTTTACACCATAAATGAAAAACATCAGACCCTGAAACAAGCTTTACGATTGGGAATTAACGATTATCTTTCCACACCATTAACAAGGGAAGACATACAAAATTCCATTCAGGCAAATTTATCCCATAGTCAAACATTGCGTAATTATGTTTTATTAGAATCACGTCGGGCAACCCAACAGCTCCAGGCCAGAGTAAATGACCTGGAAACGCTTACTGATTTAGCCAGAATGGTCACCAGCAGCCTGGATGTCGATGTTGTCTTACGGATGATCGTTGAAGCGGCAGTGGAACTAACGGGGGCAGAAGAAGGCAGTTTATTACTGATCGACGAAAACACCGGCGAATTATATATGCGTGCTTCACGGAATTTCAATGAAGACTTTGTCTCAACCTTTCGATTACCCGTGAATGATTCGTTGATTGGCTCCGTGGTTCAACATGGCAAGGTAGTCATTTTCGACGATAATACGCCGCAAAAAATAAAAACCTCCTATTTGGTACACAGTCTGGTATATATTCCACTGAAACTGAAAGAACAGATTATTGGTGTATTAGGCGTCGATAACCGCAACAAAAGAATGGTGTTTTCACAAAGAGATATCGGACTTCTGACAACCATGGCGGAATACGCTGTCATTGCGATTGAAAATTCACGTATTTTTTCTGAGATGGTTGTTGAGCGAACAAAATTAGAGACCATCATTAATCAGATTGAAGATGGTGTTCTTGTTCTGGACAATAATTTTCGTATTCTGGTCATCAACGAAATTGCAAAAACAGTGTTGCGAGTCAGCGGTGAACATTTGATCGGTTCACCCATACAGATGTATCCCATTGACTCAGAATTACTGGAAATTATCAAGAAATTTGAAACTTATCTGGGAAAATCGGCCGAAATCAACTCGGATGATGAACGTGTCTTCAGTGCCCATTTGTCAAAAATAACCAACATCGGATATGCCATTACGTTGCATGATATCACTTCTCTGAAAAAGATGGATCGCATCAAGAGTGATTTCGTCAGTACGGTATCCCATGATCTGCGATCTCCTCTCACAGCGATTTTGGGATACGTTGACCTGGTTGAAAGAGCTGGTCCCGTCCAGGACCTTCAAAAAAGTTTTCTGGACCGCATACAATTTTCTGTTCACAATATCACCAACCTGGTAGATGATTTACTTAATCTCGGAAGAATTGAAGCTGGATTTGACACCCGCAAAGAGCACCTAGACCTGAGTATATTTACCCATCAAGCCATTGACGAATTGAATCCAAAAATTTTACAGTCGAATATCCGTTTAAAAATCAATGTACCGGATTCAATCGGTTTGATTTATGCCAGCCCCATCCAAATGCGGCAATTATTAAATAATCTGCTGACCAATGCCATCAAATACTCTAAACCAGACACAACCATATCCGTTAATCTGCAAGAGAAAGAGAGTCAATTGATCCTCCAGATTGAAGATCAAGGTTTTGGAATTCCTGCTGTGGATTTACCCTACATCTTTGATAAATTCTATCGCTCCGGAAATGTGATTGGAACAGAGATACCCGGAAGTGGTCTGGGATTGGCCATTGTTAAATCCATCGTTGAAAGTCATCAGGGACGTATTTGGGTCGATTCAACCGTAGGGCAAGGATCCACATTTACAGTTGTATTTCCAGTTTCAGAGTGAGTTAAAATAAAACCTCTGCTAAGGGCGGTAAGGAGGATAGCAGAGGTTTTGCCAAAGGAGGAGACAGTGATGAGATGAGGTTTATCTAATTTCTTTCGTCTCCGCTATTAACTATAACGCGGTCAGATTTTTAAATGCAGCTATAAACGTCATGACAGATCATGATTTTTCTCCTTCGATTTGTCGTAAAAAGCGTTAAATCAGTATCTTTATCTTTCATGAACCTGAATCCGTTCTAACTTGACGTCCAATTGCGGTTATGCTACTATTTTGATAAGCTTAAAAAATAAAAGTACTGCCATTTGATGGTTTTAGCAGAAGGAGATCTCTCTCATGAAAAAAATCGTTTATCCAATGATCTTAATCATTTTGATGTTAAGCCTGGTACTGGGAGGATGTACACGCTCAGCAACTAAAGGTGGTGGTGGAGATGTAGCTGTAGATACACCCGATATTCCATTTCCAGTTGGACCAGAAAACAATCCCAATCGTATCACTGAAATCATCGCTGTAACCCATACAGCAGCAGCTCAGGTAAGCGGGGATGATGAACAGCCTGCGCAGGAAGTCGCCACAGCAACCCCTGAGGCTGTTTTAGAAGAGACTCCGAAATCATTACCTACGACAGCAGCAATTGTCGTTCCTACAGCCACGCCTGGCCTTCCAACCACATATACAGTTCAGGATGGTGAATTCCCATATTGCCTTGCCCGTAGATTTAATATTAATCCGAATGATTTGGTAAGTATTAATAACATAAGTGGATTGGTTGCACCCGGAACAGTGTTGACCATTCCAACCAATAGCACCTGGCCAAGTGAGTTTGAACGGGCATTAATTTCTCATCCTACCACTTACAACGTACTTGCCGGTGACACAATCTACAAAATTGCCTGTCAGTTCGGAGATGTAGATCCCAATGACATCATTTTCGCCAACAATCTGGTAGAGCCTTATACACTCACAGCCGGTCAGGTAATCAATATCCCATAATCAAAATGTTTTTTTCATAAATACCCGGCGGGGGTTTTACCCCCGCTTTATCCTTTAAATGAGGAGTCATCTTGTGGATTTTAAAATACTCAAGCGTGAATCAGTTTATCAAGGCCGTGCATTCAAAGTACAAAAAGTATTTTTAGAATTGCCAAACCAGAAACAAAGATATTATGATCTGGTGGATCATAATGATTCTGTTACCATTCTACCCATTGATAAGAATAGCGACGTGTATTTTGTGACTCAATACCGTCTGGGTTCTGAAAGTCAATTATTGGAATTGCCGGCAGGGGTGGTTGAGGATAATGAAACACCTCACGTCTGTGCAATGCGGGAAATACAGGAAGAAATTGGGATGGCAGCAGAGAATTTACAATTATTAGGAGACTTTTACCTGGTGCCAGGATATTCCAATGAGCACATGTACACCTATCTGGCAACGGGACTTTTCCCATCTGCACTCAACCCGGATGCAGATGAATTCCTCCATATCTCCCGAATACCATATGATCAGGTATTGGAAATGATGCGGTCAGGCAAAATTCAGGATGCAAAAACACTGGCAACCTTAGCGCTGGCACTTCCAATCCTTGGTTTTCCTTCATAATTTATTTGTGCTTTTTTTCTCAAATTATTCGTATTATAAGCTAATTTTCCATTATAATACCTGCATAAACCTGTCCTATCGGGGGAAACCAAACCAGAACCAAAATTCCGGCAAGGTTGTCTGAACTTTATGACAGGAAACTCAGAGTATTATGATCATTATTACTATTATTTTTAGAACGACTCTTTTACACTTAGGAATTGGATTAAATAAAGAACTATAAGATTTACACATTCTTTTGAACAATCTCGGATAAAACCGAAGAAAAATTAATGGAGATTTATCATGTCTAATATAATCACAATCGATGCAAATGAAGCGGTCGCCAGGGTTGCATACAGACTTAACGAAGTGATTGCCATTTATCCAATCACGCCTTCATCTGGTATGGGTGAGTTTTCAGATGCCTGGTCAGCACAACAATTGAAAAACATCTGGGGAACAGTCCCCCTGGTTGCAGAAATGCAATCTGAAGGTGGCGCTGCTGGTGCTGTTCATGGTGCTCTTCAAACAGGTTCATTAACCACCACCTTCACAGCTTCACAAGGATTGTTATTGATGATCCCGAACATGTTTAAGATTGCCGGTGAATTAACACCTACCGTATTTCATGTTTCAGCCCGTACCATCGCTGCTCACGCCTTATCAATTTATGGAGACCATTCCGACATTATGGCAGTTAGATCGACTGGTTTTGCATTATTAGGCTCCCGTTCAGTTCAGGAAGCCCATGATTTTGCATTAATTTCAACGGCAGCTTCTCTTAAGAGCCGCATTCCTTTTGTGCACTTCTTTGATGGATTCCGGACATCTCATGAAGTCAACAAAATTAGAGAGTTAACAGAAGACGATATGCGCGCCATGATCGACTATGACACCATCGTTGCACATCGCAATCGCTCATTAAACCCGGAACGACCCGTTATACGCGGAACAGCACAAAACCCGGATGTCTTCTTCCAGGCCCGAGAAACAGTCAACCAGTATTACAACGACTGCCCAGCCACAGTTCAGGAGGCAATGGACGCTTTTGCCAAATTAACAGGCAGACACTACCATTTATTTGATTATTTTGGTGCGCCGGATGCTGATCGAGTGGTGATTGTCATGGGTTCTGGGGCTGAGACCGTGGAAGAAACAGCTAAAAAACTGATCGCAAACGGTGAAAAGATCGGTGTGATTACTGTTCATCTGTATCGCCCATTTTCAGTCGAACATTTGATGAAGGCACTCCCTGCAACTGTCAAATCAATCGCAGTGCTGGATCGCACCAAGGAACCTGGAGCTGTAGGAGAACCACTTTTAGGTGATGTCATTTCTGGTCTATACGAAGGTAAAGCGCTGGGATTAGCCCCCTTCAGTGATCTTCCTAAAGTTATAGGTGGACGTTATGGACTTTCATCAAAGGAATTTACCCCAGCGATGGCAAAAGCCATTTTTGATGAATTAAAGAAAGATAATCCCAAGAATCACTTCACAATTGGTATCAATGATGACCTGACTCATACAAGCCTTGAATATGATCACACATTTTCTATTTTCAATCCAAATTCGACCCGCTGTGTCTTCTTCGGTTTAGGAGCAGATGGTACAGTTGGAGCGAATAAAAACTCCATCAAGATTATAGGTGAAGAAACAGATTACGGTGCCCAGGGCTTTTTCTACTATGACTCCAAAAAATCAGGTTCCATCACCATTTCTCACCTGCGCTTCGGTCCTGATGAAATAAGAGCCCCTTACTTAATTGGTGTGGGTGAAGCAAATTTCGTTGCCTGCCATCAGTTCAATTTCCTTGAAAAAATAGACGTGCTGAAATATGCTGAAGTTGGTGCTGTTTTTCTGCTCAATGCCACCTATAAACATGATGAAGTATGGAACCAGTTGCCGGTTGAAGTTCAAAAACAAATCATCAAGAAGAAATTAAAATTCTACACAATTGACGCAAACGAAGTTGCCGAAAAAACCGGCATGGGAAACCGCATCAACACCATCATGCAGACCTGCTTCTTTGCGATCAGCGGTGTCCTGCCCCGCGAAGAAGCCATTGCCGAAATAAAGAAATCGATCAAAAAGACATATGGTAAACGTGGGGACGCAGTCGTCAAACGCAACTTTGAAGCTGTGGATCATACATTAGCCAATTTACATGTGGTTAATTACGCTGAGAATGCTTCCAGTGCATTGAAGTTGCGACCGGCCATGGCAAGTGAAGCTCCCGATTTTGTCCGCAATGTTCTTGGACCCATGGTTGTTTATGAAGGAGATGGTGTTCCCGTCAGCGCGCTACCCCACGATGGGACTTTCCCAACTGCAACCAGCCAATGGGAAAAGCGAAACATTTCAATGGATATCCCAGTCTGGGATCCGGATGTGTGTATCCAATGTGGAAAATGTGTATTTGTCTGCCCGCATGCCGTGATTCGAATGAAAGTCTACGATGGCCAATTATTAGATGATGCGCCTGAAACTTTCAAATCTATCGATGCAAAATTTAAAGGCGTCCCCGGTGATAAATATACCATTCAGGTTGCTCCAGAAGATTGTACTGGCTGTGCGTTGTGTGTCGAAGCTTGCCCGGCAAAGAACAAAACCCAGGCTGGTTTGAAAGCCATTAATATGGCATCACAACCTCCCATTCGCGAAACAGAACGAGAGAATTGGAATTACTTCCTGTCCATCCCTGATATTGAAAGGGCAGAAATTGAAACCACTACAGTCAAAAATTCACAATTACTCAGACCATTATTCGAGTTCTCCGGGGCCTGCGCCGGTTGTGGTGAGACTCCATATATAAAACTGCTCTCTCAATTATTTGGTGATCGAACCATTGTTGCCAATGCAACCGGTTGCTCTTCCATTTACGGTGGCAACTTGCCAACAACACCGTGGGCGGTCAATAGTAAAGGTCGCGGACCTGCATGGTCAAATTCCTTATTTGAAGATAATGCCGAATTTGGTCTTGGTATGCGTTTAACTGTCGATCGCCAGACTGAATTTGCCAAAGAACTGCTACAGAGTCTGTCCGATCAAATTGGAGCAGAACTGGTTACTGAGATCCTATATGCCGACCAGACGACAGATGCTGGCATTGATGCCCAGCGAGATCGTGTGGCTATTCTCAAACAAAAACTGTCTGTCATGCAGGATCCTAAGGCAAAACATTTGCTCTCCGTGGCGGATTTCCTGGTCAAGAAGACAGTCTGGATCATTGGTGGAGATGGATGGGCTTACGATATCGGCTACGGCGGGTTGGACCACGTTTTAGCTTCAGGACGCAATATCAACGTTTTGGTACTCGACACTGAAGTTTACTCCAACACCGGTGGTCAGGCATCAAAAGCCACTCCACGAGCAGCGGTGGCAAAATTCGCTGCTAATGGTAAACCTTTACCCAAAAAAGATCTGGGCATGATTGCCATGGCATATGGATATGTCTACGTAGCCAAAGTTGCCATGGGTGCTAATGATGCACAAACACTTAAAGCATTCAAAGAAGCAGAAGCTTTTGAGGGTCCTTCCATTATCATTGCTTACAGTCACTGTATTGCTCATGGTATCGACATGCAAAAGGGTTTGGAACAACAAAAATTGGCTGTCCAATCCGGAGTCTGGCCAATTTACCGCTACAACCCCGATTTCATTGCCAACGGTAAGAATCCATTGATCATTGATAGCAAAGATCCTTCCATCTCTGTTCAGGAATATGCTTACAACGAAACTCGCTATCGTATGCTCCTGCAAAGTGACGAAGCACGTGCAGAAAAATTAATGGTCGAGGCAAAAAATGATGTAAGTAAACGCTGGGAACTTTATAAACAAATGGCAAAAATTGAATATAAAGCTACCAATGGTGATAGTGCATAATCACTAATCAATAGTTTGGGTGGTTGTTATAATATATAAAAATAACCACCTCAAATTATCTATAAGGGAGAAATTAGAAATGACCGATCTCAGCACCACTTATTTAGGCTTGAAACTTAAGAATCCAATGGTGGCTTCTGCTTCCCCGCTTTCCAAAAAAGTTGAAAATGTGAAACAGTTGGAAGATGCTGGTATTGGAGCTGTTGTCATGTATTCATTATTTGAGGAACAGATCACCCACGAAAGCAACGCTTTGGATTATTTCCTCAATCGCGGAAGTGAGAGTTACGCCGAAGCAATGACGTATTTTCCTGAAATGGAAAGCTACAATATCGGCCCGGATTCTTATCTCAATCTGGTAAGCAAGATTAAAGAAGCAGTCGACATTCCCGTTATTGGTTCCTTAAATGGAGTTTCAACCGGTGGATGGATTGAGTATGCCAAAAAGATCGAACAGGCTGGCGCAGATGCCCTGGAATTGAATATTTATTACATTCCAACCGATGTAAAAATGCTCAGCAAAGAACTGGAAGATGCTCAGGTAGAGTTGGTCGCTAATGTAAAACGGCAACTCAGCATTCCTCTGGCAGTTAAATTAAGTCCGTATTACACGGCTCTACCAGCTTTTGCCAAAAGACTGAGTAATGCAGGTGTTGATGGTCTGGTATTATTCAATCGCTTCTATCAGCCTGATATTGACACAGAGACTCTTGAAGTCATACCCAATCTGGTTCTAAGCGATTCCAATGATTTACGTCTTCCTTTGCGCTGGGTAGCCATTCTCTATGGAAAAATTAAAGCAGATCTGGCATTAACCAGTGGTGTTCACAATGAAATAGATGTGCTCAAAGCCATGATGGCTGGCGCAAATGTGGTTGAAATCACTTCAGAATTTTTGGCAAATGGAATTGGAAGAACGACAGAAATTCTGCATGGAATGGAAGAATGGATGAAAGAGTATGAATACAAATCCGTCAGTCAGATGCGTGGCAGTATGAGTCACAAATCGGTTGCAGAACCAGCTGCGTTTGAAAGAGCCAATTATATGAAAGCCTTACAATCCTTTGACAACAAAGTTTTATAAACAAAATTAAAATTACGAGATAACTAAAAAATCCCCTCGCGAGGGGATTTTTTCTTTGTTCGGTTTTTTTATTCGGGGGTTAACTGGCCACGTTTCTTTGCACGATAGACGATTCTTCCACGACTCAAGTCATAAGGGCTCATTTCTACGCGTACTCGGTCTCCCAACAAAATGCGAATATAATATTTCCGCATTCTGCCAGACAAATATGCCAAAACTTCATGCTCATTGTCTAACTTTACACGAAATTGAGTGCCTGGTAAGGCTTCAATAATCGTACCATCAACTTGAATCTTATCTTCTTCTTTCGCCATCGTCACCTCCGTAACTCAAAACAAACCACTTACCCCTGAAGAAAAACTACTCGTGAGTGACCTGACGTCTCTTCACACGGCGTGCAGCCTTCTTCTTCTCAACTCTACGCAACTCACTCTTGGAAACAAACCATCGTTTGCGGCGGATCGTGCTTAATACACCACTTTTTACGACCTTTTTGCGAAATCGCTTCAATATACTATCCTGCGATTCATTGGGGCGTAATGTTACAAAAGCCAAACTACTCACCTCCTTCCGACATACGAGTTATTTCCAACAAAAAGCCCGGCGAAACGTTCCTTGCCGAGCCGTTTTGACCATAAAGATTATTAAATGTTAAACATCAACTATTGCAGCCAAATTATACCAAGGTAAAGGCTTAACTGTCAAATTTGGCATTTAAATCAAAAAAAGTTTCTTGGCAATGACCTACTCTCCCGGGGGGTCACCCCCCAAGTACCATCGGCGCTAACAGCCTTAACTTCCGGGTTCGAGATGTGTCCGGGTGTACCACTGTCGCTCCTATCACCAAGAAACTTTTCTTTCA
>PHBY01000019.1 GCA_002840735.1 Chloroflexi bacterium HGW-Chloroflexi-2
AGGATGAGAAATCTACACCATTTTGCAAAATTGATCCGGTGAAAAGTCCGGCAGAAGTGCGTTGCACCTTGTAAACGACCGGGGACGGGGGACCGGGGAGGCTTTTCGTTTATTCGATTATTATTCGTTGACAGTACATCGAAGAATGGTGGTGGAAAAAAGTCTGAACTGGGATTTACATGATTTTAAGTTTCTGGTTTGCCAGGTGATTTTACATGTGAGGATTGTTGATTTGCCGTGTTTGATGACAGGATTTCCTCCTCGGAGAACTTTCGGAGTCCTACGGAAGGATGGACTCGTGCCCAAACGGGATTGTTGGCCGGTCCAAATCCGCCATCATGGAAATTTTTTTGATGTATTTTCCGTCGTTTCTTATAACACCCTGTGGGTTCTTTAACGGTCATTTGTTTATATTATGACCTTTGATCATTCGTTTGCCATTCGTGGACGGTTCACCTCTCCCCCAGCATTTCCCTGTCAGCTGTCAACGATCAACAAACCTCCTGTCCACCGTCCCCCGTCCCCGGTCTCCCGTCCCCCGTCTTTTCACTCCCCCCGCGCCGTGATCACCACAGAATCAATTCTGTGTCTGGGAATTCAAACCGATTGAAATCGGTTGGGAGAGTTGCGCGAGCGGTAGATCCCCCGTCTCCCGTCCCCCGTCCCCGGTCTGTTTCACCCCCCCTGAGCCGTGATCACCACAGAATCAATTCTGTGTCTGGGAATTCAAACCGATTGAAATCGGTTGGAGAGTGTTGCATAAACCATAATAATTGGTTTAAGGTTTGTAACCTGTGGTTTGAACCACAGGATTAATCTGGTTGTGCCTGCGTTGCTCCACAATGTGGGCAAAAGGCAAAATCAATGGGGATCAGTTTACTGCAGGATATACAGCTTTTTTCGGTAGCCATTGATTGCCCGCAGCCAGGACAAAATTGATACTCAGATGGAACATCTTTGCCACACTTTGAGCAAGTTATGGTTGTCTTTTCCGAAAGAGCGGGTTTGTTTCCATCATCTTTCTTGCGCGTAAAGACCTTACCAACCACGCCTTTAACTTTCTCACTTGCCCCGGTAGCTGAATCTTTGACACTACTAGCCGCTTGGCCGGCTACTCCGATGGCTTTAACGGCTGCTCCACCGGCAACACCTGCTGTTTTTTCAAATATGTTCTTCTGAATGACGATTTGATAATCTTGAGCCCGTCGTTCAACCTCAGCAATATCTACCGATATATTCAAACGCCCGGCTACAACTTCTATAAAATTAAGCTCCTTCTCGGCCAGTTCACCATCATAAATCGAAATCAGGATCAGTGTTTCCATTAAGCTGTGCCGCACTTCAATATCTTCAACGTTAGCAAAGGCGTCAAGAATATTGGACTCAGAGGCTATCAGCTTTTGAAATTCAGCTTGCTTATGTTCATCAAAGGACATCCGCGACAACACCGCTTTATAAAAATCCTTTTCTTTTTGAGAAAATTGACCATCAACCTGAGCCATATACATGACCGCGGCTGGAAATGCTAAATCGTAGGTGTTTTGACGGGATATCAAAAGACGCAACTCCTCGGTTACTCCCCCTCTATTTTTTAGACGCGCTTTCGCAATCTTACCAACTGATTTGGTCGTGGCATAATTGTAGCTGCTCCCTACTGCTGCAGACGCTACAGGTACAGCATATTTAAGAATGGTGCGCTGTAAAATCTTAAAACCCAGCCGACGACCAAAATCCTGAATGGATTTTAGAGTACCTTTGCTAATGTATGTTTTGACAACCCCTCTGGTAGCAGTACCTGTAGCCACTTGAAGCCCCTTACCCACCATTTCTGTCGGTGTCACGCCTAAAGCATAACCAAAAATCATCAACACATCTTCAGGGTCTTCCGGATCAAGCTGGAGATCGTAAACAACAGAAAGATCAAGAACCAGACGCATTTGAATTTGAGACAGATAAAGCATCTCGGCTCCAATAGAACCAATGAAGAGAGCAGCAGTCACCCCCGCAGAACTTAAGGTGGCAATTTGATTTGCCGTGGCAGCTGCTCCTGCGATACCTCCAGCAATCGTAGCATATCGCACCGTTACAGATGTTAAAATATCGGCAATTTCATCGGGAGATAAGCCAGGATACTTTTTTAGAAAATACTCTGCTCTGGCATTACGGTCGTAGGCTTGAATGACTTTTCGTAAAAGATTGACAAACCATTCCCCACTCTTCACTTCATCAATATTCATCGATTTTGCGAGTTGTTTGGCTGCGTTAAGCTCGGAAGAAACTTTCGCTTCGTGAACTTCGTCTTCTGGAATGATAGTATTGGGATTGATCATGATGAGTTTTTCCTTGTTCTCTGTTTTGATTTATTGAGCATATTTCAAACACCTGGATGACATTCTGCATAATTATAAAATTCTGTTGGATCTATTTGTTTCATTGATGACCCCTTATGCATTTGTCATGTGTTTTTATTATATAGAATTTTTTCATCTGAAACTTAACAAAAATAATAAGATTATTAATTTTGAAGGCAAGGATTCTTTTTTCTCTAATGCTTCCCAAAAATATTCGCAGGAGAATTAAATGATTCAATTGAGCTTTGTGCGCCTCAGCGATGGAAATTGCCCATGTTAGGTAATCAGGATGATCCACGATAGAGAATAAGTAAACCCTGAACCATGATTTTTTTTGATTACATGAAGGACTATGAACCCATTATTCGTTTATATCAAGCCCATTGGGTATTCGTTTCATATTCGTTGACGGCTTCATAATTTCTAAACTACCTGTAAGGCTCTCCCCTTCCCATCCGTTGTATAATTCTTAATAGGAATTTTCGTCTTTCACCCTTTATCAGTGGGAAATTCTTTACCTCTTTCCTTCATTAAACAGCTTTGCTGATTCTCTCTTACTGGAGCCTTCATGGATCAATCTCAATTAAGCTGGATCACCAATTTCATCTGGGGAATTGCCGATGATGTGTTGCGTGATCTGTATGTGCGCGGTAAGTACCGTGATGTGATCCTCCCGATGATCGTTGTTCGCCGACTGGATACCTTGCTAGAACCCACCAAGCAGGCAGTGCTGGAATTAAAAGCCCTGTTGGATCGCGAGGGGATTGTTAATCAGGATCAGGCTTTACGCCAGACAGCCGGGCAGGCTTTCTATAACACCTCTCCTTTTACGATGCGTGATTTACGCGCGCGTGCCAGCCAGCAGCAATTGAAGGCGGATTTTGAAGCTTACCTCAATGGGTTTTCACCGAATGTGCAGGATATATTAGAGAAATTCGAGTTCCGCAATCAGATTCCAAGACTCTCGAAAGCAGATGCCCTGGGTACATTGATTGAGAAATTCCTTTCCCCTGAAATCAACCTTTCCCCCAATCCGGTCATGAATGGAAATGACACCATCAAGCAACCCGGCTTGGATAATCATGCCATGGGGACGATCTTTGAAGAATTGGTGCGGCGATTTAACGAGGAAAACAACGAGGAAGCCGGCGAGCACTGGACGCCACGTGATGCGGTTAAGTTGATGGCGAAACTGATCTTTCTTCCAATCGCCGATACGATTGAATCGGGCACGTATCTGCTCTATGATGGTGCTTGCGGAACGGGTGGTATGCTGACGGTGGCGGAAGATACCCTAAAACAACTGGCAGCTCAAACTGGCAAACAGGTCTCCACTCATCTGTATGGGCAGGAGATCAATGCTGAGACGTATGCCATCGCCAAAGCGGATTTACTGCTGCAGGGCGAGGGTGAAGCGGCCGATAATATCGTTGGTGGCCCGGAATTCTCGACGCTCTCCAATGATGCCTTCCCGGCTCAGGAGTTCGACTTCATGCTCTCCAATCCACCTTATGGCAAAAGCTGGAAGAGCGACCTCGAGCGCATGGGTGGCAAGGATGGCATTAAAGACCCGCGTTTCATCATCCAGCATGCCGGTGACCCGGAGTACTCGTTGCTGACGCGTTCCTCCGATGGACAATTGCTCTTCCTGGTCAATTTGGTCAGCAAGATGAAACACAAGACTGCGCTCGGTAGCCGGATCGCTGAGGTGCATAATGGTTCCTCGCTCTTCACCGGGGATGCCGGGCAGGGTGAAAGCAATATTCGGCGTTGGATCATCGAGAATGACAGGCTGGAAGCAATTGTGGCATTACCTTTGAATATGTTCTATAACACTGGCATTGCCACCTACATCTGGGTGCTGAGCAATCGTAAACCAGCGCACCGGCGTGGCAAGGTGCAATTGATCGACGCCACCCAGTGGTACACACCTTTGCGCAAAAACCTGGGCAAGAAGAATTGCGAACTCTCCGAGGAGAACATTCAGCAGATTTGTGATACCTTCTTGCGCTTTGAAGAAAGCGAACAATCGAAAATCTTCCCCAATCAAGCCTTTGGTTACTGGAAGGTGACGGTTGAACGGCCTTTACGCTTGCAGGGGATCGACCCAAATAGGGTATATTCATCTAAAGAAATCAAGACCCTCAAAGAAAATCATGAACGTGCTGAGGATGCGCCAGCGGTGATCAAGAAAATTCACAAACGCGGTACTCAGCCCAACCCGCTCAAAGGTTTATTTGAAACCATGGTGGATGGTAAGCCTTGTGTGGTGGAATATGAACCCGACCCGGACCTGCGTGACACGGAACAGATTCCTTTGTTGGAAGAAGGTGGCATCGATGCTTTCTTGAAACGAGAAGTGCTGCCTTATGCCCCGGATGCCTGGTACACACCGGAGAGTGTCAAGATTGGTTATGAGATCAGCTTCACCCGTTATTTTTACAAACCGCAACCCATGCGCACTCTGGAAGAAATCCGTGCGGAAATTCTGGCTTTGCAGAAAGAGACAGAGGGTTTGTTGGATGAAATTTTAGGAGAATAAGAAGAATGAAAGAAATCACTGCAAAAGCAAAAACTATAAGTGAGTTATTAAAAGGTGTTAAATATTATATTGATTATTATCAGCGTGAATATAAGTGGCAAGAAAAACAAATTAATGAATTGATCGATGATTTAGTCGGGAAGTTTTTGGAAGAATTTGACCCTGCTCATCCTAGATCGAAGGTGGCTGATTACCCTCATTACTTTCTTGGATCTATCATTATCAGTAAAAAAGAAAATGGCAATTATATTGTTGATGGTCAACAAAGATTAACCAGTCTGACCTTATTATTGGTTTTTCTGCGAAACCTTCAGAAAAATATTAATGACAAAGTAAATATTGACGAGTTAATTTATTCCGAAAAATATGGTCAGAAATCCTTTAACTTAGTTGTAGATGAACGTGAAGAATGTATGATGAGTTTATTTAATGGAGAAGTTCTAGATGAAAATGGTCAAAATGAATCAATTAAAAATCTCATTAATCGCTACAATGATATTCAATCTAGTTATCCTGAAGAACTCCAGGATGATGAATTGCCATATTTTATAGATTGGTTAATTGAGAATGTTCATTTAGTGGAAATAAGTGCATATTCAGATGATGATGCATACACCATTTTCGAAACAATGAATGACCGAGGTTTATCTCTTACACCAACAGAAATGTTGAAAGGTTATCTGTTAGCAAATATTGAACAATCAAAACGAAATACCATGAATGAATTCTGGAAAGACAGGATCAAGACATTTAATGAAATTAGCAAAGATACGGCATCTGATTTCTTTAAAGCTTGGTTGAGAAGTCAATATGCAACAAAAATAAGAGAAAGACGAAAAAACGCCTCCCCGGAAGATTTTGATCGGATAGGAACAGAATTTCACCGATGGTTACGAGACGCATCTTCAATAATTGGATTAAAACAAGATGACGATTTTTTAAACTTCCTAAAAAAGGATTTTGACTTTTATAGTAAACAATATTTACAAATTATTAAAGCTAGCAAATCATTAATAATTGGACAGGAGCATATTCATTACAACGCACAACTTGGGTTCACATTACAACCCATGTTATTGTTAGCACCTTTGAAATTGGGAGATAGTGATGAGGTCATAACAAAAAAAATGGACCTGGTTGCTCATTACCTAGATATTTTATTAAATTGGCGGTTGTGGAATTTTAAATTAGTTGCGTATTCAACCATGCAATACGCGATTTTCTTGGTAATGCGTGAAATTAGAGGACTAAGTCTTGGCGATTTATCAACAAAATTACATGAATTTCTAACTCAAGAAAGAGAAACTTATAAACTCAATGATCGATTACGGATGCACCAACAAAATAGATACGCTATCCATAGAATTTTGGCGCGAATTACGGATTATTTAGAAGTTCAAACTGGAAACCCATCGAAATATATGGAATTTCTTGCTGAAGGAAAAAACCGATTTGAGATCGAACATATTTGGGCAGACAATTATGATCGATTTAAGGATGAATTTTCACACCCTTCAGATTTTTCGGAACAGCGTAATCGAATTGGTGGTCTATTATTGTTACCGAAAAAATTCAATGCTAGTTATGGTGCATTAACTTTCGAAGAAAAAGTGGATCATTACAATACACAAAATCTTCTAGCACGTTCACTTCACCCGTTAAGTTATGAAAGAAATCCGGGATTTAACCAATTCATTCAAAGGACTGGATTACCATTCAAACCATACAATCATTTTAAATCTTCAGATTTAGAAGAACGAAGTCAACTTTATCGCCTCATCGCTGAAAAAATTTGGAATCCTGAAGATATCTTAGGAGACAGAACAGGTCAAAGAATTCAGACAAACAATAACCCATTGAGTTTATTCTAAAAAGGAAAATACTGTTACGTGAAACTGTCATATCCGCCTTATTCTCATTATAAAAAAGTTGATGTTCCTTGGATTAATAGAATTCCGGATCATTGGGAAATAAAAAAACTTAGGAATATTTTAGATAGGGTGAATGAAAAAAATCGTCCCGATCTACCTTTACTATCCGTTGTCAGAGAAAAAGGAGTAATTAAAAGATCTCTTTCTAAAGATGATGAAAACCATAATGTAATTCCTGAAGACTTGAGTAATCATAAAGTTGTTCACGAAGGGCAATTTGCCATGAATAAAATGAAAGCATGGCAAGGTTCTTATGGGGTCTCAAAATTTGAGGGAGTGGTTAGTCCAGCATACTTTATATTCAATGTTAAGAACATTGACGAAAACTTTTTTCATGTTGCTATTCGATCGAAAGCATACATTCCTTTTTTTAATCAAGCATCAGAAGGTGTGCGAGTCGATCAATGGGATTTATCGATTGATCGGATGAAGAATATACCGTTCTTTATCCCTCCCATCGAAGAACAAAACGCCATCGTCCGCTTTCTCGATTACACCGACCGCAGGATCAAACGCTATATCCGCGCCAAACAGAAGCTGATTAAACTGTTGGAAGAAGAGAAGCAAGCCATCATCCATCAGGCAGTCACACGCGGATTGAATCCGGATGTTCCATTAAAACAATCTGGTATTGAATGGGTGGGTGATATTCCAGAACATTGGGAAATATTTTCTTTAAAATTTATTTCAAAGAAAAATCAAACTGGGTCAACACCACCTACTACAGAACCAATATTTTATAAAAATGGAAATATTCCATGGTTTGGACCATCAAGTTGTACAAATGTTGATTACATTAAACAGCCTATTAGATTTCTCAGTGAATTTGCATTTTCTGATGGAAATGCAAAAATGATTAGTGGTCCTGCACTATTAATTGTAATTATTGGGGCAACTATAGGAAAAATGGGTTTGTTATTGGGGAATGGATCAACTAATCAACAAATAACATCTTTCGAATTAAAAATTAATTTAGTTAGCCCCTTATTTGTTTTATATTCATTAAGATTTTCAGAAAAATGGCTTGCTTCAACAGCTTCTTCAGCAACTATACCTATTTTGGATAGTAATATTGTCAAAAAATTACCAATTGCTTTTCCTCCATTGGAGGAACAACAAAAAATTATTATGAATATTGAAAATCAAACATATCAATTTACTAATTTAATAACCAAAATAAAGAATGATCTATCATTAATTCAAGAATACCGCACCCGACTGATCGCTGATGTGGTCACCGGCAAATTGGATGTGCGCGCAGCCGCTGCACAATTACCGGAAGAATTAGAAGACGAAGAAATCGATGTCGAAGAAGTTGAACCCGCAGAATATGATGAATTGGAAGAAGCGTTAGAACCCTGAGTAAGGAGGGGTTATGCCATCCGATACAAGTGAAAAAGGCCTGGAAACTTTAATCTGCCGATCGTTGACTGGGAGTGACTGTTTCCCAAAGAAGATAGAAAAGGAGAACGAAGTACCCTATCATGATGAGGGCGAATTCTATGGTGGCAGTGGCTGGCAGCCCGGGTATCCGGCGGATTATGACCGCGAATACATGGTGGATCTGACTCAATTGATCCTATTTCTGGGTAAGACCCAGCCTAAACTGGTGGATGCGCTGGCTTTGTTTGAAGATGGACCCACCCGCCGCAAGTTTCTAGCGCGCCTGCAGGGCGAAATCAGCAAACAGGGTATTATTCATGTCCTAAGGCATGGACTGGATCATGGCGCTCACCAGATCGATCTTTTCTATGGCACCCCATCCCCCGGTAACCAACTGGCGCAAGAACGTTTCGACAAAAACCGCTTCACCGTCACGCGGCAGTTACGCTACAGCCGCGATGAAACCCAGCGAGCATTGGATTTAGGTCTGTTCATCAATGGCTTACCGATTGCCACCTTTGAACTCAAAAACAGTCTCACCAAGCAGACCGTCGCCGATGCCATCCAGCAGTACAAACTGGATCGTGATCCGCGTGAGAAGCTGTTTGAATTTGGGCGCTGCATGGTGCATTTCGCCCTGGATGATCACGAAGCACGCATGTGCACGCACCTGCAAGGCAAAGGCTCCTGGTTTCTTCCATTTAATAAAGGCTGGAATGACGGGGCGGGTAATCCGCCTAACCCGGATGGACTCAAGACTGCCTATCTGTGGGAAGAAATCCTGACCCGCAAGAGCCTGACCGATATCATCGAGAATTATGCCCAGGTGATCTCCACCAAAGACGAAAAAACCGGACGCAAAAAATCGATCCAGATTTTTCCACGCTACCATCAGCTGGATGTGGTGCGAAAACTGCTTACGGATACACAGAAAATTGGGGTGGGAAGACGCTACCTGATCCAGCACTCGGCCGGCAGTGGTAAATCCAACTCGATCGCCTGGTTGGCGCATCAATTGATTGGCTTGAAAAAACAAGATCATGAAATTTTTGACTCGATCATTGTGGTCACTGACCGGCGCATCCTGGATAAACAAATCCGCGATACCATCAAACAATTTGCGCAGGTGAGTGCCACCATTGGAGCCGTCACCGAGCATTCCAGCCAGCTACGCGAGTTTATCGAATCGGGTAAGAAAATCATTATCACCACCATTCAGAAATTCCCTTATATTCTGGACGAGATAGGCAATGAGCAGCGCGGCAGAAAATTTGCCATCATTATCGATGAAGCGCACTCCAGCCAGGGCGGTAGGAATGCCGCTGCGGTTGCCATGGCGCTCTCCACTGCTGGGGCGGAAGAAGATGACGAGACTTTAGAAGATCAAATTAACCGCATCATGGAGTCGCGCAAGCTGCTGCCAAACGCCAGTTATTACGCCTTCACAGCCACGCCTAAAAACAAAACCCTGGAAATCTTTGGTGAACCATACCCGGAAGGTGAAAAAAGGAAACACCTGCCCTTCCACAGCTACAGCATGAAACAAGCGATACAGGAAGGCTTTATTCTGGATGTGTTGGCACATTACACCCCCATCAACAGCTACTATAAATTGATCAAAAAAATCGAAGGTGATCCGGAATTTGATGTCAAGCGCGCCCGTAAAAAATTACGTAAGTACGTGGAAGGACATCATTACGCCATTGAACTCAAAGCCGAGATCATGGTCGATCACTTTCATGAGCAGGTGATTGCCTTGAACAAAGTCGGTGGACAGGCGCGTGCCATGGTGGTCACCAATGGGATTGATCGTGCCATACAATATTATTTTGCCATCAACAAATACCTGAAAGAACGCAAAAGTCCCTACGAAGCCATTGTCGCCTTCTCGGGTGAACATGAATATGGCGGCAAAAAGGTCACCGAAGCTTCCTTGAATGAATTCCCCAGCAGCATGATTGCGGAGAAAATTATCGAGGAGCCTTACCGTTTTCTAATTTGTGCTGACAA
The DNA here is from genome assembly GCA_002840735.1 of Chloroflexi bacterium HGW-Chloroflexi-2. GTDB lineage: Bacteria > Chloroflexota > Anaerolineae > Anaerolineales > Anaerolineaceae > UBA6170. The sequence goes on from PHBY01000019.1 coordinate 10,218, forward strand.
ATTCCAGACCGGTTATGACGAACCGCTTTTGCATAGCATGTATGTCGATAAAATGCTGGTGGGCATCAAAGCTGTGCAAACCCTCTCACGACTCAATCGAGCGCATCCACAAAAACACGATGTCTTTGTGCTCGATTTCCAGAATGATATAGACACCATCCAGGAATCCTTTGCTGATTACTACCGCACCACCATCCTGGCTGATGAGACTGATCCGGACAAGTTGAATGTTCTCAAATCCGCCCTAGATGCGCATCAGGTATACAGTGACTATCAAATCGATCATTTTGTCGAACTTTATCTGAATGGCGCTCAACGTGACCAGCTCGATCCGATCCTGGATGTCTGTGTGGCGGAATATAAAAGTGAACTGGATGAAGACGGTCAGGTCGATTTCAAAGGCAAAGCCAAGGTCTTCGTGCGCACCTATAACTTCCTTTCACTGATTCTGCCTTATTCTCGCGCCGATTGGGAGAAGCTCTCCATCTTCCTCAATTTTCTGATTCCAAAGCTACCCGCGCCGGTGGAACAGGATCTCTCCAAAGGCATTCTCGAATCGATTGACATGGACAGCTACCGGGTGGAGGCACAGGCTGCCATTACAATCATCCTGCCGGATGATGATGGTGTAATTGATCCGGTTCCAGCAGATGGTGGCGGAATGAAAATTGACCCCGAACTGGAACTCCTCTCGAATATCTTGAAATCATTCAATGATCAATTTGGTAATATCCAGTGGTCAGATAAAGACCGCATCCAACGCATCATCAGCGATGAGATCCCTGTCAAACTCGAAGCCGATGTCGCCTACCAAAATGCCCAGCTCAACTCCGACAAACAGAACGCCCGCATCGAACACGATAAAGCCCTGTCAAGGGTGATTACGGCGTTGTTGAAGGATGATACCGAGTTGTTCAAGCAGTTCTTTGATAATGAGTCGTTCCGGACGTGGCTGGCAGATAAGATGTTCAGTTTGACGTATAAGCCGGTGGGGGGATAAGGATGGACCTAAAAATTGAATTGACAAAATTGTATTCTTTGCACTGCGCTACCATCAAATTTGAACATGGTATCAAAGAATTGAATAATCCCAGAAGTTTGTGGCAGGATTTTGCTCCTACAAGGTTCATTTATGCGTTTTTTACCTTCAATTCAATCTATTCAATAGACTGGAAAAATTCCTTTGAAAATAATAAAGTGCTTTATTGGGAACCTGATTATGAAAATAGGTATCCAAAAGAAGAAGACCAAATTAAAAATTATCTTGGATTTATAAATGAAAAATTATCCGACAATATTGTGAATTTATTCCAAACAATATTAAAAAATTACCTTGATCTATTCAGTATTGATAATCCGCAATATGAATTGAAATATATTAATACGACCAATGAAACAAAGAAAATAAAAAATTTACGAGAACAATTTCCTGGAAAATTCAATCGCTTATTAACAGAGAAACCAGAAGAAATTAATTTTCTTGAAATTTCTAATGTGATATACCCATATATTTATAAGGTAAGGTGCAATTTATTTCATGGAAGTAAAACCAGAATTCATTTAATGGATGAAAATCAACAACAAAGATTATTGATATATGCAGCATTGATTATTTCAGGCAATGAAATGCTATTTGAATTTGCTGAAGAAATTGGATGGAAAAAAGTTCGACTTTTGAAATAATGTTAAATATATTGAAAATCGTTAATTTGTATCTTATAAAATTTCGTATATAATCTTTTTTTAAATCATTGGCTTTAAAACCTCATTAATTATCGGGGAATAAAATGACTGACATTGATAACAAAATCGAAGCTTGGCAAAAAAAATTATTAGATTTAGGAAAAAAGAACCGATTGGTAAATTTCCGAGAAACCAAAAGGTCTACATTACGCATCATTAAACCTGAAATTGATGATTTATATACAAAATTGGCAATTAGAGGAAATGATCTTGAATTTTCGTATTATGAAAAATATGATTTGGATTTTGAAGAAGATGATGAATTAATTAGACCTCAAAACGAATATTTAAAAGGAGATATTCAAACCAACCAGATTTACAAAGATCAACAAGCCACGCTTAGAAACCTTCGTTATCGGGCAAAAACTGCTATTGAAGAACAAGGTGTAAATATTTTATATGCTAGTTTTGGACTAATAAATTATAAAGAGAATCAAAATTCTACCGATTTTTTTTCAGCTCCCATAATTCTTGTTCCTGTCAAGATCCAGCTCGAATCGATTTCCTCGCCTTTTGTTTTGTCCCTTCATGATGAAGAAATAGTTATAAATCCGACATTAGTTTACAAATTAGATCAAGATTTTAAAATTAAATTTCCTGAATTTGAACCTGAAGAAAATAATATATTGGATTATCTCAAAGAGGTGGAGCAAATTGTTAAGCCAAATTCTTGGAGTATAAATAGACAAGTCAATGTTGGTTTATTTTCATTTTTGAAAATAAATATTTACAAAGATATTATCAAAAATAAAGAAACCATTAAAAATCATTTTCTAATAAAAGCTCTTGTAGAAAAAAAATATAATGTAGATGTTCCAGAAGAATTAAATAATTATGATCATGATGGGAAAACGTCACCTCTTAACACATTTCTTGTGGTTGATGCAGATTCTAGCCAACAAGACGCAGTTCTATTCGCCAAAAGAAATATTAGCTTCGTTTTACAAGGTCCGCCTGGAACCGGAAAAAGTCAAACGATTACCAATATAATAGCTGAGAAACTGGCAGAAGGTAAAAAAGTTCTATTTGTATCTGAAAAAATGGCAGCTTTGGAGGTTGTCCATAAGCGTTTGAGCCAATCGAACCTTGATGATTTTTGTTTACCATTACATAGCCATCGGGCTAATAAAAAACAAGTGTTAGAAATTTTGCGGAAATCTTTAGCTTTACAACCAATAAAGGTGATCGAAGAAGCACGCAGGGAACTTAAAATTCTTACAGATGAACGAGAGAAATTAAATAATTATGTTAAAGAGCTACATACACCAGTAAAACCTTTAGGGAAAACCATTTATGAAGTTAATGGAATTTTGGCTGGGCTTTCTGAAGTTCAAGATGTAATCTTTGATCTCACAGATGTCAGGAACGTAGACACAGACAAATTTGATAGGTATTTCTTTCAATTAAAAGAATTGTCTATCTCAATAGGTAAAATGCACGAAGACTACTCTTCTAACCCATGGAGAGATTGTAAACTTGAAACATTAAATTTTGAAATGCGGCATCAAATAGAGTCTGTAACAAGCTCATTCTTACCAAAATTAATTGAATTATCCAACGAGGTTGAAACAACTAATTCAATTTTAGAACTAACAAGAAATGAATCGATTCATTCATTATCAAGCTTAATCAACATTTTGTTTTTTAGTGGATCATCAAAAAATATTCCTTCTTCTTGGTTTTTTAAAGAAGATTTATTTCAATTAATTGAACTAGCAAATATTTATGAAGAATACACGAAGCGATTCTTCGATATTAGAGATTGTCTAAATCAAAAATATGAAAAAGCATATTTTTCAATTCCAGCGGGATCAATGTTAAAGAATCTTCAAAATAGTATTCAATTCGTACAAAACAATTTGGATGAGAAAAAATATCCCGATGAAGAATTCATAATTACAAATTTGGATTATTTAATCTATTTTGTTAATAAAACTCTACAAAAGATTCAAAAAATAAAGGAACTCCAAAAATCTATTGAAAATGTGCTTGATCTTCATGATTTTGTCACTTTTCAAGACGTGATCGATGCAGAGAAATTATTTGGGTTTTTTAATGAAAATCCAAAGCCAACTAAAGTCTGGTTAGAAAATGGAGTATTTCAAGCTTTAAAAAATCTATTTTACGAAGCCAGAGAAAATCACGAAAAAGTAATTGCGATCCATAAAGATGTTTTGGATATTTTTGAAAAAGAAATTTTTGATTTGGATTATAAGTTTTTATTGAAGAAGTTTAAGACTGAATTTAATAGTCCGTTTAGAATTTTTAACTCCAACTACCGTGATGAAAAAAATAACATCCGTGCTCTGGCTCTTGATTTTAAAAAGAATTTTTCCTATGGAGAAATAATAACATTATTACGAACTTTGCAAGTTTACTTTGAGCTTAATAATTGGATCTCAGAAAATGATGAAAAACTGAAAATGTATTTTGGTACATATTACAAAGGTCTAGATACCAATTGGAAAGAATTAGAAGATTCAATATTTATTTTTGAAAACATAAATTCTTATTTTCTAAATAACAAGAATATGGATCTCCCCAAAACCAGATTATTACAAATTCCAGAAAACATTAATCAGATACGAATAATTTATGAAGATTTAAAATCTCTTGAAGGAAACGAGTTATCAAAAGAAATAGAAAATGAGTTGTCAAAAAAAGAAATTTCTGAAATTCAACAAATCGATATCATAAACGTAAAATTAGAAAAATTACACAAGTTATTAAATGAAATTAAAGACTCATATAATCAAATATCAAATCCTAAAAATGAAAAACCATTATTCAAGGAAATAATAGAAGATTTAAAAAAATTAAATGATTATCAATACATATTATATAAATTTAATTTAATAAGCGAGGAATTTACAACCAAATTTTCAAATTTTTATAACGGCCTCAATACAAACTGGGAAACATTAAAAACAGCTTTGGATTGGGCAAAAGATTTTCTAGCTTTGAAAACTAAGTATCATTTGCCAGATTCATTTATTGAAAAAATTTGTGTAGACGAAAATGTAATTGCTTATGCTGGAGAAAAATCCAAATCAATTGATCAAAATTTTAAAAACATAAATGATGAGCTATTTTGGTTTTTAAATTTATTTGAACCTAAAGATGATATGTTAAATGCTCATTTTCCAGAGCTGATTGAACGAATTCAAGCTTGTGTTAATAATTTATCAAATCTTGAAGAATGGGTAGATTATAAAAAATCTAGAAATAAATGTGGTGAAATTGGTCTGGGAGACTATGTTTATAAAATTGAAAAGAATAAGTTACCGTCAAAAGATATTGTCGAGATTTTCAAAAAACAATTTTTTAGAAAATGGCTTGATGAAGTATTGCCAGAGTTTCCAACAGTTCAATCGTTTAGGGGGCAAAATCAGGTACTAACCATAAATAAATTTGTCAATCTTGATGAAAAACAATTATCAATTGCACAATCCAGAGTAAGAGAACGAATTCTATCAAATTTTCCCAACTGGGATACTTTTACTTCAGCTTCAACAGAATTAGGAATTCTTAAGAGAGAAATAAATAAGCAAAGACGAATAATGCCATTGAGGGAGTTGTTCAAAGAAATTCCAAATCTTTTGATGAATATTAAACCTTGCTTAATGATGTCACCATTATCAGTGAGTTTGTTCCTTGAGTCAGACCATTACAATTTTGATTTGGTCATATTCGACGAAGCTTCTCAAGTCCGAACAGAAGATGCGATTGGTGCAGTATTTAGAGGAAAACAAGTAATCGTAGTTGGTGATAGTAAACAATTACCCCCCACAAATTTCTTTTGGGCGGGGTCGTCTGATGAGAATTTTGACTACGATGATGATGAGGATGATTATTATGATGATTCAGATGCATTTGAATCGGTTCTTGATGAAATTGTCAGTGTAGTTCCTGAGCGTACATTGCGTTGGCATTATCGTAGTCGGCATGAGCACTTAATTGCTTTTTCTAATGTGAGAATTTATCATCAATCGTTGATAACTTTTCCTTCAGTCATTGAAAAAGAAAGGAACAATGGCGTTGAATTTGTTTATGTTCCTAATGGTGTTTATGACCGAGGTGGAAATAGAACTAATGAAAAAGAAGCTATGAAGGTAGCAGAGCTTGTTTTTGAACATTTTTCAAACACTCCAAAACGTTCTTTAGGGGTAGTAACATTCAGTCTTGCACAAGCACATGCAATAGAAGCATCATTAAGAAAATTTAGAATGCAAAACAATGCATTTGAAGAATTTTTTAATGAGGAGAACGAAGAAAGCTTTTTTGTAAAGAACTTAGAGAGTGTGCAAGGAGATGAAAGGGATACGATTATTATTAGTGTGGGATATGCAAAAGACCACAATGGTAGTTTATCGATGAATTTTGGCCCTTTGAACCGGAATGGTGGTTTTAGAAGGTTGAATGTTGTAATTACAAGGGCAAAATTTAATGTTAAGTTAGTGAGTTCAATACAAAGCGCTGATATCACATTAGATAATACAGAAAATGAGGGTGTAAGATTATTAAGATCTTACTTAGATTTTGCTCAAAATGGGATTAAGAGCTTACAAAATGAAATTACGTATTCAAAACATGTTGTTCATGAATCACCATTTGAAGAGAGTGTATACAACTTCATCATTAATAATGGATTTGAAGCAGTGACTCAAGTGGGTTGTTCAGGGTATAGGATTGATATGGCAATAAAACATCCAAAAATACCTGGGAGATTCGTCTTGGCAATAGAATGTGATGGTGCTTCTTATCATTCTGCAAGGACTGCTCGTGAACGGGACAGATTACGTCAAATGGTATTGGAGGACATAGGCTGGAAATTTCACAGGATTTGGTCAACCGATTGGATTAAAGATCCAAAAAATGAGGGAAAAAAATTACTGAAAGTGATTAATGAAAGTATCGTTACCTATAATGAACCTAAACCTGAAAAAAAAAAGACATTGAACAATGAAGAGAAGCTTTCAAAGAGTGATAACAAGACAAAAAATTATGAAATCAAAGTCAAGAATAACAGTAATCCAGATAATCCATTTAACTTTCAATATTATGAGGAGGTTGATCCTTTAAAAATCTTTAATCATGCAATTGGAGATAATTTTTCAAAATACAAACAGTCATTAATTGAAATTGTCAAGAAAGAATTTCCAATTCACAAAGATAATCTCATTCAAAGGGTATCAATATTTTTTGAAGGAGATAGGCTAACTGCTTCTTTGAAAGGGGAAATAACCTCAAACATACAATATAATTTTAAGAATGAAATCGAATTAATTGGTGATTTTTATTGGTTAAAAGGGGTAAAGGACATTTCAGTAAGAATTCCTAAAAAGAAAGACACTCCAAGAAAATTTGAATACATATCAATTGAAGAAATAACAAAAGCGATGTTTGTAATTGTAAACCATAGTTTTAGTATCAAAAAAGAAGATTTATTTATTATGACAACAAGGGTTTTTGGCTTTCAAAGATTAGGTCCATCTATTTCTCAAAGATTAGAGAAGTCTTTTTACTACTTGTTGAAAAACTATAAAGTCAAAGAAATCGATGGAAAAATAACAAAAAACCAAAAATAATCGATAATAATAATTTATGCCAGAAAAAACTCTGCACCTAAAAAGATATTTACTGCTGAGTCTATGGTACAAATTTTAGTAATAACGCAAATAAGCATGCTTGTTTTCACTATTTTTTGTCTCAATTTTACTTTCCTCTGCACTATACTAAACTAATTCATCAAGGGGGGTCACCATCACCCCAAAGAAGGGTACAAAATGTCATCCGAAAAATTCTCACTCATCCGTGGGATCTTAAGTAAACTGGGCTTATCCAAAGAAGCTGTCGACGATGTTGTCGATCTGATCGGCGATTTTCTGGGCTCCAAAGAAGAAAAGCCAAAAACAGCGATTGAATATCCCTATCATTTAAGGGATAATTTCCTCTCCAATGCCGAGATCAGCTTTTACCACGTCGTCCAGACTGTTGTAGGTGAAACTTCGCAGGTCTTCTGCAAGGTCTCATTAGGAGATATTTTCTATGTCAAATCCAGTGACGCCAGTAAGTACCGCGTTTACACCAACAAGATCGACCGCAAGCATGTCGATTTTCTACTGTGCAATCCCAAGGCAGTGCGTCCCTTCCTGGGGATCGAACTGGATGACAAGAGCCACCAGCGTGAGGACCGCCAGGAGCGCGATCAGTTTGTGGATCAGGTCTTTGCTGCTGCCGGAATCCCACTGGTGCGCGTGCCGGTCAAGCACACCTACTCCCTGCAGGAAGTCCAGGCCGTGCTGCAGCCCTACATCCAACTGGATGCCAGCCAACCGCTGCCGCCGGATGACAAACCACAATCATCCTGGACGACACCACGCTGCACGAAATGCGGTTCGGAGATGATCATGCGCGCAGCCAGGTCCGGTCCGAACCAGGGCAAGCGCTTTTGGGGGTGCTCGAATTATCCGAAGTGTAAAAATATCGTTCCTATAGAAGAATAGCTGGTCGCTACACACACTGAGCTGGTGAGAGACTACCCCCTGCTGACACCTCGCAGCCTGGATCATGTATGGGTAAAGCAGTGATTAGTTTAAAGGTGAAAGTTGAAAGTCGAAAGGGGGAATTTTTTGAATGCTTTCAGTTTTCAGCTTTGAGCTTTGCGCTATAATTACCCCATGTCCAAACCTCAAATCCAATATGTCTGTCAGGAATGCGGGCGTGTCTCCGCGCGCATGATGGGGCGTTGCCCGCAGTGTGGTCAATTCAACACCATGGTCGAGGAGATGATCGCCCCGGAACCTTCCGTCAGCAAGAATGGCCAGCGCGGTCTGAGTATCCAGTCCAAACCGGTGCGCCTGCACGAGATTGAAGGCAATGCCGATGAACGTCTGCCGCTTTCGATCAGCGAGTTTGCGCGCGTGCTGGGCGGTGGGATTGTACCCGGCTCGATCGTACTGATCGGTGGCGACCCCGGCATTGGCAAGTCCACGCTGATGCTGCAGGTAACCATCGAGATGGCTAGCCTGCCGACCGGCCGGCGGGTATTGTACGTCTCGGGCGAAGAGTCCGAGCGGCAGATCAAGATGCGCGCCTCGCGTCTGAACACTGCCGAAGGCAAGAAAGCCACAAAATTCCCGGAAGAACTTTACCTGGTCACCGAAACCAACCTGGATGTGATCTTTCAACATGTTGAATCGGTCAAACCGGAATTATTGATTATCGATTCCATTCAAACCGTCTACCAGCCACAGATCAATTCCTCAGCCGGATCTGTCACCCAGCTGCGCGAGTGCTCCTCCCGGCTGCGTGAACTGGCCAAATCGAGTGGCATCGCTGTCTTCGTGATCGGGCATGTCACCAAAGAAGGCGTCATCGCCGGTCCACGCGTGCTGGAGCATATCGTTGATACTGTCCTGTATCTGGAAGGTGATCGTTACCAGGCGTTTCGGTTATTACGTTCGGTCAAGAACCGCTTTGGTGCCACCTCAGAGGTAGGCGTCTTTGAGATGCGCGAAAATGGCATGATCGAAGTGCCCAACCCCTCTGAAGCCTTTCTGGCGGAACGCATGGTCAACGCCCCCGGCTCTGCGATTGTGGTCACCATGGAAGGCACCCGTCCCCTGATTGTGGAGCTACAGGGTCTCACCAGCCCGACACAATTTGGAAATGCCCGTCGCACGCCCAATGGTGTCGATTTTAACCGCCTGCTCTTGGTGGCTGCTGTGCTTACGCGCCGGCTGGGGATCCCTTTGGGGGAACAGGATATCTTCATCAATGTCGTCGGTGGCTTGCGAATCGATGAACCCGCCGCCGATCTGGCGATTGCGGCTGCGATCGCTTCCTCGATGAAGGATACCCCTATTCGCGCCGATGCCGTCCTGCTGGGGGAGATTGGCCTCTCGGGAGAGTTGCGCTGGGTCAGCCAGCTGGAAGCGCGCCTGAAGGAAGCAGCCAAACTGGGTTTCAAATGTGCGATTGTACCAAAAAGAATCCGCCGCGGTGAACCCTGGCCGCATGGGATTCAGGTGATTGAAGCTCGTTCGGTGCGGGAGGCATTGCAGGCAGCGTTGAAGGCGGAGGCCGTCAACGAATGAAAATCGAATGACCAAAGGTCATGATATAAGCGAATACCCAATGGGTATGAAATGAACGAATGGGTATCTTCTTTTCAACATGGTGAATTACCGTCCTTTTCTGTGAAAGACGTTTCATGTTAACATAACATGAATTGCCTTTCACAGAGCAGGCAGAAATTAAAATCCCATTTTGTTCGAGAAGCATTATTCGTGAATTCGTGATCTTATATCACCCTGTGGGTTCGTGGATGGTAATTCCGGGAATTCTATCTTCGTAGCAAATTAACCCCTTAATACCTTAACAGCTAATACCTTAATAGCTGTATTTTCCATTCTTGACATCCAACATAATGTGTATCAGGAGTGATGTCAGTCTCGATATGCATTAAATTTACCTGCCGATTTAAAACGGGAAGCTGAGGAATTGGCTTCACGCCAGGGTATTTCACTAAATCAATTTATTATGTGGTCGGTTTCCGAGAAGGTGGCTGCATTGCGCCAATCGCTGGATGACCCGGATTTTCCGGGTATCACCTATCGTCGCGGAGCATCTGGATGGGTTGCTCCAGTCATTCGCGGTACCGGTATTCGCGTTCAAACAATCGCAAAACATTTGTCTTATGGCATGAAGCCGGAACAGATTGCAGAAGAATACAGGTTGGAAATCCATAAAGTAAAGGAAGCTCAAGCCTTCTATCATGCTCACAGAGCGGAAATCGATGGAAGTATGAAAGCTGAAGAAGAACTGGAAGAAAATTGACCCGGTTTTTGATTAAAAGTACATTAGACTTTGAACGTGCATAGCCGTAAACCATCCAAAAACATGTGCCTTCGGATACAATAAGGGCTGAACAAGAGTAGTTAGCTCAACAGCTCAACAGCTCAACAGCTGCATTTTTACAATTAGTGAACCACGGAACAAGGATACAGCTCAAAAGCTCAAAAGCTTAACAGCTAAAAAAGGAAAGCATGTTTATAAAGCGCATTCAAATCTCATTCATACACGTCGCGGTTGCCATGACTTTGGTGCCGATTAACAGTACCCTCAACCGGGTTATGATCAAAGAGCTGGCACTTTCCGCCACGCTGGTTGCAGTACTGGCAGTCCTGCCCTATCTGTTCGCCCCCATCCAGGTTGCGATCGGATCCTATGCAGACCGCCATCCCATTCTGGGTTACCGGCGTTCACCCTACATCCTCCTGGGTCTGCTGTTAAATGTCGCCGGACTGGCCATCGCCCCCTTTGTGGTCTTCGTCATGCCGGAAAATTTCTGGCTGGGATTATTTCTGAGCATGCTGGTATTTGGCGCCTGGGGCATGGGCTACAACTTCGCCGCCGTCTCCTACCTCTCTCTGGCTTCCGAGATCTCGGGCGAAAAAGGACGCTCCAAGACCATAGCCGTAATGTTCTTCCTGATGATCATTGGCATCATCCTGACCTCCACCGGGCTCAGTCGATTATTGGAAACTTACTCTCCTGAAATCCTACAGCGATCCTTCTTAATTGTTGCCATGGTTGCATTGGTTTTGGGATTGGTAGGCCTGATCAAGCTGGAACCGCGGCAAATGCAACCCTCAAGGGAAGTTGCTAAGGAAGAGCGCACACCCTGGTCACATATTTTTCGCGAAGTGATAGGGAGCTCACAGGCACGCAGATTTTTCCTTTATCTGACCGTCTTACTGGCGGCCATCCTGGGGCAGGATATCCTGCTCGAACCCTTTGGCGCAGAGGCATTTGATCTGCCGGTCAGCGCCACCACCCGTATCACCGCTATCTGGGGAACAGCTTTTCTGATTTCATTGATGATTGCCAGTTTTGTGGATCGCTGGATCCCCAAAAAACGAATCGCGCAGATCTCTGCTTATATCGCACTGACAGGATTTTTACTGATCGCTCTCAGTGGTGCCATCATCAATCTGAGTGTCTTTTATTTTGGTGTGGTGATTCTGGGATTTGGCACAGGCGCCAGTACCACCTCCAATCTCTCACTGATGCTGGATATGACCACCGAAAAAGTGGGTTTGTTTATCGGTGCCTGGGGGGTTGCCAACGCCCTTTCACGCTTTATCGGCACATTGATGAGCGGGGTGGTACGCGATGTGGCCTCAAGCCTTCTGCATAATCCCGTGAATGGCTATCTGGTCGTTTTCATCATTGAAGCGGGATTGCTGGCATTTTCATTGGTATTATTACGAAAAATCAGCGTGACCAAATTCCAGGACCAGGTGCATAATATCAGCCTCACTGAAAAAGCCGAATATCTGCAGGAAGCGGTCGGTTAAACCGTTGCTCTTCAAACAGATCTAATTTGCCCGACCTTATGCAAATCGGTTGATTTTGATTTATTTTTCCTCATAATTTGTATATCTTTGATCTTATTTATAATTATCAGATAATTTCTATCATTTGTGAGGAAAAATGAAACGTATTCGATTGGTATTTATTTTTTTATTCTTAGCCTTAACCTTGGTGGCCTGTAACCTGACCAGCATGTTGCCCGGAAATGGCGAAGAAACCGAACCAACATTGGAAGCAACCGAGGAAACAAGCGCAGATGCATCGGGGCAAGAACCCTTGCAGGAATCTGATGTGATGGAAGAACCAACTTCAGAACCAGTGAGTGATCCAATGGATAGCACAGAGTCCTCTTCTCAAGCTTCTGGTCAGCAGTCTGCCTGTGATCATCCATATTTCCCCATGCGGGAAGGTGCCAGTTGGGTGTATTATGATCCCGGTGATGTGTATTATTACCATTGGGATATCGAAAGTGTCAGTGGAGATGCACAAGACGCTACCGCTATCATGAAGGTATACATCAATGAATTCAGTGAACCTACCGAAGAACAAAAACAGGCAGGCATACAAATTGAGTACAACTGGGTATGCAGCGCTTCTGAGGGTATTGTCTCTTTTGATATGGCGACCGTAAAAGTCTCCAATATGGGCGATGATGCTTTTAAACTAACCATGGAAAACATAGAGGGCGATGGAGTTATGATCCCACCTGCAGATTTACTGACACCTGGTTACACCTGGGAATTGACATTAGCAACCGATTTCAGCGCAGAAGCCTTAATGGGTGCCACCGGCAGTATGGTAGCCAAAGATTTTTATTCGGTAACCGGAAATGACGCGGTCGAATTCAACGGGCAAACTTTTGAAGGTTTACAGTACCAGCGTCAATTTGAAAATGATATGGAAATTATGTTGAATGGGGTGGCCATGTCGCTTCCCAACATCGATTTTGATTTTCAAACCAACACCGTCATGGCAAAAGGCGTGGGATATTTAATCCTGGATAGCGAATCATCTGATTTTGGAAACACAGGATTGCAGCTGATTCGTTACAATATTCCATAAGTTTAAACATGCACATCACGCAGACCTGATTTTCAATATTGTCTTTTTCGTCGTCATCACCTCTTCTCTCATCCAGGGCAGCTTATTAACCCTGATGTCGAAGTGGTTACGGTTCCAAAAACCATTACCTGCCAGATATGTCTGTACCCTGCCACAGGATATTGAATAAACTTCGGATGGTGCTTTAAACATTTTTGAAGTGTATTGCAGCGCGGGTGCCTGTGGTCAAAAAATCATGGATCTGGATATTCCGGAAGAGGTGTTGATTGATCTGATCGAACGTGATCAGGCTGATCATCCCGCGTGGCGATATGACCGTTCAGGAAGGTGATCGTCTGCATGTATTGCTCTACCCGGAGATGTACAGCGGGGTGGAAAAAATATTTACACAGTCATGAAACAACCCTATTGATACTTCATCATCGATAAATCTTGATGTTTGTCACGTGATTTATTTCCAAGAACATATTATCATTATCGTTTAAAACCGAACTCTTCAATTAATTTAATGTAATTTTGACGATTCTGGATTATTATGGGAAAATATAGCAACAAATTTCACAATAATCAACGAATCGGGAAATCCTTGTAATCCAATTTAAATCTCAGGTGACAGATGCAAAAACATCAAAAAACTTTAAGGCTCCTTGGCTGGATAACACTGACCATTCTGGCAATCGTCTTATTAACTTTTACTTCTCCCAAACCGGTGGCTGCTCAGGAAGGCAATCCGGTTGTGATCTATATGTTCTGGGGTGAGGGATGCCCGCATTGTGCAGCGGCCAAACCTTTCTTTGAAGATTTGGCAAACAAAAATCCTGAAATAGAATTGCGTTTCTATGAAATCTACAATTCTGCAGAAAATCAGGAAAAATTTGTGAAAATGGCAGATGCCTATGGTTTTGAAGCCTGGGGTGTTCCAACAATTTTCATCGGAAATAAATACTGGGAAGGTTACAACGAAGCCATGCAACCTGAATTTGAGAAGTTTATCAACGGTTGTATCCTGGACGGTTGTCCTGATGCCGGAGCGGGCATAATCGTCCCAGCTACCAGCCAGCCTGTCACACCAAACCCCGGTATCTCAGAAGAAGAAATCATCGAAACCCGTACCATTAAACTTCCGTTAGTCGGCGAAATTAATCTCAATAATCAGCCGTTATTCATAGCTACTTTATTGATCGCCTTTGTGGATGGTGTCAATCCCTGTTCTATCTGGGTGCTCACCATGCTGATCGCGCTCACCCTGCATACCGGTTCGCGCAAACGGGTGGCACTGATCGGTATCATTTTCATCTCCATCACTGCTCTGGTCTATGCCCTCTTTATTGCTGGTCTATTCACCTTCCTTACCTTCATCAGCTTTGTTACCTGGATTCAGGTGGTGGTTGCGCTGGTGGCCCTGGTGTTTGCTCTGGTCAACATCAAGGATTATTTCTGGTACAAAGAAGGTGTTTCCTTCACCATCAGTGATGAGAAAAAACCCGGGCTGTTCAAACGGATGCGCAAAGTCCTGGAAGCCAGCAATTCCCTATGGGGTGTGATCAGTGCCACAGTTGTGCTGGCTGCTGGCGTTTCCCTGGTGGAGTTCTCCTGCACCGCCGGATTCCCGGTGTTGTGGACCAATATGGTTTCATCTCAGAACGTAGCCACCGGAGAATTCGTTCTCTTGCTTTTGCTGTATATGTTCATTTATCAGATTGATGAGCTGGTGATTTTCTTTGTAGCCGTGTTTACTTTGAAAGCTTCCCGCATGGAAGAGAAACATGGCCGGATCCTCAAGCTGATTGGCGGTACGCTCATGTTGACGCTGGCAGGTGTGATGATTTTCAACCCCAACCTGTTGAATGATCTCAATAGCGCACTGGTCATTTTCGCGGTTGCATTTGGTCTGACCGCTTTGATTCTTCTGGTGCATCGCAAGATTCTACCTGCCTTTGGCATCTGGATTGGATCCGAAAAAGATCTCAGGAAGAAATCAAAAAAGAAGAGACTGTCTCCCGATAAACTCAAAAAAATGTCTCATAAAAAATAAGTTCTAATTCGAAAAAAGCACCTGAATTGAGGTGCTTTTTCGCAACTTTATTACCTGAAAGGGTTTTAACATTCACACCTGCTGTGGTCATGAGGGTCACTATGACGGCACGCTTTAGCAAGCATAAAGATGTGCCTCTGAACAACATAAACGTAGCCCAACGGTACCATGTGAATTTCTTTGGTATCGGTTAACATTTACCATGACCAACAGGTGAACGAAAATCTGGGAATTTATGGTTCCCCAAAAAGGAAATTTATGATCGAAAAATTAATGTATCGCTTTTCCCGCCCGGTAGTAAAAACATACACAAAATCAATGTTGAAAATGGATGTGCAATGGCACGAACCATTCCCTGCGGGTGCGAAAATCATTGTGGCTAATCACCCCACCACCACCGACCCCTTCTTTGTAGCCTCATTAGCCAGCCACCAGGTATTCATTTTGATCAACGAAATCCTGTTCAAAGTTCCCGTGTTGGGCGAATATTTACGGCGTTCGGGACATATCCCGGTTGTCGCCGGAAATGGCAAAGCAGCCATGGATGAAGCCCTGCTACGCCTGGCAAAAGGTGACACCATCATCGTTTTTCCTGAAGGAGCACTCAGCCCGGTTGAAGGTGGTTTTTGCGAACCCCGTACCGGAGCAGCCCGACTGGCATTGATGAGTGGCGCACCGGTAATACCCGTGGGAATCCATCTGCCTTTAGAACGCGTTCGTTTCATCGAGAGTATGGTGGAAGGAAAAGTGGAAATTGGCCGCTGGTATACGCATGGTCCCTATAACATGACGATCGGACGTCCATTGGTATTCCATGGAAACGTAGAGAATCATGCTTATGTACGCCAGGTATCTACAGCGATCATGCATCATATCATCGAAATGGCTCACCAGAGTCGTGGAAGAATGCAGCAGGGTCCAACCGCAATGCCATTGCCGGAACTTTATTAGTTCAATTTGAAGGGAAACAAGAGAATATGAAAATTGTTACGGATAGTGGCATGGACACTGCCCCAGGACAGCTGGATGGATTTGACGTGGTTCAAGTTCCATTAAAATTAGAATTAGATGGCAAAACGTACTTAAGCGGTGTGGATATTCAACCAGAAGAATTTTACGAATTGCTCCTCACCACCCCCAGTTTACCCATCACGTCATTGCCCTCACCCGGTGAATTTGCAGATGTATTTCGTAAATATGCTGCTGAAGGCCCCATTCTTATGGTCCATATTTCATCTGGATTGAGCAACACGTACCAATCTGCTCATTCCGGTGCGGATCTGGTGCCAGAAGCAGAAGTTCACTTCATCGACACAATGACCCTCTCTGGCGCAGAAGGGTGGCAGGTAGAAGCTGCTGCTCACGGTGCAAAAGCAGGTTGGTCAGTAGATCAAATTAAAGAGTTGGTCAAAAAGGTGCGCGATGCTTCAGAAACCATTTACACCTTACCAGATCTGCGCTATTTAATTCATGGTGGCCGCATCAGTCATATGAAAGGCCTGCTTGCTTCGGTGTTGGGTATCAAACCCTTGATCGGTGTCAGCAAAACAGATGGAAAATACTTCGAACGTGGTAAAAGTCCAACTTTTCCTCGTGCATTGGAAAGTATTGCAAAGACCATCACCAAAGACATCCCGGAAGGCACCAAAATCAGAGCACAAATTGCGCATACAGCCAACCCGGAAGGTGCGGAAAAATTGCGTAAAGCCATGGATAAACTTTTCGACTGCCATTGGTTGCCCAATTCCACTGTTGCCCCTGTACTGGGTGCACATACCGGCCGCGGTTTGGTTGGCGTGGTTTATGCCCGCATGGATCGATACCCTGCCCTGCCCTAAATAAATTTTCCTTCATCATTCTAACTAATAAAGCCCGTACGTTGATCGGGGATTTTTGCATACCTCAGATCATTCAAAAAGGAGAAATACAATGAATGTACTCATGATTTACCCGGAATTTCCAGACACTTTTTGGGGTTTTAAGCACGCTTTAAAGTTCATTGACAAAAAAGCCGGCAATCCACCTTTAGGATTGATTACCATCGCCGCCATGCTTCCAGAAAATTGGCAAAAACGGCTTGTAGATCTCAACATTGAACCTTTGACCGAGGATGCGATCTCCTGGGCGGACATGGTGATGGTGTCTGCCATGGTCGTGCAACGTGATTCGACGCATGAGGTGATCGCACGTTGCAAAGCAGCTGGAAAAACTGTCATTGCTGGGGGACCCATTTTCACGGGTGAATACGAGGATTTCCCATTGGTGGATCATTTCATTCTCAATGAAGGTGAAATTACTTTGCCATTATTCCTCAAGGATTGGGAGCAGGGTACACCTCAACGGATTTACCAGACCAGCGAATTTGCGGATATGAGCACCACCCCGGCACCCATGTGGGAGCTGTTAAACCTGAAAGAATATGCTACCATGTGTCTGCAATTCTCACGTGGTTGCCCTTTCGATTGTGAATTTTGCAATATCACAGCAATGCTTGGCCATCGCCCACGTACTAAAAGCGCTCAACAGTTGATAACCGAATTGGATAATCTCTATGCATTGGGGTGGCGTGATGCGATTTTTCTGGTGGACGATAATTTTATTGGTAATAAGAAGATCATCAAACAGGAATTACTGCCGGCTTTAATTGAATGGCGAAAAGAAAAAAACGGGATACCTTTTAACACGGAGGCTTCCATCAACCTGGCAGATGATCCAGAACTGATGGACTTAATGACGAAAGCCGGGTTCAACACAGTGTTTATCGGCATCGAAACACCCAACGATAATAGCCTGATCGAGTGCAACAAAAAACAGAACCGCAATCGGGATCTGGTAGAGAGCGTCAATACCATTCAGCGTGCCGGCATGATGGTGCAGGGGGGATTCATTGTTGGCTTTGATTCAGATACAGAAACCATTTTCGAACAACAGGCCAATTTTATCAGCAAAGCCGGTATCACTACCGCCATGATTGGGCTATTGCAAGCGCCATCTGGCACACGCCTGTACAAACGCTTGCTGGGAGAAGGGCGCTTATTGGGCGAGATGACCGGTGATAATTCCGATGGGTCAACCAATATCATTCCTCATCTCGATATTGACTTCTTGAAATCAGGTTACAGCAAACTGGTCAAGCAGTTATATCAACCCAAAGAATATTATCGCCGTTGTCTGATGTTACTGAAAACAATTAAGACGCCTGAGATACGCAGAGGAATTGATTTGAGCTACATACGCGCATTTTTCCGCTCCATTTATTTATTAGGGTTTAAAGGAGTGGAAAGGCTGGAGTACTGGAAATTATTCTTCTGGACGTTATTGAATAAACCCAAACTATTTCCTACGGCAATTACACTGGCCATTTATGGCTATCATTTTCGGACATTGGCGAACCGAATTTGAGTTACTGCTTCAGTAAATCATTCCTCAGTAATTCTAGCTGGCCAGGTTTATCTACATCCATGGCAATCTCTGCGTAGGGACTGGGTAACACCAGTCCATCCAATTCAAGGCGTTTGCATACTCTTTTTTCTGCTTGAGCCAAAGTGATCGCCCGTAATAATATTAATAATAGCGTGTCGAATCCCAATAGCGATGCCTGCTTGAGGGCGTTCTTGCGTGCATCAATCAACTTACGGTATAAAGGATTATCATAATTCACTGTTTCCAGATTGATAGCATTAATATCACCACCACAAATAGCCATATCCTTAAGCGGGATATAAGACCTTTTGGAATTTGGGAATCGTTTCTCCATCACAGGTCGTGTGACCACTGTATAGATCAAATCTTTCTGCGCTTTGACCGTCTCCTCGCTGACCCAGTCTATAACCTCGGGTGTAACAGCTGGAACATCGGAAGCCACAACCAGTGCATAATGGCTGGCACCAGGAAACGAGAGTAATACATCGGCTCCTGCGATAATATTTTCCACCATTCTGCCCTGATCTTCAATCCGAACGATTTCACGTGGATAATGCACCTGCATCTCATCCGCCAGACCAATCAGTACAATCCGCTCAATCGTTTTCGCTGCTGCCAGTGCATCCAGCACCCATTGGATCATGGGTTTTTCACCAATCGGAATCATTGCTTTCGGTAACCCTTTACAATAGGGAAATAAAGGATCTTCAGGGGTGGGTGTTCCACCGGCAGTTAATATCACGTCCATGAATTAAAGCTCCTGCAGCTGCGGAGAAAGATTCAGTTCCTGAACAGCTGCTTCCATTCGTTCAAAGTGAGTCTTCGATGGATACTTAACCTTCTCGGTATAACCTTTTGCGGAGACGATCCCGGCTTCCATCATATTGGTGCCGAAGGAACGACCGTCCAGCATCGGGGTGGTTGTCACCAATAAGCGTACTCCGGCCTGCTTAAAAATTTCACGATCTTTCGGTGTGGTGGTATTGGTTACAACGATTTTACCATCCATACGCTCCGGCATATATTTCGTAATGTAGTGGCAATCCCCGGAGATGACCGTTGCCCACTCAAAATATTTCGTAAATTTCGGGGTTCGCACTTCTTGCTTCTCACCAGTTGGGTAGAGCCAGCTAAAAGGCATATGTGTGATTAAAGGTACCAGAAATTTGGACAGTCGTTTCAATTCGGCATCATCACGGACTGGAATTGAAATACCCAGCCCAAACATTAAATCACCGAAAATGGATTCATATCCCAAATTCATGAAACCACTGGATAGACCATATCGATCAACCCCACTCATTTGAAAAACTCGTTTGGGTTGTCCCTGCAAATAAGGCTCCACCACGGCTGCAGCTTTGCGTTCCAGGGTGCTTTTCAGTCCGGTGCCATCTACCACCGGCGTAATCTTCACATCCCTAACAAGTGGTTTTACGCTTTCCAGTTCATACCATTTCTGATCCACCAGAAAACCTAATAAGGCGCCACCCACCCCCAGAGCACCCACTTTGCCATCCAGGTCGCGAAACATCTGCGCAGCTGCCTGCATATCCCCATCGGTGCCAATACGTTCCAGTTGAATGGTCTTGCCAAAAAGTTCTACTTCGACTGCTTTATCTCTCGTTACTGAACCAATACTTACACTAACCGCGCGTTGATGCATGGGTTTTCTCCTCAGTAAATGTATGTAAACAGTATACTTCAAAAATTTTTATCCGGAATAGAAATTGCATTTACATTTTTTGTTGCTTTTTTGGGTAGCACACCGGAGATTTTCTAATTTAAATTTAATCAAAATTTCATTGATCTATCATTTTATGGGATTATAATAGCATAGAAAATTATATCAAAACTTAGGAATACATAGAAATATGACTGAAAAATTTTCCTGGTTTTCCATTTCTTCAGCAGCTAAATATTTAGGTATACACTTTACCACACTGCGCCGGTGGAGTGATGAAGGGTTAATCGAGTATGTCCGCACACCTGGTGGAAAAAGAAAATACCATAAATCAGCGCTGGATGAATTTATCAACCAACATAAAACCAAGACGAAAGAAAGCATGGAGCTCGCTACCCTGCAGGAAGCCGCCATTCTAAAAACGCGCGAAACAATGCAGAATGCAAAAATCTCCGAACAAGACTGGTACAACAAACTCTCAACGGAACAGCGTACAGGAATGCGTGGAACGGGTAACCGGCTGGTTGCATTAATGCTGCAATATAGCGCCCGAGAAGATAACAATGAAGTGTTTTTGCAACAAGCCAAACAGATATCAAAACAATACGGCGAGATTTGTCACTCAATGGGTTTATCGATTACCGAATGTATTCAGATTTTTTTACTATTTCGTCAACCTATGCTCAATTCCATGCACGAAACTGGTTCTTTACAATCCTCAAATGATCGTGTCAACCAAAGAATTTTCGAAAAAATGAATCTTTTTTTGGATGAATTTCTCGTCACCATGGTGGATGAATATAACAACACCTCAACATAAAAATTTCTTTAAAAGGTAAACATTATGAAACTAATTCGAAGACCGGCTTATGATTTAAGCCAGAGGCCTTTTATGGTCATCTGGGAAACCACCCAGGCTTGTGACCTGGCTTGTAAACATTGTCGTGCTGAATCGCAACCGAATCACCATCCCAAAATGCTCTCCTTTGAAGATGGCAAAATGTTAATTGACCAGGTTGTAGATCTCGGTAAACCACACCCTTTGTTTATCCTTACCGGTGGAGATCCTTTTAAACGAGAAGATATTTTTGATCTGGCTGCTTATGCTTCCGAACAGGGGCTGCCAGTGGCTTTATCTCCCTCAGGAACGCCATTATTAAACCCTGAAAATTTAATCAAACTCAAGAATGTTGGAATCAAAGCTATTTCTCTCAGCCTGGACGGTTCTACACCTCTGATACATGATGCTTTTCGTGGGGTTGAAGGTTCCCATGATTGGACAGTCAATGGCTGGAAAACAGCCAACCAATTGGGATTAAAAATCCAACTGAATACTACCGTTACCCGTTACAATCTTTTCGATCTTCCAGATATATTTGCCCTGGTACATCAATTAGGGGTCATGACCTGGAGCATATTTTTCCTGGTACCAACCGGAAGGGGATTGGTTGAGGATGAAATAAAATCGGAGGATTATGAAGCTGTTTTAAATTTTATATATGATGCATCAAAATATGTGCGCCTGAAAACAACAGAGGGACATCATTACAAAAGAGTTGTATTGCAACGTTCATACCTGGATAGAAATCATCTAAACCCCGGTGATTATATGAATTTAAATGGCACCTATACCCGCCTACGGGAAGGTCTTGAAGCCCATATTCAAAACTTAGCGCAATCTGCGGAAACACATGAAAATATGCGTCGGGCACCCATGCATGTCAATGCTGGCGATGGCTTTGTGTTCATTTCCTTACTGGGTGAAGTTTTTCCCTCCGGATATTTACCTGTCAGCGCTGGCAATGTGAAGGACCGCCCTTTGAAAGATATTTACCAGCAAAGCAAATTGTTTCTGGCATTGCGTAATAAGGATGTGCTCAAAGGTCGCTGTGGCAAATGTGAATATCGTTTTGTTTGTGGCGGTTCTCGCTCACGGGCTTTTGCAATGACCGGTGATTATCTGGCTGAAGAACCTTTTTGTTCCTATGAACCAGGTTCATTCCCCTTTGCGGAAGCCCTTATAGAGATGGTGGATTAATTTGAAAGTGATAACACTAATTTTTCATCAAGGAGAGCAATTCGTATGAGCATCAGACTTCTCAGTCATTTTCATTTTTTTCAATTTACCGGTCATTATTGGAAATTGTCTGCCGAGAATAAACAGGATATTCAAAAAAAATTATTGGTAGACCTCGAAAAATCTGCCTTAAAATTTGATCTTTACCAGGCATATCCATTACACGCTGATGTAGATATTATCCTCTGGAGCACAATTCAGGTAACAGAAAATGATTTGGTAGCTCAATATTTTGAAAAAATGGCAGTACTCACAAACCAGTATCGGGCATATTTACAAACCAAAGAATCCTGGTGGGGGATGACTCGACCATCTGATTACGCTCGTGGAAAATCTGCCCAGGAAATTGACCCTTTTGAAGACCATCGTGCCACCTATTTGATCGTTTATCCATTTTCAAAAACTGCTGCCTGGTACAAGATGGGGCGGGATACCCGTCAGGGTATGATGAACGAACACATCCGCATCGGTCATCAATATCCTGAAATCAAACAATTATTGTTGTATTCCACCGGTTTACAGGATCAGGAATTTATCGTCACTTATGAAACTGAAGATCTGGCTCAATTCTCACAATTGGTCACCGATCTACGCAGCAGTGAAGCCAGATTATTTACTGAACGGGATACCCCCATATTCACTGCAATTTATCATCCACCACAAGACACTTTAAATTTATTCGTGTAAAGAGGAATATGAAACCTACAACTGGAATTTTAATGATGGCTTATGGCGGACCGGATTCCCTGGAGAGTGTTGAACCTTATCTATTGGATGTGCGTGGTGGGCGACCCACTTCACCTGAATTAATTGAAGAAATCCGTCATCGCTATGAGGTAATCGGTGGAAAATCACCTTTATTGGATATAACCCGCCAGCAGGCACAGGCATTAGAAGACTATTTGAATGCTAAATCGGATTCTCCTTATAAGGTTTTCGTGGGTATGCGCCATTGGTATCCATACATTCGGGAAACTGTTGCTAATATGGCTACTGCAGGCATCACAAAGATCATTGCAATTTGCATGACCCCTTTTTTCTCACGCATGAGTACCGGAGCTTATTATGATCAACTGGAGAGGGCAATTGCAGAACAAATCGATTACTCTGATTGGCAAAACAATCTTTCCATAACCAAAATCGGTGCATGGTACACCCACAGCCTGTTTCATAAAGCGATCGCCACCAACATCAAAGAATCATTGCTCATCGCCACCGAGAAGGGGCTTCCTCCTCCTACGGTTCTATTCACCGCACATAGTCTCCCGGCAATCTTGGCAGAACAAGGTGACCCTTATGCCGAACAATTCGCCCATCTGGCTACTCTGGTTGCAGAAGAAGCAGGGCTGCATCTTTCTCAATATGAATATTGTTTTCAAAGTGCAGGAGCACAAAACACGCGCTGGTTAGGTCCCTCTTTGGAAGAAACGCTGGAAAAATTTTCAAAAATTGGAAAAGGATCTGTGCTCATCGCCCCCATTGGATTTTTATCCGATCATGTTGAAGTTTTATTTGACATTGATGTGGAAGCCATGCAACTGGCATCGCAATTAAATCTCCATCTTATGCGCAGTTCATCACCAAACGATCACCCTCTTTTTATTAAGGCATTAGCCAATATCATTATCGAATCGGAGCAAACATCATGACACATTCACAAGTAAAAAATATCGTTATTGTTGGTGGGGGAATCACCGGATTATCTGCAGCTTATTATCTGCAAAAAGAAAAAAGAAATAATGGAACTCCACTCTCAATCACTCTGATTGAAGCAGGTGAAAAACTCGGTGGAAAAATCACCACTGAAAAGGTGGATGGCTTCACCATTGAAGGAGGACCCGATTGTTTTATGAGTCAGAAACCATGGGCTGTTGAACTGGCCGAGGAGCTGGGAATCGGGGATGAGTTGATTGGAACGAACGATGAGAAGCGGAAAACCTATGTTCTCGTCAATGGCAAATTAACACCTTTACCAGATGGTGTCATGCTGATTATCCCTACCAAAATTATGCCCTTTGCGTTATCCCCTTTAATTTCCTGGCCAGGCAAAATTCGCATGGGCATGGATCTGTTTATCCCTCCATTCAAAGGCGCGGATGATGAAAGTGTAGGCGATTTCATCCGTAGAAGATTGGGCGAAGAAGCCCTTTATAAAATTGCAGAACCTCTCATGTCAGGAATCCACGTTTCTGACCCTGAAAAACAAAGTCTATTGGCTACCTTCCCGCGTTTTCGCAACATTGAACAAAAGCATGGTAGTTTGATAAAAGGTATGCTGTCTCAGAAAAAAGCTGCAAATCACCAACCCAAAAACAATTCCAGATTAAATTCGCTGTTCATCTCTTTGAAAAATGGCGTGGAAGAACTGGTGAACGGTTTGGAAGACTCATTAAGTGATTGTCAAATTTACACTAAAACTCGGGTTATATCCATCATACCCGCCGCTGACCTAAAGTATTCTGTTGAATTAGACAATGAACAACACATCATCGCCGATGCGGTTGTACTGGCAACACCGTCTTATAATGCAGCAGAATTATTGGAAACGTTTAACCCCAAACTTGCTGATCAATTGACAAAAATTCCTTACGTATCGACTGCCACCATATCCATGGCATTTCGGAAGCAGGATATTCAAAAACCATTCACAGGATTTGGATTTGTAATACCGAGCATTGAAAATCGGGACATCACAGCCTGTACCTGGAGTTCCATAAAGTTCGACGAACGCGCGCCCGATGATCACTTGCTTTTACGTTGTTTTGTGGGAGGTCCAGGTAAAGAAGAAATGGTGGATTTGGCGGACGAAGAACTCGTTCGGAAGGCTCATAAAGAATTGAATTTGATCCTGGGTTTGAATGCCGATCCGGTTCTTACCCGCGTGTATCGTTGGAGAAAAGCGAACCCTCAATACGAAGTGGGACATTTAGAGCGCGTAAAAGAATTGTTTTCTACTTGCTCCCAGGAAATCCCCGGTATCTACCTGACAGGTAGCGCTTATGAAGGTGTTGGGGTACCAGATTGTGTTAGCCATGGGAAAAAGGCAGCGGGGCAGGTGCTTCAATATCTTCAACAGGAACAGGTCTACGCCTGATCTGACAGGATTGATATGGACTTCTATTGTATAAGCACATCTCACCAAATTGCCAACCTCGAAGTTCGCGAGAGATTCAGCTTTTCTCATCAAAGAATTAAAAAGAGTCTGGAATATTACAAAGAAAACAATGATCAATTTCTGGGTCCAAAATCTGAGATTGCTATTCTTTCAACCTGTAATCGCTTTGAAATCTATGTCACCTTTCGGGGTAATCAACATGAGTTTTTGGATGATTCAACAAAAGTTTTCCAAAAAATCCTTGCTTTTGTTTCGGAATTAACAGGTTTCTCAATACATGAAATTGATCCGCTCTTTGTTCAATATCACAATATGGCTGCTGTTGAACATCTTTTTCGCGTCACCAGCGGATTAGAATCACAGGTTTTAGGAGAGGTCCAAATTCTGGGTCAGGTCTCTGACGCTTTATCAATTGCTTTAGAAATCGGTTCTGCCAGGCACCCGCTTGCCAGTTTATTTCAATCGGCTATCCATGCAGCCAAAAGAGCTCATACTGAAACAGAGATTGGAAAAAAACCAACCAGTATCAGTTCTGCGATGGTTCAAATCGCTGAGAAATGGATGAAAGAAAGTGGAAAACAGATGATTTTGGTCGTTGGTGCAGGAGAAATGAGTAAACTTGCCTTAAAAACATTCAACCAACGTGATATCAAGAACATTACCATTATTAATCGAACCTATTCCAAAGCAATTGAACTTGCCTATCAATTCAACTGTCAGGTTGCTCCATTTGAAGAATTGGAAAATTTACTACAAAGTGCAGATATTGTTATAACTGCTACAAGTGTCGAACATCCAATCATCACGCATGATTCTCTACACCCCATCCTGAAACTTCGGAAAGATTCATCTATTTTATTTCTTGATATTGCCATGCCGCGCAACATAGACTCTGCCATTCGTAGTATACCCGGTGTGGAGTTGATTGATCTGGATGATCTTAAGTCTCGCCTGGATCAGACCAGACAACATCGTGAAAATGAAGCAAGACAGGTGGGAAAAATATTAGAAGAAGAACTAAGGATTTACTCCCATTGGGTAGAAGTGATGCCAACCATCGGGAAATTGCATAGAAAAGCAGAAATGATCCGTCGCCAGGAAATGGAAAAAATGATCCAACTCAATCCAGACCTTGACTCACAATTACAGGAAAAAATAGATTTTCTCACCCGTTCTCTGGTCAAAAAAATATTACATGAGCCTTCAAGCAAAATGCGCATGGAAACTACCCATAAAGAAATGAATATGTATACCAACACCCTGCATTACTTGTTTGGGTTGGATGAAGAAGAAAACGCATATCAAATTGATCTGGAACAACCAAAAAATGACTGATCGCATCTTTGTTTTAGGAACACGAAAATCCAAACTTGCATTGTGGCAAGCAAATCATGTCGGCCAATCACTTCAGTACATCCAGCCAGGGTTTCAATTTCGACTGGAAACTTTTATCACCACAGGAGATATAAAACTGGATCAACCACTACCTGAAATCGGTGGTAAAGGGTTGTTCACCCAGGAATTGGAACATGCTCTTCAAACGGGAGCCATTGATTTTGTGGTGCATTCCCTCAAAGATTTGCCAGTGGATGACACAGCCGGCTTATCAATTTCCTCCATTCCATTACGGGAAAATCCAAAAGATGTACTGATTGCAAAACAAAAATGCAACTTGATGAATTTACCCCAGGGGGCCAAAGTAGGCACATCCAGTTTGCGCAGAAGCGCTCAATTGCTACATATACGACCCGACCTGGTTTTATTGCCTCTGCGTGGTAATATCGATACCCGCATTCAGAAAGCTTTGAATGGTGAATATAATGCCATTATTTTAGCAGCTGCAGGTGTTTATCGCCTGGGTTTACAGGAGTATGTGCAGGAGGAATTATCCATGGAGATCATGTTGCCAGCCCCTGGCCAGGGTGCATTAGCCATTCAATCTCGCAAAAATGATAAAACCTTAAATTCGATTCTATCAACCATTGAGGACAAAAATACCCGCCATGCTGTCATTGCAGAGCGTTCATTTCTGAAAAATCTCGGTGGTGGATGTTCAGCGCCTGTAGCTGCCTATGCATACATCAAGGATGACCTTCTCTATATGGATGGACTGGTAGCTTCAGTAGAGGATGAAAAAATCTTACGAGTAAATGGAAGTTGTAAAAACACACTGGATCAAGCATCACAACTGGGAATGGCGTTAGCAGGAGCAATCTTGCGGCGTGGGGCAAAAAAATTAATGCAGATGGATAAAGGAGCATCCTAATGTTATTGGGTAAACGTGTCCTGGTAACCCGGCCTGCTCATCAGACTGAACAATTCATCAATCATTTAAGAACATTAGGCGCAGATCCGGTTTTATTTCCTACAACCAGGATCGTTCCGGATTCTGATCAACTAATCCGTTTCCGTAGAGAATTGGAACAATTGGATCCATATCAGTGGATAATTTTTACCAGCCAGAATACCGTCCATTTGTTTTGGGAAGAATTCCAGAAATCAGAATGCTCCATCGATTATTTAAAAAACGTAAAAATAGCTGCCATCGGACCAGCGACCAGGCAGGCATTGAATGAATGTGGAATTGCTGTGGATGTCATGCCAGAAAAATTTATTGGAGAAGAGATCGTTAGTACACTTGGGAATATTGAAGGCAACCTCATTCTTCTTCCCCGTGCAGAAAGTGCCCGGGAAGAATTGTTGAAAGCATTATTACAAAACAAAGCGGTTGTGCATGAGTTTCCCCTGTATAAATCCGTCACAAACTCACCGGATTCGCAAGCATGGAAAGAATTGGAAACAGGTGTGGACTTTGTCACCTTTACCAGTGCTTCTACAGTGCATGGTTTTTTTGATCTTTTGGGAGATCGAGCTAAAACTTATTTATCGCAAACAATCATTGCCTGCATTGGACCCATTACAGCAAACGCTCTGGAACCATATGGAATGACTGCCCAGATTGTTGCGGAAACTTATACAACCAAAGGGCTGGTTGAATCCATTCTGTCGTTCGCTGGCAATCACAATCGAAAGGTGCATTGATGAAAATGAATAGCCAATACAAACCAAATCTACCCACTTCCTTAAAGTCACGTCCCCGCCGGCTTCGCATATCTCCTGGAATCAGGAGCATGGTGCGAGAAACAAGACTGGAATCCAGTGATTTTATATATCCTATATTTGTCAAGCATGGAAAAGGGATAAAGCAGGAAATCAGTTCGATGCCTGGCGTTTTCCAGTGGTCACCTGACCTGCTGGCTGATGAAACTAAAAGTATCTCTGAATTGGATATTCCAGCAGTCATCCTGTTTGGCATCCCTGCATCCAAAGACCCCATTGGGTTAGAAAATTTTTCAGATCAGGGAATCATCCAGCAGAGTATTCGGGTCATTAAACAATCTGTTCCAGAAATGATCGTGATCACTGATGTGTGTTTATGCGAATACACGGATCATGGCCATTGTGGTATTTTAAATCTGGGTGAAAATAGAAACCCAAATTTACCGGAAGGGTACGTCCTGAATGATGAAACCCTGGAAATTCTGGCAAAAGTAGCGGTTTCCCACGCTCAGGCTGGAGCAGATATGGTTGCCCCCTCTGGAATGATGGATGGTATGGTAGCTGCTATTCGCAATGGATTGGATGCACACCACTTCGAACACATTCCGATCCTGTCCTACTCAGTGAAATATGCCTCTTCCTTTTA
This sequence comes from Chloroflexi bacterium HGW-Chloroflexi-2, assembly GCA_002840735.1. Taxonomy (GTDB): domain Bacteria; phylum Chloroflexota; class Anaerolineae; order Anaerolineales; family Anaerolineaceae; genus UBA6170. The sequence goes on from PHBY01000019.1 coordinate 39,440, forward strand.
TGGTCCCTTCCGCGAAGCGGCTCAGGGAACACCCAGGTTTGGTGACCGGCAGAGCCATCAAATGGACCCTGCAAACATACGTGAAGCCTTGCGGGAAGCCGCACTGGATGTACAGGAAGGTGCTGATGCTCTCATGGTAAAACCTGCCCTGGCATACCTGGACGTGATCCATCTATTAAGACAGACCTACCCTGAACTTACTCTGGCTGCATACAACGTCAGTGGCGAATATGCCATGATCAAAGCGGCTGCTGTCAATGGTTGGCTGGAGGAACGCCGCACAATATTGGAAATCTTAATCAGTATGAAACGTGCGGGAGCTGACTTAATCATCACCTATCATGCCAAAGAGGCTGCTCGGTGGCTTAAGGAGAATCAATAAAATGGAAGTCCAAGAACCCTCATTCACATTTTTACGTGCCTGTAAAAGATTACCGGTGGATTACACACCGATCTGGTTTATGCGCCAGGCTGGTCGTTATATGGCAGAATATCGGAAAATTCGAGAAAAATACACTTTATTGGAGATTTGTGCAATTCCTGAATTAGCAACCGAAGTGACCCTGCAACCTATCCGAGCTTTTGGATTTGATGCTGCCATTTTATTTGCAGATATTCTCCTACCATTAATTCCCATGGGCATCAACCTGGAATTTGCTGCCGGTGAAGGGCCGGTCATTCACAACCCTGTTCGTACTGCTATGGACGTAGATCAACTTCGAAGAATAAATCCCCATGAAGATCTGGCACACGTATTGAAAGCAGTCCAATTTATTTCATCGGAGTTGGCAGGAAAAACGCCATTAATTGGTTTTGCCGGTGCGCCATTTACATTGGCCAGCTATCTGATAGAGGGTGGACCTTCCAATAATTTTTTGAAAACCAAAGGGCTGATGGTTGAACAACCGCAGGTTTGGGATCAGATGATGAACCTCCTGGCTGAGGTGGTTGCAGACTTCTTATTAGCACAAATTGATGCTGGTGCTCAGGCAATCCAACTCTTCGATAGCTGGGCAGGGTCAGCCTTGAGCCCGGATGATTACAGACAATATGCGCTACCTTACTCTCAGAGGATTTTTAATAATATTCTTCAAACAGGTGTGCCGACCATCCATTTTTCCGTAGGTGCTGGCACATATCTACCTTTAATAAAAGAAGCGGGCGGCGATGTCATTGGTCTGGATTGGCGTACACCCATAGACTGGGGCAGAAATATTCTAGGAACAGAGGTCGCTGTTCAGGGTAATCTGGATCCAGCTGCCCTTTTTGTACCTCAAAAACATCTGAAACAAAAAATCCAAAAAATCCTCGATCAGGCAAATAACCAACCCGGCCACATATTCAATCTTGGGCATGGTATTTTGCCACAGACACCAGTGGATAATGTAAAAGCATCTGTGGAAATCGTCCATGAATTAAGTCAAAGGAAGGTCTAACCCATGCAATCAAAAAATATCACCCGATCAGAAGAATTATTTTTAAAAGCACAAACGCTGCTTCCTGGCGGGGTTGATTCCCCTGTACGTGCATTTCGTTCTGTTGGTAGCCAGCCATTATTTATCGATCGAGGTGAGGGGGCTTATGTCTTTGACGTGGATGGTAATCGTTATCTTGACTATGTCCTGTCCTGGGGACCACTCATTCTGGGGCATGCCAATGATGCTATTTCCCGCGTTATCTGTGAAACCGCCCGGAAAGGCACCAGCTTTGGCGCACCTAGTCCCCTGGAATTGGAACTTGCCAAACGGGTGATGGGATTTTATCCGAGCATGGAACGCGTTCGTTTTGTCAACTCCGGTACAGAAGCGACTATGTCGGCGATACGATTGGCGCGTGCTTATACAAAACGGGACTATATCATTAAATTCGAAGGCTGCTATCACGGTCATGCCGATATTTTCCTGGTACAGGCAGGTTCAGGTGTGGCAACCCTGGGATTACCCGATTCACCCGGTGTACCAGCTGCAACAGCCAATCAAACCCTGATCGCTCCTTATAATGACCTGGAAGCTGTCAAGAAGATTTTCCAAAATTATCCCCAACAAATCGCCGCCATCATCGTTGAACCAGTGGCCGGCAACATGGGGGTTGTTCCCCCTGTGGAAGGTTTTTTGCAAGGATTAAGAACACTGTCTGAAGAATACAACGCATTATTAATCTTTGATGAAATCATGACCGGGTTCCGTGTTCATCGTGGCGGAGCACAGGCACTTTATAACATCAAACCCGATCTTACCACGCTGGGCAAAGTAATCGGTGGTGGCGTGCCTGTAGGTGCTTTTGGCGGGAGACAGGAAATTATGGATTTAATCGCTCCGGCAGGGCCGGTTTACCAGGCCGGTACTTTCTCAGGAAACCCTCTTGCCATGGCAGCCGGTGTGGAAATCTTACAAATTCTGGATAACCCTGCTGTTTGGGAAAATCTAAACGCTCGTTCCAATCAACTCAAAGAGGGTGTTATATCCATCCTGCGAAGGAAAGCTCTAAATTATCAATTACAAAGTGTCGGTAGCATGTTTACCTTATTCTTCGCTGAAAATCCCGTAACGAATTGGACAACTGCCAGCCTGGCAAACCGGGAGAAATATGCTCAATTTTTCCGGAACATGCTGGATTATGGTGTTTATCTGGCTCCGTCTCAATTTGAAGCAGGCTTTCTATCCAGCATGCATGGCGAACATGAGATTCTGTTTACTTTGGAAGCAATAGAAAAGTCATTGGTTTAGACAATTTCATAACTTCATAAAACTCAATTGATCATTCTCAATCAGTGATTTTGATGGGTCGTATGGTATTTAATAAAACCCTCCTATTGCACACCAGGGTGTTAAAATTAATGTAGAAACTTTGATTAGTCCATCTACAAAACAACCTCAAGAATATCAACCTGGAAGTCATCAAGACCGCTGATTGAATCATCGACCTCCGCCCTGAATGTGGCTCTGCTGGTGGACGCCTGCTGGGATTCAGCACTCCCGAGATGGTAGCGGGGGTGGCAGAGTCTTTAGCAGGAAAATATTTGAGAAAAGCTATCAAGTAAATTTTGAGGAAAAAATATTTGTGATTGACGAATTCCCATTTATAGATTGAATTCTGGGAATTCATTCCCATTTTTCAATAAAATTTTGGGAATTTATTAATTTTTTGATCCTTTACCAAAAATAATTGCTTTTTTTTCACTTCTCCATATAATCATCTCAAAGGAGGCATATGTATTTTATTTACCATCATACCTGAAGTTATCTAAATGGTGCCTTGGTGCACCGATGTGCAGTTTGTACATACAGGTCTGATGGGATAAACACCATCTAAAAACCCGTTCCTTCTGGAGCGCCACCTGTATGTGCAAGTGGCGTTTTTTTTTTATTTATGAATAATCTTGTATCAAAAACCAGGAGGAATAAATGGAATTATCAGCTCTAGATACTGTAGTATTGGTTACCCGAAATGGCATGGGGGATTCAGATTCAGTCTTGCAACAAAATTTAATTGTTAAGTATTTTTCATTACTTAACGAAAATAACATCCTGCCATCCGTGATCTGCTTTTATACGGAGGGAATAAAATTGGCAGTCACCGGTTCACCTGTTTTGGAACAGCTCAAAGATTTAGAAAGGAAAGGTGTGCACCTGATCTTATGTGGCACCTGCCTTGGACATTACAACCTGACTGATCAGGTGCAGGTCGGGATTGTGGGTGGCATGACCGATATCATTGAAGCCCAGTTTAGAGCAAAAAAGGTGATCTCTATCTAAAGGAGTGCTATGAAACCCCACGTCCTTCGCTTGCATCCAGGTCAGGATTTAAAAGCTGCTATTGACACATTTTTAGTTGAAAATGAGATCGCTGCTGGATGCGTTGTGACCTGTGTTGGCAGTTTACGAAAGGCTAATTTAAGATTTGCCAACCAGGAAACAGGAACAATTTTGACAGGCTTTTTCGAAATTGTTGCGCTCACCGGTGTGCTTTCTTCTTCCGGCTCCCATTATCATATTGCCATTGCCGATGAACAGGGCAAAGTCTATGGCGCTCACTTGTTGGATGGTAGCGAAATTTATACAACTGCTGAACTTGTTGTGTTGCAATTCGAAGAATACCAATTTGAAAGGATCATGGATCAAGAATCCGGATATCCAGAACTTCATCCAATTTTAATCAATCAAAAGGAGAGTTAATATGTCCACTGTAAACCAATCTAAGAAATTCTTTTCCACTATGACATTAACCTTAATGGCAGTAGCAATTGTTATTAATATGGTCCTTGGCCAAATCGCATCCATACTCAAATTACCCATCTTTCTGGATTCCATCGGTACAGTGTTGGTAGGTATACTGGCTGGCCCCTGGGCGGGTGGTCTTACTGGGTTAATCACAAATCTATTATGGGGGCTGATCTCCGATCCTGTATCAGCAGCTTTCGCGCCCGTGGCTGCGATGATCGGTATTGCTGCAGGGTTGTGTGCAAAATTCGGATTGTTCAAAACCTGGTGGAAAGCCATCATTAGCGGCGTGATCATCTCTGTTGCCCTGGCAATCATCGCTGTTCCCATCCGTCTGTATATGTTTGGTGGTCTCACCGGCAGTGGTTCCGATTTCATAACTGCTTACTTTCTGGCGTTAGGCAGAGATCTGTTTGGGGCCGTCATTATTCAGGTAATCACATCTAATCTGGTAGATAAAGTCGTTACCGCTTTGATCAGTTGGGGTATCATAAAAGCATTGCCAAATCGGTTTGTATCAAGGTTCCCTGGCGCAGATAAGGTTTGATCATGTTTGAACCTCACAGCCTGTACATCACTGGCAAAGGCACTTTTTATTCATTGCACCCACTCACAAAATTAAGTGGTGTACTGGCTGTAGCGCTCCTGGTTTTCCTGGGACCTGGAGAAACTGAAAAAATTATTCTTATTGGCTTGCTTATTTTCTTGACTGCTGTGTGGGCAGGTCTTCTTCTGCCATCCATTAAAACAACAATAAAACTGCTGCTCCCGTTGTTGATTGTACTGGTTGTTGTTCAAGGATTTTTCTATCCTCAAAACACTACTATTCTTTTTTCTTTAGGAAAATATGAATATGCATGGGAAGGATTCCTGTATGCGTTATTCGTAACTGCCCGTATTGGCGTGATTTTATTGGCTTCTTTGCTATTTCTGTTTTCCACAAAACTTTCCGATTTCAGCAGAGCGCTGACAATTTCCGGATTATCGTCCGGACTGGTATATTTGATCGTCAGCCCTATCTATATGCTGCCTGATTTTGCAGATCGCATCCACCGTATCAGGGAATCGCAACAATCCAGAGGCCTGGATATAGAAGGCAATTTTCTGGTTCGGATTAAAGCGCTCTTCCCGCTGGTTGCTCCTCTCATTCTGGGAGCATTAGTTGAAACAGAAAGTAGAGCTTTGATTCTGGAAACCAGAGCGTTTAATGCCATCGGGAAGAGATCCAGTCTGGTGGAAATCTATCTATCCAGACGCGAACGAGTTCTCCAAATTTTATTACTGACAGTTGCTTTGATCTTATCGGTGATTGGCATTATCGAAAGGGCGTTATTTTTATGAGCACTCCGCCCATCATTCAGCTGGATGAGGTTCACTTCACCTATTCTGGGGGTTCTCATTCAGCACTCTCAGCCATTACACTGAGTATTCAACCAGGTGAAATCATTGGAATTATCGGAGCAAACGGAGCAGGAAAATCCACACTTTGCTATTTACTGGCAGGCTTAATCCCTTCTTTTTTCAATGGGAATTTTTCCGGCACAGCAACCATAAATGACAAAGAGATCGCGAATATCGATGCCAACAAACTCCCTTATCTGGTTGGTTTGGTGCTGCAGAACAGCAGATTACAACTTTCTCACATGTGCAATACTGTTTATGAAGAAGTTGCCTTCGGTCTGGAAAATTTGGGTGTGCCCAGGGAAATTATGCTTAAAAAAATTGACCAGGCACTTAAAATGACTGGTATATCTCACATGGCAGAACGTTCTCCATATACCTTATCTGGTGGTGAACAACAACGCTTAGCCATTGCTTCCATTCTGGCGATGGATTCACCGGTGTTGATTTTTGATGAACCTACTTCTTTATTGGACCCTGTTGGCCGTAGAGAAGTTCTTTCAGTGATTATGAATTTATCCAAATCTGGTCATACCATCATCATTGCTGAAAACCACCTTGAATGGATAGCAGAATACACCGATCGAGTAGTTGCATTGGAAGCAGGAAAAATCTTAGTACAAGGAGATCCAAAAGAGATAATGAGTCTCCCTGAAATTCAATCCTCTGGAATAGGCTGGACCCGTTTTACACAGGCTTCAGCCTTGTATCTTGAAAAAACAAAATCCGGGAGTCCTAATCGTTTACCAATAACGCTTGAACAGGCTATCCATTTTTTCCAAACAGAACAAGGTAATCATGGAAATTAATATTAACCATATTTCATTTCAATATCCAAATGGTTATCCAGCACTACGTGATGTACATTTAAATATACCTTCAGAACAACATATCGCATTGATAGGACACAATGGGTGTGGAAAAACAACCCTTGCGCGGTGTATTAAAGGATTGCTTCACCCAACCAATGGAGAAATTTTATTGGATGGCAAATCAATTCGAAATGAAAAAATATCTTCCCTGGCACACAAGGTTGGTTTTGTTTTCCAACATCCTGATGACCAGATATTTCATCAAACGGTGTATCAGGAAGTTGCTTTTGGCCCGAAAAATCTTGGTATGTCTGGGGAAGTTCAGGTTGAAAAGATAAAAGAAGCTCTTGCATTAACCGGATTGGAAAACGAAAAAACAACCCATCCTTATGATCTGAGTCTCTCTGCCAGAAAACGAATCGCCATCGCATCAACCCTTGCCATGGATACGGACATCATCATTTTTGATGAACCCACAGCCGGAATGGATCATAAAGAATTAACGTTAATGAAAGTAATCTTTCAAGAACTTCGCAACAAGAAAAAAACAATCATCACAATTTCACATGATATGGACCTGGTATTGGAACAAAGTGATCAACTGGCTATTATGGCTGCAGGCCAAATCGTTAAAGTTGGCGATCCCGTTATACTTTTTCGCGATATGGAGGAAAATTTTTCTGAAATGGTTGCTCCACAAATGGTACGCTTGTCGCAGAGGGTTTTAAAAAATAATAAAACTGCCAAAACAGTGGATCAATTTGTTGATTTTCTAATCCAATAGCATTTCGTTCTTTCTGGCATGCTGACCATTTTTCCTTGACGATCTATCTGAAATGCGGTATATTTTGCGTGCTTATTCAGCACGCCCCGGTAGCTCAATTGGACAGAGTACCTGCTTGCGGAGCAGATGGTTGCAGATTCGAGTTCTGCCCGGGGCACACGAAGGTCGACTAAATTGGTCGACCTTTTTTGTTAAGTTTTGACGCATCCCAACCCAAGTCCGCATTCTCTCACACCACGGATTGAAATCCGTGGATATCATTCTCAAACCGAATGAATTCGGTTCAACCACCCCAAAACCTGTTTCAACAGGTTTGAAACCGCCAGCCTGTGATTTCAATCACAGGTGCCAAAACACAACCTCGATGGTAACCATCCACTCCATCCGCAAATACACACATCCCAAACCCGAACCTTCATCAACCCGAACCTTCATCCAACCCACGCCACGGATTGAAATCCGCGTCTGCTATTCTCAAACCGAATGAATTCGGTTCAACCACCCCAAAAACCTGTTTGAACAGGTTTGAACCTCCTATCCTGTGATTTCAATCACAGGTGAAATTCACAAATCCTCCACGGTATATCCCAACTCATCAATTGCCTTTCGAATTTCCTCTTCACTCACCTTGCTATCATCATACTCCACCAGCATACTCTGCTTCTGATAACTTGCTTCTGCCCTTTTCACCCCTGGCAGATCATCCTCCAGTCCCTCCAATTTCATCACACAGGCGGAACAATGCATATCCGGTATCCGAAAAGTCTTCTTTATAATACTCATTGGAATTTGATCACGCCTGTGTACATACCCATCGAGCAGGAATACGCCAGAGTCGTGCCTGCTTTCTGGGGTGGAATTTCGATCAGTTTTTCACCGGTGGCGTCCAGCAATGCCTTGATATTTAAGGAAGGAATGATGAAAGAACGCGAGCAGGAAATGGTGTTGTTGGTTTTCAAACGCAACGTGACCGGTACACCGGCAGTGGCTAAGCTTTCATACGGGTAATAACCATCATTATTGGCATACACCACCACATCACTACTCACTTCAGGCGTGGCATTTACCGAAACGGACGGGAAGTTCGTACGATCGTCGATGCGCGGGATGGTGTTGGCATTCACCCGACTGGCATTTGTCAGACGACTGATGGTATACGGAAATCCCAAAATATTCAGCCCGGAATCCAGTGAGAGAAAGGTAAAAATCACCAGTGCCAAGGCTACGAATCTAACAAAGTATTTCTCCATCAAAGCACCCAGTTTGGTTGCCAAATAGGTGAGCAGGAAGAACAACGGACTGGCTCCCAGAGTGAAGGCAAACATGATCATACCACCCTGGAGGGGGCTACCCGTGCTGACCGCCAACGCCATCATTGTCTGAGTTACACCGCAGGGGATGAAGACCGTAAGCGCGCCCAGAAACAACGGCGAGAACCAGGTTTCCTGGCCTTTTGCTTTACGCCGGATCCAGCGTCGCATGGCAGGTGGTGGTTCAATATTGAAATAACGAAAAATGGGATGTACATTCAGCAAACGCATGGCATTCCCCAGCATAAAGATCGCGATCGCAATCTGCAACCCAGCTCGCATCTGGGGTGTCAGGTCGAATACAGAACCCAATACCCCCAGCAGTACGCCAAACAAGGTATAAACCACCAGTTTGGCGATTAAAAACAAAGCGATGGGTTGCGCCAGCGGAAGATTAATTTTCGTGTTCTTTTTTTTCTTTCTGGTAACCTGAACATGCGTTTCAATTTGACTTGCCAAAGAACTGGTCAACAATCCTCCCTGGATGGCCATACAACTCAATCCGCCGGCGGTCAATCCTGTAAGAAATACAATCCAGAGGGATGTATCCATGTTTTTCTCCTGCTGTACCATGACTGAACAGATAAATTATGTCGTATTATATCAAACTTTCAACACTACATAATAAAAGGATATGTTGCAAGATATCAGTTACATATACATTCAACTATTATTAGAAAATTTGAGTGTGCTTACTTAAGAATTCATCAGGAGATAAAACCTGGATGTTAAATCTTTGAAGATATTGAAAATGCTTAAAATTGCCCGAGATCAAAATGACATTCTTATTGATGGCTAATTCAGCAAAGGGTATGTCACCTTCATCAATAATTTCATATTGGGAAAAATTAACTGGTGTGCATTCAATCCAAACGGAAGAGAAAGCAATAAAACTTAATACTGCATCAGCACGATCCTTTGGAATATTCAATTTTGGTCGATGTAGTACATCCTGATATTCTTTAAATACTCTTTCATCAATAACCAAATGGATTTTTCTCATCAAAATTGCATCAATGATTTGTTCTGGTTTACTGTTACGTTTAAGAAGTCCTGAGACGAGAACATTTGTATCTAAGACTATTAGCATCTAGCGCTGTTTCCTCACTTCATGAATTTCGGTTTGAATGTCTTCATCTGTGATTTCATAAGTGGGAGATGATTCAGCGATTAGTCGAATTGATTCCACGGCTGCCTGTGCTTGAAGTTGAAGAGCCTGGTAAAGCAGGTCGCGTTCTTCCTGGCTAAGATTGAATTCTGTCATCAACTGGTCAGAACCTGTAATTTTTGCACGAGTCAATACCTGCTCTATCTTAATTCCTCTGGAATTGAGACTCTTACCAAGAATGACCAGCAAATCATCAGCCGCCGACCCAAGAGGCTTGATAATTACACCATTTTCAGTGCTTATAAATGTAACTAAATCACCTTTTTTAAGCTTCAATTGGCGACGAATATCTCTCGGGATAGTCACCTGTCCTTTTTCCTGTACTCTAACAGTTGTAATCATATGGACCTCCAAAAAGTCATACGGTCATACTTAATTATATCATGCACCAAACAAATAATCCTATTAAACAAACCTTGATAATATAAACGCCACCAACCCGATGGTAGCGCTTAGATATAGACCCCGCATGGCTCGATACCCTTCTTGATGCGTCCTACTCTTCATCAATCGTATCCCAAAAAAGACAATTGCCACATCCATCAGACCAATTGGTAGAATGTAGGCCAGGCTGGTCTCCCCCAAAACAACCGGCAGCAGGGATAGCAAAATCATTACTACAAATAATGCGCCACTGATCCGCAACGCAATCCGCTTTCCATGCAAGATCGCCAGCGATTGCGAACCACTCTTCCTGTCACCTTCCATATCCATGGCATCTCCGGCAATCTCCTCTGCCAGATCAAAAACAAACGCAATCGCCCCAAAAATCCAAACCAAAGGATTGCCTCCTTCTCCAACGCTGATCCCACCCAGAATAAAGGTCATGGCTACATTGATGGCGACGATCAGATTGCCCATCAGTCCACTGGCTTTCAGTTTCCAGTTGTACAGAAAGCCCAACCCCCACAGCACCAGGCTTAATGCCAGCACCAGTGGAGCGATCCATCCGGCAATCAGCAAGGCGATCAGAGCAGTAACCACCCCGAATAGAATGGCTTCGGTGGGTGTGACTTTGCCGGATGGGATGGGTTTATGCGGGGTGTTGATGCGGTCAACTTCCAGGTCAAACAGGTCATTGAAGATCATGGCAGAGCTTGATAAAAACAGTCCCAGTCCAAACCCCAAGCCCAGATTGGTAAGCGTCGGGAATCTTCCCAGAGCGATCGTTTGACCAACCACCACACAGATGCCGGCTGAAATGGGCAACTCCGGGCGGATTAATTGCAGCAACGCTTTGGCTTTTTCAAAAATGGACATTTTGTTCTCCTGTTCGAGGGGATGGTTACTGCAATTATATCGATTATTTGGATTTCAAAGATTGCTTTTTTGAAATCATGTTGATTGACCTGCCTCTTGCATACGCGTATAATCGTTCTAATCCTTTACCATTTCTTCAATGAACGTTTTTTCTCGGAGGCATTATGCGCACATTGGTGATGAAATTCGGTGGTACCTCAGTCGGTAGCCCGGTTGCAATCCAACAAACTGCGACTATTATTAAAAACCATAAAACCCGTTGGGACAATCTGGTCGTGGTAGTTTCCGCCATGAGTGGCATCACTGATAAATTAATCCAGAGTGCCCGCCTGGCAGCGGATAACGACGGAGCAGGTGCTCGCGAGATCATCACCCTGATCCAGAATCAACACCTGGAAGTAGTCAACACATTGGTTTCGGATTCCACTGAGAAACAAAAACAGCTGGCTGTCCTGCAGCAACGTCTGGATGAATTAAGCAATTACTGCCAGAGTATTCAGGTACTGGGGGAGGTTACCCCGCGCGGCATGGATGTGATTTCCTCACTCGGAGAACGCATCAACTCACAAATTATTGCAGCTGTCCTACACAGCATCGGAACGCCCGCCCAGGCTATCGAAGCATCTGAATGCATTATCACCGATCGTACTTTTCAGAATGCCGTCCCGGATATGCAACGCAGCCGAGAGAAAATCCAATCCAATCTCACTCCCCTCTTCCAGCAATCAATTGTGCCGGTCGTAACCGGTTTTATGGCAGCCACACCGGAAGGAGTGATCACCACTCTTGGACGGGGTGGCAGCGATTATACTGCCGCCATTCTGGCCGATTGCCTGGACGCCGACGAGGTCTGGATCTGGACGGATGTGGATGGTGTACTCTCCGCTGATCCGCGCGTGGTACCGGATGCCCGACCGATCCCTGAGATATCCTTCGCCGAGGTAGGTGAATTAGCTTATTTCGGTGCCAGAGTCCTGCATCCCAAAACCATCCGGCCGGTGGTCACACGTAACATGCCCTTATGGGTCAAAAACACCTTCAACCCGGATTTTCCTGGCACGCGCATCACCCAGAATCCTCCCCGTACCCGGGGAGAGATCACCGCCATTTCCACCATTAAAGATCTCAGCATCATCACCGTGGAAGGACGCGGCATGTTGGGGGTGCCCGGTATTGCTGCCCGTACATTCGGTGCAGTCGCCCGTACCGGCGCGAGTGTCCTGATGATCTCGCAATCCTCATCGGAACAGTCGATCTGCTTCACCATTCCATCTGTGCACAATGGCGAGGTGATCAGGTCGATTGAGTCGGAAATGGCATTGGAATTAATGCGGGGGGATATTGACCGGGTCTGGTCACGCGATCATGTCGTCATTGTCAGCATCATTGGCTCCGGGATGCGCGAAACCCCCGGTGTCTCCGCCCGTATCTTTGGCGCTCTCGGAAAAAACCTGATCAATGTCATCGCCATCGCCCAGGGCTCATCCGAATACAGCATCTCACTGGTGTTGGATCAGGAAGACGCGCAGCGAGCTGTGCGTGCCATTCATGCTGAAACTCTTCCTTCACTGAATGGAGGTTAATATGGACTATAACTGCTGGTATGAATGTATTCGTGGTTGCGGAAGACGCTACTCGATTTTTGATGTGATCTACCGCTGCGAGGTTTGCGGTGGCTTGCTGGAAGTAAAGCATGATATGGCTGCTTTGCAGCAACGTTCAGCTGCTGAATGGAAATCGATTTTTGAACAACGCGTCTATTCCACCGCCTGGCCATATGGTAGTGGCGTGTGGGGTAAAAAGGAATGGGTCTGCCCGTTGATAGACGACGAACAGATCATCTCCACTTATGAAGGCAACAGCAATTTGTTCTGGGCACAACGCTTCGGGCAACAACTGAGCATGGATGATTTGTGGGTAAAATTGTGTGGCAACAGCCATACCGGTTCCTTTAAAGATCTGGGAATGACTGTCCTGGTCTCGGTCGTCAAACAGATGATCACCAATGGAAAACCGATTCGCGCCATCGCCTGCGCCTCCACCGGGGATACATCGGCCGCCCTGGCGGCTTATGGAGCCGCTGCTAGTATCCCGACCGTGATCCTGCTGCCGCGCGATAAAGTCTCCACCGCACAATTGATTCAACCGATTGCCAATGGCGCAACCGTCCTCTCGCTGGACACCGATTTCGATGGCTGTATGGCAATCGTCAAACAATTGACCGAAGACCCCAGCATTTATCTCGCCAATTCCCTTAATTCATTGCGTATTGAAGGCCAGAAGACCGTCGGCATCGAGATCGTGCAACAATTCGATTGGCAGGTACCGGACTGGATCATCCTACCCGCTGGCAACCTGGGTAATGTGCGCGCCCTGGGAAACGGTCTGTTGATGATGCGTGACCTGGGATTAATCGATCATCTTCCGCGCATCGCCTGTGCACAGGCAGAAAATGCCAACCCGTTTTACCAGGCTTATCTGACCGATTTTCAGGTATTCGAACCAGTAACAGCCAAAAAGACCGTAGCTTCCGCCATCCAGATCGGCAACCCGGTCAGCTATGAACGCGCACGGCAAACCCTGATTGACTTCAATGGCGTTGTTGAACAGGCCAGCGAAGAGGAGATTGCCAACACATGCGCCCAGGCAGATCAAACCGGACTGTATTGCTGCCCTCATACCGGTGTGGCATTATCAGCATTGAAGAAGCTCCTGCACAAAGGCATCATCGACCCACATGCCCGGGTGGTTGTCATCTCCACAGCGCATGGTCTCAAATTCTCCCAATTCAAGATCGACTATCACCACCAGCAGATGGATGGAGTGCAGACTCAATACGCCAATCCACCGCTTGAAATCCCCGCCACCTACGAAGCGGTTCAATCAGTACTGGCTAATCTGGTATAGCTGATTACCAGTTCCCGGTTAAGATGCGTCCCATGCAGACCCCATTCATGCTGGCTTGCATCAAACCACGCGTCAATCCTGCTCCATCGCCCAACACGTGCAGATTCTTTACATTGGTCTCAAACTGGGGATTGATCACAATTTTATTCGAATAAAACTTCACCTCAACCCCATACAACAACGTGCTGTCGCTGGCAATGCCCGGCATGATGTTTTCCAATGCTTCCAATGTTTCGATCACATCGATCATGATGCGATACGGCAACACCAAACTTAAATCTCCTGCCACTGCGTCCTTAAGGGTCGGTTGAATGATGTTCTTGGCCACTCGTGAGGCAGTCGACCGCCGGCCGCGCTTGAGATCCCCATACCTTTGCACCAGCACCTTGCCACCCGAGAGCATATTTCCAAGTTCAGCAATATAACGCCCATACTCAATTGGGGTTTTGAAAGGTTCGGTGAAGGATTTTGACACCAGCAGGGCAAAATTAGTGTTGCTGGTCTTGAGTGCCTGATCCTTGTAACTGTGGCCATTCACCACCGCCAGATCTCCATAACGTTCCTCAGAGACCTCACCACGCGGGTTCCAGCAAAAGGTACGCACACGATCTTCAAAAGTTTTGGTGTAATAGATCAATTTGGCTTCATACAGGGTGGAGTCGATATCATAGGTCACCCCAGCGTCCGTTTCAACACGTACGCCAATATCCACCTGTCCATTGCGTGAGACTACCCCGTATTGCTTGCACATGCTATTCAACCACTCGCTGCCTTCGCGCCCGATAGCCACGATCACTTTATCCCCACGCACCTGATGACCATCCTCCGTAATCACCCCCACGATCTTCTTCAGCCCATCCGGGTCAGTTTCGATCAGAAAATCGCTCACTATTGTACGGAAACACATTTCGATCTCTAAATCTTCCAATGCTTTCTGAATTCGGGCATAGATATCATAGGCTTTTTCCGTACCCATGTGACGCACACCCGATTCAATCAACTTCAAATGCGATTGGGCTGCCGCGCGGCGAATCAGATCCACGCGACCATTGGTGTCAATTCCATGCACCACCGGATCAGCACCAAAGCTCAGATAGAGGTTATCGGTATACTCCAATAAGCGGCGAAATGGCTCTGCCCCGATATACTTGATGAGATCTCCCCCGACTTCCCCATCATGACTGATCGAAAGTTTACCATCACTGAAACTACCACTGCCTGAAAAACCGGTGGTGATGGCGCACGGATCACAGTTGGCACACACCCCCGTCTTGCGTTTGGGGCATTTACGCTTCTCAATCGAATTCCCTTTTTCTATCATTAAAATACGGGATTCGGGTTGGTGTTGCTTGGCTTCATAAGCGGTGAAAATACCCGCGGGTCCAGCACCGACGATCAAGATATCGTAAGAGTCAAAAGTTGGTTTCATTGGTAAAACTCCAATCAGGGATAAAAAAATTGTATCATAACGATCGAGATGTGATTGTCTGATCAACATATCAGAATTTATCTGTCTGCTCGAAAAATCAATTTTAACATTCGGTTAAATTTTCAGAAATGGCTTTTATCATCCCCCTGAACCCGCTATAATATCAAAATAATTGAAAGGAATCCATGGACAAAACCCGCGTTCTTATTCTTTGCACCGGCAATTCGGCCCGATCCCAAATGGGGGAAGGTTTGCTGAAATACCTGACTGGTGATCGCTTCGAAGTCTTTAGTGCCGGGACTACCCCCTCTTCTCTCAACCCATATGCCGTGCTGGCCATGGCTGAGATGGGTATCGATATTCGCGAGCAGTACTCTAAAAATCTGTCCATTTATCTTGAACAGGAATTTGACTATGTCATCACCGTGTGTGACCATGCAGCCGAAGTCTGCCCCATTTTCCCTGGCCCTGCACAGCGAATCCATTGGAGCTTCCCTGATCCGGCTGCTGTCGAGGGTGATCATCAGGATAGATTGGCAACGTTTGTGAAGGTCAGAGATGCCATCAAAGATCGTCTTGAGCACTGGTTGGCTGAGATGGGAAAGTAAAAATTAAACTTGCAAGTATTTTTGTCGCTAATTTACAAAAAAATACGGTTTTTGTAAAATATCAATTTACAAAAAACACTTCTTTTTGTAAATTAGACCAGATAAATAGTTCGTTTAGGTTTCTCCTTGAAATAATACTGCTTCCTAATTTTTTTTCCATCCCTACAAATTTGAATGCACATTCAATCACTGTGACTTATGTAATAATTTCCAGTATAATTTTGAAGTACAATCTCCTTGTTTGGTATTGGTTTACAAAATTATGATTCGATGTTTGCGAGATGAAACAGCTTATTGAGGGTATAATCTGAATAACTCACCTGAATAAGCATCCTTCGCAAGAAAACAGGGCACCCCCAAATGGAATTACAATACGCCGTTGCATTAATCGTTGCAGCCATCATTTCCACTATCGTGGCGATGATCGCCTGGCAACGTCGCAATTCTGTTGGCGCTAAGAGTCTTTTCATCTTGATGTCCGCTGCAATGGTTTGGTCCCTGACTTATGCAATACGCTGGATAGCGCATAACGAGGCTGCCCAATTAATCTGGTTGGATGCCACTTATTTCGGTGTTGTGGTCGCCCCAACAGCCTTTCTGATTCTGGCGTTGGAAATTACTGACAAGGTGCACATCCTCACCAGCCTGGTTCGCATCGGCCTTGCCATTATTCCCACCTTAACCATTTTCATACTTTGGACGGACCCCTGGCACGGATTGTTTTACAATGGGATGCGAACCGGCGATGCCATTCTAAATGGTGGTATCTGGTTCTGGATTTTCATTGTTTACACATACATCATTCTGTTATTAGCAAGTAGCCTGATTATTCAAAAAACCATTCGGGATAAGCAGTTTTTTCAGGTTCAAGCCGGGTTGTTGTTAACCGGCATGGTGCTGCCCTGGTTGGGCAACATCATTAGCATGCTGGGGTTCAGTCCGTTTCCTGGGTTGGATATGACCCCCTTCCTGTTCACTGCCAGCGGAATTCTATTTATGTT
This sequence comes from Chloroflexi bacterium HGW-Chloroflexi-2, assembly GCA_002840735.1. GTDB lineage: Bacteria > Chloroflexota > Anaerolineae > Anaerolineales > Anaerolineaceae > UBA6170. The sequence goes on from PHBY01000019.1 coordinate 56,340, forward strand.
CGCCCTCTTTCGTTTTGGATTTTTGGATATTGCCCCAATTGCTCATTTCCGCTTAATGGAAGGTCTTCTGGATGGTGTGATCGTGTTGGACAAAGCCAACAGAATTGTGGATTACAATCCTGCTGCCCAAAGGATTTTAAACCTCTCAACTGCAGTGATTGGCCGAACCCTTCAGCAAGCTTGCAATCAAATTCCAGACCTAAATGTCCTGGATCAAAACATCCATGCAGAAAAATCAGAAATTCAAATCAGACATGACGACATGCGCGATTTTGAGGTGCGCACACTTGCATTATTGGATAAAAATAACCAGCCAACAGGAAAGCTGGTTACTTTGCACGATATATCCGAATACCGTCAGTCGCAGGAACAAATTCAGCGCTCTGAGGAACAGTATCGGCTTCTTTTTGATAATGCCGTTGAAAGTATCCTGGTGGTTCAAGATCGGAAGATCGTTTTTTGTAACCCCATTACCAGCGAACTAACTGGATACCCGCTGGAAGAAATTATTAACGAGTCCTTTGTAAAATTTATTTATCCAGAAGATATCCCGATGGTGGTGGAAAATTATCGCAAACGGGTGGAAGGGGAAAGTTTACCAGGTCGCTATCAGTTCCGTCTGGTTCGAAAAGACCTGTCCTTCCGCTGGGTCGAGGCCAGCGGTATTCGTATTGATTGGGAAGGCGAATTAGCCACGCTGCACTTCCTGATGGATGTAACAGAACGCAAGAAAGCTGAGATAGCCCTGGAATTCCGCAGCACCCATGATATTCTCACCGGACTCTATAACCGGCAATATTTTGAGCAGGAGATCGAACGATTACAGAACAGCAGGCGACAACCTATCAGTATTTTAGTAATGGATATGAATGGACTGAAAAAGATTAATGATACTCAGGGACACGCCGTCGGAGACGAACAATTGAGAGTTGCAGCCAGGGAGATCCGTAAAGCTTTCCGACCAGACGATATTGTAGCCCGTATTGGTGGGGATGAGTTTGTTATTTTATTACCAGAAACAGATACTACTACAACAATAAAAGTTGTTGAACGGGTTAAGGAAGTCATTCATGATTTCAACCAGTTAAATCCAGAACACAATCCCATTAGTTTCGCTATTGGCTTTGCCACCAGTGAATCGACACCTAATTTGAGTGATGTTTTACGTAATGCTGACCGAGATATGTACATTCAAAAAGCCATCCATTATGCTGTTAAATGAGTAATTGATTTTTGAGTTTTAACCATATAACTTTTGTTTATGTTTACACTTTTTCTCGTTAACGCAGACGAATTTTTGCAGGTTCTATTCTTAACTTGTGAAGTCTATTGAAAAAATCTACAATAAGATTACGAAGCCATTACTTTATTGGCTGGAAACTGGAGAATAACCATGAAAAATGATCGTTTCTTAAACGGGATAATTACTGGTATTGGAGTATTAATTCTGATAGCTCTGGTCTTGTTTTTTATTCGCCAGCAGCAAGCGGAATATCGGGAAGATGACTCTCCACAAGGAGTGGTTCATAATTATATTCTGGGTTTAATCCAACACGATTATGAACGAGCCTTCTCTTATCTTGCAGACAAACAGAAAAAACCTGATTTTTCCCAATTTCGGATGGAATTAGCAAGAAGTGAAAACGAAATCAATCGGGTCAGTGTGACGTTTGGAGAGATATTTATAACTGATGATTCTGCCACAGTTGCATTGAACATGAGTCAATCCTATGGTAGTCCCATCACCAGATCATCCTGGTATGCTGAAACCGCTCAATTGATCCGTGAGAATGGTGACTGGAAAATCGTCAGTATGCCCTATCCACTATGGTCCTGGAACTGGTATAACGAAGAGATCAAACCACTTCCATAGAGCAGGAGAAAAACCATGAAAACAATTCGAAGGTTTTATTTTTATCTGCTCAGTCTGATCAGCGTGCAGGTTGTCATCTGGGCAGTGGTTAATCTACTGCGCACCATTTTCGATAGAGCAACCGTAACATCTGCGGTCGATTGGTTAGCAGGCGGAATCGCATTCGTTGCTGTCGGTGTTCCCATCTTCTGGTTGCATTGGACGACCGTCCAGCGTGATGCCCACCGCGAGGAAGAAGAAGCCAGCAGCCGCATTCGTTCGCTCTATCTGTATGCAACACCCCTCGCAACCGGCATTCCGATTACCTACGCAGTTCTGGCAATTCTCAACCGTTTGATTGTCAGATGGTTGGGATTACCTGTATCATCTGCTACGCTGGGTGGTGCACAAACCTACATTGATAATCTGATAGCCATCGCTGCCAACCTGATCGTGCTGATTTATTTCTGGCGCGTGCTCCAACAGGATTGGAAAAATAATCATAATCAAGAAAATCTGGTGGATTTCAGTCGTCTACATCGTTACATCTGGATGGTGTATGGTTTGGGGTTGCTGATTTTTGGTGTGCAGCAAATTCTAAGATACATTTTTTCCATGCCCCAGGAATTTGGCCATGTACCAGAGATGGTTCTGGCTACCGGACTGGCGTTGATACCGGTTGGTCTGCCAATCTTCGGAAAATCCTGGTCGGTTATTCAAAAGAGCCTGACAGAAAAAAAGGAACGCCACTCTTCCTTACGGCTGGTGGTTTTGTTTGTATTAACCTTGTTAGGAATTGGTTTCAGCCTTTCAGCCCTGGGAATTCTGCTGGCAAATGCATTCCGTTGGATATTCCAGGTGGACAACTGGCGTTTGATTTCCTTCATGGATCAATATGCCACCCAATTAGCTGTTCTGATCTCGATGGGATTGGTCTGGGGTTATTTCAGGCGAGAATTAAAATTTGCAATTGCAGACCTGGATGATGACTTCCAACAGGCTGGAATCCAGCGTATCTACCATTCAATCCTTTCATTTGCCGGTCTGGTCGTCAGTTTTCTGGGACTCTTATTGCTTCTGGGAACCATTATTGAAAGTCTTTTCAACCTTTCTATTGGTAATAACGCAGCCTCACTCAGTGATGCGCTGGCGCTCCTGCTGATTGGTTTACCCCTGTGGTTGATTTACTGGCAGCAGATTCAACTGGAAACTGCCCGGACTGATGAACGAGGATCAGCTGCCCGTACATCTTTATTCCGCAAAGCTTATTTATACCTGGCTTTATTTGCCACCGTGGTGGGCACCATGCTGAGCACCGGCTGGTGGATCTATGGAATTCTAAAAGCAATACTTGACCGGATGCCATCCGATTTCTGGTTGAATTTTAACCTGCAATTACGTATTGCCGTCCTGTTTGCTATCTTCATGGTATATCATCTGAGAGTGTTGCGAGAAGATGGAAAAATTATCAAACAGGAAGAGTCCATCCAAATTCACGAAACCTCTATTCTAATATTACATACCCCGCAATCTGCCTTTGGTGACCGTTTACTTAACCAGCTCAAAGCCGACAAATTTCAAAATCCAGTATCTATCGTTGCCACTGACATAATTTCTACAGCAAGTGACTTACCCGAGGCTGAGATCATCATTCTGCCAGCTTCCATGCTCCTAAATGCTACCGAACCAGTTCGCAGTTTCTTACATAATTTTTCCGGTAAAGTCATTGTTGCCCCACAGGATATAGGAAACTGGTACTGGATAAAATCTAACCCAGACCAGGATCAATCCCAGGTGATGGATACTGTGGTTTCTTTGAGACAAATCCTGGAAAACCGCCCGGTTCGTCCAGTTGCCCGAACGAGCCCATGGATGTTGGTTGCCTATATCCTTGCAGGTTTATTCCTGTTGTTAATCGCATCCATCCTTGTTTCAGCTCTGGTTAACCTGTTCATTTAACCTTCTACCAGAAAGGAACTTTAACTAATTTTTTCCGGTTTAGAAAATCGACCAGAGATTTTCCTGTATACTAAACATAAATTCTGGAAAAGTTACATCAAAGAAGGATGGGGATCCCATTGCAACCTGAATCCTTACAAAACCCAATCTTATCCACCAAAATCTTCATTCCGCCAACTCGCTTGAATGCTGTTCAGCGTCCCAGGCTGGTGAATAGCCTGATTCAAACACTTAATCTACCTGGACAGTTTGTTCTCATCTCTGGACCAGCAGGTTTTGGAAAGACCACATTGTTGAGTGAAGTTGTAAACCGGTTGGAGCGCTCTGTTGCCTGGTTATCAGTAGATGATGGCGATAATGATCCGGTGCGATTCTGGTCTTACGTGATTGCTGCGATACAATCGAAATCAACAAACTTCGGCGAATCCATCCTTTCACTGTTTCGCATGGGACAACAATTACCAGGTTTTGATCTGGCGGGAATGTTTATTAACGAAGTAATCCAATCCACCTCGGAAATCATTCTGATTATCGATGATTTTCAATATATCCAAAACCAACACATCCACACCGCCATCACTCACCTGATTGAGCATCTTCCTACAAATCTACACCTCCTGATTACCACCCGCGTTGATCCACCCTGGCCACTGGCTCGTTTGCGGGCAAGAAATCAAATCTTTGAAATTCGTACCCGGGATTTGCGATTTACTCTGGATGAAGCAAGCCGGTTTCTCACACAAACAATGGGATTGACTATTGCTCCAAATGAGGTGGCGACATTGGATACTCGCACCGAAGGATGGATTGCCGGGTTACAACTGGCTGCCCTTTCTTTGCAAAAACATCAAGACATTCAAAAATTTCTGAAGGCTTTTACCGGCAGTCATGTCTTCGTGGCTGATTACCTGATGGAAGAAGTTTTACAAAGCCAACCTGAATATATTCAAACCTTCCTTCTTAAAACTTCCATTCTAAAAAGGGTGAACGGATCCCTCGCAGATGCTATATGTGAAAGTCAAAATGGTAAAGCCATCTTAACCGAATTGTATCGAGGTAACTTATTCACCCTGGCTCTGGATGATGAGGGTGTCTGGTACCGTTACCATCAGTTGTTCTCTGATTTATTGCAAGCCCGTTTAAGACAGGAATGTTCACCAGCGCAGATCAACAATCTGCACCAAAAAGCTGCCTCCTGGCTGGCAGAGAATGGTTGGTCGCTGGAAGCAGTACAACACGCGCTTGTTGTCAAAAATTTTTCCCTGGTTGCCCTGATGCTAGAGCAGAATGCCTTTAAGTTATTAACACGGGGAGAATTACAAACCTTATCAGGTTGGATTCAACAACTTCCTGAAGATCTGTGCTGGTCCAACCCACAAATTATCGTTGCCTGGTTGTGGACGCTTACCCTATCCGGCGATGTTCCTCGAGTGATGTCACTCCTGGCTAAGGCTCAAACACTTTTACCAACTGATTTTACATTGTCCTCTTCCTCCGTGCTGGCAGGCAATCTGGCTGCTATCCAGGGATTCTTTGCCACGATGTCGGGTGAACACGCCAAAGCCTTGGCGTTTGCGAAAACCGCTGCTACACTATTACCTGAACAAGACGTGCATGTACATTGGTTGCTACCATATTCACAGGGTTCTGCCTTTCGAGCCAATGGGGAGTTAGAGAAATCTATCCCACCTTTTACCCGTCTCGCAGAAATGGGAAAAACCCAGGGAAACCTGATCATTTGGGCAACTGGAGTGACTGAAATCGCCATCGTTCGCAGGCAGCAAGGCAGGCTAGAGGAAGCCAAACAAGTCTGCGAGCAAGCAATTGCCTGGTTATCTGAGCGAGGTGCGGAAAATTATGGGTCGCTAGCGAAACTGGAAGTACCCCTGGTAGAAGTCCTACGTGAACAAAACATACTGGATGAAGCTTTGGAGCGGAACAATAATATCCTCCAGCGCATGCAGTCATGGCCAATGCCAACCGATCGTCTATTTGCGTATTTATCTAAAATTCGGGTTCTCATCTCCCTGGGAGATCTTGAAACTGCTACAGAAACCCTGGAGATAGCCAAAAAATCTTCCCGGGATCAGCCTGTGTTGTCAAATTTAAAGCGCTCTCTTCGTATTCTTGAAGCTCGCCTGATGTTAGAGAAAGGCGATATTCAGCAGGCTGCAACCATAACGGAAAACATTCAACAAGAAAAAAGTGTCTCTTCATCAACCGATGCAGAAGAGTTGATCATACTTGCCCGGGTTCGACTGGCACAGGATAATCCATCCATTGCCGAATCAATTCTAAATTCCCTCCTTCAAAAGGTGGAAGGGGGTGAATTCAGCGGTATTATAATTGAAACTTTGCTCTTATTGGCTCAAAGTCTGTATGCCCAGCATCAAAACGATGATGCGATCTCGAATCTGATGAAAGCTATTCGTCTCGCAGAAGTTAGTGGTTACCAGCGCGTTTTCCTGGATGAGGGGGCTGTTATGCATCGGTTGTTGTTTGATCTGAAACACTCTCTAGCGAAGTGCGATGAGTCAGATACGACTGCTTTACTGTCTTATGTCGATCAACTGTTATCACTCTTTCAGACTTCTCCGGAGACCCCTCTGTTTTCCGTTACTACTTCTGTGAATAATGAACTAATTGAACAATTGACCTCCCGAGAGCTGGAGGTGTTAACTCTGATTGCTACCGGGGATTCCAACAAAGAAGTTGCGGAAAAACTGGTCATCTCTCTGAGTGCCGTCAAAAAACATACTGCCAATATCTATGGAAAATTGAATGTCAACAGCCGTACCCAGGCGATTGTGCGTGCCCGAGAATTGGGCTTGCTGACCTCCTGACTATGCAGCACTAAAAAATGATTGCAACCCCTATCAGGTGTACTTAAGTACACCTGTTTTGGTTTTATTGGTGTAGAAAAAATCCATATTTGGTACAGTGACTTTCATTCGTGGTCCGTTTATATTGGTATCAACAGAATATTTGTGAATGAAAGAAAGTTGACATTGATTTCATTAAGAAACACATCTTCACCTGATAAGGAGTAAACTTTGATAAATAATCAACACATCCAACCATCAAAACAGAATACACAAACAAGCAGGCCAATGATAGCCCTGATCACAGGTGCAAGCAGTGGAATTGGATTGGAATTAGCCCGTCTGTTTGCAAAAGATGGTGTCAATCTGGTGCTGGTGAATAATGCTGGCACCCAGGTGTATGGAGAATTTAATTATGCCAATCTGGAGCACCTTTCTGCCATGCTGCAAGTGAATAATACTGCACTGATCGAACTTACCCATCGCCTGCTACCTGGCATGATAAAACGGAAATTCGGGTTTATCTTAAACCTTGGTTCCTCCGGATCCTTTGCGCCCGGACCGCTGAATGCAGTATTTTGTGCCAGCAAGGCTTTTGTACTCAGCTTTTCACAAGCTTTGGGGGCTGAATTATCGGAGACAGGTATCTCAGTCACCACGCTTTGTCCTGGCGCTACTAAAACTAACTTCATCAACCGTCATGGTTTACAGAATGTCCGTATTTTTCGATATGTCATGGCTGCCAATCGCGTTGCAGAGATCGGGTATCGTGCAATGTGGCAGAAAAAACCTGTTGTTGTTGCTGGATGGGTGAATCTGTTACAGGTGATCAGTTTCCAATTCATGGCTCCTTTTTTCCCCCTCACACCACCTGTCTGGTTGATGGCCATTGGCAGGCTTTTTATGGGAAAAACCAGGTCATCACGAAAACCTGAGCATTTAGTGAAGGAGTTCAAATGAAAGACAATTCGATTACTCGCAGAAAATTCTTGAAAACCAGTGGAGTGGTAATCAGTAGCGTGGTATTAGCAGGTAGTGGACTTACCCTGCTTGATGATCACGAACCAGTAGATCCATTTCCCATTTATTCCATAGGAGATCAAAACATGAGCAAAAGAATTCTCGTTACATATGCCAGTCGTACTGGCTCAACCGCCGGGGTTGCTGAGGTCATTGGCCAGACCCTTTCAAACCCAGAAACCCGTGTTGATATTTTTCCCATCACGGAAGTCAAGGATCTTTCCCCCTACAACGCTGTGGTTGCAGGAAGCGCTATACAGGGTGGAGAGTGGCTGCCTGAAGCACTCGATTTTGTTCGAGAACACCGATCTGAATTTTCACGCATTCCATTTGCAGCTTTTACTGTTTGTATGACACTGGCTATGAAAAAGGGTGATTATGGCGACCAGGTAAAAACCTGGTTGAATCCGGTAAGAACATTGGTAAAACCTGCTCGTGAAGGCTTCTTTGCAGGTTCGTTGGATATTGCCAAAATCCCATCGTTTGCGGACCGGATGAAGTTCCGGTTGAGTGTCATGGCAGGTGTCTGGTCAGAAGGAGACCATCGCGATTGGCATGCTATTCGCACCTGGGCAGAAGATTTGAATTCTGTTCTCTAACTGACCTATGCCAGCACCCTATTTTTATCAAATCCATATTGAAGAACACATAACCGACCTGTGGTCAGACTGGTTTTATGGAATGAAAATATCGAAGGGATCCACTGGTCACACTGTATTGAGCGGTTTTTTGTGCGATCAAACCGCCCTATACGGTGTGCTGAACCAGATCCATAACTTGAATCTAACCCTTCTTGCAGTAAGTCGATCAAATCAGGAAGATGAGCTAAGTCATTAATTAACCGTAGGTATTAATAAACACCCCGCAAGGCGCTGGTTCCTGCAGGGTGTTTTCCAAATTGCACAATACTTAGCGGTTGATTACCGGCATGTATACGAAACTAGGTGTGCCTTTGTCATACCAGACAGTGTATTTGACGTCATTACCTGCTAGTTTGGGATCAATGGGTGTGATCTTCAGGTAGTAGGTGTCATTGGTCTCAGCCTCAAAGGTAACTACCTGTGATTGTCCAAAGACTGTGGCCGGGTATGTTTTTACCAGGGTTGTGCCATTGTTTTTGTACACCTCCACATTCATACTGGCGCCACCACCGCGCGAACTGACGAACACCATGTAGGGATTACCGCCTGACACCGCCATTTTGACCCAATCCACATCACCTGTGCCACAGAAATTGTGAGATTGTGAAGTATTGATGGGTAATGTAGTGGCACTTGTTGGAACATTATTGGCTTCATTACTATCCACTGAGCAGGTGGTGATTAGCACCACAGATTTGGTGCCGTCCGGGTAGGGCTCCACATTGCCACTCAGGTCCACGGACCTGACACGGAAGCTATAACTCTTTCCCATCTCTCCCAGAAAGTTATAAGTCGTCTGCGATCCCGGGATCTTCAATTTCAGGTCCTGCCAATCGCTACCATTTACCTGATACTGCAAATCATAATAGGCTATGGAGCTGCTGGGAACGTTGGTCGTCCATCGCAGTGGGATATAAGTGGTCGCGCGTGGGGAGGAGACTGATTCCAGAGTGGTTGATGGCACAGACAAATCATACCCTTTCACGATTCGCAAAACACCGTGCTGGTTGCCTGCGCCATCGAATGCCTGCGCATACAACCAGCCATTTAACACCGGTTCGTATTTGGCGACATCAAACAACGCCGACCAACCATCGCTGCCATTGGTATCCGATCCAAGCAACACCCAATTGCTCAAAATATTGGCATTCCGCCAGTAGAAATCCACCTTTTGGACACCGGTTTGAGTACCTACACCGATATCGCTGGCATCCACCTTCAGGTAGAATGGTTTTTGCGGAATCAGATCCGTCGCTGGCCAGCTAAAACTTGCCTGTGGAGGAGTGAAATCACCCGATCGTTTAACACGTAATGTATAGAAGTAATTATCACCTCCTGCGCGAGGATAATCCCAGGCTTTCACCAGTACATAATAATCTCCGGTGTAAGGCAAGGTGTACTTGATGTAAGAATCACGTTCCACGGTATAGACCACATCATCATTCTCAGCCAGCAGATCACCTTTGTAATCATAGAACATTAAGTATGGGTCAAGCGCTGAGCCATATGCCATGGCATCAATATCCAGCTCTACTTCCTCGCCGGCAAAACCAGTGAAGCGGTAATAATCCAGATCACCTTGCGGGCAAATCTTGGAGAAGATCTCGCCACCATCCGGATACACCATCGCCTGTGCAAAAGTGTTATTCGGTTCACTGTTGTTGACACAGGTCACCGGTGCTTCGGTGGTAACGCGCACATTATCCACCATCCAGCCAAAGCCTTCATTGAAGAATGGGTCTACAATATCCATATGGAAACGGACACGGATGGTTTTTCCAGCATAAGCCGATAGATTAATCCCCGGACTGGTTAACCAGGCTTCTTCTGCATCCAGTGAAAGCTGCATGATGTTATTGAAAGGACCATCGTTGACAGAAATTTGCACCCAGCGTTGATCGTAGTAGCTGAAGAAGTTCTCCGTCTGGTAGAAATAGTCGAAACGCAGATAATACGTACCGGTAGAAGGAATGACAATCGGAGGTGAGGTTAAATCACCACCACCGATATTGGGATCTCCCAAATTACTGCTGGGGTTTACGGCTCCCGGATAATTATCGTTGAATATCCAGACTTTGGTTCGATTCAATCCTTTGGGAGAGGTTGCATAATACCACATGGGTACTCCACTCCAATTTTGGGCACTGGCTTCGAAGTCGAAGGAGACCGGCGCTGTAACCGCTGACGCTGCTGGTAAACTGGTAGGATTGACTTTAAAAGTTTTGGTAGCTACCGCGCTTTCTCCAGCTGAATTACGACCATAGACCTTGAGGGTATAGTCTCCTGCAGGTAAAGATCCCACCGACCAACCCACTTCTTTGCTCCAATCCAAAGTTTTATTTACCGGACCGGTCAATTCAGCTTTAAATTGTGTTGCCCCACGCACATTGAAATCAATCACATAAGATTCACTGGAAGCTAAAGCATTGGTATCGTTGTTGCGACTGAAATCATTAAAAATGGTGGCAATTACCGGGTTATAGGGTTTGGTACTGCGACTCTGCACCTGCATGGAGGAAACCATATTCAGGTTGACACGATTATCAAACAGATTGGGGTCATTCGATTCAAAAGTCTCATTCCGGGTAGGATAATCTGTGGAAGGCCAGCTTGTTGAAGAACGATCATACAGAATGGCACGCACATTGTTGCCAACCAGCAGGGATTCCACATTATTGTCGGCGATGATTCCGAGCGTATCAGCTGTGCCATAATCACCAACACCAAATAGCTTACAGGTACCTTGATAATCTTTACCGGTAAACAGCGCAACCTGATTGTCATTCGGATTACAGTTGGGAGGAGGTAATTGCGAGCAGGGGGCATTGTTGACAATGGTACGCAAACCAGCTATGCTGCGGGTCTGATTGCCCTCAATATCAAAAATGCGTACAGCCAGATCAATCGGTCCATTCGGTAACCTGGCATCACACAGGCTGATCTCGGTCATGTAGGTCGTTCCTGTCATCGCCGGGCCGACTTCCACCCAATCTCCACCTTTAGGACGGGCAATGATCTGCACCTTGGCAATGCCCAGGTCATCCTGAGCCCAGCCACCTACCATCAAGGTAGTGTCGCTGATCACATCGCCATGCGACGGCAAGATCAGATCACCCGTGGGAGGAAAGGCACCATAGTTGCCAGAGGTGTATTGATTGACTTCACGCACACCGGGGATGGCTCGATGGCATTGGGTGCCGTATTGTGGAAAACGATCCACCTCTTCGCAGGTTCGAGGAGTACCATCATTGGTGTCAACATCCTCAAAGCGGATATCCACTGAATTACCCCAATAGGAAGCGTAATTGGTGTGAACATGGAAATGCAAATGGTGACCGGTGCTGTATCCGGTGTCATCCACATTACCAATGAATTGACCCTGCAACACCTGTGCCCCTACCATTTTCAAATTCTCCGGAATGGTGTATTGTGCCATATGTAAGTATAGCTGGTACGTGGTAGGAGTGGTTGATTCATCCTTTAAGACAATATAATTGCCTGGTGAGGTTGGATCATTATTCGGTTGGCTGTCTCTCCATCGGAAAACCGTTCCACCTTTCGAAGCCAGCAAAGGAAACATGGTGGCCGGTGTGGTGGCAGTGCGAGATGAAAAGTCATAGGCAAACCGGCAGGATGCCTCTGAACAGGAGTTGTAAATCAAAAAATGTCCAATACTGCCGGTTATCCGGTGTGTGACACCACCCGCCCAGGGAAGTTTGTAACCTCTATAGACCGGTGCAGTGCTTTTTGTTTCAGACGTTGGTTCAACATAGAAGCGTTCTCTCAATTCATCTGTGACCAGGTCAGAAGGAAGGGTATCAAACTGAGTTTGCCAGTCCATATCGGCCTGTAAGGTCAGATTCCAGTTATTAACACCATCTAAAGATTTTTGTAAATTATCCACTTTAGCGATTGCCAGACCGGGTTCGGTATCAACCACCTCGCTTGTTTCGGGATCACGTAATCCCAGCCAGAGCAAAGCGGTCACACCATCCTCAGAGTAAATTACATGGTCGATATATGGTTGAAATAAAACAAAAGCCAATACTTCAGATTTTGCCATTGCAATCTGTTGTAAGCGTCCTTCCAGAGCCTGTACCAAACCAGCATCAAATTCTTTCGGTTCCGGGGTACTTTCATCCAGAGCCTGTTCCTCTGGGGGAGGAGGGGCAGCCACGGTGTCGATCGGTTGAATCCCCACGATCAAGCTAAACAATATCAGAGTCGTTAAAATCCAGCGCCATTTTTGCATAACATCCGTCCTTTTTTGCTTGTGAAACAGGTTCCAGCGTGCAATTCTGCCTTCAGAACTACAACCCTGTTTCAGAAAATAAGGGTTTTGATCACATTAACGTTGCAAGATTAGTGCCTGATCAAACGGTCGACATTTCGCTCACGAACATTTCCATGGCAATTTTGGGGTCCATCTGTCCGGTTTTCATGTATTCATCGGTGGTCAATAAGCGATGATAAATTTCTTTGAGTTGGTTCATGTCAAATAAAGAAGCTTGTTTTTGAAGTTTTTCCGCCACAAACGGGTGAACTTTGAGTGCTTTTTCTATTTGTGATTTGCGTCCACCCTGATCGATCACCTCACGTGCCAGAATCAGAAGTCGGAATTGGCGGACAATCATCCCAAATAAAGGAATGGGCATCTCCGTCTCCAATAAACGATGCAATAATTGGGCCGCTTTGGGGATGTTGCGTTCGCCAATCGCATCTACCATATCAAAAACGCTGATAGGAGCCACTTCCGGCGTCAGCAAACGCACATCCTCGGCTGTCACCGGGCGCTGATAATCCACATAAGTTAATAATTTGTCAATTTCCAGGCTGGCAATGAGCGTATCGTTCCCAATCGCGCGCGTCAACTCCTGAGCGGCTTCCGGGCTGAATTCCCCTTTTTTCTCTTTCGCTTCCTTCATGATCAAGCCTGGCATCTGTCCTATGCCCGGCAGACTGCATTCCTTCTGAAAAACAGTGCCAGCGGGCTGGTCTTTCACCCATTTGCGCAACCAGTGCGCAGGAGCAAAATCTTTCCAATTCCCCCGTTCCAATTCGAGATTGAGTTGAAGCACCAGGGCAGTACTGCCGGGCAACCCATCCAGCAGCTTGAGGATACTATCTTTATTCTTACTCCCTTTCACCCAATCCTGGGCATTGGTTAGCAACACCAGGCGCCGATCACCAAACATGGGAATCATATAAGCCGCATCGCGCACTTCATCCACGCGTGGATTCTCCTGAAAGCGTGTGATATTCATATCCCCCATGGCTACATCCATGACCTTGTCTACCAGCCCCTGCACCAGTTTGTGCATGGCTAATTCATCATTCCCAAAAAACAGGTAGACACGCGGTTTCTTTTCGGAGGACGCGGTTGAGCCAAACATGCTTACTTAAACCTAACTTACTGTCAGCACACGATGTGTGGGCATACCCTGATCATTCATGCGTTTCACTTCCACAACCTTGAGATCGCCCAGGTTGGCTTCGGTGGTCACGGCTTTTTGCAGTTTGGGGCCCAGAGGTTGGGCAACGATCATACCCAGCGTCACCAGTGTGATCACATTTGCCAGACGGTCCACGCGGTCATTCCAGTTTTTCTTAACCCCCAGCATAGCCAGCCAGGCGAAGAAGCCACCCACAATCCCGGCTGCGGCAAAGTTGGTGCCACAATTGGGGTGAATCGCCAGATGATGTTCGCCCTTATTCAAACGATTACGGGCTTCTTCTGCCGCTGCAAAGAGGGCCTCGGGATCAATCTCACCCAGAACCCAGAATCCGCGGGTATCGGAGAGACCTCCCAGTCGATGTGGATGGCGTTTTTCCGCCAGAATTTGTAAAGTGGCGTGTTCGAGGGCGTGATTGCGGCGCACACGCAGCGCAGGATTCGAGGTTTTCAGTTGTTCAAGAAATTGCATTGGATTTTTCCTTTTAAAAGATGTGTCTCTTTTATACCATAGATGTGAGTTCCTGAAATTAACAGATTCGAAAGACCTGGTTTTCGGGCGATTTTTCAATTTTTTAATTGACACCGGAAAAAAATCCATATAAACTTCATTTACAAAATTTAATTTCGATTTATCGAGTTTTTTCAATGGCACCTTCAGGGTCCAGCTGGATGAAAATCCACCTGACTACGGGGTGTTATTTAATTCAAAGGAGTATCTATGAGCATTATTGAGGTTTCCCATCTGACCAAGTTTTACGGCAAGTCTCGCGGGATTGTGGATGTTTCTTTCAACGTGGAAGAAGGTGAAATTTTTGGTTTCATCGGCCCGAATGGCGCCGGAAAATCCACCACCATCCGCCTGCTGCTATCGTTGATCCACCCCACCGAAGGGGAAGGCAAGGTATTTGGGTTGGATGTAACTAAACACGGTCCTGAAATCCGGCGCTCCATCGGTTATCTACCCTCCGAAGTCTTTTATTATGAGGGTATGAAAGTAATCGATCTGCTCAAATACTCCGCCAGTTTTTATAAGGGTGATTTCACCCAAAGAATGAAATACCTGTCGGAATTGATGGAACTGGAGATGAACCGCCGCATCAGCGATCTTTCCTTCGGCAACAAAAAGAAGGTTGGGATTGTGCAGGGTTTGTTGCATAGCCCCAAACTACTTTTCCTGGATGAACCCACCAGCGGACTCGACCCACTCATGCAGCGCAAATTCTTCGACCTGATCCGCGAAGAGAACAAACGTGGTGTAACCGTCTTCTTCTCCTCGCACATCCTGGGAGAAGTGCAGCGCCTCTGCAACCGCGTCGGTATCATTCGCGAGGGTAGCATGGTCGAGATTTCTGATATCCGTTCATTGCAACAAAACAACTATAAAAAAATCAATGTGACCGCGAACGGTCTTACCCCGGAATTCTTTGATACTCCCGGCGTAACCAATGTGCAGACTGAAAATGGATCGGTTAATTTCTTCTTCAAAGGTGATATCAATGCGATGGTACAGAAGGTTAGCAGTCTAAAACTGGACGATGTAACCATCGAAGAACCAACCCTGGAAGAAATTTTCATGCACTACTACGAATAGGCCGCGATCATGAACAAATTGATCTTTAAACACGAATTTCTCATACGGATCAAATCAGTGATCACCTGGTCGCTGTCAGTAACTACTCTCCTGTTTGTGTTCTTCTCTTTCTTCTCAGTTTTTTCCGAACAAGCAGAGATGATGAACCAGGTATTGGAAAGGTTTCCCAAGGAATTACTGATTGCCTTTGGTATGAATGATATGAATTACCATACCGTGCTGGGATACATCAGTTTCTATTTCTTGTTCATCCAGCTATTACTGGCGATCCAGGCAGGCAATTATGGTTTTGGCCTGGTTTCGATCGAAGAAACCGAGATGACCGCCGATTTTCTGCTGACCCGGCCTGTCAGCCGTTCCAAAATTCTCACCAGTAAGTTGGGGGCTGCTTTAGCCTGTATGCTCCTGACGGATGTGGTCATGTGGATCAGTATGTTCACGGCCATCTCCATTTTCTCGGAGGGCAAAGGATACGATTTGTCAACGCTGCTGTTATTGCTCTTCAGTGTTATCCTCTTCCAGCTCTTTTTCTTCAGTGTTGGGTTGATGATCTCGTTGCTGGTCAAACGTGTTCGCAGTGTCACACCCTATTCACTCGGTCTGGCATTCGGTTCTTACGTACTGAGTGCCTTCAGCGGCGTCTTCGGGGATGTCAAACTGGAATACATCACACCTTTCAAACACTTCGAACCTACCTATATTATCAATAATGGTACTCTTAATACCCCGTTGGTATTGATCAATATAGCCATCACAATCCTTGCCCTGGTAGCCGGGTACTGGTTGTATTTGCATCGCGATATTCACGCGGTATCATAAGGAGGGATCATGAACATTTTTCTACGTGAATTAAAAGCCAATCTAAAATCCCTGCTCATCTGGAGCTTCATCATCGTTCTCCTGATCCTGATTGCCGTCTCCAAATTTTCCGCTTTTGCCGGTGACCCGGAGATGTTGAAAATTCTGGATACCATACCACCGGCTGTGATGGATGCAATGAATATGAATGCTTTCAATTTGACGACATTAACCGGCTTCTATGGGATCATGTTCCTCTATTTTGGATTGATGGGTGCTTTTGCGGCTGCGATGTGGGGCAGCGATATCATCTCCAAGGAAGAACGGGATAAGACGGTGGAATTTTCCCTGGTCTTGCCGGTTTCCCGCAGCCGTGTGGTGACCGCCAAAGCCCTGGCAGCTCTGGTGAATTGTGTTGTCTTCGTCTTGATCACCTGGGGATTTTCGGTCGTGGCAGTGCAATCGTACAATCCCGACCAGGCATTCTACGATTTCCTGGCCCTCGAAATGCAGGGCATGTTTATGATGGAATTGATCTTCCTGGCGATCGGACTGATGCTGGGCTGTGTGCTGAAAAAGTACAAAAGCTCAGGCTCCACCGCTACGGGGATCATCCTGGCAACTTACTTCATGTCGGTGATTGCCGGCATGAATGACAAATTCGAGTTTCTCAAACATTTCACCCCTTTCTACTATTACGACGCAGGTGAAATCTTCCGCTCAGGCCATTTGGACACAACCTATCTGGGTGTTTCCGTGGCGATCATCGTAGTAGCCCTGATCGCCGCCTATACGGTCTACAACAAACGCGATTTGTATATATAAATGTAGGGGCATTCGGCCGAATGCCCCTACGGACAATCATCAATCCGCCTTCACCTTCACTAACGTAACTGCCGAAATCAATAACAACAGACCATAGATTGCAAAGATCACCAGATATCCCAACCCGGGTTGCAACTTATTGAAGAAATCCGCCATCGGGCCGCCAATTCCTGCACCTACGATCCCGGCTCCAGCCCCGGCCAGGTTTGAGATGCCCAGGTATTTTCCGGCCTGCGCCTTGGGCACCAGATCCGTTCCCAATGCCCAGTTGGACGCCATGAATGTTCCGGTACCCAGCCCAATCACACAACCGCTGACAATCACCATGGGCATATTGCGTGAAAACAACAGGATCAACGTGCCTGTGAATGCTATCAATCCAGCATAACGTACCAGCTTTTTCTTACCCCATTTATCTGCCAGTTTGCCACCGAAAATCGCGGAGGGCATCAGGAAGAGCGCCACCACCGCCAGCAATACGGTTGTCATGGTGGCGGCATTGGGCAACTGTAACACATCGCGCAGGAAATATTGTGCAAAGCCCTGAATGGAACCCACCGCCGCCAGGAACATTAAGCGATTGACTATCCACCATATAAAGGAAGTCTGTGAACGTGCTTGCTTGCCAATCCCAACCCAGGCACCAAAGTAAACCCCGATGAAGATCGAACCTGCCATTGCAATCAATCCTGCCAGACCCACGAGCGCAACCTGCATTTCGACACTCGTTCCACGTTCGCCTAAATATTTGCCACTGGCTGAAACGAACCAAAGTGCGATGCGGGTAATTCCCACAAATATCGCCGTCAGAGCAACAAGCCGCAGGAAGGGTTCACGAATGCTTTCTGTCGGTTTCTCGGTGAGCGGGGTTTCTTTTGCAGCCAGCAGCGTGATGACCATGGTGACTAAAAAGCCGGCTGCAATGATCGCGACCACCAATCCTACCAGTCCCTTATCCACCAGTGGACCGATGAATAAAACCAGAAAGACCGGTAATAATTCCAGCACCGCTTTGACACCAGAAGATTGCCCGCGTTGATTCTCGGGCACCAGGTCAGGGATCACGCCCTGCAGGGCTCCATGCGAGATGTTGGAGGAGATCTGCAGCAGAACGATTCCGATCAATAAACCTATATAGGCAGTAGTAAATCCCGTACTGGTCTGGAAAGCACCCTGGGAGGCGCTGTTCATCAGCAGAGGGGTCATCCCAATCAGCGATAGAAAGACAATATTACCAATCGTGCCCACAAAGATAAAAGGTCTACGCCGTCCATACTTCGAGGTATTACGGTCGCTAAGCATGCCTGCCAGGGGTTGCACCAGCATGGCCACCGCCAGGCCAATCACACGCACATTTGCCAGGTAAGTGTTCTTCTGCTCTTCGGGCATAAAGAGCAACACCAGGTATGGCAACAACAGCGGGGTGATCACGCCACTGGATATGTTGATTCCCAACCAATAGGCATTGATGCCAAAATGATCAATCCAACGCCACTTCTTATTTTCCATGCTTCCCTCCAAGAATCTTTACAATATCAAACATCCACTCCATATGCTTTCAAAATTCGCTCGATCTCCGCGTGATCAGCTACGTCAACCTTGCATCTCTGCGGATCGGCTTCAAACTGCGCAATGGTGCGCTTAATGCCCAGGTGAAAGGGGATGACTGCCTGGTACTCGGGTACATAGCTCTTGATCTTGCTGTTGTCAAAAATCACACTCCAGATCTTATCCCCAATCAACGTGCCCAGATAATCCGGAGCAACTTTCGCAATAAAGTCCGAAGCGATGTGCACAATCTTCGGCTCCACACCGACGGCTGCCCCAATGGCGCGGTAGATGTCATTCCAGGTCAGGCGTTCATCGGAGGTGATGTGGAATGCCTGCCCCAACGCACCGGGATGACCGAGCAGTCCCAGGAATCCCACTGCAAAATCCTCAGCATGCGTGACCGTCCACAGCGAGGTACCATCCCCATGCACAATGACCGGCAAACCCTTGCGCATGCGATCCACAATGGTGAATTTATCCCAATCCCCCACCGCAATCGGGATGAATTTATCGTAGGTGTGCGAGGGACGCACGATCGTCATCGGAAAACCCTGCTCGCGGTATGCCTGCATCAGCCGCTCCTCACAGGCAATCTTATTGCGTGAGTATTGCCAGTAGGGATTGTGCAACGGGGTCGACTCGCGGATGATGACACTACTGGGCGGTTTCTGATAGGCGGAGGCAGAGCTGATGAAAACAAACTGCCCGGTTTTACCGGCAAAGAGCGCCAGATCACGCTCGATATCCTGTGGGGTGTAGGCAATCCAGTCCACCACCACATCGAAGGTCTCATTTGACAATACTTCTTGAGTCTCAGCCAGATCGTGAAAATCGGCTGTCAACCAGCGCGCACCAGGAATATCCACTGTGGTTTTACCACGATTGAGCAGGGTCAGCTCAATGCCACGCTCAATTGCCATGCGGGAAACAGATGTACTGATATTACCGCTACCGCCAATAAATAGCACTTTCATATCGGAACCTCATTTCTTAAAAAAACCATGAATTTTTCCTGGGTTGGATAATATTTAATAGGGGAAAAAACCTAACGATATTCCGATCGTCTGGTTTAATTCTATCAAAATAGGTCTAAAATAAAACTATTTTGCATCTGCAATCTTGAGAATTTCTAGTATTTGTGCTAGCTCACGAATCTCATACGTGATCGGATACCCATTCGTATCCTGATCACCGCGCGGATTATACCAGCAGGTGTCCAATCCATAGTCCACCCCACCAGCCATATCCGAACTGAGACTATCCCCTATCACCAACACATTTTCTTTCAATGGCTGACCTATTTCCTCAAAGACAGCAGAGAAGAATCCACGGTCAGGCTTGAACACACCCAACGCTTCCGAGGTGAAGACATGCGGGAAGAAACGTCCCAACCCGGAGATTCTGATACGTGAAAGTTGCACTTCTGTAATGCCATTGGTGATAATCGCCAGGTTATATTTCCCATGCAATTGCTTCAGAACCTCCCACGAACCCGGAATTAGATCTGCTGCCTGCCCCAGATAATGCAGATATGTCCGGCTGAATGCCAACACATCCTGATCAATTCCCAACGCAGCAAACAGATCCGCAAAGCGCTGCCAGCGCAAATCCATCAGTGTGATCGTCTGCTCTTCCAACTGCCGCCACATTGTCTGATTGATGCGTTTGTATGCTGCAGCGACCTCTTCATTAAAAGGCAGCTGGTAATGCGCGAACACATTCTGCAGGGCTTCTTCTTCGGCACCATCATAAGCGAACAACGTGCCGTCTGCGTCAAATAGTAGCCAGGTGTAAGGGGGCATGGGTTTTCTCCATAATTTACAAAAGTAGATTTATTTTACTGGATATTTGTCGTTCAGGAAAAAGGCGAAGGGCGAAAGGCGAAAGGAAAATAATTTAAAATCATCTGTAAAATAATTTAAAATCATCTGTAAAATAATAAGTCTGTAAAAACAAAATAATTTCTTAGACCAGAAAGGCTTCAAAATCATGAACATCGAAAACACAGAAAATAATTCTCCTACCAAACAAACTGCTCGTTTGTCTTACAAAGACCTGATTGTCTGGCAAAAGAGCATTGCATTTGCCAGTATTGTCATTGATCATGCTGAAAATCTGGCTTCGAAGCGTAAACATTACCGCTTGACAGAACAATTAGAAGCAGCCGCCACCTCCGTTCCTATGAATATAGCCGAAGGAAAAGGCAGGATGTCAACTAAGGAGTATAAACATTTCCTAATGATCGCCAGGGGTTCTTTGTATGAAACTATGACATTATTAGAAATTTTCAAAGTAAAGAACTGGATGACAGAAGAAGATTTCCTGAAACTAAACAATCAAGCCATAGAAATCGCGAGAATGTTAACGGTTTTACATAGAAATCTTAAAACCGATTAACAGAAAACATTTATACAAGAGTCAAGATCTGACAATCATATACACGTCAATATCAAAAGCTGGGGTAATTCTTCCTATCCCTTTCGCCTTTCGCCTTTTGCCTTTAGCCTTTAGGCTACTATCTCCCACCCTTTTTCTCTAGCCTTTTCCCCCAACCTACGGTCCGGATACACCGCCACCGCATGCACCGCATTCTCCAGCAAGGGAATGTCCATGAAAGTGTCCCCATAGGCATAATCGACCTGCTCGACCCCCAGACGTCTCAACACTTCCTGGATCTTGCGCTCACTGGAGACCAGACCATCCACCAGACGCACCTTACCACCCTCAATCTCCACTGGCGATCCGATCGCCTGCACGCCAATCCGCCGGGCAAAAGCCTCGGCAATCGGCTCGACCACACTGCTGGCGATGTAGACCTGCGCACCCTGCTTTACGTGCTCCTGCAGTCGGGCAATCACAGACTTGCGTTTCTTAAGCCACAGGTTATGTTCCACCGCCCACTCACATGCCTGAGCAAACTTCTCCTCGTCCATGTCCTTCAACCAGGTCAGACTCTTGACCATCAAGCCTTGCCCCCACGGCTGCGGATCAATCAGCCCCAGCTTCACCAGCAGGTAACTCGGCATCATCGAAGCCAGCAACCAGCGCGCCTGTGTTTTGCTCTGGTGCACTTTAATCCAGTCCAATAATCCCAGGATTGGAGAGCCTGTGGTGAGTGTGCCCATCATGTCGGAGATGACGATCATGGGGTGGATTATAACAGGAAAGGTGTTGAGCGATTAAGGTGCGCTGCACTTAAGGATCATCCCAATTGAAACAAATGGAACATGACACACAATTTACTCAGAAACCAGAAGTGCGGTGCACCTTTTTGAGTTAGTACTAAGCTTATTTGACAAAATGCTGTTTTATTTATTACAAATAAAAATCCAATGCTATACTAATTTCATCAATAGAATTTTCGAGGGTGGATTTTCTTTGAGATTATCTGTATCTCACCCAACTCAAAATTTTTTCACACACTCATACATCCAATTTATACAACCAGGAAGGTAAGAAAATGGCGATTCCAGACTTTCAATCAATCATGTTGCCTTTATTAGAAATTGCAGGAGATGGAAAAGAACATAATATTCGCGAAGCGACGATTCAATTAGGAAAATATTTTAAATTATCTGATGAAGAACAGGCGGTCCTATTGTCCAGCGGACAACAACCTCTTTTTTATAATCGAGTTGGATGGGCAAAGGCTTACCTTAAAAAAGCTGGATTACTCGACGGTCCTAGACGAGGTTTTTTTAAAATAACATCCGAAGGCAGTAAAGTGCTTCGGAGTAAACCAGAAATAATTGACAAGAATTTTCTTGAGAAATTTCCCGGGTATATTGAGTTTCGTAAAAGACCTCGCATTGAAAATCAAACAAATGGTAAAGCCGAATCAGAGGTGGAATTAACTCCTGAAGAGGCCCTGGAAGATGCTTATCAGAAAATTCGCGATGATCTCGCTACAGAATTATTAGAATCTGTACTGCGAAGTTCTCCTGGCTTCTTCGAAAAATTGGTGGTTGAGTTGTTGTCAAATATGGGCTACGGTGGTTCCCGTCGTGAAGCAGCCAGAGCTGTTGGTCAAAGTGGAGATGAAGGCATTGATGGCATCATAGATGAGGATCGTTTAGGATTGGATTCAATATACATCCAGGCAAAAAAGTGGAAAGATGAAAACCATGTTGGAAGACCAGAAATCCAGAAATTCATAGGAGCACTACATGGTCAAAGAGCCAAAAAAGGCATTTTTATTACAACATCAAGATTTACTGAAGATGCCAAAAATTATGTCAAGAATATCGATACAAAGGTTGTTCTAATTGATGGTAAACGGTTGTCAGATTTAATGATTGATTATGGTGTCGGAGTAGTTAATAGAACGAAATATGAGATCAAAGGTATCGATACAGAATATTTCGAATCTGCATAATATAAAAAGTTGAGTTTCCTTGTTGATCATTAACTCATAAAATCAACAAGAATGGAATAATTTCATTCTATTGTAGGAGTTACAATGTCCAAATTCCTCGAATCCGAAAAACCACATCAATCCGCCTTCAAACAATCCTCACCCACCATAACCCCTGAAGCCAGGCAACCCGGTCTCTACAAAACCAAATATCGTCCCTTCTGCCTGCCCCTACAACATGCCGAACAAAACCTCTACCCAGGCATTCGCGAGAGTGCTCTCAGCCACTTCGCGAAACACGAGATCAAGTGGCACGACGGTCTAAATGGCAAATCCAGCAATCATATGTGTGATTCGCAGGTGTGCTGCGTCAATTTTCTGTTCCCCTTTGCCGATCAACCGGAAGCTCTAGCCCAACTTTTGAGACCCTTTTACCCTCAACTCGATCACATGCTACCTGTAGAGGATGGCAAGTTGGTCTCATTCGAGTGGATTGGCGCACGCAATTATCTCGGTGAAAAAATCACTCGCAATGGCAAGCGCTCACGCGGTGCCAACTTCACCAGCACTGACGCCATCGTGATGTTCGAACGATCCGACAAAAAACGCCAGATTGTTCTGATCGAGTGGAAATATACCGAGTCCTACGGGGGTACTAATCTCAAATTTGCCAAAAGTGGCACCGACCGCTCCAGCATTTACCGGCACCTCTTTGATCACCCGGATTGCTTGATTCAAAAAGGTCTTCTACCCAATTTTGACTCGCTCTTCTTCGAGCCTTTCTATCAATTCATGCGTCAACAGTTCCTGGCACATGAAATGGAAAAAGCCCACGAACTGGGTGCCGATATTGTCAGTCTCCTGCACATCGCCCCAGCCCACAACCTGGACTTCCGCAAGATCACCTCTCCAGCATTGAAGCATCTGGGCAACTCGCCAACTGAGATCTGGAACAAACTGGTTCGGAACGAAGATAGTTTCAGAAGTGTTTCCACAGAAGATTTGTTTGGTAGCTTATCTAACCTGCAATCATCTGAATTGAAAGATTGGTCGAACTACATTCAATATAGGTATCAGTGGTTAAAAGATACCTGAAACGCTCTACGGGTGGTTTTCAAAACCATGCCTGTCTTTATAATGATGACTAACAGTATCAACCAAGCAAGCTGTTGAAAAAGGAATTGATTATGGCAGAGAAACAAAACCATCAGACCGAATACGAAACCATTGATACCCTCTTTCAGCATAACCTGTGGGCGAATACAAATCTGTTTGAACAATGTGCGCAATTGAGCGAGGAGCAACTAAACTCGAAGGTGATCGGGACCTATGGCTCGATATTCGATACGCTTGAACATATCGCCAACGCAGAACGCTCCTATTGGCACCGCCTGAAAACCGGTCAACCCTTCCGGAAACCTGAAGGAGCCCCAAAGCCAACCGTTGCTGAATTGCAGGCATCGATTCAATTAAGTGGTGCGGGGTTAGTCGAAATCGCTCCAACCATTCAGCCACTCGACGGGGTTGAGGTAAATTGGGAAGGAACGCCAAGGACAGTCCCCAGTGCGGTGATCCTGACCCAGGTGATCAATCACGCCACCGAACATCGTGCGCAAATCATGGTGATGTTAACGCAGCTGGGCATTCAGCCACCTGAGCTTGATAGCTGGGCTTATTTTGATGAATTCGACAGTTAAGTATTTATTTTGACTTAACCACCGCCAGCATCCCTGATAAATAACGCGATATCCCGCAGATCAGTATCTGAGAAAGCTTGGCTGGAAGAAGTCCAGGACTTTTGTATAAGATCAACCGATCTTGAATCAACGAAACGATCTGGATTATTTCAATAACTAGTAAACAAACTTTAAAAAATCAAAAAATTATCTATAATGAACATAGGATCAAATATGGATCACAAAAATAAGTCTGATAAAAATCAACATCAAGAACATCACCATCACGAAGAACCCTCACCCGATCAACACGCTGATCACAATACGTCCAAAGAACACCATAAACAACATGCCAATCACAGCGGACATGAGCAGATGTTCCGCAAGCGTTTCTGGTGGAGTCTGTTATTAAGCATCCCGGTGCTCATTTTCAGTCCTATGATTCAGCAGTTGCTGAATTTTACAGCTCCCGATTTTCCTGGCAGCGTCTGGATACCATTTGTTTTTTCCCTGGTCATTTTTGGGTACGGTGGTATTCCCTTCCTGAAAATGGCAATGCCGGAAATTCAAAATCGCAAACCCGGTATGATGACGCTTATCTCACTGGCAATTTCAGTTGCTTTTGTGTACAGCCTGTTCGCGCAGCTGACCAACCTGGGAGAAGGCTTCTTCTGGGAGCTGGTCACTTTAATTGACATCATGCTGCTGGGACATTGGCTGGAAATGCGTTCGGTACGGCAGGCTTCCGGCGCATTGAATGAACTGGCAAAACTGATACCGGACAGCGCCGATCGCATTCGGGAGGATGGCGCTACCGAGACCGTCTCAGCCACGGATCTGCGCCAGGATGATCTGGTTCTGGTGCGACCGGGTGCCAGCATCCCGGCGGACGGTGTTGTGACTGAAGGAGAATCCCAGGTCAATGAATCGATGATTACCGGTGAATCCAAACCGGTTGACAAATCCCCCGAAGCAAAAGTGATCGCCGGGACGATTAATGGCGAAGGCAGTTTGCGTGTCCGTGTGACAGCCACCGGTGATGAAACCGCATTGGCTGGCATCATGCGTCTGGTGGAACAAGCCCAACAGTCAAAATCCCCCACCCAATTATTGGCCGACAAGGCGGCTGGCTGGTTGTTTTACATTGCCCTGGCTGTCGCAGCCCTCACAGCAGTCGCCTGGGCGATTGCGATCGGCTTCAATGTGGAATTGCTCAAACGGGTGGTTACCGTTTTGGTGATCGCCTGCCCACACGCATTGGGATTGGCAGTTCCGCTCGTGGTGGCGATCACGACATCCATGGGTGCCAATAACGGCATCTTGATTCGCGACCGGTTGGCATTGGAAGCTGCGCGTAATATTGATATCGTGGTCTTCGATAAAACCGGAACCCTCACTGAAGGAAAATTCGGCGTCGTGAATCAATACACACTCAGCGATTGGAATGAAGAAGATGCCCTGGCACTGGCAGCTGCGATTGAAAGCGATTCGGAACATCTGATCGCCAGAGCCATCGTGAACAAAGCCCAGGAGCGTGGTCTTAAGCTGCCTGAGACAAAGGATTTCTCGGCGATAAAGGGACGCGGTGTGAAAGCTCTTTTCGATGGAAAAGCCATGTATGTGGGCGGTCCGCGCCTGCTGGAGATGCTTGATCTGACATTATCAGATGAGCTTGAGACTTTTACACTAACCGCCGGGGAAAAATCTCAAACAGTAGTTTATCTCGCCTCGGATGAGCACTTGATCGCAGCCTTTGCCGTCGCTGATGTGATTCGACCACAAAGCAAACAGGCAGTCGAAAAGCTGCATGAGATGGGCATGCAAGTAGCCATGCTCACCGGGGATAGCCAGGCAGTGGCAGAGTCGGTGGCAAAGGAATTGGGGATTGACCGCGTCTTTGCGGAAGTCCTGCCGGAGCATAAAGACCAGAAAGTGATCGAATTGCAGGAAGCTGGCAACCAGGTGGCGTTGGTAGGCGATGGAGTCAACGATGCACCCGCGCTGACAAGAGCCGATGTTGGGATTGCGATTGGTGGGGGAACAGACGTCGCTATTGAGTCGGCCGGACTGATCCTGGTCAAAAGCAACCCGCTGGACGTGGTAAAGATTATCAGTTTAAGCCGAGCCAGTCATCGTAAAATGATCCAAAACCTGTGGTGGGCAGCCGGATACAACATCGTAGCCCTTCCGCTGGCAGCCGGTGTGTTAGCTCCCGTTGGGATTTTACTTTCCCCGGCGGTTGGAGCACTGTTCATGTCGCTTTCTACCATTATTGTTGCGATCAACGCACAGCTACTGCGCCGCGAAACATTAACCATTGCGCTCCCCAACGATTGAAGATAGTTTTTTTGGGAGATAGAAAATGAAACATATAAAATTAATACTCTCAATGATGGGGGTGGGTTTAATTCTGGCTGCCTGCAGTCCGTTTTTCCCATCTTCATCATTATCCAAAATTGATGACACGCCCAACGCGGAAAATGGTGAACGGATTTACTTTACCTCCACCAGTCAGCGTGGTGGAAGAATCAGCTTTAGCGGTGGTCCAACACTGGGAGGTATGATGATGGGAACCTATCTGACCTGCGCCTCCTGTCATGGACCAACGGGTCAGGGCGGGAGACATACCATGCACATGACAGTCATGGATGCGCCCGATATTCGCTATATAGAATTAGCAGGTGAAATGGAAGAACATGGCGGTGGGGATGGTGAATACGATCTGGCTACCTTCAAGAAAGCCGTGGTCGATGGTGAGCATCCGGATGGAGACTCATTGGATCGGGATATGCCACGCTGGAAAATGAGCGAAAATAACCTGGCAGATCTTTTTGCTTTTCTTCAATCTTTGGAATAATGGCTGAGAAAGTGTGACCCGTCTTTCCGGCCTATAATCATTAAGACTCTAGTTTATTTTCCCATTATAACTGACTTGAATAAAAAGTTCTTAAAGTACTGAGTTGTTCACAGGCTGTTGCCAGACCAATTTCCAGAGTTGAATGATCTCAAATAATAAAATAAACGGCCCCACCATCATTACTGTTCTTAAAGTAGGTCAGATCCAAAACCGATATCTACTATTCTTGAATAACCGACTCGGTTGTTCCTCATTCCTCAAACAACTTTTTTTTGCGTACAATAAACGAATTGTTACTGATCTTCCCATGAATTACGTAAAATGTCCCTGATATTTTCTTCGGTTATCCATCAAAGAAAGCATTTATCAAATCGTTGCCATACAACCAATTATAGCCTTCCCATTACGGATACTTGTTGTTGGTGTCTGATTTCTATACAATGGATTTACTCATCAGATATCTATCTTCTCGGAGGTTCTCATGCGCATTACCCAAACCACCAACGGCTTACGGGTGCATGCCATCGCCGGCACCTATGTTGTCCTGCTGGGATTTGACCTGCCCGAATCTTATTGTGATGGGCTACTCGGTTTCTCCATCCACCGCCAGGACCTGACTGAAAATGAAGCCTTTTATCTCTCCGGCAGCAAAGCTTTCGTTGAAACAGACCCAGGCTTCCCAGCTGGCTCGCAATTCTCCACCCGTGATCATCCCATCCAATCCTTCCAATGGGCGGATTATTCCGCCAAGCCCGGTCATGACTATATTTACACCATCACAGTCAAAAAAGGTACTCCGCAAAATCTGACCGACTTCGCCAGTACCAGCGTACCGATTGCCACCGAGATAATCCGTGCGGATGCTCATGATGTCTACTTCAACCGTGGGGTATCCGGATCCCAGGCGTATATTAACCGTTTTGGCGATAACCCACCGGATGCCATCCCAAATCGCAAAGCCTACGAGTGGCTCTCACGCGGTCTGAATGAAGCCCTTGAGGATTTTGTACGATCCTGCGTCCCAGGTGTCGATAGCCTGCGCATTGCTGCTTATGAGTTCTACTATGAGCGCTTTCTGAATGTCATCAAAGAAGCCCTGGATGCGGGTGTGGATGTGAAGTTTGTTTACGATGCCCGTCAGGACAATCCCAAACTGAAGAATATTGCAACCTTGCAGGCGTTGGGACTCGATCTCCCTGGCGTAAGCTTCCAAAGAACTCAGCCCAAATCCTACATCTCTCATAACAAATTCATCATCAAGTTGCATAACGGTATTCCCCAATCGGTTTGGACCGGTGGCACCAACTTTACCGAAGGCGGTATTTACGGGCATTCCAACGTTGCTCATGTGGTTGAGGACCCGTTGATTGCACAGCAGTTCCTCAATTATTGGAACGCCCTGGCTGCGGATCCCACCTCGGCCCCGTTGAAAAACAGCGTCGAAGCCCTCACCCCGCTGCCTGTTGGGGTCCCAGCACCGGGGACAACCGCCCTCTTCAGCCCGCGCAAGAGCCTGGATGCGCTCAACTGGTACGCTGAACTGGCTTGCAACGCCAGCGACAGCCTCTTCATGACCTTCGCTTTCGGAATGCCAGATGTCTTCAAAGATGTCTACGCCAATGCTCAGGCACCCTTGCGTTTTGCCCTGTTGGAGCAGAAAACACGTTCGATGAAAGCAGGACCAGAAAAGAAAGCTGAGGAAGGCAAGATTCAACAGCTGCGCAACAAACCCGAAAATGTCTTTGCTGTCGGTGATTTCATCCGCACCAACGAAATCGATGGCTGGCTCCAGGAACGCCTGAGCGGACTGAATGCGCATGTGCGCTACGTCCACAACAAGTTCATACTGGTTGATCCGCTGGGAAATGACCCGATCGTGATTTGCGGATCAGCCAATTTTAGTGAAGCCTCCACCATCCGCAACGATGAGAACATGCTTGTCATTCGTGGTAACACCCGGGTGGCAGACATCTACCTGGGCGAATTCATGCGTCTGTACAGCCACTTCGCCTTCCGCGAATCGCTGCAGTGGCGCGACCCGGATGACCCACCCAAGCCCCTGCGCACCGACGACTGGTGGCGGGATTATTTTGGCAACACACCACGATCACGCCGGAGGGTGTGTTTTGCCCGGTCGGGGGATGAGAGTTAGAACAGGTGTGTTGTCCTTGGAGATCAATCCTTTGCCCAAAAGAGCTTTTTCTGCACTCATCCTATGAATCAATCCACAGGATACCTTCATAGGATAGTTACACTCAAATCCTTTAACAAGGATTTCTGAACCTGTTTGAACAGGTTTGGATTCCAACTAGCCGTGGATTTGAATCCACGGTGGAATAAAACCAACGTCGAAGATCTTACCCCACCACAACCCTGGTAGACCTGGCTAAAGCCTGCTCCATCCGCTGAATTTCCTCAGGTGTCGTAATACTATTGAAGTCTTTGGTGTGATTTTCAAGCACGTGTTCCAGTGCCTTCTGGGTCACTTCTTCTTCTGTAACCCCGGTAACCATATATGGGCAATTCAATCCCATACCTTTGCATGTATATTTGTACAACATCTTTTCCTCATTGGGGTATTTCCATCTTCCGGAGTCTCGCAGCCTGGAAATACGCAAATGGCAAAACGAGAGGATTAATAAATTATTGATTTGAATTCATTCTACTCTGGAATGGGAAGAAAAACAATGAGTTTAAGTGCAATGCACCAGGTTAGGCAGGGTGCGCTGCACTTAGTGAAAATTACGAAACATCCGAATGGAATAATACATCCATTGACCACAAGTCCAAAAGTGCGTTGCACTCTCTGGTGGGGAGTTAAGAACAGGTGCATCGCACTTCTGGTCTTGTGGTAATTAGGAACCTCTTCCAAGATGTCTGTTTTTTGGTTCATCCCTAAGTGCAACGCACCGGGTTGGGGTTTAGGTGCGATGCACTTAGGGATGATCATGAAACATCCAAATGGAATAATACATCCATTGACCACAAGTCCAAAAGTGCGTTGCACCTGGGTTTTGGAAATGCCGTCTATCAGAAAGGAAAGAGTGTAAACAACCCGATTAAATCAAAAGTTCCTGAGATCATATGCTCAAGAACTTTACTATTAATTAATAGGCTACAAGCTATATCATACCCGTTGGGTACCAGCTACCCGCTTTCTTTCTCCCTCCCAAACAACCGGCCAGGCTGCCAGGGGGTGCCGAGGGCGGGCAGGATCCAACGATCCAGACCAATCCAGCCAGCGGTTTTCCATGCCAGGATCAGCAGAATGGAGATAGTGAACAATACCGGATTGGTGCTGGCGGTTCCAGCCATCATAAAGTTCCAGTTCATAAAGCCACCAAAGAAAGCAGCGATGCCGGTGAAAATGCCCAGGATCAATCCGATACCGATCAGGACTTCACCGGCGACGACCAGCTTGGCGAACCAGGTGTAGGAACCACTATCCAACATTGTCTGCAGGAAGGTGCGGTACCAATCGAAGGAAATTGCCGGGCGGGCAGGTGCATCGGGGATCAATACGGCGCGTTCCCAGAAACCTTTCAAAGCTTCCCCATTTTGTACCCAGCCAGGATTGGAGAGCTTACCAATACCCGAGCTCAACCAGGTGTAACCAAGATAAAGACGCGCTACCAACCATAACCATGACCAGCGGGTGCTGTTCAAGAGGGTATTGGCAATTGGCGGATCCGAAAATTGTACGGAATTTTTTACTTGTGGTTGTGTTGCCATGTTTTACTCCTTAGTATAATTATACTTATATGATATATAAGATAATAATACTCTTTTTTATATCAGTATAGTGATAATTGTCACAAGTTTTAATCCATTTATCAGCGTTTAATGCTGCGATATTTGATCGGTTGCGGTGTGTCGGCTGCCATACCCAGGCGTCTGCGGCGATCCGCATCGTAGTCCGACCAGTTACCGTTATAAAAGACGATCTGGCTATCCCCCTCAAACGCGAGGATATGCGTGACAATACGGTCGAGGAACCAGCGGTCATGCGAAACAACCACAGCACATCCAGCAAAGGATTCCAGAGCTTCCTCCAGTGCGCGCAGGGTGTTCACATCCAGATCGTTGGTCGGTTCGTCCAGTAGAATAACATTGGCACCCCGTTTGAGCACTTTCGCCAGGTGCACGCGATTGCGCTCTCCACCGGAAAGCATATTGACCTGCTTCTGTTGATCTGACCCCGTGAAGTTGAACGAAGCCACATATGCGCGTGAGTTGATCTTACGGGTTCCCAATGTGAGCGTGTCCATGCCCTCACTGATCTCCTGCCAGATATTATTTTCTCCTTTGAGCGAATCACGACTCTGGTCGACATAGGCCAGGTCAACCGTTTCCCCAATGCGAATCGATCCGCTATCAGGTTCTTCCTGACCGGTGATCATGCGTAGCAATGTGGTCTTGCCAGCGCCGTTCGGACCGATCACGCCCACGATGCTTCCGGGCGGAATGGCAGCTGTGAAATTATCGATCAATAATCGTTCACCATAGGCTTTGCTGAGATTATTGAACTCAAAAACCACATTGCCCAGGCGTTCACCTGGTGGAATGTAGATCTCCTGTTCGCCGCGGTACTGGTCCACTTCCTGGCTGAGCAGGCGTTCATAGGCAGTCACACGCGCCTTACCCTTGGATTGGCGTGCTTTGGGAGACATGCGAATCCACTCCAATTCGCGCTGCAGGGTACGTTGGCGTTTGGATTCGGATTTCTCTTCCACAGCCAGGCGATCCTGTTTCTGTTCCAGCCAGGATGTGTAATTGCCACGCCAGGGGATACCATACCCTCGATCCAGCTCCAGGATCCAGCCAGCAACATTATCCAGAAAATAACGATCATGTGTGACAGCGATGACCGTCCCGCGATATTGCTGCAGGTGATGTTCCAGCCAGGCAACGGATTCGGCATCCAGGTGATTGGTGGGTTCGTCCAGCAGCATGATGTCCGGCTCAGTCAGCAACAATCTGGTAAGAGCTACACGGCGGCGTTCACCACCGGAGAGTACTTTGACAGGTGTATCCCCGGGAGGGCAGCGCAGGGCATCCATGGCCATCTGCAAGCGGCTATCCAACGTCCAGGCTTCTATACGGTCAAGTTCTTCCTGCAGACGACCCTGTTTCGCGATCAGGGCATCGAAGTCCGCATCCGGCTCCGCAAATTGATTGTTGATTTCGTCAAACTCACGTAATTTTTGGATAATTGGGGCTACAGCCTCTTCCACCACTTCTTTTACAGTTTTGTTATTATCCAGATCGGGTTCCTGATCGAGCATACCAACCGTGTACCCTTTGGAAAAAGTAACCTCTCCAATATAGTCCTGATCTTTGCCGGCGATGATGCGCAGCAACGTACTTTTCCCCGCGCCATTCAGTCCCAGGACGCCGATCTTGGCACCGTAATAAAACCCGAGCGAAATGTCGCGCAGAATCTGGCGGTTGCTGGGTGGGACTACTTTGCCCACACGCACCATGGAGAATATTACCTGTTGATCGTTCATGCTTTCACCTCAAGTTGAAACCCTATTTCCTATTTGTTTACCTGTTGATTGTATCCTTTCAATAATGAGTGGCTAGGGTGTTTTTGGCGTGCAGCCGCACGCCAAAAACACCCACCTGCCCCGATTTATTGAGATCATACTGTTGAAAGTACAGGCAAAAGCGGGTGATCAGAAATCTGTTCACCCGACTCATGGTTTCATTTTACCTGAAGTGGTTGGTTTTATGTAAACTTGCTGAAGGTTACTTAACGGTCAGCGCCTGCCGGAGCAAATCCTCCAGGTTGAGCATCGGATCTGCTGCCAGACTCAGCTTCCAGGATGGGTGCAGCTGATCCAGCAAATATGCCTGTGCCATACCCGAATAGTAGAAGCGTCCATCCCCTTCATCTTCAGCCATGCGGGATATCTGGTCCAGTTCTCTGCTCTAGCGATTTTCGAAGGACTGATACTCCTTAAATTTGCGATCGCTGTGCATATCCACCAGCGGCTGGTACCGATCATCCGTAGCTGCAAGTCGCCAGGTTTCCAGTTCTGCGTAACGCGCCATACCTTCCACCCATTCGCGTTGATTCTCATAGCGGATCAAATCAGCCGAAAGTTGCATGGTCTTCCGGCGAGCATCACGCTGGTCGAGGAATTGTTGTGCCAGCTGCCGGGTTTCTTCTTTATCCTCTGATTTCAAAGCTGCTTTTAAAATATCTAGTTCCTGCTGCCAGGTATCAATGCCTGCCTGATTTCCCCAGGGGTATAGGTCAGACAGATGGATTCCATCCCACTCTGCCTGCTCAAAGCGTGATTGCGCCCAGACAGCCTGAAATGCATGGAAGCTCTCGTGCTGGATCATGGAGAGGTAGGTATCACTATTCGGGAAGAAAATAGAAGCTACTAATGAATATGGAAAAAACCTGATCCCCCAATTCCTGACGCAGGTGCTGTGCTTCCAGCACTCGGGCAATATCCACATCCTCTAATTGATCAGGTTGGTTGGTCTGATCAGACACAAATAAGTTGATGACAGCGGAGAGAGCTGTCAACCCCAGACATAATCCCAACACACCCAAAATCAGTATTAATCCCCATCTTCTGTTTTTTCTATGCATAGATAACTCCTCGATTGTAAGTATAGGAAATTTTCAACCAATTGACAACCATCGAATAGCCGGGGAACGACCTGGCCAGAAGATGGATTTGGAAAATAACCAGATGGTGAAATACCCATCAATCCGGGGCAAGAATCGCTCAGATGTGATATAAAATAAGCTTGCAAAGGAAGAATAATATGACAAAAGATAAACCTTTAATCCTGGTCACCAATGATGATGGCATCGCCTCACCGGGTATTCATGCAGCCGCCCGCGCGTTGGCTCCCCTGGGCGAGGTGGTACTGGTGGCCCCACGCGAACAAAACTCCTCCACCGGTCGCAGTCATCCACTGACAACCGATGGGCTGATTGAAGAAGTGGAGTGTTGCCTGGATGTGGGTAGTTTCAAAGCCTATGCCGTCGGTGGTACACCGGCGCAGTGCGTGCTGAATGCGTTGTTTAAGATCCTGCCCCGCAAACCTGACCTGGCGATTTCCGGGATTAATTACGGCGAGAATTTTGGCACCGGGATTACCATCTCCGGTACCGTTGGGGCAGCTCTGGAAGCCGCCAGCTTTCGTATCCCCACCATTGCAGCTTCCCTGCAACTGCAAAATATTGATGATTTTGACAAGCATGATCCGGATATCGACTTCTCGGTCGCTGGCTATTTCACCCACAAATTCGCCAAAATGTTGCTGGAAACCGCTTTGCCCGATGGTGTCGACCTGCTCAAGCTGGAAGTTCCCGTCCAGGCGACGGTGGATACCCCCTGGCGCATGACGCGTTTATCGCGTCATATGTATTACGTCCCCTTTTTTGATCCCAACTTAGGCTGGCAGGAAAAAGGCCGGATTGGATTCAAAGTCAATGTCACCAAAGAAGATGTCACCCCGGATAGCGATATCTATGCGGTGGTTTACGATCATGAAGTATCTATTACACCATTGACAATTGACATGACCGCCCCGATCGATATTCAGGGCTGGGAACAACAAGTGCGCCAGAACGGATTTTCAAGCTAATTGATAAAAAATGCCCTGGAAATCAGGGCATTTTTTCCTCTCTTATTTTGTGGGGATCGGAGCAATCAGGTCAAATATCACCCAATAATATGACGAATGACAAAGAATTTTGCGGTATAAATAAGCGCGATGGAAAAAACCGCAACAACACGGTTTTCAACCTTAACAAGTTTCGTTTCTTCAATTTCTGGTTCTCCTGAGGATTGGGATTTGCCACTGTTTGGAATTGGGTGACAGACAGTGGCGAGAAAGACCCTTGTTTGTTAGCAAAGCAGATAAACAATGCCAACAACAAATAAGGGTTTTTTCTTTTAAACCACTCCTTTTCTCGCAGGTGTTTTTTTCGGGTATCTACCCGACAAAAACTCCCACGCCACCACCTGAATGATTATTGTAGAATCTGGCGGGAATGGTAACCAGGCACGACGGTGAAGAGAATTTCATCCACTTCCATGCGCGCCAGTTGAGTGACCTCTTCTACCGCATCCGGATTGCCATTGGCAACAATGGATACCAGGTTGAAACGCCCCCGATCAGGTGAACTTTGTGCGAGTGTAATGGTTGAAGCTGAAATGGTAGAGGTTAAAACCTGCCAGACCACCGCAGCAGTGACCGGGTGGAGTTTGCAAACCATCGTCAACCATTCCTGTGGAATTTGTGGGGGCTGACGAAAGCTTAAATCATCAAAATTATAATCGAAATCAAAATCTGGCATTTTTCCTAAACCATTCCTGTTTCATTCCGCTCTGAAGCAGCGCCATTGAGGTGCTCCGCATTCAATCAAACTTCTAATTTTTAACAAACAATTCGCCCTCAATAGCATTAAGCATACCATAAATTGATTCTTTAATCATCCCGCGAATCAGACAAAATATGCATCCCGGCGCATGGTGAAAAAGCGATAAACTAACAAAACCGCGCTTAACCAGGCAAACAGGAAGCCAAAAATTTTAAGGTTCTGCGCCAGGAAACCTACCCGGCGGCGAATATCTTGATTATCATTGACAATATCCATGCCAAAGATCGTTCCACTTCCGGATGGGGGTTTGGTAAGTCCTAATAACAATTTGATGGTGGTGCTTTTGCCGGTTCCATTAGGACCCAAAAAACCAACAATCGAGTTGGCGGGTCATTCAGGTTGAGTGAAGTGAGAGCCTGGAGATTTCCATAGTTTTTGCTTAAATTTTGTATTTGAATTACCGAATGAACAGAGGACATTTTTACTCCTTACTTTTGCCATTTATACTGTACCCGGGAAGCGTTGAATTTTAATCAGCATCGAGATCAGTTCGCTCTCCCTGGCAGTCTATAATCAATCCCGTCTGCCTGACCAGGTGAAAGATGGTAAAACCGGACAATAATCGGAATTCTTTTTTCAGATGTCAGTGTGTTTCCGGTGGGGAATCCCCATCGGAAACACCGATTTGTCCAGGATTTTTGAGATGTGACAAAAATCAGCTACAATAATAAATAAGTACGGTGATCAAAAGGAAGGTAAAAAATGACCGATGAAGAAAAATTAGTTCCTGAGTCCGAAGATCAGGAAGAACAGGTAAAACCAAATTTTGAAGAGAGTGTTCAGGCAGATATTGTAGAAATTACCCAGGGGGCAGCCAATCATATTCAGGCCAAAGAAGTGATCCTCAGACAGGCAGGCGCTACTCACATTGAAAGCAATCTGGTGCATGTGCGCCAGGGTGGTGTGGTGAAAGTTGAAACGGACCGGCTCGAACTGACCGAAGGGGGCGTGATTTTTGCCAACAGCGGATCTGTCGAAATGACAGCCAGCAAGGCAGCTGTGATCGTTAATCAAGGCAATGTCAATATGGATCAATGTGGTGTGCAGGTTCTGGTTACCAAAGGTAATGTCCAGGTCGACCAATCCGGTATTGTTGCCACAATTGCCAATCACGTCACCCTGGAAAATAACAGCAACGTGGTATTTCTATTTGCAAAAAATGTAGACGGTGAAGTCAAAACACAATTTGGTCCTAAAGAATCAGCATTGTTTGGCATTATGGCCGGTCTGGCTGCTGGAGTGGTGCTCCTCTCCGGTGCAATGTTCGGAAAGAAACGCAAAAAGAAATAAGAGGAGTGGATACCTTTGGAGATCATTGCCGGTAATACTTATGAACATTACGAACATCATAGCAAAGACATTAAGGAGTTTCTGATTAACATTGATAAACAAACCTGAAATCCTGGTAGATCAAAAAGCGTTAACCGGAGAAGGTCCCAGTTGGGATGCCCAGAATGGCGTGCTGTATTGGGTGGATATCCCCCGGGCAACCATCTACGTCTACAACCCTGCCACTAGGCAAAATCAGGGGATCGATCTGAGCAAGGACTTTTCTTCCATTGGCGCTGTGGTCCCGTGTAAAAGCGGTGGTCTGCTATTTACACCCGAACGTAAAATCGCTTACTTTGATTTTGAACAACCTACCTATCAAATCCTGGCTGAAGTGGAAGAGGATCTACCCGGGAATCGCTTCAATGATGGCAAATGTGATCCTTACGGACGTTTCCTGACCGGGACCATGCAAAACCTACCGGATGGTACCCCCACGGGATCGCTCTATAGCTTGGATCGTGATGCAAAAGTGCGTAAGCTGCTGGATGGGTTGGTGATCTCGAATGGGCTCGGCTGGAGCCCGGATTACCGCACCTTCTACCTGGCTGATTCCTTCTCAAAAGATGTCTGGGCATTCGATTACGATCTGGAACATGGCAGTATATCCCACCAACGAACAGCATTCACCCTGCAGGAAGGCAACGGGGTAGCGGACGGACTGACCACCGACATGGATGGCATGCTCTGGCTGGCGCTCTGGGATGGTGCCTGCGTCCAGCGCTGGGATCCCCGTTCTGGCGAACTTCTGACCTCTTACCCCTTCCCGGCCAAACGCACCTCCTGCCCGGTCTTTGGTGGCGCGGACATGAATGAACTCTTCGTCACCTCAGCAGCAATTGGGCTGGATGATTCCGACTGGCAGGCATACCCCCATAATGGTGCATTGATGCGATTGAAGACTGAATTCAGCGGAATGCCCAGCTTCCCGTTTGCAGATTGATCACCAGCGCAGTGAGAGGCAGCTCAAGCCGCCGTCCATCTTGCGATATTCGGAGACATCCAAAAGCAGGGCATCGAAGCCGGCGTTGGTGACGAGTTCCAGCGTGTGCGGAAATCCAAACGGTACCAGCAGAACTTCATTCAATCTCAGGCAATTGGCAGAATAGGCTTCTTCCAGCGGTACCACCAGCTTGCGGTACCCGCTAAATGGCCATTGTGCTGCCAGGCGCGGATCCAGCAACAGGGTTTCCTCTCCCAGATAATTGACCGCACTCTTGAGATGCAATATCCCTTGCAGGCGGCGGATATCGATCAACTCGCTGCGATAACCAAAATAATTGAGGATTGAAGCCAGTTGCTGTGCGCCTTCCAGATTGGTACGCGCTGAAAGCCCTATATAATAGATATCGTCTGCTTTGCAGATATCACCGCCATCCAGGGTGGCATTGCCTTCGATCTGGTAGATCCGTTTATAATACTTTTGCAATACTGGCAGCATTTCCTGTGCTTCATCTCTGCGTGGGATAGCACCGGGTCTGGTCAGAACGGCAAAATCAGGTTCCACAATCGCAACATCTTCCACAAATACTGAGTCGGGAAATAGTTCCAAAACTGGTAAAACATCTACCTGTAAACCCAACTGGACTAAGGCTGAACAATACTGGTTGTGTTGTGTCAATGCCAGTTCCAGGTCTGGTTTTCCCAACGCGGCAGTTGTGATGCCATAAGGAAAACTGTTGCCAGGTTTGCGGGTGATCGCGTGCGTAAATTTCATCGTCTTACTCCAGTTTCAGGATTTTTTCCAATGTGGGTAACGCTGCTAAAGCTGCCCGGCCACGATGGCTGATACGGTTCTTTTCCTCTTCCGGGATTTCTGCCATGGTCTTTTCCCGTCCATCCACGAGAAAGATCGGATCGTATCCAAAACCATGCTCACCGCGTTCTTCCGGGATAATTTCACCATAGCAATCACCGATATAAGTATAGTGATCTCCATCGGGTAAAGCCACCACCAGTGTACAATGAAAGCGCGCCGGCCAGGGTTGGGGATATTTAGCCAGTTGCTGTAATAAATACGCCCGGCGATCGGCATCCGTGGCACCCGGTTTGGGCGAATAACGGGCGGAATGCAAACCAGGCGCGCCATCCAGCGCTTCCACTTCCAGACCTGAATCATCCGCCAGGGTGATCAAACCACTTGACTGGCTGTAGGCGCGGGCTTTCTTAAGTGCATTTTCATAGTAATCCACCCCATCTTCTTCCACCTGCAAGGTGACCCCTACATCTGCCGGTAAGACCAGATTGACCCCCAAGTCCTGGAGGATGGCTTGAAATTCGCGTAATTTTCCGGGATTACTGCTGGCAATTAACAGGGTTTTCATGATTAATTTTTCTTATTTTTATCATAAATATTATAATAAGTTGACGGTTGTTTTTCGGTGTGCTATAATCTCAAGAGTGTTATTATACCCTTTGATCGGTAGTTTTATCCGTTGAACCAACTTAGAAACCCCCTGCGCATTAATGTCGGATTCATGATCCATGAACCCATCGGTAACTACCGTGACCTGGACTTTAATTTCGAGGAGATTGAACTAGAGTCTGATTTGCAACTTTCCAATATGATTGGAAAGGTTCGGATCAATCGAACACCACAAGGGTTATTGCTGGATGCCAACTTTGAAGCAAATGTGGTGGGACAATGTGTACGTTGCCTGGAGGATTTTCCACAACCACTGACAACCGAATTTCAAGAATTATACGCGTATCGCAGTCGTCACACCAAAGACGCGGAGTTTTTTGTTCCTGAGGATGGATTTATTGATCTTTCACCTTTGGTTTATGAAAATATGTTGTTGGCTTTTCCAATCAAGACGCTCTGCCGGCCTGATTGTAAAGGCTTATGCACGGAATGTGGCATTAATTTAAACAATGCTACCTGTGAACATGTTGATTCAAGGGTAGCATATTAGAACGCTTTTATTGAATTCTAGACGGGATTACACTTGCAACCAAATCATTTGAATAAAAGTCAAAAAGCAACCATCAGATTCTTCCCCACCATGTTGGTAAACATGGTATTAACGGTGTCCACTGTCGCTTTTTGTTTAACAGATTGATTGGTTGGGGAGCAGGAGGAAAAATGGCGAGTGCAAGCAGGCGAATCCGAAAAACTGATGTGATCCGGGTATTGTTGGAGAAAGCTGACGTGCAGGGCTATCTGACAACCGAAGACCTGATGGAAGCCTACCCTGAAATAACCAGTGACGCTGATCGCATGGAATCCATCCTGATGGCTTTACGCCGGCAGGGTGTCGATGTGCTGGATGAAGAAGAACCCGGTCACAGTGCGGATGATTATGGCGGACCACCCAGTGATATGGATCCCTACTCAGCCAACCTGGAGACAATCTCCAGTGATGATACGATCGGCTTATACCTCAAGGAAATGTCCTCTGTCCCGTTGCTTTCCGTCCAGGAGGAGCTTGACCTTGCCAGAAGAATTGAAACCGGCCGCATGGCTGCCCAGTTGTTAATTGAACTGAATGGACATACCCCGCACGAGGATTATGAACGTCTGAATGAAGAAGTTGACAGTGGCGATCAGGCGCGTGATCATCTGATCAAAGCCAATACCCGTCTGGTGGTCAGTATTGCCAAGCGTTATATGGGGCGTGGCGTACCCTTCCTGGATTTGATTCAGGAGGGAAATCTGGGTCTGATGAAAGCCGTCGAAAAATATGAATACCAGCGCGGTTTCCGTTTTTCCACCTATGCCACCTGGTGGATTCGCCAGACCATCACCCGCTCGATTGCAGACCAGGGTCGTACCATCCGCGTACCTGTGCACATGGTGGATCGCATCCGCCACTTGTACCGCTTGATGCATGAGCTGGAACAGAAACTCGGCCGTGTGCCTACCAACGAAGAACTGGCTGTGGAAATGGATGTCTCGCCGAATAAAATTGACTGGATGATGCGCGTCTCCTGGCTACCACTTTCCCTGGAAAGTCCAATCAACGAGGACGAAGAAGAGTCTGAATTGGGCATGTTCGTTGAGGACAACCTCACCCCCACTCCCATTCAAACCACCTACAATAAAATGCTCCGGGAACGCATTGAAGCTGTACTTGACACACTACCACCTCGCGAAGCCCGTATCCTGCGGCTACGCTTTGGGCTGGATAACGGTCATACCTATACACTGGAAGAGGTGGGGCAGAAATTTGGTCTGACGCGTGAACGCATCCGCCAGATCGAAAGCAAAGCCCTGCGCAGGTTACGGCATCCACGCAGATCGCGACAATTGAAGGAATATATACCGTAGTAGGGATTCACAGCTATCCACGAACCCACAGGATGATATAAAACACGAATTCTTGAATATAATTCCGTGTTCAATAGATTAATTTGATAATTTATTATCAGGAAGTGAGGAAATCCTTATCTTTCGGATTTTCTGACATCATCTCTCCCTGTGCGGTACACGGGACGGTTATCCTTGCCTGGAAAGACTCGTCGATAATCTAATTTTCTTCTGCCAAAATTAAACAACAGAGCGATGGGAGCATCAGTAGCTTTTAAATAATTGATAACCTGGGCAAGTTCGTCATTTGTTAATGGATGCGAGAACGCTTTGATTTCAACTACAACCTGATTTTCAACAAAGAGATCAAGATAAAATAATGCAACCTGTTCATCGTCCATTTCCACTGAAACAGGGTATTGAGTCTGTACTTCAATCTCGCGGCTGTTTAATTCTAGAGCTAACGCGCGTT
Organism: Chloroflexi bacterium HGW-Chloroflexi-2; assembly: GCA_002840735.1. Classification (GTDB taxonomy): domain Bacteria; phylum Chloroflexota; class Anaerolineae; order Anaerolineales; family Anaerolineaceae; genus UBA6170. The sequence goes on from PHBY01000019.1 coordinate 98,207, forward strand.
CATAAATTTCCTCTTTATACCCAGGCCCAAGTTTATTATGAACCGCCATAGCAGCGCCAATAATTTTAAATGTGAGGTTGTTTCCGGTTGAATCAACGACAAGCTTGCTCATAAAATTTCCTCCTGATTGTTCATGAAATAATTTTGTTTACAGGAATTTATCTGAATAACTTAATTTATTGAATTGCTAATTTAAAGTGACGCTAAATTTTCAGTTCACATTGTACTTTGTTATTACTCAAATTATTATACACATTGTCAAGTTTGAAATTTTCATAAAATCCGGCAAAATACGCTGTCAAGCATTCGTGAATTCGGGTCACATTCGTGGATGGCCGACCCTATTCGTGAGTTATCCATGCATGAGTGCTCTATTCGTGAATTCGGTGCGCCAGGAAAAGCCTAATCGATCTAGTGTAATGAAAGGAGTACACACAATGAATTTCTCATAACATTGGTAGACAATCGAGC
>PHBY01000020.1 GCA_002840735.1 Chloroflexi bacterium HGW-Chloroflexi-2
GAATACGGAATTGCTCCTCCGGCAAAACTTCAGTTTTTTCTATTTAATCTAGTATCATTTCAATTAATCGTGGTAAGCGGGTGTTTTTGGCGTGCACCTGCACGCCAAAAACACCCTACCGCTAATTATTGAGATGATATCCTTTGAAGCCGAAATATTTCCAGATACAAGACCGGGTTCAATATTCTTTGAAGCATTTAGTGTAAACTTAATCATAGGACAATCAGGAGGTGCACATGACCAAATCTGCTCAAAAAATTCTGCAAATAAAAATATCGCTCCGAGAGATTAAACCACCTATCTGGCGCAGGGTGTTGGTAACCGATCATATGACATTATGGGATCTGCACGAAGTTATTCAAGCAGTCTTTGGGTGGGCTGGATACCATTTACATGAATTCAAAATAGGGAATGTGATTTACGGTGACCCGGAAGATTCTGAATTGATGGACTTTGTGAAAGAAAACGAAGAACTTTATAAGTTAAGTGACTTTAATTTTAACAAAGGCTCACAATTCACCTATCTTTATGATTTTGGAGATAGCTGGAAACACACTGTTTTGATTGAAAAAGTGTTGCCGTATGATAAAAACACCAGGTTGCCGCAATTTTTGGAAGGAAAACGAGCCACTCCACCAGAAGATGTGGGTGGGGAGTATGGATATAGTCAATTTTTGGAAGTGATTAAGGATCTGAAAGATCCGGACCATGAGAGTTACCTGATCTGGGCGGGTGGATCATTTGATCCTGAATTAGTAGATGTTAAAAAGATAAATTACAGAATTGACCTGGTTGCCCAACAATCGAATGATTGGAATGTACGCTTCAACGTGAGGATCGTCGATCCTGAGGACTGGGTTGATCCGAATGTTGCTCTCAAAAACTGGTTAAAAACCCTCCAAAAAATAGATTTGGAGAAAATACAATCTTTACCGCTTTTAACCAACATGCGCTCTTTGTTGACTTATTTACAGGATAATAAAGTTTCCGGAACATCCTCAACTGGCAATTTTTCACAAAAGGCAGTCAAAGATTTAGTAGAAAAGATTGGATATTCCCACCCTCTCCTCGACAAAGATGAATTTTCCAGAATGTTCAGAAATGAGGATGATGTTTGGGCTGTTTATTTTATCCATTTGATGGCATATTGGGCGGAACTAATCACAGGTGGCAAAGGGAAATTATGGAAATTAACCCCCAAAGGAGAAACTTTCTTAGAATCTCCCCCGGCAGAACAACTGCACCATTTGTTTATGGGCTGGTGGTTTCGTGGTAACTGGTTGGTGACCCGGAATTCATATAACAGACTTGAATATTTACATTACACTTTTCCCCGGTTCATTCACAAATTATTAACTTCAAGCCTCGCTTCCCAATCGATGGATTTTGTTAAATTTAGTAAACGAATTTTAGACGCCATGGGTTTTTATGAAGATCCAGTGCCTGAAAATAATCAATTTCAAAGATTGATGGATGATATCGAAGAAACTATTATAAAGCCCATGGAGGCATTGGGTTTTATCATTGGTAAGCGAGAAGAGAAATTATTATATGGGTCGATTAAATCAGAGATGTTAGTAAGTTTTAAATTGAGTGATTTTGGTCGAGAAGCACTCAGAACCATGATTGATGCTTCCCTCTATCGCGAGCTCAAAGCAAAGCTGAATTAAAAAATCGAGAAATTACTGTAAAGAAATTATAAATCGCTGTTCACGATAATTATCTAACACAAAACATCCCTTTGAGATAAGTTGCACTTCTGGTAGAGACAATTGAATTCACAATCAGGGCTACAATTGAATTAACGCCATTCGTATTGTAAATTCAAGGAGTCCATAATGAATGACTCAGCTTCCATTGTTGTCCAGAATCCGGATAAATTCTTTGGCAAACAAAAGGTCCTGAAAAATGTGGATCTGTCCATAGATCAGGGATCGATTTATGGTATGATTGTGGTAGGCATGGCTACCATTTCCTTGCGGTAGAAGGATTAATTCTGCAACCAGGCAGGAATTTTAAAGAACTTCGGATTTGGTAGAATTAAGACCCGACCTTTCCATGGAAGAAAGTTCTGAATGTGAATGCAGGAGGAAATGTTGCCATCTCATCTGGTTGTGCAGGAACTCAGTAAAAAGTATGATTCGTTTGTAGCATTAGCCCCGACGAATTTTGAATTAATGGGGGGAGAAATCAGCATTCTTTCGGGTCCGAATGGTTCGGGCAAGACCACGCTGCTTTCCTGCCTTACAGGCCTGGTGCCCCTTTCCAGCGGTAGCGTGCAGGTGATGGGTTATGATCTCTACAGAGACGAAGTGGAAGTACGCCACCGCATGATCTATGTCCCGGATGTACCTCGTTTTTATCTGGAATTGACAGCCTGGGAACATTTGCGCTTTATTGCGCTGGCTAACGGGGTTGAGAAAGACTTCGAACAAAAGGCTGAGAGGCTCATGAAGAAATATGGTATCTGGGAGGCCAAGGATCTGTTTCCGCACCATTATTCACGTGGAATGCGCTTGAAATTGGGACTGGCACTGGCATTGATCCGTCCCTTTGATGTGCTGTTGCTGGATGAACCTACCTCAGCTCTGGATGAAGAAGGGGTCCGCATGCTGGTTGAAGAACTAAGAGGGTTGCGGAATGCAGGGGCGGCGATTTTGTTAACCACGCATGATCCTGGATTAATCGATCAATTAGCAGATCGACGGTTGTTGATTCGTAATGGTGAGATCAGACCAGTCTAAATGAAGGCAATCCATTGGTTACGTTCGCGACAGGAAGAACGCGAGACCGCCTACTGGCTCTCATTTGTTGCCTATGAGAAGAGCGACCATTCGTTCAATAATCGCATTTACCTGCTGTATTTGATTTTGTTCTTTGGGGTGTGGGTTTTTGTCACTCTGACGTTTTTTGCCGGCGGTGGCGCAATTTTGTTTGAGATGCTTTCGCCTGAGAATCCTGTGCGGGTAGCTCTGCTGGTGCAAATGGTATTGCTGGCGGTGTGGAGTCTTTTTTCTGCCTGGAAAGCAATCCGGCGTTGTCCGGTACTATTTTCGGAGGAGGATGGATTGTTGATCAGTCAGACACCGCTTCCACGAGGCAGGATCATCCTGCGCTGGTTGTGGATGCCCTGGCTGAAGAGTGCCATTCCCTTCTGGATTATGGCGGTGATATTCGGTTTTTCGCTAGCAGAGGTGACTATTCCGGGAGCAATGGGTGCCAATCGGATATTTGAATATATGGGCTTTGGGTTACGCGCCTGGTTGGCCATTCTTCCTATTCATCTGATGTTATTTGGACTGCATTGGTTATTGGGGGTGGTCCGTTTGTCCACCAGGGGGAATAGCAATCGTTGGTTAAGGATAGCAGTACCTGTTCTGGCTTTGTTCTATGGGATTTTGATCTTATCTATCGGTGGAAATGTTATCCCATCCGTCTTACAGATTGTTGATTTAATTTTGATCCCTTTGCGCATTGGGTATGCTGGTGTATTTAACTGGCTGGTCTGGGTGACGACCTGGATCCTGGCTTTCCTGGTGTTGGTAATTTTGTTTCAGTCTGCGAAAAATTTTAGCCTCAGCCGTGCTGTTCAGGAAACAGGAAAGCTGGAACTGATCAGCACTGCGAAACAGTATGGATTTACCAGTCTGGTGGAGCAAGAGAAAATGCAACAGCGCCTCGGGGTGGAACGGAAACCAACCCAACTGCCCGCTATAGCGGGGCCTGGTGTGCTGATCTGGAAGGATGTTCTGCAAACAAAACGCACATTCCGCTTGACTGGATTGCTGACCTGGCTGCAAATTTTTGGCTTTTTATTTGTATTGCCCGTTTTACCCGATATGGGTAGTCGCGGAATTGTGATCATCCTGTGGATTATCCAGCTTGCCCAAATCTCTGTTAAACGAATCCGCAGTGATCTGGCTGTATGGCCATTGATTCGGCAGTTGCCCATCTCCCATAAAAAATTTCTGAGAAATGATCTGGGATTCACCTATCTTCTGGCAGTGTTGATCAGCCTGACAGGATTTCTTCTGGGATGCGTAGTCTTTGGGATGCAAATACCCGGGTTGGCATGGCTGGTACCCGGTATGGTGGCAGCCATCAGTTTTGCTGCTGTGTTTGATGTGATCCGGCGTTCCAGGTCTGGCCTGTTATTGAATGGATCAGTTCCTGAATTAAGCGCTGGAGGAATTTTATTGGGCATCTTGTTTGCCGGGATTCCGCTGATGACCTATTTACTTGTGTCCGGTATCCTGGGGATGCTACTGGCCATCATTCTCAGTTGGGGGATGGGATATCTGGCGTTTGAATTGGTGGCATATGCATATCGGAATATTGATCACGCGTGAGTGAGTTTAACCAAAACATGGTTTTTAATACGTATTAAAAACCATGTTTTGATTAAAAATCAAAATGATTCTTTCTGGTATATTGATTACATCTCAGCTTTTCGAAATCTCCAGACAGCCAGCATAAAGAATCCCAGCGCATACGCCAGTAAAATGGCTACCGGTTCCCAAGGCGCAGACCGGAACGCGTAATCCATGGATGTACATGATCCCGGTGGCCGCTGGTGTGATCTTCATCCTTCTGACTGAATTTCTGCGTGCCTTCTTTTATGATGTGAATGTTGTTCGTCAATTTCTGGATGGTTCGGCGCAGATGGTGCCTAATGTGGTCATCCTGATGATTTACCTGCTTTCTGTACCCTTGTTCTTGTTTCTGAAGCAGATTTCGAGGAAGAGAATGCTTGGAGGAACGTAATTGAAAACAACATCCCGTCTTTTGAAAGAGGGGCGGGATGTTGTTCGCTTTTGGAGGATGAAAGTTGGTCTGATGTTACTTATTTGACCGATTCATTGTCTAAATTTTTCTTCAAGTTGATTTTAATAATCCTGCACAGACAAATTTTGAGGTAGCGATCCGCTTAGTCTCATTACAATAGGGGTAATTTCTAAAGGAAATTGAGATGAGATATTCTTTAGAAAAGACTCTAGCAGTTCAGTTAAAGTTGTGTGGTTTTTTTCGGCATAAACTCTTGCATTTTCCAAAAGCTCCCGAGAAACTCTGACAGTTAATTTTGTGTCTTTCATTAGATTCCTTCCATGAATGATATTGGAATATTATACTTTTTTTAAGATTTTGTGATTTTTTTCTTCTCTTTATAAATGGGAGAATGCGTCCAAACTAAAGTAATATCCAGAAGTCTTGTTTTGTTCGTTTTGAGCAGATTGTATATTTTGAGCATTATCATGGGAATTTCCCTATTGACATTGTTGATTTTGTTTGTATAATAAAAACATACTTAGTTTATTCACGGAATAAAGTAATGAACAATTCATCCCCCCTTGGTAACCGAGATCTTATACGCGCGATTAATCGCTCCATCATCCTGAACACTATTAAAACCTATGGTCCAATTGATCGCGCTCAGGTTGCCCGGGTGACCGGATTATCTCCTGCCACTGTAACTGGCATAACCTCCGAATTAATTGAAACTGGCTTAATTTTTGAAAAAGCGCCAGGTGATTCTCGCGGTGGTCGCCCACCAATTTTGTTAGCCATTAATCCCAAAGGGGGTTATGTAATTGGCATTAAATTAATGGAGGATCATGCCCTGGGCGCTCTAACGGATCTGGAAGCAACCGTCATCGCAAAGGACCAGGTTCTATTACCTGATCAATCAGCGACAAGTGTCATTCGTATGTTGGCACGTCTGGTGGAAAAATTAATCAGCAAGGCTGGCATTGGAAAGAAGAAATTGATCGGTGTTGGCATTGGTCTGGCAGGAATTGTGGATTTTGAGCGAGGATTATTACGCCAATCTCCCTTTTTTGGCTGGCGGGATCTTCCCATTAGCGAATTATTACAACCGCATGTAAAAGTACCAATATACCTTGACAATGATGTCAACACACTTTCCATGGCGGAACAATGGTTTGGCGCTGCGCAGGGAATTGAAGACTTTCTCACGCTCACAGTTGGGCGTGGAATAGGGCTGGGTATTGTCGCCAATGGCCGCTTTTACCGTGGTACCGGTGGGGGTGCAGGTGAATTTGGTCATACGTTGGTGGACCCGGATGGCCCGATTTGCGATTGTGGAAAACGGGGTTGTCTGGAAACATATGTTGCTTACCCAGGATTGTTACGTGAAGCTCAGCTATTCAATCCAAATATCAAAACAATCGATGAATTACTGGATTTAAATGAAAAAATGGATCCAGATATCAAATCGGTTTTGGGAAAAGCTGGTGATCTGTTAGGAAGATCGGTAGCAAATTTGATTAATTTACTTAACCCGAAATTAATCATCGTTGGTGGGGAAGGCGTGCGTTTGGGTAAGAATTTCTTCAATCCCATGCAATCTGCCATTCAAAAATATTCTGTTCCCGAAATGTTCAGCGATTGTCAGATTCGAATTGAACCCTGGGGTGACGATGCCTGGGCGCGTGGAGCAGCCAGCCTGGTCTTACGCCAATTGTTTGAAAACCCTGTTCATCAGAGTGAATTTAATTTCTTTCAGGGAAGTTAAAAAATTTTCTATCAACTTTGTTCAATCACAAAATTAACCAATCAGGAGGAAGATAAAACCCAATCATAATTTTTTATAAATTTCGAAACTTTTAAAATCCAAACGAATTTTTCGTTTTGGAATAATCATCTAAGTCCAATTTTTAGTTCCATTTATGAGGAGAAACCAATGAAAAAAAGATCGTATTTATTTGTTGCCCTGAGTGCTATCATTGCCCTCAGTATGTTGTTGGCAGCCTGTTCACCAACAGCACCCAGTGTCTCTGAGCAGGAACCTCAACAACCCACTCAATCCAATGATTCATCTTTAAGCTCTGTTGAAGAAGCAGAAACCCCGGTGACGATTTCATTCTGGCACGCATATAACGCAGATGTAGAAGCGGTTTATCTGGAAGAAACTTTGATTCCTGAGTTTGAAGCAGCCAACCCGGATGTGAAAGTAGAATCTGTGCTGGTTCCTTATGACCAATTCCGCCGCAAACTATTAATAGCGCTATCTGGTGGAACTGCTCCAGACCTGGCGCGTGTTGATATCATCTGGGTACCTGAATTGGCAGATCAGGGTGCATTAGCTAATCTGGAAGAAGTGATTCCTGATTTTGCCACCTATTCCGAACAATTCTTGCCTGGACCACTCTCTACCAATCTTTACAATGGTAAGCATTATGGTCTACCACTGGATACCAATACTCGGGTCATGGTTTATAACAAAGACATGTTCGCAGCAGCTGGGATTGAGAAAGCTCCAGAAACAATGGCAGAATTTTTAAATGCCTGTGAAAAAATTAAAACTTTGGGTGATGACAAGTATTGTTTTGCTGATGGTGGAACCTATGCCTGGGCAGTAAACCCCTGGATCTGGTCATTTGGTGGTGATGTAACCGATGAGTCTATCTCTACTTCCTCTGGTGTTTTCAATGGAGCCAACACAGTCGCAGCCTATCAATTCTTAAAAGACAACATTGACAATGGATATATGCATCCCGGAATGCTTGGAGGTGGTGTTGATTCATGGGGTGGATTTGGAACAGATCAAATAGCCATGCTATTAGAAGGTCCGTGGTTCCCACCATTGTTTGGTGGACAATTTCCTGACAAAGAATATGGGATGGCTTTGATGCCAGCAGGTGATGGCAGTTCCGTATCGGTTGTTGGTGGTGAAGATATCGTCATGTTCCAGCAGAGTGATAAAAAAGATGCTGCCACAAAATTCATGAAATACTTGCTCTCTGAAGAAACTCAGCTCAAACTTGTGTCAGTAGGCCAAATGCCTGTCTTGAAGAGTGCAGTCGAATCAGATACAATCAAAAATCATGAGTTCTTTGGAATTTTTCTGGAACAACTGACTACAGCGAAGGCACGTACACCACATCCACGCTGGAGTAAGATTGAAGAAATCATGACCAATACTGGTTCAGCAATCCTGAACGGTGAGGTCAGTGTTAAAGCTGGTTTGGATGATGCTGTTTCACAAATTGATCCTTTGCTTCCATTAGAGTAAACTAAATTAAATAGGGGAGGGAGGGATCAAATAAACCCTCCCCTTCATCATTCCACTTACTAAAATTTGTATCATCTGGAGATATTCCATGCACCTCAGTCTTAAGACCCAAAAGAAGCTGATGCCATTACTTTTTCTGATCCCTGGCTTATTATTCTTCGCTATTTTCCAGATTTATCCTTTATTAAAAGGGTTTCAGATGAGTTTTCTGGATTGGCAAATCATGCCTGGCAGGGTCTCAGAGTTTATTGGACTCGATAATTACACCAGAGCATTTAAAGATGTGGTTTTTGGGCGGGCATTCAAGAACACGTTGATTTATACATTGGTGACAGTGCCTGGACAGATGATGATAGCTATGGTTGTGGCAATTCTAATCAATTCACTACCAAAGGGTAAAACTTTTTTTCGTGCTTTATATTATATTCCGGTGATTACTTCGTGGGTTATCGTATCGCTTTTAATTCGTTATTTTTTTCAATCGCCTAATGGAATCGTAAATTATTTTTTAGTTGAAATTTTTCATTTAGCTGCCAGTCCCTTACCCTGGTTGCGAGATCCAACGCTTGCATTTGTACCTATTCTGGTCCTGGGAATCTGGAAAGGAATTGGATGGTCGATGGTGATCTATCTGGCAGCATTGGCTGGAGTACCCAAGGAATTGGACGAAGCCAGCGCTATTGACGGAGCCAACGGCTGGCAGAATTTTTGGCATATTACTATGCCTTTAATCAGCCCAACCATTGTTTTTACCATGGTGATGTTGTTGATTGGCGGGTTTAATGTATTCATTTCCGTTTACTTAATAACAGGGGGCGGACCTCGTCAGATGACGGAAGTCATGCTCAGCTATGCCTATCATCAAGCATTTGATTTTCTGGATTTTGGTTATGGAGCAGCGTTGTCTTACTTGATGGCTGCATTAATCATCACACTCAGTTTCCTGCAGATAAAATTATTACGCAAACCTCAGGAAATCTATTAGGAGAAACAGTATGTATCGCAGAAAGAAGAACTTCAATACGATCATTCGATATCTGCTGGCTACCGCTGGTGCTGTGTTGATGATATTCCCCTTTTTGTTCATGGTTTCGAATGCCTTTAAAGCCAATGTATACGTGATTGAGTATCCTCCAAAACTGATTCCTGATAATCCTTCCATTGAAAATTTTATATCTGCCTGGACTTCAAATAATTTTCAACTTTACTTTCTCAATAGTGCTTTGGTTGCATTGGTTGCCACCGTCGGAACCGTTTTATTTGCCGCCTTTACAGCCTATGCATTTGCCCGCTTTGAATTTAAAGGTAAGGAAATTCTTTTTGGGTTGATGTTGATAGTATTAATGATCCCGGATATGATTTCTATCATCCCACGGTTCTATTTGGCACGATCGTTGGATCTGCGAAATAGTCTTTGGGGGTTAATCCTGTTCTACATTGCATCCGGGATTACCGGTAATACTTTTTTCCTGCGGGGATTCTTTGAATCGTTACCCAAAGAACTGGAAGAAGCCATGACTATTGACGGTGCAAACCCATTTGAGATTTTTTTCCGCCTGGCTATCCCATTATCAAAACCGGCGTTGGCTACAGTTGGAATATTTTCCTTTTTAGGAAACTGGGATGAATATGTATGGGCTTTGACAATCATTGATAAACCTGCTAAACGCACCTTACCTATCGCCATTTATTCTTTCCAGGGTCAGCACGGTACCGAGTGGGGACTGGTGTTTGCGGCCATGATTATTGCTTTAATCCCTGTCTTGATCATATTTATCAGTTTACAACGCTATTTTGCCGGGGGAATCACGAGTGGTGCGTTTAAGGGTTAATTCAGAATATTTGAAAATAATTAAAGTTTTCATTATTTTGCTTGTTATTATGAGTTCCTGTAATGATAAGAGTCAGATTTTGGAGAATGAAGAGATGCAAAATTCAGTGAATATCGATGAGGTAATTTTCAAGAAATCATTTTTTTGCCCGGGTGAAATGGCGAGTTGGCAGGTGACAGTAAATGCCGAAAAAGAGGAAACCCTTCTCCTGGTGAACAAAATTACACATCTTGATCAAATCCTGGATGTACAAAAGCAGAAAATTCGAGTTACCCCGGATGTCACACAATATGATTTCGAGTGGCAACCCCCAAAGGATTCTCCTATGGGGTATGGCCTTGATATTTGGGTGGAAAATGACCAGGGAGATGTATTGGCTTTTGTTTCAACGGCATTTGATGTGCTTGAAAAATGGACACAACATCCACGTTATGGATTCATGGTTGATTTTTCACCTGGACGTACTGATGGCGATCAAACACTGGATCAATTATTACCATTCCGAATCAACGCCTTGCAATTTTACGATTGGATGTATCGACATGACACCTATTTGCCACCACAGGATCCATTTATTGACCCTTTAAGAAGGCATTTATCGCTCGAAACGACACAGAGATTGATTGACACTGCGCATGAAAGAAACATGGCAGCCATGCCCTATACTGCGGTTTATGCAGCTTCCATCTCTTTTTATGAACAACATCCTGATTGGGCTTTATTGGAGAAAAATGGGAAACCATCATTTTTTGGTGAGAATTTTTTGGTGATCATGGATCCGAGACCAGATTCACCCTGGACAAAGCATCTATTAAGCCAGTTTTCTGATATTCTCACGAATACCCAATTCGATGGCATCCACCTTGATCAATACGGTGCGCCAAAAGTTGGATATGATCAGGAAGGGAATTCGTACGATCTGGCTCAACCACTGGCAGCATTAATTGATTCAACCCGTCAGGTTGTTGAAGAGTCACGGCGGCAAAGTGGTGCGGTGGTGTTTAACGCAGTCACCAACTGGCCCATTGAAGCTGTCGCACCAGCTGACCAGGACATCGTCTATATTGAAGTCTGGCCACCATATACTCACTTTACTGATCTTGGATTGTTAATTCAGCAAGCACAAACCTTGGGTGATGGAAAACCGGTTGTGATTGCAGCCTACATTCATCCTGCATATGAGACCAATGCATTGCTCAATGACGCGATTATTTTTGCCAATGGTGCCGGGCATATTGAGCTGGGAGAAGGTGGTGGTTACCTGGCAGATCCTTATTTTCCAAAATATGAAGTTCCTTCCGCTAACTTGCGGGAAAAACTGGAACGATATTATCAATTTTCCATTCGTTATCAAAATTGGTTAGGACCAACTACTCAAGCTGTTAATCAGCAGATGGTAAGAATCCAGGGTTATGAAACGGACGCTGGGATCACAAAAAATAAAATCATGCCTGTGGTACGTGAAAGTGATGGAACTACCGTAATCAGCTTGATCAATTTAATGGGCTTGAAACATGGTGAATGGGAGAAGGAATTGAAATCTGCTCCCCCATTACTCTCAAATTTGACTGTAGAGATAGGATCAAATGGAAAAGAAGTAGAAAAAATCTGGTTTACGTCGCCAGATTTAGGGGACATTACCCTGAAGCCTTTATCCTTTACACAAGAAGGGCAAACTGTAAACATAACCATCCCTACTTTAAATGTATGGAGTCTGGCAATTATAGAATGGAAAAATTAGTGATGGTAAATCTTGTTGAGACCTCTATCATTATTATTCAAAAATTTCAATCGGAGAGTGGTGCATATGTAGCCAGTCCAAATTTCCCTACATACAACTATTGTTGGTTCCGGGATGGTGCTTTTACTGCTTATGCAATGGATTTATACGGACAAACTGAGAGTTCACGGCGTTTTCACTTATGGGCATCAAAGGTGATTTTGGATCGCAAAGAAATGATTTTAATAGCCATTGAGAAAGCCCGAAAAGGTCTCCCCATCACCATTCAAAAGCAATTGCATACGCGTTATACCCTGGAAGGTGAGGATGGTACCAAAGATGAATGGCCCAATTTTCAACTGGATGGGTTGGGGACATGGTTATGGTCTTTACAGCAACATAAGGCTAATTCAAATCTTGAGATCCCTGAAGATTGCCTCGAGGCAGCGAAACTGGTGGCTGATTATCTTTCTGTTTTATGGCATCAGCCCTGTTATGATTGTTGGGAAGAATTTCCCGATGACATTCATACGCACACCCTGGCAGCCATCTATGGTGGTTTAAATGCATTATCGATTATGGATGGAAAAGATCGGTCGGGTACTTTAAAAGAAATTCAAAAATTTGTTAACGAGCAACTGGTTTACGACGGATTTTTTGTCAAGAAGACCCACTCTTTTACTGTGGATGCCAGTTTATTAGGTCTGGTCGTCCCTTATGGGTTGGTCGCTATTGATGATCAGCGATTTGATGCTACATTGGAACGCATAGAAAATTCACTTCGAAAAGGTGGTGGATTACATAGATACCCAACAGATACCTACTATGGTGGTGGAGAATGGATCCTATTAACTGCCTGGCTGGGCTGGGTGTACGCCTCGAGAGATGATATGGAAAAAGCCGGCGAATTACTTTCATGGATTGAGAAACAGGCTGACACGAATGGAAACCTGCCGGAACAAATTCCAGCCACCCTGAATGATCCTAATTATTATCAGCCCTGGTTACGACAATGGGGAGAGATTGCTAAACCATTGTTATGGTCACATGCGCAATATTTAATCCTTAAAAAACAGTTTCAAAACTGATTGGTTATAAAGTTTTATGGAATGGATCATGAAACAAATCAAGATTTCGTGTTAGAAATTTTGAATGATGTTCAAGGCAAATTTCCAATTTTTCCAAATTACTTGACAGATCATTCTAAAAAGTGTATAAAAGGCAAACTATGAAAATTCACTTGATTGTAAACAAGGCTAAGCATCATCATCCGAACTTCTTCCAGAAGGAGCGGCTAGTTTGCGTTTAGCAGAATAAGAATTATTCCAAAAACGTACAAGATAACAAAAGCCTTCCTTCTGGGGAAGGCTTTTGTTGTTTAATTCCCGGTGAAATTGTCAAAGGACTGTGAAAAGAATTTATTGTAGGAGCGAGATGGAGGTGCAACGAAAAAATCATTTTAGAATCACTCAAAAACTGATTGTCTGAAACCAGATTATCAGGGCTCGCTCCCATGCGAGTTTGTATCGTCCAAACGGTAATTGCCAAAGGATCCGTTTATTAGATATAGAAAATCAAATTTAGGAGAAAAAGTGATGAGAAGGAACGTTTTAATAGTCAACTTTGTATTGATCGCAACTTTATTGTTGTCCGCCTGTGCCAGTAGTGCCACACCAGCTGCACCGGCCTTTGAAGAACCACAATCAGAAGCGCCTGTAGCTGAAGCCCCTGCTGCTGAAGAACCTGTGGCTGCTGATCCGGAAGGATGTTTGGGAAGTGCGGATACAGCTGTCGTTGACCTGAATTGCCGGGAGATAACCATTGCAGTGGAGAATGCTTACCTGCCATTCAACTATATATCCATTGAGACCGGAGACCCCGGGGGTTGGGATTATGATGCCTGGGAAGAAATCTGCACACGCCTGCACTGTACACCAGTATTTGTAGAAGCTTCCTGGGATGGCATGATTCAGGCAGTATCCGATGGTCAGTTTGATGCTGCTGGTGATGGTATCACCATTACCGAATCCAGAGCTGAAGTTGTAGATTTCTCAATTGGTTACATTAATATTCAACAACGTTTGTTGGTTCGGTTAGGTGAGGATCGTTTTACCTCAATTGAAGAATTTGCAGAAACAGATTTCCAACTTGGTACTCAATCCAACACCACAAACTATGAAACCGCAGTTGAATATTTACCAGAAGAACGCATCAGCGCTTTTGAACAATTCCCCTTTGCCGTTCAGGCATTGCTATCAGGTGATGTTGATGCCGTCATCATTGATGAGGTGGTTGGCATGGGCTACATGGGTGAAAATACGGATTCATTAGAGTTAATTGGCCCTGCAATTAGCAGTGATGAACTTGGTTTTGCCTTCCCCCTCGGAAGTGATCTGGTTGATCCGATTAATCAGGCAATTCAGTCTATGATGGCTGATGGAGCATTGGCAGAGTTGAATGTCCGTTATTTTGGACCTGCATTTGATATCACGTATGATGATATTCTTTTAGAAGATTAGTTTACTTACGAAAGCAGAAAGGGTGTCCACACCCTTCCTGCTCATTTTCATGTAAGGAAGAAGAGAAGAACTTAATTTGAAGCAATTTAAATGCTGGAATAGGACAAGAAATGAACCAAAGCACATCCATTGAAATGAATCCTACGCCAATTGGTTTGGGAAAACCCACACTAAAGGAACGGTTAGCTCAATTCCCCTGGTGGTTTGTTGCATTGATCCTGATTTTGATCGTTACCTATGTATTAATCGCTATCAATCCATCTTATTCGGAAGCCTTCAACTTTATAAAAGTAGGGTTGTCCATTACGATAAAAACAACATTAATCGGGTTCATCATTGCTCTATTTTTAGGTTTGATCACCGGGCTAGGAAGATTATCCAATAATGTGTTCTTTCGCAATTTAGCAACCCTGTATGTTGAATTCATACGTGGGGTTCCTATGTTGGTATTGATGTTCTTCATCGCATATGTGGCTGTGCCAGCAACAGTAAATGGGATGAACGCCATTGGTCATTGGCTGCAATCAATCGGATGGAGCTGGTTGGCTAACCCTTTGTTGGCTCTGGAAAACAAAGCCATTGAAATGAATGTGCGTGCGATTGTAGCGCTCTCTGTTACGTATGGTGCGTTTTTGGCGGAGATTTTTCGGGCTGGTGTTCAATCTGTCAGTAAAGGGCAAATGGAAGCAGCCCGCTCACAAGGAATGAGCGCATCGCAAGCTATGTTTTATATTATCCTTCCACAAGCGATTCGTAACGTGTTGCCTGCTTTAGGGAATGACTTTGTGGCGATGTTGAAAGATTCGTCACTTATTTCGGTATTGGCGGTACGTGATATCACGCAGGTTGCTCGTTTATATGGAGGTCGCTCATTTCGATATGATGAAGCTTACATGACTTTGGTGATTTTGTACCTTAGCATGACCATCGTTTTATCGCTGGTAGTCAAATATATAGAGCGGAGGGTTCGCCAGGATGAGCGCTAGCCCCATGATTGAAGTAAAAGATGTATACAAAGTGTTTGGAAAAGTTGTTGCCCTGAATGGGGTCAGTTTGAATGTTTTTCCTGGAAAAGTGGTGGTAATTATTGGGCCGAGTGGCTCCGGAAAATCTACGTTGTTACGGTGCATGAACCATATGGAAGTAGAAAGTCAAGGTGAAATATGGGTAGATGGTGAACATTTGAATGGGGATCAGAAACGCTTAAATCGCATTCGTTCCGAAATTGGTATGGTTTTTCAATCTTTCAATCTTTATCCACACCTGAGTGTAATGGAAAATGTAACTTTAGCGCAACGAATTGTGAGAAAAACTGACAAACAAACTGCCCGTGAAATCGCCATGCGCCAACTGGAGAAAGTGGGCATTGTGGAGAAAGCCAATGCCTTCCCGACACAGTTATCAGGTGGCCAGCAACAGCGGGTGGCGATTGCCCGTGCTCTGGCCATGAAACCCAAAATCATGCTCTTTGACGAACCCACCAGCGCACTGGATCCGGAGATGATCAAAGAAGTACTGGATGTGATGCTTCTGCTGGCTCGTGAAGGGATTACAATGGTGGTGGTAACGCATGAGATGGGATTTGCCCGTGCCGCAGCGGATGAGGTGGTCTTCATGGATCAGGGTCAAATTGTGGAGCATGAAACGCCCAGTCAGTTGTTTGATCACCCAGTCCATCCACGCACACAATTATTCTTATCGCAGATACTGGCACATTAATGATCGGTTTTCATTAGCAGAAGCAGTAATAAAAATAACCAAAGCCTTATTGGGGAAATTTGATTTTCTTGATATGTGTCCTTATTGTTTACATTTTTGTTAGGGTGCAGTTATCATTAATTCAAGTGTGTACAATTGATATAATCAACCATTATCCTTTGATACATATGGGATAACAAATCTATGCATTTCTTTCATTGATTCACTGCGCCGTCATTTTGCATAGTTTTTATTGCTAAGATAATTGAAGCGGCTTTTTTATGGATTCGAGATCTGATACCAAAAAATCGCGATTGATTTATCTACTTATCACCTCCGTGGTTATTTTTGTTGTCCTGGTGGCAGGCAGACAACTTTGGAGACAGGTCCATAATAACCTGCAGGATGAGCTTCTGTATCGCTCTGAAAGTTTTTCCAAAACGATAAACCTGATGGAATTAAATAAACTTTCTGGAACAATCGCAGATATCGATCTCCCGGAATATCAAAGACTCAAACACCAATTGATATTGTCTCGTCAATTGATCCCCAACAATTGCTCCATCTATCTGATGGGAAAAAATATGAATGGGTCGGTGTTCTTTTATGTGGATTCGGAAACACCAGGTTCAAAAAACGAATCACACCCCGGACAAACCTATGATGATGATTACGGCACAGTCAAGAATGTTTTTTCCAAAGGATTATCTGAAATCTCAAAACCGGTAATAGACGATAGGGGCACCTGTGTTAGTGCACTCGTGCCCTTATATGATCCAAATTCAGGCGAGGTTTTGGCATTATTCGGTGTGGATATTGATGCCAAACAATGGAATCAGAATATTCTAAATATCCTGCTTTTGCCTTACGGTTTCTTAGTTCTCCTATTTTTATTTGTCCAGGTTTCGATTTTATTCTTCAGTTTTAGAAAGAATTTACCACCACGAGTGCAAAAATCCTGGATTAATACCCATGCTGAATTTTTCTCCTTATTTATTTTTGGGTTGCTGGTTACATCTATATTAACCTGGCAAGAGATTGACACGAAGGAAAACAACAGAAAAACTACATTTGAAAATCTGGCCGCTTCACAAGCCGGTTATGTTCTGAGTTATTTTCAAGACATTGAAAAATTTCATCTGGCTGGATTGGCTAATTTCTTTGAATCCAGCCAATATGTTGATCGCGATGAATTTAGTCGGTACACCGCTGCGTTGGCGATTGATCCTAAAACTATGGCATTGGAGTGGATTCCCGAAGTGCCTGCCAGTGAATTAAAGATGTTCGAGGAGCAAGCCAGTATAGAAACCGGATCAGATTTTAAAGTCTGGGAATTATCGGAAGACAGGCAACGCATCCCGGTACTGGAACGAGAATTTTATTACCCGGTTTACTATGTCAACCCAAGGATCGAAAATGAATACGCTTTGGGATTTGATATGGGCTCGGAGACCAATCGAAAAGCGATGTTAGATACCGCTTTCAATACCGGGTTGATAACAGCATCCGACCCAATTATTCTGGTTAATGATTTGAGACCGCAGATTGGGATTCTGGTTACAAGATCAATTATTGACAGAGAAAAAGCATCGAATCAGAACGGATTTATTCTGGTTGTATTACGCATGGAGAATTTACTTGAGAGTGTTTTGAGTGTGTATGGAAACCAGGATCCATTTTTGTACATCGATTTATTGCAATTAAATTCAGATTTATTTCCAACATACTTAGCGGGAAATTCTCCTGAAGAAATTTCCCTGGCGCATATTCGAAATGAACATCATGATCACCTTTACTCTGATCTGACATTTTACCAGCCTATATTTGCATTTGGAAAAGCATATGAATTGATTATTCATCCAAGTGGATCGTTTATGAGTACCTACCCTATTCGAGCTGGTTGGATTACTGCTGTTATAGGCACTTTATTTTCGTTATTAATTGCAGGTGTGTTTTATCTATTTCTTTCCAGAGGTCGTCATCTGGAATCGATGGTTGCCGATCGAACCTCTGACCTTGCTTTGAGTGAACAAAAATATCGCAACCTGGCTGAATCAACCAGTGCTGTGTTATGGGAATATGACATTAAAAATGACAGATGGTCATATGTTGCACCCCAGATCATGAATATGACGGGTTGGCATCCAGATGATTTTACAAATTTACAATTCTGGACTGAGCATCTCTATCACGATGATCAAAAGTGGGCACCGGCCTTTCGAGCAGATTTTTTGGATCGAGGGGACGACTTCGAGTTTGAGTATCGCTTCTTGAAACCAGATGGCAGTTATCTGTGGATCCGAGATGTAGTAAGCGTAGAAATCAAAGAAGGCATACCGATATTTTTACGTGGTTATATGCTGGATATCACAAAAAAGAAGGAATCAGAAAACCAACTGCGAATGCAAAGCTTGGCACTATTTACCTCGGCGAATGCGATCATAATTACTGATAAACAGGGTGTCATCGAGTGGTCAAACCCTGCTTTTTCTGAACTTACCGGGTACACTCTGGAGGAATCAATTGGGAAAAAACCACGAGAATTATTATTTTCCGACATTCAAAAACCGGAGTTTTATGAAATCATGTGGAAAACCATTCTGTCCGGTAACCCATGGCGGGGAGAGATCGTCAATCGAAAAAAGAATGGCAATTTGTACAGCGAAGAAATGACCATTACACCATTAAAAGATGAGAACGGGCTGATTACCCACTTTATCGCGATCAAACAGGATATCAGTGAACGCAAGCAACATGAATTAGAAATGCAAGCCATTGCAACGATCAGTTCGGTACTGAGGACAGCTGAAACCAGGGCAGAAATGAATCCAATTGTTTTGGAAAAATTAGGTGAGATTTTTAAAGCTGATGGCGCTTCATTGGTAATTCGAGATAAGGTGACGAATGAAACTGTGCTGGAGGCTGCCATTGGCGTTTATGAGAGCACATTAGTTGAGCGTTTACCACCAGGTATCAGTGTTTCAGGAAAAGTGATCCAGAGTGGTGATGTTTTTATCACCGATGATATTTCCCAAGAAAAGGATATTGTCTGGTCGGATGCTTTTGATATTACCAGCGCGATTGTATGTGTACCATTAATGATTGATGGTACTCCTATCGGCACTTTGACGATAGGCCGCGTTTACCCATTTCAAACGATGGAAGTGCGATTATTAACTTCTATTGCGGATATTGTCGCTAATGCCATCCATCGTGAATCCTTACGTGTAGAAATGATTGATCAATTGGAAAGATTATCAACTTTGCGATCCATTGACCAGGTTTTGACCAGTATTGTGGATTTGCGCGTGATTCTGAATTATATTCTGGAACAAATAACATTACGATTGAAAATCGATGCAGCCGCCATTCATCTTTATAATCCCGTAACCCATAAATTACAATTTGCAGATGGTCGTGGTTTTAGAACCAATGAAATTGAAAAAACCAATATTTCTTTCGGTGAACACTATCTGGGAAAGGTTGCTCAGGAGAAGAAAACGCTCTGTTTACCTGACATAACAGCCGATCAATTTCCGTGTAATAAGCTGGTTCCATTAGAGAATTTTGTGTCCTATATTGCCACACCCATTTATGCCAAAGGACAGATCAAAGGAGTAATTGAGGTATTTAATCGAACACAATTCAATCCCGATGAAAAATGGATTAATTATTTTGAAATTTTAGCCGGGCAGACAGCAATTGCAATCGATAACAGCCAACTTTTTGAAGGATTACAACGATCGAACTTTGATTTATCAATGGCTTATGATGCCACTATTGAAGGTTGGTCGAGGGCGATGGATTTGCGGGATCGTGAAACCGAAGGTCATACGATTCGTGTTACGGAATTAACTGTGCAATTAGCAGGCATGGCTGGATTTTCTGACGAAGACATCATCCATATTCGCAGAGGAGCACTATTGCATGATATGGGTAAACTTGGTATTCCGGACAGCATTTTACACAAACCTGGTCCATTAACCGATGATGAGTGGACGTTAATGAAAAAACATCCAGTATTTGCCCACGAAATGCTTTCACCTATCGGCTATTTAAAACCTGCCATGGACATTCCATATTGTCACCATGAAAAATGGGATGGAAGTGGGTACCCACGCGGGTTAACCGGAGAAGAAATTCCAATGGCTGCCCGGATCTTTTCGGTGGTTGATGTATATGATGCGCTTACGTCCGATCGACCTTATCGTTCTGCCTGGACTCAGGAAAAAGCGTTGAATTATATATCGAGTTGCAGCGGTACCCATTTCGACCCTAAGGTTGTTAACTTGTTCTTCAAATTAGTTGACTCAGAACCGGAATGGCTTTCATCAGATCAACCTGGTCAATAATATTTGACCTGGTGACCCGTTGTAAAAAAGAATTATCGTATAGGTTCGTGTGTGTCAGGCACATAAAATTCAATCGAGTCAATCTTATCAAGTGCCATTGTTGATTGTGGTTTGGTAAATAACCAGAGGACCACAAAGATGTCTCCAACTGCACCAGATGTGTTCATCACCAAAGCCACCAACACAAGATATATTAAAGCGACCGGTAAAGTTGCCAGGAGGATAATCCCTAGAAAAGTGATGATCACCAGAGGTGCTATACCAATTAAGAGGTATTGATTGCGAGGAAAGTACCATCCGGGCATGGCTGCATAGGCGTAAAAGCCTTTAAAACCCACCAGGGGTTTGTGTCGACTGAAGACCCAGAAATATATTGCGTGAATGGCTTCGTGCAGAACCAAAACCAAAAATATAACCAGGATTAATTTTCCGACGGAAAATAAGCTTGAGGAAATGGATGAGAACTCGAATGAAAATGAAATGGCCGAAGTGCCACGCATCCGTATGGCGAGCCAGCCAAAAAACCAGATTGAGAGGATCAGTAAAACGAAACCCGCCAGATTCATACTGATGACTTGCCTGGCGTTTTTTAAGTCGAATTTTCCGGAAAGATGATAATTGGGTGGAAGAACCTGAGTCGCTTTCATAAACGATCCTTAGTGTTGTATTTTTCTTCAGATGTGGACTGGACATAGACCTGCTATTGAACGGAGATGATATAATTTTTTCATCAGGAGGAGCCTATGCGAGCACGTCGAGCTTTATTATACATGCCCGGAGACGATGAATACAAAATCAAAAAAGCAGCCGAATTGGCGGTTGATTCTGTTGTTCTCGATCTGGAAGACTCCGTTTCAATGTCCTGTAAAAATACAGCACGTGATATGGTCGCCAAATCTCTGGCTGAACTGGATTTTATGGGATCGGAACGGTTGGTTCGTATCAATCCCTTCTCGTCCGGGTTGGCAGAAGGAGATCTGGAAATGGTGTTACCCTCGCAGCCGGATGGCATCCTCTTATCAAAAACGAAAACAGCAGAGGATGTGCAGAAACTGAGCAAGATCCTGGCTGATTTTGAAAAAGAACACGGCTGGGAAAACAATTCCATCTCAATTCTGGCAATTATTGAAAATGCAATGGGCATTATTAATTTAAAGGAAATCGCACAGGCTGACTCCCGGCTGCATGCATTGATTTGCGGGGGTGAAGACCTGGCGACGGATATCAATGCTGTTCGCACCCGCGCTGGTTGGGAATTATTCTATGCCCGTAGCGCGGTGGTGCTGTATGCTGGCGCTTTCAATTTACAGGCAATTGATATGGTTACTACAGATTTTTCTGATGCGCACGCATTGGAGGAAGAAGCTTTACAAAGCTTGAAGATGGGATTTTCAGGAAAGCAGATCATTCATCCCAACCAGATTGAACCCGTTCAACGTGCTTTCACCCCGGATGATGAAGAAATAGCTTACGCATTACAATTGATTGAAAAATTTGAAGAAAGTGACAAAAATGGGCAGGCAGCCTTCGCGCTGGATGGGGTCATGGTCGATTTACCGGTGATCATCCGGGCACAACGATTGTTGAAACGTGCCAGAGCTGCCGGGAAATTATTGTAGTTGATTCTTGAGGTTGATATGGCAATTGAATCTGGATTGATCCATGAAATGACAATAGTCGTTGAAGAAAAACATACGGCTGCAGCAATTACGGAGGATTCTGGAATTGGCCAACTTGCGCCGGTTTTGAGCACCCCCTATCTGGTGAATTTGATGGAAACCACAGCGCATGCTGCTGTTATGCCTTTTCTGGAATCAGGACAGAGTGGTGTAGGCGCGATGGTACACATTCGCCATATGGCAGCGACGCCAGCAGGTATGCAGGTTAGAATTCGAGCTGAATTGCTGGAAGTGCAGGGTCGCAAGTTGTTGTTTAAAGTGGAAGCCTGGGATGAGGTTGAAAAAATTGCTGAAGGGGAACACGAACGCTTCATTATTAATTGGGAGCGGTTTATGGAAAGTGTTGAGAAGAAGCAGGGTAAAATTAAGAAATAAAAAGTTATTTTCGGTGACATTTCTTACCTTTTTATAATGGTATAATTCCGCCCATAAGGATAAACATTACAAAAGTGGTAAACAGAATAAGGATTGATGAGCATTATTGATATCATTTTAAGACCAAAGAGCATATTGCAAATCATGATGAGGGTACTCATCATTTTTGTGTTTTTTGTAAGTATTCTGCCCTTTGACAAACCTGATGTCATTGCCCAGGAACCGGATAAACCGCACACTGTTTATCTTCCAGTCGTTTCAAAGAACTATGAAGAGTGGTTGGATTTATTTAATCAATATAGGGTTGCAGCAGGATTGAATCCAGTAACTTCAAATGCTGATTACAATTACGGATTGAGATTACATACAACTTATATGTTACTCAATCCACTTTCTGACATGCATGTTGAGGATCCTAATAAACCAGGATATACATTATTAGGTGCAGAAGCTGGAAGACAAAGCAACATGATCAGTCTACTAGGTGCAACATATTTGACCACAAAACAATCTATTGATCTGTGGATGGCAACACCAAAGCATCGTTATAACATGTTGCACCCAGATATAACAGAAAGTGGTTTCAGTCTCTCTTGCGATTCTACTAATTGTTTTTCTGGTTTGAATGTTTTAGGGAGTTTACCATTATCGTATCAGTACAGTAACAAGAATGTTATTTATCCAGCTGAGAATCAAACGGGAATTCCACCAACAAAATATCCAATTACCTGGAGTTTTTACATGGCCTGGACTTCAAAATCACAAGACTCGAATGAAGTTCAATTAATAGAAAATTTAACACAAATAATTGATAGCAATAAAAAATCTGTACCATTTGATTTTTTTGAACCTGACAACTCAAATGGGAGTTATGATACATACAATCAAGTAGTGATAATACCGAAAGAAAATCTTCTTCCCAACCATCAATATAAAGTTGAAATGACGACCTCCATAAATCAAGAGGTGCTTACGAGAATATGGTATTTTACAACTAGCCCATAATCTAAAAATTGGATAATTCAGTCAGATTTCACACTTGATTCTTTTCTGAAAATGGTATAATATAAACAAGTTGAGTACCTGGGTGCCCCCCTCACCCCGGTACTCAGCGTTTTAAAGCGGTAGATTTTATACAAGTTGATTTGAAAAATATCCTTATTACAAGATATCTGAACTATGATTATGGGGGATGGCTATGATGGACTATGATGAGAAAATCATATCTATCTTCAAATCATTAAAATCCCAGTTCAGATGTTGGGGGATGATCATGATGGTCTAATGTGTGAACTATGATTATGGGGCATTAAAATCCCAGTTCAGATGTTGGGGGATGATCATGATGGTCTAATGTGTGAACTATGATTATGGGGGATGACTATGATGGACTATGATGGAAAAATCAAAACCCATCTTGAAATCATTTAAATCCCAGTTTAGACAATGGGGGATGATCATGATGGACTGTGATGAAGAAATCATTCCATCATGAAATCAAATAAATCATAGTTCAGTCGAAGGGGATGACTGTAATGGGAAAAGATTTGATCAATGATTACGGGGGATGATCATGAAAGATTATGATGAGAAAATTATTACATCATAAAATCATATAAATAAAAGTTCAGACAATTGCAGTACAATCTAATCAGGTGACTCCATGACCGGATACAGTTCCTTACACCACTACCCCTATCTTTTCTACCATTATGTTCTCCACAGGGATAAGCCCCTACTTGCGAGCTTCAAGTTAACTTATCGCTGTAACCTGACCTGCCAGCAATGCCCATTTTATTGCATGCAGGCGGAGGAGTTGCGATATGAGCAGGTCTTGGATATTCTGGAACGTCTCTATCAGCGTGGGAGCCGATTGGTGGTTCTGGAAGGTGGAGAGCCAATGCTGTGGAAGGATGGAACCTATTCCATTCATGATGTGGTGGCAGCTGCTCGTAAAAAATTCTTCAGTTTGGGTATGACAACCAATGGCACTCTGCCCCTGGATGTGGCTGTGGACACCTTGTGGGTGAGTATTGATGGGTTGGAAGCCACTCACAATGCCTTGCGTGGTGCCCCGATCTTTTCGAAGATCATGGATAATATCAATAGAAGCCAGCATCCACGTTTATTTGCCCACATTACGATTAATGCGGTCAATGCAACTGAGATTCCGGAGCTGATTCGGTTTTTGCAACACAAAGTGTGGGGTATGACGGTGCAATTCTACTATCCGTACAACCATAAAGATGAGTTGTTTTTAGGTTTTGATAAACGGGAGAAGTTGCTGGAGGAGATTATTCAACTCAAACGTGCGGGATTTCCGGTACTTAATTCTATAGCAGCATTGCAGGCGTTGAAACGCAATACCTGGAAGTGCGATGATCGTCTGATCGATAATGCAAACCCGGATGGGAGCATCACGCAGGGGTGTTACCTCAAGAATCGTGCGGATATCGATTGCTCAAAATGTGGATTTTCCCCTTATACAGAGATATCTCTGGCTTGCCAGATGAATCTGCAAAGCATTCTGGCCGGGCAGAAGATCTTTTTATAGCTGTTGTTTGTCACGATTCATCACGAATATCCTCAAGTATTCTCTGAAATGAAAAAAATCCATTTATAATGGAAGTCATTACTGATTAAAAAGGTGAATAATGGTTTATTTATTGGTTGTCTCCATCATCTGGGCTTTTTCATTTGGATTGATCAAGAATGCATTGGCGGGATTGGATGCTAATTTTATCGCTGCCGCCAGAATTCTGGTAGCATTGCTGGTGTTCTTACCTTTCATTCGCATCAAAGGCTTATCCCGGCGGCAAATTGGTTCTTTGATCCTGGTTGGTGCCATTCAGTATGGCGTGATGTATATTGCCTATAATTATTCCTTCCAATACCTGAAGGCATATGAGGTGGCACTCTTCACCATCTTCACGCCAATTTACGTTACCCTGATCAATGATGCCTTCCGCAGACGGATGCATTGGATCAGCCTGCTGGCAACGGTTCTGACCGTGATTGGCACAGCGATCGTGCGCAGGGGTGGGATGATCCAATCGGACATACTAACAGGATTTCTGATTGTCCAGATCTCTAACCTGGGTTTTGCGTTTGGTCAGGTCTACTACCGGGAAGTGATGGCAACCTTGCCTGCCGGTAAATTTGATAACCTGAAGGTGTTTGGGTTGCTTTATCTGGGTGGCTTTTTGACAGCTGGTATCTCTGCAGCCGTATTTACCCCCTGGGAAACCTTTACGATCAGCAATCAGCAAATCATGGTTCTATTGTACCTGGGTGCCATTGCTTCGGGCTTGAGCTTCTTCCTGTGGAATGTAGGTGCTCGTAAGGTCAATGCAGGAACTCTGGCAATTTTTAATGATCTGAAGATCCCGTTGGCGGTAATCGTCTCAATCCTTTTCTTTGGTGAGCAAGCCAACTGGTTAAATCTGTTGATTGGTGGGGGAATTGCTGTAGCAGCTCTATACCTGAACGAGTGGTATGTGAAAAAACCGAGGAAAACGAAGCTTGTAGCAATATCCTGAGACTGTTAAAGGAGAAAACAGGGGGAGGTTCCACAAAACGAATAACCAAATTCATTTGATTTGAAGACCGTATCCATCGTAGAATCCATCAGTTATTTCTTCTCCATACATACGTACAGTGTCATTCCCCCAAGCATGACATGGAAATGGATAGTACCCACATTCCCCATAAAGATCGGCGCATAAAATCGTTACCTTTCCTCCATCGATGGTACAAGGTGAAGTAGGAAGCCGGTCGTAATCTTGAGGTAAGAAATACCTTGTTTTAAAATCTTTTGAATTAAAAGAGTGGGAAAATAAAAATATAAGAACAAGAGCTAGTCCAAACACACCGCCGGCTTTCTGAATCTTATTTGAAAAATTAAATAAAGAAAGGACCCAATTTAATCCTGACGCTAAACAAATTCCAAATAAAAATAAAAGATAAACGTAACCAAAACGCATGTTCGGTGAGACGAAAATCCAGAAAATGAAACCCACAAAAAAACCAACAATTGTTATTAAAATTCCTGTTGAAAATTTCAATTTATTCTTAAGGAAAGAAATCAAAAATATAAACGTTAGAATAATTGGAGAAAAAAATGATGTAACAACCATCATTTTCTGATTCAAGGTAAGGTTGAAAAACCAAAATTTGATACGTTCAAAAAACGGTTTTTCCATCACTTCATCTGCTGACCCTCTTTCATAAAAACCCCATGCTCTTATTCCAAATTCATCATCTATTACAAGACTCTCAGGCATTCTCCAATCAACAGGTACTGCTGTTACTGCGGAAGGGTAAATGGCATAACCAGAAATAATCACATTTCTAATCATCCAAGGTGCTAGAATCAGGCTACCCCAAATGAATAACTTAACCAAATTATTTAACTTGATGGTTTTTTTGTTAAAAACAATCAATAATAGAGGAATTAAGAAAATCGGAGCAATGGATATCTTTATTGTGAAGGCAAAAGCAATCAACCCAGTAATGATAAAAATCGTTGAGAAAAGATTATTCTGCTGGTTCTGACGCATGGCTAAATAGCCTGCAATCCAGATTAAGTAAGCTACAGGCATATCTGTGGATGGAGCAGAGGCTTGCGTTCCAATACTAATGATACCTAGTGGAATAATCAGCATCCCCCAAATTTGGGGCAATTCGATTTGATTTTTATTGGAAGCTTGAATAAATTCAAGGATGAAAAACATAGAAACCGAAAAAACCAAAAGACCATTCAGAACATGAAATGATCTTCCTCCGAGAAAGGAGAAACTAAAAAGTGCATTTTGAATGAACCATCCAGAATTATAAGCAAGGCGATTAAAGAAATTTCCTAAACCTTTGACGACAGGATAACTTTCAATCCAACGGATAGATTGTGCATGGTATATGTACGAATCAGAGTTATTTATAGGTCCTGAGGTCAACCATAGGGAAAATAATAATAAAGCGATTGATGCTGAGAAGAAGACGTAAGGGTTTATTAAACTTGTTATTAATTTAAATGTGGTTAGCAGATACTTTAATAATGAATTTTTTATTACAATTAATAAAGCTGGTACAAAAATTATAATGAATGCGATCCAGCCAATCGGTATAAATAAACTAAATATACTTGCAATAAAATAACAAAAGACAAACCCAGTTAGGAAATAAATAATTGTTTCAGATGGGCTATTAATTTCATGTTGATTTTCTTTTGGGATGATAAACAAATGCAGGATAAAGAAGCCATACGAAAAACAAAGTAAAAATACAATACACCAAATTACAAATGTAATAACCATTATTAATTCTTTCAAAAATATCAGGATTAATTTTTGTTTTTTCTTGTTGCATCCATACACGTGAACAACCGTAAATAATAATTTTTAAATTATACAGCGGTAATAGTTAAGAGAACGATTTTGAAGAAATGATTTTACTAATTTAGTATCCTTTCAATAATTAGCGGTCAGGGTGTTTTTGTGCGAGCGGATGCTCGCACAAAAACACCCGATTACCCCGTTTTATTGAGATGATACCTAATTTATTATGAATTGGAGATCAAAAAATTTTTGGGGAGTCGATTCTAAAAATTCTGTTTGTGGCCGTGTATAATAATTCATAAGTCAGGGAGTAATTAATGTATTCATCAATATTAAAACTTTCTAAAAAAATAAAAATTGAATATGTCATGTTGGCAGTAATTATCCTAGCTTTTTTTCTCAGCACAACGCTTACCTTGAAAAATTATGGACTTTCTTGGGATGAAGGTCTAGGAAATTTATTTTTTGGGGAAAGATATGTTTATTATTTTTTAAACTTCCAGGAAAAATATATAGACTTTAAGGCCAACTTATTTCAAGACACAAAAATTTTCAACCTTTATCCTTCTCCTTTTCGAGAACTTCCACACGAATTTCCACCTTTCGCAGATACCATTTCAGCCGGTTTTATGCTTTTTCTAGCTGAGGTAATTCAAATAATGGATCCTGTTGATGCCTTCCATTTTGCAAAGATTTTTATGGCGGTCGTGTTTTTATTTATATTTTTCTTGGTGATTAGAAAATACTTTTGCTGGCAAATTGCAATTTTCTCAGTTTTTTTTCTGGCCTTTTACCCACGATTTTGGGGCGATGTTCATTTTAACCCGAAAGATATTCCTTTGCTTATCTTTTTCTCGTTGACTATTTTTGCATATGACAGATGGTTGAGAAATAAAAGGTGGATCAATGTAGTTTACATTGGATTACTAGGTGGGGCGACAATAGCAATAAAAGCTAATGCTGTTTTTATTCCGATTATTCTGATTCTGGGACTGTGGGAAGTCGATTTAAAGGCAGGTGATTATAAAGAAAAGGTTCTTCAATTATCGAAGGATTTTTTTCAACATTCAATTATGTTGGTAATAGCTCTTTTCACATATATTGGTTCATGGCCATATTTATATGTTCAAAACAGCCCTATTCGGGGAATTCAGAAATATTTTGAATTTATCATTTCACAAGGTGGAAGAAAAGGTCCAATGGAATTTCAAATTGCCCCATTGGTTCAGGTGATAACGTCGATGCCAGAAATTATGATAGTATTTCTCATAATTGGTATTGCCTATTCTATATATCAAACCATTCAGAAGCCGAATTCTATATACAGGTTATTTATTATTTGGTTAATTGTCCCTATTGTTCGAATTAGTATGCCAGGTATGGTTAATTTTGATGGTATAAGACATTTCTTAGAATTCTTACCCGCAGCTTGTGTATTAGCTAGTATAGGTTTATGGCAAATTGGGGTTTGGCTCAAGAAAAAAACACCTTCCTACGAAAAAATATTTTTTGCTGGATTCACCTTGATCACAGTATTAAATTTTTCTTATGCATTAATTTCTACGAATCCACATCAATATATTTACTATAACAGCTTGGTTGGTGGGATTTCTGGCGCAAGAGAAAAATTTGGAGCGAATGAAGTTACTGATTATTGGGCAATCAGTTACAGAAAAGGGATTAATTGGATAAATGAATATGGAGAAAACCAAGCAAAGGTTGTTGTACCAATTGCTGGATGGCTGGTGGAATTAACTGAACCAATTTGGCTTCGGGATGACATGGATTATCTGGAAGTTGAGACGATTAGTGAGTTAGAACATATTACAGAAACAATATATGTTATAGTTTTGGAACGGCCTGGATTTTTTGATGAGGTTGCAGAATATGTGGTTGAAAATTACAATGTAGTGTATGCTGAATCAATCCAAGGGGTGAAATTAATGACGATTTATCAAAAATGAGTCAACAATAGTATTGAACTGGTTTGCCATTGATATCTGGCTTTCTGGCTGAGACAACTAATGAATAGGTTGCTTCCGAATTATTGGTATATTGATTTTCGCGGTTGGTATGGAGATTCTGGAAGCCTGCATAGGTGATCAGATCCAGGTATTCTTTTTCCGGTAGTGCGCCAGACACACAGGCTGCCCATTGGTTGGGATTCTGGTGTACCTCCAGCGGCAGGCTGTGTGCGGCAACCACATCGCTGATCTCCAGGTGTCCTCCAGGTTTGAGCACCCGATAGATTTCCTGGAATGCCTGTGTTTTATCCTCAGTCAGGTTGATCACACAGTTGGAAATGACCACATCTACGCTATTGTCCTCCACCGGTAAATTTTCGGCATCTCCCTGGCGAAATTCTACCTGAAGATAGCCATGTTTTGCAGCTGATTCGCGAGATCGCTTCAACATCCCCGGTGTCATATCCACGCCAATCACATGTCCTGTAGGTCCAACGCGATTGGCGGCCAGGAATACATCGATGCCACCACCCGATCCAATATCAAGGACTGTTTCGCCGGGCTTGAGACTGGCCATCGCCAGTGGATTGCCACAACCGAGCGAGATATCGCCAGCCTCCTCGGGGATGACTTTTAATTCATCTAAATGATATAGGCTGTTTTCAGAAGCTTGTGGAGAACAACAGGATTGCTCCACGATTCGATAGCCATCAGAAGGTTGGGCAGGGCTGCAGCCACATCCACATCCGCTTTCAGCGATAACGCCATATGATTGCTGCACATCTGCTTTGCGACTGATGCGCTTGGATCCAACGGCGATGAAAATGCTGATCTCGGCGGCACGTGATGCATCTGTCTGACTGGTTCCACAACAATTAGAATTACTGCAAGTGATGTAGGTATTGACCAACCCCGCTGTTCTGAACCATTCCATTACCTGATCTCTTTCGAAACCTGGCCACTCATCCGCCATTTCTTCCTGTAGCCAGGTATGAGGATGCAGATCCAGATCGCTGATCAGCAAGCGTCCACCCGGTTTGAGCAGACGAGCCATTTCCTGTATGGCAGCGAATGGGTCTGGCGCATGGTGTAGATACATGTTGGCAAAAACCGCATCCTGGCTTGCATCGGTAAGGGGAATCGTTCTGCCTTCAGCTAATTGATAAACTATGTTGGAGTGGCTGGAGAGGTTCTTTTTTGCCTGTGATAACATCTCTTCGGATGCATCTACCAGGTGAACCATTCTGACACGATCCACCAGAATACTGCTTAAAAATCCGCTACCTGCGCCGATATCCGCAATCTCCATTTCTGGTAGCAGATAAGCTTTGGCGATGACTTCGTCTCGTAATGAATCAGGGAAAAAGCCCTTGCGCAGGTCATCCCATTGTTCAGCAACTTGTTTGAAATAAGTGTTTGATGTTATTTGCATTGCGATAAACCTTTCTTTATCGTATATTTACGATAAATTAGAATAAAAAAATATAAATTTGATAATTCTATCCAGAAAATCCATGTTTGTGATTGACAACAAAACGTCTGTGCTCGGGGGTTGGACAACATTCCGGCAACCAGCTATCGATTTTTGATTTCATCCAGCGAATACCAGCGTCATTCAGGCAGTAACAGGTGGCTGGACCTTCAATTTCACCGCTGATTAAACCCGCTTCACGCAACACTTTAAGATGTTGGCTGACAGTGGATTGCGCCAGACCGGTCAATTCGACAATATCACCGGTGATGCACTGTTTTTTTTCGGCCAGAATGTGCATGATTCGAAAGCGGATCGGATTCCCGAGGGCTTTGAGCATGGCAGCCAGTCGTTGATCGTCAGAAGAGAGGGGGTAATTTTCCATTTTGGAGATTCCTTATATCGTTATTTTACGATAAAGCAGGAGGAAAGTCAATATGCCATCCACGAATAATAACCACGAATACACGAATAGTGTACGATGACGAATACACGATTGGCTGAATAGGTTAATAGAAGATCGCTATGGGTATTTCGAATTGAATTATTTTTAGGTTCCTCCATGCTTGTATTATTATTTTGTTCCGAATTAGTATACATTATGAATGATTTTCTGATGCTCAGTAGAATCATTTGTTTTTTATGATCAATAACTGTCGATTATTGGGATTTGCTATTCGAGTATTCGTGTAATATTCGTGGATGGCAGGGGATTTGTAAATCCACCATTCATCCGAAATATATTATTAAATTCACTTCTCCCCGCCCTTCCTTTTAATCCACTCCTCCAGAATGCGGATCAAATCCCGGGCAGTGTTTTCGATGCTTTGTAATGTAGAGAGCCAGCGGTCGGTGGCGTGGAAAACGTCTTCATCCGGGCGGGGGGTGTCGAGGGCGTGTTTGATGTCGGTGGAACTGTCAGCGTCCAACTGGTTGAGCATGAGGTAGATGGCCATCAGGCTGTAATCTGCGTTACGCAGCACCCGGATGACGCGGGCACGCGCCAGGTCGGGGGCGCCATAGAGACGTTAGTTGTTGTGGGGGTCTTTGGGGACATCCAATAAACCGTTTCGTTCCAAGTTACGTAGCTGATCGCTGGTGACATGCAGGTGCAGGGCAGCTTCCCGAATGTGTAAGTTGTGGTGGGTGGCATCGGCTGGAAAACCCTGAGCCCAGCGAGATACCAGCTCGGCAGCCATCTCGGCCTGGTTGCGTTCTGATTGCACCAGCACCAGATAGAGATAAGCATTCTCGAGTGCACCACCCAAATCACGACGAGCTGCCTGATGAATTAATTCAAAGGCAGCCTTGCGAATTGTCTTGCCTGGCCAGGCGGTGTTCAGGGCGGTGCGTGCCAGGCGCATTTGGCAAAAGTGATCCTGGGTGCAGAGACGGTAGCCGTTGGCAGCTCATGGGACGGGTGGCAGCATTCCCAGGTTTCGTACATACCTACGGTATTGGTATGACAGCCAACGATTCTGACGATTTTACTGGTGCTCCGGCGGTTGTAGGGCATGCTGTGGTCTCCGGATAAAGGGGGTGGGATGGCAAGGAAAAGCTCTGATTATAAACAATTATTATTGGTCTCATCCCGATTTCTGGGCAGTGATAAGGACATGTTCAGGTGGGAAGTCCACACCCGGGGTGAGAATGCTGACCTCCTGTAGCCAGTGGTCGTAATCCACACTCAGAAGGCGGAATTCCTTAATGTCAAACCCATTCTGGGTGAGCATCCCGCGCATTTCACTTTCGTTGAAGTACTGGTAGCTTTCCTGGCGTTCACGTTCCCAGAGCGGCTTGCCCAGGAAGATGATTTTGGTGGCATAACGGGTGAAATCGCGTGAGGAGAGGGTTATTATCCTTTCGGACTCCTGCTGATATTGGATGCGAAAAGGTAGGTACTCCCGGGCAAAGGTCTGGAATTTTTCCATCGCTTCAGGCGTTTGAAATTGAATTTGAATCGGTGTGTCAGGTGACGCGTTCACTTCGAGACCATCGAAAAGGATCACGTAACCACCTGGCTTAACCGTCTGTGAAAGGTTGGTAAAACTGGTGAGTAAATTAGCTTTTCCTTTTGGCACATCAATCTCCCCCTGCGAGAGATCATAGACATCTGAGAAGACGTGGTGTAGGGCGTTGACCAGCAACAACAGATCGAATTGTCCTAATGATTGGAGCAAATCTGTGTCGGTGAAATCACCTGCGAGAAAACGGATGGATGGGTAGTTTTTCCCGGCATTAGCCAGGGCGGTCAGATCGCGATCAATCCCAATGCTGGCCTGTTCGCCACCCGGGCTGCCGTGCGCTTCCACCAGGGAACCGATGATCTGCCCTTCGCCACAGCCAGCTTCGAGGATGCGGAACGGTTGATTGGCCGTACGGATCAATTGCGATGCCTTTTCGATCACTTCGCCCTTGCCCTGCCCTTGCAGGTATTGTAAGCGGGTTTCCCAGTAGAAATCCCAGAATGAATCGTTGTTCATGGGTTTATTTTACAGGAAAGCTGAAAGCGCAAGGCTCAAAGCTGATAGGAAAAAGCAAAAAGCTCAAAGCTCAAAGCTCAAAGCTAAAAGAAAAAAGAATGTACGAAGATTTTACAATCCTTAGTTGAGAACTAGCGTATGAGTGAATATGAATAGTGAAAAGGAAGCAAAGTAAGAAGATTTTTACGAATACATTTTGGGTGAAAGCACCCATCCAGGCAGTCGCTGAATTTCATAACAGTACCACTGTCCTCAAACGACTGACGCCCTTCCCGATATTTGTTCAGATTCATAATCTGGAGCCCCTGGTGAAGGGTCGATTGCTGAATTCACGATGTGGTTTGGACCCTTTCCGGTGCGTTGGACAGCCCGGCATGTGAATGTGGATCATTTGCGTGGGTTTACCGACATCCAGGAAAAAGGACCGATGTCCCATTGGCAGCACACGCATACTTTCACAGCGATCTCAGAAGAGGTCACTGAAGTGCAGGATCGAATTGAGTACGAATATCCACAAGGCTGGCAGGGACTTTGGACCCGACTCTTATATGCACCAATCATGCTGCGATTTTTGTTTCTGTATCGCTCCTGGGTGACGAAAAAAGCAACGCTGGGAAAATAATAATTTTTAAATTTCTCACGCTAACAACTTATCTGTATAATAAATAAAAGAGTTCTCGTTGAGCCATCCTTTTCACCGTCTAGCATGGAGGGGGAAAATGAATAAAAATTTTAAACTCATCAAACTTTCTATTCTTTGTATCCTGTTACTGAGTGTCACCTTTGGGTGCAACTTACCAACCAGAACAGAATCGTCTGAAAATGTAGCATCCTCCTCACCAATGAAATTGGGAGAGATGAAAGAGGTATTGGGTGGTGTCCTCGTTGCTGGTGAAGCGATAACCGTGGATAGTCCGGGCGATCCACTGGATGGAATGCGTATATTTGCGCCAGAGAATGCGCTCACTGAACCGGTGGACATTAACATCAGTTATCAGGAAGTGAAAAGTCATTCATATGGTGAACATTTTGAACCGATAACCCCGTTAATCGATATTGATCTTCAGACTGTCAGTCCGGAGGATTTCTTAGAAATCACAGTTCCTCTGAAAGTACCAGACGGTTATTTCGCCTTGCCATTTCATATTGATCCTGAAACGAATCAGTTGGAAGGACTCCCTGTTGTTGGTGAAAGTGCTGATTCGCTTACTTTTGTGTCAAAAAGATTTTCAAAATTTATCTTCGCGATGGTCAGGGAAATAGCGCTTTATGAGGATATTGATACATCCTTTGTGTTTGGAAAGAGTAATTTTAAGTTTCCCAACATGGGTTCCTGGTTTACTCCGAATGGTCATTGCGCTGGACAATCCCTGGCAAATCTTTATTACCATGAAAAATACAAAGATAAATCGTTGTTTGTTGCCTATGATGGATACGATACTGCTTTTTTTGAAACACCTGATTTGTGGGAAGATGATGTTATGGTGTACAAACTAAGCAGTATCGTTCAAAGTTATGCCTGGATCGCAGGTAACCCGGATGTGATTTATTGGACAAATTTTGAAATAAGCGATCCATTGAGGACTTATTTCACTGTTGCTTACCTGATGTTAGTAACAGGAAAACCTCAATTAATTGTCTTAGATGCTGTAGATGGTGGCGGAGGACATGCCATCATTGCCTATCAAAAAACAGGCAGTATTTTTAATATCTATGATCCTAATTTTCCAAAAGATAGCACCAGGACAGTGGCATTTGATTTGGACGGATCCTTATTTCAAGATTACCATTCAGGTTTAGAAGCAGATGGTGCACCAATCACTTTCAACCAGTTTTACTTTATTCCACCCAAAGATATTGTGAATTGGGAATTGATCGGTGATTTGTGGTCTCAGGTGGATAATGGTTCTCTTACGTCAGATCCATTTCCTCATTTTCGTATTAATATCGTTGATCGGGACAGCTCATTTCAGCAGCTGCCTGCGATTGCTGTTGAAAGGGAATATGAAACGAATAATGCAGTCGTAGATGTGTTTGTGGATCAGATCAATATCCCAGTTGAAGTGACGATCTGGCAAACAGCCTCGGATTATCAAACACCTACCCAGATTGCCACAACAAACATTGGTGAAACAACGTATCTTAATTTGAACCAGGGAGAGAATTATTTTGGTTTCAATATAAAAACAAGATCAGAGAAAGGATCTCTGAATTGGGCGGGGTTTAAGTGGATAAAGATAACCTTATCCGAATCGGATGATGAACAGGAAGATAAAAAAGAAGATCAGGCAAATCTCAGTCTGGAAGAATGTGATATGACCCATTATCTGACGGTTGAAATGGAAGGGGCTAAAACACTTGATTTTCCCGATACCTCCCCCTGCAGTCATGATTGTTCTGGCAAGGTAAAAATCACCAATGATTCCAGTGAATTAGTAAATATCTATTATTTACAATATTCATATGCCAGGGATGCAGGAATGAGTTGGACGGGCGAACGCTGGAATGGCTTTGGAGCTGTTGAGCCGGGCGATGTGAAAGAGTATAGCGTTATGAGACGTTACGAAGCCAGTGGTGAATGTCAATGGGTTAATCATGGGATTTCAAAAGTAGGCGCCATCCGCAGTGATCAGCGTTGTACCTGGTTGGCGGATCAATACAACAACAATTTTGATGGATCAGGTATCGAATGGATTGAAGTAGTAAGTCCCTGTCCGTGAGCTAGAGGAAAAGATTCTGATCACTTAATAGGTAAATCAGAATCTTTAGAGTAAAAATTGGACGAATGAGCTAATGGCTTGTTATCATTCTATTTCTGTAGAATGGCAGGACGTTGAAATTTGACACCACCTGCAGAAACATCGATTGTCGGCCAGTCATCTATTTTTGTGATCATTTCGTTTTCCGTTTCGCCAACAAAAATGGTATCTTCTGATTTTACGCCGCTGATGGATGGGTTCCAGGCGTAGAATTGCCCTGCTTGAATGATTTGTTTGGATTGAGGGCCAGCGACGGATTCGCGTGGCTCATAACCAGTCATGCCGCCCTGGTGATGAAGTTGCCACTCATTAGGGTAACCTTCACTTTGATATGCCAGCACGGCCTGTGAAAACACTTCTCCGATTGATTTTCCAGGTCTGGTGTTCCTGATCAATTCTGTATCTATTTTTGCCACAGACGTTAATTTATTTTGGATTTCAACAGGAATATTTCCAAAATGCACCAGTCTGGTGAGGGAACAAACCAAGCCCCATTTTCTTCCGCACAGTACCACCATGGCATATTTCTGCAGTTGTTTTTCTGTAGGAAGCGGATGACGATACTTAAAGATCCTTTCATCCGTTGCAACCAGATTGACAATGGCTTTTATTCCCTGCTTTTCTGTTTCGAAAGACAAAATCGAAGCGATCTCAAATTCGGTCATACCTGGTTCAATGGCATGTATGGTCTTTGCCATGGCTGCTGCGCACTGACCACCCAGTCCTTTAAAGCGGGTCTGTTCCGCTGGTAATAAATTTGACCGCAGTTGGGATATTTCGGCAGTCAGGTCGATGGCACCAGGATGGGAAAAATCTGCGCCTAAAGGACCTTCACCGACAATCTCTCTGAGATCAAAATCCGGTTCATACCAGGGGGTGACAATAAATTCCCAACCCTGTGTTTTTAACTGGCCTTCCTGTTCCAGTCGCGGGGCTTCGATATTTTTTGTTATCAGATAAACCTTATCTTTGGTGATGAATAATCTGACAGGCCCATTTGTAGTTGCGGTGTTGACGGCACTATTCACGCCACAGGTTGCCCAGGAAATACTTGACACCCGGTTGAGAAGCAAGCCATTGAGCTTATATCGCTCAAGAAGCGCTTTTAGCTGATTTTGTTTATAGGTGTATTCCTGCATATTTATCTCGATTCGAAACGATTGGGATTTCTCAATTATAAACGGACATCTCGTTTCACCTGCAAAATCCAGGTAATGAGTGTGGGTTAAGTTGTTTAATAGTGTGGTTCGTTTTGTCCACCAGGGATACTGTGAAAATTCTCAGAACCATCTGTGCCTGATTGAAAAAATGATCCTTTCTTGCTCCAGATGGTACTCGAGATAAGAAAGGATCAAAAAATTATTGTTGTAAAAGTTGGGTGTGCTAAGGTACTAATGCAAGAGCATAAAGATCAAACCCTGGCCATTTCCAAAAGCAACCACCAGACCGGCGAAGACGACCGAGACCATGGTCATCAGTTTGATCAGGATATTCAGCGAAGGACCGGCGGTGTCTTTGAAGGGATCTCCGACAGTATCACCAATGACGGCGGCTTTGTGGGCAGGGGAGCCTTTACCACCAAACTTGCCAACCTCAATATACTTCTTGGCATTATCCCAGGCACCACCTGCATTGGACATGGTGATAGCCAACGAGAGACCGGTAATGAGGGTGCCTGCCAGTAATCCAAGCACACCGGCGATCCCGAACACTATGCCGACCAAAACCGGGATGATGATGGCCACCAAAGATGGAGCGATCATCTCACGTTGGGCAGCAGCGGTGCTGATGGCAACACAACGGGCATAATCCGGGCGGCCAGTACCTTCGAGAATACCTTCGATCTCACGGAACTGACGGCGTACCTCTGCCACCATGCCGGTGGCAGCCCGGCCAACTGCGCGCATCGTCATGGCGGAGAAAAAGAAGGCGGTGGCGGCACCGGTAAAGAGACCTGCTAGAACAGCCGGATTTAATAGCGTAACATTATAAAAATCCATGAAGTTCTCCATGGTCATTTGCATGACAGGGATCAATTCGCCACGCACCAAAAGCGCGTCGACATGGCGTAACTCGGTTAGTACCAGGCGAATTTCTTCCAGGTAGGCAGCCAATAGTGCCATGGAGGTGAGTGCAGCGGAACCAATCGCAAAGCCTTTGCCGATGGCAGCCGTGGTGTTACCAACAGCATCGAGCTCATCGGTGCGAATACGCACACTGCGATCCAGACCCGACATTTCGGCATTACCGCCGGCGTTGTCCGCGATGGGACCGTAGGCATCAGTGGCCAGGGTGAAACCCAGGGTGGAGAGCATACCCACGGCAGCAATACCAACCCCGAAGAGACCCATGAGCAGGTTT
This sequence comes from Chloroflexi bacterium HGW-Chloroflexi-2, assembly GCA_002840735.1. Classification (GTDB taxonomy): domain Bacteria; phylum Chloroflexota; class Anaerolineae; order Anaerolineales; family Anaerolineaceae; genus UBA6170. Next base: position 38,579 of record PHBY01000020.1, read on the forward strand.
TCGACCCCGCCAGCTACATAATAACTGACCATGATGCCAGTCACAACCGCTGCGACCGGGATGCCTCCCGATTCCATACCGACAGCCATGCCTTCGATGAGGGCGGTGGCAGAGCTGGTATCTGCCTGTTCGGCAATATCCCGGGTGGGTTTGAAGGCGTGCGACGTGTAATATTCGGTGGATTTGCCGATGATCAGTCCCACAGCCAGACCAGCCAGGACGCAGATCCAAACCGCAAGAAAGTTGGGTAATCCCAAAAGGTATAGTAAGGGCAAAGAAAACACGGCAATCCCGATGGAGCTGAGGTTTAATCCGCGGCTGAGAGATGCAATTAGTTGACTCTGGTCGGCATCGTCTCGGGTGCGTACCAGATAAATGGCAATAATGGATAGGATGATGCCCAGCGCTGCCAGCACAATTGGCGCAGTGATGTACATCAGACCGGTCTCCAGGGGAGATTTACCCGGTACTAAACCACTACCAGCCAGCGTGACCGCAGCCACACCTAAGGCAGAGGTTGCCAGGATAGAACCCGCGTATGATTCATACAGGTCAGCACCCATGCCTGCCACGTCACCAACATTGTCACCGACGTTATCAGCGATGGTGGCCGGGTTGCGGGGATCATCCTCGGGAATATTGGCTTCGATTTTACCCACCAGATCGGCACCCACATCAGCGGCTTTGGTGTAGATGCCACCCCCCACACGGGCGAAAAGGGCCTGCGTGGAAGCGCCCATCCCAAAGCTGAGCATAATGGCGGTAATCTGAGGTAAGGGGTTCTCGGTCACGCTGATGAAATTCGTGGGGAAGAGCACCGGGAATCCAAAGTAGAGCAGGAGGAACCACAGGGTGATATCGAGCAAGGCAAAACCCACCACGACCAGACCCATGACAGCGCCAGCCCTTAAGGCAACCTGTAAGCCTGAATTCAGACTCTGGCTGGCAGCATGGGCAGCGCGGGCAGAGGCATTGGTGGCGGTTTTCATACCAAAGAAGCCACACAGACCGGAGAACAATCCGCCGGTGAGGAAAGCAAACGGTACGATGGGGTTCTGGAGTTTGAAAAACGATAGCACCAGGAAGATGACGAATAAAATGGCAAACACAATCCCGACCACGCGGTATTGACGGGAGAGGTATGCCATAGCGCCTTCACGTACCGCCTGGGCGATGAACTTCATCTTGTCGGTGCCTTCCGACTTTTGCATCATCTGTTTGTAAAACAGAACGGCGAATAAAAGTGCCACAATAGCGGTGATAGGTCCCAACCACCATAAAAGTGGCAAGGCTGCTCGATCAGCACCTGTTTCCGTTAGTACTGTAAGGGCAGTCATTGTTCCCTCCATAAGTTGAATTTCCTCCATTTATTTTTCTTTGATTACTACTTAAATCCAAAGTGTGGGAGAAGGGTGTTTGAATGATTTGGGTTGCTCTGCAACCCAAATCATTCAAACACCCGGGTTTAATCGCTTGATTTAAGTAGAACCTATTCAATTGTTAATTGTCTGGCAAGGACAATAATTATATCGGATTTTTGAGAAGATAGGAATGTTGTCACAGGTTTTTTGGGAGGGAAATGATTTGAAAAATCATGCAATTTTTCGGACAAAATCTATCCAATATGCCAAAAACCTGCCAAAATATGCCAATTTTGCTTAAAAACATGCACATTTAGGCAGGTTGTCAGAACTAATTTTTTCCGTCATACTTTGATCAAAATTAGAACAATATTTCTAATTCCAGAAAGGATATGTATGGCGAAAAGATCAGTAGCACGACCAATCCCAAATGAGCCCATTGTAGAGATGGATGCCAATCCCATAATTGCGGATGAAGACCTTCCGACGACCGAATCAGATCTGGATGAAATCATCGCCCTTTTACGCCAGGCTATCTGGAAATATCACGAACTGGTTGAAAAAGGAGAACCTGAACTGGATCAGTATGGCAATTCGCTAGAGATTATCGGAAAAGCCGGCGCACGTTTGGGGCGTTTGATTGAGATCCGTAAAAAATGGAGCGGAGCAGAAGATGGCAAGGATAAATTCCGTAAGGAAGTATTGCAATTGATTCATGAACTTGATCAAACCATGCCGGTCCGGGAAAAAAACGATGCTGACAGCAATTGACAAGAAAGTCATGATTAACACGCTGACCGATCCCTGCCGCTTTGCTGCCCTGGGAGGGATTGTGTTGCGAGAATACCAGCAGGCTGTTGCCTATGCCATCAGTATATCTGTGTTGGGTGATTGTGGTCATTCCTTTGTGGTCATGTTTCCCCGCCAGAGTGGTAAGAACGAACTGCAGGCCCAGTTAGAAGCCTTTTTCTTGATGCGATTCATCCACACTGGCGGGGAACTGGTCAAAATCTCACCGACCTGGAAACCACAGAGCCAGAACGCCATGCGACGTTTGCAACGTGTGCTCAGCCGGCACCCCTTATTACAGGAGGATTGGCAGAAAGATTCGGGTTATCGCTTCAGTGTGGGAAAGGCGAGTATCACCTTCCTATCCGGTTCACCCGAAACCAATATTGTCGGAGCGACCGCCTCAACGCTGTTGCAGGTGGACGAAGCCCAGGACATCTCGCTGGAGAAGTACGACAAGGAGATTGCTCCTATGGCTGCCAGCACCAACGCCACGCGCGTCTTCTGGGGTACGGCCTGGACGGAGGACACCCTGTTGGCCAGGGAGTTGAGACTGGCGCAGAAAATCGAAACCTATGATGGTACTCGCCGGGCATTTGTATTGACGGCTGATGAGGTTGCCCGCGAAGTGCCAGCTTATGGCAAGTTTGTGCAAAAACAGATCGCCATGCTCGGAAGGGATCATCCGCTGGTGCGTACCCAGTTCTTCTCGGAGCTGCTGGAGAATGGCGGCAGGCTCTTCCATGATGGACGATTGGCAATGCTGCGGGGGGAACACGCACTGCAAACCACCCCACAAGCGGGGCAGATCTATGCCTTTTGTCTGGATGTAGCCGGGGAAGATCAGGGTTTGAGTAGCTCCGGGGTGATGAGCAACCCCCAGCGGGATTTCAGCGCTTTGACGATTGTCTCTATCTTTAGCCGGCCAACCGCCTGGGGCTTGCACCAGAATCATTACCGGATCGTCCATCGCAAAGCCTGGCAGGGGATTGCGCAAAGCAGCCTGTTTGAGCAATTGCTGGCGCTGACCAGGTTCTGGAACCCAAGACAATTCGTGGTGGATGCCAGTGGGGTGGGTGCCGGGATCGCTTCCTTCCTACAGCGTGCTTTACCTGGGCGGGTGATCCCATTTCAATTCACGGCCGCCAGCAAGAGCCGCCTGGGCTGGGATTTTCTGGGACTGATCGACAGTGGTCGCATCCAGGATCACCGCGATGTATCGGAGGAGCAAAGTCAGTTCCTGGCGCAAGCCCGTGCCTGCAAATCCAGTATTTCATTGGGACCGGAACGGCTGTTACGCTGGCAGGTACCGGCTGGCACCTGCGATCAGCAGGGACGCGAAGTGCACGACGATTGGTTGATCTCAGCAGCCCTGTGCGCTGTGCTGGAATCGCATAGCATACAGGCGGGTCAACCCACCTCCATCATCTCTGCTGCAGACCCCCTGCAGGAGATGGATTTCAAATTCAGCAACAAACGAAGCCGAAAAGGCTACTAAATTTCAGTATCAGAAAGCATGACGAGGAGAAAATATGAATTGGATTGAACGATTACGACAATTTTTTACCTGGCAACACCGCCAACGGCTGGAGACCATCCCGGCTTTGCCCTTCAACCTGCTGCCGTATGAATCGCGCGACCGGCTGCCATACGACCAGCAGACCATTTTGCAAGAATCCCTGGAAGCCTGGCGCAGCAACCCGCTGGCACGCCGGATTGTGGGACTGACCAGCCAATACGTGGTCGGGGGTGGGGTGCGCATCACCTGCAACCACCCGGGCAGCGAGCAATTTCTGAAGAACTGGTGGGAGCACGAACTCAACCAGTGTGCCTTGCGCATCTATGAATGGTGCGATGAGTTGACCCGAGCTGGAGAGCTGTTCTTTTTACTCTCCACCGATGCTGCCGGGATGACCTACATTCGTGCGGTACCGGCAGCCCAGATCAGTGCGATTGAGACAGCTGAGAACGATTTGCAACAGGAGCTAGCTTACCACCAGCAATTGGACGGGTTGGGTGAGGAACACACCTGGGCAGCTTATGACAGTCGCAGCGATTCCCCAGACCAGGCGGTGATGCTGCATTTCGCCATCAACCGCCCTCCCGGCGCGGTACGTGGGGAGAGTGACCTGGCACCCTTGCTGGTGTGGTTGAACCGCTACGCCATATGGCTGGAGGACAGGGCACGCCTGAACCGCTATCGCAACGCCTTTTACTTCGTGGTCAAGTCGCGCTTTTTGAGTGAAGCTGAACGTGCGGCCCGGCAGTCTGTCCTGAACGCCGTTCCACCCACGCCAGGCTCAATCCTGGTGACGGATGAATCGGAGCAGTGGGAGGTGATCCACCCACGTCTGGAGAGTCACGAAGCCAGCACAGACGGTCTGAGCATCAAGAAGATGATCGCCGCCGGTGCCGGGGTACCACTACACTTCCTGGCGGAACCGGAATCCTCCACGCGCAGTACAGCCGAAGCTGCCGGTGGACCAACCTTTCGGCATTTTGAGCAAAGGCAGCTGTTCTTCAGTGAGATATTGCGCCAGCTGGCTGTGGTCGCCGTGCGCCGTAGAGCCATGCTGGACAGGCGGGTGGATCCCGAAGCCAGCATTCAGGTGCAGGTAGCCGATTTGAGTGCCCGTGATAACGCCGCCCTGGCCATCGCCACGCAGGCTGCCAGCCGCACTTTCTTCGATCTCTTCGACCGTGGCTTGATCAACCGCGAAGAACTGCTGCGCATGGTCTACCGTTTTGCCGGGGAGGTGCAGTCGCAGGAAGCCCCGGCCATCGATCTGGATGATCCGGCGCGCCAGGCAGTCGGTAGTGGCGGAGGGGGACAACAGCGCTCCAGCAAGGTGATTGACCCCGAACAGGCAGAACCACGTGGGGTGGCCAGTTTGTAAACAGGAAAGGAGGTTTCAGCACATCAACCGATATGACCCTATTAAAAGGAAAGGAGAAGCAATGACAGAAGAAGTAGAACAATTTCGAACGCGGGTACAGCTACAGGACTGGAACCCGGCAACGACAGACAACGAAGAACACAACACACAAACAGCAGTTTTTGAGGTGACCGCCATCACGGCCGGCATTGGCAATGGCTGGAACTTCACCCAGGAAGCCTTGCGCGCCTCGCTGGGGTTGTGGGAAGGGGTGGAGGTCTTCATTGACCACCAGCAGCCACAGACCCACCGCAGCCTGCGCGATCTGGCAGGGGTGGCGTATGCCGCTCGTTATGACGAAAGCTGCCAGGGGGTGGTATTGAAGCTCAAGCCGTCCGGTCCCAGCGCGGAATTGCTGGAGCAGGTTGGAGCAGAATGGCTGGGAAGTCCATCGCCACGCCCCCGGGTGGGGTTCAGTGCCGATATCGTCTTCAGCGCCAGCGGCAAGATCGTCAAACAAATTATCAAAGTCATCAGTCTGGATCTGGTCTATCGCCCGGCAAGAGGTGGGGCGTTCAACCGGGTCTTACAACAACAAATTCAACCAATGGAGGAAAAAATGCAAAACGAAACAACGCAATTAAGTGAATCAACCGCAAGCAGCACAGTGGAAAACCAACTCTCGCTGGAGGTGCAACAAATTAAGAGTAATCTTCTGGAACTGAAATTAAAGGAAAGCAACCTGCCTGAACCGGCGCAGAGCCAGGTGCGTAAACAATTCGAAAGCCGCCAGTTCGCTCTGGAAGAACTGGATCAGACCATTCAATCCCAGCGCGAACTCGTGGCAGCTTTGCAGGGACGCAGCGGTATACATGGTGCTGGCAGAATCGAGGAAATGCGCTCGGAGCGCGACCAGTTGCAGGCAGCGGCCGATGATTTACTGGGTGCCCCACGTGAAGCCAGCATGGAGAACACCCGGGTAGCACGCCTTTCCGGCATTCGCGAATTGTATCTGCGCATGACCGGGGATGTGGACTTCCATGGCAGAATGTCCGCTGAGCGTGCCCAGCTGGCAGATAGTGACAGCCTTTCGAACGTGCTCAAAAACAGCTTCAACAAGATCATGCTGCAGCAGTGGGAACAGCTGGGTAAAGCCGGCTATCGCTGGTGGGAGAAGGTGGTCAAAGTAGAGCACATGGGCTCGTTGCAGACCGTCAGCGGTATTCTGCTGGGTGAGGTCAGTGCTCTGGGTGTAATCTCGGAAGGCGCTGCGTATGGAGAGCTAGAGATCAGTGACAGTGGCGAGAGCAACACTTTCCGTAAGTATGGCGGCCTGTTGCCGATTACCCTGGAGATGATTGACAAGGACGAGACACACAAACTGCGCCAATTGCCACAAAAGCTGGCATCCAGCGCTATCCGTAATATCTCCAGTCTGGTGGCAGGATTGTTCAGCAGCAGCAGTGGCACCGGACCCATCATGGCGGATGGCGCGCACGTCTTTGATGCCATTGTGCATAACAACCTGGGTACTACCGCATTGAGCACAACCAGTTTTGAAGCTGCCAGCCAGGCTATCTACCAGCAGAGCATGATCTCGAACGACACCACCAAACCGATGCTGGCAGTGGATGCCCGTTATTTACTGGTGCCACGGGCTTTGCGCCTGACCGCACGCCAGATCCTGTACCCGACCTTTGAACGCGAGAGCAATATCTTCTCGGAGAATATGCTGCGCGGAGAACTGGGCGATGTGATCACCGTACCGGATTGGACCGACGCCAACGATTGGGCTGCCATGGCCGACCCGAACCTGGTGCCTGGCATCATCATCGCCGAGCGTTTTGGCTTGATGCCGGAAATCTTTGTGGCCGATCAGGAAGTGGGCTTTGATATGCTGCACAATGACACGATCAATTTGAAGGTGCGGCATTTCCTGAGCGTGTTCGTGGCGGATTACCGGCCGTTGTATAAGGCCAATGTAGCCTAAAGGCAGGGGTTTGGGATTAGGGGTTAGGTGTTAGGGATTTGGATTCAGGATTCAGATTTGAGGATTGAGTTTTGAGTGTTGAGGTTTTTTTCGTAGGGGCGTGTTCTGAACCCGCCCGTACGGGGAACGCATTGGATGGACGCGTAGGGGCGTTCGGTTGTAGGGGCGTTCGGTTGTAGGGGCGTTCGGCCGAACGCCCCTACCGGGTGACATTTACGAAAGGAGAAAAAACATGCAGAAATGGAAATTGTTATTGGGGTCTCGGAAATTTTGGGCGGCGGTGATCGGGTTGGCCTTTTTGGTGATCCGGCATTTTGACCCGGCCTTTGAAGTGCCCGAGAATGAGACGATTGCGGTTGTGTCGGTGTTGGCAGCCTATATTCTGGGTGTGGCTGTCGAGGATGGGTTGAGAGCTGACCGCTGACGGCTCATAGCTCATGGCTGATGGCTGAAAGCTGACGGCTGACAGTTGAAAGTTGAAAGGCAAAAGGCTAAAGGAAAAAGGCTAAAGGCTATTGAGAAAAAAGTGATTATCGGGATTTTTGGGTGGATGGTTTTTCCATCCAAAAATCCTATAAAGGAGATTCTATGTTTGATCGATATTGTCTGGGGGTGGATGTGTCGTCCTGGCAGGCCACCGTCCATTGGGAAAAGTTGTATGAAAATGGGGTGCGCTTCGCGATCATCAAAGCGTCGCAGGGCAGCTACCGGCAGGACCCGCTCTGTCCTTCGCATCTGAAAGCAGCCCAGGCAGCCGGGATGCTGTGTGGCGTCTATCACTGGATGGACCCCGGCTGCGCCGTGAATGCCCAGATCAGCAACCTGGAACACCGCCTGAAGGGGCTGGATTACGCCTTTCTGGCGCTGGATGTGGAGCAATACTGGTCGGATTGGGGTGAATGGCAGAAGGGCTCGATCAGCAAGCGCTATCCCGGCAAGCTGATCAGCGACTGCGCGCAAGCCTGCGCCGATGCCATGCAGGCGAAGTTCCAAAAACCGGTGCTGATCTACACACGCGCCAGTTTCGTCAAAGAATATGCCCCGCAGATGGCGGAATGGTTGCCGAACTGGGATTTGTGGCTGGCGCATTACCCCTACCGCCCTGGCAGGATTCACCTGAGCTGGGAGCAGTTGAAAAAGCACTACGTACCAGGCATCCCGGCACCCGCGGTACCGGAGGGCAGCAAAAACTGGCGCTTCTGGCAATTCTCGGGGGACAAGTTCATCCTGCCGGGGGAACAATCTGCGCTGGATTTGAACTTCTATCATGGCAGCCTGCAGGATCTGCAAGCCTGGCTGGGGCAACCTCAAACTCCGCGCAGTCTGAGCCTGGAGGAGAAACTGGATGCCCTCTGGCAGGCGCATCCCGAGATTTGGCAGGAGGTGGAAAATGTCTAGAGCAACCCGCAAGAGTAAAGTACCGCTAAGTCCGAAACCCGTGAAGAAAATCAGCGCATTGCCCGTTGTGGTTGCCAACCTGGCAGCTGAATACGGGATTGATCCGGCAACCCTGCTGGATTGGAAGGTATACCCGAGCGGCAAAGTGGTGCTGATTGCCCCGAATGGTATGAAGCTGGTGCGCGAGATGGATGCGCCTGCGTCTCTCCATCCCACCGCAGAAGACAACCAGGTTGTACCCACGGAAACGAGTTTTGCGGCCGACGCTGCAGGGATTGGAGGTGCGCATGAGCGTTAATCTGACGTCTTTGACAGCGCGCTTGCAGGTGCTGCTGGATGATCCCGACGAGGCCATCTGGTCGGGTACGTTGCTGGAGGAGTGCATCCGGCTGGCAGTTGCGGAGGTGCAGCGCGTCTGCCCGTATGCGCTGACGATTGCCGGGTTGGATGATGCTATGGAGAGCAATCTGGACCAGGACCTGCGCCTGAGCCCGTTGGTGCTACAGCTGGCCCAGCGACAGGCATTGCGTCAACGCCAGGTGCAGCGTAGCGAACGCTTTCATCCCGACCCCCAGCGCTTGCGCCAGGAACTGCTGTCTCCTGTATCGGATGAAGGGTTTCAGTCGGTTCTGGATCAGGTGCGACGCTATTTTTTGCAACGCAGCAGCACCAGCCCAATTGATTTTTACTAGAAAATCATTGTTATTCGCAGGATGCAAATCCTGCGAATAACAAAGAAACATTTTTGGAGGTTCAATGAAACGACTTGCTATAATAATTAACCAGGACGAGTTTGTGCTGCATGGCTCGGGTAGCGCGCTGGCTTTGCGGGGTTGCCAGCGCCACCCATCGCAACGCTTACCCTCCGGGCTGAGCCTGGAGAAACTCGATCTGATCGTGCAGGGCACTGCTACGCAAACACGCGCTCTGATCTCGCAGTTACAGATGCTGGTGGAACGTATGCGCCTGGGTCATAGCGCCTGGCTGGCATTGCAACCGGACGACAGCGCGGCGGTGTACCACAGCCGCTTGTATGCTGCGGATTTCAACTGGATTCTGGGTAGTGTGCAGGCTAAGGGGATCGGCATCCGCCTGGAATTGCAGCGCCAGGACTTCTGGCAGCTACCCTGGCAACCGCTGGCGCTGAATAACAGCCACGGCAGCGCGGTGACGGACGGTTTGCAAATCGATAACCGCGCTGACGGAAACGGGCAGAACTGGTGCTGGATCGCCGGGGAGGGGCTGCTGGGGGATTTACCGGCTCTGGTGCGCCTGCAGTTGCAGCATGACCTTAACCCGGTTGAGAGCCTGAATCAGATCCTGGTGGGTTGGGGCAGCGCAGTCGCCACACCGTTGGCTGTACTGGAAGGGGAAAGCGCGGATAGCCTGCTTAACTTTGGGGTGGTGATGAACAGCAGCTGTCATGCCGGTGCCTATGGGCTGGTGCAGTGGGACAATCCTGATGCCATACGGGTGCTCTCGTGGGTGTTGCCGGGATCGGCGTTCGCCGGTATAGCTGGCCGGCAGGTGCGCCCGTTGGTGCGGCTGGTCAACCCGGTGGGTTTGCGCCCTGAAACCTGGCTGAGCTGGAAGCTGTATCATGGCAGCCTGGTCTTTCAGAGTGGCACCCAGCTGCTTTCCCTGGAGCGTGAACTGCAACTCCTGCCGATGATCTGCCTGCCAACACTATCCAACGCAGATGTGCCCTGGAGTGACTTGCGTCTGGATCTGTATGCCCACAATCGCAACGCGGGTACGACCCATCTGGCACTGGATGCGGTCTTCCTGTTCTACACAGATGGCTGGCGGCAATTCGCAGCCCTGCCGGATGGTGAACTGGCTTTCGGGCAGACGTTGATCGATGCCGTTGATCAGCAGCAGCCATATATCCATCTGGCCCAAACCCAGAAAAACCAGCACGCCTACCAGGGGATTGGGAATGGACTGTGGCTGCTACCCGGGCAGGATCATGTGCTGCAGATGCTGGTGGATGTCGGTATCAGTATGCCGCTGGGCATGAACTATCACATTCAGCTGGAATACCAGCCACGCCGCAGGATGTTGCCATGAAACCACAGGTTGTTTTTTCAGGTAATCATCGGCAAGGAATGTTGCAATCGGGGGCTGATTGGCAGGTGCAATCCATGGATTGGCGCATACCGGGTGGCTCGAACGCAGCCGTCATCTCTGCCCCGGTTCAGGATCCGAATGCGATCAGCCTGCGTCTGATCCGCTCCTGGCTGGGGCAGGCAGTCAGCATTCACAACCCGGCCGGGGAGATCATCTGGCGTGGCTGGATCGAAGAGATCCACCTGGATGTGCAGCGCCTGCGTTTTGGCTGGTCCACCCAGAAACTGCTCAGCCGGGTGATCGCGCGCTACCCGCAGGCCAGCCCGTTGCTGGATCCCTTGAGCAGCTGGCAATATACGGATTGGGTCGAGCATCCCGAACGCCTGGAACATCTGGGTGCCAAAGAAGCCCTGCTCAGCCTGCGCGAGGTGGATCCCAATAAAGCCCGGCATGCGGCTGTCATGCATCTCTTCCAACAGGGACTGGACGACAGCCAGGCGTTGGTGTTGTTGCCGGAGAAACGAGCTCCCCACCTGACCATGCGCCTGAAGGGCTACTGGTACAGGCTGGACTGGACGCTGGATGGCGAAGAGAGCGGTCTGATTGCGCATCTGCACGGCGGCAAGAGCCAGCAATCCTTTGGGCTGAGTGGTAGTGAACGCCTGGCGCAGAGTTTTACCACCGGGGCGGAGGCCTTTCCGCTGGGGCAGATAGGCCTGCGCATCGCCATGCTGGGGGCGGCCAGCGATGACCTGCGCCTGAAGATCTGCGCGGATAACGTGGGTGTCCCGGGCACGGAACTGGCCAGCAGCCTGCTACCGAATGCCTATCTGCAGGGTGGTTGGAAGTGGCAGGCATGGATATTGGATGCTCCGCTGGCATTGAACGCCAACACGCGTTACTGGCTGGTGCTGGAGCGCAGCGGCGCCCTGGATAGTAGCCAGTATTATGAAGTCGAGACGGATGATGGCCGCGGTTACCCGGACGGTGAATGCAAGCGCTGGAACGGCAGCAACTGGATCTTGCTCAACCAGGATCTGCGCTTCTGCCTGCTGGCGATGACGGAGACGACCGAATTGATGCTCGAGGTGGGGGAACGGGCTGTGCTGGGTGGCGTGCTGCAGGGGGTGCAGATCTGGCAGGAGAGTGATGTCTGGATGCCACGCTGGCGTGAGATCGAAAAGACCCGCAAGGAAGCATTGGAGGGTTGGCTGGCGCTGGGTTGCGCGGATGAGAGCTCGTTGAGCGCGCTGGTGAATGCGGATGGCGTGCTGGAGGTGTTTAGATTGCCCAGGGAGATGGAACCGCTGTTGCAATTGGATGCAGAGGGGAGATTGCGTTTACCGTACGGGAATGCGGACGCACATCCATTGGATTTGCTGGGCAGAAGGATGCAATTGCCGTTGATGGAAGCGGAGCAAACGCAGGTGGTAAGGGGGTTGCGCTGGACGCAGGAGGGGTTGGAAATCGTTGACAGTTGAAAGTGGACCACCCAAAGGGTGTGATAAGTTGGCAGGAAAAGACACAATACGAAGGGTTCAAATGCAAGGGTGTTCGGTCATGTAGGGGCATTCGGTCATGTAGGGGCGTTCGGCCGAACGCCCCTACATGACCGAATGTCCACGCGGAATAGTACCATCGGTGGGTTGGGCGTACGGGTGGGTTCCGAACCCACCTGTTCCCATGTTGGCGATATACCCCGAAATCCACCAATCACCGCATCCGATTCTGGTTTGAACTGGGTTGTGTTACATCCAAATGCATATACAATTATTAAGAAATCACCATCCGGATTATGAGAGCGGACGATGAAAGTGAATAAACCACATCATCAAAAATCATTTCCATGATGGAGGATTTGGTTGATTGGGCTCGTAGGGGTGAAGGATCGGAGAACGCATCCCGGGGTGGAAAATGGTGTTTATTCTCCGATCCTTCACCCCTACAAATGCGATAACACACCCTTGGGTGGAAAAGGGTGTCAATTCTCCAATCCTTCACCCCGTCAACCTCCATTTACATCGCTCCAAAATTACGCTTGGTTTTCCCCTTTCGCCTTCAGCCTTTTATCTTTCCCTTTCAACTGTTTCCTGTCAACTGTCGACCAGAGTTACACCGTACGAATATCCAAAAATCCCGATCCGGTCAGGGGGATTTCAAGGACGCCAGGATAGCGCAGGTAGGGTTGGATAGGGTTGCCTTTCCAGTGGACGCTGTAGGTGTGATCCGGATGCATCACTGCGATCGCCAACCAGGGGTGGTCTGCGGTGGGATGTTCCAGGGTTGCCTGCAGGGAGGTGTGGTCTGCAGCAACGGTCAGGGATTCAATCCAGGTGTCGAAGCCGCAGGTGAGCGTGCCGGGTTGATGGTAAGCCTGGTACCAGGCCAGCACCGGGGTGGAAAGTCCGCCGAAGTGGTGCCATCCCGACCCACGTCCGGAAGCCACGATGAAGTGCTCGAAGCAGTGGTAGCTCTCCTCGACCTCGCTTTTCCACAGTTCCAGCGCGGTGTACGCGATTCGAAAAGCCAGGTCAGCATGCCCCAGGTCGAGCAGGGCTTTCCACAGGAACCATTGGTAGGGGAACCAGACCGTACCGTTCCAGTAGCCGTCTTCACGGTAATATGGCGCGCTCTGATCGACTGACACCAGACCGATCGGGCTCCACATGTGCCGTGGGGAGAACATGCGCTCCAGGATGCGCTGGTCCTGCTGTGGGGTGCAGATGTCGGCGAACAACGGGCTGATGCCGTCCAGACCCAGGTTGAAGTTTTCCCCGCTGGCATCCCGCAGGATTTGTTTGGGCTGCCCGTTCTCATCGTGGAGGACGTAACTGAAGACCCCGGCGACTGCGTCCCAGGCGTGCTGCTGCAGCGCATCCGTGAAAGCATCGATATCGGCCTGATAGTCGCTGACATCCTCCGGCAGGTACAAGGCTCGGGCGGCTTGCTGCAAGATTTTGGCAGTGCGGATGGCATGCGCAGTTGTGACCACCGGCGTAGCGCAGCTTTCCAGTTGCTGCTGGTGGACATGCACCTGCGCGGGGTAATCATCCCAACCGGCGGAGTTGTAGAAATAATCCCAGGTCTTGAGCAGGTTGGATTTCAGGCTGCGGGTGGTGGAGCTGCCCAATCGTCCAGCCAGGAACAGGTACATCTGGCGCAGACGCGGATAGAAGTACTCCAGCAGCTCGTGGGATTGGGTGCGGTTCCACAGTTCCTGAAGAGCATAAATTTGCACCGGGACCGGGCTGCCATGATGGATGAAAGCAGCCTGTGGGTCACTGGGCGGGGTGGTGTAAGCATGTAAGCAGTCGATGGCGTGCGTCAGGTCGATGGACTGCAAACCCAGGCTGATGAAGCCGGAGTCCCAGGTGTACAGGCAGTCCCAGCGCTTGCCGGGGGTGAAGTGGTGGATATAGCGGCGGCGGGTGTAAACCGGGTAGATGACGTTGGTAAGCAGAGTGGCTGCCATGCGTTCCAGGCTGAATTGGTAGGTTTGCCCGGCGGGATTGCTTACGAAGGACACTACCTTTTCACGTGCGCTTTGATAGGCGTTTTTCAGTTCGGGGTCGGCGGGGTTAAAGTATTGGAGGAGATCGCGCACACCGGCTTCCTCTCCCTGACAAACCAACCCGTAGATCACCAGCGTGGAACGTGGCGGTAGGATCACTGGGCGGATGAAAATATTGGTAAAATGCCCGGCACCATCGGTCGTGATCTCCTTTTTCACGTGGTCGGTCACATAATAAGGCAGGCTGCGATCGATTTCAGAGGAGAAGAATTGGCGCACCTCGGAATGTTTCCCGCCCCAGGCCAGACCGTAGGTGGTGGGAGCGTCGTCGTACTGTAATAACAGGGTGTTCTCTTTGGGTCCGGTTTGTAAGACCGGCAGCGGGTTCCAATGGTGAGGGGAGAATCGCACCTCAGCCTGCCTGGAGGATTCCAGTAGCACAAACCCATCCAGTTCGAGGGCTGCGCCACCCTGTGAGACCAAATCGAAGGTCAGTTTGCCAGCGGGTACAACACCCAGCTTGATGGGCAAAAGGGAAAAGTCCCCTGATTGCGGGAATACAACCTGCTCGCCGGGCAAGTCGTGAGCGCTGAAGGTCACCTGTCCTTCTGTTGCCCGGTAACGCACCAGCAACACTCCATCCATCAGCGCATCTGGCAGACTGAGCGTATAACAGACTCGATCACCTGCATCGGCTCCAAATCCTGTACCAATCCCACTGCCATTCACAAAACCATGCTCCCGCACCTCACCGCGGGTCCAGCCGTCATACACCAGGGTATCGCTCGGGCGCGGGATGGCGTATTGCAGGTCGCAGTAATCGAGCGCATCAAGCCAGAGCGCGCCGGGTGGCAAGTGCACATCGCAGTGAATGAGGGACTCTTCCGAATAGGCTTGCAAGGGTGGAAAATTCAGGTAGGCCATGTAGTGCAATACCGTATGCTGTGGGTGGGAGGTGTTGTTGACGAACTCGCAGCGCACCACCCGGGTATTGAGTTCCTCCCCGGGGTAGGGAAAGAAAGCCACGTCACAATAGACCTGGTCCTTCCATTCAAGTTCGTAGCGATAGGAAAAATAGTCCAGACCGGGCGCGGCTTCCCAGGGGTGGTAACCGGACTCCCACTGTGTGTGCGGGACTGTGACACGGTGGCGGTAATAACCCGGGAAAACGCTCAGGTCGAAACGGATGCCTTTTGTAGTGTCGGGAATATGCGAGATGCCGTTGTACTTCTTGCTGTAGGGTCCCCAGGCAGGGAGGCGTAGGTCATGAGAGAAAGGATGGGGAAGATCATTGTTGGTCATGGTGAAATACTCCTATTCGTCAGAGAAAAACCGCAGGCAACATTGGCACACAGCCGGGTTTATTTGATTATAAGGGAAAATGACGTGGGATGTGGCGTACGGGTGGGTCCCGAACCCGCCCGTACGTGATGGTTGATAATTGTAGGGGCGTTCGGCCGAACGCCCCTACAATAACATTGAACGCATGCTGGGCTCTGTGATCCGCAAAGGTGGGCTGGTGAAAGCCTGTGGAACCTGTATGGATGCCCGTGGCTTGAAGGACGTAACATTAATTGAGGGTGTGGAATACAGTACGATGTCGCAATTGACTGCCTGGACGGTTGAGTCGGATAAGGTATTAACGTTTTAAAAGAGTTTTTTGGGAAGGGTTGCTCATGCGCTAGAAGGAGTTGGAAATACGCTCGAAATCCTACCATTTTTGAATGTCAGGGTTGACAGTCATGCAGGATTGATTATAATAATCAAGCCTTCCTCGATAGCTCAATCGGCAGAGCGGGCGGCTGTTAACCGCTAGGTTGTAGGTTCGAGTCCTACTCGAGGAGCTTTTTTTATTTAAGCTGATGGCTGAAAGCTTAATGCTCAAAGCTGAAGGCCGGAAAATGGAAATGGGGGATAAGAAAGCCTGTGAGATTAAGAGCTGTTGGAAATTCTTTCTCAATATTCTGTATTGTTATTTTTGTAAAATAATCTCAATTGTCCTGGTGGGTTCGAAAATGGTATGATGAAATTTGTCCATTCACCTTTTTGAATTGGGAGGTAACAATGAGAAGCGCAAACTTCTGGAATGTTACGATACCACGCATATTGACCATTTATTCCTTTGCGGTTTTTTGTGTTCTTATGGATTGGTTTTGCGATTGCTTTGATGACCAATATAGTACTGTTAGATCAGTTGTGGAACTGGGTGCGCGCCTTGCACCTCTATTGCAGGAGATCATCCCCTGGGTGCTTTTTCTGCCCATTATGGTTGGTTGTGGATCTGGGAATCATCCTGACCAATGATTTTCCGCTGGTTGGCAACAGCCGAGTTGGTGGGCTGGAAGCTATTGCCAGTGTCCAATTTGATCAAAGGGAAGTAGGGGCGTTCAGCCGAACGCCCGTACACCGGCCGAATGCACGTACAATACCGAACGCCCGTACACCAGCCGAACGCCCGTACACCAGCCGAACGCCCGTACACCAGCCGAACGCCCGTACACCAGCCGAACGCCCGTACACCAGCCGAACGCCCGTAAGAATGACGGATGTTGTGCGAAATCCAGGGTGATGGATAGAGTACCACCGGTTAGGAGAATTTGCAGAAATAATACATCAATCAACCCATTCGAAATTATAATAAAATCAAACCATTCAAAGGACAGCCATGGATATCCTCATCAGACCAGAAACCGAAAACGATTATTTTGAAAACGAGCACGTTACCCGGGAAGCATTCTGGAATTTATATGTGCCGGGATGCAATGAACATTACCTGGTGCATGTCCTGCGGAAACATGCCGATTACTTGCCGGAGTTCAGTTTTGTGGCTGAGTATCAAAACAAGATCATTGGTAACATTTTCTATGCCCGTTCACATGTGATCAATGAAGACAGTGACAGGCTCGACACCTTGACCTTTGGTCCGGTGTGTGTCTTGCCCGAATACCAGCGCAAAGAGGTGGGATCCGCTCTGATTCAGCATACTGTAGCCATCGCCAGGCAGAAAAATTATCCGGCGATCATTATTTATGGTTCCCCGAGTAATTATTGCAAACATGGCTTTAAGAATGCGAAGGATTATCTAATCAGCACGGTAGATGGTCGCTATCCTTATAGTATGTTGGTGCTGGAATTGCAGAAGGATGTATTTCAGAACCACTCCTGGAAATATTATGATAGCCCGGTGTATGATATTCAAGATGCCGAGGTAGAGGAATACGACAAACGATTTCCGCCTAAGACAAAAGAATATCGTTATACCCAGGAAGAATTTGCCATTGCAATACGGGCAGCTTTGTGAGCAAAGGGTGCGTCAGCGATGGCACCCTACAAGGAAGTATAATTGTCGTCCGTTCTCAGAATTCAGGTACAACTCACCATTTTCCGGTTGGGGAGAATCATTCTGAAGTGAATGAAGAAAAATTTGGAGAAAAGCATGCTAACTTGTACAAATAAAACTGCACATAAACTCGCCATAGGAGGTTCGCTTGTGGCTACCTTGATGCTCATCTGGTTGAGCCTGGGGGTCGGTATTATTGGCGAGGATGGTGATCCTGCCAATCGGATGTATTTTATGGTAGTCGCCATCGGCATTATTGGCGCCATCATCACACGTCTGAGATCCTCTGGCATGGCACGCGTATTATTGGCGATGGCGTTCGTCCAGGCTTTGATCGCAGCCATTGCGATGTTCGCCAAGATGGGATTGCCTTATAGTGGACCGCTGGAGATCCTGTTGCTGAATGGTTTCTTTGTGGTTGCGTTTGTTGGGGCGGCTTGGCTGTTTCGTAGGGCAGCAAGCGTAGGGTGATAGCCAAAGGTCAATAAGCGAAGCGATGGCAAAGGGTAAGCCGTCAACGAATTTTTAACGATGGCTAAGGGCACGATGTAAACCAATGACATAATTGATCATTCCGGCGATGGTGGAATAGGTCGATGATGTGTAGGGGCGTTCGGCCGAACGCCCCTACACATGCATTGCCACCACAAAACACTGAATGCGATTTTTGTTTGAATTTATATTTGGGTGTTGCACCGATGGTGGTGATGGTGGTCGAATGCGTCAAAGTATGTACATGGTGTTTTCAAGGTTTAACTGCTCGGTATAATTTTTTCAGGAGAAAAAATTATGAAAATAACAGTTGAAAGTACAGTTGACGCACCTCTCTCAGAGGTTTGGCGTGCTTATAATACCCCTGAGAATATTAAACAATGGAATTTCGCTTCTGATGATTGGTATTGCCCCAACTCAACAGTGGATCTTCAGGTGGGTGGCGCATTCTGCTCGCGGATGGAAGCCAAAGATGGCAGCACAGGATTTGATTTTGAAGGTGTGTATACAAAGATTATTCCGCTGGAACTGATCGAATACCAGTTTGGTGACCGGATGGCAGAGATCACATTCGAGCAGAAACCTGAGGGGGTTGAAGTGCGGGTTAAATTTGACCCCGAGAATGAATTTCCCGTTGAGTATCAACAGGCAGGCTGGCAAAGTATTCTGGATAATTTTAAGCGGCATGTTGAGGGATTGGACAGATAGTCAGGCAGAAGGTCAGAAAAAATGAGCGAAACGAAGCAAATTTCCTTTGATGCAGTGGTTGAAAGTGAAGGGAAATTTACTTTTGTGGCCATTCCATTTTCACCGCGCGAAGTTTGGGGAGCAAAACCACGTTTTTCTGTCTGCGGCACCATAAACGAAAAAGCTGTTCGCGGCACATTGGGTGCGTTAGGACAGGATTATTTTTTACGATTAGGTGCAACCTGGCTGAGAGACAATGGAATTAATCCTGGTGACCAGGTGAATGTAATGCTAGCGTTGGAAGGACCACAAGAGGAAAACCTGGCAGAGGAGATTAAACTGGCCTTGATAGCCAATGAAAAAGCAAAAACCTTTTTTGATGGCTTGCCAACTTTTTATCGCAAGAATTTTATCCGCTGGATAGAGAGCGCTAAACGGGGAGAAACACGTACCAAGCGAATTAAGGAAATGTTAATTCTTTTGGAAGAGGGTAAACGAGAAAAATAATTATTGGGATTTGGGGACCATTGTCGTTAGACAATTGCAATCTTTATTCGATTTGATATAGGTCTACAATTTATTCATTTTGTTCAATATTATGTTTACTGAAAAAAGGTGGATTTTTTTTGTTTCTTTTTTCGATATCCAATACTATACTGAACAGATTCAAGAATCGCCGTCACTGACGAACCCATCCAGCGTTCGATCAGCTTACCAGATAAATAAACAGTAATCCTGATATTATGGGGTCAAGTCGCTCCGGATGGCATTTTTGAACAGAATCCTTTCAGCATATCAAAGAGGTTCCCATGACAAATATAGCTCCACACCCGGCAAAATCAACACTACAGGTAGGTTTCTTTTCAGCCATCTTCATGGCACTTATGACCATAATAACCTTTGGGTTTGCAATCACGGCCATCCCCATCTCCGGTGCCAATTGTATGGAAAATTGCATTGAGTACCCGTATCTGAACACCATTAGTCAATTTCCAAAGGATTTTCAATGGATGATCCCGGCCATTGTGATGATGCTGGTTTATCTGGTATTTATGGTGTCCATTCATCTTATGCTGCTCCAGAATAAAAGATATTTGGTCAAATTGGACTGGCTTTTGCGGTGATCATCACCATGTTGTTGGTGGCGGATGACTTTATCCAATTTTCCGTGGTTCCGGTCAGACGCAATGAATTGATTTGTCATTTTGACAGATTTCTGCACATTCAAGACAGATTTTCCGGTTTATAATAGAACATATATTCAATATTCTATTAATGATTTGGAGGATTATAAATATGGAACAGGAGACTTTAAACCTCATTATTGGCGGCGGAATCGGCTTCCTGGCATCCTTCCTGGTGACGGTTGCGACCTTTATCTTCCAGAATTATCAGAGTAACAAGAAGCACACATGGGAGGTGGAGGATAAGCGTGATCGCAATCGTCTGGGCGTCATCAGCCGGCGGTTAGACCAGATCGAGCAGGAAGCCGCCAATATCATCGAATGGGCGAATACGATCTATCTACAATATCCATTGTATGCCAAAGAAGGTGTTTCAGAGGAAAAACTGAATGAATTAACCTCCGGGTATCTAAAAAATACCAATTTGATTCCGAATGCATTCATGCTGGAGGATAGGGAACTGGAGAAATCTGTCAAGACCTTTGGTACCAACAGTTTGGATTTGTATAACAGGGTTTCAGAGGGTTCAATGCCAGGTGAAAAACGAAACTGGCAGGAAATTGCAGATATCTATGACCAATTGAGGCTGGATTATGCGTATGTGTTGAAATGTCTGGACGGGTATCGGGTTAAGAACAGTTCATAAGCTGTTGAGATGTTGAGAATTTTTGTGATTTTTTTGTGTTGGTGTTGCCTTTTTTGCCACTATTGATTTCGGGTCAATGGAATTGGTGGGAAGGTTGGTCATATGGTGTATTGGGGTTTGTAAGTTTTGTCATTTTGGTCAGGTCTTTGGTTTATGATACAATTAAAAATCAGCCCCCACTCCAAACAAAGAATCATGCACACAAGACTCAAAAGCTTTCTTTTCAATAAATACCGCCTGATCGGCATCCTGACCGTGGTGTTGGTTTTCTCGTTCACTTTCACCAGTCTGGTCAGTTATAACGTCACTCGCACTTCAATCGACAGTGATGCAAAAACCAAAATCCTGCCACTGATCAGTGATAATATCTACTCCGAGATTCAGAAAGAGCTACTGCAGCCAATTTACAATTCATCGATCATGGCAAATGACGAATTCCTGGTCGAATGGGTACTGGCAGGTGAGCAGGATACAGAAGAGATCGTGCGGTATCTTCAGCGCATCAAAGAACGCTATGGCTATTTCAGTGCTTTTTATATTTCAGCCCGAACCAACAATTACTATTATTATGAAGGCATCCTCAAACAAATCAGACCTGAAGATGAACATGACATCTGGTATTACGACTTTGTCCGCTCAGGCCGACATTATGATCTGGATGTAGACAATGATGAAGCCACCTCTGGTACCCTGACCATTTTCATCAACCACCGATTGGAAGACAATCAGGGCAATTTCCTGGGTGTTACCGGGGTAGGACTGAAAATGAGTGAGGTGGGTGAGACGCTGGAATCATACCGAAAGCGCTTCGGGCATCTGATCTATTTGATTGATTCAGAGGGGCTGATCCAGATCCATCCAGACCAGGATCTGGTGGAGAACACCAATATCCGCGAGTTGGAAGGGTTGCAAGATATCGGTGATAATATCCTTAGGAACGATGATGTTACCCATTATTATGAATTCCGAACAAAAAATGGAGAACAAACTCTCTCTGCGCGTTATTTGCCAGATTTAGATTGGTACTTGATTGTTGAACAGGATCAAACGCAGGCGTTAGAAGCAGCCCGACTGGGATTGTTTGGCAATATTGGTATTGGGGTTGTAGTAACGATTTTAGTGATTGGACTGGTAGTAATTGTTGTCAACCTGTATATATCCAAACTGGAAGAAACTGCCAATCGTGATGAGCTGACGGGGCTGTATAACCGACGCAAAATGGATGAAATATTGTCTCGCGAGATTGCTTTTTCCAAACGCTATGGTGAACCATTGAGTTTGATGATGATGGACATTGATTATTTCAAGTCGGTTAACGATAGCTATGGTCACCACGCTGGAGATCATTATCTGGTCGAGTTTGCGAAGGTACTCCGGGAAGAAGTGCGTCTGGTGGATTATGTTGGGCGCTGGGGGGGCGAGGAGTTTATTATCCTGTTGCCCAAGACCAATGTTGAACAAGCCAAAGGTCTGGCGGAACGCTTGCGGTATGCTGTAGAAGTGATGCAGATTGAGAGTGGTCGCGGTTTGATCTCGCGCACGGTCAGCATTGGGATCGCCAGTGCCCAATCAGGTAAAATGGATGTGGATGAGATCATTCGTCACGCAGATGAAGCCATGTATCGCGCTAAGCAACAAAGTGGTAATTGTGTAGTTGTCTGGTGATAACAGAATCAACACAAAAAGAAAAAGGCACCCACCTGGATGCCCTTTCTATCAACTATTGTGTTTCGACTAATAACTGGTCAAACTGACAAATGCTTCAATCCGGTCAGGTAGCCCGGATGTGGCATTCGTAACATAGACATCATATGTCAGTGTGCCATTAGCAGGTACCGGGTCTGGGTAGGTATAACCACCACCAATGATCTCATCAGCAGCGTCGTAGAGTATAACTGTCACGTATGGATTATTGATTTCCTGATTGTGATCATTCGCAATGGTGACGGAAACGAATGGATATAGATTATCATCGATAAAGGTTGAACTTTGGATGGAGAGGGGATTTGAGGAAAACTCCTGATTAGCCGGGTCTCCTGCCATGACATTTACTTTAAAATCAACTGGAGCAGCGCCTTCAGAAAGAGTAACGGCACCAGGCGATACACCGATTGTTTGCCCCGGCCAGATCAAACTGATAATACCACTGGCAATCTGTGCAACGGATCCATCATCTTCAAAAATAGTGAGATGGTATTCAGCACCTCTCATAACTTCGTTGGTGGTATTTTGCACCAGGAAGCCACCACCCAGATTCGTCTCATCGTAATAGAATCCGGTTTTGAGGATGGAGAGATCCGTAAATAGATTGGCGTCATTGGTTTCATTTGAGAGGATATTGAGCTTGGGGAAGAACTCATAGGTAACTGGATCATCGGAAACAAAACCATTTATGCTGAGCCCGACACTTGAATTTCCTGGTAAGAAATTTAGTGTGGTGTATCCTCCACCAACCACTAAACCAGCTGCATCATAGGCCAGCATGTCCACACGCACATAGGTGTAGGTGGTGGCACTGTTGTTGGTCATCACCGTTGTGAAGCGGTCCCAGTAAGGGTCGAAATAATAGCGGGAATTCGAAAAGCTGAAAGGATTGACTTCTGAACCGACAGCATCCATGTAATATGTCCATTCGATGTTGACATTATCAGCCAGCATGCCTTCATCCAGGAACATCTGGCTGGCAACCCCGGTCTTTCCTCCGGCAGCGATGAAGTCGATGTATCCATTTTCTGTTTTCAGTGTCGTTCCGGCAGCGTCGGTAACCGTGATGGTGTACTCAATATCTTCAACCCCGTCGGAATCCAGATTTTCAAAAAGAAAGACGGTGATCAGGTTGCGTTCATCCTGGATATAGATAGGTTCTTTCATGACCAGCACAGAGTCGGACATGCTATCCGAAGATGATGAGGAGGAAGCGATTGCTGGAAGTGAGGTAGGTTCTGCGCCGGGTTCGGAGGTGGGAATGGTGCGCACAGTGCCGGAAGTTTCCGATGTAGGCAAGGTGGAGGAGTTGGATTCATCGTCGGAATCCGATCCACCTGGAGAAAAATTACAGGCGAGAGATACCAATAATGGGAGAATGAGGGCAACTAATGGAAGTTTGGAGCTACGAGTCATTTTATACTCCTTGATTTAGAAAAGTAGAAAACGAATGGAATACAGAAGAGTATAGCTAATATGATAAAAAAGATCAATATTATGTAATATATTATGTAATATAATGTAGGGTCTTTTGTCCAAATACGGGGTTTTTACCAAAAACCCCTACTACACACAAATAAAAAAAGGCGGCTGTGTAACTGCAGGACGCCTTTTTACGGGTGGATGGATATTGGAATTAATCAACAAGAGAGAATGAGATTAGTGTGGTGTCATCTGCCGCAAAGATTTGTAACGAATCACCGCTGATGCGATAGCTGGCTGCTTTATCCAGAGCTACCAGAAAGGCAGTTTCTTCTGCCATTAAGCCATCTCCACAGAACATCTTTGTGGAACCAATAGCACTGATGGAGAGATCTTTGTCCTTTACTTCGTAATTGGCGAAGTAATCATTGCAACCAGCATTCCCGCTGATTTTACCATCTTTATCAAAGGAAAGCGTTTGCTGGGCAGCCTGAATCGAGGATGAGGAGACAACACCATCCGAAGATTCGGTGTTTACATAGGTCGCCAGCCAGCTGGTGCCCGCCAATTCCTGGCTCTGCGCTTCAAAAATAGCCAGAGTGTTCCCATTTTCATCCAGCAGATGTAAACGAGTATCTGTGATGTTGTATTTGCTGGCTTTGCGTAATGCGCTGGTATAGTCACTGGACTGGGTCATGATGGTTTCCTCGCAAGCCATCAGGGTACCCATCAGGTCTTCTCCGATAGAGAAGGAATCACCTTTGCTGGTGTAAGATCCACCATAATGATTACAGCCATCGTTTCCGGTGAGTGTGTCACCGTTTAAGTTTAGGGTGATGGTGGTTTCAGAAAGCGCTGGTTTTCCATTCAATTCCACCAGAATCCAGCTGGTGCCTTCCAGTGAGGTAGAAGCCTTTGGCTGGCAGGCAGCTAAGGCGAAAGTGGCGATCATCATCAATATTATTAAGTTTTTAACAGTTGTTTTCATTCATTTCCTCCATCTTTTCTAACAATAAATTATCTCAATAATAGGACGAACCATGTTTGCAAAAGGTTCCCCGGGCAACTGGTTACAATCGAGGGCAAGTTGTTTCTAATACGATTCTTATAATTCGGAAAATCTATTCTGTTATAATTAATTTCACAATCACGCTTGCATTACAGCTCCAACCTTAACAAATGTACTGAAAACCAATACCCCTCATTAATCTGATGGGGATCAATTTTGACTCGCATTTGGGGCTCACACAAGATTTATTCTTTACACGACAGGAAAGCAAAGAATGCTTTCTACTGCCTCAATTATCGATTTACACAACAGGATTATCATCATGACGATTGAATTTACTATGGATCAAACAGGTGAACAATTGGCTGGTACCATCCAGGCTGTTCGCGGTACGGTTGTGGATGTCCACTTTGAAGGACAATTACCGCCGCTTTTTTCCCGTTTGGAAACTGGCAGGGATGGTAAGGTTGTCATTGAAGTGATCAATCATTTGAATAAAAATGTAGTGCGTGGTATTTCACTTAATCCTACACAGGGTATTGCCCGGGGCGACCGGGTGAAATATTCCGGGAATACACTTCAGATACCGGTTGGAAATGAATTATTGGGACGCATGTTCAACGTCTTTGGAGATACCATCGATCATGGTGAACCACTCAAGGAGGTTGATTGGCGTCCAATCCATGTTTCTCCGGTGCCGCTTGCTCAGCGTTCCGTGCAATCCAAGGTTTTCACTACAGGTATCAAAGCTATTGACGTACTGACGCCGCTAGAATTGGGGGGCAAAGCAGGCCTGTTTGGAGGAGCTGGCGTGGGGAAGACGGTTTTAATCACCGAGCTGATTCACAACATGGTGGGGCAGCACGAGGGTGTCAGTTTATTCTGTGGGATTGGGGAACGTAGCCGTGAAGCGGAAGAACTATATCGTGAAATGGGTGATGCCAAGGTATTGGATAAAACTGTCATGATTTTTGGTCAGATGAACGAGGTGCCGGGTGCACGTTTCCGTGTAGCGCACGCTGCCTTAACCATGGCGGAATATTTCCGTGATGATCAACGCCAGGATGTGTTACTTTTGATTGATAACATTTTCCGTTTCATACAGGCGGGTTCTGAGGTATCGGGGTTGATGGGGCAGATCCCTTCACGGGTCGGGTACCAACCTACTTTGGCGACTGAACTGGCAGAGTTGCAGGAACGTATCTGCAATACCAATAGTGGTGCAATTACCTCTGTTCAGGCAGTCTATGTACCAGCAGATGATTTTACTGATCCTTCTGCTGTTGCAACCTTTGGATACCTGTCCGCATCCATTGTCTTATCGCGGAAACGCGCCAGTGAAGGCTTTTATCCGGCTATCGATCCACTTCAGTCTAACTCTAAAATGCTCAACCCGCTGATTGTGGGTGAACGCCATTATCGTATTGCTCAGGACATACGCCGGACTCTGGCAACCTACGAGGAACTGAAAGATATCATTGCCATGTTGGGTATGGAAGAGCTGTCCCAATCGGATCGCCAGATTGTGCATCGAGCTCGTCGCTTGGAACGTTTTCTCACCCAACCATTTTTCACTACCGAGCAATTCACAAACCTGGAAGGAAAATTGGTTGAACTGGATGACGCTCTCGAAGGTTGTGAACGCATTCTAAATGATGAATTCTCTGATTATCCCGAACGATCTTTATATATGATTGGATCAATTGATGAAGCAAAACTGGATGAATCTGAAGATTCTTCTACCGACTGAGGTTTTCCTGGAAACCAAAGCCAGTAAAATCGTAGCCGAAGCGGGAGATGGTTTTTTTGGTCTCCTGCCAAGGCATGTCGATTTTGTATCTGCGTTGGTACCTGGAATTTTTACTTATTGGGATAAAGATGACAATGAAATTTTCATGGCAATTGACAGTGGTTTACTGGTGAAGTATGGGCAGAATGTATTAGTATCCACACGCAATGCAGTTTGTGGGCAAGATCTGGATGAATTGGAAACATTAATTGATGAAACATTTAATGTGATTGATGAACAAGATCGCACAGCACGTAGAGCTGTTTCCAGAATGGAGGCGGATTTTATTCGTCGATTGGTGGAGATAGGATGAGTGAAAAGAAATTCGAAAGTGGAAAAGAAAAACATCGTGCTAAAGTGATTAAACAGGTTCAAAGGAAGAGTGCCCGACACCAGCGCGCCCGCAAGGACGACCGGCATGGTATGTATTTTGGATTGGGTATGTTCGGTATGGTGGGGTGGTCGGTGGCGGTGCCTACCATTTTGGGCCTGATATTGGGTATCTGGATTGACCGTACCTGGCCCGGGCAGGCATCCTGGACATTGATGGGTTTACTGGCAGGGGTAATACTGGGCTGTTATAATGCATGGTACTGGGTGAAAAAAGAAAGTTCGCATGAGGTTTATCAATCTCCTGAGGAAAAAGAACACGATGAACATTGGTAATCTCTTTTATCTTTTGCTGTCTTTCGGCGGAGGAATGCTGATTGGATTGGTGTATTTCCTGAGTTTAAAATACACCATCAATCATATGGTAACTGCCAAACATCCCGCTCTGGTCATGTTGGGAAGTTATTTTCTACGTACTGTATTTATGCTACTGGCATTTTATATCATTATGGATGGCGATTTAATGCGCCTGCTAGCCTGTTTTGTGGGATTTATCATTGCCCGAACTTTTCTAATCAAACAAACAAAACAGCACAAGTCTTCAGAATCATAAAGGAGGTGATTAAATTAGATGGAAATCAGTCCTGATGGAATTATATATTGGCAATCTGGTTGGTTTAAATTAAACGCAACCATTGTTTATACCTGGGTGGTCATGGCATTGCTGGTGTTGTTTTCGGTGTATGTTAGCCGAAAACTGACTTCTGACCCTAAAAAAATCACCCGTGCACAGAATATCCTTGAAATTGTTGTCATCAACGTCCGTAACCAAATTCGTGATGTCAGCCAACAAAATCCGGACCGATTTATGGCGTTCATTGGCACGCTGTTCATCTTTATAGCAGTATCCAATTTAATGGGTGTCATACCCGGTTTTCGACCACCAACTGGATCATTATCTACCACGACAGCATTGGCGATCAGTGTGTTCATAGCTGTTCCCTTTTTTGGAATCGCAACCCGGGGGTTTGGTGGATACTTAAAGCAATACCTGCAACCTTCAGCGATTATGCTACCTTTTAACATTATTGGTGATTTTTCAAGGACACTGGCATTGGCAGTGCGTTTATTCGGTAATGTTATGAGTGGAACCATGTTGGTGGCTATCTTGCTGGCTATCATCCCGTTCGTATTTCCCATCATCATGCAAGCATTCGGTATGCTGACCGGGTTTATCCAGGCGTATATTTTTGCTGTTCTGGCGATGGTGTATATTGCTTCCGCTACCACAATTCAGGAGAAAAAACTGAATCAGGCAGAGGAAAAAGAAGATGAAGATTAAAGAACTGCCCCAAAAGGCAGATGAAATTTTGTAGAAATTGGAGTGAAGAATATGGATACAATCACATTTATTGGAATGGCATCGGTTATCAGCGCTGGCTTAACCATTGCAATTGGCGCTATTGGCCCAGCTTTAGGACAGGGGCGTGCAGTAGCCCAGGCACTCAGTGCTATTGCCCAGCAACCGGATGAATCGAACAATATCACCCGCACATTATTTGTGGGACTGGCAATGATTGAGTCAACCGGGATCTATTGTTTTGTGGTTTCGATGATTTTAATCTTTGTAAATCCATTCTGGAATTACGCAACCGCACTCGCTGGAGGATAAACCGTGTTAATTGATTGGTTTACGATAATTGCACAGATTTTTAATTTTATTGTTCTGGTGCTTTTATTGCGTAAGTTCTTATACCGCCCCATATTGAAAGTGATGCAGGAAAGAGAGGACCTAATCAGAAATCAGCTGGCAGAGGCGGAAGAGAAACAGCAAAAAGCACAGGAACAAATATCTCTCTATCAAAAAAAGAACCAGAATTGGGAACAAGAACACCAGGAACTTCTTCAGGAAGCCAAACATGAGATTGAAAACACACACAAAAAGATGATGGTGAAAGTGCGTCAGGAAATTGAGGAGCACCAGACCCAATGGCAACAGGCAATAGATCGCGAAAAGAAGGAATTTCTGGATTCATTAAGCAAGAAAATCAGCCAGCAAACTTTCATAGCTGTGCGTCGGGTGCTGAATGAACTGGCGGATGTAGAGCTGGAAGCCCATATCAGCAAGGTATTTATTGATCGCTTGCGGAATATGGAACAGAATCAACTCGAAGAATACCGGGCTGCTGTTGAAAAATCAGATGAAGCTGTTCTGGTCCGCAGTGCTTTCAATTTACCCCAACAGACTCGGGAGGAAATTGAAGCGGTGGCAGGAAAACAATTCCTGAATAGTAAAGCGGTAAATTTTGAAGTGGATCCCGATCTGGTATGTGGTATCGAACTACGCGCTGCTGGTTATAAATTGGTTTGGAGCCTTTCAGAATATCTGGAACAATTGGAAGATATTTTTGAGGAAGGTTTGCCTGAACGGATAAGCGAGTAAATTAATGGAAACCACTAATGTGAATCAAAAAACGATTCTCCAGACTGTACTGGATGATACATTTGAGAATCTCGAACAGCTGGTTGAACGTCAGGAATTCGAATTAATCACACAGGAAACCGGTGTTGTAGATTTTATTGGCTATGGAATCGCTCGTGTGCGTGGACTACCTGGTGTTCGTTCAGAGGAGTTGATCCGTTTTCCACATGGCTTGATGGGAATGGCATTTAATCTGGATGCAGACAATGTAGGTGTGGTTCTTCTTGGAAAAAGCGACAAATTGATTAACGGGATGGAAGCCAGACGTACTGGTCGCGTTCTGGATGTGCCGGTAGGTGAAGCTTTATTGGGTAGAGTCATTGATCCAACCGGTCAGCCATTGGACGGCCGTGGCATCGTACCCTCCAACAAAACATTGCCGATTGAACGCGAATCACATTCTATTATGGATCGGGCACCGGTAACGGTTCCATTGCAAACCGGCATCAAATCGATTGACGCATTGATCCCGATTGGTCGTGGTCAACGTGAATTGATCCTGGGAGATCGCCAGACGGGTAAATCAGCCATTGGCCTGGATACAATCATAAACCAGAAGGGTAAAGATGTGATCTGTATCTATTGTGCCATTGGGCAACAGAGTTCATCCGTCGCCAGCTTTATTGATGATTTGAAAAAATATGATGCTATGGATTATTCCATCGTGGTAGTAGCTACCGGCGAAGAAACACCGGGCTTGAAATTCATCGCCCCGTATGCTGCTACCAGTATTGGTGAATATTTTATGGAGCATGGCAAAGATGTATTGGTGATCTATGATGATCTCACGCGTCACTCCTGGGCTTATCGCGAGCTGTCGCTGTTGTTGCGACGACCACCCGGACGGGAAGCATTTCCCGGTGATATTTTCTATTTACATTCACGATTATTGGAACGTGCGACACGTTTACGCCCTGAATTGGGTGGTGGGTCACTGACCGCATTACCGATTGTGGAAACAGAAGCCCAGAATGTTTCTGCTTATATTCCCACCAATCTGATCTCTATCACAGATGGGCAGATTTATCTTTCGCCGGATTTATTCTCTAAAGGCATCCTGCCAGCGGTGGATGTGGGTAAGTCGGTTTCACGGGTAGGCGGTAAGACTCAATTACCTGCTTATCGAACGGTGGCTGGCGATCTAAGATTGTATTATTCTCAATTTGAAGAGTTGGAAAACTTTGCCCGTTTTGGAACACGTCTGGATCCCGAAACACAACGCACCATCGAACGTGGAAGGCGCATACGTGAGGTTTTCAAACAGTACCAGTTCCGGCCAATTCCGGTGGCAGAACAGATTGTGGTTTTACTGGCAGCAACGGCAGGTTATTTTGACCAGATTGGCATTGAAGAATTGGCCAAAATAGAGCTTTTATTAAGAGAAGCTTTAGTAGAACAGCATGGCGAGCTGTGTCAGAAAATCAATAAAGGTGAGGAACTGGAAAAAGAAGAATTAAGGACGCTGAAAAGGTTTGCCAAGGTTTTTCTCAGGGACCGGAAAGAGTAAAAGATGGATGAGTGGCTAAAATCCTAATGATTTTGGAATAACCACTTACTCAGGTAATCATAATTATGTATACACTCGAAGATATTCAAAAGCGCATCAATAATATTCAAGACCTGCACTCTATTGTAAGAACAATGAAGGTGTTGGCCAGTATCAGCATACGACAGTATGAGAAAGCTGTCGAATCGTTGGTAGATTATGCGCGTACGACCGAGATGGCGTTACAGGTAACATTGCGCAATCGCGCAGCCCTGGTGGAAGCGAAAACCAAACAGGTAGAACGTTTGTTTGGTGTGATTGTGATTGGTTCGGATCAGGGCATGTGTGGTCAATTTAATGAACAAATTGCCAGTTATACCTTAAAAAGACTGGATAATATGGGAATTCCACAACAAAGACGATCTGTTTTTGCATTGGGCAGCCGGGTTGTTTCGCGACTTGAATCAATGGGACAACCGGTGGATCATTTCTTGCCTGTTCCCAGCTCGGTGGAAGGTATTCGCCCGACTGTGCAGGATTTGCTCTGGCAGATTGATCGTTGGCGCGAAGAAGAAAATCGCGATACGATGTATATTTTCCATAACCGTCTGATTTCTTCTTCCCAATCGAGACCACGCACTACCCGCTTTTGGCCGATTGATCCGGATGATTTTCGTTTTTTGGAAAAGAAAGCCTGGCCTACCAACAATGTGCCAACCTATAGCATGCCCTGGCAGGATCTCTTCTCTGCCATTTTACGACAGTATTTATATGTAGCCCTCAGTCGATCATTGGCAGAGTCACTGGCGAGTGAGAATACCAATCGCTTGTTGTCCATGCAGGTGGCAGAGCGGAATATTGAAGAGAAAATTGCAGAGTTTACCAATATTTATCATCAGCAACGCCAGAATTCCATCACCAGTGAGTTACTGGATGTGGTATCTGGTTTTGAAATATTAATGAAAGATGACCAGAAATAACTGAATGAGGAAAGTGAATTTTACCTGGCCAGCAATGAAATTTACTTTCCTAACAAAAATCGCAGGGGGATATGAACACGCTTACGTAAGTAGGATTCGTGATGAGATTGACCATCGAATTTGCGTGTGATCCAGTTCTTGCCAGCGACGTAACCACCTTTAATTCTATACCTTTTTATCCATCGGATAAAATATTGTGTAATTTTCTTCAAGAATAAGTCTGATTTACTTGACGATCCAACCTCGCGACCCTACAATTCAGACACCAAAACATCGCAAAGCATGGGAGAAGACATGAAAAACGCATTATTGATAGGAACGTTGACAGCACTGGTTACCGGTATTTTTATCGCCACCCAGGCGACGCTTAGCAACCGCGGTGGAAATATCATTGGTCCGATCCGCACCGGCATCCTCACCAATCTGGGAAGTGGATTGTTCGCTCTGGTATTCATCCTGGTCACGATCATCTGGCATAACCTCGAATGGCGCAATCTGCCACAACCCACTGTGTGGATGTTACTTTTCTCGGGAGGACTGGGTGTATTGATTGTGATTGGTGTTTCTTTTTCGTTGCGCTATACCGGGGTTACGGCTGGTACGGCTGCGATTATTTTGGGTCAGCTACTGATCTCTACGATTGTGGATGCTACCGGTCTTTCCGGGCAGGCTCCCATTCCGATCACATGGCAGCGAGTAGCCGGGTTGTTCGTGATGGCGGTGGCAGTTTTCCTGCTTCTTCCGCGCAAATAACAGATCTCTCCGTATGATTGGGCACCGTTTTCGTTCGTTTTTTTAGCGTTTCTATGATTAAATAATAGCATGCTTCCGACATCCTCCGAAAAATTCCGCATCGAAATTGTTGAACAAACCTGGCTGGGTAATGAACCACCCCAGTTTGATTTATGTTCGCATGGCCGGCTATGGCTGGAAGTGGATGGTCAGATCATTCTGGATGGGCGCGAGATCTATGGCATCAGTGAGAGTGCACTGGCTTTGCTGCGCACCCTGGACCACGACCACACGCCACAACAACCACTGGCAGAGAAGCTTATTTTCCATGGTTGCGGAACTGTGTTAATGATGGGTTGCCCGATTGGGGTCAATTGGAAGGTGATTCATCAGGAAGATCAGGTGCATCTCAGTCTTTTCAAACGCTGGGACTCACCGGATGAGCAACATTCACAGGATTTCCCGGGTTTAGAAGTGATTCTTTCCTTTAAAGATTATCAACAGCAGGTTCTGGCAATGGCTGCAAAGGTGCGTGAGTTCTTCAAAAGTGAAACCAAGCAGTTCTTTGATATGCAGGATCAGCTGGCGTATGAACGTTTCTGGTCTGAGTTTGAGATGCGCTATAAGCTGCATGCGATGGGGAGTTGATAAGTTCAAGAGTTAATATTCAAACACAGACATTGTCACAGCACGCTGCAGTATGCCGCAACACGCCACAGGTCGCCACAGGTTAAAACCTGCGTCTGTCAGGATCAAACCGGATGAATCCGGTTGTGTGGAAAACCTGTTTGAACAGATTTGAATCTGACAGCCTGTGGTTTTAACCACAGGTGAGGTTGTAGAAACAAACCAGGCTTAATAATGGGAGCATCATGGGACACACCACGAATTACGCCACAGGTTAAAACCTGCGTCTGACAGCATCAAACCGGATCAATCCGGTTGTGTGGAAAACCTGTTTGAACAGATTTGAATCTATCAGCCTGTGGTTTTAACCACAGGTGAGGTTGTAGAAACAAACCATGCTTAATATTGGGAGCATCATGGGACACGCCACGTATCATGCCACGGATCAGGCTACAATTTACACCACGAATTACGCCACAGGTTAAAACCTGCGTCTGTCAGGATCAAACCGGATCAATCCGGTTACGTGAAAAACCTGTTTGAACAGGTTTGAATCTATCAGCCTGTGGTTTTAACCACAGGTGAGCATTCGATCACGCCTCACAGCACGCCACAAATTTCGCCACAGGTTAAAACCTGCGTCTGTCAGGATCAAACCGGATGAATCCGGTTGTGTGGAAAACCTGTTTGAACAGATTTGAATCTATCAGCCTGTGGTTTTAACCACAGGTGAGCATTCGATCACGCCTCACAGCACGCCACAAATTTCGCCACAGGTTAAAACCTGCGTCTGCCAACATCAAGAGGCTGTCCAAAAAGTAAAGCCAACCTCTTTACTTTTTTAAAAAAAGATGATTCAATTAAGGAATGAAAAGAAAAGAAACCCATCCAGTATTCAA
>PHBY01000021.1 GCA_002840735.1 Chloroflexi bacterium HGW-Chloroflexi-2
TTGAATACTGGATGGGTTTCTTTTCTTTTCATTCCTTAATTGAATCATCTTTTTTTAAAAAAGTAAAGAGGTTGGCTTTACTTTTTGGACAGCCTCTTGGACTCTTCCTATCCGTGGATTTGAATCCACGGGGACGAGAGCCAATCTTTTCAAAGCATGAATTCTCTCAACAGCTCAACAGCTTTATAGCTTAAACGCTATTTTCTTCAGCCTTCAGCCTTAATCCTATAAAATCCAATATATAATTCAACCATGGCTTCTTCCCCCCTGCGCATCGGCATCGACATCGGCGGTACCTTCACCGACTTTGTCGTCTATGACCCCAGCACCCAAATAATCAACACCTTTAAGATCCTTTCCACGCCCAGTAACCCTGCCCTGGCTGTGTTGACCGGTCTGGATCAGATTTTCTCCAACCGCTCAGATAAACATGCCATCATTGTGCATGGTTCTACCGTCGCTACCAATGCTCTGCTTGAATACAAAGGTGCACGAACAGCCCTGGTCAGCACTGTTGGCTTCAAGGATATCCTGCAGATCGGACGCCAGAACCGCCCTTCGCTCTATGATCTGACAGTTCGTCTGCCAGAACCCCTCGTCCCCGCGGACCTGCGCTTCGAGGTGAACGAGCGCGTTCTGCATACCGGCGAGGTTCTACAAGCGCTGGTTCCTGCACAATTACAAACTTTGATTAACGATATCAAAGCCTCCGGTGCGGAAGCCGTGGCCATCTGTCTGCTATTTTCCTTCCTGCACCCTGAACATGAAGCCATGATTGCCGAAAGCTTGCGCGCAGAGGGCTATTTTATCTCTGTCTCCTCGGAGATCCTGCCCGAATTCCGTGAGTACGAGCGCTGCAGCACCACCGTGGTGAATGCCTATGTCTCTCCAGTGCTGGGAAAATACCTGACCTACTTGGAAAATGCACTTGAACCCGACATGCACCTGAGTGTGATGCAGTCTAATGGTGGTGCTATCCAACCCGCAGAGGCTCGTCAGGCAGGCGTTCGTTGCATCCTTTCTGGCCCCGCTGGTGGTGTGGTCGGTTGCGAATATATCGGAAAATCGATCAACACCGACGGAGCCTTACGCCTGATTGGCTTCGACATGGGCGGCACCTCCACCGACGTCTCTCTGATCGATGGCACTCGCCAGATCACCACCGAAGCCGTGGTCAGTGGTCATCCCATCCACCTACCCATGCTGGATATCCATACCATCGGCGCTGGCGGTGGTTCCATCGCCCGTGTCGATCCCGGTGGCGCATTGCGAGTTGGCCCTGAAAGCACCGGAGCTGATCCTGGTCCCGCTTGCTACGGCAAAGGCGATATCCCCACCATCACCGATGCCAATGTGGTGCTGGGACGACTGGCTTCCGAGTTGTTCCTGGGCGGCAAGATGCAGCTGGATGCGCAACGCGCCTGGCAAGCCATCGAAAAAATTGGGAAACATCTGAACATGGAATCCACCCGGGTCGCATTGGGGATCATTCAGGTGGCTAACGCTCACATGGAACGCGCATTGCGTGTCATTTCCGTGGAACGCGGTTGGGATCCCCGCGTCTTTAGCCTGCTGTCTTTTGGCGGCGCAGGCGGGTTACACGCCGCTGACCTGGCGCGTGGACTGGGGATTCCCAGAGTGCTCGTCCCTCCAGTGGCGTCCACCCTTTCCGCGTATGGCATGCTGGTGGCGGACGTGATTAAAGATTACTCCCAAACAGTGATGCTACCCGGTGACACACCTTTCCAAAAATTATCAGATCTGCTGGCAGAATTAGCCCAACGCGGCACAACCGATGTGCTGGCGGAGGGAACCGACCCCAAGGATATTCATCTGGAGCCCAGCCTGGATATGCGTTACCGTGGGCAGTCCTATGAACTAAACATCCCCTTCGCCCCGACCTTTCTGGAGGTCTTCCATCAGCAACACCAGGCGACCTATGGATATGCCAAACCGGAAGCGAACATTGAAATTGTTAACCTGCGTTTACGTGCGATCGGGAAAAGCACTCCACCACCTCTGCACAGCCAGCAGCTGGGAGATCCCAACCCGCAGCAAGCTTATCTGGATACCCGCGCGGTGATTTTCCATCATGTTCCGACTCCTACACCTTTCTACCAGGCAGAAGAATTACGACCCGGCAACCGCTTACGGGGTCCGGCTGTGGTGGTGCGTTCTGATACCACCATCCTGTTGAGCCCAACCGACCAGGCCTGGGTGGATGGGCTGAACAACATTATCATCGAGGTAGGAACATGAGCTATGACCCCATTCGCCTGGAAATTTTCAAGCATTTATTTGCCTCCATTGCGGAGGAGATGGGCACTGTCCTGCGCAAGTCCAGCTACTCCCCCAATATTAAGGAAAGAAGGGACTATTCCTGCGCGGTATTTGACGCACAGGCGCAGATGATCGCGCAGGCAGCCCACATCCCGGTGCACCTGGGATCCATGCCGCTCTCGGTGCTGGCTGCCATCCAGCAATTCTCCAATCAATTACAACCTGGAGATGCCGTCATTCTGAACGATCCCTTCCGCGGTGGCACGCATTTGCCCGATATCACCATCGTCTCCCCGGTCTTTTCGAGTGATTATTCACCTGTTCTGCTCGGTTTTGTGGCTTCGCGTGCCCACCATGCGGATGTAGGCGGTATGACACCCGGATCCATGCCGGTCGGGCGCGAACTCTTTCAGGAGGGTTTGATCATCCCACCTGTCAAACTGGTGCGCGCTGGGAAAACCGACCAGGCAATCCTGAACTTGATACTGGCGAATGTGCGCACTCCGGAAGAACGCCTGGGGGATCTACTGGCGCAGCTGGCAGCCAACCAGCGTGGCACGGAACGGCTGCTGGAAATGGTCAGCCGTTATGGCAGCGAGGAGATCTACACTTCCATGCAGGCGTTGCTGGCTTATACCGAACGCATGACCCGTAATTTGATCACATCCTTACCGGATGGCACCTTTTCCTTCAGCGATTCCCTGGACGATGACGGCATCACCACTCAACCCGTCCCCATTTGCGTCGCGATCACCATTCAGGGCGATCATGCCACCGTAGATTTTAGTGGCTCTGCTCCGCAACAACAGGGTAATATCAATGCTGTCTACGCCATCACCCTTTCAGCAGTCTACTATGTGTTTCGCTGTCTTCTGGAACTGGATGTACCCAATAACTCAGGTTGCCTGGCGCCGGTGGAAGTGATTGCTCCGGAAGGAACAGTGGTTAATGCCCAGTCACCTGCCGCAGTGGCTGGTGGAAACGTGGAAACTTCCCAGCGCATCGTGGATGTGCTTCTAGGCGCTTTATCCCAGGCCTGCCCGGAAAAAATCCCGGCTGCCAGCCAGGGCACCATGAACAATATCACCATCGGCGGTCCCTTGCTTTCTGGTAGCGGTTCCTTTACTTATTATGAGACCCTTGCTGGCGGTACCGGCGCTACCATCGAACAGGATGGCGCTTCTGCCGTGCATTCGCACATGACCAACACCCTCAACACCCCGGTGGAAGCACTGGAATACGCCTACCCTTTACGAGTAATGCGCTATGAAGTCCGGCGTGGATCTGGTGGATTGGGTCGCAAACGTGGCGGTGATGGTCTGCGTCGCGATCTCCAGGTGCTGGTCAATTGCCAGGCGACCTTGTTGACAGAACGACGCAAACACCAACCTTATGGACTGATTGGTGGGGACCCAGGACAGAGTGGTTTAAACAGCCTGTCGAGGGGAGAAGATACAATCCTCTTAAAGGAAAAAGGCACCGTGGAATTGCAACCAGGTGACATCATCAGCATCCAGACACCCGGGGGTGGGGGATACGGATTTATCAAAGGCTAAAATCCTGTATAATTTGGTTATGAAACGAAAAAAGGTGCTTGAGATTTTAAATCAATATCAAACAGAATTACAGGAGATGGGGGTAAAGAGTCTGGCGTTGTTCGGTTCGGTTGCCCGTGATGAAGCTACACCGGAAAGCGACGTAGACATCCTGGTTGAATTTAATCGCCCAATGGGATTATTTGGTTTGATTGAAGTACAGAATCGATTAGAAGAATTATTGGGTTGTAAAGTTGATTTGGGAACATTGGATAGTCTGAAATATAGAATTCGCGAGAATGTTCTGAAGGATTGTTATTATGTCTCCTCGTAAATGGGTTGTGAGAATCCAGGATATTATAGACGCAATTCATGAAATAAAATCATTTATAAATGAGATGACATTCCAGGAATTCGTATCCGATACAAAAACTATTCGTGCGGTTGAACTTAATTTTATCATTATTGACAGAAGCTGTCTCCGCAATTCCAGATGAGGTCCAATATTTGTATCAGGATGTGCCATGGCATTTAATGCGTGGTTTACGGAATCAATTGGTTCACGCATATTTTTCGATAGCACCAAAAATTCTATGGGATACGATCAGAAGATCAAACTATTTTTTTCTGATTGCGGCTAATTATCCTCAAACTTTTTTCGTTTACGCCTTTTCAACCAGATCATACCTGATATGACGACAAAAGCCGTGACTGTCAGAAAAATCGACTGCATTTCTCTGGAAGCTTTTCCAATGGCGGATGCATAGAGAAATAATAGCGTAACAAACATACTGGACCTTATCAATTCAGCCAACACCAGCATGCCTATCCAGCGTCGTACGGGCACCTTATTCAATCCCGTAGCGATCAGAGATGGGACCATTAATCCCACAGTGAATTTTGCCATAAAGAGGAAACGTGGAGCGTGTTGCTGGATTTCAAGCGAGATGTCATCAATTAATTGTAAGTCCAGTTTCAATCTATGTGCCAGTCGTTTGATTCTGTCCAATTGGAAATAACGCCCCAGGTTATACCAGGCTATATCAGCCGTTAAGTTACCAGCAACTAGAGCAACAAAAACCAGTATCGGACGCAAATACACCTCGGAAATGGTAATGCCAGCTGCCAGATTGCTTAAGAGGTCTTCCAGCAGAGTTGTTAATCCCATGGCAAGATAAGGTAATACGGATTCGGTGATGAGAGTCAAAATAAAATACATACTGTCACTTCTTTTTTTTCCTGGTTTGTTTGAACATCGACAAATCGAAAATTGTGTCAGAACCTAACAAGACCATAACCTTCGATTGTACCCTTTATTCTGCTTTCCAACCAATTAATTCTAATCGGCCAGATTATCCCCGACAACACCAAATCTATTTCATCAGGATTCAGAATACCAAAATTTTCCCGTTCAACCCGGCATTTTGTACTCTGTATCCCTGGATTTTCCGTTTATCACGGCTAAATCTTTTTCGGTAATCCAATCTCGTCCCGAATTGTAATAATAATCAAATTTGACTATACTCTACATCAATAGGTGATTTTCCTCAAAATCCGCACCTATAACTGATCTGTCCTAAAAATCCCTGATTTAAAAAACGATAATTATCAATAGGGAACCAACAATGATTAAAAAGAATCGAAATCCAGTATTTGTGTCCATCATTTTCCTATTGTCATTGACACATTTAGCTTGTATATTAGGCGATATTCCAGCTGCCAATGAGTTTGGAAATAATCCTGATCACATTGCGACGCTTACTGCTCAAGCAACTTTACAGCAAGAAGAAGTTCAAACAAGCACAGAAACAGTAAATGTAACGCCAACCGCCACAAACACCGCTTTGGATATGATACCCGGAACCTGGACAGGTACCGCTCAATGGATGTGTGATGACAATCCTGCCTGGAATATGAGCATGAATTTTCGGGCAAATGGGACTGTTACCATCACATTATCAGGTCCTGGTGAAACAACCTCTGCGGAGGGAAAATGGGTACTCCAGGATAATAAGATCAGCATTCAATTGCAAACAAACTTTTGGTACGGAACTGTTTCAGAAAAAACCATCAAAGGATCCTTTGAAGAAAATGATTGTAGCGGTGTCTGGAAAGCGCAGAAAAAATAAGGACATTTCTTGAATACTTACGTTGCCCTCTTTCGCGGCATCAATGTCGGTGGTAAAAATATTCTCAAAATGAAGGACCTGATCAACCTGCTGGAAGGGCTGGGGGCAAAGCAAATTAAGACCTATATCCAGAGCGGGAATGCTGTATTCCTATCTCTCCAGGAGCCCACCCAGATTTCAGAACAGGTCAGCCAGGCCATCCAACAACGCTTTGGATTTACCCCACTTGTGCTGATACTCTCTCGAGTTGAATTCGAAAAAGCCATTACAGAAAACCCTTTTCCCGAAGCAGTATCCAACCCGAGTTCTCTGCACCTTGGGTTTCTGGCTCGTCCACCTGAAAAACCCAATTTGGAAGGGCTTGAGAAACTCAAACATGAGAGCGAAAAATATCACCTGACCGGCAGAGTCTTTTACCTGTACGCTCCTGAAGGGGTTGGTAGGTCAAAGTTAGCGGCCAGCTGTGAAAAACTGCTGGGTGTTCCCATGACCGATCGCAATTGGAAGACGGTTTGTAAGATCCAAACGCTGATCGAGGAGAATTGAACAGCTAACCAGCATTAAATCCATCGACGAACACTGGACTTGTATTTTGCATATTCCAAACCAAACTTTTCTTCCAGGTAGGTCTCCTCTGGAATGATCACCCAGATAGTAATCAGCCATACCAGCAACGGAACAAACAGTAATCCCCACATGTTTTGATTTAAGATTAGTGCACCTGCAAAAACCATTGTTAGTCCAACATACATCGGATTTCTTGTGCGCTGATAAACTCCGGATAGAATCAAAGTGGTTGAAGGTCGCTGTGGAATTGGAGATGTCTTCGCTTGAAGCATACCACGAATAGCAGGGATTCCAAAAACAAAATTCAGAACAATCAGAATAACACCTAAAATCCTGGCAAGAATGACAGGCATGAAAGAAAGCGGCAGAACTACTTGAAGTAAGATGGCAACGCCAGCCAGCCCAATATAAACCACAATTGGGTTAACAACAACTGATGCATGATCTCTTTTTGGTTCCATTTTCCAGATCTCCTTTAGGATTGGCGATGAATCGTGATTGACAATCACCAAATTTGAATATAAACTTATTAATAACAGTAATGCTATATTAGATACAGTATTGCTGTAATGAATATAACAAATTGGACAAACTTTGTCAAGTATGAATAAAAAAGAGTCTTATAATAAACGACCTTATAATTCCAAACGCCGGCGAATGCAGGCCGATCAAACCCGATTGCTGATTGTGGAGGCAGCTCGCAAGTTGTTTTCCGAACGTGGTTATACCGGTGCAACTATAGAGGCAATTGCACAGGAAGCAGGTGTGGCCGCTGAGACAGTTTATGCTGCCTTTGGTAATAAACGCGAAATTTTATCAAAGTTAATTGATGTGTCAGTTGTTGGTGATGATCAACCTATCCCCCTTTTGCAAAGAGCTGGTCCATTGTCGGTAATGCAAGAAAAAAACCCACATCGCCAGATTGAAATCTTTTCGCATGACATTTTTGAGATTATGAGCCGCATGGCCCCCATCTTTGAAATTATGCGTATCGCAGCCAAAACAGAGCCAGAGATTTCTGATATACTGCAACAAATTCTCAAGAGCCGGTACCATGGCATGGAAAAGTTTATCCAATATCTATCTACAAATATCACCTTGCAAGAAGATCTCACACCGGCTGAAGCTGTCGAAACTGTTTGGGCCATTACCAGTGCTGAACTCTACAACTTATTGACTGTCGATCGCGGTTGGTCCGGTGAACAATATGAACAATGGCTGGCAAAAACACTGAAAAAAATCTTATTGGAGGCAAACCAATGAACCTGTACGAAATCATGATGAATCGCCGCTCGGTGCGCAATTTTAAAGATCAAACCATTCCTGCGGAGATCATTAATCAACTTCTGGATGCCGCCAACAACGCCCCCTCCGGTGGAAACATCCAA
This sequence comes from Chloroflexi bacterium HGW-Chloroflexi-2, assembly GCA_002840735.1. Taxonomy (GTDB): domain Bacteria; phylum Chloroflexota; class Anaerolineae; order Anaerolineales; family Anaerolineaceae; genus UBA6170. The sequence goes on from PHBY01000021.1 coordinate 7,900, forward strand.
CCTGTCTCCATTATCCTGATCCAGGAAAAGGAGAACCGGACGATCCTTTCTGAGATGGTAGGCAACCAACCCTGGGTCAAGAATGCCCCGTTATCGATGATCTTCTGCCTGGATTTCAACCGTGTCAAACGTTGGGCTGCCTTGAATGGAACTGAGTTCAAAGGTGAACAGGCTCTCGCTCACTTTTTGATTTCCTATGCGGACGTAATGTGCGCTGCCCAGTCGGTGGTTTTGCTGGCGGAGAGCCTGGGCTTGGGCTCGGTTTACGTGGGCACGATCCAATCCCAGATGGACGAAGCACGGGAACGATATGCGATCCCAGATTTCGTATTACCCCTGATGATTCTTTCTTTGGGGTACCCCAAATCAATTCCCCGCACCATTTCAAAGCTACAACCAGAAGTGATTGTGCATCACGAACAGTACCAATCGCGCAGTGATGATGAGATCCAGCAGGCTTTCCATCAAAAATATGGCAATTTCAACATAAAGGCAGAAGAATATCTGGAGAAAGCATTCATTGAAGCCGTCGAAGCCGATAAGCAAAGTGGCGAAGGCTGGACTGAATGGGCTGTGGATCAAATGAAGAAAATGGAAATCCGCAACGATGCACAATTTCTCTTTCAATTTCGTTACCCAACCCACCTCATGGTACAGATGAACGCCGAATTGATCGAATCCTTCAAAAATGCTGGCTTCGATTTCTTTGTGGAACCGGAATCCTGAACACGCATTATACAATAATTACAAATACTAAAGATCTCCATCCCTCCAAGATTCATCTCGGGAGGGATTTTTCCTTTTTTGCCTTTAGCCTTTAGGTTTGAGCCTTCTTTTCCCTTTAGACTTTAGACTTTAAACTTTTTTTCCACCTTTCATTTTTGTTAACTCCGTTCCCAACCGTTTTGCGTATCGATCGTTGAGCACAGGCGTCTTAAAGGATAAGTCGACACCAGCAATCGTTGGTGACATCCCAATCAAAATCAATCCCATACTTATAAAGCATTAAGAAAGAGAGATCCAATGAAAATTTTGACAATCGCAACAATCCTTATGTTGTTGTTGGGGGGTGGAATATCCACCGTAGCGGCGCAAACCAGCTTACCCGGCGATGTGCTTTACCCGGTGAAAGGGCTGGTGGAGGATATCGAATTAGGACTGGCAACCAAACCTGAAACTCAATTCCAAATTGCATTAAAGCATGCCAACCAACGATTTTTAGAAATCCAAACTCTGATTGAAAGCGGTGAAATGGTTCCCGAACCATTGTTCTTTGAATGGCATATGCAACTTTGTACTGCTTTACAATTCGCGCTCCAATCGGGTGACCCCACTGGAAATTTATTGATGGTTCAGCAAATGTTACAACAACAAACCATGCGGGCAAATAAGGGAGAACAAACGGGTGAACCGATCATGAATCTCTTCAAAAACACCCTGCAAAACCAGATGAAATTCGTAGGTGCCGGTATTGAAGAGCCGGATAAATTAGCCAGTGAACTCAATTATATGGTGAATTATCAAAAGAAGAATAGCAAAGCCGAGCTGGAAGATCAATTTCAGACGCTTTATCTAGCCACCGACGAATCGGTTGATCAGGAGGTCAGTGGAGAACAAGCCATGTACCAATGGATGTACATGACCAACCTTGACGAAGATAAAGAAGATGGCGGCCAGAACTCCCACAATGAGCAAAACAGCGGTGATAACCAGGGTGGCAATGAGAATGGTGATGGCAACGACAGCAGCGGTGGTGACAATGGTGGGAGTGGTGGCAACGGTGGAGGAAACGGTGGTGGTAATGGCGGTGGCAACGGCGGCGGCGGTGGTGGAGGTGGTGGGGGCGGTTAAATAACCACAACAATCCTTACGAATCGTCTTATAAGGGTGCATCGCTGATGCATCCTTTTTTATAATAGCAGAACACGGGTTAATGAATCGAACGCTTTATGGATGACAATGATGGGGTGTTTGTTAATTAATCTGTAGGGATGAAGGATCGGATAATAGTCTCTAATTTTCACCTATCATTTCGTTATCCGATCCTTCATCCCTACCTGTGGAAATACGGTACCATGCACTTTGAGATTAACACAGAAAATCATTTTAATCACCCATACATTTTCAAGGTATATAATAAAATCAGATCCCGTCAAAGGAATCATCATACTAACCTATAAACACAGACAATTTGGCACATTCATGGTCAACGGGTTGGGGGCAGGTCTTATCATGATGCTGCTTATACTATTCAGAACCCCTCCCGGACCGGCTAAGCTCATCACTTTAGTGGTATCTCTGCTGATCTTTTGTAGCCTGCTATTATTCTGGTCACTCACCGTCGAAGTAAAAAACGATCATATTCTGGTTTACTTTGGATTTGGCGTCATCCACAAGAAAATTTTCCTTTCAGATATCCAACAGGTGAATGTCGTGCGCACCCCATTGTACTACGGCTGGGGGATCAGGCCTGCCCCGCATGGTTGGATGTTCAATGTCTCTGGCCTGGGTGGTGTGGAGCTGATTTTCAAAAATAATGAGCGTTTTCGCATCGGCAGTGATGAACCCGGACGTCTTGCAGAGGTGATCCAGAATCAAATGCTTGTGGCAGATGACCAATGACCACAAAGAAACAGGGAAATTACCCGCCCGGTCGCTTCTTGCAAAGCTTATATCGCTTTCCGGTTTATCTATATGCATGGGGACTGGGTTGGATGTTTGATAAGCGTTTTGTTCTATTCCATCATGTTGGTCGCAAATCCGGTAAACATTACCAGACCGTGGTGGAAGTGGTTGAGATTTAGAAGGATACTGGTAATGTGATTGTGGTGGCTGGCTATGGCAGCCGCACCCAATGGTATCAAAATCTCCAACACATGCAAACTACCACCATCCAGCTGGGAAAACACAAATTTCCAGTCAACATTGAAATGATCAGCCCCGAAGACGGCTCGGAGATCATGGCGCGTTATCACCAGCGTTATGGCAAGATCACAGGTGTGTTGTTTTCGATTCTGGGATATGAATGGGATGGCACAGAAATGGGTGCTCGCCATATAGCACGGGATTACCTATGTTTTGTGCGTTTTTTGCATTAGTCATCATGGCTACATCAAAAAACGGTTTATACCTGACACTCAATTCCGAGTCCTTCAAACGCCAGCCGTAATGATTGTTGCACCAGGTCAAAAAATTCATCAGTATTCTTGTCTTCCAGCCCATACTTGCGGTACACCCAATCGGAGTGATGATAATTCATGCGATCCAGGATCACGAAATCCACCTTGCCTGCCAGCAAGTCCGGCAGATCTTCACAGCCGGGCAGCAATGGCGCAACCATCGCAAAGGTGCGAATACCGGCTTGATGCAGTTCATCCAGTGTACGAATACGCTCCGGGATGGGTGGAGCCGATGGCTCAAACAAATATCGAACATTGTCATCTGCTGTGGTGATACTCATCCCAACCTCGAAGGACTCTCCTCTTTGCAGAATATCCATATCGCGCAACACCAGTGGGGAGCGTGTTTGCACGGTGACCGGCCAATTATGCTCTACCAGAATCTGCAGACAGCCACGCGTCAGTTGATATTTGCGCTCCAATGGCTGATAAGGATCGCACACCCCGCTCACCCAGACTCTACTCTGTTCTTTCCTTGTTATTTCATGCCGCAGCAACTCGATCGCGTTAATCTTCACATCCGCGAACTGTCCCCAGGGTTCAGAATGCCCCGTAAAGCGTTTCATGAAACGTGCATAACAATAGGTGCAGTTATGCTGGCAGCCGACATAAGGATTGATCACATACGGAAAGATTTTTGATTTCGAAAGAATCGCTTTCGCGTGAATTTCTTTGATGTACATGAGTTAATTATATGCTTTGCTGTGATCGTGAAAAATCATTGAGAAGGAACCTTTCGCAAGCATGATCACTATGACCATTCAGAAGTGTCTTAATACAAGGTTTTAACATGTCAAGGTTTTAACATTGCATGGTCTACACAACTCTGCTATACTTAGTACGGGATATTAATAAATTATCTGGTTCACCATGATCGACCTGGGATGTAAATCTCAGGCCTGAAATTCTGGTCAAAGTCATGAAGAAGTGAGGACGTTTCCTTCGTCCCACTTTTACCGATCCCTTTTTTCAAGACTTTCAAATTTTGTTCCGACCGGCATTAGGTATCGATCTAACCTTTCGCAAACAAGTACTGGATTGTCCTGGTACAACAGATACCACTTGTGGCGATTGTCGTCCCTCCTTTTATTAACCGTTTGGAACTTTTTGTTATAGATAAACAATTGAATTCCATCGGACATGCATTCACATTCTGATCATTATTCACAAAAAATGTGAATGCAACGTTGAACAGGAAAAAATATGAATTTTCATCAGGCAAATAATCCAACTTCATTTGTCTGACATAAAAAGCAACCCACCCTTCGTTTTATTAATTTCGCAGGTCATTATGATCTGCATATCTATCAAAGCATGTTCAAAAAATTAGTAACAATAGGAGAAAACAATGATAAGACAAAACAAACCGATCGAACCTGGAGGAAATCCTTTGTTCAATCCGGATCAACTCGCCAGGTTTTTACGGTCACCTCGACTACTTTGGATCCTTGTGATCGGAGTGGTGATTCTTTGGCTGCTCTCTGGAATTTACATGGTTGGTCCAGGTGAGCGCGGTATTGTACTTACATTTGGCAAGTACACCAGCCAAAGTGAGCCTGGATTACATTACCGTTTCCCGGCGCCGATCCAATCCAACTATGTGGTAGATGTTGCCCGGGTTCGTACGGCTGAGATTGGTTATCGTTCTGAGGGCAATGACCAAAGAGTGATGCTGGAAGAGGCACAAATGCTTACCGGTGACGAGAATATGGTCGTCGTTCAACTCTTCATTCAATATCTGGTATCCGATCCGGTGCTGTTTCTATTTCATGTACGTGATGCTGAGACCGTGCTAAAGTCCTCGGCAGAGATTGCTTTGCGATCAACAGTGGGCCAAAACACGATTGACTTCACGATGACGGAGGGGCGTGTAGAAGCACAAGCTCAGGTGAAAACCCTGTTGCAGAACCTGCTCGACCAGTATCAGACAGGTTTGTTAGTTACGGAAGCCCGACTACTAGCCGTAGACCCACCTGCTGAAGTGCGTGACGCGTTTCATGATGTGGTTCGTGCTTTTGAAGACCGCGAACGGTTGGTAAAAGAATCTGAGGGATACGCCGAGCAGGTGGTTCCAGAAGCTCGTGGAGAAGCAGCCCAGATGGTGCTGGAAGCAGAAGCCTACCGTGAACAACGGTTGATCCGAGCCGAAGGCGATGCAGCCCGTTTTCTGGCTTTGTTGGCTGAATATCTAAAAGCTCCGGAGGTGATGCGTGAACGGTTATATCTCGAAAGCATCGAACGCGTCCTGGCAGACGCAACGCTCTTCGTGTTGGAAACCGGGCAAAGTGGTGTTTTGCCTTTCTTACCCCTGACTGACATGAATACAACAACCGTCGAACCAGTCATCGAACCCAGCCAATTAATCGAACCAACAGAACCAACCCCGGTCCCTTAATGGACAGGTATTCTGTGTGTAAAGGAGAATAAATATGAAAAAAACCATTATTATCGGAATATTACTGCTCTTAGTCGTTGTAGCAGTTAACTCAGCATATTTGATTAACGAAGGGCAGCAGGGTTTGGTGTTTCAGTTTGGTGAACCTATGCGCGAGGTGCGTGATCCAGGTTTATACTTCAAATTGCCTTTTGTCCAGAATGTAGTCCTTCTGGAAAAACGCGTTTTGGGGACAGAACCTTTAAGTGCAGAGTATTTGACTCTGGACAAAAAACGTCTGCTGGTTGATCATGTCTCTCGCTGGCAGATCACGGATCCATTGTTGTTTTACCGTACCGTGCAAAGCGAAGCGGGAGCAAAAGCCAGATTGGATCAGGTCATTGCTGGTCGCTTGAGAGAAGAGATCGCCAAACACAATTTTATTGATGTCATCCGCGAGAGTCGCGAGTCAATTATGACCACTGTCACGGATGGAGCACAGGATGCTGCTACCTCATTTGGCATCACACTGCTGGATGTGCGCATATTGCGGGTTGACCTGCCAACCGAGGTACAGGCCAGCGTCTTCGCTCGAATGGAAGCTGAACGTGAGCGAATAGCCAAACGGTATCGTGCAGAAGGAGAAGAACAGGCACGAGAAATACGTGCGGAAGCTGAAAAATCACGCGAGATCATCCTGGCAGAAGCGTATTCCAAAAGCCAGGTACTGCGTGGCGAAGGCGATGCACAGGCTGCACTGGTGACTGCACAGGCATTTGGGCAAAATATTGAGTTCTATAGCCTTGTGCGACGTCTACAGGTCTATGAGTTGATATTGGGTGAAGATTCCACCATCATATTGCCACCCAGCTCAGATTTACTGCGCTACCTGGAATCACCGACATTTGTTCCAGAACCAACAAATTAATAACCACAAGATAATCAATGGGATAGGGAGAATGGACATTCTCCCTTTTCTATTACCCATACTCTTTATACAATTCCCTCGCCTGGCTGGCAGTCAGCATGACATCCTCATTGATGTGGAAATAAAAACCCTGCCACCCCAACGCTGAAATGATCTTCTCCATCCCGGCGCGGGTGACGTACACCTGGCACAGCTTGCCAGCCTCTCGTATCTTCTTCAACACATCCAGCCATTCTTCCGGCTCAGGTTGCCCGGCACCTGGAATCCACTGGATGCCACGCAGATTTGGGATCGAAAGAAGTTGATCGAGATGATTGAGTTGACCTACCCCATCCATATGGTAAAAGGCGAAGTCCAGAAAATCACAGCAGGCGGTCAGATCCGGCATCACAAAGCGCTTGAACATGCGCGGGGAGATCATATAGGAGAAGTCGGACTGCAGCATGTAGAATTTTCCAGGTGCCCACATTGGGCTCCAGCCACAGCTGCCATGGGTGGCCCCATCGGTCAGGGTATAGAGCTGATCATAATACTGCATCCACAGGCGGGTGATCTCAGCCGTGATGCGCAGTACTTCATCCGGCGAGTCATTCAGATCCAGGAGCAATTTCTCGCTGCTGCGCAAGGAAGCCAGAATGTCAAGATTACCACCCAGATCGGTCAGCCCCACCATCGCCGTGCCCTGCCAACGCCGGGTTGCCAGAGTCGTCAGCTTTTGAACGCGTTGCCACCACTGGTTCTGTGGGTCGAAACGTGGCTGGATTTGCTCCAGCTCTTCCACTCCCAATGGATCAAACCAGACTGTATCCGGATGGATGTGCAGTTCTGATCCTAAAAATGCCGCCATCACCCCTGGACCGTAATTGGTCCAGAATTTTGGATAAGCGCCACCAAACCAGTGGATGCCCATGCCGAACTGCTCAATACCGTCCAAAATCTGGTCCACACTGAGCTCTTCGCTCTCCATCGGGGTGATTTCATTGTAATAAAACGGTGTTCCAGTAAGCGCATTATCAATCGCCTCAACTCCAAAAAAGGGATGCTCGAGCGTCCCTGCCCACCAAGCCATCCAATCCTGCTTGACGCGCTGCATATCATGTTCAGAAAAATGTAAATTCATCGACCTCACCTCTACCACTTTGATGATTATATATGATTGAATGGAAAGAAAAGTGAAATAATCACAGAAACCATCATGAAATAGATTTTATTGATATTGCTTTATTTTTCAAAACAAAATTTGTATAATGGCTGGAGCGACTTCATCCCATTCCCATCGTCATTTTCTATAGCAACACAATATTCGTAATAATACGCTTAGCTGTCTATGCCCCTGTCAATCTATAAATTTCTTGATCTAATGAAGAGAATCGAAGAAATACTCATCAAAGAATCTGGGCATTGCCCTCATTTCCAGACGTATTGGTAACAGTGGGCACAATATAATGACTGCTGCTGCTTTTCATATCATTTCTCTGGACCTGGAGTGTGTCGTCGTCCACAAAGTCAATTACACGGGTTCACACCAATGGTTTGTTGGAGAAATTAAAGCTTACAAATGCCAAGAAAATTGCAATAAATAAATCGTATAGAATTTAACTGGGTTAATAAATACGCTTATTGGCTTCTAATTCTCTAATTTCTTCATTAATTTATCTATTGTCTAACTCAACTCCTCTTTTTTCAACACCATTGTTGATCTTTCTATATTTTTTCTCTACTGACTTTTTCACAGCAATACTACCGCTTCGTCTATCAGAAAATTTTTTTCCACAAAAAGCACAAATGAATAAGGTGGAGTAATTTGATGCTATTAGTTTAGCACCACATGCGGGACATGTAAGGCGTTTTTATCAGACATAATTCCTTCCCTGGTCGAAATATATTCATATTATCCATTAATAATGGTAAAAATTCAATTTATAAATAATTGTTTGCACCTACTACCACCTCACCCTCCAAAAAAGAATTTTCTCGCTGCCAATTCCCCAACCATTGCATCCCCTTTTGCGCTGCAATTAACGTTAACGAAAACCCCGATTTATCTCACTCTATACTCGCTGTCCAAGAACACAAAAGTGAGTTGCAGCTAGAATTGAAGCCTCAGGTGCAATGCACCACGGCATTATCTAAATAGCTCAATAGCTGAACAGCTCAATAGCTAAATAGCTACCTAATAATTCGCCCGCAAACTCATTCCCTCATACAGATACGCTACTTCTTCCTCATATCCATTGAACAGCAGGGTCGGGCGGCGTTGCAGTTCGCCAATGCGCCGTTCGGTGGCCTGCGACCAGCGCGGATGGGCAACATCCGGGTTGACATTGGAGTAGAAGCCGTATTCGCGCGGGGCTATCAGGTTCCAGAAGGTATCCGGCATTTCTGAGACCAGTTCGATCCTGATCAGTGATTTTCCGCTCTTGAACCCATATTTCCACGGCACCACCAGGCGGATCGGCGCGCCATTGGATGGTGAAAGCGGTTCATCATAGATTCCGGTTGCCAGGATGGTAAGATCATTCATGGCTTCATCCAAACGCAAGCCTTCCTGATACGGCCACGGGAAATTCGCTTCCAGTCCTGGCATCTGATCAAAATCTGCCAAAGTCTGAAAGCGCACAAACTTCGCTTCAGCCGTCGGTTTGACCACATCCAGCAATTTGGACAACGGGAATCCCACCCACGGAATCACCATCGACCAACCTTCCACACAACGCAGGCGGTAGATGCGTTCTTCCTGCGTGAATTGCTCCAGGATGTCCTGCATGCTGAAGGTGGTGGGGTTTTCCACCAATCCATAAACTTCCACATTCCAGGGATCGGTTTTGAAATCTTTTGAAACGACATGCACGCGATCTTTACTGAGTGAGAATTCATAGTAATTATTGTAGGTCCTGATGGATTCGATATCCGTCAGCATATCAGACAGGATAATCTTTTCTTCTTCGGCAGTGGGAATCACACCGGGGGCACAGGCTGCCAAAACTGCAGCCCCTCCGACCAATGATACTTTTGATAAAAACTGCCTGCGGTTCATATATAACCATTTCGGCGTTATTTCAGATCTATCTATTTCTTTCATCATTTACCTCATTTACCAATAAAATCCATCAGGTAATTACCTGTATTTTTTTGTATGTGATTCTATTAAACCAATAAAGACCCGCAAACGGTAGCATTTGTATAACAGAAGTACGTGTTTGTTGGATTTCTAAAAAGATTGCACTGAAATAACTGACCGTCGACATCAGAATCACCCCCCCCAGAGCCATCAGGATGACACCAAAGTCATCGATCAGATAAGCCGTGACTGCACCCAACAAAGCAATTAAAGAAAATGTGCGAATCCCAGCAAAATCGGGGGAATCCTCTTTTTATTGATAATATTCACGCTCCAACCCGATCAGAGCACCAATCAATAACGCGAAACCAAACCACCACCAGGGTTCAAAATCTGCGATAGTAAACATACTTTATCCTCTCCCATACCCAATTTTTTAATGTAAATGGATTGAACCAATGGCATTCTTATAAAACCATTATTCAAAATTGAGGGATGATTTCAAAATTGAGACATTACTTTCATCCTATGATACAATCGCCTGCATGGGTGCAATCAAGATTGACGAGGTGGTGCGCAGTCGCCGCAAGACCATTGCCCTGGTGGTGCAGCCGGATGGTCGCCTGGTGGTGCGCGCTCCGTTGCGGGTCAGCCAGAAGATTATCGATGCCTTTGTAATCAGCAAAGCTGACTGGATTGAGAAATCCCGCCAATCGCAGGTTGCGCGGCGCAAATTCTTTCCCAAACGAAGTTTTGCCAGCGGGGAACTGTTCTGGTATCTGGGAAAACAATACCCGATAAAAGTTGTCAAGTCGCAACGCCCAGTCTTTCAATTTCAATTAGGCTTCTCGCTGGATGAGAATGCTCTGCCACAGGCCAAAAAGCAATTCGAAAAGTGGTACCGCGATCAGGCGCGCCTTTACCTGAATGAACGTGTGGTCCATTATGCTCGCCTGTATAATTTCCACTATCAGAAGATCCGCGTCAGCAGCGCCCGTACCCGTTGGGGATCCTGCAGCGCGCGCGGCACCCTCAGTTTCACCTGGCGTTTGATCATGTCGCCACCCGAGATTATCGATTATGTCGTCATCCACGAGCTGGCACACACCATCCACCACAATCACAGCCCGCAATTCTGGGGATTGGTGGGTTCTATCCTGCCGGATTATGCTGAAAAACGCAAATGGCTGAAACACAACAGCCACCTGTTCCACTGGGATTAATAATTTAGATATGCGCCTGGCTGAATGTGCCGGAACTCGAACTGGTCCGCGCCAAAGTTAACCAGCAGCACTGCCTTGCAACCGGTATTGCGCAGGTAAGTGCTGGCCTGAATCTCATCCTGAATCTCCAGGTTGGATTGCGCCCGCACCAGAATCATCAGATCATCGACCACAAAGTCCACCCTTTTATGCCCGATACGCTGCTGGCGATAGACCAGGTCGATCCATAAATCGCAAGAATAGGGAATCTTTAACGCATCTAACTCCAGCCCCATGGCGCGTTGGTAAATTTGGATCTCAAACCCCGGTCCCACATTGGCATACACATTCTCGGCCGCCACCGTCACCAGGCTGGTGATATCGATCATTTTTTTATTGGATACGTTTTGCAAGTCAAACACTGATTCCATCGGGTTGCATCTCCGTGTGATTTATTGATACTGTAGTAATAGCAAGATTCTTGCCAAAAGACTGGATTTAGGGTTGAGTTTTATTTTTGAGGATTGAGGGGTCAAGCCTTAGGCCTAGGGGTCAGCTACTACCTGGTGCATCGCACTTAGAGGTTATCGTGAAATACCCTTCTCTTACGAGAACCCGAATTAAAGTGCCACCAGGAGTGCGTTGCACCCTATCGCTGGTGGAGAATAGCAAAAAAGTCCGAACTAGGGTTTACAGGATTTTGAGTATTTGGTTTACCAGAAAAATTTCCGGGTTAGGATTATTGATATTCAACATTTGATGACAGGATTTACAGGATTCGCTCTTAACCTGGCGCATTCCACTTTGACTCGTCCTGGAATAGGTTTACAGTTTTTGATTTGGGTCAGGATTTGCTCAAAGAGTATTGGGATGAATTAGAAATTATTCCGTGGATTCAAATCCACGGCTACCAAAGTTCAAACCTGTTCAAAACAGGTTGGGAATCCTTTTAAAGGATTTTTGATTCAATATCCTGTGAATTGATTCATAGGATACTATCCGATCTGATAACGAGCGTGATGGTCATGATACCCAATGGGCATGATAGGCAAAGGGCATGATACCCGGGGGTACAGGTGGAAAATGTGATAAAAAATATCATAGTCCATTGTCAAATCACCAAAATCAAAGTTCAAAACTCCCCATTCAACTGTCGGCTTTCAACTTTCAACTTCTCCCTTTCCTCTTTCGCCTTTAGCCTTCTCCCTCCCTAACCCCTAACACCCAGCACCTAACCCCTCCATTTCTTTCGACATCGAACATTATACAACCCCATTGTCCATCTCTCCCCACTCTGCTATTATTTCGATATCGAACGATTTTATTGGAAAGGACTACACATGAAAACAACCGGTTTACATCACATCACAGCCGTCACCAAAGACTTACAAACCAATATCGACTTTTACCAGCAGGTGCTCGGGCAGCGCCTGGTGAAAACTACCGTCAATTTCGACGATCCGGGGGCTTATCACCTCTACTATGGCGATTACACCGGGGACCCCGGCACAGCCATGACCTTCTTTGGTTGGTTAAACACCGTTCCAGGCAAGGTGGGCAGCGGGGAGACGCAAGCCGTGGCTTACAGCATCCCGCAGCATTCGGTCAGCTACTGGAACGCACACCTCAAGCAAATGGGATTCTCACCCGCACGGGTTGAGTCGCGTTTCGGTCAGGACGTAATCCCCTTCGACGATCCGGAAGGGATGCACATGGAACTGGTGGCTGAGGAAAATTTACCCGCGGTGGAAGCCTGGCCGGTTAGCCCGGTGCCAGAAGAGCACGAGTTGCACGGTTTTTATGGCGTCAGTTTGTGGCTGGACGAGATTGAGTCCACCACCCGCATTCTGAGCGAGATCCTGGGCTATCAACAGGTCGGGCAGGAAGGCAATCGTTACCGCTTCCGTGTGCCTGGCGATGCACCCGGCAAGGTGGTCGACCTGGTACACAAGCCCAACAGCGGGCGGGGAGTCTTTGGCGCCAGCTCCATCCATCACATCGCCTTCCGCACCTCCTCGGGTGAACACCAGCAGGAGATCCAGCAGCAGGTGCGCAAGATAGGCATCCACGCCACGCAGGTGATCGACCGCCAGTATTTCCGCTCGGTTTACTTCCGCACCCCTGGCGGCGTGCTGTTCGAAATTGCCACCGATCAACCCGGTTTCACCGTAAATGAATCGGCATCTGAACTGGGTTCCCAACTGGTGCTGCCACCCTGGTATGAAACGCGTCGGGATGAGATCGAAGCCCACTTACCTCCCATTCGACGCAGCTTACCGCAGGAGGAGAATGCATGAGCACAATCCCCAACCCACACCTTTCACAACCGGTACTCAGTCTGGGAGCGCCCTTCCAGGATGCCCAGCAGGTGATGATCATGCTGCATGGTCGCGGTGCCAGTGCCGAGTCGATCCTCTCGCTGGCGGCCGAATTCGATGCCCCCGAGACACATTTCCTTGCGCCCCAGGCAGATCAATACCGCTGGTACCCGTACAGCTTCCTCTCCCCGCTTGAGCGCAACGAGCCGGATCTCACCTTCGCCCTGGAGCGGGTGGATACCCTGATCAAGCGCCTGCTGACCTCCGGCAAACGCCTGGATCAGATCGTCCTGGCGGGGTTCTCGCAAGGTGCCTGCCTGGCCAGCGAGTATGTGATCCGCAATCCGCGCCGCTATAGCGGGTTAATTGTGCTGAGTGGCGGCTGGATTGGCCCACAAACCATGCAGCGCAGCACGGACGCCAACCTGGAGGGTATGCCGGTCTTCATTGGCTGCAGCGATATCGATCAGCACATCCCGCTTTCGCGCGTGGAAGAGACCGCCAGCCTGTTCGAGAGCATGCAGACGGATGTGCGTCTACGCATCTATTCCGGGATGGGGCACACCGTCAATGCGGATGAGATTATGCAGATCAACACCTTGCTCAAGCAGGTGGTCAAAGCCGGTTAGAACAAACCCGGTTGTTGCTGGTTGTCCGCCTGGCTGATTTCGTAGCCATGGTCGGTTAATAAGTGGCGTCCCTGGGCGGCCTGAACCGCGAGCTGGTCGCAGCGCTCGTTCTCGGGGTGTCCGGCATGTCCTCGCACCCAGATCAATTCCACATCGTACTCATCCATTAACGCCACCAGTTCTTTCCACAAATCCGGGTTGAGCACCTTGCCTTTGCTGGTTTTTTTCCAGTTTTTCGCCCGCCAGATATCCACCCAACCCAGATTAATCGCATCCGAGAGATATTTCGAATCCGTGAATAAGCGCACATGTGAACCGGGTGGAATGGCTTTGAGCCCCATGATGGCCGCTAGCAACTCCATGCGGTTGTTGGTGGTCAGGCGATAGCCCTGCGAGAGCTCCCTGCGTTTGCCGTCCTGCACAATGATGACCCCATACCCTCCTGGCCCGGGATTGCCGGTGCAGGCACCATCGGTGTAGATTTCCACAGGGGTCAATTTCGGGTTGAGTTTCATGTGCATTCCTTAATAATTAAAGGTCTGGAGTAATTGTACATTACTTCAGACCTGCATTTGGCTTTATTACCCAATGATAACTTTTTACCAAATACATCACATAATTTTTTGGTTTGAAATGTGGTTTGCTTTTTTTTTTACAATGCTATAATTTTTCTGGAGGGAAAATTAAATTGATCAATCAACTGATTACAGCATTTTTTCTCATGCCTGGCTTCTGGTTGGGATATAAATTCTCTCCCCTTGTTGTAGATTGGATACAAAAAAATCCTAACCATCCCATTCATTTTTCATCTGGTCAAAAAACCATCCTATGGTTGACAATAGGTAGTCTATTTTCAAATACCTTGATTTTTATCTATGGATTTATACAATCTGCCATATCCATGTTTATTATCCCAGGTTGGTGTTACACACAGTCAGACCTTATGACCCGGTTTGGCAAGATATCCAGTTGCCTTCATAGTCTGCCATCGTTCGTGTTTTTAATCATCATATTGATATTGGTCTTCAAATATGGCTATTCCTTCGTTTCCAATGAAACAACAAAGATAAATAAATTCTACGTGGTCATGATTTTATTAACCATTGTTATAGTGATCTACCAGATCGTGCAAATGCTTTATATTCTAATCCTCGGCCCAGGGTAAACAAAATTATAAATATGTGACTATCTGAAACGGTTGGTGCGTTGTCGTCCGCCCTTTGGGTGCACTTAGGGATAAACAATTATCACACATCATGGCAGAAGTGATTGGTTATCACAATCCCAGAAGTGCGCTGCACCTGAATGTGAGCTCTAGGTTTACAGACCAGGTGCATCGCACTTTTGGTTTTTGGGTTGAAAGAAATCTGGTTCCATTCGATAGTATTATGTCAGTCCCTAAGTGCACCCAAAGGGCATCTTCGACAACGCACCTTAAATTCATTCAACTATTAGCTTGTTTTTGCTATCCTTTTAACTGGTTTGTCTATTCATGGTGGTCTTTTTCGTGTGAGAATTTTATTGAATAGATTCTGCTATTTTTATCAACTTGTCTACAGAAACATCTTCGTTAATTCCTTGTAAAGTGTAAAGTTGACCATCATGATACCAGGATAGCGTAATCACCTCTAAGTTATCATCCCACATCTGAGTGTCTGCGTTCCAACCACCCAAAATAAGGGCAGCGGGTTCACCATTCACCAAATGCTCCTGGACACTCCCCTCACCAACCACGAGACCCCAGTTCTCTCCATCCAGTCTGTGTTGAATGATAAGTGAAAATATTGAATCCGATGGAGTTTTCCAATCAATATATGCGCTGATGGCAATTTCATCAAATCTTGTTACTTTTACCAACGGAACCAATTCAAATTCATCTGGTATCCATTGAGGAAGTCCTAACGCAAAAGGCAATTCATTTTCAACTTCAACCAGGTTGTATCGTTCATAGGGCAATGTCTGAACTGGAGATCCCATGCCTGGGTATTCATTGGTTTCAAGAATAAAAACACCACCAATTTGTTGCATCCATTCATTAACCTGGGCACGGACAACTGGAGAAACGAGCAACAATGCACTTATAAGTACTATTACCAATATAACGATTGCCATAGGTTTTAAAGTAAGCATCGTCCGATTTGTTTTGTGTTTTTCTCGATTCAACTGAAGCTTTTCTTCAACTTTTCGAATTGATCTTTGATTTGGAAATTTATAATAATCTCTTAAAAATTGGTCATTCATTTTTAACCTCCAAACTCTTTCTCAAAAAAGAAACAACCCGATGCAGGATCGTTCCAATATTCGATTCGGTCAAACCTGTAAATTCTGCAATATCACGATTTGTCATCCCGGTTCCATATTTTAGCGCTACCAATTCTCTCTCCCGATCAGGAAGCTGGACAAGCAATTTCCTTAATTTTTCAAAAATTTCGGTTTGCAGAATTTCCTGTTCGAGGTTGTGGGTCTGTGATCCGGATTCTTGTTTTTCATCAAGCGTATCAATTGGATATTCGGTCTTTTTTGTTCGATAATAATCAATCAAGGTATGCTTGGCTATTGTTATTATCCAGGTGGTTACTGCCGATTTCTCAGGGTTATACTTATTCCTTGCGCGCCAGGCTTTTTCAAATGTTGTCGATGTCATTTCTTCAGAAATATCATCATCCAAACCACAAAAGCGAAAATAATTAAACACTTTTGGAAAATCGCTTCGCACAACTTGATCCCAGTCGATTGTGTCTATCCTATTGAATAAACCTTTTTTTGCTCGAGCATTTGAGTTCATTTGTTAAATTATACGAACTCGAATCCAAAGTATCACATTTTTCTACTGATATAGACAGAATTCTTGCTCATGGTACACTTCAATGATAAGCTATGCATAGAATTCATTTACGGGGTGCAGCATGCGCTTATTTGAAATAATCATTCTGGCAATTACCTTGCTTTCCTTCCTGTTGCGTTTCCTTCCTTTAAAGAAATTCACCTGGATTTACCTTTTACCAACCTTGAATCTGTTGGCGTTCGCCTATCACCTGTTCTTCGAAGGTACGCGCTGGCAGATGATTCCGCTCTATATCCTGGTGATCGCCTTCATCCCCATGGGCTTCCGCAAGATCATTCAACCTGAACACCGTTTCAAATGGGTAGTCACCATCCTGACTGCCGTCCTGTTGCTGGTTGGGGCAGCTTTGCCAGCCTTGTTACCTGTGCCGGTCTTTCCAGATACGCAGGGACCCTACGCCGTTGGCACCACCTTTTACTACTGGGTAGACCAGAATCGTCTGGAAGCTTACAGCCCGGATCCTGATCTGGTGTATGCCGATCCGCCCTCCGAACCGCGCCGGGTGATGGTTCAGGTCTGGTATCCAGCCACAGCGGGGCAGGTTGGTGAACCTGCACCTTACCTGCCGGATGGGGGCATCGATGCGCAGGCATTGGCTACCAGCTTTGACTTTCCCGGTTTCTTCCTCAATCATTTCCAGCATGCCACCACCAACAGCCTGCTGAATGCGCCCATCGCGACCTGTTTTGATCAATGGCCGGTGCTGGTCTTTTCGCACGGTTGGAATGGTATGCGTTACCAGAATACCGCCCAGATGGAAGCGCTGGCTTCGCATGGCTATATCGTTTTCGCCCCGGAGCATGCCTATGGCGCGGTGGTGACGGTCTACCCGGATGGCACTCGTATCTACAACAAAGATGGTGCCCTACCCTCCGGCGTATCGGACGAGGAATATGCCGCCGCAGCTTACATCCTCGGGCAGAGCTGGGTCGGGGATCTGGTCTTCACGCTGGATCAGGTCGAACGGTTGCAATCCGGCGAAATCATTTCTATTTTCCAGGGGCACCTGGATACCATCCGCATCGGGATGATCGGGCACTCCACCGGGGGTGGAGCTGTGCTGCAAACCTGCTGGCAGGATGAACGCTGCAAAGCGGTGGTGGGAGAAGACCCCTGGCTGGTACCATATGACCGTGCCATGCCAGCCAGTGGATTGAGTCAGCCTTCCTTAAATATGTTCTCCGAAAACTGGGCTAAGGATCCTAATCTCACCCTGCTCAACCAGCTGTGGGATAACCAACCTCCCGGCTCACAGCGCATGACCACCCGGGGTACCCAACATTACGACTTCTCGGATATCTCACTCTATTCTCCTCTGGGTGCGACACTGGGATTAAAAGGACCCATCTCAGCCGAGCGCGAGATCAGCCTATTCAATGATTTTCTGGTTGGATTCTTCGATCAACATCTGGTGAACCAGAATTCCACCCTGCTGGAGGACGCCATCCAGGAATATCACGAAGTGATTTTCGAACAGAAGTAAATCAATCTGGTCAAACGTCCAGTGTAAAATTCCTTCCTTTAGCAGGGTACGGGGTTTCTGAGTTCTGTTAGAATCCATGCATCCTCTTCAGGAGTTCGTATATTGACCCGAAACTCAACCAGATTTCCTACTCCCGGTACCCGCATCGCCGTGATTGGTGCCACAGGCAGTGGCAAGACCACCCTGGCGCAGCGCCTGGGTGATATCCTGGATTTGCCGGTGATCGAGCTGGATGCGCTGCACTGGATGCCCGGCTGGACCGAGAAACCCTGGCCGGAAATCCGCACCGAGCTGGACCCCATGACCCACAAGGACAGATGGATCACGGATGGGAACTACAGCCAGGTTCGAGATCTGATCTGGCCACGTGCTGATACAATCATATGGCTCGATTACTCATTTCTACACATTTTCTTACGTCTCTTCATCCGTACCCTAAAAAGAGTATTTCTCAAGGTCGAACTCTGGAATGGAAACCGTGAACGCTTTCATGAAAACTTCCTCTCACGCGATTCCCTGTTCGTCTGGTTACTGAAATCCCGCCCCAAACACAAAAAGAACTATCCCCTGGCGTTTCAGGAGCCACAACATGCCCATCTGCAGGTGCTACGCTTCACCCATCCACGCCAAACCGAACACTGGTTAAAAAAAATAAAAACATGATCAATCTTAACATCAATGCTGGACTGTTTCTTTAATTGATAGTTATCCATAGACCATTCTTCAATCACCATCAGGTTCTCATTTGGGACGGTTTTACGTTCATTCATTCGTTTTCTATATCACCCTGTGTGTTCGTTGACGGCAATCCTTTTAATTTCCTCCCAAAATTTAACAATCATTTAACCCAATCCGTTGTAAAATAAAGTGAACTGGCATACCGCTTAGTTTTTTTGTTTTTAATATCAAGGAGATAGCATGCAATTATTAAAAGATATGATTCTTCAAAAAGGGGCAAATCTGGGTGGTGGTATTTTAAAAGTCGATGGTTTTATTAATCATCAGGTTGATCCAGTTTTGATGAATGCCTGTGGTCAGGAACTGGCAAAGCGCTTTGAAAAAATTGGAGCCACAAAGGTGCTCACGGCAGAAATTTCCGGGATTGCGCCAGCTGTGATGGCGGCATTCTATCTCGGTATTCCAGTCGTTTATGCCCGCAAGACTAAACCCATCACCATGCCGGATACGGTTTATCTGACCACCGCCCCATCCCACACCAAAGGCCGCCTGGTGGAGTTGATCGTCTCCCCCGAATACATCGCCCGTGGTGAGAAAGTCCTGATCATTGATGACTTCCTGGCGTCTGGTAATACCATTCAGGGTCTGGTACGCCTGACGTTAGCTGCTGGCGCCAAACTGGTCGGTATTGGTGCCCTGGTCGAGAAGAGCTTTGAAGGTGGGCGCCAGAAACTATCCGCCCTGAATATTCCCATTGAATCGCTGGTGATTATTTCAAGCATGGATGACGGCAAGATTGAATTTTTGGATTAGTCCATGAGTGACACCATCGTTGTCCTTGATTTTGGCTCGCAATACAGCCAGCTGATTACCCGCCGTGTTCGCGAGGTGCAGGTCTACGCCGAAATGTTCCCCTGGGATGCTTCTGAGCAACAGGTCATGGCATTGCATCCCAAGGGCTTTATCCTCTCCGGTGGACCCAACTCTGCTTATGAGCCTGATGCTCCCTATGTGCCGGCATATGTACTGGCATCTGGTCTGCCTGTGCTGGGCATCTGTTACGGCATGCAGGCTATCACCGTCGCAATGGGTGGCAGGGTCGCCCCTTCTCAGGAACGCGAATATGGTACAGCCGAGATCACAGTGCTGGCATCCAACCCATTGATCGAAGCCGGCAATTATCCGGTCTGGATGTCACACGGTGACCGCCTCGAATCACTCCCGCCTGGTTTCGTCAAGCTGGCCACCAGTGGCAACAGCCCGTTCGCTGCCATGGGTGATCTGCAACGCCATTACTACGGTGTGCAATTCCACCCGGAAGTGCGCCATACACCCATCGGCGTCGAGATGATCCGTCGCTTTGCCGTCGAGATCTGTGGGGCACAACCAACCTGGACACCTGATTCCATCATCGAGCAGAGCGTCGCTCATATCCGTGCCCAGGTCGGACAGGAACGCGTGCTGGTGGGTGTCAGCGGCGGCGTCGACTCAAGCGTAGCCGCTGCCCTGGTACATCATGCTATTGGTGATCAACTGGTGGCCGTCTTTGTTGATCACGGACTGCTACGCCAGGATGAACGCCAGCAGGTGGAGATCGCCTTTAAAGCCAATCTGGGCGTCGAGATGCACACTGTGGACGCTATCGAGGACTTCATGGACGCTCTGGATGGGGTCACCGATCCCGAAGCCAAGCGGCGCGCCATCGGCACCACTTTCATCCGTGTCTTCGAACAAGCTGCTCTCAAGGTGGGTAAACCACGTTTTCTGGTGCAGGGTACTATTTATCCGGATGTGATCGAGTCCAGTGCGCCGGATCGCAACAAGGGACACAAAATCAAATCACATCACAACGTTGGCGGTCTGCCGGATGATCTGTCCTTCGAGCTGGTTGAACCGCTGCGTTATTTATTCAAAGACGAAGTGCGCGCCGTGGGGGAAGCATTGGGATTGCCCGTCGAATTGGTCTGGCGGCAGCCCTTCCCGGGTCCCGGGCTGGCAGTGCGCTGCCTGGGAGATATCAGCATGAGCCGTCTGGTCACCTTACGCGCTGCCGACGCCATCTTCACCGAAGAACTCACCAAAGCTGGGCTGCTGGGTAAACGGAAAAGTGTGGACGAACCCGGCATCGCTCAGGCCTTCGCGGTGCTGCTGCCCGTGCGCACGGTGGGTGTCATGGGAGATGCACGCACCTACCAGGAAGCCATTGCCCTGCGTGCCGTCGCCACCGACGATTTCATGACCGCTGACTGGGCACGCCTGGATTACGATCTGTTGGCTCGCATCGCCAGCCGTATCGTCAACGAAGTCTCCGGTGTGAACCGCGTCGTCTACGATGTAACCTCCAAACCGCCAGCTACGATCGAGTGGGAGTAACAGTTGAGGTTAGGTTGATATTTTCATTTCGCCAACTGAAACAATAAAAACACGCCAACTTATACAATAATATCGCAACAACTAACACAATAAAAATACGCCAATTTCCACAATAATCATTGACATTGGTTTGTTTTGAGGCTATGATATGCATGGTGATAAAAGTTTCTAAATATCTGAAAAGACTTATTGATAAAACTCTTGTCCAAGAATTAGAAGCATTTGGTGCTGTTTTACTTACTGGTCCAAAATGGTGTGGAAAAACAACAACCGCAAAACAATTGGCTAGAAGTGCTTTATTCATGCAAGATCCAGATAAGAGAGAGTCTTATTTAAGAACCGCTGAGTTACAGCCTTCTGCTCTTTTAATTGGAGATAAACCCAGACTGATTGATGAATGGCAAATGGCGCCACAATTATGGGATGCTGTGCGGTTTGATATAGATAAACAAGGAACTGAAGGGCTTTATATTTTAACTGGTTCAACAACGGTAGACGAAGAGAGGATTGAACACTCTGGGGCTGGAAGAATTTCTCGCATCATGATGAGAACCATGAGTCTTTATGAATCTGAAGATTCAAATGGATCAATAAGTCTAAAAGAATTATTTGAAAATCCGAGTGAAATTAATGGAGTTTCATCGAAAACGATTACAGATGTGGCAAAATTAGTGGTCAGAGGTGGTTGGCCAAATTCAATCGGAAAAAAAGAGGAAATTACTCGAAGACAAATAGCTGGATATTGTGATGTAATCACCAAATCTGAAATCAAGACCATTGATGGCGTTCAAAGAGATGAGGAAAAGACGAAAGCTGTCCTTAGATCTTTTTCGCGTCATATTTCGACACAAACACCAAATTCCACAATTTTAAAAGACATACTATCAAATAACGAATCCCTGCATAAGAACACACTCGATGCATATATTACAGCATTGAAAAAACTCTATATTATTGAGGATCTTTCAGCTTGGAGTCCAAAATTAAGATCAAAAACAACAATCCGAACATCTGATACCAGACATTTTATAGACCCAGCTATAGCAGCGTATTATTTAGGTGCGACATCCAGAGACTTAATTTATGATCCGGAAACATTTAGCTTTTTATTCGAATCTATGGTTATCCGGGATCTAAGAGTTTACTCTCAAAGTCTTGAAGGAACCGTTTATCATTACAAGGATAAAGATGGATTAGAAGCAGATGCAGTTATTCATTTAAATGATGGAAGATGGGGTGCCATCGAAGTAAAATTAGGTGCTAAATGGATAGATGAGGGAGCCAAAAATTTACTGGCTTTGAAATCTAAAATTGACAATAATCAAATGCCCCTCCCCTCATTCCTGGCAGTAATTACTGCTTCTGAATTTGCATATAAAAGAGAAGATGGAGTGTTGGTAGTGCCATTGTGTTGTTTAAAAGATTAGTTGCATGGAGATAAAAAATCTTTCTAAATTAACCTCTTCGTTTTGAATAATACAAATTAATATATAATATGCACCAATCTTGGGCTATGATAGGTGCAAAGATAATAACCATTGTCTTTATTTGAAAGTTAATTAACCAATTTAAAATTCCACCGACAAAGGATTTAGAATGAATACATTCAAAATACAATTGTTTGTTACTTTAGCCTTCACGACCATCTTAAGCGCCATTCTCCTGACCGCCTGCAGCGCTCCAGCCTTATCCGCGGATTTCAATGAAAACAAAGTCAAACTGTTATCCCAGGATGTCGTCTCTTTACTGAATGCGCAAGATTCAAAGGGACTCAGAGCTATCTTCACCGAACAAATGAACACCGCCATCACTGACGATGTTTTCGTTCAGATCTACGCGGCCATCGAAGGGGGCGGCAAATTTGAAGTGATCGACAACATCACAGTGGTGGGATCCACTGACAAATCCACCGGAGAGGAATTCGCCACCGCCGTTGTCACCGCAAAATACGAAAACCAAACCTTCACCTACACCATCACCTTCAACAAGCAGATGCAACTGGCAGGTCTGTATTATAGATAAAATCACTTCAGTCATCATCACATATTCAAATCTAATCGAGTTGAGTCTTAACACGTTTAGATAATCAAAACAACGATCTGTTGAGCAAGAATATTCAATCATGATTTATTGGTTTTTTCGCTTTAGCCTTTCACCTTTTTGCTTTCAGCCTTTAGCTCTCCCCCTGTCGACTTTGGACTGTCAACTTTAAACAAACTATAATCAACACTCATCTTTACTGTTAGAATAATCTCATGAACCTCAGCCCCCTCATCACCCAGGAACTGCTTGACTTCCTCAAAAGCCATTACCCGCTGCATTGGGATGGACTGCATGGCTTTCAGCATTGGGTGCGGGTGAGAGAAAACGGACTGCGCTTGGCTGCGCTGAACGGTGCCAACCAGAAGATAGTCGAATACTTCGCCTTTACCCATGATATCCAACGAAAATCCGATGGCTACGACCCAGGTCACGGTGCGCGTGCCTGTGCGTTTATCCGTTCGCATCTCATAGACCGCATCGACTTAACCCCGGACGAGGTCAACCTGCTCTGCCTGGCTACATCAGGACATACCGATGGCAAATGCCACTCAGACATCACCATCAGCACCTGTTGGGACGCTGACCGCCTGGACCTGATGCGCGCCGGTATCCGCCCTCACCCGAAACGACTCTGCACCTCACATGCCCGCGACCCTAAGATCATCGAATGGGCGATTCAGCGGAGTTTGGGAATGTCTGAACTATGATTTTTATGATTGATTGATGAACTATGATTATTACTATCATAGTTCATCATGCCAATCCTTGGTAATCATAGTTGAAGAAGAGGCAGGTCATCTCAATGACCATGCCCCTCAAATCTTTTTCCTAAAACCTAATACCTAACCCCTATAGCGCTTCCAGCTCTCCAATCAGCCCCGCCAGCACATCGAAGCCACCCTGCCAGAATCTGGCATCAAAAATATCAATACCGGCTTCCGAGAGTACCTGCACCGGCGCTTTGGATCCGCCAGTGGAAAGGATCTTCGTATAACGCGGAATAAAGCTCTCGCCTTCCTGCTTATATTGTTGGTAGAGTGATAGCACCAGCAACTGTCCGAAAGTATAGGCGTACACATAGAAGGGTACGTCATAAATGTGCGGAATGGAAACCCACTCCCACTTGAATTCATCACTGACATCCACCGCGTCACCAAACTGATCTTTGAGGTTCTGCAGATATGCCTCCGCGAGCTCATCCACCGAAGCACCTTTCTGGATCATCTCATGTGCCTGGCGTTCAAACAGGGCAAAGTATGCCTGGCGCATAATGGTGGCATAGGCACCATCCACCTGCCCGAAGAGTATGTCACGGCGCACACTTTCATCCGTCTCATGTTTGAGCATGTGATCCACCAGTACCATCTCACCAAAGGTGGAAGCTGTTTCTGCCAGTGGTAAATTGGAATGGAAGGTGAAGATACTGTGATCTGCTGCCAGCATGCTGTGGACTGCGTGTCCCAACTCATGCGCCATGGTGGAGACATCATCTGCTTTACCCTGATAGTTCAACATCACCCACGGAGTCAGGTCGGGACTGGATGGCCAACAGAAGGCGCCACCCCGTTTGCCTTTACGCACCTCACTATCCAGGTGATTCTGGGCAAAAACCCGCTCTGCCATTTCTGCAAATTTGGGGTCGAACGCTTGATAGGCGTCCAGCACCATTTTCGTTCCCTCAACAAACGGGTAAGTCTTGTCTGATTTCACCACTGGGGCATAAATGTCATAACGCCGCAACTTGTCCAAACCAATCAGCCTTGCTTTCAGCTGGAAAAAGCGCTGAAACACTTTGGCATTCTTCTGGCATACATCCAGCAGGGTATCCACCACCGCATCCGGAATATCGTTAATCAGGTTACGGGCAGCAATGGGCGAAGCATGTTTGCGCAGGTTGACCTGTTCGTTACGCCAATCGCGCACGAGGGTCTGGTAGATCTGACCCAGGAGTGAGCCATCGTCGCCATAGACCTTGTAAAGCTCCTGGTAGGCCCTGGCGCGCAGGTCGGGGTCTGCTGTGCGGACATACATCATCAACTCCCCACGGGTCAATTCCTTCATCTCGCCATCCACTTCCAGCTTGAAGACGTAGCGGTTGGTCAGAGAGGAGTACACCATTTGTAATGCGCTCTGCCCGGTGACGTTCTTGATGTTGATGATCTTTTCTTCGGCTTCACTCAGGGTGTGCCGGATGAACAGGCGCATTGCTTCCAACCAGTAGGCATAATCCCCACTACCCGCCACTAATTCCCTGGCTTTCTCTTCCGGGAGCGCTTTCCACCACAGGTTGAAGAACAAAATACGGTTGGACATTTCTGCTACGAACTGTTCTACCCGCGCCATCAGGTTTTGCGCTACCTTATTCTGGGTATCTTCTGAGAAATACAGTCCAGCAAAGGTATAAATCTTCTGCCCCAACGTGGTGTTTTGATCCAGTTCCTTCACGATCGAAAGAAATGTTTCCAGGTTGATATCATCCGTCAACTCAGGACGGCGTTTCTCCAATATCTCCACCTGTTTTTCTAATTCTACAAAAGCAGCTTCCAGTTCTTCAGACTTCGGTCCCGGAAATAAATCGCCCAGGCTCCAGCGAGTTTGTTGGTAGGTCATTTTTCTAAATCTCCTTTTTCCGATAGATATTCACGCAATTGTTGTCTTAAGCGGTCAATTGGATAGCGTTTCCCTTTGGTTTCATCGTGATAAAACCAGGCGGTCCATCCATTGACCGGACCATTCTTTAACTGTCGTCCCAACTGATGGATTGATCCACGTTTGCCATTCAGCACCAATGATCCATCTGCCATCACCTGGGCTGTCAGATCGCTTTTTTCGCCAAAATATAACATTGTCCCCGGCTTCAGAAAACCATTTTCGATCAACCCACCAAATGGTAAGCGTGGTTCACGGCGTGGATTGATCTGCGACAGCAGGAAATCCTCACCCAATGGGTTCACCCCAGCGATTCGTTCGGATGCAATGCTCACATAGGATTCCTCACGCTCGATACCGATAAAACGGCGTCGCAATAGACGTGCAGCAGCACCTGTGGTGCCGCTACCGAAGAAGGGATCCAGCACCACATCGCCCACGTTGGTACATACCTGCAGCACTCGATACAATAGCGCCAATGGCTTCTGAGTGGAGTGTGCCCGCGATCCGTTTTCCTTCAATCGCTCCTTGCCACTGCAGCGCGGGAAGTACCAATCACTGCGCATCTGCAGGTCATCGTTCATCATCTTAAGGCTATGATGATTGAAGGTGTAGGGTGCACCACGTTCTTTTTGTGCCCAGATCAAAGTCTCATGCGCATTCGTCAGTCGCACCCCACTGAAGTTTGGCATCGGATTTGATTTCACCCAGACCACATCATTCAGAATCCAATAACCCAGATCTTGCAGGACGGTTCCTACCCGGTAGATATTATGATAACTACCGATGACCCATAAGGTGCCGTTCGGTTTCAGAATGCGTTTACAGGCTTCCAACCAATCACGCGTGAATTGATCATACTTTTGAAAATTATCAAATTTATCCCATTCATCATCAACCGCTTCGACATACGATGAATCAGGACGATATAGTTGTTGTTTGATCTGTAAATTGTAGGGTGGATCTGCAAAAATCATATCCACAGAGGTAGGCTCCATCTGGCGCATAACTTCTACACTGTCCCCGAGGATGATCTGATCTTCGTCAATGTCGATTCGTTTCATAGGCTTTATTGTACTTGAAAAACGGTTCAGAACCTTATTTTGTCTGATTTTTTTGATGTAGGTTTTTAATAATTACCATCAATTTTGTAATTAAATTCGCCTGCAATCTTTCCGATTTGTTGGTTGACATTATTTGAAACTACTCTAAAATTGAATATATCTTTTCAATTGGATTTTTGTGATAATTTTTCTCAAAACAGTTTGGACATATTTTCATTTATGGAAAAATCAATTTTTTCATATTTTTAAGTGTTTCTATTTTCTGGAGGTTTGATGAAACTTAAGATCGTTATTCCCTTATTGGTTTTGATGTTGTTGTCATTAGCTTGCAATTTGTCAGCTGATAAAATCTCACAAGAAACGGATGAACCAGCACGCGTGGTGGTGTCAGAAGAACCAGCCAGCCAACCAGATCCAGCCGCACCTGTGGAACCTGCTCAACCGGTTGATGAGAGTGGCGCAGCCAAGAGCATTGATGATGTGCGCCCGGCTGTATTCCAGTTATTCGCAACCGGCACGTACAATGATATTGAGCAGGGATTGGTATTGAATGCTGAATGGGGTGGATCCGGCTTCTTCATTGATCCATCCGGCATCGGTGTAACCAATAACCATGTGGTGGCTGGTGCTGCCATCCTGAAAGCTTATGTCAACGGTGAAACCACCCCGCGCAATGTGCGTGTTCTGGGAACTTCTGAGTGTGCTGATCTGGCAGTGGTACAGGTGGAAGGCAGCGATTTTGCTTACCTAGATTGGTATGAGGATGAAGTTAAGACCGGTCTGGATGTGTATGCAGCCGGCTTCCCACTGCTGGATCCGGAGTACAACCTCACCAAGGGTATTATCTCCAAAGTAAATGCTGATGGACAGACATCCTGGTCCTCCATGTCCTATATTTATGGACACGATGCCAAGATCAACCCCGGCAACTCGGGCGGACCATTGGTCACTGCAGACGGCAAAGTGGTTGGTATCAATTATATGACCCAGGCAACTTACGACCAACAGTTCGCCATCCCGGCTGACCAGGCAATTCCGATCGTCAACCAACTGCGCGAACGTCAGAATGTTGCCTCTCTGGGGTTGGACGGTATCGCAATCGTTTTTGGACCCAACAGTGAATACCCGGGCATTTGGGTAAATTCGGTCACAACCGGCAGTGTTGCGGACAAGGCAGGCATCAAACCCGGTGATATCATCCATGAGGTTGAGGACATTCTGGTTGCCACCGATGGCACCATGAAGGATTATTGTGATATTCTCAAAAGCCATGATCTGGAAGATGAGTTGAAAGTTTTTGTCTACCGTTGGAAAACCGATGAACTGCTCGAAGGCTCACTAAACGGCGAAAAAATTGCTCTTTACGGTTATGCCGGATTATCTGGCGAAGCCGAAACCTGGGTGGAAGAAGAGGGAACTACCACCACAACCGAGAACGAGCCGTTCCGCACCGAGGAATTCGACGGAAATATCGACTGGTGGACCTGGTTTACTACCAATGGAGATGAGAACCAACTGGATATTTATCAGGATAATGGACGAATTATCTTCGAAATGTACGATACCAACATCTGGGCTTACCTGACTTATGATGAATATTATTATGATGATGTCTTTTTACAAACCCTGGTGGAAAACAGGGGTATGAACTCCAACAGCATCAGTCTGGTGTGCCGTTATGATGAAAATCTTGGTTGGTATGAATTCAACGTTGGCAGTGATGGCTTGTATGATATCCTGAGGTTTGATGGATCTCTCAGTAATGGAGATTACACCTTACTGGCCAATGGCGGTTCAACACGAATCAAAACTGGGAAGGAATACAACGAATATGCCATTCAATGTGCTGGTGATACATTGACGTTATGGATCAATGGCTACGAAACCAACAGTGTGCGGGATCGTACCTTCAAGGAAGGCCTGATCGGCATCTCCGCTTCTTCTTACAGTTCAACACCAATCATCGTCGAATTTGAATACGTGGATATCATCTATCCGTATTAGTTAGCTCATAAGCTTTCAGCTTTCAGCGATCAATACATCCACGCATCCAACGGCTGCGGACCGGACATCACATCTCTGACGATCCGCAAGTTACCGATAATATCCGGACGCACACTCCAGCGCACCATCGCGATCTGGCCATAACGGATTTCCATCCCGGTAATGCTGTACGGTGAAACCACCGATCCAGTGTTGAAATAGGGCACATGACTCAAGGCTGGAAAACGTGGTCGATGCGTGTGTCCGGCTACAATCATCTTGCGATTTTCTCTGCTCCAATAGATCAATTTCTTATCCACCCGTTTGGCGATGGTGAAATTCTTGGCAGCGCTGGTGGGATCACCCAACCCATATAGTTGTAAATTGCGCCAGAAAGCACGCACAAAGAAGCGACCAATTGGCCACAACAAATCGGACATTAAATCACCCTGGTGACCATGCACAAGGAATAATTCGCGCCTGGTGGGTTCATGCTCCAAAATCAAGCCAGGAAAGATTTCTAAATTTGGAAAAAATGGTTTCCTCATCTGTGAGATCTCGTCAAAATAGGTGTGCAATTGCGCATTGACAAAACGTGGATACGCTTTTTCAATATCATGATTTCCAAGCATCATATAAAAACGATTTTCTGCATGGTAATGCATGAGGATCTCAAAGATCACCCGATGCGCTGTGAAAATTTCGTGGAAATTATGGTGCTTCCAGAGATCATCCCCATCACCTAATTCGATGTAGGTGTATCCTTCGTGAAAATAGTAAGACAGTGCGTGATAAACCAGGTTCTGATTCTTGGCAAAATCATCTGCCCAACCGTAATCACCGCGATGACAATCACTGAATATGATGATGCGCGAATCATTATCAATCTGAATTCGTTTGGCTTTAGCATGGACTATGCTCAAGCGATTAAATGTACTCATCTTGGAACCAGGGATTACCATTTTTAAGCCTCCCTGATATTTGAACTTGTTTTCACCTTATTATCATTATACGACTGAATAAAATGGATTTCACCCATTTGTCTGAACATATTAGATCTGAATGGTTTTGCCAAAATGGACCTTCCGCAATCCCGGTAAAGCGTAAATTTCCTTTTGAATATCGTCAATCAATTCGGTGCGTTTACAACTATATTCCAGATTGATCTTGGTTTCATCATCTGTAAAATCATGTTCATGGCTGAAAGTGATAAGATGAACGTGTTTATGGTCAAAAATTTTGCGGATTTCTGCCAGGTCAGGTGGGACATCTTTAATCCACATGGTAATAGGAGCGATCGTCTTTGGATGAAACAATTTATTTTCCAATTTATTCATTACAGATAAGACAATAAAAAGAGTAATGGTCACAATTACTGCCGCAGAGAAAAATCCTGCACCAACCGCCAGACCAACCACTGCCATGGTCCAGATAGTCGCGGCAGTGGTCAACCCGCGAATATTAACTCCGGCATGCAGAATTGCCCCAGCCCCTAGAAACCCGATACCGGATATCACCTGCGCCGCCAGACGGGCTGGATCACCCATACCGCCCACCGGTTGATAGACATGCGCAAGCGACACCGAAAGGATCATCGCGAGCGCCGACCCCATTACCAGGATAATGTTGGTGCGCAGACCTGCCGGCTGGTTGTCCAGTTCACGCTCAATCCCGATAATAGCACCCAACAAAAAAGCTACACCTAATCGAATAGTAATATCCATCTCAGAAATCATGTTTTCCTCCTTGATCATTTAAGAATAAATAATGTAAATCACTAATGATAACTTCTAAACTCATTCTAACAAATAATCATCCATCAGACATTGTTTTCCTTATAAATAAACGATCCAACAAAATTACATCATAAAAAATAAAACATATGTTCTAATTTAAGTTTATAATCTATTTCAGGTCATGACTGGATTAATATTCTTCATAAAGAGCTGCTTTCACTTGGAAAGACAGCTCTTCCACAGTCAACCATTTTATTAGAGGTCCAGGAGAACCACCCTCTCCTGATCCATCCGCTTGGCTGTCCTGATGATCACATATAACATCCCAAACGAAATCAGGATTAACCCGGCTTCGATCAACCAGACGTTCACACCAAAGGACATCCCCAACACTGCCAGTCCATCCACCACGGCATGATACAAGACTGCCAGCCAGAACCAGAGCGGTTTGCGGAACGAGATGGCAATCCAGACCATCACGCTCAGGGCAATGTGTAATCCCAGGGCGGCGATGCGTTCGACTGCACCAGCCAGCGGCATATGCCAGGGCGTGGCCCAGTATGCCTGCATCTGTTGCCGCGCCAATGCAGCCTGATTGGGCGATAATGCCGAAAGGGCCTCGCTGGAACTTTGCAACGCCAGCATCGAAACTAGCGACGCCAATACGCTGGCACCAATGATGATGGCTTCGATGCCACCATGCCCAGCGCCCAGCGTCAGTGCTGCACCAAAGGAATTACCCTTCTTCTTGAGCAATTTATACCCGATCCAACGGGCAGTCTCCTCGAAAATGCCTGCCAGCAGGCCAAGAACGATGGCGTTAAAAAACGGCGCAAAGCCTGGATCAACATGTGGGAGCAAACCAGTCGAAAAGGCCCTGGTCAGACCATTGACTACTGGCAGATGGAAGATTTGCGAACCGATAAAGGTCAGCACACCCACGCCGAACAACTTCCAGCTGGTGCCTTTCCGCTTAATGATCCACCAACCCAGAACGAGTGGAAAGATAACATTAAATATCCCGGCTAAAAGGAAAGTTACAATTAATACAACATTCAGACTATTTTCCATGATATTCCTCAATGACTTTCATTAATGCGCGCTTTGATAAAGCAAGGTCTTGCGATTGAATTGTTGAATCGCCAGGAAGAACAGCACCCCCGCTGCCAGCCAGACGACGAATCCCAAAATCATCCCAACCCAAACGCTCAGATAGATCAATCCCGATGCCTGACCTACAACCAA
The DNA here is from genome assembly GCA_002840735.1 of Chloroflexi bacterium HGW-Chloroflexi-2. Taxonomy (GTDB): domain Bacteria; phylum Chloroflexota; class Anaerolineae; order Anaerolineales; family Anaerolineaceae; genus UBA6170. The sequence continues at coordinate 39,690 of PHBY01000021.1, forward strand.
CCCCAATACCAGAATCACCAACGAACCACTGGCCTGGTATGCGCCCATAAAAGTCTGGACTTTCGCCGAGATTAAAACAGTAGCCCCTACACCCAGGGCAGAAAACGCCGGCATGACCCAGAATACCAATGGATACCAGGTATCCAGCGGGAACCAGACATACCCAAATAGTGGATAACCACCCACATTCAACACGACCGTGTAAACAATAAAGCTGACGAGCGACACCAGTACAGCCGGCACAAATGCTGCCAGCGCTTTTCCAATGAATAATTCTGTATCGGTTGCAGCCGTATATAACAATGCTTCGAGTGTCTTGCGCTCGCGTTCACCGGCAAAAGACTCTGCCGCAATGCTGGATGACAGCATCAATGGCATGATCAGGAACATGGGTGCAAACAAGAAGCCCAATATCATGGCGACGGACAGTTGGGCATCATTCAAATTCCCCAGCATCTGCGCGATGGAGGGTGGAATACGTTCAAACATCATCTGAATATCCGGATCATTCAAGGCATCTGCTGATCCGGTGGTATTGACAACCACCAGCATAACCGCCGGTAAAACCACCATGATAATCAATGGGACCATCACCATGGAAATCAGCACAGATTTATTCTGGCGAACTTCCAATATATCTTTCCAGGCAATAATACGAATTTTGCGCCAGTTCATTTTGTACCTCCGTTGTGACCGTTATTACTTTTGTGGTTGCTGTTTTGTAATTGTAAATAAACCTGCTCGAGTGGAATTTCCTGTGGTTGCAGACGCAAGATCAATGCACCCAGAGCGACCAGACCGGAGACAACCTGCGGGATCGCTGCTTCTGAATCTACTTCTATCTTAACTTCCTGCAATGAATGCACATCCAGGCTCAACACACCCGCGATCGCGCGAATCTGATCCATCTTTTCAAACGGGCTCAGGAGTTGCACCTCCAGCCACATTCCGGGAGAGACCAGCTTGCGTAATTCTGACAAGGTGCCTATCGCCAATGTGCTACCCTGGCGCATGATCAACAAGCGATCACACAAGCGCTGGGCTTCATCCAGATTGTGGGTGCAAATCAGTACCGTAGTGCCTTCTTTCTGGCGCACATCCGCGATCAATTCACGTACCTGTGCCGCTGCTTCCGGGTCTAAACCTGAGGTAGGCTCATCCAGGAAGAGCAATTTAGGGTTCGTCAGCCAGGCTCTCGAGAGCGCCAGACGCTGCTTCATACCCTTGCTGAACGTCCCTGCGCGATCATCCGCCCGAGGACTGAGATCAAACATCTCCAGCAACTCATCGCTGCGACGTTCAATCTGCTGATCGTCCATCCCTGCCAGCACACCAAAGAAGCGCAGGTTCTGCCGGGCGGTCAGGCGCTCGTATAACGCCGGGGTTTCTGTCAGCACGCCGGCCTTCTCGCGGATTTTTTCACCAGATTTCATCGGATCAAACCCCATCACGGAGATTGATCCCCCACTGGCTTCGAACATGCCATTCAATAGGCGAACTGTGGTTGTTTTTCCAGCGCCATTCGGGCCCAACAGGCCAAACACTTCTCCCTGTTGTACGTCAAAGGAAAGTTCCTGAATCGCCTGGAAATCACCATACTTGTGTTGCAAACGCGATACTTCAATAATTTTTTCCATGCTTTTATCCTTGATGTTTCACGTGAAACATTTCTTCACGTTATTTTTCATTTCCATTCATATTAGGATGTTTTCGCCGATAAGCCACATACGAATAAACTACCGTAAAAACCGACACTGCCAATAATGGCGCCATCATAGCCCATATGGCTATACTCGGGAAAACAACACCAACCAGGGTTAAAACACCACTTATCTTAAATCCCTTTGCACCAACGCGATGTGTTTCAGCCCATACTTCATCATCAGCCAATGTCCAGGGAGTGCGGATACCAATAAAATAATTACGTTTCGCTTTTTCCATCATGACGCCAATGTAATAGAAAAAAACACCAAAGGCAGGGATCATCAAGGCAAACATATTGAAGCGCAAACCCAGGTTAAAGAGCAGACTGATCACATGCAGGTAGAAAAAGAAAATAACAAACAATAGAATAAACGTATTGTATTCCTTACGAAATTTAAAAATGTTTTTCTTGAGTGGGTCAATTTGTGGAATTCCCAACAACAACAATGTCAACCCAATCGTCATCAAAGGTAAAAACCACAATCCCATAAACCGAGACCCATATCCATCTGCTTCACCCCTTTCATTCCAGTGGATTGCCATTGGATCCGCAAAACGAGGTTCCAGAATCAGCCCTAATGCCAGAGCAGCCAAAGCCAGGACAATCGTCCAGATTAATACAGTGCGTGCTTTCATGTTTTCTCCTTTATGTTTCACGTGAAACATTATTTGTTAATTTTTTATCATATTCTTTCACCATCAGTCATTGGTTTCGACCATTTTCTGTCTTTCACGCAGATTGCGCCGAAACACAGCCTGAATTTCTGCGTTGCTATATCCCTGTCTTTCCATCTGATCCAGAAAATCCCTGGTCAACCGGTCCAACTCCCTGGATGTTTCCGTCTCCTGTGGGGGCACATCCGGCAGGATGTAGGTGCCACGCCCATGCTGGGTGTTGATCACCCCGGCTTGATCCAGGATGCGATAGGCGCGCGCTACTGTGTTGAAATTAACCTTTAATTGCCGCGCCAGATCCCGCACCGTTGGTAACTGCTCGCCGGTACGCAATTCTCCCAGCACGATGCCATCATAGATTTGTTCCACGATCTGATCGGTAATTGGGATACCTGAACGAAAATCGATGTCAATATGCAAGGGGACAGCTTCTGTCATTTTTTATCCTTTTATAATTCATGAGTTACTTTGTCAATATTGTATCATTGTATAATTGTATCTTTGTGTGATTGTATCATTGTTTTTATGATTGTCAAGTGTTTTTTGTTCGAATCTTTCAAAAATCGCTGTGTTTTTGAAAAGACTATCCACCTGGCCAGGTGTGATCTCGTCCAATCTCAATCCGAGAATCCTTTATAATCCAAAGTGTAAACTTCTTTATAAGGAATAGACCCATGACTCTACCCAACAACAAACCCGAGTATCTCTTCAATTTTGGTTATCTCAACCTGGATAAATTGTTGCGCCTGCAACAAAAACCTGAGCCCTTCACCCCCGGCGAGCCGCTCTTCTGGAATGACCCACACATCTCAAAACAGATGCTGGCTGCCCATCTCAGCCAGAACACTGATCTCGCCAGCCGCAGGCAGGAGACCATCGACGCCACTGTGCGTTGGCTGGTGGATTATCTGAAGCTCAAAATCGGCCAGACTGTGCTGGATCTGGGTTGCGGCCCCGGCTTGTACGCCACGCGCCTGGCACAGCAGGGATTGCAATTGACTGGCGTGGATTATTCGCAGAACTCGATCGAATATGCCACCCGCGCTGCTGATGAGATGGGGCTGCCAATTATCTATCGTTATCAGGACTATCTGACCATCACAGACACGGCTCAATACGACTTTGCCCTCTTGATCTATGGTGATTACTGCCCGCTCAACCCCGAGCAACGCAGCCAGCTGCTGCAGAACGTGTTGCGCGCGCTCAAACCCGGCGGCTACTTCGTGCTGGACGTGACCACCCGCGCCGGACGCGCCAAATGGGAACAGAAGAACTGCTGGTATGTAGTCGAATCAGGATTCTGGAAACCGGGTCCGCATCTGGTACTGGAGGAGGGTTTCGATTATCCCGAGCAGGATATCTACCTGGATCAATCGATCGTGATCGAAGCCGATGGCAAGTTATCCGTCTATCGCAACTGGTTTCAGGATTTCGACCAACGTTCGATCACAGCCGAATTAACCCGTGCCGGTTTGCGTGCGGATAGCCTGTGGAATGATCTGCAGGGCACACCCTTCAGCGAGGGTGGTGACTGGATCGGTGTGGTCGCGCAGAAGCCGTTCTAGTGGCTGCCTTACGAAAAATCGACACAATCCAGCCAGGCGGGTAGATGCCCTAACAGGTCAGTGATGATCTCTTCGCTGGCCTTGTGGAAGACTTTGATGTTTCCATAGGCTTCCCCGCCATCTGGGCTCACCAGGTCACTGACCCCGCGCAGGATCAGGCACTTGACTTTGTTCCGGCTACACACCCAGGCAATCGCACCGCTTTCCCAGTCGGCCGCCACCCCACCAAACTGCTCCTGCAGCCAGCCGACCTGCTCGGGGAGAATGTCCCGATCGGCCGAGAGCAATAAGCCACGTTGCACAGGTTGTGGATACGAATCTTGCAGCCAGCTCAAATCCAGCTCACTGGTGTATTGATCATAGGCGGTTTGTTGATCGCCCATCTGTTCGATCACGTCGTATACCAGGGTGCGCTCGGCCAGGATCACATCCCCACGCTGCACCTGCCCCTGCAAGCCGCCGCAGGTACCCAGGTTGATGACCAGATCAGGTTTCCAGCGGACGATCGCATACTGCGCGCTGGCTGCCGCCGAGATCTTGCCCCAGCCGCCTTCCAGGTAGATCAGCGTGCGTTCGCCCTCCAGCAGGGCAAAGCACTCGCCAAAGGGGGTCGTTTCTACAAAGGTGACCTTGCAACATTTACGGGCTGCCCGCCATTCCGCGTGTGATGAAAAAATGATGACAATCGTGCACATGAGAACTCCTGCGCCAATTGTAACGTCTTTTGGCAATTATGGCAGAATTTCCACCACCACACCGTTCTCTGCCCAGTTGTAGAGTGTCTCTCCGCTGGTTAAATCCAGGATGATGCAGCCATACGAAGCTGGACTGCCCAGCACGTTGGCCCACAATCGCACCCCGCTCGAGAGCACCGGCAACCCGTGGATCCCGTTCATAAAGCCCGGCACTGCCTCGTAGATGCCCATGAAATGCGGCATCCACAAATCCCAGTTGGAGGCGTAGGCATTGATCTCGTGCGTCTGGATCTGGAAGACACCCGGCAGCGTGGGGGAATTGGACATCCCGGTGCTGATGACGTGCTCGGATTTCAATTCAAAGTTCTCGTAGACCCACATGTGTTGCTCTGTGATGCTGATCACGATGCGCTTTCCGAGTACCGGCGGATAGGGTAGCATCTCGTTTTTCGAGGGGATCGTCAGTACCTGCCCGGCACGCACCCCGTAGATGCTGCTACCCGGGTTGGCTTCCTGGATCTTCCAGTAGGGCATACCGACTTTGAAGCCGATCCCAACCAGGTTGTCGCCATATTGGACGGTGTACTCGGTGGGTTTGTGTCGCAGGAAGATGGTGTAAACACCGCCACCCACCCAGACGTCATCCAGAGTTTCCACGGGGTCTTTGAAGTCGATCTCGCGGTTGACGATGGTAGATTGCCATTCCTGCAGATACGCCTCGAATTCGCCGGCATCCACCTGCAGATAGGGTTCGCCATACGGGTCATCCAGCCGCACCCAGCCCGCCACCAGCTCTTGCGGCAGGTTCCAGATCATCAGTTCGTCTGTGATGGCATCCCAGGCGCGCAACTGCAGCGGGCGCTGGTAATGCATCGCAATGCGCTGCACCTCGGACGAGAGATCCGCCACGGCCGGGGGAATTACCACCATGGGCAATTGTAAATATCCCTGTGCCAAGACTGCTCCCGGATCCGCCTGGATGAGCGCCAGTGTCGCTTCCACATCCAGACCCCAGCCCGGCACACCCGCTTCGGCAACCCAGCGCCCCAGGGGGTCGCGTACCAGACGGGCGTCGACCGGGGGAATCTGCATGCGGGTGGCCAGATCTGTGAAGACCTCGCGCGCAAAGTCGGCGTTGAAGGTCACCACCGGCGCGATCTCATAGCGTCCCAAAGCTGCCAGCTGCATGATTTCAGCCGTGCCACCACTGTCGCGTCCCACCCCATAAGCCAGCTGGGCGGTCTGTGCCGGGTCAATCCATAAACCAAAATTGGGCGGGGTAACTGTCCACTTGTAATCCTCATTCAGCACCACAAAATGGGTGGTGTTGTTCCAGTAATCGTCGATGTAGGCGGCAGCATCCGTGAGGGGCAGGTTACTCAAGTCCACCGGGCCTACACGCACGCCGGGCAGCACCATCTGCGCCTGGCGCACATACAGGGCTGTGCCTGCCACCACCACCATGGGCACCAGCAGCGCCAGCAAAGCCAGGACGAGCAGGATATTGCCAACTATCCGCTTTCCATTGGATCGCGGTTGGCGTTGGGAATGGGCCTGACGGACAGGTATTGTTGCGCTGTGTTGCATAATTGACTCCAAAGTTAGTGTACAAAAGAATTAATTTCGGTGCAATAAATACGCCAATGTGGATAAGACGAGTTGGGGCTTGATTGAGTTCCAGATTAAAATGGCGCTAAGGAATCTAAGGTCGCAACCCCCCAGCGGGGGTGGTAAGGACGCAAAGGTCTGAACTGGGATTGAGTTAGCTCATCGCTGATACCCAAAGGGCATGATATGGCTGACGGCTGACGGCTGACGGCTGACGGGAAAAAATTTCCGAACTGGGATTGTGTTAGCTCATGGCTCATACCCAAAGGGCATGATATGGCTGACGGCTGACGGCTGACTTGAAAAGAAATTTGAACAGGGATTGTGTTATCTCATGGCTCATACCCAAAGGGCATGATATGGCTGACGGCTGACGGGAAAAAATTTTGAACTGGGATTTACAGGATTGTGGGTATATTTATTGCTGGAGACTGTTGCCGGTTTGGATATGTTAATTTGCAGTGTAGGTTTGCAGGATTTACAGGATCGGTCCATCGCAAAATGGGATTGTTGGCCGGCCGTAGGGGTGAAGGATCGGAGAACGATATCTTGGGTGGAAAATCGCGATTATTCTCCGATCCTTCACCCCTACTTACGATGACCCTGCGGGGGCACATCGAAACGCATCGACCAAGTCGGTTTGTTTCTAAAAACAATTCGGAACAAATCGATTGGCTCATCACCTCAACAGCTAACCCTTTGCCCTTAATCGCTAAGACCCGGGTGACCATCATCCCTCAAACCTGAATCCTGATCCCTCAAAAGTTTGGCGCCCTCAATGTTATTTTCTGGCCACATTCCATCATCTATTTCTTTTATCAAGTTGCTGATAATTCCGTGCAGCGTATTTTCCGGATCTTGCGGCTTGAGAAACTGCGTGCGGATCAGGCGTGTGAGGGTTAAGTTACCCATGCAGATGGCGCGCAGGGTGTCGAGGTTTTCGCCATGTGTGTTGGATGTTTGTGAGCTCTCGAGCACGCGCCGCATCAAGGCCCGGATCAGCTCGATCTCGTTACGCACATCCAGTGGTTCCATCTCCTCGAAGTCACTGACTTCCTGTGGGGTGTAATGCCGGGCATAAAAGCCATGTTTGTAGGCATTTTTATTGCCATATGGCGCGCCACGCTTCTTCTTCTCGATCTGGTTTTCAGCGTTGGATAGATCCTCATTTTCGTTTTCAAATTCGTCATTCATAAATCCTCCTTTGGTTAGCTCATGGCTGATGGCTCATAGCTGATAGAATACACGTTCTATGATAAATGATCTTATTACCCTGTCAACCTGCCTAAATGTGCATGTTTTTAAGCAAAAATGGTGGAATTTGGCAGGTTTTTGGCATATTGGATAAGAATGGTGGGGATAACGCAAAGGGGGCCAAGAACGCAGAGAGCGCGAAGGCTGATACCCAAAGGGCATGATAAAGCTGATGGCTGACGGCTGACGGCTGATGGCTGATGGCTGACGGCTGATGGCTGACTGCTGATGGCTGACGGCTGATGGCTGACGGCTGATGGCTGACTGCTGAAGGCTGACGGCTGATGGCTGACGGCTGAAGGCTGACTGCTGAAGGCTGACGGCTGAAGGCTGATGGCTGACGGCTGATGGCTGACGGCTGATGGCTGACGGCTGAAGGCTGACGGCTGACGGCTGACTGCTGACTGCTGACGGCTGACGGCTGACGGGAAAAGAATTTTGAACAGGGATTGTGTTAGCTGGCAGCTGATAGCTGATAGCTGACGGCACAAGATCCGAACTGGGATTGGTTTAGCTGGTACCGAAAGGGCATGATAAAGCTGACGGCTGAAGGCTGACGGCTGACGGGAAAAGAATTTTGAACAGGAATTGGTTTAGGACGGGCGAAGCATTGGATAGCTGGGATTGCATCCCGAATGGTTTTGAATCAGATTCTGAATCCGTACGGGCGAAGCATTGGATAGCTGGGATTGCATCCGGATTGCATCCCGAATGGTTTTGAATCATCCAATGCTTCGCCCCTACCACCTCAATCCTGATACAGTACAATTAACCCATCCCACCACAATTCTGATCAGGCATAAGAATGGAACTTACCGACTTCTTCAGCGGCTACGAAAAATCCAGAGAGCTCTTCGACCACCTCTACCAACGCATCCGTCAACACGCGGATTTTGATCTGCGTGTGACCAAAAGCCAGATCGCATTCGTCACCGACAAACCCTGTGCCTGGGTCTGGATTACTGCCCGCTACATCAAAGGACCTGACCTGGCTCCCCTCGTCTTGACCCTGGTCCTTCCTTATCAACATCCCTCCCCGCGCTGGAAAGAAATCGTCGAACCCCGCCCCGGCTCCTTCACCCACCACCTGGAACTCCATAGAATTGAGGATATTGACCAGGAAGTGCTGGATTGGCTCATGCAGGTTCTCACCGGAAAAACATAGCTGGCGAGGATTCTGAAATCCAATAACTATTCTTATTTCCTTCTCTTTTCAATTTCAGAAACAATTTCATCCAGGGATTTATTGGCAAAAAGATCATCACGTTCCTTTGTGTAATTTCCATACCCTTTAGTAAATTGTTTAAAGAAACGAACAGCGTTAACAACACCTAATTCTTTATAAAGAAGGCGAATTGCTTGCTGATTAATTTCAATTAATGGTTTCATATCAGTTATCATTTTTCAATCTCCTGAACCAGATCAACTGGACTAAGTACTTTTACCTTTAAATCCATTATTTGTTTGGATTTTTTTAGAATAGCATCATCACAAGTACAAAAGTAATCTGCCTTACCTGATTCTGCTAAAGCTAAATGCAGCGCATCAAGAGGTTTTATTCCAAAAACTAAGAACTCTGACGCTCGAGATTTATCTTTTTCAGTGATAAATATCATATCCTTTGATTTTTCCAAAACCGCATAAGAGTGTTCTCGTCGGATTGGTAAAGTACTTTGTTCTGCTTCATACAACAAAGCTTCTGACGAGATTAACTCTGCTCGACCACTTTCACAAAAAGAAAACAAACCCAGAACAGCTTCAGATTCTAAAATAATTCTAATCTGATCTACTGTGTCTAGTGGTCGCTGAATAGCACATAAATCAAAATATATTTTCACATTTTTATTTTACCATTTTTTGGATACTGGCATCCAATTATCAAAGGAAACACCACCAAACAGCAAGAATTGTAGTGTGTGGTCCCTACCCAACGGGTATGATAAGACCCCGCCAAACCCATTCTGACCCGTCAACCCTAAATTCTCAACCTCTGTAAGGTGCGGTCCCCTACCCACCATTACCTCACGGGTCACTCAATCCTCTGATCCTGAATCCTGAAACCTAATCCCTAATCCCTAACCCCCAACCCGGATGGGCGAAGCATTGGATAGCCGGGATTATATCCCGATTGGTTGTGAATCAGATTCTGAACCTCCAACCTTTGCGGGCGAAGCATTGGATAGCGGAGATTGGATCCCGATTGGTTGTGAATCTGGTCCTGAACCTCCAACCTTTGCGGGCGAAGCATTGGATAGCCACGATTGGATCCCGATTGGTGTGAATCAGATCCTGAACCCGGACGGGCGAAGCATTGGATAGCCGGGATTGGATCCCGAATGGTTGTGAATCTGGTCCTGAATCCGGACGGGCGAAGCATTGGATAGTTGGAATTGCATCGCGAATGGTTGTGAATCAGATCCTGAACCTCCAACCTTTGCGGGCGAAGCATTGGATAGCCGAGATTGCACCCCGAATGGTTGTGAATCAGATCCTGAATCCGGACGGGCGAAGCATTGGATAGCCGGGATTGGATCGCGAATGGTTGTGAATCAGATCCTGAACCCGTGGG
>PHBY01000022.1 GCA_002840735.1 Chloroflexi bacterium HGW-Chloroflexi-2
AAAAACCATCATGATACTCCAATGAGAAAAAATCATAGTCCATCATAGTCATCCCCCATAATCATAGTTCAGTTTTTTATGATTTCATGATGGACTATGTTAGCGATCTTCAGAAAACCATCATGATACTCCAATGAGAAAAAATCATAGTCCACCATAGTCATCCCTTGTAATCAAAGTTCAGACATCTTTTGAACTATGATTTGATTGATTTTTTGATGGACTATGATAATAATCAATGGTTCTTTTCCATAATTTTCATATTTGAGAAAAAATCATAGTCCACACCTGTACCCTTGGGTATCATAGTCATCCCCCATAATCATAGTTCAGTTTTTTATGATTTCATGATGGACTATGAACGCGATTTTCAGAAAACCATCATGATACTCCAATGAGAAAAAATCATAGTCCACACCTGTACCCTTGGGTATCATAGTCATCCCCCATAATCATAGTTCAGTTTTTTTGATTTCTTGATGGACTATGAACGCGATTTTCAAACTCATCATAAAAAATGAGGTTGTCTATTTTGAAATCCAAAAAATTGAGTAAAAAAAACCATCTCTGAAATTTCTAACATTATTTAAAATATCCATTTTGAGCTATTCTTATAAATTTCAAAGGGATCATCTTCAGCAAAATTATTTTTACAACCATTTTAGGACATCTTTATTTACAATCGAATTTAAATTGGAGGAAAAGTGTTTTCAATCCAGATCGTGCGGAACATTGATCAAAGCTTCCAGCAGACTTTGTCGATCGACCAATCCCAATGGGTGCTTCTCATCATCCACAATCACCATGATTTTACGCCCTTCGGAGATCATCATTTGTATCGCTTCCGGGATGGGCAAATCCGCTTGCGCCTGGATAGGATCTTTCGACATGATCTGTCGTGCGGTTACATTGCTGATGAGACTCTCCCCAGGTTGTTTGAAGGCGGACAAAATGGAAGATTTGGACTGCCCTGGTATGCGATTGACGATATCCACATCACTGATAATGCCACTGACCCGGTTTTGATCATCCACGACAATCGAGCGATGGGATTGGTATCTCAGCAGGGTTTCGATGATTTTTTCAATCTGGTCTTCTTCCGCGACCAATGGAATCTCAGGAGACATAATATCCCCGACCAGTTTTGGGATAGTGAGAAATGGTGTGGCAATCGGAAGTGTGCTTTCGATGGAAGCAATCTGGCGCAATACATCCAGACGTGAGAGCATGCCCACCAATTTGCCTCCTTTGCCGGTGATCGGAATGCGTTTGAGATGATGTTTCTTCATCAATCCCACTGCATGACTCAGGGCTGTTTCCTCCGAGGTGATGATGACCGGCCGTGTCATAATATCTTCTACCAGTTGATGGCTTTCAGATAATTGGCGGATTTCCTCTTCAATGGTATCTGGACCCAGTTGTCTGGCAATGGATAGACGTTGTTGCAGACCAGCTCGGGCGATGAGATCTTCATCCGTGATAATGCCCACCACCTGCTGGTCTTCATTCACCACCGGCAAGGCTTTGAGTTGGAATTTGACCATTTTACTCCATGCCTGGGCGACACTTTCCTGCGGTGTAATGCTGATGGCAGGGCTACTCATGACTTCTTTTACCAGGCGATATCCGGGCAGTGGATTGAGTCCACGGTGGGTATATTTCACGATTTTAACATCCTCCAGCGTGATCAATCCCTCGCGCACCATTGGGTAGACAGTATCCAGAATGGCGTCGATTTTCTCGGCGTAATCAATGACTTCAATGATGACTGGCAGGTCTTCTGAAAGGCGGATGATGGCAGAGGTATGAATGCGGGAACGGGCACCAAAGCCGGCGATCCCGCGGGTTACGGTGGCACCAGCCAGACCGGCATCAAGCAGCTTTTCCAACAGCGCCATAAACAGCGGATTCCCGTGCCACATGTCGTTTTCCCCAATATAAATCTTCAGGCATTTTGTGATTTGTGAGGATTGAGTTTCCATACCACCTCCTGATTCACGCGGAATTGTGAACCTATCTCTATTATTGCACGTTTCTGGCCGAATAAAACCACCTTTACAGAATTTTTCCCAACCAGATGCCCAGAACAGCGAACAGCACACCCAGCAGGCTGGAACCGAGCAGGTTGAAGAGTCCCAACCCCCATTGTCCTTGCGAGATTAAAGCAACGGATTCATATGCATAGGTTGAAAACGTGGTGTAGGAGCCCAGAAAACCGATGGTTAACAGCAGTCGTAAGCGCGGATCAATGATGAAGTTTTCCATGCTCATGGAGACGATCAATCCCAGCAGAAAACTGCCGGACAGGTTGATGAGCAGTGTCCCATAGGGAAAACTGCTACCAAAACGTTGGGCAGCCCAATCACCCACCCAGTAACGCAAATTTGCCCCCAACACAGCGCCAATTGATATCCACAGAACTTTATCCATATGCACCTATAAACAAAAAAAATCTACCCAAAAACATGGGTAGAAGCTATCAGCCTTGCGGCGGTCTGGTTTCCCGAGCGAGCCTCATCGCTCGATGATGATTTTACAGGTGATCCGGCGATGCGTCAAGATAAATAGTCCTGCGATAAATAGTCCTGCGACAGCGTCAACAACTGGTTTGCGAAGAATCTTATACGCTATGGTTAGCAGTGCTCATTTTGCATTTATAATCAGGAGGTAACAAGAAAAGAGGAAAAAATATGTATCACGGTGTTGGATTCGGATTTGGTTATGTGTTGGTTCAGGTACTGTTCTTTTTATTGATCGTGGCCTGGGTGGTTGCCAGTTTAGTGGCTGTGGTTGGGTTGAAAAAGGCAAAATTATCAGCGATTGCGAAAGCATTATGGGTGATGATCTTATTGGGTGTCCCGGTTCTGGGTGTGGTGGCTTACTTTATCATCAAACCCAGCGAAGAAGAATAATTAAAAACTCCTCTTGACGAAAGAACAAATGTTCTATACAATAGAAATATGAGCATATGGCATACTTTTCAAAAGTTCTTTCGTCCGGAGACAACCCCTGTATCACAGCGTTCCTTTGCCCTGGAGGGAGATTTGTTGGTTTCCCTGGAGCAACTGGCGCGCTACCGTGGTTCCACGCCGCGCAAGGTGGCGGCCGATCTCCTTGAGCGCGAGCTGCAGCTGGTGGAGGTGGAACGCGAGACCTGGGAGAAATGGCAATCTCTGACCGAACGCGAGCAGCAGGTGGCAGCCCTGATCTGTTTGCAATACCGCACCCATCAAATTGCCACGCGTTTACAAATTGCGCCGGAGACAGTCCGCAGCCATGTGCACAATATTCTGCATAAAATGGATCTGCCCAATCGCATCGCTCTGCGGCAGCTGCTGACAGGTTGGGATTTTAGCAGCTGGGCATGATGCCTTGCACGAATAAACATCTTTAAACGATTCTTAAACATATTTAAACGAAAAATCATCTTAAGTGGGATAGAAAATATTTTCTACAATTGATATGATGGGGGTATGAAAAGCTTATTCCCCTCGCAACTGTCCAACCAGATCATCCTGGTGATGGGCGAACATGCCGCATCCAACTGGATGTGGGAGCTTTCCGCCTGGCTGGCGCTGCAGGGCAACCTGCGCGTGCTGGATGCTGGCAATCGTTTCAACGCCTACCCGGTGGCGCAGGCCATCCGCCGTCAACACCAGAATCCACGTGTGGTGCTGGAGCGTATCCGGCTTTCGCGCGCCTTCACCTGTTATCAGGTGGATGTGCTGCTGGAGGAATGGCAGCCGTTGCCCTATCCGACCCTGGTGTTTGACCTGTTATCGACCTTTTATGATGAGAACGTCAACCTGCCGGAAAGCCTGCGCCTGCTGCGCCAGGTGATCTGGCGTTTACAGCAGCTCAGCAAAATAGCGCCGGTGGTGGTCAGCACGCGTTTGCCGGCCAGCATCTGCGCCGAGCGTATGGTGCTGTACGATATGTTGAAAGCGCAGGTGGGCGAGCTGCGTCTGGAGACGGAACTGACTCCAGAGGATCGTGCTCCATTACCCGCGCAATTGCCGCTCTTAGCGGCCAGTGATAACACTACGACAAGATAGAAAGGAAGGTGATTTTTTGGGACGTACCGTACCATCCATAACTCAGGTTTTTATGCAGGAGGAGCAATCCCTCTCGCGTTTTCGGCGCGCTTTGCGACGTAGCGATCAACTGGCACTGGATGAATTGCTCAGTATGGCACGTCAGCATATTGCCGCAGCCGCTTATGCCACGCATGTGCTGCCGATGGAGACTTTTCTGGTGGCCATGCTGCTGGAGGAGCACAAGGAAGTGCGCCGTTTGCGTGATGAGGTCGAGCTTTTGCAGCGGAGGTTGAATGCAGGAAGTTAACGGCTGGCTGCTGGACGTGTTTGAGAATACCCAGACAACCGGGGCGGTGCTCTGGTTCCTGACGGAGAAGGGGGAGCGCCTGCGTCTGTATCAACCCCTCCCGATCAGGTTCTATGTGGCTGGCCCGGCGGTGCGTTTGCGCGAGGTCTGGCGCTTCTTGAAGGATCATCCCGCTGCACCGCGCCTGAGTCGTGATCAGAAGCGCGATCTTTTCCAGCCGGAGCCGGTGGATTTGCTGGCGGTGGAAGTGGCTTCCTTCAGTGATCAGCAGCGCCTCTTTCGCCAACTGCTGGATCAATTCCCCACGCTGACCTATTACGATGCCGATCTGAGCATCGCGGTGCGGCATGCCGCCAAATACAAAACCTTCCCGTTATGCCACTGCCGGGTGAAATTTTACGAGTCCTATCTGATTCAGGAACTGGAGGTGTTAGACACACGCTGGGATCTGGATCCGCAACTGCCGAAATTGCGCGTACTGCACCTGGAACCGGATTGCGATCCGGCGCATGCGGCCCCGCTGGCGTTGTGCGCACAGATGAACGGGCAATCCTACCGCTTTTCGCTGCAGCCGGTGCGCCCGTTGCTAATCAACCTGCAGGCACTCCTCAAGCGCCTGGATCCCGACCTGATCCTGACACGCTGGGGTGATACCTGGCTGCTGCCTTATTTGTTCGACCTGATGGAGAAGCAGAAATTTGAACTGGCTTTGAACCGCGAGACAAGACGCAAATACATGCAGCGCCCGGAGCGCTCTTACTTTTCCTATGGGCAGATCATCTACAGCGGACAGCAGATTCACCTGTTCGGGCGCTGGCATATCGACCAGAAAAACGCCACCTTCTGGGGCGACCTGGGGCTGGATGGTATCTTTGAGATGGCGCGTGTGACCGCCCAGCCGGTGCAGGTGGCAGCGCGTACCTCGCCGGGCACCGGAATCTCAACCATGCAGGTGCTGACGGCGCTGGAGCATGATATCCTGGTGCCCTGGCATAAACAGCAGGGAGAACGCCCCAAAACAGCCCTGGAGCTGATTGAATCTGACCTGGGCGGGTTGGTGTACCAACCCATCGTGGGGTTGCACCGCGATGTGGGCGCCATCGATTTCATCTCGATGTACCCGGCCATCATGGTGCGCAGCAATATCTCGCCCGAGACGGCTAAACCACGCCTGCTGGAGGTTTCCGCTGAGCCGCAAGGCTTGATCCCACTTACCTTAGAGCCACTGCTGGAAAAACGGGTGGCCTTGAAGCACCGTATGAGCTCGCTGCCACGCTGGGATCCGCGCCGCAAGCTGGATGCCGAGCGCTCCGGCGCGCACAAGTGGCTGCTGGTGACCTGCTTTGGCTACCTGGGTTACAAGAATGCCCGTTTTGGACGCATCGAATCGCATGAGGCCGTCACCGCCGGTGGGCGTGAAGCGCTCATGCGCGCCAAAGAAGCTTCCGAGGATTTTGGTTTTAATGTACTGCATATGTACGTGGATGGTCTGTGGGTGAAGCAGGAAGGCTACACCCAGCCAGCGGATTTCTCTCCTCTGCTGGATGAGATCGTGACCCGCACGGGGTTGGCGATCTCATTGGATGGAGTTTATCGCTGGGTGGCTTTCCTGCCCTCGCGTGTGAACGAGCGCGTGCCGGTACCCAACCGCTATTTTGGTGTCTTTCAGGATGGCTCGCTCAAGGTGCGCGGTCTGGAAGCACGCCGGCGGGATTCGGCTCCCTGGGTGGCGCGCATGCAGATGCAATTGCTCGAGCACCTGGCGCAGGCGGAGAGTGTGGATGAACTGCCGGAGTACATTCCGGGTGCGCTGGCCATCCTGCGTCATCATCTGGCGGACCTGCGCAAGGGACGGGTGCCGTTGACCGATTTGTTGGTGGCTTTACGCCTGACGCGAGAACCGCAGGAGTACACGGTTAAGACCGCCGGGGCGCGTGCCGGGCAGCAATTACTGACGATCGGCAAGTCGATTCGGCCCGGGCAGCGTGTGCGTCTGCTGTATATGCACGGTGGGGAGGTGCAGGCCTGGGACATGCCGCAGACCGTCGATCCGCGCCGGGTGGACCGGGCACGCTATTATGAGCTGGCAGTACGAGCGGCCTCTTCGGTCTTCTGGCCGATGGGCATCCCCGAAGCGGATCTGCGCGCCTGGTTGCAGGGTGGTATTCAGCTGTCCTTTGATTTTGCCCTGCCGGCCGGGAAGAGGCATATTTTGCTGCCGCCCAGGGAGGAAGAGAAAGAATGGGAGAGATTGTTTGTGCCAGGGGAGAGGAAATCAATACAGGTGGAATTGGGTGAAAAGGTTGTGGTTGGGTAGGGTGCGTTGGTAACGCACCATTATCCTCATTCCCAATCCAAACCCTGTATTCTGCCTTCATTCCCGCCAACCCAATCATTATCGTAAATACCCTGATGGACGAATTTGTGGAAACTTGACCACTGCCAATCTGACGCTTTTTCTACATATCCATGCTTGATGGGATTGTAATGAATGTAATCCAAATGTCTTTCGAAATCCCCATCATTCTTTATGGCATGCTCCCAAAATCGTCTTTGCCAGATGGCTGCTTCCTGTCGCTTTTGACGTGATTTATTCCTTTGTTGTCCAGGTCCGATTTCAATCAGATATTGTTTTGTAAATAGACGTTTGATTTCTTTCCAACGGACAGAATAATTAGCATCATCCTCTGGAAGTTGCCAGATACAATGTAAGTGATCGGGTAATAGGCAAATAGCAATTGTTTTGAAAGGGAATCTTCGTTGCGTATCTTCCCATGCATTATGAAGGATGCTGCGACATTTAGGATTTTTGAACAGAGGGATGCGGTTATAAGTAACCACGGTGAAGAAAAAAGTACCCCCATTGATGAGAAGACGGCGATATTCAGGCATGGAATAATTTTATGTGAAATTTGAAAAAATGGTGCATCACGGATGCACCCTACATGAGGTCGTTGGACGAATCACACATGAAATTTTGGTAGGGTGCGTTATGAACGCACCGTTAATGCGATGGTTAATAAAAGAATCAATAATTTTCATGAATTTGAGTAGAATAATGAAAGTAAAATGAGTGTAGTTTACAAATATAAATTGAGTGTAGTTTACAAATATAAATGGTGCATCACGGATGCACCCTACATGAAGTCGTTGGACGCATAATACATGAAATATTGGTAAGAATGTTCATAAAGCACCGTCATTGTTGGTTGTATTTTGGTTATAATTTAATAGTATTATAGATATTTGTTGATTAATAACAACTACAAAGAAGCCTGCTTGAGGGAAAAAGGAATCTTACATGGCAATTAAACACAAACGTTTGGGGAAACATGGCGTGCTGGTAAGCAATATCTGTCTGGGCACAATGAATTTCGGTTGGCATACGACCGAAGAAGACAGTTTTAAAATCATGGATCGTGCCCTGGAGCTGGGGATCAATTTCTTTGATACCGCTGATGTCTATGGCAGGGGTGTGGAACATGGACACACCGAAGAAATCATCGGAAACTGGTTTGCTCTGGGTGGTGGACGCCGGGATGCGACGGTTTTGGCAACCAAGGTGTTCAACCCGGTCACACGCAAGGCGAATTTGCCGGAGGTGAACAGTGATGGCCGTAGCCTGTCGGCTTATAAAATCCGCAAGCATTGTGAAGGCAGCCTTAAACGACTGCAAACGGAGTGGATCGATATCTATCAAATGCATCACATCGACCGTGATTGTCCCTGGGATGAAACCTGGCAGGCTTTTGGCAGTCTGATCAATCAGGGCAAGGTGGTGTATGTTGGCTCCAGCAATTTTGCCGGCTGGGATATTGCTACGGCCTGTCAGGAAGCTTCCAAACGCGGCATGGCAGGATTGGTCAGCGAACAAAGTATCTACAATCTGAATAACCGTATGGTGGAACTGGAAGTCATCCCTGCCTGCCGTCATTATGGACTGGGATTGATCCCCTGGAGTCCACTGGATGGGGGATTGTTAGGTGGCGTGCTGGAAAAAATGGAAACGGGTCGCCGCAAAGGCGAAAATTTTGAAAAGGAGGTAACCAAACATCGGGACAAACTGGAAAAGTATGAAGCCTTGTGTCGCGAAATTGGACATACATCCGGGGAGGTAGCATTAGCCTGGTTGCTGCATAACCCCATCGTCACCGCACCCATCATTGGACCGCGCACCATGGAACAACTGGAGAGTGCTGTGCATGCGACGGAAATTGTATTGGATGCCGAAACACTGCAGAAGTTGGATCAGATATTCCCCGGTCCTGGTGGTGAAGCACCCAACGCGTATGCATGGTAGGGATTTGGCAAACAACAAGCTCAAAGTGTGAAGATAGGTTTGCCAAATAATCAATGCTAATAATTTTGGAAGTCCGCAGTTGACAGGAAAGATGACAGATTTATCTTAACGGAATGGTGAGTTTAAAACACTCTAAAAATGGACTACATAATTTGAAATGGTCTATCAATTGTTGAAGAAAATGTGCATCACCGATGCACCTACAAGAATTGGAGGTAGAAAATGAAGATTGGATTACAAATTCCCTCTTTTAAATACCCGGGTGGAACGGTAGCGATTCGACCCAAATTGAAAGAAATCGTTACAACAGCCGAAGAATCAGGTTTTTATAGCCTGTGGGTGATGGATCATTACTATCAAATCAAAGGATTGTTTGGAGAAGCTTATACCGACCCGATGATGGAGAGCTATACCACACTTGGATATTTTGCGGGATTAACCGAAAAAGCGTACCTGGGTGTTTTAGTGACCGGTGTTATTTATCGCCATCCGGCTGTTTTGATGAAAATGGTCAACACCCTGGACATCCTTTCCGGAGGTCGGGCATATCTGGGGATTGGGGCAGCCTGGTATGAAGAAGAAGCGAAAGGACATGGCATTCCATATCCTTCAACCTCAGAACGTTTCGAACTTCTGGAGGATAATCTGAAGCTGGCCAAAACACTCTGGAGTGGGGATGAGGTGTCTTTTGAAGGCCAGCATTTCTCTGCTCCAGCGATCACCAATAATCCACGACCGCTCTCACAGCCACATCCGCGCATCATGATTGGTGGCACTGGTCTGAATAAAACCTTGCGAATGGTTGCTCAATACGCGGATGCCTGCAATATCGGTGATTGGGTGGGTACGGAGAAAATGCAGAAAGCACTCGACAGGCTCAAAGAACATTGCGAGGCTTTGGGGCGCGATTACGATAGTATTGAAAAGACATCTCTCAGTACGGTGCACATTTCCGGAAAGGACACGGTGGATGGGGTCTTAAGTCGGATCAAAGTGCTCTCCGAGATGGGATTTACTCACGCCATCTTCAACATGCCGGATGTGTATGAAATTACACCGCTGGAGACTTTTGGAAAAGAAATTATCCCGGTCGTGGGGTAGAAAAAAGCTGAAAGTCTAAAGTCGAAAGTCTAAAGGGTAAACTGAAAAGGTGCGTTGCACTTAGGATTAACTAAAAACCGCTGGACTGGAAATGATATGTGATAGCTCTTTAACCAGAAGTGCGATGCACCTGGAGTAAGTAGTGGTATCTCTCAAGGTGCAATAATCTCTCGCTTCTCCTGCTGTCCGGGACTAACCGGATTACTTCCATTATCGAGAGTTTCCAAGCAATAATAGTATTGTAAACAAGGTGCAACGCACTTTTGGATTTTGGAAGATCAATCCTGTTGATCCATTCATGGAAACCGAACCCATCCTTAAGTGCATCGCACCAAATCAATATTCCTTCGTCATTGCGCACCCAAAGGGTATAATATCTTCGCGGTTCGTTTTTTTAACTTCAAATATCCCCAACGAAGGATTGAAAATTCTCTTTTTTCTTTCAGCTTTCAGCTTTGAGCGTTCAGCTACTCCTCCAATTTTCGCAAATGCGGGAAGAGCAGCACCTCGCGGATGGTTTGCTGGTTGGTGAGCAGCATCACCAGGCGGTCAACACCCATCCCGAAGCCGCCCATGGGGGGCATACCATAGGACATGGCGCGCAGGTAATCTTCGTCCATCGGGTGGCGTTCTTCATCATCCGATTCGTAGTCACGTCCCATTTCGAGGAAACGTTGTTCCTGGTCGAGCGGATCATTCAGCTCGGTGAAAGCGTTACACAGTTCCATACCCGCCATGAAACCCTCAAAGCGTTCCGTCATGGTCGGATCACCGGGTTTGCTTTTTGCCAGCGGGGAGATATCACGCGGGTAATCATACAGGAAAGTAGGTTGGATCAAGGAAGGCTCGAGGTAGTCACCGATCAGGCTGTCGATCAGTTTACCGCGCGGACTGGTGGGTTTGAAAGCATATCCTTTGGCTTTCATGGCAGCTTCCAGGCTTTCGCCGGTGAGGTGCTCGTTGATATCGATGCCGGTGGATTCAATCAATCCCTGGCGTAATTCCATACGCCGCCAGGGTGGGGTGACATCCAGAGTATTGCCACGGAATTGCAGAGTGCGGGAGCCCAGCACCTGATCACAGACATAAGCAACCATGTTTTCGGTCAACTCCATGATGGAGTGGTAATTGGCATAAGCCATGTAGAATTCGATCTGGGTGAACTCCGGGTTGTGTTTGAAGGAGACACCCTCATTGCGGAAATCGCGTCCAATCTCATACACGCGATCAAAACCGCCTACGATCAGACGTTTGAGGTAGAGCTCAAAGGAAATGCGTAAATATAGTTCCTGTTTGAGTTGATTGTGGAAGGTAACAAAAGGACGCGCTGCAGCCCCACCGTAGATCGGTTGCAGGATGGGGGTTTCTACTTCAATGAAGTCGCGCTCATCCAGGAATTGTTGCAGGGCACGGATGGTTTTGGTGCGTATTTTGAAAATTTCGCGCACCTCTGGGTTAACCGCCAGATCGGCATAACGCTGACGGTAGCGCATCTCAGGGTCATTCAGGGTGGCATGCCGAACAATTTTGCCATCCACCTCTTCATCTTTGGCAGCCGGTAGTGGCGTGACTGCTTTTGCCAGCATACGGAAAGAGTTCACATGCAGCGATATTTCACCTGTTTTGGTGCGGAAGAGGTGCCCACTGGCTTCGATGTAATCGCCCAGGTCATAATCCTCTTTTAGCCGTGACATTAACGCTTCACCTATATCATTGATGCGGAAGAAGAGTTGAATGCGGGCGGTACCATCTTCGATGTGCGCGAAGGCAATTTTTCCCATTGGCCGCATGGCACGGATACGTCCGACCAGTGTCGCCTGAAGGGGCTCACTTCCTACTATCTGTTCTGCTGCTTCAAATGCCTGGATGGCTTCCTGATTGCGATGCGTGTAAT
Source organism: Chloroflexi bacterium HGW-Chloroflexi-2 (assembly GCA_002840735.1). Lineage (GTDB taxonomy): Bacteria > Chloroflexota > Anaerolineae > Anaerolineales > Anaerolineaceae > UBA6170. The sequence continues at coordinate 11,640 of PHBY01000022.1, forward strand.
CTGCAGTGGTGGGATAGGGTTCAATACCCGCTGCGCGCATGCTTTCAATTTTCTCCAGTCGAATTTTTTCCAGATCATTTCTTTCCATTTTGATACCCTCAAGATTTGTTTTTTTAACAAAATGCCCCGCCTAATGATAACACGGGCGGGGCGAAGTGCTTGATTTTATTAGTTACTCAAATTTTACAATTTTGATTTTATAAGCGCCAGCCGGTGCATTCACAGAGACGATATCGCCCGCCTTATGGTTCAGCAATGCCTTACCTAAAGGCGACTCGTTTGAAATCTTACCTACGCTAGGCTTGGCTTCTGCCGCGCCAACAATTGTATACAATTCTTCTTCGTCAAGACCTTCTTCAACGATGGTTACTTTTGAACCGACCTGAATGGTATCGGCTTTTTGAGATTCTGTAACAATACGTGCTGTGGCAAGGAGATATTCTAATTCATTAATGCGCCCTTCCGTAAATGCCTGTTCATTTTTTGCTGCTTCATATTCAGCATTCTCGATCAACTCGCCACCTTCCATGGCTTCATGCAGGCGTTGGGCAACTTCTTTGCGTTTGACGTTTCGCAAATACTCTAATTCATTTTGCAGTTCATCATAACCTTCTTGCGTCAGAAATGATACAGACATGGCTTTTCCTTTTTGATAGTTTGTGATAATTTATCCCGATTAAAAAGAAATAAACCACTCCATGCGGAGCGATTTGATCTCTCAATCCTTATTATAAGTAGCAAGATATTATCATAATTCAAACTGAAATGCAAGCTATTTTGATCACAATTTCATTTAATTCGACAAAAAAGGCTTGAGTTTTTGTATTGAATTTTGACACGGATCAATACAACTTTCAAACTTCAAAAACTCATCAATATAACCACATTTTTTCCATCTAATTGATAATCCAGTCAAATTCTGGATTGACATTGCAAGGGTGGTTTACTACTATTAATATTGGATATTATCATGCAGGAAATTATGCTTCAGAAGAAAATGCCATTTTTACCATTTGTATTCATACTTTTGATTGTTTTTGTGACCGCAACAGCCTGCCAATTACCAATTCAACAACAAACTGACACCGAATCGAAACCGGATCTGGAAGCCACAATTATGGTTTTACAAACCCAGATGATTGAAGCATCAAAACAAACAGAGGAGCCTGGGCCAAAAGATTCGCTTTCACCTACAGAACACTCAAAGATAAAACAACCTGATCCTACGAGCAGCGATTTGTTTCAGGGATTTTATGCATTACAGGATGGGAGATTTCGGGCTTATGATTTTTTCGGTAATTCATTGGGAGTTGATTTCCCGGCAGGAAGTTCAAACTGGTATGGTGATAATGAAATTAACGCATTCATCGATGAAATTTTTTACACTGAATTCAGCAGCAATTCCGGGGTTTTTAGGGTAAACGCAGAAGGTACACAAAAATTTAACTTCATTGATGCGCAGGATCCGGTATACATTGCCGTATCTCCAGATCGCCAAAAAATTGCATGGTCAACCAGCAGTTGGGGAGAAGGCAATTTAAAAACAGAAATTTTCTACGCAAACATGGACGGAAGTAATCAACAATTGGTTGATGTGATATCTACAGATGAGCAAGTAGACCTGAATCTAAATTTCTTCCCTGTTCGCTGGACAGATGATGGCCGCCTGATCTACGCAACCGGAATGACAGGCATTGGTGGTTATATGCTGTTCTGGGGATTTAACGGCATGTATCTATTCAATCCACTCAATAATTCCATTCGCACCCTTGTCGATGACCAGGAGCGGTTGGGGATCTGTTTGAGTAGCATTTCGGATGATCTGACAAAAATTGCTATTGTGTGTGGAAGAGAGGGGAATGTACGCGTGAGGAGTCTGGATTCAGGGACTGAAACGATATTTCCCATCATAGAAGATCAGGTGCTGGCAGGTGCAGCTCGATTTTCTCCTTCCGGAGAATATCTGGCTTATGTGGTTCAACGGGCTGACCCGATGCAGGAATTGGGTAAGATCGTGGTGGTTCCGGTGGATGGCAGTCAACCTCCACGTGTCTTGACAACCGTAGAGGATGGATCATATACCGTGGAAGGATGGGTGTGTGAGGATTATTTTTTAGTGACCCAAACTTATTTGTCTACCAGTGAAATCAGTGTATTAAAGTTAAATCGTGATGGGAGTGAAGTGATACATATTGCTGATGGCAAATTTATGGATTTCATTCCGTAGAATTTTTAAAATGTTACTAACGTATCCATGAAGTAATGACTACCTGAAAAAAGATTATATGGAAATTTTCACACCGTTGACACCATTCTGATCTCTATTATAATTGAAAATGAAAATGATTTTCAATAAGGATTGAAATTTTATTATAGGTTGATGGAATTTCAATGAGGATGAAAGAATGAGAAAAAAAATTAGATTTATTACTTTATTGGCGACATCACTTATTTTGCTGGTGTCTGCCTGTCAGGTAAATCCTGCCACTGATCAAGATGATCAAACGGGCATTAAAGTGATTGCGGTGGAGTCATTCCTGGCTGATATTGTGCAGAATGTGGCTGGTGATCGATTGATCGTCGAAACCCTGATGCCTGAGGGATTGGATCCACATTCATTTGAGCCGACGCCCATGGATGTAGCCAGGATCAGTGATAGTGATATTCTATTTGTTAATGGCGCGGGTTTTGAAGAATGGTTGGAGGATATCATTGAAAATCTCCCCGCCGATCAAATAATTATTGAGACATCAACAGGATTGCAGAGCAGAACGATCGAAGAAGGTCATTCCGAGGATGATGGTCATGATCATGAAATTGATCCACACTTCTGGCTGGATCCTAATCTGGTCGTTACCTATGTGGAAAATATCCGCGACGGATTAATTGCCGTGGATCCTCAGGGAAAGGATCAATATTCGGCCAATGCTGAGACGTACATTCAGCAGCTCAAAGAATTGGATGAGTATATCCAGGAGAAAATTGCATCCATACCCCCAGAGCGACGTTTGATTGTGACCAATCATGAAAGTTTCGGTTACTTTGCCGACCGCTATGGTTTCAAAGTGGTCGGAACCATTATCCATAGCGTCAGCAGCGGATCAGCACCTTCAGCCCAGCAAATGGCTGAATTGGTGGACCAAATGCGTGCTTCTGGGGCGATTGCCATTTTCATGGAGACCGGATCCAACCCACAATTAGCGGAACAGCTATCATCCGAAACGGGCATCAAAGTTGTTTATGATCTTTATACCCATTCAATCAGTAAAGCTGATGGGAATGCACCATCGTACATAGGGTTGATGAAGTATAATGTTGAGCAAATGGTAAGAGCACTGGCCGAGTAATGAAATCCATGGATAATCTAACCATATCAGCCCAGCTGGATGTAGAAAATATTGAAGCCGGTTATAACGGTGAATCAGTGCTACAAAAAATCAGTTTTTCGGTACCAGCCGGACAATCACTGGCTGTGGTTGGCCCCAATGGCGCTGGTAAATCGACCTTATTTAAAGTGCTGGTAGGTTTATTACCCATCCGCGCTGGAACCGTGCAAATACATGGCAAGCCGTTAGGTTATCACATGGATTGTATTGCTTATGTGCCCCAGCGGGAAGTAATCGATTGGAAATTTCCGGTAACTGTAATGGATGTGGTAGTGATGGGGCGATATGGAAAATTAAAATGGCTGCAAAAACCTCGCAAAGAAGACTTTGACATTGCGCTTCATAGCCTTGAACAAATGGGGATTGGCGATCTGGCGAAGAACTCCATTGTCGATCTTTCGGGAGGGCAACAACAACGGGTTTTCCTGGCACGTGCTTTGGCTCAGAAACCTCACATCCTCATAATGGATGAACCATTCACAGGCGTGGATGCCAGCACGCAGGAAACCACCATGAATCTGCTGGAAGAATTACATCAAAAAGGCGTCACTACCATAGTTTCAACCCATGATCTCAATATGGCTGCCACCCGTTTTTCTCAGGTGCTGCTGATCAATCGCAAAATCATTGCTTATGGAAAACCAGATGAGGTTTTTACCCCCGAAAATTTACAGATCGGATTTGGTGGGCAGGTACTTTCCATGCATGGTGTAATGGTGGTGGATGAATGCTGTCCTCCGGATGATCTCAGGTGAGTATATGATTGAATTTATCACCTCTCCGTTTACGTACTCCTTCATGCAACGTGGTTTCCTGGCAGCCCTCCTGGTAGGGGTGTTGTGCTCGGTGGTCGGTGTTTATATCGTTTTAAGAGGAATGGCATTTCTGGGCGATGCGCTGGCGCACGCCATCTTACCAGGCGTGGCGATTGCTTATTTATTGGGCGGCAATCTGATTTTAGGGGCATTTGTGGCTGCCATCGCTGTCGCCATCGGAATCGGGTTTTTCTCCAGTGAAGGCACGATCAAAGAGGATACTGCCATCGGTATTCTATTCTCAGCGGCTTTTGCATTGGGTGTGGCGCTCATCAGTAGTATTCGCACCTATGCTGTGGATTTGAGTCATATCTTGTTCGGAAATGTGCTCGGTGTGAGTGAAAAAGACCTGATCTTCACCGCTGTGTTGACAATCATCATACTACTAATCGTTGCAGTAAATTACAAACAATTTATGGTGATTTCATTTGATCCCATTCTGGCAACCATGATGCGCTTACCGGTACAATTTTTACACTATTTAATGCTGGTCATGCTGGGTCTAACCGTGGTGGTATCCATTCAAACGGTGGGTGTGGGGCTGGCAGCTGCGATGCTGGTGACGCCAGCTGCATCGGCTTATCTGCTTACCCGGCGCTTGCCCAGTATGATGATCGTATCCGCGATCATTGGGGCTATCTCCAGTGTGGTGGGGTTGTACATCAGCTATTATATTAATATTGCGTCCGGTTCAGCAATTGTATTAACGGCGACCCTCATATTCTTATTGGCTTTTGCTTTTTCTCCCCGTCGCAGTAAGATAACACATTCATAAAAAGACATCCTAAAAATCAGGAAAAACATGCGCAGAAATGAACAGGTTTTGAAACAAATCCAGGATTTTGCTCAAAATGATGCAAACATTCGGGCAGTCGTGATGAATGGTTCACGTGTCAATCCCAATATTAGCCATGATATTTTTTGCGACTATGATATTGTCTGCTTTGTTCAGGATCTTGAAAAGTATGTGAATGATAAAAGCTGGATCCTAACCTTTGGTGAGCTGGTCATCATGCAATCTAACAGGCATGATGATTTTCCAGCGGACCAATTTGTGTTTCTGATGCAGTTTGCCGATGGGGTAAGAATTGATTTATCTTTTGCAAAAATGAAAATGATTCTCTCTTCAATGGAAGACAGCCTGACTGTGGTGCTTTTGGATAAAGACCAGTGTATTCCACCCATCCCCGATCCTGATGAATCCAGTTACATCACCAAAAAGCCAGATCAGGCTGAATTTGATCTGATGGTGAACGAATTCTGGTGGGTGTCCACTTATGTTGCCAAATCTCTATGGCGCAACGAACCGGTGACAGCCAAATACTTGTTTGAGGTGATTATACGAGATTGCCTGAACAAGATGGTTACCTGGTATATCGCTATGCAGCACGATTGGCAAATTAATGCGGGGAAAATGGGAAAGAAGTTCGGAAAATTATTGCCCCCTGACATCTGGCAAGAGCTTCTCATGACATATCCTGGAATCGAGGAAGAAGCTATCTGGCAGGCATTATTTAGAGCGGGAACACTTATGCGTAAGGTGAGTATTCCGGTGGCCGAAAACCTTGGATTTGCCTACCATTTTGAAGAAGATGAACGAGTGATAGCATATTTACAACACGTTATGAACCTGCAGAAAGACGCACAATCATTTGATTGAAACTAATTAGAAACAAGGTGCGCTGCACTTCGGGGTCGGAAAGATACCCGTCTTGTACTTATGACGAGTGATCCTCCAAAATCCAAAAGTGCGTTGCACTCTCTATCTCTAAATCATCGGCTACTAGTTACAAGGTGCAACGCACTTCTGGTTGCTTGGTTTACCGTGTCGATTTCCGGTTTTTGTGTTAATTGGTTAATCCCTAAGTGCATCGCACCATGTCCCTAATCAAGCTCTCTTACATACAAGGTGCAACGCACTTCTGGTTGCTTGGTTTATCGTGTCGATTTCCGGTTTTTGTGTTAATTGGTTAATCCCTAAGTGCATCGCACCAACGACCTCAAAAAATCAGTTTACACTGAGATTGCTGCGGCTACATACGAGCCACCACGCTGCATGGCTTCTTTGTTGAGCGTTAATAATTTATGATGCTTTTCAGGCAGGTGTTCTTTGAGCGCTTTTTCAACAGCCTCTACAGGCAAAATATCCAGGTTGGCTAACAAGGCACCCAACAAGACCATATTGGTCATGCGTTTGTCACCCAGTTCCTCTGCGATAGTGTTGGCAGGCACCATGGTCACTTTGATATCACTACGCCGGACTTCGCGATCCACCATGGATTGATTGACTACCAGAACGCCACCATCCTTCACTTTGTCTTCATATTTATCCAGGGAAGGCAGGTTCATGGCAATCACGGCAGAGGGACGACTGACCATTGGCGATCCGATTTCATCATCACTGATGACTACCGTACAGTTGGCAGTGCCACCGCGCATTTCCGGACCATAGGAAGGAATCCAGGTCACCTGTAAACCCTGGTCCATAGCTGCATAAGTCAGCAGTTGACCGGCGAATAGCACACCCTGGCCACCAAAACCTGCAATAATAATCTCTTTTTGCATTTTTTCCTCCACCTATATCTTCAGCTCTTTAAGCGCTGGATTTACCTTGTAATCACCAATGGGATAGTAGGGAATCATCGCATCTTCCACCCATTTAAGCGCCTGAACCGGTGTCAGTCCCCAGTTGGTAGGGCAGGTCGAGAGCAGTTCGACCAGTGAGAAACCAAGCCCATGTTTTTGCGTTTCAAATGCCAGGCGAATGGATTTTTTGGCCATGCGAATATTCTTGGGGTCATGCAAACTGCGGCGCACAACATAACCAGCGCCATCCAGCGTTGCCAGCATTTCAGCGGTGCGGATGGGGAACCCGGCTACCTCAACATCACGCCCACCGGGAGAGGAGGAAGTCTTTTGCCCAGGTAATGTTGTGGGTGCCATCTGACCACCGGTCATGCCGTAGTTGGCGTTATTTAAGAAAATAACAGTAATATTTTCTCCACGCGCAGCAGCAGCAACGATTTCACCCATTCCGATCGAAGCCAGGTCGCCATCTCCCTGATATGTCATCACAAAGCGATGTGGGAGGACACGTTTGACACCAGTAGCCATGGCAGGGGCACGGCCATGCGGCGCCTGAACAAAATCAAAATCAAAGTAATTGTAAGCAAACACCGAGCAACCGACCGAAGCCACGCCAATCATATTATCTTTGATGCCCATTTCATCGATCACTTCAGCTACCAGACGATGTGCGACACCATGGGTACAGCCTGGGCAGTAATGGGTCTGGACACTCGCCATCGATTCTGGTCGATCATAAACCAATTGTTCTTCCATTGTTACATTTTCCATTCCAGATCTCCTAGTTCATCTTTCCGAATCTAGCCAGCCAGCGATCACGTGGGTGACCATCGGTTTCTGTTGGATCATTGACCATGCGGTCGATTTCGGCTTCAATTTCCTCCGGCATGGGGAGAATACCACCCATCCGTCCATAGAATTCAACAGGAATTTGACTGCGGGTGATATTCAGCACATCCTCCAGCATCTGACCGGCATTCATCTCGACAACCAGCAGTCCCTTGAGCTGTTTGCTGAGTTCATACAATTCCTTTTCAGGATAGGGAGCCAGAGAAACAGGTCGGAATAATCCGATCTTGATCCCTTTGGCACGGGCTGCACGAACCGCAGAAAGCGCTATTCGTCCGGAGGTGCCAAAACCAACCACAGCGTATTCGGCATCATCCAGATAATATTCCTTATATTGGACTTCATTCGCTTTGATTTCCTGCCAGCGGTGTTCCAACCGGAAATTCGTCTTTTCCTGTTGTGATGGATCGAGATCAATAGAAGTTAAAAAGCGACGTTCTCGACCTTCGGAACCATAGGTTGCCCAATCCGGTGTGCGCATGATGGCTGGTTTCATTTCCGGTAATTCAGCCGGTTCCATCAATTGTCCCAGAGAGCCATCAGCCAGAATCACCACGATAGAACGGTATTTTTCCGCCAGATCAAATGCGCCATAGGTCAGATCGATGGCTTCCTGAATGTTGGCTGGTGCTAAAACGATGGGATGATAATCACCATGTCCGCCACCATGTACGATTTGATTGTAATCTGCTTGCGCTGGGGCGATATTTCCCAGTCCAGGACCACCACGCATCACATCCACCAGAACAACTGGCAATTCTGTTCCAGCAATGTAAGAAACACCTTCCATCATCAGACTGACGCCAGGGCTGGAGGATGAACTCATCACACGTGCTCCGGTACAGGCAGCACCATAAACCATATTGATAGCCCCTAATTCACTTTCTGCCTGTAAAAATGTGCGCCCTAATTCAGGCATGCGGGATGAAAGATATTCCAGCAATTCAGTTTGTGGGGTGATCGGGTAACCAAAATAAGCATTTAAACCTGCTCGAACGGCTGCTTCTGCAATGGCAACATTGCCTTTCATTAATTCTTTCGCCATTTTTCTCCTCTTTTCTATTGAGAACGACTCTTGACTTCACGATAAACAATTAACGCAGCTTCGGGACAGACTATGGCACAAATGCCACAACCGGTGCAGCCCTGTTCAATCAATTCTACAGGATGATACCCTTTGATATTCAATCTTTCTGGCGCAAGCTCTAAAACACCTTGTGGGCAGGCATCCACACAAATTTCGCATCCTTTACAATAATTATCTCGTACTTCAATTCGTCCCTGAGGGGGCATAGTTCCTCCTTACTAATAATTTCCGACAACTCGGATAAAAGCAGTAAACAATTCCATTTCATTATCAGTGTTGATGAAAACTTTGGTAAGTGTCTATTGTCACGACGGGTCTCCACAATTTTCCTTGATTGAATGATACGGTTTATTTCTCACCACCCAATTGAATTGCCTCTTATTGAACTTTGTGTTAATGATCGTTGTGATAATTTGACAATGAAACGAATTTTATTATAATGAAAATGGATGATAAATCAAAACACTTCAGCCAAATCCAATTATATACGTTAGTTTTTATACACCTCCGATTCGTTGATTCCGTCCCGGATAAACGAACGATAAGGCAAGGAGAGTAATTTCCTTCGCCCGCCAGTGCGCAAAGGAGGTAAGGTGACCTAAAATTGGTTAACCTTAGCTTTGCGTATTTTTTTATTATCGAACCAAGGAGGAAAAAAAAGATATCATTTATGAAAAATCAAAGCTCATTGTTCATTAAATAAAAAATTGAAAGGAGTTTACTATGTGGATTTTAAGAATTAACATGTCTGATCTGAGCTATAAGCTTGAAGAATTACCTGAAAAATATAAGTTGCTATATGGTCGAGCGTTAACATCACAGATGGTTTTTGATGAAGTTCCACCGCTATGCCATGCATTGGGACTGAACAACAAACTGGTTTTCTCTGCTGGAGTTGTGACTGGCACAGCTGCACCAACATCAGCCCGTGTCTCAGTGGGTGGTAAATCACCATTAACGGGGGGTATTAAGGAAGCCAATGCTGGCACCGCCTGGGGACCGGATCTGGCAAAGATGCATATTCGTGCCCTGGTGGTGGAAGGTCTCCCGGAAAAGAAGGATGTTTATTGGGGTGCAAAGGTCAAGTGGGATGATACAGCTGGAAAACCTGTTGTGGAATTCTTCGATGCAACCGAACACATTGGTAAAGATGTTTATAAAATTTACCCGCAGATTTTTGAGAAATTTGGAGAAAAAGTCTCCATCGCTAGCATGGGAACAGCTGGTGAATTAGGATATGGCAATTCCGGTATTGTCTTCAATGATATGGCAAAACGCCCCAGTCGCTATGCAGGTCGTGGTGGTCTGGGTGCTGTTCTGGCATCCAAGCGACTCAAATTCATCATTCTGGATGCTAAAGGCGCACCAGGAATCGATATGGTTGATAAGTCTCTCTTTGATGAGGGTCGCAAGAAATTAATTGATGCCATTCGCAGTCATCCCATTTCCCAACCAAAGGGTGGCTTGAATAGCTATGGAACAGCGGTTTTGGTCAATATTCTAAATGAAGCGGGTGGATTGCCAACCCGCAACTTCTCGGCAGGCCGATTTGAAGGCGCAGCCAAGACTTCGGGTGAAGCCATTTTTGAGACCAATAAAGAACGTATGGGCAAAGAAATTTACAACCATGCCTGTTCACCTGGTTGTATCATTCAGTGCTCCAACACCTATTACAATGAAGATCAAACCGAAGCTACATCCTGTATTGAATATGAATCGACCTGGGCATTGGGTGCTAACCTTGGTGTTGATAACCTGGACGACATTGCAACCATGGTGCAGCTCTGTAATGCATATGGCCTGGATACAATTGAAACCGGTGGCACGCTGGGAGTAGCCATGGAAGGTGGTTTGCTTGAATTTGGCGATAGCAAGGGTGCCATTCAAATGATCCACGAAATGGGAAAAGGTACGGCCGTTGGACGCACATTAGGTGGCGGTACAGAAGTCACCGGCAAGATTTATGGCGTCAAACGAGTACCGGCTGTTAAAGGACAGGGTATGCCAGCCTATGAGCCCCGTGCGGTCAAAGGTATTGGCATCACTTACGCAACCACCACCATGGGTGCAGACCATACAGCCGGTTATACAATTTGCCCAGAAATTTTAGGTGTTAGTGGAAAACTGGATCCATTGAGCCCGGAAGGCAAAGCGGCTCTGAGCCGTGCATTCCAGGCGACTACTGCCTTTATTGACTCCTGCGGACATTGTCTTTTCATTGCCTTCCCCATTCTGGACATCGCCACTGGGTTTGAAGGGATGATTCAGGAATGCAATGGCGTTTTAGGAACCAACTGGAACGCGGATGACATTGTTGCATATGGCGCTGAGACTCTTAAAGTAGAGCGTAAGTTCAATGAAGCTGCCGGAATTGGCAAAGAAGCGGATCGTATTCCAGAATTCATGAAGATTGAACCTTTGCCACCCCATAATCAGGTTTTTGATATTTCTGATGAAGCCCTGGACTCTGTTTATAAAGATCTGTAAAAATTTACCCTAAATTACACAGAAAGGATGATTTTTGTCAGATTAACACTGATAAAAATCATCCCATTTCCAATTAATATACTGATACAATCTTAATACGATTGGGTGGGTTTAAATCACCCACCCATATTATAAGATTCAACCTAGGGACAAAAAATGGCAAAGATTAAGCCAGATGCGAATGGTCACATTGAAATTCCTCCTTCTTTTTATCAACGGAGACGTTTTAATCCGCAGACCGAATTCTGGCTCGATGAGCGTGATGGTGATCTATTACTACTCCCGAGATTACCGGATGCGAAAAAACTGTACATAGAAGTTACTACCTCCTGTAATCTTAACTGCCAGACCTGCATTCGCCATTCCTGGACAGATCCACATGCACATATGAAACAATCCACCTTTCAGCATATTCTGAATAGTCTGGATGAGTTGCCTTCACTGGAGAGAGTTATTTTCACCAGTTTTGGTGAACCGTTGATGAATCGTAATTTACTCAGGATGATCGAAGAAATTCGAAAACGGGATCTGGCAGTGACCCTGGGAACGAATGGGGTCTTGTTGACCGAAAATGTGGTGCGTGAACTCTTCCGTCTCGGTGTGGATCAGATGGTGGTTTCCATCGATGGTGGTAAACCGGAGACTTATGAAGGTGTGCGTGGCACCCAGCTGTCGCTCATCCTGGAAAATGTAAATCGTTTCAATCAAATCAAGAAAGAACTGGGTGTAGTTAAACCAACACTGGCAATTGAATTTGTTGCCATGCAAAGCAATCAGGGTGAATTGAACGATTTATTGGAACTGGCTTCCGAATTGAACGCAGCACGGTTGGTTGTCTCCCATGTTTTACCTTACACCAAAGAAATGGATGCAGAAAAATTGTATGGGTATGGTCCCCGTGAACCGCTCAAAACAGGTGGTTGGCCTGTAAAATCGGATGTGTGGGTACGTTGGGGATTGATTGAATTACCGCGTATGTTTTGGGGCGCTGAAAGACGCTGTAAATTTGTTCAGGAAAAATCGATTGTCGTTGGATGGGATGGAAATATTTCTCCCTGTTATGCATTTTCACATAGTTATAAATATCATGCCATTGATGGTGTTGAGAAGAATGTGGAGCGTTATATCCTGGGGAATGTAAATGAACAATCGTTGGCTGAGATCTGGATGAGTGAGGAATTTACGCGCTTCCGAAGCAATGTCAGATCTTTTCATTTCCCTTCCTGCCCGGATTGTGATCTGCGTGAGACGTGTGATCTTCGCAAAAATAATGAAGGTTGTTGGGGACATAATCCTTCCTGTGCTGATTGTCTGTGGGCACAGGATATTGTACGCTGTCCGTGATGATATGATTGTTAAAGTGAAATTGTTTGCTACGTTACGTAAATACTTACCCGGTGTGGAACTTGGAAAATCATCGGATATCGAGTTGGAATCCGGCTCTTCGATTGCTCAACTGTATGATGTGCTGGGAATCCCAGCTGAAGAAATAAAATTAGCTTACGTAAATGGAATTTTTTGTGAAATGGATACGGAATTGAAGGATGGGGATGAGATTGGAATCTTTCCCCCGATTGGCGGAGGGAGTCTTTAACATGAAAATTGATGTCTGGTTGTATGGAGTATTATCACTGTATGCAAGCGAAAAAGCTGAAAAAGGATTTGCCAGCGTTCAATTTGAACTGCCTGAAGGCACTAAAGTGGGGGAGTTATTAAAAACCCTGAACATGCCCACCGAAGAGCGTGGTATCACATTTATCAATGGGAATTTAAGTGCCCTGCCTGGATTACAACCAGACCTGGATCAGGAACTCACCGATGGAGATCGAATTTCATTCTTTGATCACCGCAGTATGTGGCCATTCCAATACCGGCATGGTGCTGCCATGGCGTCTGGCTTGAACCAGATACTAAATACCGATCCAGAAACAATCATGCATCACAAACAAAAAGATGAGGATTAGCGATTAATTTTCGCTATGATTTTTAAACCAGATATACGCATCCTGCATGGCTTGAGATGCGGTGTGTTGATATTGCAGATTCAAGTCTTGCATACTTTTACGGTTATTGAAATAAAAACCATAACCTGCGAAGCGAATTAACTCTACCGGAACCGGTAAATTAAAAAATGATCGAAAAAATTGTAATGGGATGACGGTTGGTCGGGCAATTTTTCCATGCAACAATAATCGAGGAGCAGGAACAGCGGTGATTGTCGATAATTGCGAAAACATCTGCTTGAAGGTCAGATTTTCATTTGCCAGAATGTAACGTTCACCGCGTTTGCCATATTCCATGGCTGCCAGGTGTCCGGCAACCACATCTTTGATATGAACGATATTGATGCCACCGGTTGGTATAAAAGGCATTTTTTTCTGATAAAAACTGACAATCGGGGAATTTTCTGTTCGATAAAGATCACCAGGTCCAACCACATAGGATGGATTGGTGATAACTACATCCAACCCCTGTGCTACTATTTTTTGAATTTCCATTTCTGCCTGGTATTTGCTGAAGCCATAAAGCCAGTGGCTCGGGTGAACATTCCAGGTGGCGTGCTCATTTAACTGCGGTGAACTCTCGGGAGGTGTCAATTCACTGGGTATTGGCGGAACACCCAGGGCTGCTACCGAACTGGTGTGAATCACACGCTGCACACCTGCTCTTAAAGCCGTCTCCATCACCGACCGCGTACCCAGAATGGTGGTGGCAGTGTGTTGTGCAGCGTTAGATTTGATTCCCAGCATGGCAGCGGTGTGAAAAACAATATCGATCCCCTGCATAGCAGATGCCAGGCTGGCTGGTTGGGTAAGATCTCCAATGACATGCTCAACGGGTAAATCCTTGATTAATGTAAGATTGCTGGTGGATCGGTGAAATGCACGAACTGAGAAACCTTTTTCAACCAATGCGGTGCAAAGTGCACTACCAATAAACCCTGTGGACCCGGTTACCAGTGCTTTCATCATGGAATTGCCTCAATAACGGTAGCTTCACCCTGTCCGACGCCAACACATAGCGTTGCCAATCCATACATGGATTTCTGGCTTGAGCCTGTCATGCGCGTCATTTCATGCAACAAGGAGGTGAAAATTCTGGCGCCGGAACATCCCAGAGGGTGCCCCAGGGCGATTGCGCCACCATTGACATTCACGATCTCCGGATTAAGCGCCAGTTCCTGCATAACAGCCAGTGACTGGGCTGCAAAGGCTTCGTTTAATTCAATTATTTCAATATCTTCCAGCGATAAACCGGTTCGTTGCAACAATTTTTGGGTGGCAGGTACCGGCCCGATACCCATGATACGCGGTGGAACGCCTGCAGCTGCGCTACCCACCCAGCGAGCTACCGGTTTCAGACCTAATTCAACGGCTCGTTTCTCACTCATTAATAAAACAGCTGCGGCACCATCATTCATTCCGGAGGAATTGCCAGCTGTAACACTGCCATCTTGCTTAAAAGCAGGTTTCAAAGATGCCAATTTCTCCAGGGTTGTATCCCGTCGTGGTCGTTCATCCTTGGTAACCAGCGTGGGCTCTCCTTTTCGTTGAGGGATCACCACTGGCGCGATTTCGAATGCGAATTTGCCATTGTCCATCGCAGCGATCGCTCGTTGGTTACTTCTCAAAGCGAATTCGTCCTGTTGACTTCGCGTGATCAGATATTGTTCTGCTAAATTCTCAGCGGTGATGCCCATGGGGTCAATGCCATATTGAGCTTCGATTTTTCGATTGGGATAACGCCAGCCGATAGCTGTGTCGTAAGCGGTCAGGTTACCATATGGAAACGCATTCTCAGCTTTTGGAAAAGAATATGGTGCCCGGGACATACTCTCGACACCACCGGCGATGAATACATCGCCCTCTCCACAGCGGATGGCTCGGGCTGCCATGTTGATGGCATTCAGTCCGGATGCGCACAGTCGATTGACCGTAACAGCAGTGACTTCTACCGGGAAACCTGCTAACAGGGTTGCCATACGGGCAATATTGCGGTTATCTTCTCCCGCCTGGTTAGCGCAACCCAGGTAAACTTCCTCTACAATTGCCGGGTCAATTTGTGTTCGTTGAACCAGACTGGTAAGAATATGAGCAGCCAGGTCATCCGGCCGAACTTTGGAAAGAACGCCACCCAATGCACCGATGGGTGTGCGCACAGCATCAATAATGACAACATCCTGCATGCGATCCTCCGCAAATGAATATCTTTTCAATGATCAAATTCACTGTGATCTTTCAATCATTAGCGATCTAGGCGTTTTTGACGTGCAGGCGCACACCAAAAACACCTGCTCACCCCGATTTATTGAGATGATACAATTCATTCTACTATGAAAATAATCAGGAGATTCATCAGGAAGAAGATTGGTTTGCCTGAATGTTTAGGATTGTTTCCTGGTGTTGGTCTGCTTGTTTGATTGTGATCTGCATAGGATTCAAATGGAGATGCCATGTTTTGGAATGAATGCTGAAATCATCGCCGTTGTCAACCGGTTTGTGACTGGCTGTACCAAAGAAACTCCAAAACAGTGCTTGCTTATTTTGTGTGGTCAATTGAACCGATAGAGCGGGTTCCTTGTGTCCATAATATCGTGAAACCCAACCACGCTCACTCGTTTCATCAGCGCTGACAACATCAATCGGAGTGTGTTTTCCAAGTAAACCAAATTGTGCGTTAAGTGTCCTGGATTTATATTTAAGTTGAAGTGTATTCTCTGTGTTTTTCAGTTGCAGGAAGTCATGACACAATGACCAATTTAACATGAATTGATGATCTAATTCTCCCTGTAGATGGTCAACCACAAACCAATTTGTGTTATCCAGGAGTATAACCGTTCGTTTATGCATAACAGGATCTTTTAACCTGGTAAATCCATTCTGCTGACCTTGCCAGAAAATGAGCCCTTTTTTGTATTCGAATGCAAGGATATCTCCCTGCGACCAATCCACCCAGATAAAACGGCTGAATTTTTCCATCTGATCCTGTTCATCGACGGTAACCGTATTATGAACCCGGGTGCTGGCGAGTCCATTGCGCCAGTGACCATCACCACTATACAGAAAAGTGCCGGGGTCCATGGCTATGTTTTTACCTTGCCACCAGATATCCATGTGATTCTGATCGGCATGTGAAGGGCGATCGCGTATGGGACCACAACGAATAAACGCCCGGGTTTGTTCTCCGCTGATTTTAGTGATTCCACCATCTAAAAACAGCTCGTCAGTAGGTTGTGATTTGGTTTCTAACGAGGAATCCAACGCTTCTTTACCATAGAACCAGAAAAGATCCTCATCCCAACCGCCTGGCGGGAATATTCTTTGTTTATGTAAAGTGTAATAACCAAGCTGGATCAAAGGGCGGTAATCCATGTAATCACAGCTGTTCAGTGGCAATACCAGAGCCCCATCGTTAGAGCCGTATTGAGGCATCTGACCGGTTTGTAGGTCAATCAATGTATATAGATATTCAATCGATCGTTCAACTGCCTGATAGACCGATAGCGAAAATTTCTGATTGTTCACCTCAGCAATCCGCATCGCAAATAGATAGATATGCAGGATAAAGCGGTGATAATTGAGAGAGTGCATCGCGTAACTACCATCGGGATAAATCTGTGTGGAAGCTTCCTTCTCCAGGATTTGTTGACCAAGCTTGCGATATTTTTTTGCATTTTTTAATTCGGGAAAAAGTATTCCTGCCAGCCAGACACCAAAACTCTCACTAATGGTGTGGTTACTACGTGTGTAAATCGCATACCCCAGGTTCATATAGATGCGTTCCGCCAGAGCAGCTACCAGAATGGTTAATTGAGAAACTCTTTCAGAAGTTGATTGCGGTTGGTCTTTAAAAGCATAGTAGCCAAAACATAAAGCCATCAATCGTAGCGTGGCTTCCTGTCCACATTTCCAGTTGGGACCCATACCGGGTGGGTTTTCCTGCATCCAATCTTCCACCACCTGCCAAAACGCAGCCGGGTAGTTCTCATCCTGCGTACGAGCGTATGCGCGCACTAATGTGTAAACCTGGGACAGGCGGCTGGCTTCCCAGATGAACTTGATATCATAAGGACCGTCATCTGGGATTTGCGACCAGTGTTTATCGGCTAATAATCTGATATTTCGGAAAGGATCCAACAACCAATCCGGTGGAAAACTGGTCTGGTAATCCGTTTTGGAAAAATAACGGGTGATCCCAGCCAGGTAATGATCTGCTTCTTTGACCACCTCTATCTGATCCCAGGAATTTTTTTGTGGAAAGTTGATCGAATCAAAGAAGAAATCAGGCTGGTTTTCTTTTCGATAAGTTCGATAGGCTTCAGGGTCGGATGGAATTTGACTTTTAACCCAATAACGCAAAGGGCGATCTTTCCAGTGATAAGAGGGGATTTGCCAGCGCATGATACCCGTTCGCATCCGCACAGCATAACCAATGCGAAATAACACCCAGCGAGCACCAAAATGGCGATATAAAGATTTTAAAGTCTTGATTCTACGATTTATTTTCACGATATTTCGTAAAGCCTATCAGAATAATCCACAGTAATGGTAAGCCGATAATGATGGCAGCTGGAGCAAATTCGTATCCTTGAATCCAGGCATATGCCAGAACAACACCAAGGGAAGTCAGCAATAAGTAAAGACTGGTGATCGAGGACACCTGAAAACCACTGATGACCAGACGTTGATAAATGTGGGTGCGATGAGCCGAAAAAACTCGTTCGCGCTTGAATAAGCGCCGAATAAAGGTGATCAATGTATCCAGAATGTAAGCCCACATGACGATGACGCCCAGCAGGAATGCATCCTGCACTTTGTCGACCGATAAAAGCGGCAGTACAGCAAAACAATACCCCAGAAAGGTACTGCCAACATCACCCATAAAGATACGGGCAGGCGACCAGTTATGCCCCAAAAAGCCCAGGTTCGAAGCAGCAATTGCCAGTGCAATCCAGAAGAGTGGGCTGGAAAATTGACCGTTTACCCCGAGAAAGAGCATCCAGCCTATGGCAGCTGTCAGTGCAACACTGCCGGAAATACCATCGATACCGTCCATAAAATTATAGGCATTGATCAATCCCATTATCCAGAGCAGGGTAATGGGTATGCCCATGAGACCCAGATGAAGTACACCCAGCAGAGGGATCGTAACCGTATCGAAATATCCCAAACCCAGAATGGTGGCAAGCGCTGCCAAGCCCTGCAACAGAAAACGAACTTTGGGGGAGAGCGATTTTAAATCATCCTGCCAGCCGATCCAGGCAACACCGCAACCGACAATCACAAAAACCAGACTTTCTTTCCAACTCTGTGACAGGAACATACTCACCAGCGCAACTGCAAGCGTGATCATCACGATCACCAGCCCCCCTCCGCGTGGCGTGGGGACAGAATGGGAGCTGCGTTCGTTTGGTAGATCAATCACCTGGCGTTTCATCAACCAGTTGCGAACGATCTCAACTCCCAGGTAGGCAAGTGCTGTCATAACAAAGAAGGCGATCAATTCTTTCATGCTGTTATGTTTAAAATTGAATTGATTTCAGTCCGGATGCCCTCTTCAAACGAACATGGTTGAAAATTAAAATCAATTTGGGCTTCATCATAGGAAAAATCCTTATTTTCATTTAAACGTTTTACCTGTTCAGCTTTGATCGGTAAGGGTATCCTCATTTTTTCTAACAATCTTAAAAATTTGACAACGATTTTATCCGGTAGATAAAGTTTGTAAATTTTACGATTCATGATGGTTGCGATGCTGTCAATGACTTCATTATATGTAAGAGCCTGTTTTCCGGCAATATTGTAACTTTTACCAATCGTTTTGGGCTGCTCCAGACATTGGAGGATGGCACTCGCCACATCATCCACAAAGACTGGTTGCTGCAGGTAATTTCCTTTGCCAAAGATTGGGATCATCTGAAATCGTCTTAACAGGCGTATCAAGCGGTACATATTACGATCACGCTGGCTGCCGTAGATCATAGTGGGTCGCAGAATGGTATATGCCAGATCACTACTCTGAATGGCTGCTTCTGCTGCCAGTCGAGTACGCTTACTTTGGCTGTTCAATTTGGTAAATATCGCGGTTGTGCTGATGAAAATGGCTCGTTGGATCCCGGCTGCCTGGGCGGATTTGACAATATTCTCAGCATGACCAAATCCCAGGGAAGCGATATTAACGAGTGTATCACAGCCCTGCATGGCTTCGGTTAGTTTCTCCTGATTTTCCAGGTTTCCCAGGTGCCAGTGGATTTCCGGTTGCGGCAATACGCTTCGATCACTACTTTCGCGATACAAACAATGTACTTCCCATCCTCTTTCTAACAAAAGGGGAACGGTTCGGCTGCCTGTAAATCCGGTTGCACCTGTTACGAATACTTTCATTCTTGCCTCAATCGCAGGAAAAGATCACGTGTTTTCTCCAACATGACCTGCCGATCCAGATGTTTTTCCAGATACGAACGGGCATTGGTTCCCATTGCTTGGATTCGATTCGGTTGAGAGGATAAAGCAAGAATAGTATCTGCTAATTGTCGATCGTCGCCAGGAGCCACGTATACCCCTGCCTGACTTTCTTCGATGACCTTGCGAATGACCCCATCAATCACCAGAATGGTGGGTTTACCAGCCGCCATGTAATCAAAAACCTTATTGGGGTAGGTAGTGCGGAACATGGGAATGTCCTGCAGAATCGCCAGACAGACATCCGCTGATGCGATGATGGCGGGAATTTGATGCTTGGGTCTGACACCGGCAAAGAGCAGGTTATTTAATTGCAACTTTTGAGCCTCTACCTGTAGTTTTGGGCGTTCTTTCCCGTCCCCAAATAACACAAATTGAATCTCTTCCTCTTCCTTTAAATGGCTGGCAGCTCGCAGGATGGTGTAAATATCATTTGCCTGTCCGAGTGCTCCCGTATAAAGTACCAGAAATTTATCCTGCAGGTTGAGTTCCTGCCGCAGATGGCTACCATCCAATTCTGGATGAAACATCTGGATATCAGCGCCATATGGGATAAAGGTGATTTTTTTTGCGGGAATACCTTTTTCTTCTATATAGGTTTTATAAGCTGGTGAATTGACCAGGATATGGGTGGCACGCTTGTATAAGAACATCTCCAACATGCGCGCTAGTTTAATCAGAATTGGATTGTTGAAAACACCCATGCTGACAATGAACTCCGGCCATAGATCGCGCACTTCCAATAAGAATGGTTTGCGGCGCAGGAAGGCTACTAACCAGGCAGAAAAGGCCTGAAAAATCGGTGGGCTGGTACCCATGATGATATCAACATCCTTCACCCGCATGGCAGTGATGAACGAACTGAACACGAAACTGAAGAATGACAATATGCGCCAGAAATAACTGCGATGAATGGCAGGGTAGATGTATGTACGGTAGATGCGCACCCCTTCAAGCACCTGTTCTGTAACCAGACCCTTATGATCAACCGTGCGTTGACCGGTTTGATAATTTAAATCCGATGCGACGATGACCAATTCGTCTCCGTACTTTTGTAAGTATTTTGCCATTTCATAATGCCGGGTGTGTCCCGGTTCATCTGGGGAGACAAATACCTGGTTAATTAACAGGATTTTCATATCGATTATTTTACCATCCAGAAAGAAATCTCAGCCTGCTTTTGCGTGGTTCATGTAAAATTACTTCTATGATGAAGGATGAGATTCTCCCGGAGCGTTTTTATAACCGCAATGTAGTTGATGTAGCCAGGGATCTTCTGGGCAAACGTCTGGTGCGGAGATTGGATGGGCAATATATTTCCGGCATTATTATCGAGACGGAAGCATATGATGGTATGCAGGATCTGGCATGTCATGCCAGGGTTGGGAAGACAAAAAGAAATGCAGTCATGTTTGGAGCAGCAGGACGGGCTTATGTGTATTTTACCTACGGCATGCACTGGTGTTTGAATGTGGTCACTGGTAAGCAGGATTATCCAGCAGCTGTTCTGATACGGGCGATTGAACCCCAGGATGGTGTAGCAATCATTGCTGAAAACCGCAGCCATGTCAATCGAAAATACTGGACCAATGGTCCCGCCAAGTTAACCCAGGCGATGCAAATTAATGGTGCCCAGAATGGGATCAATATCACCCGACGGGATGCTAATTTATGGATTGAAACCGGATGGCAGATCGAAGAATCGCTGATCCAAACAGGTCCGAGGATTGGAATCGAGAATACACCGGAACCCTGGCGAAGTATGCCCTGGCGGTTCTGGTTTGATGTCACGCAAACCAAAGAAAAGAGCATTCATTCATGAAGTGGTGGGGGAGTGTCTTAATTTTAATGATTTTATTTTCCGGTTGCAGTAATTTAAATTTATCGCCAACACCGGTTGATGATGGATTTGAACATTTTCTGTGGGTGGGGGATGATCAACTGCAAACCGGCCCATTGGATATGCAGACTTTGTTATTGCTGGAACTGGCAGGTGATTCACAGTCGCTGCGCATGTATCGAGCGATTTCTCCGCGTTTCACATTCGTATCATCATTTGATCAGGAGGAATTATTACAATCAACCAATTTGCGGATCATGGATGTAGTCATTATTCAGGCCTTCGGGGTGCAACGCGATTTTTCTGATGAAGATTTCAAGAAGAATGCAAAAAACTGGGTTGATTTCTTCAAAAAGCAGGGTACACAGGTTGTCGTTTTTTACCCATGGAGTTCAGCTGTTGATTCTTTACCTGAAAAGGAGAGATTGGATCGCCTGATCCACCAATTGGGATGGCAGGAAGATCTGACTATTATACCGGTTGGGCCAGCCTGGCAGGCTGCGCTGAGTAGTAGACCTGATCTAAAACTGTATGCCAGTGATGGGATTCATCCTTCTGCGTTGGGGGTCTATTTATCAGCCTGTGTGTTGTATGCCAGTATCACAGGTGAATCCCCACTCGATAACCCGGTTTATACTTCGATTGGATTTGATGATTCTGATGAAATTGTCAAGTTGGATGGAGATACAATACAATTTTTACAGGAGATTGCCTGGGAAACAGTCAACGATTATCTCCAAAAAGATGAATTTCGCGTTATTATTAAGCGGTAATTGTATCATCTCAATTAATCGTGGTAAGCGGGTGTTTTTGGCGTGCACCTGCACGCCAAAAACACCCTACCGCTAATTATTGAGATGATATCGGTAATTGACTTAATGCAGTGATTTTTGTACCTAAGGAGTAAAACTATGTTTCGAAAAACACCTACTTCACCATTGACTCCACAGGCTCCTATCGAACGTGTTACCTCAGTACTGGGACCTGGCATTAATTGGAAGGGTGATTTACGAGGTAGTGGTGGTGTTCGTATTGAAGGATCCTTTGAAGGCGAAATTAGTATCCGTGGTCTGGTGGTGATCGGAGAGACAGGTCGTGTCAGCTGTGAACAAATGCAAGCGAATTCTGTCATAGTCGCAGGTGCACTCAAAGGGAATATTATTGCCGAAAAAATAGAAATCCGCAGTACCGGCCGTGTTTGGGGGGATGTCACGACTGTGGCTTTTTCCACAGAGGAAGGTGCATTCCTGCGTGGTCAGGTTCGGATGGAAGAACGTGTGGAGTTATCCCTGATTGAGGAAGTAAATCCAGCTACGGATTCCGAATAGGATGATATGAGAAAAATAAAAATAATTTCCATTTTCTTAGTTTTAGTATTATCAAGCCTGGCTTGTTCTTCGGAATTTCGAAATTCGATAATTGATCGCTTTCCAGACGAAGTAGGTGAAGTGTTAACGAATCCAGGTCAAATTGCCACGCTGGTGGTTAATGAGGTGGCTGAAATTAATAATGAAGAAACAGGAAATTCAATTCAACCTCATTTTGATGATATTGCATTTGGAATGGATTCTCTGGAAAGCTTCCGTTTTCGATTTGTTCAATCTTTACAAGGTACAGATGATGCAGGAAATTCGACCAATATTACCGTCGTTAATGATCAGGAGGTCATTAAATCTCTTCAGATTGCCCATATGCGTATGGAGACCACCACTGAAGTAAAGCCATTACAAATTGTGGAAGTGTATCGCTTTGGTAATGAGGTTTACCTTGTGGGTGCAGACACCGAATGTACTGCATTTACTGAAAACCTTACCGTTATGGGCTCTGAAGGCACCGACCTTGGTTTATCATCGATTTTTAGTAACCTGGAGATTGGAAATTTAAAGCAACAGGCTGAAATGATAAACGGGGTGGTTACGAACCGATATCAGGTTAAGAACGTTGAGATGGTTAATTCGACGCTTTCGAACGTAAATGCTCAGATCTGGTATTCACAGGAAGGTGGATATATTGTCCGATTTGCAGGAGAAGCACAGGGAGAAGCATATTCTGAAGCCGAAGATTTAAAAGTGTCCGGCACCATTCGTTGGGAGTACGATCTGACCGATATCAATAGCATTACTGAAATTCCGTTACCAGAAAATTGCAATTTGGCAGCACAAGGAGGTGTGAATGATCTCCCCGTGCCCGATAACGCACAGGAACTCTCCACTATCGGATCGATGTTGAGTTTTAACTCTCCTGATGATGCATCTGCATTGGCTGATTTCTATCGATCGTCAATGCCTGCTGCAGGGTACATCCTGAGTGATGAGACTGTGTATGATGACTTTTACGTGATCACCTATGTAAAAGCAGAAGAAACCATCACGATCATGATTTCAGGCGTGAATGGTGGCGGAAGTGATGCGATCATAACGGTTGAAGTGAAATGAGTTTCACCGATCAAAAATCTCAGATTTTCTTTCCTGATCGAAAACAGGGGATTATTCTGCATGGGATTTTGCTGGTTATTCTGGTTCTTATGATGGGGATGGCTTTATGGGCTACAACCAGATGGGCTGAAGGAAGTATTTTTGTGGTTTTTATGATCCTGATCGTTATCCTGACAGCGCTGATTCCCTTCGTTTTGTATCGTGGATATGCATTAATCAATGCCAGATATATTCTGGAAAGGGATGGGTTGCGTATCCGCTGGGGCTTACGCACAGAAGATATCCCATTGACTGAAATTGAGTGGCTGCGTCGTGCCAACGAATCTGGTTACTCCATTCAAGCTCCTGTGCTTGCCTGGTCTGGAGCCGTTTTGGGTGAGAAGCATTCTGAGAGTTTAGGGACGATTGAATTCATCGCCTCAGATGTTGCAAAAATCATTCTTGTTGCAACACCGGGTAAGGTGTATGCCATTTCACCGCAGAATCCACGTGATTTTGAATTGGCATTTCAAAGAACATTTGAGATGGGTAGTCTCTTCCCGATTGAATCGCTGTCCACCAGACCAGCAGCCTTTATTCAACAGGTGCTCAAGGATAAATATGCAAAATATCTGGTGCCTTTGAACATTGGATTGACAATGGTTCTTTGGTTGGTTAGTGGATTCATCATCGCCAATCACCAGCAATTACCCTTGGGTTTCTCGCCGCAAGGTCAACCGTTAGAATTAGTCACCTCCCAACAATTATTATTAATACCGATATTAGGATTATTTATTCTGGTTATCAATATAATTTTGGGATTATTTTTTTTCCGCAGAATTGAATATTTTCAGATTTCATATCTACTTTGGTCAGGTGGTGTAATTACCCCCATTCTACTTATTGTGTCAATGATCATTTTATCCATTTATGTTTAAGTGATGTATCATGGCAATTTCTATTTCCCAATTATTCGTTGGTTTTTTACTGGCTGTTCTGATCGCTTTTTCTTCATTTAAGATTGGATTTTTATCCAAAAGTGGTGCAATAGCAGCCTGCTTATTGGGTACCATCGTGTTTGGTTTGGGTGGTTTCTCCTGGGCAGTGGTGCTGATGGGCTTTTTTATTTCCTCCAGTATGCTTTCAAAACTTTTTAAACGGCGCAAGGCTAGCCTGGAAGAAAAATTTTCTAAAGGATCAAAACGCGATGTCTGGCAGGTTTGGGCAAATGGTGGCATCGCAGGTATTTTTGTCATCCTGCATGCGATCTTTCCGGATAGCAGCTGGCCATGGCTGGCTTTTTGTGGCACTATGGCTGCTGTAAGTGCAGATACCTGGGCGACGGAATTAGGTGTACTGAGTAAAAAATATCCTATCAACCTGGTAACAGGTCAATCATTAGAGCCCGGAGAATCGGGTGGGGTAACTTCTTTAGGTACTTTTGCAGCATTTCTTGCTTCTCTTTTCATCGCAATTCTGGCAATTTTATTCTGGCCAGCGTTTCTTCAAAAACTTACCGGTGCAGAAACCTGGATCCTTCTTGCAGGCATCACAGCTGCCGGTGTTTTTGGCAGTCTGGTGGACTCTTTTCTGGGGGCAACCGTGCAGGCTATTTATTTTTGTCCTGCTTGCGCAAAAGAAACCGAAAAACATCCCCAGCATACTTGCGGTAGAACCACTGAACTCGTTCGGGGGTGGAAGTGGTTTACCAATGACGTGGTGAACAGCTTTTGTGCATTCATGGGGGGATTTGTCATGATTCTTTCAGCTATGCTTAAATGATCAGATTGAACAAAAAACAAAGTCCCGAGGCTATATTTTTACAATACAGTGTTTTTACCAGTACATTTATGACCATGGTTTTCACAGTCAATTTGATTTATTTTGTGACGGTGCTGGAACTTGATCCATTACAGATGGTACTGGTGGGTACAACCCTGGAATTATCAATCTTTTTGTTTGAGATACCTACAGGCGTGGTCGCGGATACCATCTCACGGAGAACCTCCATCATTATTGGCGTATTTTTAATAGGTATAGGATTTGTGGTGCAAGCCACTTTCCAGTCCTTTGTATTTATTTTGATAGCGCAGGTCATTTGGGGACTGGGTTACACTTTTACCAGCGGAGCGACCCAAGCCTGGATCACCGATGAAATTGGTGAATTCCAGGCGGGATCAGCCTTTTTGCATGCAGCCTAAATAGAACAGGTAGGTGCTTTGATCGCCATTGGTTTGAGTGTGCTATTTTCAACCATCTGGGGGATGCGGATTCCAATGCTGCTTGGGGGGCTTTTCTTCTGGTTGTTGGGATTCTACTTACTGATCTGGATGCCAGAAAATGCCTATTTGCTTCACAAAACAAAAATGGGTGGGGGTTCCTCTTCGCTGATTTTTCCTAACCAGAGCGGTTGATTGGGATCTCCATTACGGAAACTAATCCAGACCAGGTCACCCACCGCAGGTCGAATGCGATCATTTTCTTTTAAGGGCACCACCGATGCTGCCCATAGTAAGCCCATTTCAGGAATTGCATCAATTTTCACCTGCACTTTCATCCTGTTATCAGGATCTTCATTGGAGATTACTACTGCGCGATAGATGCCTGCCAGTGGATTCATCGGTTTATTACCATTCGGAAAAACAACAGGCTGCTGAATTTCATCCTGCCTAACAGTCTGTAGCTTATAAGGGCTGGCAAATTTTCCATAGCGCTCCGATGGCCGGCATCCCTTTTCCCCATTTCCGAAGATAAAAACATCATGTCCATTCTGCAAGCGTTTAATCATGAAATGACGGTCATAAGGTGTCGATTCGTTAAAATCAGACACCTGAAGCCATATCTCCCCATCAATAATCAACTGGACAGAATTTTTACTCATGCAGCTTTCCAAGAATCAGGTATCTTAATTATAGTACGGTAATCAAGTGGGGTGATTAATTATCATCCACTTATTTTTGAACGCCGGAGCTTCTTTGCTTTAAATTTTCACCAAATGAAAATTCTTCTCAGCCATAGCGGCGATTGTTTCACCAATGGCGAGAGAGGCTGTAGCAGCCGGCGAGGGAGCATTTAATACATGTACCTGGTGTGGTCTTTCCACAATGCTGAAATCATCCAGGAGTTTTCCATCGGATGATAATGCCTGGGCTCGCACACCGGAACCAGCCGGATGTACATCTTCCATCTGTAAATCAGGAATCAGTCGTTGTAATGCCTTTACGAAAGCAGCTTTGCTAAAAGAACGATATGTTTCGGAAATACTCATTTTCCAATACTTGAAAGCCATCTTCCAGAAGCCAACATAAGTACCATAATAAGCAATATCAGGAATGGAAATATCTGATTTTTTATAGCCTTCCCGTTTGAGTGCCAAAACTGCGTTTGGTCCAGCTTCTACGCCGCCATGTACCATGCGCGTGAAGTGCACACCCAGGAATGGGAAACGTACATCCGGTACTGGATAAATCAGATTTTTTACCAGATATTCCTTCTCCGGTACCATTTCGTAATATTCACCCCGGAAAGGAATGATTTGTAATCCTGGTTCAACACCGCATAACCGCGCAATCTTATCCGACCGCAGCCCGGAGCAGTTGATCAAATTTTTCGTTTCAATTTCACCGCTGGACGTCTGTAATTTGATGAGATTGTGATCGTTATTGAATCCGATCACGCGGCTATTGGTTTTGATTTCTCCGCCGTATTCCACAATTAGTCGGGCATATGTTTTAGCAACATCCAAATAATCCACAATACCTGTTTGAGGAACCCAGAGCCCATCGATCCCATTCACATAAGGTTCAATTTCGCGGATTTCCTGCGGGGAAAGACGACGAATGCCATCCAGCCCATTGGCACGTCCGCGTTCTTCCAGCATATTTAAGGAAGAAATCTCCGCTGGATGGGTGGCAACCACTACTTTTCCACAATGATCATGCACAATATCATTTTCTTCACAAAAGCGATACATGGCTTCTCGACCAGATATACAATTGAGCGCTTTCATTGATCCTGGTTTGTAATACAAGCCGGAGTGAATCACACCACTATTATGCCCGGTCTGGTGAGCAGCCACTTCATTTTCAGCTTCGAGGATAATTAACGATAATCGATACTTTTGCACTAATTTTAAAGCTGTGGCCAGACCTACAATTCCAGCCCCAATAATTACCACATCATAAGTTGATGATTTCATCAATCGTTCTCCCTCACCATCCGTAAATTCTCTCTGTAGTTTAGCAAATAAAGCCGGAGAAACGAAATATTTGTGTAGTCTCTACGTATCATCTCAATAAATCGGGGCAACACCCTGACCGCTAATTATTGAAAGGACACGCCTCTACCATAAAAAAAGGGCAGGGAGATATCTGGACAATAAGGTGAATATAAAGATTGCCAGCATGTTCATAAAAAGGATCAGAAGCAGTCGCAAACCTCCTGGATATGAACTGCGTAATATCCGGATATTGATTAGAAAACCGATCATACCCAGTAAGCCGCCATATCCTCCTCCGTACAGGACCAGAATCAGGCTTAATCCGGCAAATACATATTGATACCAGGTTAAAGGGGGCAGAATTTCATAAGCTTCGCCATGAACCAATACTTTAGGGATCGCATCAAAAAAGGTGTTTTGTAATTGAGCACTCACCCGAACGCCGTCAGGTTGATAAAGGATAAATTCATCTTTACGATGACCTTTTTCTGCAGGATTACCGTTTAATAAAATGCGGGTTTTTCCCAGGAATCCTGAAATCTCCAACTCGATTTTTTGTTTTCCAAATCCAGGAATCTTGATAGGGTATCTGGAGTTCATCATTCTTCCAAAAGCAGCTAATTTTTCTTACGTGGTTTCGATGAACTTTCAGCAGAACGAATGTATGCAGGTGCCAGGATGAGATGCATGGAACACAGTCTTGAATCCAGCATTCGACTGCGGATCCGTGGATCCATTTCTCCCAGATCATTGGAAGTCGTGATTACCGTTGGTAATTTAGCGTTATAACGATAATTGAAGATCTGGTAGAGTTTTTCACGAGCCCATGGGGTAGCCGATTGGGTGCCGAGATCATCCAGAATGAGCAGAGAAGCAGAGCGTACCTGTTCAAAGAGATGGTCATAGGAGGTATTGCTGGTGGGATTAAATGTCGCTCGCAGGTGATCCAGAAAATCAGGAACAACCACAAATATGGGTTCTTCTCCAAAAGCCAGTCGATAATTGCCAATGGCGGCAGCCAGATGGGTTTTTCCACATCCATACGTGCCTACAAATACCAGCCAGCCATGCGGGTCGTTGGCGAAGGAATTAGCTGCATCGAAGGCTCCCTCAAGACTGCGTTTTTGTTCAGGTGTCAATTTTTCGCGATCCCGTAAGTTAAACGTTCCAAAGGTGCAATCTGAAAGTAATTCCAGGGTGGAAATTGTTCTTTTTTCTTCCCGAACAGGAGATCGAAAATCGGGCGCCAGAATACGCACAATTGTCACGAGGTCAGGATCCTGCAGCCGCGAACGGATGCGTCCTTCAATCTCTATTAGTTCTTGATTCGTAGTGATGACAGTGGGGAGGTGGTGGGTATAACGATGATTTAAAATCTGATAGAGCTTCTCTTCTGCCCAGGGGGTGGTGTTCTGTGTTCCGAGATCATCAAGCACCAGTAATCGAATATTGCGGATCTCCTCAAATCGTTCCTCAAAACTGCTTTCATTCGATCCATAAGTGTATCGGAGCCAATCCAATAGGTCCGGTACCGTCAGGAACAACGTGGGGAATCCTAATTCAATCACCTTATTCGCGATGGCGGCAGCCAGATGGGTTTTTCCACTGCCATAGGTACCCATGAACAACAGCCAACCGCTAGGGTTTTGAGAAAAATGAGAAGCCTGGTTGTGAGCTACCTGTAGAGATGAGACTTGTTGGTCACCCAATCCCATCCTACCCTCGGTTTTGAAAGAGTCCAGCGTCATTTGGGAAAAGGCTTGCAAATTACTCAGGCGAAAGAGACGTGCCTGTGCCTGTTGAGCAACTTTCGATTGACGACATTCACAGACCTGCATACGGCCAAAATCGGGATGTGAGATTGGTAAATCCTGGCGAACCCAACCGATTCCACCACAAATTTCGCACTCAGGATCTCCCAGCGCGGTATCTCTATCCGGTTTTGAAAAATTGTCCAAATTCTCCGTCGAGGAATCTTTTTGAATCTTCTTGAGTGTCTCGTCTATCTTTTTCATCACGTCCTCTTTCTTTCCAGGATGCCAGAATTGCTTCAACGTATCGCCAACGACGTACGTTATTTTCGACTGCTATTCTGATGGCCTGTTCAATCCAGATCATAGGATATGTTTCTTCGGCTTCTTGCAATGTTTCTGCAATCATCGGGGTTAATGGTCCAATATTGGCTTCGTATAATTTAAAGATGTTGGGTCGCACCGTTTGGCGTGCAGGAACAGGTTGATCCTCGACTTGCCAGGAACCTGCCATAAGTCCTTTATGGGCAGCTCTACCGCGTGGTGTATTAATAAAATAAATGGCATCTTCCAATGGCTGATTTTCATCAGATCCTTTTAACAAGGTATTACGATCGACAGCCAGCTGTAATCCCAGATGGAGATTTTTTATGGCCTCATCCCGAGTTTTGCCCATACCAGCAAAAAAGGCATCATCGGAAACAAAATTCTGATAATGGATGAACTTAATCCTGCCTTCCAGTTGTTCCAGGAACCAGATTGCATACAGAGTCACCTTCAATTCGAATAAATTATCAATCAGGGGCAATAGATTGACGAAGAATTCCGATGGAATGGACGTCATCTGAGCCCCATCACTCCTGGAAAAGCCTGAAAATGACTTCATCCTACCTCTTCTTGAATGCTGGTTTTTCAGATTTGGCTGCGTTTTCGAAGCGTGCCAGGTTGTTCAGGAACACTAGCTCAATGCCAGGATGGGTAGGACCATTACGGTGTTTGGAAATGATGATCTCGGCAATATTCTGGCGTGGATTGTCAACGTCTTTTTCATCAGGTCTGTGAATAAACATAACGATATCGGAATCCTGCTCCAAACTACCGGATTCGCGCAGGTCAGAGAGAACCGGGCGCTTATCAGCTCGTTGCTCAACCGCACGTGAAAGCTGTGCGCCTACCAGAACGGGAACATTCAATTCTCTGGCCAACACCTTCAAATTACGGGATATATACGACACTTCCTGCACGCGATTTTCGGTACGCGTGTCTCCAGCCATCAGCTGCAGATAGTCGACAATAATCAAATCAAGTTGATGTTCCATATGCAGCCGGCGACATTTGGTCCGCAACGATAGCGGGGTAATCGCCGGGGTATCATCCAACCAGATATGGGTATCACTCAAGACCTCAATAGCATGGTTGAATTTTGACCATTCATCATCATGCAATTGTCCTGATCGTAATCGTTGTGTATCAATACCAGTTTCCTGAGCAATCAAACGTTGAATCAATTGTTCGTTCGACATTTCCAGCGAGAAGATAGCCACATGTTTGCGGTGCTTCTGAGCTGCATTTTTTGCTACCGACAGCATAAAACCAGTTTTGCCCATACCAGGGCGACCGGCAATAATTAATAAATCGGATTTTTGCAAACCGCCCAGAATTTTGTCCAGATCGATTAAGCCGGTTGGGACACCAAAGATTTCATCCGGGCGTTGAGAAAGCTGATCAATACGATCGTAATAGCTGCCCAGAACTTGCTGGATCGGTTGGAGGTCATATGTAATACGTCTTTCACTTAAACCAAATACTGCTTTTTCTGCTTCATCCAACAGGGTATTGACTGATTTTCCGCGATCATAAGCCTGTTTTGCCAGGTGATTGGCAGCCTCCAACATCCTGCGGCGCATCGCATTTTCTTCTACAATTTCGGCATACGCTTCAGCATGCAGGGAAGTTGGTGTTTGATTGATCAGCGTTGCCAGATAAGCGGTTCCACCGATTTCCTCGAGATGGTTCTTCTCGTTCAGGGCAGCGCTCACTGTTAGCAGGTCAATCTTCTGACGCCGCTCTATCAAGGTTGAGTATGCTTCCCATACCCAGCGGTTACGAATGATGTAAAAATCATCCCCTTTAAGTTTTTGTGAGAGATCAAAATATGATTCAGGGAATATTAAAACAGCGCCTAATACAGCTTCTTCAGCTTCGCGATTATGTGGTTGTTGTGAAGAGATTGAGTTTGTTTCTTCCGGAGGTAAATAATCCATCATGATTTTCCAGCTTTCGGGACTTGGATGTCAATTCTACCAAACAACTGCCCCAATTGAAATTGCAACGAGTTGTGGATTCTACATAAGTTCAATTAAATAGAAATAGGCATTAAACGCTTCCTGTTTCAATTTATCTACCTAAATTATATAAGTGATCAGGAGGTAAAACAAATAACTTGCAAGTTGAAATTTATTTTGTTATTGATACAATGTGGGTAATTGAATTATCCAAGAATTACTTATCCGGTTCCTCATCGGATGGATTATCCTCTTCGTTGTCTTCGTCCAATCCACCGATATCGAGAGATCCCAAAAAATCTTCAAAAACAGATAATCTTTCTTCGCTGATGTCATCTTCTGGTTGCTGCGTATTGGTTAAAGGAGCTTGTTTTTGATGAATATCACTTTCCTGGATATCCACCTCAGGAATGATACCGGCGGAGCTCATTACCTCTTCGGATACAAGAATCTTGGCATGTGTTCTTACAGCCAACGCCAATGCATCGGATGGTCTTGAATCGATTTCGATTACATCGCCGTTGATGTCAACGATTAAATTTCCATAAAACACGTCATCTTTTAAGGAAAGCACTTCTACCCTGAGCAAACGGGCATTCATTTGATTGAAAATGTTCTTTATTAAATCATGTGTCTGAGGTCTGGATACTTCAATCTCCTGTAAGGCAATGGTGATTGATTCAGCTTCATAAGGGCCGATCCAAATAGGCAGGTAACGTTCAGCGTTGATATCACGTAGAACAACGATTCTTTGTTGATTGGTCAGACTGACACGTACGCTATCGATGATCACTTCGACCATTTTTGTGTTTGACATTTTTCCTCCCGCAGGGAAATGAACGGATCCTTATCCTTATTTTAACATGGTGATACTCTGCATGCAAATGATCGTACAGTTTGTTATTTGGTTTGGTTTTTTGTTTTTCTTAAGATTGGCTAATCTTAAGAAAAACTGTTAAGTTGAATTTTTTAAGGTTAAGGTATAATGAATTCACTTATTATTCAAACGGCATCATTTTTACGATAGGTATAAAAAAATTCATTCACTTTTTTGTTTTGCATATTGAATAAGAGTATATAATCGATAAACACCGTTTTAACAATAACACTTTCTTTATAAGTTTTATCAATCATAAGAATAGGTGGTAGTGTAATTGTCAGGCAAAATCTTGGTAATCGAGGGAAAAAGAGCAGAACGAACTTCGTTTGTGGGGGGATTAACGAAGAAGGGTTTTCGCGTGATCAGTGTGCCCAGTGGAAATGCTGCTTTAAATAAATTAGAAAAAGAACAGCCAGACGTCATTGTTATCGATGCAGATTCAATGCGAACCAGTGGAAAGCGAATTTGCCAATCATTAAGATCAGCTACCAGCCAGACCCCAATCATATTAATCCTTGGGAATGGTGTAAAAGAGAAAGATGAATTTGACGCGGATGTCATCATGCACTTACCTTTCACCCTGCAAAAATTACTCAACCGGATTAAGGTGTTGTTGCCGCTAAAATCCAGCAATGATTTGGAAAAAGCTGGACCGATTGAATTAGATCTAACCCATCGATTCGTTAAGATAAATGAAAAACAAATCAGTCTGACGCCCCGTTTAACCCGACTTTTGCAAGCGCTCATGCAAAAACCCGGTCAGGTTTTTGGACGGGATGAGTTGTTCAAATTTGTGTGGGAAACAGATTATATTGGCGATACCCGCACGTTAGATGTACATGTCAGCTGGTTGAGAAACCTGATTGAAGAAGACCCACGCCATCCTGATTTCATTAAGACAGTCAGAGGGATTGGTTATCGACTTGATTTTGATTAGTTGAAATCATTTTATTTCTGTTAAATAAATTCGTGTCCTTTCAATAATTAGCGGTCAGGGTGTTATTGGCGTGCGGACGCGCGCCAATAACACCCGCTTGCCTCGATTTATTGAAATGATACTTAAATTTGCAATAAAAAAGACTGAAACCAAATTGATTCCAGTCTTTTTTGTAAGAATTAAAAAATTTCTTAATTAGCCCATGATTCCAAGCGTGATGGCTAATAATAGTCCACCAGCAATAACAGAACCTAATTGACCAGCAGTGTTTGCGCCCATGGCATGCATCAGAATGAAGTTTTCAAAATCCTCTTCTTGTGCGGCTTTTGCAGCTAGACGACCAGCCATCGGGAATGCGCTGATACCGCAAGCTCCAATCAATGGATTGATTTTTCCACCTGATAGGACTTTCATTAACTTTCCGAACATGAGTCCTGCCACTGTGTCCAATATAAAAGCAAATAAACCGATCAGCAGAATACCAAGTGTCTTCACATTTAAGAAAGAACTACCAATCATTGTTGCACCGACAGCCAGACCCAAAAACAAAGTCGAAATATTAATTAATTCGTTTTGAGCAGCTTTATTAAGGCGATCAACGACACCTGATTCTTTTAAGAGATTTCCAAGCATCAGAGTTGCAATCAGTGGAGCTGCATCAGGAGCCAATAAACTGATGATGATTGTGATAACGATTGGAAAAGCTATTACTGCTTTATTTGATACCGGTTTTGCAGAATACTCCATCCGAATTAAGCGCTCTTTTCGGGTTGTAAGGAGTTTCATCAATGGAATTTGAATGACCGGGATCAAGCTCATGTAAGAATAAGCTGCTACTGCAACAGGAGCGAGGATCTCGGGAGCTATTTTGGTTGTAACAAAGATTGCGGTTGGACCATCAATGGCACCGATCGTTCCAATTGCGGCAGCTTCATTTAAGGGGAAACCCAGTGCTAAAGCAACCATTAATGCACCGTAAATACCAAATTGACCTGCAGCTCCTAATAAAACCATTCGAGGCATGGAAAGCAACGGTCGAAAATCGATCATTGCACCGACACCAATGAAAATTAAGAGAGGGAATAATTCGGTTTTAATACCTGCATCGTAAATTACTTTAAAGACCCCATGGTCAGCAGACATGCCTAAGTTAGCTAAAATACAACCAAATCCGATTGGAAGTAATAATACCGGTTCATATTCTTTAATGATTGCCAGAGCAATTAAAGTCAAACCAATCAGTATCATTACCCCGTTTTGCCAGGTAAAGTTCGTAAAACCACGGGTAATTTCAGTAAGTAATTGGGTAAAATCCATGAATAGCCTCCACTAATCAGCGAAGTCTAGTAATACATGGTTGTGTGGAACTTGATCACCTACCGAAACATAAATTCGTTCGATTTTTCCGTCACGCGTTGCACGGATAGCATTTTTCATTTTCATTGCTTCTAGGATCAACAGTTCCTGACCATTTTTAACTTCCACGCCTTCTCGCACTTTAATCGAATCAATTACACCAGGGATTGGTGCAACGACTGATTTGCTACCGGCTGAAACTGCTGGAGCTGCCGGTTTGGGGGTTGCACGAACAGGAGTAGGTGCTGCAGATTTAACTGGTGCAGGTGTGGAAACAAATGATTTTACGACCTGGGTTTCTTCAGGAAAAACTTCAAATGTTTCTCCATTTACTGTTGCCAGAATGGGTCGAGATTCCAAATCGTCTATTTCCACTTCATAAGTTTCATTTTCAATCTTGATTTTCATTTTCATTTTGTAGTCCCTCGAGATTTTCGATTTAATAAAGCGGCACTTTGATTAAGTACTTGGGATCTTCTAGATGATTGCCAAGCGCTGATTGTGCCAGGTTCTTGTGGTTTAATAATGGGAAACTGCTTCTGAAGGCTCATAGCAATTGCAACAGCAACTGAAGCGACATGATGTAATCGTTGAGATTTATCTTCGGTTTCGATTACTGGTTCTTCAATAATTTTCTCAACATTCACAGGTGCATTTTTAGTTGGTTTATCATTTGTTATGCGAACGAGAAAATCCATTAAAGCCCATAATAATAGAATTGCAAGAAAAACCAATCCCATGCCAATAGCAGTTATAAGTAAACCTTGAGTAATTGGATTCACGTGATTCTCCTTAAAGTGGAATATTACCGTGTTTGCGGGCTGGCAAACTCACAGATTTATCCTTAATGGCATGAAGAGCAAGAATAATTTTTTGTCTGGTTTCACGAGGTTCGATAACATCATCTACATACCCAGCTCTAGCAGCAGCATATGGATTGAGGAAAGTTTGACGATATTCTTCTGTCAATCTTTCTCTTTCAGCATTTTTATCTTCGGCTTCATTGATTTGTCTACCATAAAGAATATTGACTGCTCCGCCAGGACCCATAACTGCAATTTCTGCGCTTGGCCAGGCTAAGGTAACATCGGTTCCAATAAATTTTGAACTCAATACAACATATGCGCCACCATATGACTTTCTTGTTGTCACTGAGATCTTTGGAACTGTGGATTCAGAATAAGCGAAGAGAACTTTCGCGCCGTGTCGAATAACGCCATTATGTTCCTGGTTGACGCCAGGTAAGAAGCCAGGAGAATCAACAAATGTGATAACGGGAATATTGAAAGCATCACACATGCGGACAAAACGGGCAATTTTATCCGCGGAGTTGATATCCATGACGCCAGCTAATTGGCTGGGTTCCTGAGAAACAATACCCACAGACATCCCGTCCATCCTGGCCAATCCAACGATCGCATTTTGTGCAAATGTTGTCTGTAATTCAAGGAACGAACCTTTATCAACAATTAGGTCAATTGCTTCATGCATACTATAAGGTGCATTTGGATCCAATGGAACCAGGCTATTTAATGCTTCTTCCGCACGGTTTGGATCATCGTCAGTGGGAATCACGGGGGGATTCTCAGCATTGTTGGATGGAAAATAAGATACAGCCTGACGGGCTAATTCAAGCGCTTCTTTTTCATCCTGACCAACCAGATGGGCTAAGCCGCTCTGTCCTAAATGAACTTGAGCGCCACCAAGACTTTCAAAATCAACATCTTCACCGGTGACCGACTTAATAACTTGTGGACCTGTTAAGAACATGTAGGACTGTTTATCCACCATAATAATCAGGTCAGTCACTGCAGGAGAATAGACAGCTCCACCTGCGCATGGTCCTAAGATTACGCTAATTTGAGGAATTACACCTGAGTAAATAGCGTTACGCTTAAAAATTTCAGCATAAGCGCCTAAGCTATATACTCCTTCTTGAATTCTTGCTCCACCTGAATCAAGCATACCAATAACCGGGCAGCCAGTACTGGCAGCCAGATCCATTAATCGGGCAATTTTCTTTCCTTGCATCTCTCCAAGCGAACCACCCTGGATTGTAAAATCCTGAGAGTACACGTAAACCGTTCTATTATTGATTTGACCAAATCCAGTAACGACGCCATCAGTCATCTCGTTACCTGAACCACCCATATGATCTCCACGTTGCACAGTGTATGGTTCTAATTCGTAAAATGTCCCGGGGTCAAGGAGTAGTTCAAGACGTTCGCGCGCGAATAATTTACCTTTAGAATGTTGTGACGCGATCCGTTTTTCTCCACCACCAAGCTTAGATTGTTTGCGTTTTTCACGCAACTCAAGAATACGGGGATCTATTTCTTGCATACGTTCTCCTCTTTCAATCTGATAATAAATTTTTCCATTAGATAGAAAGCATCCAATGGTGCCAATAAAAGTGTGGGTGCTCTGCCTAAGTTGTCATACAACTAACACCCAAGTCTATTTTAGCTTTAATGAAGAGAAAGTGACAATATATTTCGGTTACAATCTGAGTGATTTTCTTCCTTTTAATAATTTATTTGTATATTTAAAGGAAGAAAATCACTTTATTCATCAGAATCTTCGGATTGATCCGGTATTTCCGTGCCGGGACCATATTCGTATACTGCTTGCCAGGGGCGATAACGGGTGAAGATGGTGTCCGTTATGATCACCTCGCCATTTCTGGTAACTGTTCTGGAGACGGTAACATCCGCGCCATCTGCAGCCCAATCGATTTGTTTAATTTGGCCTTCCTTCAGGTCCGGGTTTTCCACGTATTTGGGTTTTGGCGCTTCGATGACGTTGGTCACACCGGTTGTTGACCAGTTGACCTGTCTGCCATCCGATGTGGAGTAAAATTTCCAGACAATACTTGAATAAGTCGGGTTAACATACGTTTCCATCAGTAACCAGTTACTGGTATCGTTGATGAACTTAAAATCCACGATGGGCACAAACACTGTTGCATCCAGACCAGCCAGGCGTTGATCAATGCGATTGCCTGCTACTTTTTCATAATAAGAAACACGATAGGCGTGTGGATAACGCTCCACGATCGGGAATCCGGCAAAGAATGCGGCTCGAAATAGTGTGGTACTCACCTGGCAAACACCACCACCTACTCCCTGGATAGTCTGGCCGCCGGCAATGATTAATGCCTCTGCATACCCATTTTCCAGTGTAATGTCTCCCAAAGCTTCCGCCATGGAGAAGGTAGCTCCTGGAGGAACCATAACGCCGTGAAACTTACTGGAGGAAACAATAATATTATGAACGCGGTCACTACTTGAACCATAAAAATATGAAACCTCTTCATGTACCAATTCTGTTATTCCTAAATCGGTCCCTTTTACATCATTGGTCAGGAATGGTTTGTTAATATCAAAAACCAGTGCAACTTCGTGGCTTTTGTCGGTGACGATTTGCTCCTGTATCGCTTTAATGGTCGCATCTATATTCAATTCCCTGCCGATAATGGCTGATTCAATCACCTCTAATTCATGCGTCTCATCATTGAAAATATAATGTGCGTCTTTGGGATCAAGTTTTAAAGAAGGGGAAATTTGATTCAGAAAATCTTTCAGAAAATCACTATTAATACCCACCTGGTAACGGTTTCCATCCCCATCAATAATGCGTTCAATGCGCAGGTTCGCAGCAAGGGTATTGATATCAAATTCCCACGGGCTACCTTCGGCATTTTCAGCGGTCAATATCAGGGGTTGACTCAATATTTTTTTTGCCAGGGCAGCCTGTTCTTCAACTTCCAGGATATAGGGTGGCGTCTCTTCAATCACGAGTTCAACCATACCATCCTGCATTTGATGTAATAGAAGCGCTATTTTCTCGATGGTAGCATCAATATTGACTGTTCTACCAATTTGGCCGCTACGGACCACTACTTCGGCTCCATTCAGACCTAATTCGGCTTCAATAACAGGTTTGTCGATCAGACTTGCCACCTGTTTAACTTGCATATAAGCCACCCGCTGGTCAAATATAAAACTGGGTGAAATACTTTGACCATATCGCCAGGCCATCCATTGTTCATTTAATCGTGCGATCAAATTTCCATCGCGACCAATCTCAAATGCATGCGCAGCCGTCGATTCAGGCTCCATGTACATCCCAAGTTGAGCCGGAGTGAGCAACCAGATTTGTTCACCGTCCCTTAATAAAATTCGACCTTCTTCAAGGTATGATACCTGATCATTCAGGATCAACGCGGCTTCCTGAGGGGTCATGCCGCCTACATCAATACCAGAGACTGAAACGCCAGGTGTGATACGGCCAGTCAGCCAGACCTGAATCCCCAGGCCGAAAGCGATTAATAATCCGGTACCGATAATACAACCGGCAAATATAGCAATCAGAATTTGCTCTAAAACCGGTAAAGTCTTTTTTTGTTGGTATGTAATACTAGCCATCTTCCGTCCATTAAATTGTTTTTTGAATTTCCTGTTGCAAATAAGACGCCAGAATAGCGCGAAAAGTTCCTTTTAAATAGATTTGTCAATCCATTATACCGGATTTGGATTTTCCCTCAATGGAAGGGTATAAAGAATGAAAGAGAATCTGAAATTGAATCAAAAATTGGTCATTGAATCACTTGACTCTTATGGCGGTTGCGGTATAATTCTGCTCGCTGCAAGAAACAAAGCAGCCCGGTCTAATCAGAGATGAGAGATCGTTCACAAAAGAATACTTGAAGAAGGCTATTATAAAGTCAACGCAGGAAACCATAACGCACCGGTGTCCGCCCGAAAATGGAGTACATCGGTTGTTTTTTGCCACTTGACAGAATAACAACTGCTGAGTAAAATCGGCAAGCCTTAAAAAAGTACAGCACCTTAACAACTGAAGAGTGATAGGAAAGACGAAGAACCTGTTAATTTTTTAATCCGCGAAGAAAAAATAAACCGAAGCACCTCGAAAGAGGTGA
>PHBY01000023.1 GCA_002840735.1 Chloroflexi bacterium HGW-Chloroflexi-2
ATTATGAATCTGTAAACCAAAAGTGCGTTGCACCTTGTGTAGATGTAAGATCAGGTGCATCGCACTTCTGGTCTTGTGGTAAATCGGGGCCTCTTCCAGGATGTTTGTATGTTGGTTCATCCCTAAGTGCAACGCACCGATCCGGTCTTAAGGTGCGATGCACTCCTGACACCCTTTTGATCACAATCATTTCCCTTTCCTGGTAGTCTGATGCATCCCTCAATGTACCCAAAAGGGCAGACGACAATGCACCAATTTAAACAAAAGTTCCTGCCGAATCTGCCACCGGGACTGAGCCGATTTTACATTCATCTCAGCCTGAACACCTCCGAAGCACATACCGTATCCCCCGATGGGCAGGCAAGTGTGGCGGATTATCACGTGAGTTTGGATGAGCCAATGGGAGATTTCTGAAAAAAGAAGGGATTCAGGTAATTGGACATTGTGCATTGCTGGATCTGATGCCAGGAAAATAATTCAGCCTTAATTCTTTCCGGTAATTTAAAATTCTGATTTTCAGGATCACTCCATTGATTTGAGTTGACACACTATTCGCATGTGTATATAATATATGTATGATAGCTATGTATTATTTATATGTATCAATTGTGAGGTAATATTGGAAAGAATTCAGGTGCTTCTAGATCCCTGGGATCGTCAGGAATTAGAAAAATTAGCTAAAGAAGCAAATACGAGTATGTCGGGTATCATTCGAGATTTAGTTCGTGATTATGTTAGCCATCAAAAAAGACTAAAATTACGCAGAGCAGCAGAATTAATGGAAAACGAATATCGAGTGAACGATGACCTGACTGCATTTTCTGCTTTAGACGGTGAGGATTTCATAGATGAAACGAAGTGAAATCTGGTTAATCAATCTTGATCCAACTATTGGGGCTGAAATTAAAAAAACCAGACCATCAGTAATTATTTCTAGCAATGATCTGGGCACCTTACCGTTGAGAATTATCGCTCCTATCACAGAATGGAAACCACACTATGCTCAGGTACCCTGGATGGTTAAAATCCTCCCGAATCAAAACTCAGGCTTAACTAAATTTTCCGCCATCGACCTATTCCAAATTCGGTCTGTATCAACAACCAGGTTTATCCGCCAATTAGGAATAATTGATGAAAAAACGATGAAATTTGCCCTGGATGCTGTGGTAGAGGTGTTAGAAATCACGAACTGAATCATCTTTTGAATATTGACATTCATTCAATGTTATCTATAATAATAGTATACGGTATACCGTATACTATTATTCACATTCAAAGGATTTACTATGCCTTCCCCTGCCCTTGAATCAGTTACGTCCAACTTTGCTCCGAACAGACAAGTTTTATTTTCCAATCATCCCTTCTCAGTACGCATCAAACAGGATGGAACAAAGATTCCGGTGTTTGCATGGCAGGCTATCAGGGTTCGTAAGAATGGCAATTGGATTGATATGGAAGTCTTGGATTTTGATTCATCCAATGAATCATTTCAATACACTTTAGTTTCTTCATCCCAAAATAACATGCGGTTAACCATCAGGCTTACCGTCCATGAAAATCTCTTACTGGCTGAGTTACAGGCTGCTGATTCGTCCATCGAAGCCATTGCCATCGATTTCGCTGCCCAACCCGATGAACATTACCTCGGATTCGGTGAACGCTTCAACCGCATCGACCAGCGCGGTCAGGAGATTGACCTGTATGTGATCAACGGTGCCTCCGGAGGTTTAACCTACAAACCGATCCCCTTCTTTATGTCCAGTGCGGGGTATGCTGTGCGTTTACTCACATCGTACCGCACCAAAGTGCGCCTGGCCTGCTACGACGATCCGACGGTGGTATCCATTCGCACGGAAGCCAACCAACTCTCTTTTCAATTATGGACGGGCGAACCCTTCGCAGACTTGCTCACCCGTTACACCCAATTATTAGGCAAACCACTTTACCAACCCGCAGCCTGGATCTTCGGTCCCTGGAAATCTCGCGATTGGACAGTTGAGACTCAAACCACAGTGGAAGAGGACCTGCGCTTACCCCGCCAGTTAAATCTGCCAGGCTCCGTCAAATTAATCGATGCTGCCTGGGAAGCACAGTTAAATGATTTCGAGTTTAATCAAAATTTCCCGGATCCGGAGGGAATGGTGGCTGAAGCCCGTAAACTCGGATACCGGATTGTGATCTGGGTAGCACCCTGGATTGTCAAATCGGATGCCAATCAGGAAATCTATGATTTTTGTGCAGAACAAGGTTTTCTGATCAAAAATTCCGCTGGGAGGACCTATGTGCACCGCCTGGGAAATAGCCCCGGGTTCATGGGTTCCTGTCTTGATTTCACCAATCCTGCCACGGTTGAATGGTGGCAGACCCACATTGAAAAACTGGTGAAGATGGGGTTTGATGGTTTCAAGACCGACTTTGGCGAGCAGGTGCCGGAGGATGCTGTCTTCTATGATGGAAGGACCGGGCTTGAAATGCACAACCTTTACCCGCAAATTTACAATCAGATCACCTATGAAGCCATGCAGCGCCATACCCATGGTATCCTGTTGGCTCGTTCCGCCTGGGATGGTTCCCAGCCCTACTGCACCTTATTTGCCGGGGATCAAAGTTCCGATTTTGGGCCTGCCACCGGCTTCCCCAGCGTCATCAAAGCCGCCCAAAATGCCGGGTTGAGTGGCTTTCCCTTCTACGCCAGCGATATCGGTGGCTATTTCGGCACCCCCACCGAGAAAGTCTTCGCCCGCTGGATTGCTTTTGGCGCTTTCCTACCCATCATGCAGCTGCATGGACTGGGTTGCCGGGAACCCTGGAAGTATTCGTCGCAAATATTGGATTTGTATCGCAATTTCGCCCGCATCCACACCGATTTATTCCCTTATATCTATACGCATGCTTTGGTTGCATCCAATACCGGGGTGCCATTGGTGCGTGCCATGGCTTTCGCTTTCCCACATGAACCGGACATCTGGCAGATCGACAATGAATTGCAATATTCCTTCGGCAGTGATCTGCTGGTTTCGCCGGTGTATTCCGGTCACAGCGATGTCTGGCGTGTGAACCTGCCCGCTGGCATCTGGCGCGATTATTGGGATGGCACCCCTTATCAGGGTGGCAGAACCATCCAGGTAAAAGCGGATATCGATTACCTTCCGGTCTTTGCCAGAGTTGGCACCATCATCCCGCTGCTGGATCCTTCCGCCGACACCCTGTTGCCCGTTATGGATGAACCTGAGATTAAAGTAGCCGGGAATGACCTGCGACTGCAAATTTATCCCGGTGCGGATGGCTCCTTCCCGCTTTATGATGGCACAGTATTTAGCTGGCAGGATTCCTCATCGACCTTGCAGATAGCATCCCAACCGGTTAACCGCCAGATTTCCATCCGGATGATGGATTCCGCTCTTCAGTTTCGTCATGTAATGGATGAACAAGGGATCCACCTCCCCACCGAAAACACCAATCTGAATGGCGACCCCGGTCATATTCGTTTTCAAACAATGAAGGGTCAAACCTATCAGGTGGTTTTTAAGTAGCAGTTAGAGAAAAGGATCGTATATGGCACGAATTCCCGAAACAATCGAATGGCACCAAGCATTAAAGCCCATTAAATCGCAAACCCTTTTAGCGGATCAGGTGTATGAGAATCTCTCACACGCCATCCTCACTCGAAAAATTAGACCGGGCCAACACCTGGTGGAGCAGCCCCTGGCGGATCAGCTGGCTGTCAGTCGTATTTCTGTGCGTGAAGCCATCCGCCGATTGGCGCAGGACGGACTGGTGGAGATTATCCCCTCGAAAGGCTCATTCGTGGTGAATCTCACTGCAGAGGATGTCAAGGAAATCTATCAGCTGCGTTCTGCGCTTGAAATTATCGCCTTGAAGGAAATCATGACCAGCAATCACCCCAACCTTGCGCCACTGGACAGGATTGTTGCCCAGATGATTGCCCTGGAGCAGCAGGAAGATCGTTTGCAGGGAGCTGCACTGGACAATCAATTCCACCGCACGCTGATGAATCTATCCGGTCTGACCCGCACCATCCGCATCTGGGAGCAGATGTCCACCCAGATTACCATGGTCATTTATACGGTCAGCAGCCATTATCCATCCTATGAGGGGCTGGTCGAACGGCATGCCAAACTGGTGTATTTAATTCGCTCGGGTAATTATGACAATGCCGAATTCTATCTGTGTGAGCATATTCAGCAGGGAGCGGAATTGCTCTTATCTGCTATGAGTCAAACCAATTAGAAATTATTAAGAGGACATTATGAAAATCAACCAAATTGAATGCAGTCTCATCGAGTACCCATTACCTGCCCCATTACGCCCCGCCTGGGCACCCGGACGTGTCTTCACCACCACCAATTGCACGCTGTTACGTGTGCATACCGATGAAGGCGTCAGTGGCGTAGGTGCCGGTCCCGAAGTAGGCCTGCTGGGGATCAACACCTTTGCCGACCTGGTCTCCCCCTACATTCTCGGAAAAGATCCCTTCATGGTCGAACAGATCAGTCCCTACTTGCGCGTGGCTGCCCGGGATGGCAGTTACCCGTGGGCGTTCGAAATGGCGCTCTGGGAT
Source organism: Chloroflexi bacterium HGW-Chloroflexi-2 (assembly GCA_002840735.1). Lineage (GTDB taxonomy): Bacteria > Chloroflexota > Anaerolineae > Anaerolineales > Anaerolineaceae > UBA6170. Next base: position 4,583 of record PHBY01000023.1, read on the forward strand.
ATCATCGGCAAGGTCACCAACCAGCCAGTCTACCGACTGTGGGGAGGGTTCCAGAGTCGTATGCCGGCGTATGCCAGCCTGGCAGAAGTGCCCAGCTTTGAGGAACAGGTGGAACGCATTCAACTGCTGCGCAGCTCCGGCATGCGCGCCTTCAAACTGCGATTGCGCCGTTCTTCCATTAAAGAGGATATCGCCCTGGTAGAGCACATCCGCTCTGTCTTTGGTGATGAGATTGACCTGATGGTGGACGCCAATCAAGCACATGTGATGCCCTCTCCCAAACCGATCGGCGCATGGACCTACTTTGAAGCCCTGACTGTGGCACGTGCCATGCAGGATCTCAATGTATTATGGGTGGAAGAACCCCTACCGCGCTATAACTACCATCAACTGGCGCAACTGGCGGAAGCGGTGGATATCCCGATTGCCGGTGGTGAACTGAATATCGGCTTGCATGAATACAAGATGCTGGTGGATATGAATTGCTATGACATTATCCAGGCGGATGCTGCTTTCTCGGAAGGAATCTTCCAACTACGCAAAGTGGCGGCTCTGGCAGAAATGTCCTTTAAGAAATTCATTCCGCATACCTGGTCAAACGGTATTGGGTTGGCAGCCAACCTGCAATTGGCAGCATCCCTGCCAAACTGCCCCTGGTTCGAATTCCCGGTCGACCCACCTGGGTGGACGGTGGAAGCTCGCGACTTCATGCTCAAACAACCCTTTCAGGTGGATGCGGATGGCACCATCGGTCTCAGTGATTTACCTGGATTGGGATTGGAGTTGGATGAACTGGCCATCCAGAAGCACACCAAACAGCATTGGATCAGTGATAGAGTCATTTGAGAAAATAGTGAAAGGGCATAACCATGTGTACAGAAGCAACTTTAGAACAGGACATTTTGGCGTTAGCGCTCGCGCCACGTGATGAACGTAAAAAAATGGCAGTCCAGATACTCAACCTGACCTGGGAGAAAGGACTCTACCCGGCATCCATCGCCCCGGTCTATCAGGCACTCGGACGGGGTGAACTACCTCCCATGACCATCCCGGCCTTCAACGTGCGCGGACTGACTTACCCTCTCGCCCGAGCAATCTGGCGAGCTGCGCTCCAGGCTGATTGTGGACCAATCATCTTCGAACTGGCTCCCTCCGAAGCGACTGGTTGCGACCAGACCTTCGAGGAATATGCTGCCATGGTGATGGCTGCAGCATTCAAAGAAGGGTACCGTGGACCCGTCTTCCTGCAGGGAGATCACTTCAGCATTGACCACCTCAGTGATACCGAACCCCTCACCGAGCTGGCGTTGCAGGTGATTGAATCCGGTTTTTATCAAATCGATATTGATGGTTCACACCAGTACAATTCCCAGGCAGAGCAGTTGACCGATTTCCATGCACCGAATGCCCAGGTCACTGCCCGGCTGATCAGCTCATTGCGTCAGAAACAACCGCGTGATATTCACCTTACTTTGGGGGGTGAAGTGGGTGAAATCGGTGGTCGTAACACTTCCGTGGAAGATCTGATTGCTTTCCGCAGTGAACTACAGAATTATTTGCCGAAAGACACAGCAGACCTCGACAAAATCAGCGCCCAGACCGGCACCACTCACAGTGGCATCGTCTTGCCAGACGGCAGTACCGGTCGGATGAGCGTGGATTTTTCATTAATCGCACAACTGGCACAACAAGCGCGCCAATTCGGCTGGTCTGGCATGGTACAGCATGGCGCTTCCACCCTGCAAATTAAAGATCTGGCGCAGCTTCCTGCAGCCGGTGTGGTTGAGGTACATCTCGCCACCCAGATCCAGAACATCCTCTTCGATCATCCCGCTTTTCCTATCGAGCTACGCGATCAGATGAAGCGCGAGTTGGTTAAATCCACACGAGGAGCGGAAGGTGATCAGCTGGAGACTGCAGATGACCTGAGCGAAGCGCAACGCTTTTATCAGGCACGCTGGGCAGCCTGGGGAATTTACAAATCCCAGCTATGGCAACTCCAACCTGAGGTCATCAGTCAGATAGCGGACAGTTTGGCAGAATGGGCAACTTCAATTTTTCAATCCCTTAAAGTTGCTCAGCACAGCCAGGTATTGCAGGATTTTTATCCAGGAGGAGAGAATTGAAACATTTTGACGTGGTCGGTTTAGGACTGGCAACCCTGGATATTCTTGTCCAAACACCTCGCTTACCCAATTCAAACGATTGTTTTCCGATCGCTGCCCTGGAAATGCAGGGGGGTGGCCCGGTAGCCACAGCTTTGGTAGCCCTCTCCAAATTGGGAGCCAATTGCAATTACCTGGGCTCGATCGCCTCTGATGATACTGCCACACAAATCATTTCTGAATTGCATCGTTATGGCATTGATACTGAACATTGCCCTAAACGGGATTCGGGTGTTTCTTCTGCTTCCGTGATTCTGGTGGAACAAAGCAATGGTCAACGGGCAATTCTGTTTCAAAAATCCACCTCGCAGGATTTACAACCGGAAGAAGTTCCGCTGGATCTGATCAAAAATGCCCGTGCCCTACACCTGGACGGATTTTTCACACCAGCAGCGATCCACGCTGCCAGAATAGCGCGTGAACACAACGTCCTGGTTTCTCTCGATGGAGGTGCGGGTGAATTGATGTGGGACGAACTGACCGAGTTGCTTCCCCTGGTGGATATCCTGGTGGTGGCAAAGAAGTTCGCTTTTGAGACCACCGGTAAACAGGATATTCTGGTTGCTGGTATGAATTTATTAAACACCTATCGAAATCAACAGGTGGTCATCACCGATGGGGAACATGGTAGCTGGTATTGGGATCGTCATACCCATTTTCACCAACCGGCTTTCCAGGTGGATGTGGTGGATACGACCGGTGCTGGGGATACTTTTCATGGGGTATATCTATACGCATGCTTACAACCCGAATGGACACCCCAATACCGGCTTAAATTCGCCAGCGCTGTGGCCGCATTGAAATGCACACAAATCGGCGGCAGAAAAGGAATCCCCACCCTGGCGCAAACACAGCAATTTATCAACTCATATCAAAATTAAAAAAGGAAGATTTATGAACAAAGACACTAAAGCATTGGTTGGACTCATTTCCGTTGGTGTACCATGGTTCGATCAGGAAGTTGCCAATAAAAACCTGGCAGAAACCCGTGCCTGGCTGGAACAATTCTGGTCGGTAGTGGGTCCCACCAGCGTGGTAGTCGATACCCCAACGCTGGAAACCGCTATTCGGGATTTCCAAACCACCCAGCACCCCGCCGTGCTGATCATCCAGATTGGCACCTTCCCGGATGGCGAAGTACCGTTACGCATCGCCGAGCAGGTGCGCGTCCCGATCATCATCCACTCCCTGCCTGAACCGGAGATCGACAAACGCATCGCTATCAACAGCTTGTGTGGCGCCAACCTGACCACCTTCACCCTGACGGAGATGGGTTTCCCCCATAAAGCCATCCACGGATTCGTTTCTGATCCGCAGGTACAGGTGCAGATGGCAGCCTACCTTCGCGCTGGACTGGTGCTGGCTGCACTGAAGCAAAAACGCATCGGCCTGATCGGTTTCCGCGCTCCTGGGTTTTACCCCTGTGTCTTTGATGAACTGCTCATTCGCCGCTCATTTGGTGTCGGTATCGATCATATACCTTTGAGTGAAGTTGTTCTGGAGTTGCAGAAAGGCAATCAAAAACCTGCGCCGGTTGCGAACTTCCCGAGAATTGAAGGGGGAGATCTACCCAGGGCATCGGTTGATTCCATCGAAAAATATTACGCAGCCCTTGGCAATGTGCTGGAACGCAATGGGCATGGTCTGTTTGCCATCAAAGATTGGCCGGAGATCATGGGATTGGAAGATCCCGGTGGTATCTGGCCTGGTTTGGGCTGGCTGCTGGATGAAGGACACCTGCTGGCACCCGAAGGCGATGTCAACGCTGCCCTGACCATGGCGATCCTGCATGGCCTGACCGGATCCACCCCCTTCTTTGCCGACATCAGCGCCTGGGATGATGAAACCAATGCCCTGGCACTCTGGCATTATGGTGGAGCCCCGAGTCTGGCGCGGGATCCGCAGGAGATCCGCTATGGTGAAGAAGGTCGTGAAGTCCAATTCACTCTCAAACCCGGGCGCGGCACCTTGGTGCGCTTTGGCTACCATCACCAGCAATTCCGCATCCTGGCCATCAGTGTCGAGATGCTGGACAAAAAAGTCCAGCTCAGGCGCGCCGGTGGCTGGGCGCAGACCGTCAAACAGCCCGCCCGCGATGTCGTCCAAACCATGCTGGATGATGGTTGGGAACACCATGTCGTCCTGACCTATGGAGATATCCTGCCGGAATTAAGAGCCATCTCAAGATTCACCGGGATACCATTGACAGAACTGTAGTCCATTCCTGCCGGGTTCGGAGTGACCAAGAACGTAGCAAACATTACTGCCGGTCATCACCCCCTTCTAAATCCGAACCCGGCATTTTTAATCCTGAAACATTGTATCTTTCCCTTTTGCTTGGTGCGGGTGCGATGCACTTAAAGATTAACCAATTTACGCCATCCTCAGAAGACTACCCACATCCTCAATCTACCAAAAGTGCGTTGCACCTCTCTCCCTTTATCAAGGTCCGTTGTCGAAGATGCCCATTGGGTACAAACCCAATCGTGGATGGCAAATCCGAACTATGATTTGAATGATTTCATGATGGACTATGATTGACATCGCAAATCACGGGTTTGTCATATCATACCGAGTGGGTACAGCTCCATTCGTGAATTCGTTTCCTATTCATGGACGGCAAATCCGAACTATGATTTGAATGATTTCATGATGGACTATGATTTACATTGAAAATCATGGGTTTGTCAAATCATGCCCATTGGGTACAGACCCATTCGTGAATTCGTTTCCTATTCGTGGACGGCAAATCCGAACTATGATTTGAATGATTTCATGATGGGCTATGATTTACATTGAAAATCATGGGTTTGTCAAATCATGCCCATTGGGTACAAACCCATTCGTGAATTCGTTTCCTATTCGTGGACGGCAAGTATTTGATCAGATTGGTATGATTACAAGATACCCAACGACACAAGTGTCGACGATGGTTGGTTTTGCAAATCGGTAGCATTTCGCTCATACGCCACGGATTGAAATCCGTGGCTGTCGGATTCAAACCAACTCAAGTTGGTTAACCCTTCCCAACCTGCTTCAGCGGGTTTGATTCTCAGCATCCTGTGGTTCGTGTACTCGGAACGGGTATTAGATTCGAGTTCACCAATCCGAATTCGTGAATTCGTGTCATATTCGTGGATGGCAAAGATTTGATCAGATTGGTAAGATTTCATGAGACTCAACGACACAGGTGTCGACGATGGTTGGTTTTGCAAATCGGTAGCATTTCGCTCACAAGCCACGGATTAAAATCCGTGGCTGTCAGAATCAAACCAACTCAAGTTGGTTAACCCTTCCCAACCTGCCTGGCACGTTTGATTCTCAGCATCCTGTGGTTAGTGTACTCGGAAAGGTTATCAACCACAGCCCGGTGAACAACCTCCCCCTCCCTGTCAAAGGTCATAAACATTTTCCCTAAATGATGCCCCTTAGATTCGAGTTCACCAATCCGAATTCGTGAATTCGTTTCCTATTCATGGACGGCAAATCCGAACTATGATTTGAATGATTTCATGATGGACTATGATTGGCATCGCAAATCACGGGTTTGTCAAATCATGCCCATTGGGTACAGACCCATTCGTGAATTCGTTTCCTATTCGTGGACGGCAAGTATCTGATCAAATTGGTATGATTACTTGATACCCAAGGGTACAGGTGTGGACTATGATTTGATTTGCAAATCGGTAGCATTTCGCTCACACGCCACGGATTGAAATCCGTGTCTGTCGGATTCAAACCAACTCAAGTTGGTTAACCCTTCCCAACCTGCTTCAGCGGGTTTGATTCTCAGCATCCTGTGGTTCGTGTACTCGGAACGGGTACCTTTTCCCTAAATGATGCCCCTTGGGTACGAGTTCACCAATCCGAATTCGTGAATTCGTGTCATATTCGTGGATGGCCATCCCGTCTCCCGTCCCCGGACTCCGGTCTTCTCCAGACTTATGGGTACGCGTTACCCTCTACTTCACCTTCCGGCTCGTCACATCACCCATCACCTGCATCTCCTCCACAACCGCAGTACTGACGGTCGAGACGCTCGACATGCTGACATCGTCCAGGAAGAAGTTTGAATTTAAGTAAAAATCATTGGTCACTTCAAACATTAATGTTACAGAAGTGCCATTATATGCGGAAAGGTTAACTACTCTTTCTCTCCATCCTCCTGTATTAGTGGAAGTACAAAGATCTAGTTTTAATACCTCACCGTTGTTTATTTTCAATCTAAAGAAATCATAATCACAATACGTATCAGCAGATCCTATCCAATACCAGAAATGTAAATAAGGATTCGCAGAAGAAATCGTAACAACTTGAGACAATCTTGATACCTCATAATCATCTCCTCCTAACCAAGCCTCCCATGATCCACTATGAGGAGGAGGAGCATAAGGATAATCTTTATTGATGACTAATTCAAACCCATTGCTGGAATATTCCGTCCAGGATCCATCTCGACCCAATTCAAAATCACCATTTTTGATTGGATCCACAACTGCATAATTTTTATTTAGCAAAGGCAGATAAATATTCCACGATGTTGGCATACTTTGTACATACCCGGAATCTGAAGCTGAATATTCTGAACAGCCCGAATTATTACATGCTTGTATCCAGTAATAATACGTATTCCCCAGTGCTGCAGTAAAATCGTCAAATGAATTTCCGGTGATGATGTCAGAAAATTCATATACCCCAATGGTTGTGTCGCTAAAATTACGGAAGACTTTATAACTTTCAGCTCCACCAATTCTATTCCAGGTAATTCTCACCTTGTTCTGAAATTCACCATCACTCGCTAACACATCACTAGGAGGTGGAACGACTGTGTAACCCTTCCAACCTTCATCAGAAAGAGATAAATCCGAACAACCAGCAGGACTACAAGCTTTCACCCAATAATGGTAAATTATTCCCGGTTCTGCAGTTGTGTCATCAAAATTGGTTACCACATGATTAGTGATCAATTGATTCGCAGTTTCTGGTAAATTCTTTGGGCTTCTAAATACTTGATAATAAGTGGCATATTCTGATTGAGTCCACATCAAATTCACTTTATCCAGGAGAGTACCATCAGTCGCAGTTAGATTTGTTGGTTTAAATGGTCGCAGTAATGGAGCAGTATCAAAAACATCAATACGAGGTAATATAATACTATTCCTAGAATCATTAATCGGAATCCCTGTGTTCTTTAATGCATACAGGATTTCATCAATCGTGGCTGATGGATCATAAGATCTCAGTAGTGCCCAAGCACCAGCAACATGCGGTGCTGCCATGGATGTGCCATTATAGATTGCATAACCACCACCAGGAATTGTTGAATTAATACTACTCCCAGGAGCCAATAAATCGAGAAATGATGCGCTGTTAGAGTAATTTGCCACAGTGTCTGCATCTGTGGTTGCACCTACACTCACAATTGTGCTAATACAGGCAGGACTGCTAATAGCATTAATATAATGTTCATTTCCTGAGGCAGCAACGGTTACTATTCCAACACTTCTCAACTTATCAACTGATGCTTTATATGCTATATTTGAACCTAAATTATCACATGTCGTTGTATAAGCTTCTTCACTTCCAAGACTTAAATTTATTGCTGCAATTTGATAAGAATTTCGTAAAGTATAAACCCTCTCCAAACCTTTGATTTGATCTGAACTCCAACTTCCAATAGAATTGCTGGATACACGAGAAAAAACTTGAATTGCAATTAATTTAGCATCTTTTGCAATTCCTTTTACACTTGCACCATTTGCTGCCACGATTCCTGCCACATGGGTTCCATGATCACATTCCCCGCTTGGACAATTGCTGATATATGGCAATGCTGAGTCTGTTTCAATACTTGCACTAACTCCACCAGGACATAAACTAGTAGTGGTGGAGGATGTTGAAGAATAACACGCCTCCGATACCACCTTCCCCGCTAAAGCCGGATGATTCTTATCAACCCCCGTATCCAACACAGCCACCATCTGACCTTCCCCCGTATATCCCGCTGCCCAAACATCATCCGCATTGATCAAGGGCACGCTTTCACTCAGCAGTGGTTTCATTAATATATCTTCTTCCACCCCCACCACCAGCGGCGACCTCATCAGCCCTTCCAATCCGGCCCGATCGACCTCGACCGCCATAAATGGAATATAGTCATACTGGTGGATCAGTCTGACATTGTTGCTGCTCAGTGTGGAAAGCAGATCACTCTGTGCCGTGTGAATGGCCGGGGTGTTCAATTCAGCTGTTTTGTTGGTCAGGCCAGGAATCTTCAGTTGGACGATCACCCGTAATCGCTCTTGCTGATCCAGCTTCGTCAGCAAGGCCAGGTCGGAATCCGGGACTTCCCCCTCTCCTCCCCCATCCTGTGCACTGACCATCCAACCACTTGACCCGCTTATCAATACCAGCAGCATCAATGCAAAAATTATTTTAGTGATTATCAATTTACGCGCTGTCAATGTGTCCAATCACCACTCCCTATGCAATTTAAAACTACTTTTAAGATGTAGTTTGTATTATATAACCAAATGTTCAAGGATCAATCATTTAAAGTTATCAAAATCTCGACAAATATGACCTCTATATGACTGAATGCACTATTTTCTTTATCCGGATTGTTCTATATTAATAGTGGAGTTGGATTGCACCTTATCCATGATTTTGGTGTTAATCATGTTGGAGGATATAATGAGTCAGGTAGCGATTGTCACCGATAGTACTGCCACCATCCCGGATGAAATGTTGAAGGCGCTCAAAATCCATTGGGTCCCCTATTACATTCACCGCGGGAATGAAGTGCTGCGCGATCTGGTCAGCATCAAGCGCGAGGAGTTCTACCGCTGGCTGCCGATTGCGCGTGAATTGCCCAAGACCGCCAATCCCGGTCCCGGCGATTATGAAGCCCTTTACGAAAAAATTGCCACCGAGGAAGGGAACAACGAAATCATCAGCATCCATATGACCTCCAAAAACAGTGGTGCTTATCAGGCAGCTACCATTGGACGCACCGCCATCCTGGAGCGCTTGCCGCAATTACGCATCGAGGTCATCGATACGCTGAACGTCTCGATGTGCCACGGCTGGGCAGTCATCGAAGCCGCCCGGGCAGCCCTGCAGGGCAAATCCTTTGATCAGATCCTGACCAGAATCAATTTCATCATCCCGCGCGCACAGATGATCCAGACCGCCGACACGCTCAAGTACCTGGCCATGGGCGGACGCATCGGCAAGGCCACCAGCATGCTCGGTTCGCTGCTCAACATTAAACCCTTGATTGGCATGCGCGATGGTGTCATCGTACCCCTGGGCAAGGCCTTCACCCGTGGCAGCGCTTATAAGATGATGGCCGAATCGGTGCTCAAGACCGCCGGCGCGAAAGGGCGCGTCAAGATTGCCTATGTGCATGCCGCTGCCCGGGAAGAGGTGCTCAAGATCAAAGAACTGATCGAGGGGCGCATCGAGGTGGTCGAGGAGATCATCGTTGAGCTGCCGCCTGCGCTGGGGGTGCATTCCGGACCCGGCACCGCGGGCATCTGTTTCTACCCTGTTGAGGATGGGGAAGTAGAAGCGTAAGTGATTAATGAAAAAAAACCTCACCGGATGGGTGAGGTTTTTTGTTATCATCTAATTCTACATTTTAGTTCTGTGGCAGCGCGGTGAAGGCATCACAATGCCCAGGGCCGATCAGACCGTTGTTGTAACTATCCAATAATCCAGCAAGAGAAATCGCATGACTGCGCACAGTTCTTGACAACTTGCTGGTGGGATTGTAATCGTCGAAGAATGTTTCCGCGGCAGTCAGGGCAGCGTCAACTTCAGGAGTGGTTCCTGCACCATTCAGCACATTTAATGTAGCAGCCAGATAGGCATGTGCCAGAATGAAATAGGCATTTCCACCAGAGGGGCTGGTCCACAAGACTTGATAATTTGATAAACCACTATGGAAGAACAGTTCATCCTCACCCAACAATGCCCAGGCTGGATCATAACGGGCGGGACCGTACATGGAATGCGTCTTCCAGTAACCGGGGGTCAGGGAACAGCCATCCACACAGGGGACAGTCACGGTCACGGTCCAGCTGTCTGAACCGGTCTGGGTGGGATCATCGCTGGCGACGAAGGAAGCGGTGTTATCCACACCATACGTGCCACAGACACCAAAGGGACTGACCTCGTAGGAATATTCGAAGGTCTTCTGCATGTTTTCATCCAGATCACCTACACACACAGTGCCCAGGTCGCCATACAGGCTGTCAGTCAGATCGATACATTCATTGGTCACGACCATTTGATTCGACAGGGAGAAATCAGCATCCGGAGAAGGGCCAAATGGGACACCCAACCAACCGGAGTGATTGGTGATGGTCACGCGGGCATCGACTTTGTAATTAGCGCCTGGCACCGGCTCGAATTCGATTTCGAAATCGTAACAACCTTCTGCACCGGGACCAAGCTGTTCGGCCGGGGTGATCTTGGTGGTGGCGCCGGGTAATGGTTCGAATGGTCCAGGACCATTTTTGAACAGCACCCGCGGGTTCAACTCCAGACCTTCAGTAGGTCGATCGCCACCATTCAGGACACAGATCTGGCCTTTAACACCGGCGAACTCTTCCATCGAAGCCGTCACGACCACACTGTAATCGACGGTGGCAGTCTCACCCACATACAGGGTCAGTTCATCCACGGAACCAGTCTTCTCGATGGTCCAGTCGTAATCACGATACCAGAATCCTTTGGCTGTAATGCGGGCGCTGAGTGTGGTTCCGGCCTGACCTTGATTTTGTGGTTCAGGTGCCAGCATCAGCAGAACGGGTTCTTCTTCCATTACTTCTTCAGCTACTTCTTCTTCCAGTGGTTCTTCAACGAGCTCTTCTTCAACAGGCTCTTCAACCAGATCTTCCACCAGTTCTTCTACCAATTCATCACTGGCGATATCTTCAGGTGTTTCTTCCAGATTTGCCAACACCTGGCCGGTTCCCAGGGGAGCGACTGCGAAAGCAGTCACCAACAACAACACCAACATGGTTCGGAATAACTTAAACATTTTCTTTCCCTTTCTCAGTGGTTAATTTCGTGTGATTGGTCAGCAGCGATTTTCGAAGCAGCACCTGACATAAAACAAAAAAACGGCGCCAGATGTTGGGCCGGTTTCGCCACTGGCTCCCCGGCGGAGGCTCTCTGATAGAGCCTGGCGACCAATTCATTCCGTCGGATCAACACCTCCCAAAAAAGGATATTCACTTGGTAAAGAAAATCAATGAATGCTTATAACCACACTATTTAGATAAATATTATCAAATTAAAATAGCAGAGTCAATACGTAGTTCTACGTATTTTTGTAGAATGTTTAAGGTGGATGGGGGTTAAAAGCGCCCTCCCCCGCCTGGGAAGGGGTGCGGGGGAGGGTTGATATTCAGTTGTTATACTTGTTTCTAATTCTATTCAGTTGTAATTGGATTATTCGCCACAGGGTACTGGTAATGCGATATCCATATGCACACCGTAGAAATTGTTGACAGGCACAACGATGGAACCGGTTATGGCACCAGTTTCAATGTGAGTCTTCCAGGCAAACAGACCAGGGGATGGGGTCTTGGTGGGGGCTTTGGCGTAATCCTGAACTTTCAGATTGTCATCAAACAACGGATCATTCAGGTCATAGTAGAAAATCGCGCCACCTGTCAGGTTGACGGTGATGGTGACATATCCATCCACTGGGGCAGAGAAGGTGACGGTGCCGGCATGGACATAATTGGTGTAGTCGGCAATCAACTCAACTGTCTTCTCAACATCATCGTAATCCACATACATGGCCCAGTTGCCCTTCTTGACATAGCGAGCGCCTTCGGCCCAGGCAGTTTCTTCTTCGTAGCACATGCCGGGTTCGTTGTAGCAGAAGGTTGCGTGGCTGATGGCGTATGTGCCATCTGGATTACCGTCTTTGTCATATTTGGTCGGGGCAAACATGCCAGTGTCACTAAATACAGGTTCATCATAACAGTACACATTGGCTGCATTGCTGCCTTTCACAATGACACAAGCAACCGGCCATTTAGATGTCCAGTCAAAGCTATAGCCATCATCATTGGAGATAGTAATAACATTTCCACCATCAACAGTATAAGGACCATCATAAGTCACATCACCCCAGTTATCAAACTTGAAGTGAAAATCAGAATCACAACCTTCAACTTGCCCACACTCAAACGCTGCATCACCAGATTTCCAATCTGTATATAAAGTCGGCTCCACCGACGCAGCCATTGCCACCGTAGAGATGGCCAACACAAAAATTAATGCAATATAGATAGCTTTTGTTTTCATTTCTTTTTTATCCCTTTCTAATTTTTTTATCATAATCATTGAACAACAAATAAACTCCCCAGTATCGATATATTTTTGGACCCCTCCCTTTCTCCAAATTGCTCGCGTTGATATAAAATTGAATGCTTAAAATAGAAAAACCGACCATTGACTTCGGGCCGGTTTCGCCACTGGCTCCCCAAAGGATATACCCCCCTCGAACAGAGGTATAGCGACCAACATCCTATCCCTTGGATCAACGCTTCCCCACAGTGGCTGCATTTGTGAAAGATTTAACGTCCACTGTTAAATAGATTCTAACGATTCCTAAGAGAGAGTCAATACGTAGTTCTACGTATTTTTTCGATTTTTAAGGACCAATTTTCACCAAAAAAGTGGTTTTTGACCGTATAAACAAAACATCCGCATCCCTGCTTCTTCAGGGATGCGGAGTGCTTGATGATACTCAGGCAAGCGATGAATTTTCGAAGCTTAGTTCAACGGGCAGCTATCTGGTACACGCGTGCCCTGGAAGTTCACATCCGGGTGGGCACGGCTCAGCAGATCACCAACGGCATTGAAGGCATCGCCACCATAGAATTGTGGGGCTTGCAGCACCTCCCATAAAGTGGGATTGGCGGTCGCGCCATTGGTGACACCTAATTTGGACAATGTTGGTTCATATCCAAAAATACTGGAAAAAGAATCTGTTGGACTATAGCCAGTGACTGCCCATGAATCCAGGTGTTGTGGTTGGCGCCAGTATCCAGGTGAGCACCATTCGCCTTCATCTTCTTTCGGATCTGGATTCCAGCAGAAGGTTACATGGCTGACTTCAGCAGGATTTCCGCTATTATTGACTGGTGAATACAGTCCACTGTCCGAAAAAACTTGTGGATCATAGAAGAAAAGGTTAGCCGAATTACCACCTTTAACGATGACTGCACCAATAGAATTCGGACTGGCGCTCCAGTCAAAGTAAGTCCCATCACTGTTGGAAATCACAATATTATTTGCATGCCCATCCTCGAATACAACTGGATAAGTCCCATTTTTTGAGCCTTCATCCCAACCATCAATTTTATAAGCATATAAAAAATCACCAACTGCATCACATTCTGCTACTTCTCCACCAGGTTGATTGGGGATTACTACAGGAGTTACACTGGCTGCCATACCAATGGTTGATAAAGCTAACAACATGATTAAAGATATAAATAATGCTTTTGTTTTCATAATAATTCTGTCCCTTTCAGTTTACATTTACTATCTGTTTACTAACTTTTATTTCACCGATCTGCTTTACGCACTTACCTGCCTGGTTACGGCCTCACTTTTTTCTGACTTAAACAAAAAAACCGGGCCATTGTGCGGTCCGGTTTCGCCACTTGCTCCCCAGAAGACGCTCCCGATCGTCGGGACAGGCGACCAATTTCCGCCTTCTGGTTCTTCGCATACCTTGAGCCAGAATCTCAGCCAGATGGCTGCTGTTTTAGCTCATAACATAATTCTAATTATTTTCTATCCAGAGTCAATACGTAGTTCTACGTATTTTTCCTGATTTTGAGGACCAATTTCTGGTGAGTTGCCTGTTTTTGGCCTCAAATCAGCCATTAAATGACAAAATCGACCTCATGATCGATTCTGTCATTCGCTCTCCGTGGAAGAAAAATGATAAAAATTCAGCGAATAAAAAATGGTGCTCCCTATCCTAAGCCGGATGTAATTTTAGTATCCCTATCCATTTACATTTTACGGAGTCAGAATAGACGAGTCAATACGTAGTAATACGTATTTTTTCGACCAATTCAGTACTTATTATTCTTAAAATCAATGCCCAATAATGCCGCGCGCGCTTTTGCGATCCCCGCACCGCCTGCCCGGGCTGCCTGCATGGCCATGATGACCGCTCCCACCACTGGTGGAGATGTAAATAATTTACATTCAGCCAGCTTCGCTCCAACTTGAACACATTCGATGAAAGATTTGCGATAAAGTTCACTGACCTGAAACAGCTTACCCGCCATGACCACCTCAAACGGCTGCTCGGTCAGGTCCAGCTGCCCGGCAACTGCCAGCACGGAAGCAGCCAGTTCACGTGCATGCCAGGTCAACACCTCTCCAGACACTGCATCACCGCTTTCGGCGGCCTGTACCACCAGGGGTGCCTGGTCAGCTTTGAGATGATAGCGTTCTGCTACCAGCCCTGCGATCAGATCGCCCAGATTCGTGGCGCCACAATCACGGATCAGTAATTCCGCCAGCGCGGTCGCTTTTCCCCGGCCGGTCCACATCCAGGCCAGCCTCTGCAGCACCGTCTGCATGATCTCGCCGGCTCCGCCGTATTCGCCAAAGGTGGATGAGTTGCCGGTGATTCTGCCAATTCTACCCTGCGCATCCACCCCGCGCACGTTGTTACCGGTGCCCACACAGGCAGCGATGCCCCAACCATGTGTGCTACCGCCATAGATGGGCGGCACCGCGTCGTTCTCAATCGCCAGGATTTGTGTGCGCAAGCCCAATGCCTGCACCGCCTGCAGGGTATCATGATACTGAAACGGCCAATCATACCCGGCAATCCCGAATCCGGCAGCAGTGATCTGCGAGTGTTTCATGCCAGATTTTTTCAGGGCTTTTTGAAGGGCTGCCTGCATGGCCAGTGTCAGACCATCATAACCAACCATTTCCGGGTTTCCCCCCGGACCCACGCCAAAACCCAAAACCTGCCCGCTTTCATCACTCAGCAAGGCATGGGTTTTGCTGCCACCCACATCGATACCCAAAAAGACCATAAATCGCCTTGTTTTTAAAGGAAGAAACGTGGTAGATAGCGCCGGTGCGTGCTGAGCATATCCTCCAGCAGCACACCTGCCTGATCCTCATCGGGGCCGAGGGGATGAGCCAGCAAAGCCCGGAAAGCAGCTGCCCGGTCACCATGCACCGCCGCTTCCACTGTCAGTAGCTCATACTGCTTGACCTGTTCGAGCAGGGCATAATTATAGAGTGGCAGTGGTTGCGTGGGTAATGGCTGTACCCCGGAGCGATCCACCCTGCAAGGCATTTCCAATACCCACTCTTTCTCCCAGCCTTTTACCTGACCGTTATGGGTAACATTGGCGATATGGGTTTCTCCCAGATCATTCCAATAGGCATCTATCATGCTGGCGGCCACACTGGAATAGTAGGCCCCACCGCGTTGCATCAGTCCCGCGGGAATCGTATCGCAAGCCGGATCAGCGTACTGCGCCAGCAGGTCTTTTTCCACCGCCATCACCTCTTCCGCCCGCGAGGGTGGCCAGTTCTTTTGCAGCGCCACCTTTTTGGCTGCCTGAAAGTAATATTCCAGATAGTCGTTCGGAATTACGCCTTGCTTTTCTATAAAATCCGGATGAAAGGGCGGATCTGGCATGGCGCGCAGTTGTTGTACATACCCGTTGAAGACTTCATCCCAGACATCTTCCCCCTTCAGCCTGAAACCAGAATGCCAGGTGAGATGATTCAAGCCCAGGGTCAACAACTCCCCGTCTTCCGCCGCATACATCACACCATCCCGTTCTGAAAATTGCTGCAAAATCTTCATCCTGGTGGTAAAAGCCGAGTTACACACACCGGCAGCTTTGATTTTCGGGGCATAGCGTTGAATGGCTTCCATGATCAAACCGGATGGATTGGTGAAATTCAGCAAGAGCGCTCCCGGCGCTACCTGCTGAATCTGATCACAGATTTCGAGGATAACCGGGATGGTGCGCAAGGCTTTCGACATGCCGCCAATGCCGGTCGTTTCCTGGCCGACCAGACCATGCCGGCGCCCCAGGTATTCATCCTCGCGGCGTGCCGCCATCTGACCGACGCGTAGCTGGGTGATGACCACATCTGCACCTGCAAGCGCCAGGTGGCGATCCTCACTCAGAACAATCCGAATAGGCGCACCTGCCCGATTCACCAGACGTTGCGCAAAACCGCCCACCACCTGCAATCGGGCAGGGTCAATATCCATCAGGCAGATTTCTTCAACCGGCAACCTGTCCACCCGCTCCAAAAAGCCGTTGATCAACTCAGGTGTATAGGTGGAACCTGCGCCAATGACTGCAATTTTCATAAAGGGTCCTTCTGTGCTGTTCTGTTCTGCAGTAAATTAAATGTAGAACTTCATCAGTGAAATAAATTGTTAAAAAAGCGCTCGACTCCACTCTGAATCTGTGAACTGCCACTGGTTAGATTCAGCATCAGTATCATAAAACCGATAATCAATAGAAAAATAATAAATCCAGCCGCAAAGTCCCTGCTCAAGGTCCTGAATATTTTGGTTAATAACCACATAACCAGTACTGCCCCCACAAAAACCAGTACATACCATAACTCATTCGTCATCGGATAGCCGAATAAATACGGGGGAAAACGCAAGGCACACCTCCTTTCCAGCAATGAATTTGTATTGGTTCACTCATATTATAGAGGATTTTGCCTGAAAAAGAAGATGAATTGTGTTGAAAGCCTATTTAACCGTACTTGCGGATATATTCCTCTGCCTGTCTCACCAAATCAGTATTCCCAATGAATAATGATGTGCGCTGATGCAGACTGTGTGGCTGTAAATCGAGGATATCCTCAAACCCTGTCGAGGCCGCCCCACCCGCCTGCTCTGCGATGAAGGCCAGCGGATTGGCTTCATAGGTGAGGCGCAACTTGCCTTCCGGTTTGGAAATATCCCAGGGATAATAGAAGATGCCACCCGACAGCAGCGTGCGGTGGAAATCGACCACCAGAGAACCCACATAGCGCATCGAGATGGATTGGGTCTCACTGGTCATCGCCTGTAAATGTTGCGTGAACTTCTGAACCCCTGGAGACCAGCGATTAAAGTAACCCTGGTTGACGCTGTAATAAGTCGGGATATTGGGCATGCGGATATTTTCATGCGAAAGCAGAAATTCACCAATCGATGGATCCAGTGTAAAGCCATGCACTCCCTGCCCGGTGGAGTAAACAAACATCGTACTGGCGCCATACACGATGTAACCAGCCGCCACCATCTTTCTCCCATTTTGAAGACAATCCTCCTCGGTACCGCGTCCGGAAGTACTCACCCGGGAGTAAATGGCAAAGATGGTCCCCACACCTACATTGAAATCGATATTGGAGGAGCCATCCAATGGATCATACAGCAGCACATATTTCCCGGTTGGATATTGCTCCGGGATGGGGATAATGTCCTTATGCTCCTCGGATGCGATCACGGCCAAACGACCGGTGTGATCATTGAGCATATAGAGCGTTTCATCCGCCAGCTTATCCAGTTTCATCACCTGTTCACCCTGCACATTCACATCACCGGTTTTCCCCAGAATTTGTGCCAACCCGGCTTTTGACATCTGACTGGCGATCATTTTGCCTGCCAGCGCAATATCGTACAGCAGATTGGTCAAAACACCGGTTGCTTCGGGATGGAAGCGTTGCTGTTCCAGAATATGCCTTTCAATCGTCATGATCGTATCAATATTTGACGCGAATGGTGAACTAGCCATGAAAATTTCTCCTCTAAATGTGTTAAATGAGTTGAGCAAGGCTGACATACTAACAATCCCTCACAGGATTTCTCCTGAAGGATCAACCCAACCTCTACTTAAGATTGTAGCCATCCCTGAGAATAAATCAAATCACAGGCATCCTCTTTTTTAGGATTTTTGGCAACCAAAGACGGTGAATTAGACCGTCTGTAAACTAGGTGATCTATTCATCGACCAAAATTTCAGGATGGATTGCCATTTTAACGACCGGTTTCTGATATTCCGCCAGTTCGGTATGCATTCTTACTTCACCTCTGGTTTTGCGAACATATAGGACAGTCAAAATCGATCCAACCAGGAAGGCAAAGATCCCCACCAGTCCCGCTTCTGGGCCAAAAGCGCCACCGGTCAATAGATCCGGACCCCCCTGCAGGATACTTATGATGCTGGTTCCACTTTTGGATCCACTGACCGGGAAGCCAAACACATTGCCCTGAAAGAAATTCCAGGTGATGTGTAATCCAATCGGGATGGCCAGTTCGCCGGTCAACACAAACCCCAGCCCCAGGAACAGCCCGGACAGAATCAAATTCAGGGTCGAGATCCATGAGGAGTTCGGGTTGGCTGCATGCAACAAACCGAAAACAGAAGAGGAGATCAGGTAACCCGCCCACAAACCACCGCCTTTACCCAGAATGCCCCAATTCAATCCTTCTGCCAGATTGCGTAGATGATAGCCACGGCTTAACATTTCTTCATAGATGCCTACCGCGATGAACCCCACCAGCGCTGCCAGCCAACCGCTCAGGAAGGAATTTCCAATGGAGTGGAAGGTGTCTTCAATCGTGATCCAACCCGCTGCCAGTTCAATTACGAAGATCAGTAGCATTAGAATCGCGCCTAACCCCAGCCCGAAGCCCAGATCCAGCCACCACTGGCGAGAAAAGTGAAATCCAAAATCCACAAACTTGCGCCGGTCCAGTAGCCAACCAGCCAGCAAAAAGGTCAGAAAAATGACCACCACCGTAGCGACCCCATTCAGGGCAAAAAACCACCCCCCTCCCAGGCTCATCATCACATCCATCAATGCATCCTGATTGAGCAGCAAATCCAGATCAGCCTGTCCACTGGCAGACATGATCAGCATCGCAATAACCCCCAGCACCGTACTGATGAGGGTTAATCCCACCAGGAACAAACCGCCCTGGATCAGGATACGCCACAAGGCGCGAATTCGTTTTTGTTCATGGTTATAGAATGGGTTCATTTTTGTTCTCCTATCAGCGAGCGTGAGCGTGTGCCACCTGGATAGCCGCGCGGATATTCTCCCAATCCACCGTGGAAGGAATAGTGCAATCGGCCCCCAGCATGTAACGTTCGGGTGCCGTAACCAGGATCGAGCGCGTCATCTCCTGCACATCTGAAGGCGAGCCGTTCTGGATCGTGCCCAGGCGCTCAACACCCCCCATGAACGGTCTGCCAAACATCTCCACAATCTGCTGCGGGTTCAGATGTTGGTCTCCCAGCTTCAGGCTGCAGTTGACCACATCTCCCGGGTAGTCCAGAAATGGGGTCAGATCTGTATAGCCATCCACATAATCACACACATGTAGAATGTTAAATTCACATTTTTCATTGATCTCATTCATAAGGGATAAGTCAAACGGTTTCACGCACTCCTCGAACAAGGCAGAACCCTCCAGGCGGCTGGTCTCGCCACCCTGGGTTGAATGGTAAAAGCCATCCACCCCGGCTGCGATACAGGCGCGCACGAAGGTACGCAGGCTCTCGGTAATGATCTCGATGCCTTTTCTAACCGGCGGCGGATTTTCGAGCAGGTGTTGCATAAG
Source organism: Chloroflexi bacterium HGW-Chloroflexi-2 (assembly GCA_002840735.1). Taxonomy (GTDB): domain Bacteria; phylum Chloroflexota; class Anaerolineae; order Anaerolineales; family Anaerolineaceae; genus UBA6170. The sequence continues at coordinate 24,413 of PHBY01000023.1, forward strand.
CCGTTCCCCCCCGACCGTATGCCCGGCGCACATGAAGGGCGAATACAGAGTCTGGATCACCAGCGCTTCTTTCCCGGCTGCCTGCACCAGACCGCGGGCAATCTCCACCTGATCCTGGTAGAAATCCATGCCGTACTGGGGCATCTGTAGCCAATCTTCCGGTTTGCGAATTTCATCCCGGAAGGGAAAGACTGTCTCGTATTGAATCTTGACAAAGTCCATTTCTGTGAAGCGAAAATACTCGAGATGTTTCTCGATGGCAGCCTGCCCACGATGAAATTTGGGATCAAAATGCAGGAAAAATGCCGCCGGGATATAAGTCTGTTGTTTGGATTCATCCAGCACCTGCAATACCAATTCTCGTTTATTCATTCAAAACCTCCTCATCACGTCATATATTACAAATTCTCCGACCAAAGTGTGACCCGATTTCCCCCGGATTTTCGGGAAATTTCGAGCGCTTTTTCAGCCCTGGTCAATAGATCATCTTCCTGTTCAGCGTGCAGCGGGTAGACAGCAAGCCCGATGGAAACTGTCAGGTCGATTGTTTGATCCTTCCATTGAATGGGTTGATTGCCGATGGCTTGCCGCACTCCATCAGCCCGGGTCAGTCCTGAATCCTTCGGGTCGTCCGGTATCAACAGCAAAAAAGCATCATTGGCATATCGAAAAGCCAGGTCATACCGCCCCAGAGATTGCTTGATCACGTTCGCAATCGCCTGCAACAGGTCATCGCCCGCCGAACGACCATAGCGGTCGTTGATCGCGCTGAAATGATCGACATCGATCAGCATCAAGATCAAGGGGTTTCTTGCCCGGGCAGCGCGCAAGATCTCACGCGGCAGGATTTCCATCAGGTAGGAGCGAGTGTATAACCCGGTCAGGTGATCCAGCCTGCTCTGCTCCTGAAGTTGATCATTCAATCTGGCCAATTCATCCTTTAGCGCCTGCATCTGCTGGTTGGCTTGCTTTACCTCATTTTCCAGCAGCTTGCGGCGGGTGATGTCCTCCTCGAATGCCAGAAAATGAGCCGGCTTGCCGCCCGCGTCCAGCAAGGAAGAGATCCTCGCGCCGATATAAACGATCGAACCATCTTTGCGGCGGTTAACCAACTCCCCCACCCACTGCTCACCCGCGCGGATGGCTTTCCACAGATAATCATAAAACTCCACTGGCGTGAATTCGGTTTTGAACATGCGCGGGTTTTTGCCCAGCAGCTCATCGGCGGCATAACCGGTTAATTTGCAAAATTGGGCGTTCACATACTCAATGGAGCCGTCCAGATCGGTGATGAAGGTTGGTAACGGGCTTTGCTCGACGATGGACCTGAATTTTATTACGTCATTTTCAATCTGATCTCGCACCTGATTGGTGCTGCGCGCGATTTCCAACCCCTGGGCAAGCGCTCGATAAGCCAACACCCCGAACAGGCCGAGCAACCCCAGGATGAATACCAGGCTGAACCAGCTGGTGTACCAGTCCGGTAAATTTGGCGCTGGAAAAACGGGTGGAATGATTTCTGTCCACATAAAGACAATCAACAGGATGCTGTACACAAATAACCACACACTGGTTTTGGGTGAAAATATGATCCCTGCAATCAGGAAATAAAAAACCACGAACAAAATGGTCGGAAGCAGGCTGCTTCCTTCAAACAACAGAGATGCTGTCAATAAACCATACCCCTGAATCATAAAGAGAACAGCCGGTGGCAAATAGGTATTGTTTCTGAGCCGCTCGAAGCAAATGAAAAGCATGATTGCACTAACAATCAAACCCGCCATGATCGCAAATTCCCTGGCAAGCAGGGTCAGGATTACGGAAATTAATACAAATAAAAATGTAAACAGGGTAACAGGGAGAAGGAGTTGCGTTTTAATGTGCTTTTCTTCTTCTCCTGCTTTTATGAGATCAGGTAGTCTGGATTTAATCACGTCAGGAAAGCCCTTCTGCTATGAAATGCGATGAAATCTTTGCTCTCACCATTCTTTATTGTAGCATTGCTGTGTGGATTTTTGAAAATCAAGGTAATTATCTTTTCCTGCACTTGATTGAATCAGGCAGCATGAATTGAACATCCGGTTCCCTGCCGCCCAAAAAGACGGAAATCCGCTGGCCTTCGTGCGCCAGTTCGATCGCAAGCGGGACATTACCCAGTGTCTGTGACAGGTTTGCCCGCTGTGCGGGTTGCCATTGGCTCGCTCCTGGCAAACAGCCACTCAACAGCCCGTGCACCCTTACTATTACCCGCCGGAGTAGATATCAAAGTCAGATGTTTCCTTGCCAGAACACCTAGCGAAATAACCTATAACAACGAATCCCGCACCGCCACTTTGAGGATCGGAACAGGAGGATAAAACTTGGCGGAAAGAAAGGGAAGTGAATTCATTCAGGAAAATAATCTCTATTCAGCTTTCATAGTTGATATACCAGGGATCGAAAGCCATTCTTAATCTTAATTCTCTAATTTTATTATCTTAATTTCAACAACAATCATTGTCAACGCTCATAATCAAATCATAGCAAAATCTTAACCCGTCATTAATAAACTTTTCTCCTTTTATTAAACACGATTTGTTACACTCTTTTTAGAAAATTAAGGAGAAAATATGGGTTTTGCAGACTTACACATTCACAGCATGTATAGTTATGATGGCACTGCATCTATCTCAGCGATTTTAAAATACGTAGCGGATTTTACTGATCTAAATGTGATAGCAATTACCGACCATGACAGTATGGAAGGCGTTCCGGAAGCATTGGATCTTGCCCCTTATTACAATTTAGAAGTAATTCCCGGTTGTGAGGTTTCTTCTAAAGACGGGCATGTTCTTTGCCTGTTTATTGAGCGACCTATACCACCAGGTCTTTCTTTATTGGAAACCGTTTTAATGGTGGGAAATCAAGGTGGTATTTGTATTGCTGCTCATCCAATGGCAAAAGGTGTCAAAAGCCTGAGATTTGAGACAATTCGACAGGTTCTGAAGCATCCTGTTGCGTCAAAAATCCTGGTAGGTGTGGAAGCTTTCAATGGTGGATTGGTTTATACGCGCGGAAATTTATCCGTTCAACAAGAAAGCAACTCGCTTCCATTAGCACAACTTGGCAATAGCGATGCCCACATCTTACAAATGATCGGTCAGGGTGCTTCATACTACCATGGTTATACCTCTGCTGATCTAAAAAATGCGATCATTAACCGCACAACCATTCCCAGAAAAGGGAATGGGTTGAGTGGTTCAGCTGTGCTGACTTCCTACATCCCACGGTTCGTGTTACGGAAACTCGGTTGGGTTAGCTGGAATGAAAGCCCGGAAAAACCAATCATCTATGCTCAGATCAATAAGTTAGCTTCAATCGATACCTTGACACATTATTTGCATTCATAACCGAAAATGACTAAAAATATCCTGTTCATTTGTGGATCGCTTAATCAGACGACGATGATGCATAAAATTGCTTCCAACCTGAATGAGTTTGATTGTTATTTCACACCTTTTTATGCCGAGAATTTACTTGAGAATATTCGTAAAACTGGTTATTTGAAACACACCATTCTGGATGGGAAACATTTTCAATCAACCAGCAATTACATACAGGATAATAAATTATCCCTGGATGTAGGGGGAAAGCAAAAGAACTACGATCTTGTCTTTACAGGTACAGACTTAATCGTTCAATCGAATATCCGCAATAAGCGCTTGGTTTTGATTCAAGAAGGGATCACTGAACCGGATGATTTATTGATCTGGATGGTGAAAAATCTTAAATTACCTCGCTTCCTCGCCAACACAGCCGCAACCGGGCTCTCCAATGCCTATGACCGTTTTTGTGTGGCATCGCATGGATACCGTGACCATTTTATCAGTAAAGGCATTCAACCAGAAAAAATAATTGTTACCGGGATTCCAAATTTTGATCATGCTCAAATTGCCCTGGACAATACCTTTCCTTACAGAAACTACATTCTGGTTGCCACTTCCAGTATTCGAGAGACCGGTAAATTTGATGACCGCATAGGCTTTTTGAAAAAAGTGAAACACTTTGCGCAGAATAAACCGGTCATCTTTAAGTTACATCCCAATGAAAAAGTTCACCGTTCAGAACGGGAGATTCGTGCCATCCTTCCGCAAGCAATCATATTTAGAGAGGGAAATACACCTCATATGGTAGCCAATTGCGATGTATTAATTACCCAGGTTTCTTCGGTTGTTTATTGGGGTATGGCTTTGGGAAAAGAAGTACATTCCTATTTCGATCTGGACACGTTGAAAAAACTGCAACCTATTCAGAACAACGGTACATCTGCCAGCCACATTGCTGATGTGTGTCGTAATCTTGTTCAAATTCCAATGGAGAAATTGCGTACACCCATCAACAAAAGAACTCTTACACCCAAATGGTCTCCGTTTGGATTTGATTGAACCAGAAAAAAGCAGGATGGCTAGGCTTTTCTGGAGTTCACAATCGTGCCGTGATCGGGCAGGCTGCGTCGTTCTTCGCCTGCATCCAGTGAGACGTACGGCATGCTCCAGCGGAAGATCCATTTGGCATCTTCCGGCTTGGCATTCACACAGCCATGTGAACGCGGTTCTCCAAAGGCGTTATGCCAGAAAGCACCGTGAATGGCGATGCCACCCTGGATATATACACACCACGGCACTGCCGGGGTGGAATAACCGCTGCCCCCTTCTTCTTCTCCGGAAGTCATATTCTTAGAAATAATCTTCCAGTGCGTTAACAAGGTGCCGGGCGGGGTGGAATAATTGACTTCCTCACCGGTGGAATCCAGGGTATATTGAATTCCTGTGGACACCTGGCAGTAATAAACTTCGCGGTTGCCTTCAAAACAGGAGAGCGTTTGGTAGTCCAGGTTAAGGGTCATGGTTTTTTCCACCGGATCGACGTCCGGGCTGATGGTGGATACATCCGCATCGGTCAAGACCTTAAAACCAGCGCCATCCCCCCAGAAGTATTCGCCATAGCTGCCGCCATAGCCATAGCCACGACCATTGGCATCCTCATTCCAGCGGTATTCGACAAAGCCATTGCTGCTGCGAATGCGATCCATCCAGACCACCTGACCATAATACAGGCGTGGTGGAAAATTATAGGCTAAGTGATCATTCAACCATGGCGAAGCAATGTTGCCTTCATGGGTCAGATCGACATAGGGAACCGTCACTTCTGCCCAGAAACCACTCTTACCGGCCGGGATTTCGGTGATCGGTGTGTTGGGTAGGTTGCGAGTAGGTTGCAGCACTGAGCCATACACATAGCCTGTTGGTGTTTCCACATATTTCTGGTTGGATAGCCCCCCAATCACATTGCCCACAACTTCCTGATTCCATTCCAGCAAAGTATCCGCAGCCAGGTTTTGAATGACATTATCCGTTCCACTTGCATTGGTGGGTTTGCTGCGCAGGTACACCCCGGGGTCAGTCACCCGCCCGATGATCTCGCTATCCGGGAATTGCGCCAGACGCTTGGGTATCGCCAGGAATTCACGTGGCGATAACCGTAAAGGTCGAAAAGCCAGCGTCCCCAACCCAATGCCGGCCACCTTCAAAAAATCACGTCGAGATAAGTTTCGTTTCAACATTCTTCACATTATAACGCAAGTGGAGCATGGAAAGGATGGGCTGTATAAAAACATTCGAAACTCATTACTATCCAGGGTTGGATCATTTTTGTATCAATTTTAGCATTTCCATTGACAGATCAACTTTCATCTGTATAATAGGGGAAACTAATCCCCCGAAAGGGTACAACTTAAGAACACAATGCACATTTCTGCTCTCTTTATCCTTATTGCTTATTATCTTATTTCCTTCATTATTATGAAGCGAAAATTTCCGCATTGGGATGGCAGAATCAGGTAAAAAAACCTGTATAAAAAACAATAAATTTCGTACAGAAGCCACCCCTAACAGGTGGCTTTTTTCATAACCAGTCGAGGAATAGGCGAATATAAAAAAATCAAAGGAGGTCTTCAAAAAAGAACAAATTCACACCCAGTAATCCCAAACTTCATAAATTTATTATCATTAAGAAGGAGAAATCATTATGTCACAAGAATCTGAAGAAATGAATCTAATAACATCGGACCGAAAACCAGTACTGACTGCCCGTCAGGTTGGTGTAGCGGCAGCATTTGGGGGGGCAGCACTTGCCCTCGTTCTGGCTGGTGTCACCATTCCAATCCCCGGAACACCTGTTGTCACAGATCCTCGAGAAATCTTCACCACCGTTGGAGCATCCTTAACAGGACCAATGGGCGGTATCGTCATTGGATTATTAGCTGGAATTGCAGAACCCGGTATTCCACTTGCCAGTCTCTTAGCCCATGTAGTGGGTGGTGTTTTCAGTGGTGTGGTATATAAAAACTTCAGCTGGAGACTGCGCAACAACAAAGTTGTCAGTCTGGTTGCCTGGGCTTTACAGGTAGTTCTTTATTATGTATTGATTGTGGTTCCATTGTTCGCTGTCGGTTTAGCTGTATTTTATCCCGATCCGGAATACGGTGGGTTCTTAGCATTTCTGGGTGTTTTGGAAGCTGGGGCTCTGCCCGAAATGGCACTTACCACTGTTGTTACAACCATTATTATGGCAGCACTTCCGGAGCGTTTCAGACGTCCGTTGTGGTAACTGCCACTCAAAATTACATGGAAGCCGGTTCCAGGTTGTTGCTTTTGCAGTGACCTGGAACGACTGAAGAAGCAGGATTATGACTTATCCAATCGAATTTAAAAATGTTTCATTTTCATACTCTGGCAGCCAAACTTTGGCTTTATCCGAGATCAATCTAACCATCGCACCTGGTGAGATTGTTTTGATCACCGGGCCGGCTGGCAGCGGAAAAACCACCCTGTGTTCCTGCATTAATGGGTTAATCCCCCACTTCCATGAGGGACAGCTCAGCGGGGAAGTTACCATCGGACCCTTCAATACCCGTAAAGCTCGGGTAGGTGGGCTGGCATCCCTGGTGGGTATGGTCTTTCAGGATCCGGAAAGTCAACTGGTGACCAATAGCGTGCTGGATGAGGTTGCTTTTGGGCCTGAAAATCTGGGCATTTCACGCGAAGAAATCAACCTGCGCGTTCAATCGGCTTTGGAAGCCACCCGTCTCACTGGTTATGAAGAGCGTGAGCCCCATAATCTCTCCGGTGGTGAACAACAAGCCTGTGTCATTGCTGCCACCTATGCCATGCACCCGGAAATTTATGTTATGGATGAACCACTGGCAAATCTGGATCCGGCTGGTCGCGCTTATATTCTCAATCTGGTTGTACAGGTTGCCCGGCAGCGTGGAAAGACGCTGGTGATTGTTGAGCATGCTCTGGAAGAGACCTTACCGCTGGTCGAGCGAATAATCATCATGGACAAAGGGCGGATTGTGCGCGATGGTCCCACACAGGAAGTGCTTGCACAGGGAGATATCCCCCATGTGTTTAAACGACCGGATGTGATGCGACTGGCAAACCATTACCAACTACCCGATATGCCGTTAACGCCAGGTCAATTTCATCAAGCGCTTCGTCAAAAGTATTCCCTTCATTCATTGGCCCATAAAACTTTTCAAAATGGTCACGTTCATGACGGGGAAGCGGTGATTGAATTTAAGAATGTCAGTTTTTCTTACACCCAGGAAAAAGAAGCTTTACACGATGTGAATCTCAGCATCAAGTCCGGTGAGATGGTCGCGATTTTAGGCCGCAATGGATCCGGGAAAACAACCCTGGTTCGCCACATCATCGGCCTGCAACAACCTTCACAGGGCAGTGTCCACGTCACCGGGCAGGACGTAGCAGTGACACCCACTCACATACTGGCTCGCGATGTTGGTTTTTGTTTTCAGAATCCCAACCACCAGATTGTGTCGTTTACGGTCAAAGATGAGATGACCTTCGGCTTGAAGACTCACAATGTCGCTCCATCAGAATTCGATAGCCGCATTCGCGAAGCACTCGAAATCGTGGATTTGAGCGATAAAATCGATTGGGAGGTGTTCGATCTGGGAAAAGGCCAAAAACAACGGCTGGCGCTGGCTTCGGTATTAACCCTCAAGCCAAAAATTCTGGTGATTGATGAACCGACCACCGGGCAGGATCCGGAAATGATTGATGAGATTTTTGCGATCATCAAAAAATTGAATGAATTGGGAACCACCATTTTGCTGATCACCCACCGCATTGATTATGCGGCCTTGTTTACCAAACGAGCTGTGGTTTTGCAGTACGGAAGGATCTCTTATGATGGCCCTATCCGTCAGCTTTTACTGGATCATGAATTAATGCGATCGAATTCACTGGACTTACCGGAACTCACCAAATTAGCTGTAGAACTTTCCGATCTGGGTGTCCCGGGCTGGGCAGTTGGATATGATGAAATGAAATCTTTCCTGGATCAAATTGTAGAGGTGCAACATGGCAATTGAATATCAAAAGGGGAATTCTCTACTTCATAATCTGGATGCTATAACCAAATTATTAATGTTTATCGGGATAACCATCGCTTCAGTCATCATTATGGACCCGATTTTAATGGGTATATTATTTTTATTGATCTATTGGTTGGGAATAAAAGCGATTGATCGCCAGTTATTAAATCAAAATTTACGGGTATTGGTGGTAATTTTTCTCACCTTTTCCCTCTTTCAGATTATCTTTTTTACCCCCAAAGATGCACATTTTCTTTTTTATCTGATTCCATTCAAACAATGGATACCGGTTACTATAGAAGGGTTGATTCGTGGGGTGGCAGTATTTTTCCGTTTCTTCAGCGTCGTCCTTTCTGTGCATCTCATGCTGTACAGCACACCACCCGTTGAGCTGGCATTAACCATCACCGAAAAAGGCAAACGCAAATTTTCATCAACGGATGTCCTCACTATTCTGGTAATGACAGGAGTAATGGTAGTAGCTACTTTACCGCTGGTGTTAAACAGCGAACCGATCACCTGGTTGCCTGATCCCCTGTATCAGACGCTGTTTATGTTGGCTGGCTGTCTTGTTCTGGCTTTTGTGCTGCAACGCATAACCTCACGTGGCTTACCACCAGAAATGGGTCTGGCATTGACCCTAGGATTTTCCACCGTGGGATTGTTGACCAAACAGACACAAAAAATTACCGATGCGCAAAAGGCGCGTGGCTATGATGTGAAGCCGAAGAATCTGGTCAGGCGCGTGCAGGTATTGACTGCTTTACTGATTCCCATTTTCCTGGCGACACTGGAACGCTCCCAGGATATCTCCATTGCCATCCTGTCGCGTGGTTTTGATTACAATATCAGTAAGCGCACTTTCCGGCGTGAATTCAAATTTCAAAAATTTGATTATGTCTTCATGGCAAGCGTCCTGACCATTATCCTGGCCGGCATGCTTTTGAATCATTTCCAGTTGGGAAACTTGACCGAACAATTCATTTTTAACATGATGAAGTAAAAAAGGAGTATTCAATGACAACCAGAGTCACTCGTAAACAAGTATTCTTTGCCTTTCAGCCAGAATTAACCCCTGTTGCGCATGTGAAGCAGGATGAAGAAGTGATCATGGAAACCCATGACTGCTTCGAAGGGCAACTTAAAACTTCTGCTGATTTGTTGGATTCTTTAGATTGGGATCATATTAACCCGGCTTCCGGACCCGTGTATATCGAAGGGACAAAACCAGGCGATGTATTACGTGTTGACCTGCTCAAAATGGATATTGCCAACCAGTCCATCATGGTTACCCTGCCGGGTGAAGGCGCACTGGGTGATCAAATTTCCGAGATGGAGACCGTGGTGTTGCAACTGGATGGAGACACAGTTGTGTATAAAGATAAAGTACGTGTTCCCAAAAAACCAATGATCGGTGTGATTGGGGTTGCCCCAGCCAGTGGATCGGTTCCGAATGGCACACCCGGCGCACATGGTGGCAATATGGATTGTACCCTGGTGACCGAAGGTGCCAGCCTGTATTTTACCGTGGGGGTGGAAGGCGCATTGTTTGGTGCTGGTGATTTTCACGCTGCCATGGGGGATGGAGAAGTCGTCATTTGTGGCGCCGAAACCCCGGGAGAATTCCGTTTTAAAGCACAGGTAGTTGATTCACTCAGAGGATTACCCACACCTTTTCTGCGCAATGAAAACCTGGTAGCAGCCATTGTCTCGGCCCCCACCCTGGATGAAGCAGCCAGTGCTGCCACACACGCCATGGCACGCTTTCTCACCGAATTTGTGGGTCTTTCCGTCAATGACGCCGGGATGTTAATGAGCCTGGCTGGCGAGCTTAAATTCTGCCAGATCGTAGACCCGGAAAAAACAGTCCGTTTCGAATTTCCTGTAGCAGTATTGGAGCAGTTAGGGTTCAGAATGGATTAACTAATTTGTGAGTTGCTCATCATTGCCCGATGAGTTGCCAAGCTTTTTCATTTCTCTCCGAATCAATCACTCCCGGTTTTTACACCTGGGAGTGATTGAGATTCTACTCTATTGCTAATCCTCGAGGCCATCAACGTTAACCAGCGGGAGAGTATTTTCTTCTGCCCAAAATCCCAACCTTACTTTCCCGCAGATCCTCAATGGCACTCAGGGCTTTTAACATGGCTAATGTGGCAAAAGGACAGGGATCTTTCTCAATGAGTGGGAATGTTAACCGGCAATTGGAAGAGACCATCTGAGGATTGGTGTGCCAGAATACGGGAGAGGATACGTTCAACTACAGGATCAGTTTCTTTCAATCCCAAATCAGCGATGAAGGTCAATTTATGAAATAACTGAATTAATCTGCAGGGTCATCGATAATTTTCACTTCAATGGATACATGCTCCAGACCCAAATCCTCAGGCAAACGTGCTTTATATTCTTCATACGTCAAGGCATGATGGGTGACAACAGAAATGATGGCGGCATGGATATTAGGACCGATCGACCAGACATGCAGATCTGCTACCTGGCTATCACCGTCATTCTCTATATGATATTTAATTTTGTCCTGAAGGGTCTGGGATACCTGCTTATCCAGTAAGATGGCGCTCGTGGAACGTAACAATCCGATCGACCAGCGTGCAACCAGGATTGCCCCAACAATGCCCATTAAGGGATCCATCCAGATAAAACCAAAGTATTTGGCAGCCAGAAGCGCCACAATAGCCAGCACAGATGTGAGCGCATCGGTGAGCACATGCAGATAGGCAGATTTCAGATTGTGATCATGCTGGTGATCAGATTCGTGATCTTGATCATGACCCTGTGAATGACCAGCATGATCATGATCTTCCGTGTGGACACCCAGAATTAAAACGCTGATGCCATTGACAACCAATCCAATCACCGCCACCAGAATGGCCTGGTTGAATATGATTTCTACGGGTTCAATCAAGCGGCTGGAACTCTCCCATGCCATCAGCAATGCGAAAACTGCCAGCAAAATCGCCCCGCTGAAACCTCCCAGAGCATTGACTTTGCCGGTGCCAAAACTAAACGCCGGGTTGTTAGCATTTTTACGGGCATATACATAGGCAAAAGCATTGATACTGAGGGCGGCAGCGTGGGATGCCATGTGCAGACCATCTGCCAGCAAAGCCATGGAGCCAAAAAGGATGCCTGCTGTTATTTCCACCACCATCATGGTAGCAGTGATGCCGATCACGATGAAGGTGCGCAGTTCACCCGGTCGCTTTTTGTCCTGCCCGAATGAGTGGCTATGATGTAAATCGTTTATGTCATTCTGCATTTTCTGATCTCCTGTCTTAATCAACTACTGCATTCTCAATTATTCTGAATTGCTGCTGATCACAATCAATTTCAGCTTGAACACCATAAGGAAGAGTCATCATCGGGTCGGTATGGCCAAAATCCATGTTCGTCATGATGGGTAGTTCATCCAGGCCGGCTTCATCCCGGACAACTTTCAGTAAAACCTGATCATACTCGAAAAATTTTTCAGGTGGAACCTGTCCACCTGGACGACCGAAGAGAATACCTGATAATTTCTCCAGAACCCCTGATGAAGCAAATGTGGACAAGCCAAATTTCACCATTTCGGGGCTTGGAGCACCTTCTGAAGTTTCCAAAAACAGAATAGCCTTCTCCCATTGATCCGGTGTTGGCCAAAAATGAGTACCCCTCAGCCAATCCAGTACCTCAAAGCAGCCACCAATTAAATGTCCTCGCTGAATGCCCTTTCCCTGAAGGTAGCGCCAGCCAGTAGAAGGGTTCAGTTTGCGTTTTATAGTTTGATTATCCGGATCAGCCCATTCCAGTCGTTCGACGGTCCAACCATCTATATTGGGTGAAATGATCCCGATAGTTTTGGAGGAAAATAAGGTTTGATAGACCGAGTCTACCAGGTAAGGAAACAACCCCCCATTTTCAGCAAAACCAGACATGATAGCCGGACCATAAAAAGAAACCAGACCCGCCTGAAAACATGCCAGATGTGTAATCGTCGTATCCGAATAACCTAAAAACACCTTCGGATTATTGCGCACGACTTCCAGATCCAGAAATGGCAGAATGCGGATCGAATCGTCGCCTCCAATGGTGGAGATGACTCCTTTGATCTCAGGATTAGAAAATGCCAGCATCAAATCCTCTGCACGGGCCTCGGGATTCCTGGAAATCCATTCCGGGTCAGCCAGGGTATGCGGCATCTCAACCACCTGCAATTCGAACTCATCCTGAAGTTGTTGTTTCCCTGTCTGATAGCGCTGAGGAATTGTTCCTGGACCACCCCAGGAGAGGGATACGGTAGCCACTTTATCACCTCGTTGTAGTTTTGGAGGTTTAATCATGATAGGTTTCATTTGTATCTTCCTTATCTCTTAGATTTATTATACAAAATTGAAGATGAATCATCTCAAAAAATCAGGTTTGGTGGGTTTTATTACGGAGAAGCATACAAAAAATGTCCAAACCACCCATGATTTAAAAGGTCCCCAAAGTGGAATGGTTTGTATCTTAAGAAATATTAAGATAATATCAGTCCAATTAATGGTATGATATGAACAAGAGGTAATATGCCTGACGATCGCTTTGGAAGAAATATTCACTATTTACGAATCAGTCTCACCGATCACTGTAATTTGCGTTGCTTATATTGCATGCCCGAAGATCAGACCTTCCTTCCCAATGCAGAGTTGATGCAGGACGATGAAATCATTCAGTTATTAAATCTATTCACCTCGCTGGGTTTTGATAAAATCCGGCTGACCGGTGGTGAACCGACCGTACGCGCCCATATTGTTGATCTGGTGCGGGAAATGGCTGCCACCCCCGGTGTGAAATCATTATCCATGACCACCAACGGTGTCTTACTGGGTAAACTGGCTGCCCCCTTAAAGGCAGCAGGTTTACAAAGAGTCAATATCAGTCTGGATACTCTCGACCCGGGTCGTTTCAAATCATTGACCCGTTGGGGAAAATTTGAAGATGTCTGGGCAGGCATTCAGGCAGCTGAAGAAGCTGGTCTGACACCACTTAAACTCAATATGGTGGTGGTGCGCGGTCACAACCTGGATGATGTCGTCCCGATGGCAAATCTCACCTATGCACACAACTGGCAGGTGCGCTTTATTGAAATGATGCCATTTGCCGGGCAAACTGATTTCCAGACCAATCTGGTAGTCAGCGATGCAGAAATTCTTGAAATGGTCAGCACAAAACTGGATAAACCGGAATTGTTGAACCATGGCATTCTGGATGGCGAAGCGCGATTATACCGTTTGCCTGGTGCTCAAGGCACATTGGGGTTCATTTCCTCCGTCACCAATCCCTTCTGCGCAGGATGCACGCGGGCTCGTTTGACCTCCGATGGTAAATTACGTCTATGTTTGCTCAAGGAAAAAGAGGTCGACCTGCTGACACCCTTACGAGCCGGGACCAGCATAGAGGACTTGCGCGCCATGATTCTGGATGGCATCTGGTGGAAGCCCTGGGGGCATGGACTGGCAGAAGGTGAATTTGCCACCAACCGCACCATGAGCCAAATTGGCGGATAAACACCGAAAAGATTATACAACAACTTGATAAGCCGCTACACTGATTTGACATTTGATGATTAAATCGGTATTATTTCGATATGAAATAATTTGATCAGGAGGTTTATATGCCTACACATTTTCAAGGTACACCGGAAGAAGAACTGGCGCTTGATACATATATTAAACTAACCCGGGCTACGGATACGATCAATGCCCGATTATCGATGGCCAGCTCCATGCAGGAATTAACCATCAGCCAGTTTGGCGTGCTGGAAGCCCTTTATCACCTGGGACCTCAGGCACAAAATATCCTGGGCGAGAAAATATTAAAAAGCAATTCCAATATGACCACGGTGATCGATAACCTGGAAAAAAGGCAACTGGTTCATCGCGAACGGGCAAAGGATGATCGCCGCAAGATTATTGTTCATCTCACTGATGCTGGCTTGAATTTGATCAAGGATATATTCCCTAAGCATGTGCGCGCCATTGAGCAACAATTTTCGGTTCTCAGTACCGAAGAAAAACAATTGCTTTGTGATTTATTACGGAAATTAGGAAAACAATAATCAGCCAAATTTTTTATTGGTAAATTAATTCAGTATCATTTCAATTAATCGTGGTAAGCGGGTGTTTTTGGCGTGCAGGTGCACGCCAAAAACACCCTACCGCTAATTATTGAGATGATACTTAATTCATTTATTTGTATAGAGTGGAGAATAATGGAAAAAAATATTCATATTTTAGGTTTTGCAGGAAGCTTACGCAAAGAGTCTTATAATCGCAAATTACTAAAAATTGCTCAGGGTCTATTACCTGAAAACACTACTTTTGAAATATTCGATCTGATCGATATCCCACTATTTAATGTAGATGTGGAAGCCGAAGGTTTGCCTGCTGCGGTTGAAGCATATCGGGAGGCTATCCAAAATGCAGATGCGCTGCTGATTGCCAGTCCGGAGTATAACAGTTCCATTACCGGTGTATTGAAAAATGCTATTGACTGGGCATCACGATCCTATAACAAGCAACCCAATCCTTTGATCCATAAACCAGTTGCCATTTTAGGAGCCGGCGGACGTGGTGGCACAGATCGATCACAATATCAGCTACGTTCTGTGCTTAATCACTTGAATATGTATGTGGTTAACAAGCCTGAAGTTCTGATCAATATGCCTGGAAGACAGGTATTTGACGACCAGGGAAACCTGACGGATGACTTTGCCCTGAAATTGATGAAACAATTGTTGCAAAACCTGGTGGAATATACAATATTGCTTAAGAAGTAGGGTTTTCAGGAACTATTTCTGATGAAGGTACCAGGAGATTTTTGCGTGAGGTTTTGTGTTTAATGAGCTCCTCGATAATTGTTTCTACTATATAAAGCCCATTTAAACTCTCAATGTAACACAATGCTGAAAAGGAATCATTGAGAAATTCATTGAAATTGCCCAATTTTTTATGACATGTCATCCTCAATAGCAGTGCAAGATGAAAACTGGGGTCTACCTCCAGACATTTATTAGCGTATTTCAAACTTTGCTTATACTCGTTTAAGTTAAGGTAGGTTGAAGATAGAAAATAATACATATAAGCATTGTCTGGCTCAAGCCTGATCGCTGCATGCAAGAAATCTCTGGCAAGATTTATTTTTACACCGGGATACAATCCATTGGCAAGGTATTCCAGCGCCGTACCAGGAAATTTATCATGGATAGCTTTATGCAAATCAATTAATTCTTCTGAATTGTGTTCCATTGAAGCAATGATGAGCATGAATTCATAATATTGCATTTCATTTGGGTGAAGTTGGATTAATCTTTCCAATATAACTTTCGCAAAGGAGAATCTGAATTGTTGAATTAAAGAATGGAAATGTGATTTTTTGAATACATAATAGTTTTCTGTCATTCTGTCCTCAATAATATAGAATTATTGTTCTATTATCATCGAAAACAAAAATTTTTTCAAGAGAGAATTGTCAACTTTAATCTTAAATTTTGTAATGACATCTGACAGAATTAAGGTAACCAGTGTGCCTGAAAGATATAATCAGAAAATAATTGCTGAGAGGAGAAAGATTCCGTTTCCCAAATTCCAATTTTTGAACCATCACTCAGCCCAGCTAACGAATCGCTTAAAAATAAAACTTTACTACCATCCGGACTCCAGGTGAACTGAGTCACAATTTGCGATAGATCGTTAAAAACGACCTCATATGAACCATCCGGAAGAACCCACCATAATTCACGTCCCGGAATTTTGGGGTCAACCTGCACAACCACCAGCAATCCCTGCCCCCTAGGATGACAAACCGGATAATAATAGTTATACCCCAGGTCAAAAAGATCACTATCGGTAAAGTAATTTCTCACACCTGACAATATTTCGACTTGATAGATGATGGAGATAATCGGCAATCCTTCTTCTTTCACATCTGAATAGTAATAATAGCGTTCCTCAGGGGACCAGCACCCCGTGTCTTCGCTAGATGAATCGGCGAAACCCACTTCTTTACTGGTTCCATGTAGAATCACGATTCCGCCATCCATTCCCTCCCAGAATGTGATCCATTGCCCTCTGGAAGACCAGGTTGGATCATAACCGACTTTTTGGGGATCATTTAATAAAGGCATTGTAGTTCCGGTTATCAAATTCAGTACATAAGGTTTGGGTAATTCTTCATTCGTAAAGGTTGTTTCATTGCTGGAATTCTCGATGGTGAAAACAATTTCGTCTCGGAGCGGATTCCAATCCGCTGAAGAACAACGGTCGACCCCACAATCCAGAATCATGATTTGTGCCTGCCCATCGCGATTCATTATCCAAAGATCCCACCCCGCGCGTTCGTTCGATTTAGAAAACAGGATCTGCTCACCATCAGGAGAAACAGTAAAGTCAACGATTTTGCCATCTGTTTGTGTCAGCTGTATTTCAATTTCGGGATTTTCTGGAGAGATCTTAAACAACTCTTTCCCATTGCCCACCCCTTTCAGGAAGACAATCTCCGGGGCACGAATAAATGCCTGCCATTCAAATGGTTTCAGACGGCCTACATTTGAATCAAGGGAAGCTTCAGGATTTTGAAACCCAAAGTGGATCGATTGACCCGCAGGAATTGAGGCATCCGGCTGCCAGACAGCCAGATCTTCTTCCAGCCAGGTCCAGGTTCCGGTTATTTCAGGCTCCACATAAAATGATGCAATCACCACTTCAGGCTCAATATCCTGGGAAAATTGGAATTGCAGCCGGGGATATGAACCGAGGATTTCTGCTGTATTCAGCCAATTTGCCCGCACCTGACCCCCATTCAGCACAGATAAGGCTGTTTTTGTGATCCAGGAAATTAGAAATGGTGAAAAGAACAGGATGATGATGATCATCCCAATCATCAGGAGCGGATACCGGAAAACCAAACGGCGTTTATGCATACTTTTTAAAACTCCAAAGGTTGTCCATTATTCCCATGCGAGGTTTGCCCAGGGTGCCTGATACAGCAACTCTCCGGCCACAAATGTTGCTGCCACCTGCTGATCTGCAGACAATAAGACAAAATCAGCCACAGCGCCAGGGCGGATTACTCCCCGGTCTCTCTGCCCAAGAACACGCGCCGGGTTGGTCGTCAGGCATGCCAGCGCTTCCTGGAAGGAACACTTCGTAAAAGCCTGTAAATTTTGTAGGGCTTTGAGCGGTGTTAAGGTGCTGCCAGCCAGGGTACCATCTGCTAGCCGGGCTGAGAATTCATCCACCAGAATTTCATTATTCCCGAGGTGATAGCTACCTGCAGGCATTCCCTGTGCAGCACAGGCATCCGTCACCAGGGTCAGTCTTCGATTGCCTTGATAGTACCATGCCAGGCGTACCAGTTCCGGTGCAACATGGATCCCATCCAGAATCATCCCAAAGGAAATCTCCGCATGATCCAGCACCGCCATCGCCAGTCCTGGCTCGCGATGATGGATTGGGGTCATGGCATTGAATAAATGAGTGGCATAGCGGATTCCAGCCCCGAAACCGGCTCGCGCCTGATGTACGTCAGCGAGCGAATGACCCGCGCTCATCAGAATGCCACGCTGGGATAAGGTGAGGATGAGGTTGATAGCGCCAGGAATTTCCGGGGCAATCGTCACCATACGCACACCGTTTTGTGGTGTCCATTCCTGCACCAGGCGAGGATCGGCCATTTGGAACAGACCTTCTACATGAGCGCCCTTCTTTTTGGGGTTTAGAAAAGGACCTTCGAGATGTAAACCCGGCAAATATGTACCCTTATAACCAGCTGGTTTGTTATTCTTCCAGACCTGTAAGGCGTTTTCCATCACCTCTAGCGGACTGGTGATGATGGTTGGCAGACAGGTGGTGATACCAAATTCTGGCAATTGTTCCGCCACCTGCCAGAGCGAATCAGGTTGGCTGGTGAAATCCTTGCCGAAAGCACCATTGATTTGTAGTTCAATGAATCCAGGTACCAGATCATACGCCAGAGCGCGTAAATGCCGTCCAGCTTTGTCTTGCTCCCCGAGGGTAATGAATTTTCCGGAATCAACCGAGACACGTGGTTCGCGTTTAAACATCTCTGGATGGTAAATTTTTCTGGCATCGATTGTATACATCATATCGCCTATTTAAAAGTTTATTTTGATCTCATTATACACAATTCAAATTTTATAGAACCTAGACTGCCGAAGAACCTCATTAAACAGACTACTGGAGAACAATGTCTTTTTCACTTGGATCCAAAAATTTCAATTTAATTGTTTTTCCTCGATAAAGGAAAAACAATCACTAAATTCAATAATCCTTTTAAGTTTTTGATGTATACTTTTTTTTATTAAAAAGCCAATTTTTAATTTTAATTAAACACCGATAGTTAAGTTAACTCAAAATTGTAATTCTTGAATTAATTTGAAAATTTTAATGAATGTATAGGATATTAAATATGCTACCTCATTTCGCAGGATTTAATTCTTTCTTTAATACCAAGAGAAAAAACTTTATACTAAGCATAATAATATGCTTGGTTCTATCTTATAACATTTTAAGTACAGTCATTCCATTTAGCACATATCCAAAAATCACAAAATTAATTGTGGTGATTCTTGTTTTATCCTTATCATTTTTATTATCCAGATACATTTTGGACAATTATTTATTTCTTATTTATTCACTTTCATTAAAGCAAAAAATACAAATAATTGTTATTACATCAGTTTTTTCGTTTGCTGTATCTTTCTTTTCATATTTTCAAAAACCTTTATATCCTATTGAATATAATATCAATTTGCAATCCACCACCGAAAACGTAAATGTCTTTATTCAACAAGAAATTGAAGATATTCAACAAAAATTGATCGAACCGAAATCGTTTACTAACATAGATGCTTGGGATTATCAAACTGGAAGGATAAATTCTCCAATAAATCAACCTCTTGAAATAAATTATTATATTTTTCAATTTATAAATGGAGATTTAAACTACAAATTTACTTTTTATCCTCAAAATCATGTTTCTGAAGCTGTCATCAAAATTGATAATACCTCTTATTCAGTCAATATTCCTGATAACAGGAAAGTCGATGAACCATTTATTTACACAATAATACCCCCCCAAAAAGCATCCGTTTCTTCTTTCTGGAATTTTTGGCAATTAATTTTTCCAATGATGAGATGGTTGTTGTTTTTCATTCATTTTTTTATTGGAGTAACTATTATCTTTTCAACCGTACTGGATAAGAAGCGTCGTATTTTTAAATATTTTTTGTTTTTGATTTTGTCCTATTTATTTTATAATGCTCTTCACTTCCAAAATGAATTGTTTAATTTACATGAGAATAAAATAATATGGTTATGGATATCAGTCTTATTTTTTATTGTGGTTCCAATTGCTATTCATTTTCTTATTAAGAAAAAACCATCAACCCGGAACTTGTTACTATTTCTTATATTACTCCTTGCAGCAGGATTAAGAATTTACTGGATAAATATGGTTCCAACTGAACAAGTTTCAGACTTTGGTAGTTTTCATTATAAAGCCTTGCAAATTGCAAATAATGAAAATGGTGTTTATATTGAAAAGCACAGTAATTTCGTGCGATTGTTGTCAATAATTTACAAAATTTCACCAACTCATGAAATCTTTGAGAAGGTCAATATATTGTTTTCCTTACTCACAATTTTTTGTATTTATAAAATTGGACAATTTACATTTTCAAAATCAACCGGGATAATTGCTGCATATTTATATGCTATATTTCCTTCGCAAATTAGTATGGTTTCAATTGTAAATACGGATATCTTATCAACCAGTTTGTTAATTTTAAGTATTACATTAATTTTTTACTTCATTCAAAAGAATTCTTTACGTTATTTAATACTTTCTTCATTTATTATGGGATTATGTATAGTAATTCGAGCTCCTATGGTTATTTATTTACCATTGTTTATGATTTTATTCATTAAAAATCCGTTTCGTTTTACGGAACTAAAAAGCTTAAAACCTATATTGCTCGTAATTATTTCCTTGTTCATGGGGTATTTCTCATTAAAAATGCTTGTGAATACTGTTTCAGTGGAAAATATGAAAATTGAAGAATATCGAAATGTAATTGGCCCACTTCTTATGGGAACAAATATTGATTCAAAAGGCCGGCATAATATTCCTGATTCAGAACTATTGTATTCATGGAATAAAGATGAAGTATTCAAAAATGGAATGGTAGTAATACTAGACCGGATCATAAAAAATCCGCTTGAGTTTATAAAAAATCTTAAATATAAATATGGTTATATGTTTGGTAATAATACATACGGTTCAGATGTTGCTTTTTTAGCTAAAGATATGAACCATTTGACCTTCCAGACGAATTGGCCATTTGATACGACGTCGATAAGAATTAATTTCGCTGCCTTCAGTCAATATTCCTATTGGTGCATTTTGTTTATAGCAATGTTATCTACATTTATATTGAACAAGAAAATAGAATTTACACAGTATTTTGGAATGATAATAGTAATATCTGCGTTAATTGCCTATACATTCTTTGAAGTTCAACCTCGTTATCACAGTCCAATTATTCCAATTTTTGTTATTTTTGCAGGAATTTCATTTTCTTTCTTCAATCTAAATAATAAATGAATGAAGTTCATTATTTAACTTTCTATTACCGAAGCGTTAGTTGAACCAACGTGCCTTCACCAGGTTGATTGATAATCTTTATATTCGCGCCAATACCTTCCGCCCGTTCCTGCATAAATTCCACCCCAAAATGATCTGGTTTTATCTCATTTGGATCAAAACCACCCCATTGTCCTCAATCATCAGATCAACATGGGATGGTTTCACTTGGAATAAAATCCTTGTTTCGGATGGCGTGGCGTGATTGGCGATATTGTTCAGGACTTTCTGGGTTACACGGTAATTCACCAATTTATGTTAGCCAGATAAAGAGGTCACCGGGTCAATTTTTTCTAGGTAATCGATAGAAATACCTGTCCTACCGGTGTAGGCATCCATCAGGTGCTTGGGAAGTTCCCTGGGATTAGCCTCCACAATGGCCTTCGGACGCAGTTCCATCAGCAAGGTGCTCATCTCTTTGAAGCACCAATCCAGATCATCCGGATCAACATCCCACAATCCAAACTCGCGGGTTCCTGGTGAATCGATCAGAATTGAATCCTCTTCGATTGGAAAAAGACGCATGGCAGAAGTGGTATGTATTCCTTTCCCTGTAACCTTATTGACATTGCTTACCTTGTAATCCAGTCCTGGCATTAATGCATTCAGTAAAGTAGTTTTACCAACACCGGATTTCCCGATCAAGACAGAGTTTTTTGTTTGAGCATTGACCGTAATTCGTCAATCCCATTTTGCTGAACGCAACTGGTCAATAAAACTGGATAACCAATCTTTTGATAAACTGCGAGATGTTGTTTCAGTTCATTTAAGGCATGCTGCTGATCCACCAGATCCGTTTTTGTGATCACAATCCATACCGGCAATTCCACACCTTCTGCCTTGGTCAGGTAACGATCCAGTAGATTCCATTTGGGTTCAGGATTGGTGGCGGTAAACACGGCAATCACCTGATCTACATTGCTGGCCAGCAACTGTTCAATCTTTGCGCCACCTGGTCTGCTGGATGAAGACCTGGATAATTGATTATGTCTGGGTAAGCGTTCGACGATCATCGGCTGACTACGCTGATCTACCAGAACATTCACTCGGTCACCTACCACGATCAAATTTTCCATTTGTCCGGCTGAAACCTGATTCCTACGCTCAGTGTTCATATTTGATTGACTCAGTTTTACGCAGCTTGAAATCTGGCAAAGGTACTCCTTTCCATCCAGAATCACGCCACAATGTGATGTTGATTTAAAACTAACAATACCCATCCTGTTGGATGAAATGTTTGTAATCATTGTTCTTCCTTGCATACCCTTGCGGGATTAAAAAACCAGCCACGTTTTACTCGTGGTTGATAATACAAATGAATTGTCTGCTCAAACGGTGCGATCCTGTATTTTTTTTTAACAACGACAAGAGCCTTATTAGCCAAAAAACACCTTTTTCTTTCGAATTTATTCGAATATTATAGACAATCCAAACATCATCTATTATCATTTCCCCTGATCATGCATACCGCTTCCAATCATCCACCAACGCAATTACCTGACTGGATATTTAAATACTTTCCACGTATGACGGGTTTATGGCTGCGAACACCCAACTGGTTCCATCAGGCGGTTCGCTTTGGGATGGTAGGAGTAATCAATACGGGTGTCGATCTGGGCTCTTACTGGATCCTGACTCGTTTTGTTCCTTATTTCATTTCTGCTCCAGTATTCGCCAAAGCACTTTCTTACATAATGGGTGTAGTCAATAGTTATATCTGGAATCGCAGATTCACCTTTCGCAGTCAGGTTCGATCACCCAGGCGTTTCGTGCTATTCTTCCTGATCAACCTGATCGCAGTTGGCATCAACAGCGGATTGATGGCATTATCTCTGCATGTGCTGGAATTGCCCGAATGGGTAGGCTTGCTGATGGCAACTGCCATTACCATGACCTGGAATTTCACCACCAGTAAATTTGTGATTTTTCGTGAACCAATTATCTGAAACTAGCTATTCTACTTATGCAAACGTTCTATACGTGCCTGTAAATAAGGGCTGAAGTAACCAAAATAGCGTTCCTGTAAGGCAGGAATCTGCCAATCCTTGCCGGTCACCTGTCCACGACAGGTTTCTGATCCGCATCCGCAGGGGAATTCGTCGAAGTGGTTATCTTCACTCATGGCATAATCGAAACACAGCTCTTCTCCGGCGGCAATATCGCGCATGGCTACCAGGGAAATAGGGGTATTGAAACCAGCATTTGGAAGGCAGGAATGATTGAAATAATCAGCCGGATCACCCTCCAGAAGAGGCACCTGGAAAAGATGGTCCCAGATTTGTAATCCATGCGATTTGAAAAATGGCGTTAACTGTTCATACTCTTCGTAGCCAACCACACGCCCACCCCACATGGCTAAGAGCTCATCTTTCTGAATGGGCTCCAGGGCAAAGAGGCCATAACTGCCCTTTTGCGGCAACGACCGCATTTCAATTTTGGGATTTAAGTAAGAGTATTGTCTGTCAGCCATGTTAGGATTCGACCTTTCTGCCATGAGAATCAGATAAAAATTTTCAGATGATTATAATCCAAACCAGATCAAACCCGCACAAAATGAGATTTGTTGGAATTGTACAACCAGACCAGCCTGCTGCATCAAGGGCAGATCCCGCTCCATGATCCAATAAAATTCATCATCCCAGGAATCTGGATATTGATTAGCGATAGCCTGCATAGTTTCTTCAGATGGGAACATCAAATCCCCGATGATGATGGTTCCACCCTGAATTAAGTGTTGCTGTTTGTACCTCGCCATTTGCTTAATTTTTTCTTCGATGGTGAAATGATGAAAGACATACCCAGAGACGATGTGGTCATACTTCTCAGGAAAATCAGCTGGCAGCGGGTCACGCACATCTGCCACCGAAAAATGTAGATCCGGATACTTTTGATGAGCTCTGGCAATCATTTGGGAGGAGAAATCGGTACCCCACACCAGACAGCCCAAAGCTGAGAAAACCGCCGCAAGATTGCCGGTGCCACATCCCAGATCCAGCACTTTTTGATTCGGTTGAGGTTTTGCCACTTTAACCATTGACTGTAAAAGATCTGCATATCCTGTAAAAGGAAAACCAGCTTCTGCAGCGACATCATTGTCGTAATTCGCAGCCCAGGGATCGAATTGCTCAGGTAGAAATTCCATCATGCTCCTTGAAATTTTCTGGTTATATGCAACTAATCTTACACGAAAATAATCAAATAAGAGCCAAATTCCGAAGTGGAAGGAGAAAAGTATGGGGGAAAAGTGCAGATACTCCACTCGTTGAAGTCTGGAAAACTTATCCTTGGATTCAAATCCAAGGATACTTAAGTTTCAAACCGATTCAAATCGGTTACCTCCCAGAACCATTTTGAAATGGTTTGGTTCTGTGTATCCTATG
>PHBY01000038.1 GCA_002840735.1 Chloroflexi bacterium HGW-Chloroflexi-2
GATAACTTGTCTGTGAACTGCTTCAGTGCAATCTTTGTATCTTCTGATACGGGAACACCTCCAAAATCATCTGTCCAGGCAATGTGAAGGTCTTTCAGATCTTTTTTCCGTGGTTCGCTTAAAGGGATGTAAGGGACATCCACATCTATTCCATCAGGCCCCGCAATGATAGTAAGGCACAACTTCAGATCATTAATAGAACGGGCAATAGGGCCTATATGAATCTGATGACGGAAAGATCGATATTCTTTTCTGGGCATACCCGGTGACATACCGGTAAGAGGAACAAGGTATTCTGTCGGCTTCAGGCCGTATATACCGCAGAAATGTGAAGGAATGCGGATTGATCCGGCGAGATCATTCCCGATTTCCAGGGAAGTAAGTCCTGCAGCCACTGCAGCAGCCCCACCGCCGGTACTTCCACCAGGAGTTCTGGAGATATCCCAGGGATTATTTGTAATCCCAAAGAGAGGACTATTGGTCTGAAAATCCATCGCGAGTGGAGGAAGGTTTGTCTTCCCCAGAATGATAGCCCCTGCCTTGCGCAAACGCACAACAACAGTTGCATCGAAATCAGGGACATAATTTTTAGTAAGTGGATAGCTGTTTGTGGTTTTAAGTCCAAGAGTGGCAACGTTATCCTTTATCGTTATCGGCACTCCATGGAGAGGACCCCATAGCTCACCACTGGC
Source organism: Chloroflexi bacterium HGW-Chloroflexi-2 (assembly GCA_002840735.1). GTDB lineage: Bacteria > Chloroflexota > Anaerolineae > Anaerolineales > Anaerolineaceae > UBA6170. The sequence goes on from PHBY01000038.1 coordinate 693, forward strand.
AAGGGCCGCATCAGCATCCTTAGCCCTCTGTATTGCCGCATCTTTATCAAGGGTGACAATGGCATTTAAAGTATGGTTATGCTTTTCAATATGATTAAAGTAAGCATTAACGACCTCAAGGGATGTAACCTGGTGTGATTTGATCTCCTCCGCCAGCTCACTTGCAGAAAGAAAGACCAGTTCATTCGAAGAGGAAACGGTTTCTTTCTTCTTCTCGCCCGCATAAACATATGAACCAATAAGAAGGATACATGCAAAAATAACCATAAAATAAGTCAAAAAGAAATATTGTCTTCCAATTAATCGATGCCCTCTTTGGTTCATAGTAAACCTCATCATCCTATTGTATATTTTGGCCTGCCTAAAGTACTTATACTACATCCTAAATTAGAGCTCTATAGCTTTTTTGAATATTATAGTTTGAAACGTTGTATATTCATGAAAGTTGACGATCTGTTTCTTTCAGGAAGAACCTCGATAAATAGATCTATCATCGATGTTTTATTTTCGGAAATGGTCAATTCTTTCATCATCCACTTACCAAGTCCTTACAGGCGGCTTTTCAAGCACATTGAAGAGTACGGGTTGAAAGTGTGTATGTCAATTCTTATCAGTTCAGTATCAGTCAGTTAATTTAAGACTTGTAAAATTATTCTTGACAATTATTTTAGTGAGAGTATATTAGACAATAAAGAACAGGTGTTCGTGAATGCAATTTCAAAAAGATGACATAAGAGAAGAAATAATGGCTGCCGCCAGAGAAACGTTTTTAACGCAGGGCTTTAGCAAGGCTTCTATGAGATCCATTGCTAAAAAGGCCGGAATCAGCACGAGTAACATGTATAACTATTTCAAAAATAAGGAGGAGTTATTCTATACCATTACCGATCCGGTTGTCTATCACCTTGTAAATCTCCGGGAAGAAGTCTTTGGATATAAGGCGAATAAAGATTTCGACAATGAAAACTTTATGCAGCAATTTACTGAATTTGTTCCCAGTGCGATGTTCGAAATGATCAGGAAATACCGAAAAGAGCTTATAATGGTTATGGATGGAAGCAAAGGGACGAAATATGAAAAATTAAAAAAGATGGTTGTTACTAGAATGGAAAATAATTTTACTGAGAATATAATATCAAAAAAAAAGAAAAGACTTCTGCAGGATAGTTTTTTAATGCACATTCTGGCAATGAATCTGATCGAGGGTATCCTGGAAATTACACGGAACTATAAAAATGATGAGTGGGCAAAAAGCAATATCGATTCTTTGATAAAGTATCATATTAGAGGCATGGTGCAGTTTTTTACGTAGAAAAATTTTTAAGTTAAATACGAACGTATGTTCTTTATTGATAAATAAAAAGGAGGATTTAGATGATGAAATTTTTAAGCAAAATAAAAAGCGAAGCACAGGCGGCGATGTCCCACATGTTATTGAGAGGGCTTTGTATGTTGATTATTGAGTATGATTGCGCTCGTTTGATACAAGAAGCAACCGGCCAACAGGTGATCATGGGTAATTTTGTTTTAAGTTCACTTTATGCACTGGGATTTCTGGTGAGTTTTATTAACAGGAAAGTAGGATTCATTATAGGTATGGTGGCCGGATCAATCAATGTCATTGTTAAGATCGTTATTGTTGCTAAAGGTCATGAGCATTTCCCTTATTATCCGATTGTGTGGATTACTCAATCTTTGATGGTGATCTATTTCTGCTACATGGCTTTTAAAGCTGAAAAGACTTTAGTCTATGCAGATAATTAATGAGGAGAGGTGCTTTATGAAACAATCGGCCAGGTTGATCGTCGGATTCGTAATTTTGATTCTTTTGTTCGGCGCCTTCGCCTTTAAGTTGCAGGATAATTCTTTACTGCTAAATGCTACGACATTGCATGCGAAACTTGTGCAAACCACGAACGACTTTAAAGGTCTTAGTTTATTCAATCATCTTCTTTTCATTCTCTTTATTCCTGTTGGTATTTTCTGGAAGAAGGGGAGGAATATTCTTTTTGTGCTATTCATGATCCATCTCTCGATAGGTGTATTTATCACAGCATTCAAACACAACCTTATATCTAATTATTTCTACTTCCCTGTCGTGGCCGGACTCATTGGATATGCTGCAACAACCCAGAAGATTGGCTTTGATTTCAATGCCCTTTCTCTCCAAGATAAAATCATTGGCTCAATTGCTCTTTTAAGTGGTTTCTATTATCTGGCGCTGGTTGAAAGTCCTGTATGGATCAATGCATTGATCTATTCTCCTGTTGGCGTGGTGAATTGCCCGACAATGCTTGTCTTATGCGGGTTTCTTGTCCTCAACAGTCAACACTCAAACCGATCCCGGTTGCTGGAGTATTTTACAATTTGTGGCGCTCTATTCTTTGGTGGGCTGGGATTACTGACGATGCGTGTTTACTATGACATCATTCTCGTTGCAGTTGCCCTGTATATGACATGGAGATTATTGAAAGAGGCCTGTTACGGGCCTAAATTAGTTATGTCTTCATCGGGCGCAAGAACAATAGAAAACGCTAATAATGCAAAGGAGGTCTGCTTATGGAGAAAGTAATTGTGCTGAGAGTTCTTTTCGCTATATTCGTGATTGCGGCAATAATACCAAGAATTATCCAGAAGATTAAGAAAGTGGAAACTGTAGGGTGTATAGGAATAAACAAAATACTTTTTTTTCTTGGGAAAGTATCGCTCTTTGCATCATTCGTACTAATTCATGTTCAGTTGCGATCGGGCAAACTATCCCTATTTTCAAACAACGATGTCTTTTTCTGGATATGCGTTGCCTTCATCGGCATCGGAGTTATGTTTTTTACACTTGCAGTCTTTAAACTTGGAACATTTTCGCTTCGTGTTGGATTATCACAAGCAAATACGGCTCTGCGAACAAACGGAATATATCGTTTGAGTCGAAACCCCATGCTATTGGGTCTTTATATGATGGCGCTGGGATCGGCTGTTTATGTCCAAAATCCCATCAACTGGATACTGGTGATCATCGCCTTGGCTGTTCACCATAAAATTATTCTGGTCGAGGAAGCATTCATGGAAAGTCGATTTGGAGAACAATGGATTGACTACCGCAACCAAGTACCGCGGTATATTTAATATAGGAGGAAAATGAATCAGATGAAATCACCAACAATTTATATTCAAGTTACTGTTGCCGCATTGCTCTATAATCTATTGCACATATTGGCGTGGGAACTGCCTTTGGCAGTAAGGATGGGCTGGCAGATCAATGTTATCGGGGACGTCCTTATTATTTCCGTTACAATCATCAGTATTATTCTTATATCCATGAGGAAAAAGACAGGACTGATATTGGGAATGATACCTGCACTATGGGCGATTTTACTTCAATGGTTCTTAGTCTATATAATCTCGGGCTATGAAGAACCAAATGGCATTTGGTGGTATCCCTTATTCCCGATCTTTCAGGGCATCATGATAGTGTATTTTATCAAAATCACATATCGTAGTGATGGAGGTCAATCTGATCATTGGATTGGGATGGGTTTTAAATCGCCCTCTATCTATCTATACGCCACAGCGGCGTTTTTGTTTGTACAAACCGGCCAGAAGTTCGTAAGAGAGATTGTCGTTGGTTATCTTCAAAATGGCGGCATGAAAGGTGCTCTTCCGAGCACTCTGCTGATGCTGATCGCCATTACCGCTGCGATACTACTGATCAAAAGAGTGAAATGGAGTATCACATTAGCGATCTTCACCGGAAGCATTCTCCTGATGCAGCCTGTTGTCTATCACTTAATTATGGGAAAGCCCTGTCTGGGGGGCATTTGGTGGTATCCTTTTTTCACGGTAGTTCAGGGATTGTTTATCCTCTACTTTTCCGTCCGGGTTGTCCTCAAGGAAAGCGAGATTCGGAACTGTCGGGCTATCGTCTAAAATAGAAATATTGATCTAGAGTATAGACTAATCCGATAAGTCCACCAGAGGGGGATTCTGATTGGTAAATAAAGATCTCTTCTTCAGGTGGCATTGATTGTTTCTGTTTAAAATGTTGTATGAATTGGGAAAATAGGAAAAACAACCTTACAGGAAGTACTTCGCGGAAAAAGCCAGTATTGATGTTTAAATTTTCTGGCACAAGCAGGCGTGTATCAGCCACCTATAACTTCCCTTCCAAAGCGCTATTTCTTCGACAAGGCAATGATCATATGTTCCGGCGCCTGGACGGCAATGACTTCGCCTGTCGCGCAGACATTGCCTCCTGCGATCAGGCGGGATGCCACTACTACCTTGCGTCCCTTGATTTCCTTGACCCGGCCCCGCACTTCAAGAGGTCCATCTAAAGGTGTGGGAAGCAGATAGTTC